>NZ_JASEEQ010000017.1:91485-93842 GCF_030019515.1 Nocardioides sp. | reverse complement strand
GCCGACGCTCGCGAGGCCGCCGAGCAGGCCGCCCGCGACGCGGCCGCCCGGGCCGAGGAGGCGCAGACCGCCCGCGCCGCCGCCGAGATGCGCGCCCACGAGCAGGCCGAGGCCGCCGCGCGCGCCGCGACCGACCAGACCGGTGCCCACCAGCGCGCCGAGCAGCAGGCCGAGCAGGCCCGACAGGCCTACGAGGCGCGGGCCGCCGCGGACGCGACCGCCGAGGAGCACGCGACGGCGCGGGCCGCCGCCGAGCAGGCCGCCGCCGAGGCGGCCGCCGCCCGGCTGGCCGCAGACGAGGACGCCCGGACGCACGCCGAACTGGCCCGTCAGGCCGCCGCCGAGCGCCAGGAGGTCGAGGGGCAGCTGCAGCAGGCCCTGGCCGACCTGCAGGCCGCCATCGCCGCCCGGTCGGCCGCGGAGACCTACGCCGCCGAGCAGGCCCGGCTGCGGGCCGAGGCCGAGGAGGCCGCCGCCCAGCGCGCCGCGGACCGCAGCGCCGTGGAGGCCGCCGTACGCCGGCAGGCCGAGATCGCCGAGGAGGCGATGCACGAGCGGGCCGAGGCCGAGGAGCGGGCCCGCTCGCTGGCGGTCGAGCTCGAGCACGTGCGGGCCGAGCTGCTGGAGCTGCAGACCCAGAAGCGCGGGTTCTTCCGCGGGCGGTAGGCGCTCCTCCACAGGGCGGTGCTTGCGCGGTCGCGAGCCGGCACCCCGGCGGTCCACGATGACGGGGTGGACGAGCTCGCGCGCGTGCTGGAGGAGCAGGACGGCCTGATCCGTCGTGCCCAGGCACTCGAGGCCGGCGAGACCGAGACCTCCATCGCCCGCCTCCTGCGTCGTCGCGCGTGGGTCACCGTCCATCCCGGTGTGTACGTCGACCACACCGGTCCGTTGACCTGGCAGCAGCGGGCCTGGGCGGCGGTGCTCGCCTGCTGGCCGGCCGCGCTCTACGGCGAATCGGCGCGGCGCGCCCACGAGGGGCCCGGCCGCCGGGAGATCGACGACCCGATCATCCACGTGGCTGTCGACCGGTCGCGACATCTCGCCGAGCCCGCGGGCGTGCGGCTGCACCGGGTTGCCGGCTTCGACGCCCGCGCGCAATGGAACGTCGGCCCGCCGCGGATCCGCTACGAGGAGACAGTCCTCGACCTGGCGGTCCTTGCTCGCGACGACGTCACTGCCGTGGCGGTGCTCGCGGACGCCTGCGGCGCCCGGCGTACGACCGCCCGGCGGCTGCTGACCTGCCTCGACGCACGCGCCCGGATCCCGCGGCGGGACTTCCTCGCCGCCGTACTGGCCGACGTGGCGGAGGGGACCTGCTCGACGCTCGAGCACGGCTACCTCACGCTGGTCGAGCGACCGCACGGGCTGCCCGTCGGCGAGCGGCAGGCGGTGCGGGTCACGAACGGCACGCGCGCCTACCTCGACGTCCGGTACGCCGCCCTCGGCCTGCTGGTCGAGCTGGACGGCTGGCTGTTCCACAGCAGCGCCACCGCCCACGACCGCGATCTCCAGCGCGACCTCGACACCGCCGTCGTCGAGGCGGGGACGACGCTGCGCCTCGGGTTCTCCCAGGTGTTCGGCCGCGGCTGCGCCACGGCCGCTGCGGTCGCTGCGGTCATGCAGCGGCTGGGGTGGGCCGGCAAGCTGGTCCGCTGTCCGCGTTGTCCTGAGCGGTCCTGACCAGTCCGCGCTGCCCTGAGCCCGGAACTGTCGTGAGCTCCTGCGGATAGTGCGGTGGACGGCTTCAACCAGCCTCAAGCCGGACGCCGCGCTATCCGACTCGGACTCGGACACCGATGGTCCAGACCGTCGCCACAAATTCCGGCAAGTGGTGGCGGCCGATCCGCGCCGATCCCTACCGTGCTAGCCGGGGGGAGCAGGATCGACCTGCGCTGATGCCCCCTGGTTCTGGGGGGAATCCGATGGCTCGAGGCACGCGTCTGCGCCGAATCGTCCGCTCGCTGCTGATGGTGGTGCCCGTGCTGGCACTGCTCGTCGCGGGGCTCCAGGCTCCAGCAAGCGCGGCGACCGCCACGATCTCCGGACGGGTGACGCTCACCGCCGGCGGCCCGGCGCCCGCTGGCACGAAGGTGCTCGTGCGGCCGGCCGGCGGAGGCACAGCCCTGGCCTCGACGACCGCGGACGCTTCCACCGGTGCGTACTCCTTGAGCGTCACCGCAGGCCCCGTCGACGTCGTGGTGAACGCTCCGGAGGGATCCGGGTTCGGCCAAACGATCGTGACGGGGATCGATGCTTCGGTCGACCGCATCGTTGACGTGCAACTAGCGCCGTCCGACTCGGTGACGGTCTCGGGGGTGGTGCGCGATGGTCAGGGTTCACCCATGCCAGGGGTC
>NZ_JASEEQ010000017.1:0-91386 GCF_030019515.1 Nocardioides sp. | reverse complement strand
CCCTCGAGACCCGACTCCTCGGCTCCGCCGCAGCGGTCACCGCCAACGCCCTCGCACCCCCCACGGGTGGCGTAGCCGACACCCCGTTCACCATCCCCACCATCACTGGGGACGCCTCGGTCGACGTCACCATGGTGCAGGCGGTGACGGTCTCGGGGGTGGTGCGCGATGGTCAGGGTTCACCCATGCCAGGGGTCAACCTGAGCGCAGGCACCAAGGGCCTGACCACCGACAGCCAGGGCCGCTACTCCATGGCCCTCGCGCCCGGCTCCTACACCCTCACCCTGAGCTACAGCGGCAGCGCGACCTACGCCAACTTCTACCTCACGGCAGCGCTGACGGTCACGACCGACCGGACCCTCGACCTGACGGTGCCGACCCACCGCGTCACCTACCGGATCGTCGGCCCCTCCGGGAACCCCGTCCCAGGAGCAAGGGTCAACACCGATTACTACTTCTCCAGCCAGACCTACACCCTCGCGCCCGGCGTGACCGGCAAGTCCGCCGTCAGCTTCAGCTCCAGCCTCGGCACCACCAACAGCGCCGGCACCCTCGAGACCCGACTCCTCGGCTCCGCCGCAGCGGTCACCGCCAACGCCCTCGCCCCCACGAACACGACGCTCCCGGACACGCCCTTCACGATCCCCACCATCGACGGCGACCGGACGCTGGTGATCTCGTTCTCGAAGTCGACCGTCGACCAGACCCCGCCAACGGTGACGTGCGGGGCCCTGCCGACCGACTGGCGCACGACGAACGCGTCGGCCACCTGCACCGCCTCCGACGCCGGCGTCGGCCTGCGCAACGCGGCGGACGCGTCCTTCGAGATCTCGACCACCGTCGCCGACGACGAGGAGAGCGGCAACGCCACCGCCGGGCCGCGGCAGGTCTGCGACCTGGCCGACAACTGCACCGACGCGGTCGCGTCCGGCGCGAAGGTGGACCGGAAGGCGCCGGTCGTGAGCTTCGACCGCGCCGATGGCCCCAGCATCACCAAGGACGCCGTCGCCACGCTGGGCTACACCTGCACCGACGGCGGCTCCGGACTGGCGACCTGCACCGGCTCGCAGCCCAGCGGACAGGCGCTGGACACCTCGACGACCGGCGACCACTCGGTCACCGTGGCCACCAGCGACAACCTGGGCAACGAGCACACCGCGACCTTCCACTACACGGTGACCGCTGGCCCCACGCCGCCGCCGGACACGGGCGGCAAGGCGAAGCTCTCGCTGTCCTCGTCGGTCTCGCCGGCTGAGGCGCTCCCGGGCGACACGGTGACCTACACGCTGACCGCGACCAACGGCACCGGCGCCGGGGAGGCGACCGGGACGGTGGTGAGCGACGTACTGCCCGACGGCGTGACGTTCCTGGACGCGAGCGAGGGCTGCACGAACACGGCGGGCACCGTCCGTTGCGAGCTCGACACGATCGCGGCGGGCACCTCGAAGACCGCGACGATCCGGGCCACTGTCGATCCGATCCCGATGAGGGCCGACCCGAACACAGCCCACCAGGTGCTCGAGCAGAAGGCCGAGACCGACCTGCGCGTCGAGCGCGGCGAGACCCGTACGGCGACCGCATCCTGCCCGACCGGGTACCTCGCGACCGACGGCGGCATCCGGCTCGATGCGGTCGACCAGGGCGGCTCCGTGACCGCGACCAGCGTCCCGGCGAGCGGCCCGACCGCGGATGGCTCCGGCTGGACTGCGACCCTGCGCAACGACAACCCGGGCGCGGCGCTGGCCAAGGTCACCGTCGCCTGCCTGGCCCGCACCACCGTGACCGGTGAGCACCAGCACGACCTGGTCGCCAGTACCGCCAGCGCGGCGGCCCAGCCGATCGCTGCCGGCGCCACCACGGTCGAGGTGGCCTGCCCGGCCGGACAGACGCCGTTCGCCCCGTCGTACGCCCTGTCGGGTGGCGGCGTGGTGAGGACGTCGCAGGCGACCGGCAGCGCGTGGACGTTCGTGGTCGACTCGCTGAGCGCCGCCACCGGTGACTTCGCCGTCGGCTGCTTGGGGCAGCGGACCACGACCGCGGCCGGGCACTACCACGTGCTTGGTATCGACCACCGTGCCGAGACCGTGACTGTCCCCGCCGGGCAGACGATCGAGACCCAGCTCACCTGCGCGGACCAAGCGAAGGGGATCGTGGCGTCGCGGCGGATCGACGCCGGGCTCGTCGACCGCGGGACCGACCCGCGGGCCAAGATCCGGTCGTTCCGCCTCACCAACCCCACCGATCACGCCCTGACCGCCGACCTCGGCCTGACCTGCGTCGACATCCGCACGAGCGGCGAGCCCGTGATGCTGCGGATCGCGAACACCGCCACCGTCGCCACGGCCACCGGCGACGAGACCACCACCGACGACAGCGCAACGGCCACGTTCACGGCGTACGGCGACGGCTGGGCGCTCCTGCCCACCGGCGCCGCCAGTGTGGCGGGCAGCGCGCGCTCGGCGTCGGTGGGGGTTGCGGTGCGGTGTGCCAGCGACTGCGTCGTCAGCGCCCGCCTCGTCGCGATCGGCCGGGTGCCCGGCACAGTCCTGCGGCCTGGCGCCACGATCGGCTCCGGCCGCGCGGTGCTGGGCGGCGGCGACTCCGGTCGGGTCACGCTGCGCGCCACCGGCGCCGCCGCGAAGGCCCTCACCAGCCGTCACCTCACCCGGGCCAAGATCGTGATCACCACCTCCGACGGTGCCACGACGACCAGGACAGTCACGCTGCGCCGCTGACCGGACGCCCGGACTGGACCGGTCGTAGGCATTTCTAAGAACCGGACCCGGGCGATCCGGATGGTGCTGAAGATGGCCGCATGGCTGCCTCGGACGCTTCGGTCTGCCCCCGGTGCGGGCATGCCCAGAAGGTCTCCGTCAGTACGACGCGACGGATGATCCGCAAGGTGCGCGGCAAGCCGGTGCGGGCCACTTGCGGCCAGCCCACCGACCTCGGCTGGGCCTGCCCGTGCCGCAGCCGGTTCCACGCCAGCCGGGGCGCGCTCACCGACGCCCGGCCCTGAGCGCACATCGGCGCGGGCAAGACGCGCCGACTCGACCCGTCCGGGCGGGCAAGACGCGCCGACTCGGGCGGTCCGGGCGGCACAACGCGCCCGAGTCACTCAGCGCAGCGCGGCCTTGAGCTTCGCCGCGATCTCGGCGTTGGCGGCACGGCTGGTGCGGCCCGCGCCGACGATGTTGAAGAAGCCGTGGATCTGGTCGGTGAAACGGCGCAGCTCCACCGGGGCGCCGGCGTCGGCGAGCCGGCGGGCATAGGCCTCGCCCTCGTCGCGGAGCGGGTCGAAGCCGGCGGTCGCGACGTACGCCGGCGCCAGACCGGCCGGCAGCTCGGCGTACAGCGGCGAGACCCGGGGGTCGCGCGGGTCGGTGCGGACGATGTAGCAGGCGTTGGCGAGGTCCATGAACGCCTTGGTCAGGTAGAACCCGTCCGCGAACAGGTCCGCGCTCACGGTCTCGCGGACCGCGTCGGTCGCGGGATAGACCAACAGCTGGAACGCCAGCGGCAGCCCGGCGCGGGCCGCCTCGATGGCCACCACCGCGGCGAGGTTGCCGCCGGCCGAGTCGCCGCCGACGGCCAGGCGCGCGGGATCGGCGCCCACCTCGGCCGCGTGCTCGACCAGCCAGCGGTGGGCGGTGAGCGCGTCGTCGTACGCCGCCGGGAACGGCCGCTCCGGCCCGAGCCGGTAGTCGACCGCGAGCACCGGCACCCCCGACCGCTCGGCCAGGAACCGGCAGGAGGCGTCGTGGGAGGCCAGGTCGCCGTACATGAACCCGCCGCCGTGGAAGAACAGGAGGAGCGGACCGGGGGGCGCGGCGCCGGTCGGGGTGTAGAGCCGGGCCGGCCGGTCGGCGACGGTAAGGTCGCGCACCGAGCCGACCCGCTGCCGGCCGCCGGTCATGCCCGCGTGCCGCAGGATGGCCGCCCGGCCGTCGGGGATCGGCAGCGTCTCGGCGCCCGGCTCGCGCACCAGCCGCTGCATCCGCAGCATCAGCTGGGTGTCGGCGGCGAGGGTCTGGCCGTCGCGGACGACGGCACGGCCACCGAGCAGTCGCTGGAGCCGCTCGGGCAGCCCCATCGCGGCGCGCAGGGCCAGGGTCTCCCCGCGGATCTGCAGGCGCTCTGTCCAGCGCTGGGCGACGGGCACGGCGTTGGTCACGAACGCAACCTACCGTTCCCGCGGTGGTGCCAGACTGGCCGGCATGAGCCTGGAGAGCCTGCCCTCGGACGCCGTCTCCAGCCGCGGCGAGGAGGTCCCCGAGGAGCCGTTCGACGTGGAGCCGCCGTACCAGCCCGACCACGACGAGATCGCCGCGGTCGAGAAGTACGACGACCGCTTCCTCGACCGGGAGCTCTCCTGGCTCCGGTTCAACCAGCGGGTGCTCGAGCTGGCCGAGGACCCCCGACTGCCGCTGCTCGAGCGGACCCGGTTCCTGGCGATCTTCACCAGCAACCTCGACGAGTTCTTCATGGTCCGGGTGGCGGGCCTCAAGCGCCGGATCGCGGCCGGGGTCGCCGTGCCGGCCGCGTCCGGGCTGATGCCGACCGAGGTGCTGGACCTGATCCTCAGCACCACCCGCGAGCTGCTCGAGCGGCAGGGCCGGGTGTTCCGCGACGACGTGGTGCCCGCGCTGGCCGCGGCCGGCATCGAGCTGGTCCGCTGGGACGACCTGGACCGCGACGAGCAGAAGACCTGCAAGCGGCTGTTCCGCGACCGGGTGTTCCCGGTGCTCACCCCGCTCGCCGTCGACCCCGCCCACCCGTTCCCGTACATCTCCGGGCTCTCGCTGAACCTGGCGGTGCTGATCCGCAACCCGCGCACCGGCAAGGAGCACTTCGCCCGGGTCAAGGTGCCGCCGATCTTCGCCCGCTTCGTGCCGGTCGGCAACCAGCGGTTCGTGCCCCTCGAGGACGTGATCCGCGAGCACCTCAAGCGGCTGTTCCCCGGCATGGAGGTGCTCGAGGTCCACACCTTCCGGGTGACCCGCAACGAGGACCTGGAGGTCGAGGAGGACGACGCCGAGAACATCCTGGCCGCACTGGAGAAGGAGCTGCTCCGGCGGCGGTTCGGTCCCCCGGTGCGCCTGGAGGTCGAGGAGTCGATCGCCCCGCAGGTGCTCGACCTGCTGATGTCCGAGCTCGCCATCTCCGAGCAGGAGGTGTTCCGGCTGCGCGGCCCGCTGGACCTGCGCGGCCTGCACGACATCGCCGACCTGCCGCGCCAGGAGCTGAAGTACCCCGCGTTCCTGCCCGCGACCCACGTCCGGCTGGCCGAGGTCGAGTCGGCGGCGCCGGTCGACGTCTTCAAGGCCACCCGGCGCCACGACGTGCTGCTGCACCACCCCTACGACTCGTTCGCGACCTCGGTGCAGCGCTTCCTCGAGCAGGCCGCCGCCGACCCGCACGTGCTCGCGATCAAGCAGACGCTCTACCGCACGTCCGGCGACTCCCCGATCATCGACGCCCTCGTCGACGCCGCCGAGGCCGGCAAGCAGGTGCTGGTGATCGTGGAGATCAAGGCCCGTTTCGACGAGGAGGCCAACATCCGCTGGGCCCGCAAGCTCGAGCAGGCCGGCTGCCACGTGGTCTACGGCCTGGTCGGGCTGAAGACCCACTGCAAGCTCTCGATGGTGGTTCGCGACGAGCCCGACGGGATCCGCCGCTACACCCACATCGGCACCGGCAACTACAACCCGAAGACCTCCCGGCACTACGAGGACCTCGGCCTGCTCACGACCGACGAGCGGATCGGCGAGGACGTCGCCCACCTGTTCAACAACCTGTCCGGGTGGTCGCGGAACGCGACGTACGACGAGCTGCTGGTCGCCCCCGACTCGATCCGCACCGGCCTGGTCGACCAGATCCACCGCGAGGTCGCCCACCACCAGGCGGGCCGGCCGGCCCGGATCCGGCTGAAGGCCAACTCCGTGGTCGACGAGGCGATCATCGACGCGCTCTACCTCGCCTCGCAGGCCGGGGTGCCGGTGGAGCTGCTGGTGCGCGGCATCTGCTCCCTGCGCCCGGGGGTGCCCGGGCTGTCGGAGACGGTGGCGGTGCGCTCGATCCTGGGCCGGTTCCTCGAGCACAGCCGGATCTTCTGGTTCGAGAACGCCGGGGAGCCCAACGCGTGGATCGGCTCGGCCGACCTGATGCACCGCAACCTGGACCGCCGCGTCGAGGTGCTGGTGCGGCTCCCCGACGAGGACAGCATCGGCCAGGTCGGCCGGCTGCTGGACCTCGCCTTCGACCCCGACACCACCGCGTGGGAGCTGGACAGCACCGGTGAGTGGCGCCGCAACGAGGGCAGCACGCACCTCCAGGAGGCACTGATCGAGTCGCAGCGGCGCCGTCGTACGTCATCGTGAGCCGGGGCCCGGGTTCCTCCCGACTCCCGCGTAATCACGGGCCCGGTCGAGGTGATCGTCGTCGCGCGACCCTCGCTTGCGCGATTCGCCCGTCCACCCCCTAGTCTGTTGAGCGTTCTCTTCCTCCTCAGCAGGAGTTATCCGTGGGTTTGAGATTCCGACCCGTCGACACGTCGTTCTACGACCTGTTCACCGAGTCCGCACACCACCTCGTCACCGGGGCCGAGCTGCTTGCCGAGATGCTCAGTGAGGCGGCCGACCACGAGGACGTGGCCCGGCGCATGCGCGAGGCCGAGCACAACGCCGACGAGACCACCCACGCGCTGATCCGCAAGGTGAACTCGACCTTCGTGACGCCGTTCGACCGCGAGGACATCTACGCGCTCGGGTCGGGCCTCGACGACGTCATGGACATGATGGACGAGGTCGTCGACCTGATCCTGCTCTACGAGGTCAAGGTGCTGCCGCCGGAGCTCTCGACCCAGGTCGAGGTGCTCCAGCGCTGCGCCGAGCTGACCGCGGCGGCGATGCCGAACCTGCAGTCGATGCAGTCGCTCGAGGAGTACTGGATCGAGGTCAACCGCCTGGAGAACACCGGCGACCGCAACCACCGCCGTACCCTCGCGAAGCTGTTCAGCGGTGAGTTCAAGACCATCGAGGTGCTCAAGCTCAAGGACATCGTCGAGTCTCTCGAGGAGGCGATCGACGCGTTCGAGAAGGTCGCCAACATCGTGGAGCAGATCGCCGTCAAGGAGTCCTGACCTCCATGGACCTCGCGATCGTCATCGCGGTCGTCGTCGTCGCCCTGAGCTTCGACTACACCAACGGCTTCCACGATGCCGCCAACGCCATCGCCACGTCGGTCTCGACACGAGCGCTCACGCCGCGGATCGCCCTCGGCATGGCGGCGATCATGAACTTCCTCGGCGCCTTCCTCGGCCAGGAGGTCGCGCACACCGTCAGCGGTGTGATCACGATCCCCGACAACTCCCACGGGTTGGTGATCGTGATGGGCGGCCTGCTCGGGGCGATCGCCTGGAACCTCATCACGTGGTACTTCGGCCTGCCCTCGTCGTCCTCCCACGCCCTCATCGGTGGTCTGGTCGGCGCCGCGCTCGCCTCGGGGTCGACGGTCGAGTGGAAGGTGATCATCGACAAGGTCGTGATCCCGATGGTGGGGTCGCCGGTGTTCGGCTTCCTGGCGGCGTTCCTCCTCATGCTCGCGATCATGTGGATCTTCCGGCGGCGCAACCCGCACCGGGTCTTCCGCGGGTTCCGGCTCGCACAGACCGTGTCAGCCGCCGCGATGGCGCTCGGCCACGGCCTCCAGGACGCCCAGAAGACGATGGGCGTGATCTTCCTGGCGCTGCTCACCGGCGGCTACGTCTCCGAGGGCGACAGCCTGCCGCTGTGGGTGATCTTCTCGGCCGCCGGCGCGATCTCGCTCGGCACCTGGTCCGGCGGCTGGCGGATCATGCGCACCCTCGGGCGCCGGATCATCCACCTCGACCCGGCCCGCGGCTTCGCCGCCGAGACGGTCGCCGCCGGCGTGCTGTACACCACGGCCTTCGCGTTCCAGGCCCCGATCTCGACCACCCACACCATCACCTCCGCGATCATGGGCGCCGGTGCCACCAAGCGCTTCTCGGCCGTCCGCTGGGGCGTGGCCCGCTCGATCATCGCCGCCTGGGTGCTCACCTTCCCCATGGCCGGCCTCGTCGCCGCCGCCTGCTACTGGGTACTGCACCTGGTCATCGGCCAGTAGCCCGCCCCGGGCCTGCGGTGTGCAGGCAACCCTCACCGACACCAGACCGGTTGCTGGACCACCGCCCACCCGGACCGGCCCCAGGGCCGGCCGTCAGGCGAGGTCGGCGAGCAGTGCGCGGACCCGGTGGTCGATGTCGTCGCGAATCCGGCGTACCTCGTCGGGCGACTTGCCGGCCGGGTCGGTGAGCTCCCAGTCCTCGTACCGCTTGCCGGGGAAGATCGGGCAGGCGTCGCCGCAGCCCATGGTGATCACGACATCGGAGGCGGCGACGTCCTCGGTGAGCAGCTTGGTCGGGATCTCCTGGGAGACGTCGATGCCGAGCTCGGCCATCACCTCCACGACGGCCGGGTTGACCTGGTCGGCGGGGGCCGAGCCGGCCGAGCGGACCCGGACCCGGCCCTGCGCGTGGTGGGCGAGCAGCGCGGCCGCCATCTGCGAGCGGCCGGCGTTGTGGACGCAGACGAACAGCACCTCGGGCGCCTCGGGCGCCTCGGTCTCGGACGGATCGGTGGACGGGTCGGTCATCGGATCTCCTCGGCGGCGGGCGCGGTCGTCGGGTAGTAGCGGCGGCGCGCCCAGAGCGCGACGTACACGAGCCCGACCAGCGCCGGGACCTCGATCAGCGGGCCGACGACGCCGGCGAGCGCCTGGCCGCTGGTGACGCCGAAGACGCCGATCGCGACCGCGATGGCGAGCTCGAAGTTGTTGCCCGCCGCGGTGAACGCCAGCGTGGTGGCGCGCTCGTAGGGCAGGCGCAGGCGGACGCCGAGCAGGAACGAGCCGGTCCACATCAGGGCGAAGTAGACGAGCAGCGGCACGGCGATCCGCGCGACGTCGAGCGGCTCGCTGGTGATCGTGTCGCCCTGGAGGGCGAACAGGATCACGATCGTGAACAGCAGCCCGTAGAGCGCGGTCGGGCCGATCCGCGGGAGGAACCGGGTCTCGTACCACTCCCGCCCCCGGGCCCGCTCCCCCAGCCTGCGGGTGAGGTAGCCGCCGAGGAGCGGGAGGCCGAGGAAGATCAGCACGCTGCGGGCGATCTCCCAGACCGACACGTCCAGCGCGGAGGTGTCCAGGCCCAGCCAGCCGGGCAGCACCTCGAGGTAGAACCAGCCGAGGGCGGCGAACGCCACGATCTGGAAGACCGCGTTCAGCGCGACCAGGATCGCCGCGGCCTCGCGGTCGCCGCAGGCCAGGTCGTTCCAGATCAGCACCATCGCGATGCAGCGCGCGAGGCCGACGATGATCAGGCCGGTGCGGTACTCCGGGAGGTCCGGCAGCAGCAGCCAGGCGAGGGCGAACATCAGCGCCGGGCCGAGCACCCAGTTGAGGACGATCGAGGAGACCAGCAGCCGACGGTCGGCCGTCACGTGGCCGAGCTCGTCGTACCGCACCTTGGCGAGCACCGGGTACATCATCACGAGCAGCCCGATCGCGATCGGCAGCGACACCGAGCCGACCTCGACCCGCGACAGCGCGTCGTCGAGCCCGGACACGGCCCGGCCCAGGAGCAGGCCGGCGACCATGGCGGCGCCGATCCAGACGGGGAGGTAGCGGTCCAGGGTCGAGAGCCGCGAGACGACCGGCGTCTCGGCGGCCGCTGGAGGAGTCATAGTCATCGGTCCATCATCACCCATTCATATTGACAGTTGTCGATACCTCGGCGCCACCCCGGGGTCGGTCGGCGCACCTGACGCATCTGTCCTCGATCGGCCCGGCCGACGACACGTACGTCAGGTGCGCGGCGCCCCGGCAGAGCACAGGATCAGCCGAAGCGGCCCGAGATGTAGGCCTCGGTCGACTCGTCGTCGGGGTTGGTGAACATCTTGGTGGTGGGGTTGAACTCCACCAGGTGGCCGGGCTCGCCGGCGGCCTTGAGGTTGAAGAAGCCGGTGTCGTCGGAGACCCGGGCGGCCTGCTGCATGTTGTGGGTGACGATCACGATCGTGTAGTCGGCCTTCAGCTCGTGGATCAGGTCCTCGATGGCCGCGGTGGAGATCGGGTCGAGTGCCGAGCAGGGCTCGTCCATCAGCAGCACCTGCGGCTCGACGGCGATCGCGCGGGCGATGCACAGCCGCTGCTGCTGGCCACCGGACAGCGACATGCCGGGCCGGCTGAGCCGGTCCTTGACCTCGGTCCACAGGTTCGCGCCCCGCAGCGAGCGCTCGACCAGGTCGTCGGCATCCGACCGCGACATCCGCTTGGCGTTCAGCCGCTTGCCGGCCAGCACGTTCTCGTAGATCGACATGGTGGGGAACGGGTTGGGCCGCTGGAAGACCATGCCGATCTGCCGGCGTACGGCGACCGGGTCGATCGACGGCTCGTAGAGCGACTGCCCGTCGACCATCACCTTGCCCTCGACGCGGGCGCCGGGGATCGCCTCGTGCATCCGGTTCAGCGAGCGCAGGAACGTCGACTTGCCGCAGCCGGACGGCCCGATGAACGCGGTCACCGAGCGCGCCTTGATCGTCATCGTGACGCCCTCGACCGCGAGGAAGTCGCCGTAGTAGATGTCCAGGTCGGAGACATCGATGCTCTTGGCCATGGGGTGGGTCCTCGTTCTCTCGTGCTGCGTCGGCAGGTCGTCGGCAGGATCGTCGGCGGCCGTCAGCGGCCGGTCTTGGGGGCGAAGAGGCCGCCGACGACGCGGGCGACGACGTTCAGGAGCATGACGATCGCGACCAGCACCAGGGCGGCGCCCCATGCGTAGTCGGTCATCTCGTCGACGTACAGGCCGGGCTCGGTGATCGAGTAGAAGATGAACACCGGCAGCGTCGCCATCCGGTCGCTGAACGGGTCGAGGTTCGTGCTCGTCGTCAGGCCCGCGATGATCAGCAGCGGCGCCGTCTCGCCGGCCACCCGCGCCACCGCGAGCGTCACGCCGGTGACGATGCCGGAGACCGCCGTGGGCAGCACCACCTTGGTGATCGTGCGCCACTTCGGGACACCGAGGGCGTACGCCGCCTCCCGCAGCTCATCGGGCACCAGCTTGAGCATCTCCTCGGTGGCCCGCACCACGATCGGCACCATCAGCACCGAGAGCGCCACGGCGCCGCCGAGGCCCATCCGGACGCCGGGCCCGAAGAAGAGCGCGAACAGCGCGTACGCGAACAGGCCGGCCACGATCGAGGGGATGCCGGTCATCACGTCGACCAGGAAGGTGATCACCCGCGCCAGGGTCGAGGACTTGCCGTACTCGACGAGGTACACGGCGGTGAGCACCCCGATCGGCACCGAGATCACGGTCGCGAGGGCGGTGATCACCAGGGTGCCCATGATCGCGTGGTAGATGCCGCCGCCCTCGCCGAGGACGCCGCGCATCGAGTAGGTCAGGAACTGGCCGGACAGGATGCCGATGCCCTTGCTGAGCACGGTCCACACCAGGGAGACCAGCGGGATCATCGCCAGCCCGAAGGCCGACCAGACCAGCAGCGTCGCGACCCGGTCGCGGGCCTTGCGGCCACCCTCGACGGCGCTCGACCACAGCGGCAGGCCGACGACCAGGACCAGCCAGGCCACGAAGGCCGCGGCGACCCAGCCGACGCCGCCGATCACGGCGGCGAGGGCGCCGACGCCGGCGGCGATCACGGCCGCGAGCACGGGTGCGAGGCGCGGCAGGGTGGCGCCGGTCAGCGACATCGACTGGCGCGGGCTCACCGGCGGCGCGGTCTGGAGGTCGGTCATGGCTCAGCCCTTCCGGCCCCGGGCCGCGATCGCGCGGCCGAGGAAGTTGACGGCGAACGTGATGACGAACAGCACCAGGCCGGAGAAGATCAGCGTCTCGATCTTGGATCCGGACGCGTTGCCGAAGTTCAGCGCGATGTTGGCCGCGATCGTCGAGGAGCCCTTCTCGGCGGTGATCAGGTTGAACGACACGAGCAGGGTCGGCGCCAGCACCATGGCCACCGCCATCGTCTCGCCCAGGGCGCGGCCCAGGCCGAGCAGCACCGCGGACACCATCCCGGACCGGGCGTAGGGGAACACCGCGAGCCGGATCATCTCCCACCGGGTCGCGCCGAGCGCGAGCGCGGCCTCCTGGTGCATCTTCGGGGTCTGCGCGAACACCTCGCGGCAGATCGCGGTGATGATCGGCAGCGCCATCACCGCCAGCACCAGTCCGGCGGTGAACATCGTGCGCCCCGAGTTCGGCACCGGTCCCTCGAAGAACGGGATCCAGCCGGCGTGGTCCTCGAGCCACTGGTAGACCGGCACCATGTTCAGGGCGAGGAACTGGATGCCCCACAGGCCGTAGACCACGCTGGGGATCGCGGCCAGCAGGTCGATCAGCCAGCCCATGACCTTCGCGATCGGGCGGGGCGCGTAGTGGCTGATGATCAGCGCCACCCCGATGGCCAGCGGCGCGGCCACCAGCATCGCGATCACCGAGGCGAGCAGGGTGCCGAACAGCAGCGGCCAGACGAAGCCCCAGATGCTGTCCTTGCCGTACGTCGAGTCGCCGTGGTGGCCCAGGGCCGGCAGCCCCTGCTGGAGCAGGAACACCGCCACGCCCGCGAGCGCGAGCATGATCAGGATGGCCGAGCCGCGACTGATGCCGGCGAACACGAGGTCGCCGAACCGTCCGGTCGACTCCTCGCGGTCCACCACCGGTGGCTGCGTCACGCTCACTTCTTGGTCTCCTGCTCGTCTGGAACACGTGGGGCGAGGGGCCCGGCCACGTTCGCGGCCCGACCCCTCGCCCGACGCTGCCGCTGAACGGTCAGCTGCCGATCTGGGCGACGATGTCCTGCGCCTTCTTGGCCAGGTCGCTCGACAGCGGGGCCGAGCCCGCCTCGGCGGCGGCCTGCTGCTGGCCCTCGTCGCTGAGGATGTACTCGGCGAACGCCTTGACCAGATCCCCGGTCGCGGCGTCGTCGTACGAGCCGCAGGCCAGGAAGTAGGACGTCAGCACGATCGGGTAGACGCCGGCCTCCTCGGTCTGGTGGTCGAGGTCGAAGACCAGCTGGGTGTCGGTCGCGACGTCGGCCTCCGGCGAGACGTCGAGGATCTTCGCGGCGGCCTCGGCCGCCGGGGCGACGTACTCCTCGCCGACCTTGATGTTGGCCTGGCCGAGGTCGCCGGTCTGGCTGGCGTCGGCGTAGCCGATGGAGTACTCCGAGTTGCCGATCGTCTGGACCACGCCGGAGGTGCCCTTGGCGCCCTCGCCGCCGTAGTTGCTCGGCCAGGTCTCGACGACGCCCGCGTCCCACACGTCGCCGGCGACGGCGTCGAGGTAGTCGGTGAAGTTCTCGGTGGTGCCCGACTCGTCGGAGCGGTGCACCGCGTTGATCCGCTCGGCGGGCAGGTCGGCGTCCGGGTTGTCCTCGGCGATGGCCGGGTCGTCCCACTGGGTGATCGCGCCGGTCATGATGCCGGCCAGGGTGGCGGGCGAGAGGTTCAGCTCGTCCACGCCGGGCAGGTTGTAGGCGATCGCGATCGGGCTGACGTAGTCGGGGACCTCGATCACGGTCCCGCCGCACTGCTCCTCGGCCTTGGAGAGCTCGCCCTCGTCGTCGGTCAGGTAGGCGTCACTGCCCGCGAACGGGAAGGCGCCGGAGATGAAGTTCTCGCGGCCACCGCCCGACCCGATCGGGTCGTAGTTGATCGTCACGCCGGAGTTGGCGTCCTGGAAGCCGACCGCCCAGGCGCCGACGGCGGCCTGCTGTGCGGACGAGCCGCCGCCGCTCAGGTCGCCGGACAGGCTGCTGTCCGCGCTGCCCGAGTCGCCGCTCGAGCTGGTGTCGTCCTCGTTGCCGGCGCCGCAGCCCGTGAGGGCGAGGGCGAGCACGGCGATGCCCGGCACCACGGCCCGGCGGATGGAAGTGCGAATCACTTCGATGCTCCTGATGTCTTGTCGTCTAGGACAGCACCGAAGTTAGGCAGCCGAGGTGGACGGATCCGCGGTCGTCGGTGAACGACGGGTGAACTCGGCCCGCCCAGTCGGAAACCGACGGCCGGTCACGAGACGGACATCACGTGAACAGGCCGCCGGGGCCTTGACGCCAGTGGCCTGGCCTCCCCCGTGGACTCCCCGGTGGACTCCTCAGCGGATCTGGTGCACCTCGGTGGCGACCACGTCGCCCCGGCGCAGGTGCGCCACGAGCATCGCCCCGGGGGCCAGCTGCGGGTCGGGCACGCCGAGGGCGTCGAACACCGCCGGCAGCACCGGGCGGTGGGTGCAGACCACCGCGCCCTCCTCCCCGGCCACGAGCTCGTCGACGACCGCGATCACCGACGAGGCGCTCGCGTCCTCCTCACTCAGGCCGTCCTCGAGCTCCAGCTTCCAGCCCGTGGTGTCGGCGTACGGGCCGACGGTCTCCACGCAGCGGGCGCTGCTGGAGGAGACGATGCGGGAGACGTCGTACGCCGCCAGCAGCGGCACCAGCCGCTGGGCCTGGTGCCGGCCCGCCTGGACCAGCGGGCGCAGCCGGTCGTCCTGACGCCAGGCCTTGCGCGAGCGGGCCTCGCCGTGGCGGAGCACGACCAGCGGGTGCGTCTTGCGGCGCAGCGGGCGCGCCTGCGCGAGGGTGTCCCGGTCGTAGTCGTAGCTGAGCTGCTCGAGGGCGTCGTCGTACTCGAACCAGGCGACCTGGTCGATCTCGGCGTTGGGGCGGTAGCCGCTGACGTCGTCGTCACCGACGGCTCGGCCGGTCCAGTAGGCGACCGACTTCATCCGGCCGCCCGCGACCGGGTAGCGCTGGCCGTCCAGCGGCGGGCCGAGTCGCACGTGCAGCCCGGTCTCCTCCTCGACCTCGCGCACCGCCGCGGCCACTGTGTGCTCGCCGGGGTCGAGCTTGCCCTTCGGGAAGGACCAGTCGTCGTAGCGGGGCCGGTGCACGAGCAGCACCCGCTTCCCCGGGCGGAAGACGACGGCGCCGGCGGCGAGCACGTCCTTCCCGGGCATGCCGCTAGTGTCACACCACCCCGACCGGAACAGGAGACCCAGGTGGGCAGACGTCGCGCGATCGTCGTGGTCGCCGTGGTCGTCGCGCTCGCCGTCGTGGCCGGCGCGGCCGTGGTCGGGGTCCGCTGGTGGCGCGACGGGCAGCGCAGCGAGCTCGAGCGGGCGGCGTCGTACGCCCCCGGAGACGCGCAGCGGCTGTCCTGGACGGACTGGGCCGCGGTCCGAGACGAGGTCGGCGCCCGGCTGGACGGCTCGTCGTCGGGCGAGCAGGTCCAGGACTTCCTGGACCGCGGCTACGAGCGGGACCTGACCTCGGCGTCGGCGCTGGTGCAGTCCGCGCCGGTGCTGCAGACGCGCTTCGGGTTCTCCCCCGGCACCGCCGACTGGGAGCTGTTCAGCCAGTCGGACGCGGGCGCGGTGGTGATCCTCCAGATGCCCGACGACACCGACTTCGGCGACCTCGCGGACCGGCTGGAGGGGAACGGGTTCACCCGGCCGGCCGCCGGCGCCGAGGACGGCGAGGTCTGGCTCGGCGGCGACCAGCTGCTGCCCTCGCTGGGGGCCGACCTCACCCCCGAGCTGCAGTTCGTCGCACTCGACTCCGGACGGCACCTGGTGCTCACCAGCGACCGCGCCGACTACCTCTCGCAGACGGTCGCCGACCTGGGCGAGGGCGACCTGCCCGAGGGCGTCGACGACGTCGTGGCGGCCTCGGGTGA
Organism: Nocardioides sp.; assembly: GCF_030019515.1. Lineage (GTDB taxonomy): Bacteria > Actinomycetota > Actinomycetes > Propionibacteriales > Nocardioidaceae > Nocardioides. The sequence continues at coordinate 75,618 of NZ_JASEEQ010000017.1, read as the reverse complement.
CCCGCTGTCGGCGTCGGTCTACGACGGGCCGTACGCGTGCGGGGCGCTCGCGATGGGCCAGGCCGACGACTCCGACCAGGCGGAGGCCGACCAGCTGGTCGAGGACGCCGGCGGGGTCGACCCGCTCACCGGCTTCGCGATGTCGGTGCAGCCCGGCGGCCAGGTCCGGGTCGCGATGGGGTTCGAGAACGACGACCAGGCGCGGCGCAACGCCGACAGCCGGGCGGCGCTGGCCAGTGGGCCGGCGCCCGGCCAGGGCGGGGACTTCTCGGACCGGTTCGCCGTCGACTCCACCACCGCCGAGGGCCGGGTGGTGCGCCTGGTCCTCACCCCCCGCCGGGGCACCTACGTGCTCTCCGACCTCTCGACCGGTCCGGTGCTGTTCGCCACCTGCTGACGGCGTACCGCGGAGGTGCCCGGGACGTCAGACGGACGGTGGGACCGGGAGCACTGCCCGCAGGACCTCGTGGGACGACCCGGTCAGGAGCGGACCAGGCGGGAGACCGCGTCGAGGACCTCGGTGATCTTCTCCTGGGCGGCGTTGTCGTCCTCGGAGCGCGCGGCGTCGAGGACGCAGTGGGACATGTGCTCCTCGAGCAGGCCGAGGGAGACTGCTTGGAGCGCCTTGGTCATCGCGGCGACCTGGGTGAGGATGTCGATGCAGTACTTCTCGTCCTCGACCATCCGCTGCAACCCCCGCGCCTGCCCCTCGATGCGGCGCAGCCGCTTGAGGTAGTCGTCCTTGCGGTGGATGTAGCCGTGCTGGTGGTCTGCCATGACAGCAGCATACCCGGGAGGGGTATGCGGCGCAGGGAGCGCCGTCAGGCCTCGTGCCGCGGCTCCGGCACGACGCCCAGGATCTGGTCGATCTCGTCCGGCGAGAGATGATCATCGGACTCGCTGGCCGCGATGATCAGATTCGTCGTGAGCTCGACCTCGCCCAGGAGGTCGGAGTCCTCGAGGGTCACGTCGAACTGGTCGTGCACCTCACCACTCCTCATACGCATTGCCGGAATCCCCTCCCTGCGGCAAGCGTGCCCGACCACCGCCGTCGCCAAACACAACCGACCAAATCTGGCCCGACCGGGCTATCCGGGACCCCCCAGACGGTGAGGAGGCCCCACCCGTGCGGGTGGGGCCTCCTCGAAGACTGCTCGGACCGGGGTCCGAGATCTCCCGGGTGAATCAGACCGGGCGAACGTTCTCCGCCTGGGGGCCCTTCGGGCCCTGGGTGACGTCGAACTCGACCTTCTGGTTCTCATCCAGGGACTTGTAACCCTGGGACTGGATCGCCGAGTAGTGCACGAAGACGTCGTCGCCGCCGTCCTCCTGCGCAATGAAGCCGAAGCCCTTCTCCGCGTTGAACCACTTAACAGTGCCCTGAGCCATGTGCTCGATACTCCTTAGTCGGGGCGAGAACCGTCACTTCGACGGCCCGCATCAGATGCGGTGACACCGTCGCTCCGACTTACGTGAGTGGCACGCCCACGGAAGAAGAAACGCCGTTGGATCACAAACTCCGCGGGCGTCAGACCTGCTGGAACTTGCACCTGTTGCACTGCACAGGCTACCAATCCCCGGCCCCACGCCAACTCCCTGAGGCAGGAAATCTCACGGGTCGCGATGAACGGTCGCCGACCGGGGCGTGGTCGGCGGGCGACATCAGCCGTCGGAGGTACGCCGGGGCCCCTCCGCGGCGTACCCGTCGAGGTGCCGGCCGGCGTCCGGCCCGGCCTCCGGCCGGGTCTCCGGCAGGGCCCCCGACCGCGCCCGGCGACGCGTCGAGCGCCGACAGGGGGACGGCGAACCGTCGCCGTCCCGCAGGATCTCGATCGTGCCGGCGGCCGAGCTCAGGCCTCCAGGTCGACGATCGCGATCACCGGTCCGCCTCCGGACGGGCCCTGGTGCACCGCGGCCACCGAGACGAAGTTCATCGGGTCCCCGGTGACGGCGGCGACGACGCCGCCGACGCACGCCTTGATCTGGCGGTGCCAGGCCACGTCGGAGTCGTCCAGCATGATGTTGCGCCGCCCCCGGACGCGGCCGGTCGGGTCGGCCTCGCACTTGAGGAAGAGGTTCACCAGCCGGCCCTTGATGTGCCGCGGGTGGATGCAGTCGGCCGGCAGGTCGTCCAGGCCGGCGTCGCGGATCGCCTCCCAGACCCCGTCCATGTCCAGGGCGTCCTTCATGATGCTGTGCCCGACGCGGAACCGGCCGCCCACGCCGCGGGCGTTGCCGACGACCACGATCTGCGCCTGGTCGAGCTCGACGCCCGAGGAGCAGGAGGCGACCGCGGAGAACAGCGACAGGTCGTGGAAGATCTGCTCCGCCGTGGGCATCTCGATCTCGCCCAGCGCCACCGCGATGCCCAGGGCGGTGGTCGCGTTGGAGACGTCCATCGACTCCAGCGTGTTGTGGGTGTAGACGGTCTCGCCGCGCCGCTCGGCGTCGTTGATGGTGTCCTGGACCAGCAGGGGCGTCTTCGTCTGCACGTAGTGCACGTCCGCCGGGTCGGTGATCCCGGCCCGCTCCATCGCGACCCGGACGCCCGCGGCGACCTTCTCGACCATCGCCGGGCGGCCGATGTCCTCGGGCAGCAGGACCTCGCTCATCGCGTAGCCGACGGTGACCCGCGGCTCGTCCGTCGGCCGGTACCGGCCGTCGGGCGCGTAGGCGAAGATCGTCGCGTGCGGGCTGATGACGCCGTCGGTGCCGCCGGACCACACGAGCGGGACCTCCGCGACCTGCTCCTTGGTCCGGGTCCCCTTCTCCTCCAGCACGGCGCGGTAGGCGTTCGTGGAGATGATCCGGGTGTAGTCGTTCACCCCGCCGTTGCCCTCGGTCTTCCCGACGACGGCGATCACGTCGTCGGCGGAGAACACGCCCTGGTCGATCAGGTCGGCCAGGCCGGCGGCGTCGCTGACGTGCTCGATCGGGACCTTGCGAACCTCGATGGGACGGGTCATGGCAGTGCTACCTCCGGGGTGTGGGTCGAGCCCGGGTGGGCGACCGCGTCGGCGGGGTGCACCGTCGCGTCGCCGCCGGGCAGGTCGGAACGGCAGGAGCCGACCGGTGTCTCGGTGATCCAGTTGTCGATCGGGTCGTGGCTGCGCAGCGCCCGCCATACGTCCTCGAAGCGCATCGGCATGTGCAGGAGCTCCGCGCCGGTGGCGTGCTGGATCGCGTTGCCGATGGCCGGCGCCACCGAGATCATCGGGTGCTCGCCCACTCCGCGCGCACCGAACGGGCCGTCGAGCTGAGCGGTCTCCACGACCGCGCTGTCGATCCGGGCGGGGATGTCCCGGGCGGTCGGGATCTTGTTGTCGGTGAACGACGGGTTCAGCAGCCGGCCCTGCTGGTCGTAGATGTAGCCCTCGCACAGGGCGGTGCCGAGGCCCTGCACCATGCCGCCGATCGCCTGCCCGCGCACCAGCCCGGGGTTCACGACCCGGCCGACGTCGTACGCCGAGGAGATGGCCAGCACGTCGAACTCGCCGGTCTCGGGGTCGACGTCGACGACGACGCCGTGCGCGCCGTACGTCCAGTCCAGGGCCGGCAGGCCCTGCCCGGTCTCCTTGTCGAGGTTCGTCAGGCCCTGGGCGATGTAGCGCCCGACCCCGACCAGCGGCCCGCCGATGCCGTTGCCGTTCGGGAACGCGTAGCCGATGGAGAGCTCGGCGAACGTGACCGACTCCTCCGGGCGGTGCGCGACGAAGACCCGGTCGGCGTCGTGGTCGAGGTCGACGACGTTCGCGCGCAGCGCCTGGCCGGCCACCTCGTAGGCCTGCCGCAGCAGGTCGTCGCAGGCCAGCAGGCAGGCGTTGCCCGAGAGGATCAGCCCCTTGGACGCCACGGTCTGCCAGTCGTAGGGGTCCTTGTCGGTGTCCCGCTCGACGGCCACCTTCACCCGCTCGACCGGGAACCGGAGCCGCTCCGCGACGATCTGGGCGAGGGCGGTGTCGCAGCCCTGGCCGATCTCCATCAGCGCGATGTTCACCACCACGCTGGCGTCGGAGTTCATCTTCACCACGGCGGCCGTCGCCGTGAACGAGGGCATCGCCGGCGCCTTGTGCAGGGTGGCGACGCCCTTCCCGACCTTCCGGCCGGTGGTGCGCTCGTGCTCGGCCTCCGCCGCGGTGAGCCGGCCGTAGTCGATCGCCTCGGCGACGGCGTCGAGGCAGGCCCGCGGGTCGCCGGTGTGCTCGGTGATCCGCTCGCCGGTCAGCGTGAGCGAGCCGGGCCGGAGCAGGTTCCGGCGCCGGAACTCCAGGGAGTCCATGCCGATGGCCTGCGCGACCAGCTCCATGTGCCGCTCGAGGCCCCAGAAGAACTCCACGTGACCGAAGCCGCGGTACGCCGTGCCGTAGGGCTTGTTCGTGTAGATCGCGTAGGCGTCGACGGCGGCGTTCGGGATGTCGTAGGGGCCGCCGGAGGAGTAGGCGGACGCGCGGGTCACGTTCACGGCGTAGTCGGCGTACGCACCGGCGTCCCAGTACATCGTCATCTGCTGGGCGGTGATGGTGCCGTCGGACCGCACGCCGGTCCGGATCCGGTAGGTCAGTGCGCTGCGGCACGGGAGCAGGCTGAACTCCTCCTCGCGGGTCGCCTGCAGCCGGACCGGGCGGCCGCCCGCCTTGCGGGACAGGCAGGCCACCAGCGGCTCGAGGTGGATGCCGGCCTTGCCGCCGAAGCCGCCGCCGACGTGCGGGACGACCACCCGGACCTGGTTGAGCGGCAGCCGCAGGGCGGTGCAGAAGAGGTTGCGCACGGTGAACGGCGACTGGGCGCTGGTCCAGATCGTCACCTGGTCGCCCGCCTTCCACTGCACGACCACGACGTGGGTCTCCAGGGGGACGTGCTGCACGGACGGGTTGGTGTACTCGCGCTCGACGATCCACTCCGCCTCGGCGAAGCCGCGGTCGAGGTCGCCCTTGCGGACCAGCTGCCGGTGCGCGATGTTCGTGCCGGGCTGCGGGCTGAACGCGGCTTCGACGTACGCGTAGCTGCCGAGGTCGGGGTGCACCAGCGGCGCGTCGTCCCGGATCGCCGCCATCGGGTCGAGCACCGGGGTCAGCACGTCGTACTCGACCTCGATCAGGCCGACGGCCTCGCCGGCGATCTCCGGGGTGTCGGCGGCGACCGCGGCGACCGCCTCGCCGAAGTGGCGGACCACGTCCTTGGCGAGGATGTCCTTGTCGACGACGTACAGGCCGATCCGGTAGTCGAGCTCGTGCCCGGTGAGGACCGCGCGCACCCCCGGGAGGGCCTCGGCGCGGGCGGTGTCGATGCGCAGGATCCGGGCGCGGGCGTGGGGGCTGTGCTTGACCTTCGCGTGCAGCATGCCCGGCAGCAGCAGGTCCCCGGTGTAGAGCGCGTCGCCGGTCAGCTTCTCGACCGTCTCGACGCGGGGGACGTCGGCACCGACAGTCCGCAGCCGGTCAGACATGCCGCAGCACCCCCTTCGCGGCGTCGAGCTGGCCGGAGGCGTCCAGGACCGCCTCGACGATCTGCTCGTAGCCGGTGCACCGGCAGAAGTTGCCCTCGATGCCCTCCTTGATCTCCTCGACCGTGGGCCGCGGGTTGCGCTGCAGCAGGTCGCGGACCGACATCACCATGCCACCGGTGCAGAACCCGCACTGGACCGCGTGGTGGCGGGCGAACGCCGCCTGGATCGTCGAGAGCCGGCCCTGGTCGGCCTCACCCTCGATGGTGCGGATGCTGGCGCCGTCCGCCTCGACCGCCAGCGCCAGGCAGGAGTTGACGGTCCGGCCGTCGAGCTCGACGGTGCAGGCGCCGCACTCGCCGGCGCCGCACCCCTCCTTCGTGCCGGTCAGCCCCAGCCCGTCGCGCAGGAAGCGCAGCAGCGTCCAGTGCTCCTCGACCTCCCGCTCGAAGACGTCGCCGTTGACGGTCACCGAGATCAGCATCACGCCACCTCCTCGAGCGCCCGGCGCACGTAGACGCCGACCATGTGGGTCCGGTACTCCTTCGTGCAGCGCACGTCGCTGATCGGGCTGATCGCGGCCCGGGCCGCGGCCACCACCTCGTCGACAGGGTCGTGCGTCGAGAGCCCGTCGACGAGCAGCGGCGTCGGGGCGCAGGAGCTGATGCCGAGCCGCAGCGCGCCGTCCTCGGCCAGCGCGGCGACGCCGACGATGCCGAGGTCGTGCCCCTTGATCCGCTTGAGCTTGTGGTAGCTGCCGCGGGCGTCGGCACCGGCGGGCGGTACGACGACCTCCTCGAGCAGCTCGCCGGTGCGCAGCACGGTGCGCTTGGCGCCGGTGAAGAACTCCGTGAACGGCACCTCCCGGCGGCCCTCCTGCGAGCTGAGCACCGCGTGCGCGCCCAGGCAGAGCAGGGCGGGCGACAGGTCCGCGCACGGGGAGGCGTTGACGACGTTGCCGATCACCGTGGCGCGGTTGCGGATCTGGTGCGAGGCGAGGTCCTGCGCGCAGGCCGCGAGCAGCGGGTACGACGCACGGACCCGATCGTCCCCGAGCAGGTCGTTGATCGTCACCCCGGGCCGGATGAGCAGGCCGTCGTCGGCGCTCCAGCCCAGCTCGCGGTAGCCCTCGACCCGCTTGAGGTCGACCATCACCTCCGGGTGCGCGAGGCCGCTGCGGACATCGCCGAGCAGGTCGGTCCCGCCGGCCAGGACGCGCGCCCGCTCGCCGTACTCCCCCAACAGCGCGAGCAGCTCCTCGCGCCGCCGCGGCGCCCGATACCCGAACCTGGCCGCCATGCCGCCTCCCGCTGCGTGGTGCGGCCCGGCCCTCGCGGCCGCCGCAGACACCCCCGATCGGACCACGGTCGTGCGCCGCCGAGTAGAGACCTTCGTCCCGGGCGCCCGACGAGGGTCCCCTTCTCGCAGACGCCTCGACGGCCGACCCTCCGGCCGGGACCCGCGACTCCTCCCGGGTCGCGGACCCCGGCCGAGGTCGCCGGATCACCCCAGGCGGAGCACGCCGAGGATCTGGTTCAGCAGGTTGGTCAGCCGCCCGAGCAGGCCACCGACTCCCCCGTCCAGCAGACCCGTGACGGCGCAGAGCAGGTTGCCGAGGAGATTGCCGGCCCCGGACTGCGCGACGATGTCGAGCACGACCCGGTCCAGGTGGACCTGCAGGCCCAGCAGGTCGAGGTTCAGCGGTGCGAGCACCAGGTGCAGGATGTCGCAGGCCGCCCGGTCGGTGGTGCGCGACCCGGCGCGGGCCGGCGTCCCGTTGATCGACTTCACGCGAGCGGTCTTGAGCTTGGCGAACGTGGTGGTGGAGCCGTCGCGCTCGTGCACGACGCCCTGGACGAGCCCACGAACGAGCAGCTTGCCGTCACGCTTGATGAACCTCAGCGGCACGAACGATCCGGTGACCTGGCGACCGTCGCCGGTGGACCCGACGATCCGCGAGGTCAGGTCGCCCTTCTTGGTGTGCGCGACCGGCCGCTCCGAGAGCGCCGAGCGTTGCGAGCTGGTGGCGGTCGCCGCCTGTGCGGACAGCAGGCACATCATCATGACAACGATCAGGATCGCGGCCCTCCCGGCCGTGGTCCCAGTGAACTTCTTCATCTTCTTCCCTCCCGAGTCGTGCAGAGCACAGTGGTTGTGTCAGAACCTCGTCGCGGCCGACCCACCCCCCGCGGCCGCCCTCCGGCGAACCCATCGATTCCCGGGTCCTGGTCAGGTCAGTGGCGCCACCCCCTCCGCGGAGGGCCGGCGTCCGTCCGCGGTGTGCCGCCTCGACGGGTCGACGTCGACCTCATTCGCACGCGCCCTCCCAAGCGTCCATGCCCGCCTCGGTTCACGCCCTCCGCGTGCCGTCAGCGGGCCGCGATCCTGCACACGTGCCCCACGGCGCCGACGAACATGCCGTGCCGGGGCGACGACTTTCTCGGAGCGGGTCGTGATGCCGTCCGCACGGCTCTCCCGGATAGAGTCCTGTTCCCCGGGGGGCCTCTAGCTCAACTGGCAGAGCAGCGGACTTTTAATCCGCGGGTTGTGGGTTCGAGACCCACGGGGCCCACCCACCCACCTGTATGAGCTCGGGTCCTCCTTGACGGAGTGGCTCGGGTTCGTGCTTTACGTGGCTTCGGTAGTTGCTTGACGCTGGCTCCGGTACCTCCTTGACACTCCCTGATGATCAGGGAGCTCAGCGTGCAGGAGCAGAAGTATCAAGCGGTGCTGGCGGTGCTGGCGGTGTTGTCCGGGGGTGTGTCGGTCGGTGAGGCCGCGCAGCGGTGGGGTGTCTCGCGGCAGTCGGTCCATGCGTGGCTACGCCGCTACGAGGACGAGGGGCTGGCGGGTCTGGCGCGTCGCTCGAGTGGTCCGGTGTCGTGTCCCCCCGCTGCGCGAGGTCGCGCACTCCCTGTGGATCCTGCTGGGGCTGGTGGCGGGCGCCGCCACCGCCACCGTGCTCGTGGCGACCGCGCCGGTCGCTGTCCCCGCCCTCCAGCTCGGCACGCTCGGCCTGGTGCTCGTCGTCGCTCGTCGGTCGGCCCGGCTCCGCGCTGTTCTCGACCCCGCCTGACCAGAAACCGGTCTACTCCAGTCGCGGACTTTGCCGGGAAACTGGTGCGCGCGGACGGTCGGTGCCTCTAGCCTCTCGGACTGTTGAACCGTCGGTGACCCGAGACGCCGGCGGTTCACTCTATTTGCGAGGTCCCCGCTGTCGCCGGCGCGGGTGGACCAGACCAGTGCCGTCCGCGACCATAACGCGGGATTCACCGGGGCGTTCTCGGGGTATGGGGAGCGCGACTCCGGAGGAGACCCCAGGCGTCCTCCTTCGACCTGCTGAACCGCTGGCTGGCTCACCACGAGCGCGAGCCCGGTCTCGCGGTGATCGAAGACCTCGCCCGGGCCGCCCTTCCGGGGCTCACCGATTCGTCCCGGCAGTCGGATCCTGCCGCGGTCCCGCCGCCTCCGGAGGGTGGCGGGGCCTCGGACGCACGGGGATCGACGGGCGCGGCCACGTCGGCCGCGCTCGTCACTCCTGCGCCCGACGACCACGGCGGCGACTCCTCGGACGCACACGCGGCCGCCTCCTCGAGCGCCGCCGCCACCCTCGACCTCAGCGTCGAGCCGACCGCCCGACGCGTGGCCGGGTTCCTGCTGTTCGCAGCCGCGCTGCTCACCGCGATCGAGGCGGGCGTGGCGTACGCCGACCCGGGCGTCGTCACCCTGGGCTTCGCCGGGCTCCTGCTGCTGGCCACCGGGGTCGCGTGGCGGGCCTGGTCGCGGCGCCCGGTCGCCACGGTGACGGTGAGCGGCACCCGGCTGGAGGTCACCCAGGGCGGCGGGCGGCACGTCTTCGACCTCGCCGACACCCGCTCCCCGGTCGACGTCATCGGCGTCCCGGGTGACCGGTCCTGGCGGGTGCTGTTCTACCGGCGCGGGAGGACGCCGTACGTCCTCGACGCCGGCATGGTCGACCCGGCGGAGTTCATGCGGGTGCTCCACGCCCGGCGCTCCGAGGTGCACTACCGGCCCCGGTGACCGGCTGGTCGGCCGGCTGGTCGGCCGGCTGGTCGGCCGGCTGGTCGGCCGGCGCGCCGGTCGCGATCCAGTAGCGCCGCTTGCCACGACGGCTGTCCTCGTAGACCCCGCCGGCCCGCTCGATGACGCCGCGGGAGCCGACGTTCGCCTCGTCGACGGTGAGCAGCACCCGGTCCAGGCCGAGCGCCGCGGCCCGGTCCAGCGCGAGGACCAGCGCCCGCGAGGCGTGCCCCTCGCGCCGCCGGGACGGGCGCACGGAGTAGCCGATGTGCCCGCCCTCCTCGAGCAGCCACGGGGTGAGCGTGTGCCGGAGCGCCAGGTAGCCGACGAACTCCGGCTCGGCGCCGGCGCGTTCCGCGGCCTCGGTCGCCTCGGTGATCCAGAGGTAGGTGCAGTGCACCCTGCCCTCGGGCGGCTGCGTCGCCGGGTCGCGCTGGGCGAGCAGGTGGGCGACGAGCTCCTGGCAGCCGGCGAGCGTGACGTCGACGCGATCCAGGTCCCAGAGCCCGGACCCGTGCGGCTCCTCCTCGCCGACGGCGGTGTACTCCGCCATCGCGGCCGCCCAGGAGTGGTGGAGCCGGGCGTCGGGGACGGAGAGGTCGGTCACGAACCCATTCCACCAAATGGAACCTGTCCTAGGATCCGGGCGTGCCCGGATACGTGCAGGACGACATCAGCGCCGAGGAGCTCGAGCGCCAGAAGGCGCTCTACGGGCCGTTCACCCAGGCCGTGCGCGAGCTGGTCGACGCCACCATCCGCACCGAGGTCGACGACGACGAGGTCCGCGCGATCCAGGCCGAGGTCGAGGCGCTGACGGCGCGGCTGCGGGCCCAGCAGCTCGACGGGCCGTACGGCGTCCGCTTCGGCGCGACCGGCCGGGGGCGGCCGTGGGGGAACTCGGTGGTGGGGCTGCGCAACGCGATCGCCCCGCCGCTGATGATCGACCACGACGACACCGGGCGGGCCTGGTCGGACTTCCACCTGGGCGCGGCGTACGAGGGTCCGCCCGGGCTGGTGCACGGCGGCGTGTCCGCGCTGATCCTGGACCAGATGCTCGGCGAGGCGGCCGGCGCCGGCGGCAAGCCGGGGATGACCGCGACGCTGACCCTGCGTTACCGGCGCGGGACGCCGCTGGGCGACCTGCGGGCCGAGGCGTGGATCGAGCGCAGCGAGGGGATCAAGACCTGGGCCCGGGGCCACGTGATGGACGCCGAGGGGGTCACCGTCGAGGCGGAGGGGCTGTTCATCCTGCCGCGCTGGGCCCGCGAGGCGATCGCCGCCCACCGGGCCGCCGGTGGGGACGGCCCCGCCACGCCGACCCCGAGCTACTTCGAGTAGGGGTCGACCGGACTGCTTCCGAGTTTCATCGGCCGGCCGACAGAGTTCGTGCCTGGACGACAAAGTTTCATCGTCCAGGCACGAGTTTCATCGGCCGGCCGATGAAACTCGCAGCCCGCCGACGGCCCGGTCAGCCGGCGCGGTCGCCGGTCCTCACGCCCCGTTCGCCGGCGTCGGTGAGGCGCGCCTCCTCGAGGGCCTGCGCCTCGAGCTCGGCGCGGCGGGTGGTCTCGAGCAGGTCCCGGGCGGCGTCGTACGCACCGGGGTCGGAGACCAGGTCGGCGGCGCCGTGCTCGAGCCGGCCGAGTGCGCTGCGCGCGAAGATCTGCTGCTCGGTGGTGGTCCGCTCGGCGCGGCCGCGGCCGACGAACGAGACCGCCCAGTGCAGCAGTGCGGTGATCCGGCTCTTGAAGCCGGTGATGTAGACCAGGTGCAGACCCAGCCACATCAGCCACGCGAGCACGCCGGTCACCCGGACCCGGCCGATCATCGCGACCGCGCGGAACCGGCTGATGATCGCCATCGAGCCCTTGTCGAAGTACTTGAACGGACCCCGCGAGGGCTTGGACCGCAGCCGCCGCTCGATCTCGTCGGCGGCGTACCTCGCGCCCTGGATCGCGACCTGCGCGACCCCGGGGAGGTTGTCCAGGGCGATCATGTCGCCGACCACGAACACCTCGGGGTGCCCGGGCAGCGTGAGGTCGGGGTTGACCGCGATCCGGCCGGCCCGGTCCAGGGGCGCGCCGGTCTGCTCCGAGAGGGTGCGGCCGAGGGGGTTGGCCTGGACGCCGGCGGCCCAGATCTTGGTGACGGTGTCGACCCGCTCGACCCGGCCGTCCTTGAACTTCATCTCGATGCCGCGCTCGTCGACGTCGGTGACCATCGCGCCGAGCACCACCTCGACGCCGAGCCGCTCCAGCTCGGTCTTGGTCTTCGCCCCGAGCTTCGCGCCGAACGGCGGGAGCACCTGCGGGGCGGCGTCGACGAGGATCACCCGGGCGGTGCGGGTGTTGATGTAGCGGAAGTCCTTGCGCAGCGTGCGGTGCGCGAGCTCGGCGATCTGGCCGGCCATCTCCACGCCGGTCGGGCCGGCGCCGACCACGACGAAGGTGAGCAGGTGGTCGATGTGGTCACCGCGCGCCGCGCCGAGCTCGGCCATCTCGAAGGCGCCGAAGATCCGGCCGCGCAGCTCCAGCGCGTCGTCGATGCTCTTCATGCCGGGCGCGTACTCGGCGAACTGGTCGTTGCCGAAGTAGGACTGGCCGGCGCCCGCGGCCACGACCAGGGAGTCGTACGGCGTCACCGTCGGCCGGCCCAGGACCTGCGAGGTCACGGTCCGGGCGGCGAGGTCGATCTCGGTCACCTCGCCCAGCAGCACGGTGGCGTTCCGCTGGCCGCTGAGGACCTCCCGGGTCGGCGGCGCGATCTCCCCCTGGCTGAGGATGCCGGTGGCGACCTGGTAGAGCAGCGGCTGGAACAGGTGGTGGGTGGTCTTGGCGACCATCGTCACGTCCACGTCGGCCCGGCGCAGCGCCTTGGTGCCGAACAGCCCCCCGAACCCCGACCCGATGACGACCACCTGGTGCCGGTGCGGCGTCGTACCCGGGACCGGCCGGGCGAGCTCGGTGCCTGCCATCGCTGACCTCTCGTCGGGATCCTCGTCGGGGCCCTCGTGGGGGATGGTGCTGCTATCGACCCAACGCTCCTCCGTACCCGCATTCTTCCGGGACAGCCGAGCGCGGGCCAGTTCGCAGGAGTACCGTCGGTCACAACGACCTCCGGCGCACGATGACGTCGCGAGTAGCCGTCTGGACCGCCGAATACCTCGTAGGCCACCGAGGTTTCGCACGGAAGGGCCCCGGGTACACGAGCGGACAATGGCATCGCCGCCAACCGCCAGCCGTTGTGGAGACCAACCGTGCCACTGAACAGGCCAGCCCTGTCCTTGGGCTCGGGTCCTCGTGGCGTGCAGGACGCACGCCGCTGGGTGGTGAGCACCTGTCACGACATCGGGCGCACCGAGCTCGAGGAGTGCGCCGAGCTCGGGGTCTCCGAGCTGGTCACCAACTCGCTGCTGCACGCCCAGCCGCCGCTGTCGGTGCGCGTGCGCGGCACCCGCGAGCATCCGCGGGTCGAGGTGCGGGACGGGTCGACCGACGTACCCCTGATGCCGGGCCCGGAGCCGCACGACGACGATGACCTGCTGCTGACGTTCGGCCGGGGGCTGAGCATCGTCGCCCGGTGCTCGACGGCCTGGGGGGTCGAGGTCGAGGACGACGGCAAGATCGTCTGGTTCGTGCCGAGCACCCATCCCGGCGACCTGGTCGAGGGCGTGGTGACCGGTGTCGTCGCGCCGGCCACGTCGGCGCAGGCTGCGGCCGACGAGCTGCGCATCGAGATCCGCGGGGTCCCGCTGCGCACGTTCGTGGACTTCCAGGGCCACTACCGCGAGCTGCGCCGCGAGGTCCGCCTGCTCGCGCTCGCCCACGAGCACGAGTACCCGCTCGCCAAGAACCTCTCCGACCTGTTCGGCTCGCTCGAGCGCGACCTGCGCGAGGGGATCGGCGCCGACCAGATCGACCGGGCGCTCGCGTCCGGCGCCGCGACCACGGACCTGCACGTGGCCATGCCCCACGAGACCGCCGCGACCATCGGCCGCTTCATCGAGCTGCTCGACCTGGCCGACGCCTTCTGCCGGGAGGAGCGGCTGCTCTCCCTGGCCCGGACGCCGGAGCAGCAGCGCTTCCAGCGGTGGTTCCTCCAGGAGTTCGTGCGTCAGGAGGCCGGGGCGCCGCCGAGCGCGTGGCGTGACGAGGCCCCGGCCAACATGGACAGCGAGGCCTCCTCGGCGCCGACCCACCGACGCTGAGCGGTACGCCGGCGCGCCGGATCCGCGCCCTCAGGCGTACCCGAGGTCGTGCAGCCGGTCGTCGTCGATGCCGAAGTGGTGGGCGATCTCGTGCACGACGGTGATCCGCACCTCCTCGACGAGCTGCTCCTCGGTGTCGCACATGTCGAGCAGTGGGCCCCGGAAGATCAGGATCCGGTCGGGCAGGTCCATCATCGGGCCGCCCCAGCGCTCGGTGAGTGCGATCCCGTCGTAGAGGCCGAGCAGGTCCGGGTCGTCCGCCGGCGCCTGGTCCTCGACGAGCACGACGACGTTGCGCACCAGCGCGGCGATCTCGTCGGGGATCTGGTCGAGGGCGCGGTCGACCAGCGCGTCGAAGTCCTCGGGCGCCATCTCGATCGGCATGAGCCCATTGTGGTCGATGGACCCTGGACCCCCTGCCACATCGGTGGGTGGCGGCGAGCGACACCACACCCGGCCAGCGGTGCCCAGGCAACCGAACCCAGCCCCCGGACGGTTGCTCACACACCGCCGACCCCGCGGGCGGGTCGACGGACCGAAATGACGAGCGCCCCGGATCTCGCGATCCGGGGCGTCTGCGTGGCGACCCCGACGGGACTCGAACCCGCGGCCTCCGCCGTGACAGGGCGGCGCGCTAACCAACTGCGCTACGGGGCCAGGATGGTGCTGATCGTGCTGTCTGCGCCTCGTTGCCGAAGCGCAGGGAACTCTAACCTACACACCTCGCCTGCTCCCAATCGAGGCGGAGCGGGGGCGAGGATCGCACCCCCAACGGGATTCGAACCCGTGCTACCGCCGTGAAAGGGCGGGGTCCTGGGCCGCTAGACGATGGGGGCCGGACACGCTCTGCGAAAGCATAGGGCGCCCGGGAACGCCGTACGAATCGAGCCGGCCCAGGCACCGCCGGTCGCGCGGGATCGGCCGCGGCCCTCGGTTTTCGCCGGCCGGCGCGGCTCCTGTAGGGTGTCCGTCGCTTGGGCAGGTAGCTCAGTCGGTACGAGCGTCCGCCTGAAAAGTGGAAGGTCGGCGGTTCGACCCCGCCCCTGCCCACAAGCGCTGCAAGGTCCCTGACCTGCAGGAAGAGGCCCCCGCCGGCGTCCGGCGGGGGCCTCTCGACATCTCGGCCGGCCCCGACCGCCGCGGCTCAGCGGAACGCCGCCTCGCCGGTGAGGGCGCGGCCGATGACCAGCTGGTGCACCTCGCTGGTGCCCTCGTAGGTAAGCACCGACTCGAGGTTGTTGGCGTGCCGCAGGACCGGGTACTCCAAGGTGATGCCGGCGGCGCCGAGCAGGGTCCGGCTCTCGCGGGCGATCGCGATCGCCTCGCGGACGTTGTTGAGCTTGCCGAGGCTGATCTGCTCGGGGCGCAGCCGGCCCTCGTCCTTGAGCCGGCCCAGGTGCAGGGCGAGCAGCATCGCCTTGCCGAGCTCGAGGGTCATGTCGGCGAGCTTGGCCTGGGAGAGCTGGTACGCCGCGAGCGGCTTGTCGAAGATCTCCCGCTCGCGGGCGTAGGAGATCGCGGTCTCCAAGCAGTCGCGGGCCGCGCCCACGGACCCGAAGATGATCCCGAAGCGGGCCTCGGTCAGGCAGGACAGCGGCCCGGACAGGCCGGTCGCCTCCGGCAGCACCGCGGCCGCGGGCAGCCGGACGCCGTCGAGGACCAGCTCGCTGGTCACCGAGGCGCGCAGCGACATCTTCTTCTTGATCTCGGGCGCCGAGAAGCCGGGGGTGTCGGTGGGGACGACGAACCCGCGGATGCCGCCCTCGGTCTGCGCCCACACGACGGCCACGTCGGCGACCGAGCCGTTGGTGATCCACATCTTGGTGCCGTCGAGGACCCAGTCGCCCGACGGCTCCTGGCGGGCACGGGTGCGCATGCCGGCGGGGTTGGACCCGAAGTCCGGCTCGGTCAGCCCGAAGCAGCCGATCGCCGTACCGGCCGCCAGCCGCGGCAGCCACTCCTGCTTCTGCTCCTCGCTGCCGTGCCTCCAGATCGCGTACATCGCCAGCGAGCCCTGCACCGACACCAACGAGCGGACGCCGGAGTCGCCGGCCTCCAGCTCCAGGCAGGCCAGGCCGTACGCCGTCGCGGTGGTGCCGGCGCAGCCGTAGCCCTCCAGGTGCATGCCGAGGACGCCGAGCGCGCCGAGCTCCCGGGTCAGCTCCCGGGCCGGGACGGCGCCCGCCTCGTACCAGTCGGCGACCTCCGGCCGGATCCGGTCGTCGACGAACCGGCGAACGGTGTCGCGGATCGCCAGCGCCTCGGGGTCGACGAGGGAGTCGGTGTCGAACAGGCCGAGCGGGGTCTGCGTCATGGACAGACTCTCTCGCACGCCACCTGGGCGCGGGAACCGGAGGGCGCCGACCCGCTCAGGCCGCCCGGCGGTCCCGGAGCACCCGGCGGGCGCCGAGCAGCGCGACGCCGACCCCGATCCCACCGATCACGATGCCGGCGAACAGGTAGAGGTAGATCGCGTCGATGTCGTCGCCCTCGTCGATGCCGATCATGCTGCCGAGCAGGAAGCCGAACAGCGGACCGAGCGCGGCGAGGACGACGCCCAGGATGATCAGCCACACGCCGGGCCGGACCGGCTCGAGTCGGATCTGCCGCCCGGAGGCGATGCCCGGGTGCTCGTGGTCGGTGGTCATCGGGCTTCCTCTCCTTCGGGACGCGGCACCGGGGTGCTGCTCCGGTCGTGGCCGTTGACGGCGGGGGTCTCGGCGGCCGCGGGGGCGCGGGTGCGCATGGCCTCGAGGAACGGGCTCACGATGTCGATCGGGATCGGGAAGACCACCGTGGAGTTCTGGTCGGCGCCGAGCTCCAGCAGGGTCTGCAGGTAGCGCAGCTGCAGGCTGGCCGGCGCCTCGCTCAGCGTCACGGCGGCGTCGCGCAGCTCGCGGGAGGCCTGGAGCTCGCCGCGGGCGTTGATCACCTTCGCCCGCCGCTCCCGCTCGGCCTCGGCCTCGCGAGCCATCGCCCGCTGCATCGCCTCGGGGATCTCGACGTCCTTGATCTCGACGACCTCGACCTCCACGCCCCACGGGCCGGTCTGCGCGGCGATGGACTGCGCGAGGTCCTCGTTGAGGTCGGCGCGGTGGGCGAGCAGCGTGTCCAGGTCGGCGCGACCGACGACCGAGCGCAGCGTGGTCTGGGCGATCTGCGAGGTGGCGACGGCGTGGTTCTCGACCACCATCACCGACTGGACCGGGTCGACCACCCGGAACAGCACGACCGCGTTGACCCGGGCCGGCACGTTGTCGCGGGTGATCACCTCCTGCGGCGGGATCGTCAGGGCCACGACCCGCAGGTCGACGCGGTAGAGCTTGTCCACGCCCGGCAGCACGACGCACAGGCCCGGCCCCAGCGGCCCGCGGAGCCGGCCGAGCCGGAACATCACGCCCCGCTCGTACTCCTTGACGATCCGCACCGAGGTGAGCACCAGCGCCAGGAGCGCCAGCACCACCAGGACGACCACGGTCGCGACGATCATGGGGACACCTTCCTGCCAGCACGCTTGTCGGAGCCGTAGCTGCTGCGTCGCGCGTGCCAGGCCGCGGCGTGCTGCTCGCGCTCGAGGAGGGAGGCGTCCAGCGTCACGTGCGCCATGCCCTCGGGCAGGAACACGTGGGTGCGGTGCAGGTGCGACCACAGCGGCAGGCTCAGTAGGAGCGCGACGACGACGGCGGCCGCGAGGACGAGGAGTCCGGTGGCACCCGGCCCGGTGGCCGCGACGGCAGCGGGCCAGACGAGTCCCATCACCACCACGAAGCAGGCGATGCCCCGGTGGAAGCGGGCCGCCTCGGAGGCCGGCCAGGAGTCGACGGCGCGCTGGATCTCGCGGCCCGACGAGGACGTCGTACACGTGTGCTTGACCGGGCAGGCGTTGCAGACGCTCGGCGTCCCGCGGTAGCGCATCACCCGGTTGTCGGGGTCGAACGACTTCGGCCACAGCCACTGGTCCTGCGGGCACTGCCAGGCGTCGTGGTCGGCGTGGTAGCTGAAGCCGAAGGACGCGCCGCCCTCGGCGACCGACGCGGCCCGCCGCGCCAGCGCGTCGATGATGTGGCCCAGGCCCACCAGCAGCACGCAGTACGCGCTGGCGAGCCAGACGTCGCTGCTGACCGAGCCGAGCGACAGGTCCATCACGTCAGTCCCTCGTCGGTACGCCGGTCCGAGGCGTACCGGACCCCGTCGGCCGGCCGGCCGGTGCGGTCCTCGGCGGCCTCGGCGTGCTCCTCCACGAACAGGGTCTCCGGCGGCAGCGTGTCGGTGGTGGCCTTGATGCCGTGGCGGACGCCGAGCCAGGTGATCCACAGGAACGGCAGCACGCCGCCGAGGATCAGGATCAGGTCGCCGGGCATCCGCATCCACTCGAGCACCGCGTTGCCGGGCTCGGTGAGGTAGCCGAGCGTGCGGGCCTCGTAGTAGCCGTCGTTCACGGAGTGCCACAGCTGCACCACGCCCAGCGGCAGCAGCGTCACGAACACCATCCACGCCAGGCCGACGTTGAGCGACCAGAACGAGAGCTTGGCGAGCCGGTCCGGCCACCGCGACGCCGGGACGATGTAGCGCAGCGCGAACAGCGCCAGGCCGACGGCCATCATCCCGTAGACGCCCATCATCGCGCCGTGCGCATGGTTGGCCGTCAGGGCGGTGCCGATCTGGTAGTACGACACGATCGGCAGGTTGATCAGGAAGCCGAAGATGCCCGCGCCGACGAAGTTCCAGAAGCCCACGGCGACCAGGAACATCACCGCCCACCGGTGCGGGAACGGCGCGCTGCTGCGGGTCTGCTGGCGCGAGCCCAGCTGCAGGAACGTCCAGGCCTCGACGGTGAGGAAGGTCAGCGGGATGACCTCGAGGGCGGAGAAGAACGCACCCAGCGCCATGTGCTCCACCGGGGTGCCGGAGAAGTACAGGTGGTGCATGGTGCCCAGCACGCCGCCGGCGGAGTAGAGGATCACGTCGAGGAAGATGATCTGGATGGCGATCCGGCGGCGGACCACGCCGAGCATCACGAAGATGTAGGCGACCATCACGGTGGTGAACAGCTCGAGGAAGTCCTCGACCCACAGGTGGACGACCCAGAACCGCCAGAACTCCGCGACCGTGAGGTGCGAGCCGGTGCTGGCCAGCATCCCGACCGCGTAGAAGGCCGGGATCGCCAGGCCGGCGTAGAAGAACAGCCACGGCATGTTCAACGGGTGCTCGGTCTTCAGCCGCGAGCGGATGGCGCGGTAGATGATCGCGATCCACAGGAACAGGCCGACGACCAGCAGGAGCTGCCAGAAGCGCGGCAGGTCGAGGTACTCCCACTGCTGGTCGAAGAAGATCGAGCCCTTGGCCCAGTCGGCGCCGAACACGCTGAACGCCTCGCCGGCCAGCGAGCCGAAGACGACGATCGCGACGGCGACCAGCAGGCCCCAGGCCAGCAGGTGCTGCTTGCGTGGCTCGCGTCCGGAGATGATCGGCGCCAGGAAGATGCCGGCGGCGAGGAACGACGCGGCCGTCCAGAACAGGGACAGCTGGACGTGCCAGGTGCGCGCCAGGTTGAACGGCAGCACCCGCGCCAGGTCGATGCCGAAGAACCCGGCCAGGTCGGCGCGGTAGTGCTCGATCGCGCCGCCGAGCAGCGACTGGCCCAGGAAGAGCAGGGCGACGACGAAGAAGAAGTACGCCGTCACCTTCTGCGCCGGGGTGATCTCGACCTCGCCGGGCTGGCGGAACGCGAGCGCCGGCTGCTCGGTGGCGTGCCAGCCGATCTGGCGGCTCCACCGCCCGTAGAGCGCGAACAGCCCGCCGAGACCGCCGAGGAGCGCGACCAGGGACAGGCCCGACCAGACCACGATGTCGGCCGTCGGCGCGTTGTCGACCCGCGGCTCGGAGGGCCAGTTGTTCGTGTAGGAGTAGGTGTGGCCCGGCCGCTCGGCCGCCGCCGCCCACGCCGTCCACGAGAAGAACGCGGTGAGCTCGTGGATCTCCTGCTTGTCGGTGATCACCCGCGGGATCAGGCCGTACTTGGTGCTGTCCTCGCCGAAGAAGTCGGCGTAGTGCTGCTCGATCGCGTCGAACGCGGCGACCTGCTCGGGGGTGAACACCAGCTCGCCGGTGTCCTCGTCGTACCGGTTCTCGCGCAGCATCGCGCTCGTGGCCTCGGCGGGGTCCTGGGTGCCGGCCTCGGTGAGCGAGTCCTTGATGTCCTCGGCCGAGAGCCGCAGGTACTCCGCGGTGTAGTCCGGGCCGAGGTAGCCGCCGTGGCCCACGATCGAGCCGTACTCCTGCAGGCCGCGGCGCAGGAAGAGCTGCTGGCCGGCGGTCACGTCGTCGCCGGTGTAGACCGTCTGCCCGTCGGCACCCACGACCCGGTCCGGGAGTGGCATCGAGTCGGTGTACGTGCGGGCGGCGAGCATGCCCATCACGAAGAACCCGAAGACCATGACCAGGGCGATGCCCTGGATCCACCCCTTGGAGAGGTTGAGCTCGGACGGCTCGACCCCACCTTCCGGCTGCGCGTGAAGTGTCATGAGGCCGCTCCCGAAAGTCGACGATTCCCGGTCAACGTAGCGGGCCGCACCGGTCTTGTGAACCGTCGCGGCGGCGCCGGCGATGCCCAGCGGGCCGTCACGCCTGCGCGCAGACCCAGCCCTCCGGGAGCTCTCCGGAGTCGATGTAGTCGAGCAGCTCGGCGGTCTGCTCGGCGTCGAGTACGGCGTCCCCGCGCGGGTAGATGATCGGCTCCTCCTTGGCGTTGTGCTCGGCGAGCCGGTCGAGCAGCTCGCGGCACCGCTCGCGCAGGCCGTCGGGGTCGGTGGCCCCGTCCAGGTCGTCGATCGCGTCCAGGGTCTGCCAGATCTCGCCGTGCTCGCGGAGCATCACGAGCACCGGCGCGAGCATCCCGGCGGCGCGCAGCGGCGGGAAGAGGAACTCCTCCTCCAGGTAGATGTGGCGGCGCAGCGCGGCGCCCGCCCGGGCGAGCTGCGGCAGCGGCAGCTCGCCCCGGGCGAGCCCCTCGAGGAAGGTCTCGATGCCGTCGTCGATCTCGTGGTGCTCGGCCTCGAGCAGGGCGGCGATGCTCGGGGTCTCGCCGTGGTCCAGCTCGGGATCGGTGCCCGGTTCAGCCATCGCTCAGCCCTCTCGTGGTGGACGCGAGGCGACCAGCGCGGTGTCGACACCGAAGGCGCCCAGCTTCGCGGCGCCGCCGGGCGCGCCGATCGCCTGGTCGCGTCCGGGCAGCACCTCGGAGAAGAACCGCGCGTTGTCATCCTGGTAGGGCTGGAGCACGGCGGGCAAGTCGTCCTCGTAGTAGATCGCCTCGACCGGGCAGACCGGCTCGCAGGCGCCGCAGTCCACGCACTCGTCCGGCTGGATGTAGAGCGACCGCGCCCCCTCGTAGATGCAGTCGACCGGGCACTCGTCCACGCACGCCCGGTCCATCACATCGATGCACGGCTCGCCGATCACGTACGCCATCGACCCTCCTCAGGTCCGACACTGGTTGTTTAGACGAAACTGTTGTAGAAACGAAAGTAGCACGTCCGCGGCTTCGGGAGGAGACCCCAATGACCCGCCAGGCGACCAGCTCCACGACCGGCCAGCTCGTGCTCTACGGCGACTTCACCTGCCCGTGGAGCTACCTGGCCTCGCGGCGCGTGGACGCCCTGGTGGCCGCCGGCCTGCGGGTCGACTGGCGGGCGGTGCGAGCCCCGGCGCACGACGCGCGGACCGGCACGGACCGGTTCCCCGTCGTGCGCCGGGAGCTGGACCTGGTCGCCGCCGGGCTGCGCGCCGACGAGGGGCTGCCCTACGCCCTGGCCGGCTTCGTCCCGGAGACGGCAGCCGCCGCGGTCACCGGCTACGCCGAGGCGTACGCCGCCGGCGCGGCCGAGCTGGTCCGGCACCTCCTCTTCGACGCGTTCTGGGCGCACGGGTGCGACGTCGGCGACGCGCAGGTGGTGCACACCCTGGTCGTCGACGCGATCCGCAGCGGCTGGCCGCCGGGCCACCCGCGCGCGGACTGGGGCTACGCCGTGGTGGGCGACGACCCGGTCGCACCCGCTCCCCGGCACCTGGTCGCGCGCTGGACGCGCGAGTGGCGAGCGACCGGGCTCGACGCGCTCCCCGTGCTGGTCCTCGACGACGAGGCGCCGCTCTCCGGGGCCGCAGCCGTGGCGCGGCTGGCCGACGAGCTGCTCCGCCGTACCGCCGATCGCCGGTGGAGCCGGACCCCGGCGCTGCCCCATGCCGGCTGAGCGCCCCGCCGCGCCGCGCCGGCCCGGACCGCACGGGCCCGGCGGCGTGGAACGATGGCGCTCGATGGAACGGCCGACGAGCAGCGAGGACGCGCGGCGCAGCGACGACCCGGCGCACGGGCTCGGGCCGACGCGCGCCCGGGTGCTCGCGCTCCTCCAGGACGCCGGCGAGCCGATGACCGCGTCCGCGGTCGGTGCCCGGCTCGGGCTGCACGTGAACTCCGCCCGGTTCCACCTCGACGCGCTCGCGGAGGACGCACTGGTCGTCCGCGAGCGCGAGGACCGCAGCACGCCCGGCCGGCCCAAGGTGCTCTACGCGGTCGCGCCGGCCGCGCCGCCCGTCACCCACCGCAGCTACCGGCTGCTGGCGGAGATCCTCACCACCGTCCTCACCGGCCGGCTGCCGGAGCCGTCGGCCGCCGCCGAGGAGGCCGGCGAGGCGTGGGGCCGCTACCTCGCCCCGGCGGCACCGCCGTACCGGCGCACGGACCGCTCCGAGTCGTTGGTGCTGCTCGTCGACACGCTCGACCGGATCGGCTTCGACTCCCGCGTCGTCGACGAGCCGGGCGACCTGCGCCTGGAGGTCAGCCACTGCCCGTTCCTCGAGGTCGCCGAGCAGCACCACGAGGTCGTCTGCGCCGTCCACCTGGGCCTGATGCGCGGCATCCTCCAGCAGACCGGCGCCACCGTGCAGGCGACCGACCTCGAGCCGCTGGTGGAGCCCAGCCGCTGCATCGCCCACCTCGCGGCCGGCGGGCCCGCCTGACGGCTCGCCGGGCGTGGCCGGGGCGGGCGGGCGGTGCGGCAGCAACCGTTCGGGGCGACAGGTCGGTTGCTGGGACACCGCCGGCCGGACGTGACCACGAGCCGCTGCGCCGGCTCAGATCAGCAGCGCCGGGTCGATGTCGCCGAGCTGGTCGCCGAGTTGGCCGGGCACGCGAGCGGGGATGCCGAGCACAGTGCTGCCCGGTACCACGTCGCGGACCACGACCGAGTTCGCCCCGACCCGAGCTCCGGCGCCGACGACGATCGGGCCCAGGACGCGGGCGCCGGCGCCGATCACCACGCCGTCGCCGACCACCGGGTGCCGGCGGCCGGGCGCCGTCGACCGGCTGCCGAGCGTGACGCCGTGGTACATCAGCACGTCGTCGCCGACGACCGCGGTCTCCCCGATCACCACCCCCATGCCGTGGTCGATGAACAGGCGGCGCCCGATCGTGGCGCCGGGGTGGATCTCGATGCCGGTCAGCGCCCGGCCGGCGTGCGAGACCAGGCGGGCGGCCAGCCGGCCACCGGGCCGGTGCCACAGCCGGTGGGCGAGCCGGTGCAGCCAGACGGCGTGCAGGCCCGGGTAGGCGAGCACCAGCTCGGGGGTGGACCGGGCGGCGGGGTCCCGCTCCCGCGCGGTGCGTAGGTCCTCGCGCAGCCGGTCCCGCCATCGCACCGGGCCCGGCGGCGGCGCGACGAGCGCCGAGGTGACGAGCGTCGGGATGCTCATGGTCAGTCCACCAGGCCCTCGAACAGCAGCGTCGAGAGGTAGCGCTCGCCGAAGGACGGCACGATCACCACGATGGTGCGGCCCGCGTTCTCCGGTCGCTGCGCGACCTGGACGGCCGCCGAGATCGCGGCACCCGACGACAGGCCGACCAGCAGCCCCTCCTCGGTCGCCGCGCGCCGGGCCCAGGTCACGGCCTCCTCGACCGGTACGTCGAGCACCTCGTCGTACACGGTGGTGTCGAGGACCTCGGGGACGAAGTTCGCTCCCAGGCCCTGGATCTTGTGCGGGCCGGGCGCGCCGCCGTTGAGGATCGGCGACTCGGCCGGCTCGACGCCGATCACCTGCACGTCGGGCTTGCGCTCCTTGAGGAGCTGGCCGACGCCGGTGATCGTGCCGCCGGTGCCGATGCCGGCGACCAGGATGTCGACCCCGCCGTCAGTGTCCTTCCAGATCTCCTCGGCGGTGGTGTCGCGGTGGACGGCCGGGTTGGCGGCGTTCGCGAACTGGCGCACCGGCACGGCACCGGTCGTCTCCGCGATCTCCTCAGCCCGGCGCACCGCGCCGTTCATGCCCTCGCTGCCGGGAGTCAGCACCAGCTCGGCGCCGAAGGCGCGGAGCAGGGCGCGGCGCTCCCGGGACATCGTCTCGGGCATGGTCAGCACGACGCGGTAGCCGCGCGCGGCCCCGACCATCGCGAGCGCGATGCCGGTGTTGCCGGAGGTCGCCTCGACGACGGTGCCGCCGGGGGCGAGCACGCCGGCGGCCTCGGCGGCGTCGATCATCGCGACGCCGATCCGGTCCTTGACGCTGTTGGCGGGGTTGTAGAACTCGAGCTTGGCCAGCACGGTGGCGCCGGCGTCGCCGACGACCCGGTTGAGCCGGACGAGCGGGGTGTTGCCGACGAGCTGGGTGACGTCGTCGTAGATGTTCATGAGTGGTCCTTCACTGCGGTACGGGGGCGGTCTGGTCGGGGTGCGCGCTGGGAGGCCCGGGGCCGCGAGCCCGGGGCGGGTGCTCAGCGCAGGCGACACAGCGCCGACCGGACGTGGCAGTGGTCCACGACGCGGCGACGGATCAGCGGTACGGGGGCGACGAACGGCTCGACGAGCTCGGCGACCGGCTGGTCGTCGTGGGCGGTCATGGGTGGTCCTTCACGCGTAGGCGGCGGCTGGGTCGGGGCGCGCCCGATCCCGCCCGCGCGAGGGCGCGGTGACGGAGCGAGCGCTCAGCTGTCTCGACGGAGCATTCGACAGCGCGGGCGACACAGCGCCGACCGGACGTGGCAGTGGTCCACGGCCCGGCGACGGACGAGCGGCACCGACAGCGGGCGGGCAGCTGCCTCTCGCTGCGCACGGGGGATCACGGTGCCTCCTGGGGATGCCGAACGGCCAGGATGCCCGGTCGGCCCGGATCGACGCAGGGTCTTTGGTCCCGCCTCCGCCGGGACCTTCTCCCCGCCCGCCGGCGCCGCCGGGCGTCGTTTGGTCACCAACGGCGGCCCGGAACGCGCCCGGATTGTCGTTGGTGACCAAACGACAACCCCGTGCACCCGCGGCCGCGGCCGCGATCATGGGGCGTGAGGCATCGGGCGTGGGGCATGAGGCGTGGGATCGACGGTCAGGCGGTGCGCTCGCGCGGGATCTCGAGCCGCGGTATGCCGCCCAGGCCGAGCCGGTAGCGGACCCGCCCGGTGTACCTCTCGAGGGTGCGCCACAGGGTCGCGTGGGCCGCCCAGGGCAGCGGCTCCGCGCCCTGCTGCCAGGTCTCGCCGAATGCGATCCACACCGGCGTCCAGGTCGCGGCGTCGTCCCAGGCGCCGCGCCGGGCGACCAGCATCCGGCGGCGGATCTGGAACGCGGCGCGCGGGCCGTCGGGGTACACCGGCGAGGTCGCGATCGGCCAGACCCACAGGTCCAGCGACATCAGGTGCACCTCGAGCTCGTGCAGCACCCCAGGGTCGACCAGCACGGTCGCCACGTTCTCGTGCGGGGCACGCCTCATGCGGGCACGCTTGCCGAGCATCTGCCGTCGCGTCAAGACTCCCCCAACACCCAGGCCAACACGCAGGCCAGGACACGGGCCAGGACGCGGGCCAGGGCGTGGGAGGGCGGCCCGCGACGGAGCCGCGGGCCGCCCGGTGGCCCTCAGTCCGTGGTTCCGAGGGTCACGTCATCGACGTGCACGCCGTCCCACCCGTCCGTCGACGAGCACACCGGGCCACCGAGAGCGGAGCACAGCGAGTCCGAGGTGAAGTGGAACCGGACCTGCACGTCACCGCCCGGCGAGGGGAAGGCGACGGCGTACGTCGACCAGCCCGGCGCGTCCGGGTTCTTGCCCGAGTAGGTGCCGAGCGTCGCCCAGGTCGTGCCGCCGTCCGTGGAGACCTGCGCCGTGACCGGGTCGAACCCGCCCTCGGTGTCGAGCCGCATCGACCAGCGCAGCACGCCGGTGCCGGCCGGCACCGCGGTCGCGGGCGAGGTCAGGGTGGTGTCGGCGTTGTCGAGGTAGTTCAGCGGGCCGGCGACGTCGAACGCGAAGCCGTCCGCGTCCTCGGCCGTGCCCGACCCGTGGCCGGGCTGCTCCCGGGTCCAGGTGCTCGGCAGGCCGTCGGCGGTCCAGCCCTGGGCGTCGGCCTCGAAGTCCCACGCCTTCACCACGGTGCCGACGGTGGGGACCTGCGGGCCGGGGTTGTCCGGCACCGGGTACTTCGTCGCGAAGGTGTAGGTCCACACGCCGCGGCCGAACAGCGCCAGCACGGCGACGTTCGGGTTGTTCGGCTTGAGCTGGATGCTGGAGACCGGCGCGGCAGGCAGGCCGGCGAACCGCGCGAACCGCGGGTCGGACTGACGGGTGCCGCGGGCGCCGCTGGCGAACGCCCCGACGTCGGTGCCGACCAGGAGCTGGTGGCGGCGTACCGTCACCCAGCTCGCCGGCGAGTCCGGCAGGTTCCCCGAGATGTCGCGGAAGTGCCGCCCGGCGTCGTGGGAGACGAACAGATGGCCGCTGCCGATCTGGGCGTTCGCGTCGCCGACGGCGCCCGGCGGCAGCCAGCGCCGGGTGTAGCCGCCGAGCGTGACGTACACCGTCTTCTGGTCCTTGGGGTCGATCGCGATCGAGGTGATGTAGCGATTCGGCAGGCCCGTCGGCTTCACGACATGCCAGCCCGCGGCGGTCCCGGCGGCGGCCGCCGCGCCGCCGCCGACGTTGGTCGCCAGCCCGTTGCGGAACAGCGACGCGGTGGTCGAGAGCTTGTTGAGCGTGTCGCAGAAGCCGCAGAACCCGACGTACGTCGCGTTGCGGCGGGTCGCGATCGCCGACATCGAGTTGTCGGGGTCGGCCGAGGACGACGCCGCGCCGGCGTCGCCGGGCGCGGAGCGGGTGCCGAGGTCGAACACCTTGCGCCAGGTGGTGGTCGACGCGTCCGCGTCCGCGGCGTCGGTCATGCCGGAGGTGGTGCTCGCGCCGATCAGCGTCTCGACCACCTCACGCCCGGCGGTGACCAGGTGCTTGGCGTTGGTCGGGTCCATCGCGAACGGGTTGGAGAACTTCGAGGCGGTGAGGCCGGGGTCGATGCCCGCCCAGCTGGTGCCGCCGTCGACGGTGACCGAGATCGCGCCGTTCGTGTACTCCTCGTAGGCGGTCTTGGAGTCGAAGGGGTCGACGGCCGAGAAGAAGCCGTCGCCGCCGTACGTCTCGTACTGCTTGCGGGTCTTGCCGTCGATCTTGAGGTTGCCGTTGTCCTGGAGGCCGGCGTAGACGGTGCCGTCGTTGGCCATCGCCGCGAAGTACGGCATCAGAGTGTCGAAGCCGGTCTGGTCGCCGGGGCCCCAGTGACCGTTGTCCAGCTCGCCGTCGGGGTCGTCCTCGAACCGGTAGCGGTAGGCGCCGCCGTCGTTGCCGACCACGAGCTGCACGCCGCCGGCGACCCCGGGGTCGGGGATCCACAGCCCGTCCTGCTGGTCCGGGTGGGTGGTGGAGCCGTCGTCGGTGGGGTCGCGATCGGTGGGGCAGGCCGGCAGCCCGGCGCTGAGCAGCAGGCAGGAGTCGCCGCCGAAGTACTTGCCGGCGACCACGAAGTGCACCGGCACGGAGCCGTCGAGCGGCGTGCCCGCCTGGCCCAGGTCGTTGGTCCAGAGCTCCTCGAGCCCGAACGCGAGCCGGGTCGGGACGCCGTTGGCGTCGGCCCGGGTCGGGTCCGGCTGGATCCACTGGTTGTACCAACCCTGGACGCCGGGCTGGTACCCGATCGCGGTGCCGGTGCCGATCAGGGCCGAGCCGGTCGTCGGGTCGGCGGTCAGCGAGGTCCCCGAGGCCAGCTCCGTCCAGGTCCCGCCGAAGTCCGTGGACACGTAGATGCCGTTGAGGACGGTGGTGCCGACGGGCGGGGGGCCCAGCTCGTCGGGGGCGTCGATGCCGGCGACACCGCCGTGGTTGAGCAGGTTGGCGTCCTGGACGACGGCGTACAGGATGTCGTGGTCCTGCTCCGGGCCGACGGCGTTGCCGAGCTCGACCCGGCCGATGGCGTCGGGGGCGGCGAAGCCGGAGGTCGCCAGCCGGCGGAAGCTGCCGGCCTTGCCGGTTGCCGAGCGGTAGACGCCGTTGTGCGGCGACTGCACCGAGCCGTCGGGGTTGGTGCGCTGGCCGCCGCGCCAGCCGACGGTCGCGACCACGGTGCCGGCGCGGGTGCTGGTGCCGACGCCGCCCTTGGTCGCGACGACCACGTCGGTCACGACGTTGGCCAGCGCGCACTCGGGCCTCTCGGCGGTGTTCGTGACGCCGGCGCACGGGCCGGTGGGGAGCCGCAGGTTGCGGTAGGAGCGGCCGCCGTCGACCGAGCCGTAGAGGCCCTTCTGGGTGGCCAGGTAGACCTTGGCGGGGCTGGCCGGGTCGACGGCCACCGCGAAGCCGAGCGCGCCGGCGGGCACGCCCTTGGCGCGGGTCCAGTGCCGGCCGAGGTCGCCCGACCAGTAGGCGCCGAGGCCGGTGTACGCCGACGCACCGAAGGTCGGCTCGCCGGTCAGCGCGATCAGCCGCCCGCCGCGGTAGCGGGTCCAGCCGACCGCACCGGTGACCGTGGTCGGCAGGTCGCCGGTGGCGTCGGTCCAGTGCGCGGCCAGGTCGTCGGAGCGCCAGATGCCGCCGTTGCCGACCGCCGCGAAGATCCGCTGGTGCGCCGGGTCCAGCGCGAAGCTGTCGATCCGGCCCATGTTGTCGGCCAGGCCGAGGCCGTTGACCTCGGGGTAGGCCGGGTCGTCGACGATCAGCGGTCCGTGGCCGTACTGCCGGGCGCGGCCGCTGGCCGCGGGGGTGGTCCGCAGGGTCGCGGCCTGCCGGGCGGCGGCGTACCCCGCACCGTCGCGGTAGGCGCCGTAGGGCGCGAGCCGGGCCATCGCCCGGGTCTCGAAGAGCGCGTTGAGCTCCTTCAGCGACTCCGGCCGCTTGCTGACGACGCACAAGTGGTCCCAGTCCGCCGGGTCGGTGCCGCGGAGCATCGGCAGCTCGCGAACCGCCTCGCGGACCAGCTCGCTGTCGCCCTCGTGCTCCTCGCCGGCCTCGTGCTCGGCCGCGGCCTCACGCTCGGCCTCCGCGTCGTGGTCCGCCTCCTCGGCGTACTCCCCCTCGGTCCGCATCTCGGCGCGCACCTCACGCAGCGCATCGTCGACCGGCTGGAAGCCCGGGGCGCACGCTTCGGCACCGGCGATCGCCCGATCGGGGCGGGTGAGCAGCACCGCCGCGACCAGGGAGGTGACCAGCGCGAGGGCGAGGGCCAGGGCGAACCAGCGCATGCGCAGCGAGTTGGGCATTCGGGACTCCTGTGAGGACGAGCGGAGGTCGACCATCGGCCTCGAGATCCCTAACGACGCTCCGGTCAGTTGGTCAGGCTTCGATGTGGAGTTGCCAGGTCGTGGCGATCGGCGACCGTGCGCGGTCGGCGTTCGGGCCGGCGTTCGGGTCGGCGTTCGGGTCGGCGTTCGGGTCGGCGTTCGGGTCGGCGTTCGGCGGACGTTCGGCGGACGTGACCCAGGTCACAGTCGAGTTCTACGCCCGGTGCGGACCGGTGACAAGGGGCGCGGTCGTGGTCGCGGTCGTGGTGCTGCGGCCGGCGGTGACCCAGCAACCGATCAGGTGCCGCAACCGGTTGCCAGCACACCGCTCACCCCGCGCCGGCCCGGCCCGCGGTGACCCAGCAACCGACCCACCCTCAGGAACGGTTGCTAGGCCACCGCCGAGCCGATTGCCCGGAGTCGGCGCGGCCCGACCGCGGTCGAGATCGGCAGGAAGAGCTGCCGCCAGTGCTCCTCGAACCGCGGCACCGGACCGTCGTAACCACCCGCGAGCAGGGCCCGATACACCTCGCCGACCAGGATCTTGGGATGGGAGAGCTTCTCGTGGGTCACCTGCACGTACCGCAGACCGGCACCGCGGAGGAGCCCATAGCGGTCGAGGTCCGCCACGTACTGCTCGCGATCGGTCTGGTGCTGGATCCCCTCATACTCGACGATCGTCATCCAACGCCGGTAGACCAGGTCGGCGATCACCTCGACCTCCTCGTGAACGTCGACGGCCGCGTTCACCTCGGCTTCCGGCAGACCCGCGAACCGCAGGACCGATCGGGTCTCGCTCTCCTTCAGGGATCGCGACCGCGCAGACAGGTGCGGCAGGACCCAGATCGCCTCATGCGCCCCGTCGCGCCACAGGCCGGAGAGCGCCAGGAGCTCGACCTGCTCGACGGTTATGTGCCCGCCGTGCAGCAGCCAGTCACCCACCTTGATCGCATCGATCACGCGAGCCTTCGCGCAGTACGCGATGAACGCAGCCGCTGGGATCACCCCGACCTCGTCGGTCGGTGGAAGCCGGACGGTGCGGTGGAGGAAGACCCCGTCGAGGACGAGGTGCAGATCGCCCTCGACCACGAACCGCACCGGCGCTCGCGGGCCGAAGTCGAGGCCGAGGGCCTGCAGTCGGGTGATGCCGGTCAAGTGGGCATGATCGGGCAGGGCCAGCCGCGCGGCCGCAACCAGGCCCGTACTGGTCATCTCGAGCTCGCGGTGGCGCCACACGCCCCGGTGGATGCTGACGAACTGCTGCCCCTGGAGCATTCGGGAGGTCACCCCGAGCTCGAGGGCGCGGGCACGGGTGAACGGGCCGCTCCTGAGTTCATGAGGTAGATCGCGCATGCCGACAGTCGACGACGTCCGCGCCCGTGTCGGGGCGTGCATCTGTTCGGAAGTGGATCGACGGGACGGAAGCACCGCTGTGGATCGTGACCGGGCCGGCACTCAGAGCGGAGCTGAGGCCAGCGGTGACCCAGCAACCGATCATGTGCCGCAACCGGTTGCCAGCACACCGCCCGCCCCGGCTCCACCCGGCCACCGGTGACCCAGCAACCGACCGACCCCCATGAAACGTTGCCAGCACACCGCCGGCCCGCTCGGCCCGCCGGCCCCCCGGCCCGCCCGCCGGTCCCGGCCGACTACTTGGCCAGCATCTCCGTCCACACCGGGCCGAGGGTGCCGAGGCCGGAGTCGGCGGGCACGGGCGGCAGGTCGCGGCCGCCGTACGCCGGGCCGCCGTCCGCGGCGTCGTAGCGCAGCCAGGTCTCGGCGGGGCCCTGGCCGAGGCCGGGCTGGGACCAGTCGCAGACGCCGTCGGGGTAGGTCGCCTGGAGGGTGGCCCACTCGGCGTCGGTGAGCGGGACCAGCAGGAAGTCGAAGTCGGCCCGGTCGAGCGGGGTGAGCGCGCAGGCGACGATGTCGTTCGCGAGCGGGCCGCCCGCCTCCTGGCGCGGGGTCGAGAGCCGGGTCTGGAGCACCTGGAGCTCCTCGACGTCGCAGGCGTCGGCGGCCTGGTCGACCACGCAGCGGTCGGTGACGTCCGCGGGCCGGTCGGCGGCGATCTTCCGGGCCAGCGGCTCGGGGCCGTGGTCCTGCTCGACCGCGCCGAGCCAGCGGTCCATCGCGAGCAGCGCCTCCCCGGCCCAGTGCACGTCGCCGATCAGTGGCGTCGGCCCGAACCACATCACCCGGTTGTCGGTGTTCCCCTGGTCGGCCAGCAGTCGCTCCTGGGTCCAGAACGCGTGGGCATAGTCGTGCGCGATGCCCGGGTCGGGACCGCCGTGGTTGATCATCGCGACCTCGTCGAGGTGGTTCGCCTCGTTGATCAGGCCGGTGCGGTAGGCACGGGCGATCGAGGCCGGGTCGCCCGCGATCCGCTCGGGGATCGCCTGGGCGTCGACGTCGAGGCCGCCGAGCTTCGCGTTGAGGTCGACGAACTGGGCGGTCGTGATCGTGCCCGCCCTCAGCTCGGCGAGGCCGTAGAGGACGCCGGTGTTCGAGAACGGGATGCCCCCGAAGCCGTGTCCGACGGCCTGTTCCTGCGGCGTCCACACGGAGGCGGGTCGACGGCCCAGCTGGTTGACGAGCAGGTCGAGCACCGAGCAGCGCACGCCACCCGGGTTGGTCTCGGAGTCGTAGCGGGTGGCCGGGTCGCCGGGCTCGGGGTCGACCGTGCCGGAGCACGGGTGCTCCGGGTTCAGCGCCGCCTTGAACAGTCCCTCGTCGGCCACCACGGCGTTCACGTGCGAGAGGTGCCCCTCGACCATCGCCATCTGCACGGGCGTCCACACGACGCCGGGCGCCCACCGCGACGGGTCCTCGAAGTAGAGCCGCAGCAGGTGGTAGTCGGCGAACTGGGCGCCGGCGGTGAACGTGTCGGGGTAGGAGCAGGTCGTCACGAGACCCTGGTAGATCCCGGGGTAGGCGTTGGCGACGGTGTGCTGGGCGATCGACCCGCCCAAGCAGCCGGTGCCGATCGTGTAGCGCAGCTCGCCGTACTGCTCGACCAGCCGCTCCTTGGCCATCAGCACGGACTCGGCGTTCATCGCGACGCTGCAGTTGTGGCCGGTGTTGTCCAGCGCGGTCGAGAGCACGGCGAAGCCCAGGCCGAGGGCGGTGACGTAGCTCGGCGTCATCAGCGGCGCGCCGTCGAAGGTGCCGGAGTAGTCGGCGAGCGGCGGGGAGCCGGGCGTGTACGACGCGCCGCAGCCGCCGCCGTGGGTGACCAGCAGCTTGTGGTTCCACTGCTGCTGCGGCGACCAGGCGCGCCACGGCCGCCCGGGCTGGAAGAGGGTGAGGATCGTGTAGCGGTCGCGGTCCTGGTAGCCCTGCTCGCGGCGCACCACGAACGGCACCTCGACGCCCTGGTCGGTGGTCGTCGTCGCGACGTCCGAGGGCGGGTCGTCGGGGTCGTAGGGCTGCAGGTCGGGGGTCAGCGGGTCCGTGGACCTGTAGAGGAAGTCGTACGTCGCGGGCTCGTTGCACTGCGCATCGCGCGCGGACCCCTGGCAGCGGTAGTGCTCGGTCTGCGGCCCGGAGAACACCGGCCCGCCGTTCGGGTGGTCGACGATCACCGCCCGGTCGCCGGCCACGCCCGTCAGGCCGGGCGCGGTCGCCCGCAGCACGTTGCGGCCGACCTCGAGGCCGTCGACCAGGCCGACGTACCGACCGTCGGCGCGGATCGCGAACCGCGTCGTCACGTCGCGGTCGCCGACGGTGACCCGGACCCGACCAGGGTCCACGCCCGCCGGGAGGCGCACGGCGACGAGGGCATCCCCTCCGGAGACCAGGTCGGCCCGATTGGAGAGCACCTGCACGACCAGCGACCCGCTGGTCGCGGCCGCGGTGCCGCCGCTCGGGAGGGCGACCAGGACCGGGGCCACCAGGGCGAGCAGGACCAGCAGGAGACGCGGACGCATGCCCCGACAACGACGGACGGTGGCGGCCGTCACGTCGCCCGGGCGCAACGGGACCAAGGTCCCCGCCCAGGGGTGCAGGTGGTCCGTGGTCCCACCCGTCACAGCCCTGTTGACTCACATCGGGACGAGGAGCGTCCCGGCGAACAAGGAGAGAAGCAGGACATGCAGACCACCACCTGGCACGTCGACATCGAGCTGTCCGACGACGGGGATGAGGTCACCGCGGTCGCGATGCTGCGCGCCGACGAGCCCAACGCCGCACCGAGCATCGGCCTCGGGGCCATCCGGCACGACGACCTGAACCGCGACCCTGCGCCCGAGTTCGCCCTCGCCGCCCGGCGCTCGCTGGAGAGCCTGAGCACGGCACTCGGCTACTACTCCCACTCCGAGCAGTACGCCGACACCGACCAGGCCTAGCCCCCGCAGGCGGACGGTCGGCACCAGCGCTCCGCTCCCCGGTATCCGCCCCAATCCCGGAGCGCGTGGGTGATGATCAGTCCATGAGCTCGGACGGGTACGGCGACCTCGTCGGCGACCCCGACCTGCACTCGTTCGAGCTGCTGCCCGACGGCATCTGGATCTTCGACGACGAGGGCGTCACCTCCTACGCGAACCGCCGGATGGCGCAGATGCTGGGCCGCGACCAGGCCGAGATGCCGGGCCTGCGCGTCGTCGACTTCTTCGACGAGGAGGGCGTCCGCAACTTCTGGGAGTGGCTCGGCGAGATGAACCAGACCGGGCAGGGCCGGGAGAACTTCGAGGCGTTCTTCTACCGTCCCGACGGCTCGACCGTGTGGGGCCTGCTCAGCTCGGCGCCGCTGCACGACGCGGCCGGCCGCCGGACCGGCTGGCTGCACCGGATCGCGCCGTACACCGAGCGCAAGGAGCTGCTCGAGCGACTGCTGGTGAGCGAGCACCAGCTCGCGAACGCCCAGCACATCGCCCGGCTCGGGAGCTGGGAGCGGGACCTGCGCACCGACGAGATGTCGTGGTCCGACGAGCTCTACCGGCTGGTCGGGCTCGAGCCGCAGGAGGAGCCGGCCACGGTCGAGCTGATGGTCTCCTTCGCCCATCCGGAGGACCGCGACCGGATGGTCGCGGAGGCCCGCGAGGACCTCGCCGACGGCGACCAGTACTCCGTCGACGGACGGATCGTGCGCCGCGACGGCAGCATCCGGTGGGGCCGGGTGCTCGGCTACCTCGAGCGGGATGCGACCGGCACCCCGATCCGCACCGGCGGCACGGTGCAGGACGTCACCGACCTGAAGATCGCCGACCACGTCGCGGCGGAGGCGACTCGTCGCCTGCAGCTGTTGCAGCAGATGGCGACGGCGGCCAACCTGGCGACCTCGCTGCGCGAGGCGATGCTGATGATCGCCCACGGGCTGCCGGCGCTGTCGAGGTGGTACGGCGTCGGCGCCTGGGTGTGCGACGAGAACGGCAGCGGCACCGAGGTCGACCTCGAGTCCCCGCCGACACCGGCCGGCGGCACGGTCGAGTTCGACCACGCCCTTGCGGCGCGGGCCCGAGACGCCGGGGCAGTCCTCGTCGGCGCACCGCGGGGGCTCGAGGCGACGCACAGCCTGGTGGCCGTCCCGGTCATCGTCCGCGGCCAGGTCCTGGCGGTGGCGCAGCTGCTCGCCGACGAGGTGCCGCCGGACGAGAACGCCCTCCAGCTCATCGACCAGATCGCCAACCAGCTGGCCGTCGTCGCCGAGCGCGAGCTGAGCGCCGTCCAGCTCGCCGAGGCCCGGGACGACGCGATGGAGGCGTCCCGGCTGAAGTCGGAGTTCCTCGCGACCATGAGCCACGAGATCCGCACCCCGATGAACGGCGTCATCGGGCTCACCGACCTGCTGCTGCTCTCCGAGCTCGACGAGCACCAGCGCCGGCTGGCCGAGAACCTCCAGGGTGCCGGACTGACCCTGCTCGGGATCATCAACGACATCTTGGACCTGTCCAAGATCGAGTCCGGCAAGCTCGAGCTCGAGTCGGCCGACTTCGACGTGCGCGCGGTCTTCGACCAGATCGCCTCGGTGCTCAGCGGGCCGGCCCACGCGAAGGGGCTCGAGCTCGTGGTCGCCTGCCACCCCGAGGTACCGGTCCAGCTGCGCGGTGACGCCGTACGGTTCGGCCAGATCCTGACGAACCTCGGCGCGAACGCGGTCAAGTTCACCGACCACGGCGAGGTGGTCGTCCAGGCCCGGGTCGTCGCCGAGCACGAGGACGAGGTGGACCTCCAGGTCGACGTCTCCGACACCGGGGTCGGCATCGAGCCGCAGGCCCGCGAGCGGCTCTTCGACGCGTTCACCCAGGCCGACCCCTCGACGACCCGGCGGCACGGCGGCACCGGCCTGGGCCTGGCGATCTCGCGGCGGCTGGCGACCGCCCTCGGCGGTGAGGTCTGGGTCGAGAGCGAGCCCGGCCGGGGCAGCACCTTCTCCTTCACGGCCCGGCTCGGGCGCGGTTCCGGGACCGCGGGCCGGACCCGGGAGCTCGAGCGGCACCTCGCCGGACGGCGGGCCCTGATCGTGGACGACAACGAGACGAACCGCTTCATCCTCGAGCAGCAGCTCTCCGCGTGGCGGATGCGGCCGATGGCCGTGGCCTCGGCGGCCGAGGCGATCGTCGCCCTCCGCGAGGCCGCGAGCTCGGGCGGGCCGTACGACGTGGCGCTCCTGGATCTGATGATGCCCGGCACGGACGGCCTGATGCTCGCGCGCCAGGTCCGCGCGGACCCGACCCTGGGCGCCCCGGCGATGCTGCTGCTCACCTCGGACCAGACCGTGACCCGGGAGGAGGTCGAGAACGCCGGCGTGCACGCCTCGCTCAGCAAGCCGGTGCGGCACGGGGAGCTGCGCGGCGCGCTGCAGGCGCTGCTCGGCGAGACGACCACCCGGCCGGCTCCGGCCCCGACGGGCGGGCCCGGCCTGCGGGTCCGGGTCCTGGTCGTGGAGGACAACGAGATCAACCAGCTGGTGGCCGCGGGGCTGCTGGAGAACCTCGGCTGCACGGTCGACGTCGCCTCCGACGGCGTCGAGGCCGTGCAGCTGCTCAGCCGACCGCACGAGTACGGCGTGGTCCTGATGGACTGCCGGATGCCGCGCCTCGACGGGTTCGACGCGACCCGGCGGATCCGCCGGCAGGAGCCGGTGGGCCGGCGGGTGCCGATCATCGCCATGACCGCGTCGGCCATGGCGGGCGAGCGCGAGCGCTGCCTGGACGCCGGCATGGACGACTACCTGACCAAGCCCATCGACACCGGCGAGCTGGAGCGGGCGATCCGCGAGTGGGCGCTCGCAGACGGCGACCCGCCGTCCGACCCGTCCGAGTGCGACGAGCCGCGCCTGGGCGAGGCCGCGGCCGGGGTGCTCGACGCGGAGCGGATCACGATGCTCGCGGGCCTGCGCAAGGACGGCGTGAGCTTCTTCGAGCGCACCGCGGCCTCGTTCCTCGGCCGGGTCGGCGACCAGCTGCTCGCGATCCGCGACGCGGTCGACCGGGCCGACGCGATGGCGCTGCTCACCTCGGCGCACCAGCTCAAGGGGAGCGCGCTCAACCTGGGGCTGCCGCGGGTGGCCGACGCGGCCGCCCGGCTCGAGGCGCTCGGCATCGCCGGCTCGACGACCGGCGCCGAGCCGCTGTTCACGGCGGTGACCGGTGAGGTCGAGGTCGCGGTGGCCGCGCTGCAGCAGGCGACCGCCGGGGACCGCTGACGTGCTCCCCCGGTTCGTGCCGGCCGGGCGCCGGCGGCCCGTCGACCTCGTCGTCCCCGGCTCCTCGCTCGCGGAGGTGTGCGCGCCGTACGCCGCCGTCACCGGACCGGGTCCGCGGCTCGAGCTGCGCTCCGGCGACGACCTCCTGGTCGCGCGGTACGACGGGGCGGCGGCCTGGCTGGAGGTGACCGCGGGCGGCCGGACCAGCCGGCACCGCTCGCGCCGGTTCGCCCGCACCGAGGCGCCCGCGCGCGCGGTGGGCCTGGCGCTGACCGGCACCCACCTCAGCGTGCTGACCCGCGGGCCCGGTCCGTGGCTGGTCCGCGGCCGGGTCGACCTGCGCGACCGGGTCGACACCCGGGACGAGGCCTGGCTCGCCCGGCTGCGCAGCGACGCCCCCGTCGCCGGCCGGTTCGGGCAGCTCGGGCTGCGCGACCTGCGCCGGGTGGACGGCGTGCCGGGCGGGCGGGTGCTGCTGTCCGCGACCAGCGCCGGACCGGGCTTCTTCGACACCGCGCACACCTCCCTGTGGGAGCTGGACCCGGAGACGCTCGGGCTCACCCATCTCTCGGACGTCTTCTTCCGACGCCCGGACCGGCCGGGGGCGTACGGCGACCACGCGACGCACGTGCTGCGCGACGGCGACGAGTGGCTGGTCGCGACCAGCACCTGGGGCGACTTCGACCGGCGCCGGCCCACCGTCGGCGTGACCCTGGCCCGAACGACCGCGGACCTGCTCAACGGCACGCACCTGCTGGACACCGAGCCGCTCGCACTCCCCGTCGACGGCCTCGGCTCGGTGGGCGTGTGGGACCCGCACCTGGTGCGCAGCGAGGACGGGTGGCTGGTCGGCTTCGTGAGCGCGACGAGGTTCTTCCGGTTCCACCCGGCCGTCGCGGCGGGGCCCACGCTGGGCGACCTGACGCTGCGCGGCGCCGCCACGGACCTGACCCAGACCGAGGGGACCACCCTGGCCCACCTCGACGGGGCCTGGCGGGTGCTGGCCAGCGACAAGGTCCGGCGCCGGTACCCCGTGTTCGACCTGGACCTGCGCGAGACCGGCGCACTGGAGGCGCCGTACCCCACCAACATCCCGTGGCCGACGCTGGTGCCGACCGGCGACTCCTGGCTGCTCGTCGGCTTCAACGGCAGGCCGTCCGGCGGGCCGCTGCCGGGCTACGGCACCCATGGGGACGTCGTCGTCGCACGCGCGGTCCACGCGGACTACGGTGTGTCCTAGGACACGACGCCACCCCTGTCGGTCCGTTCCCGTCAGCGCCACACCACCCCGTGGCCGCACCAGAAAGTAGGCACCACCCATGTCTGCAACCGCGTCCGCCGACGTCTTCGAGCTGGGCTCCGAGCACGAGCAGGTCGTCTTCGCCAACGACCCCGCGACCGGCCTCAAGGCCGTGATCGCCATCCACTCCACCGCGCTGGGGCCGGCCCTCGGCGGCACCCGCTTCTACCCCTACGCCTCGACCTCGGACGCGATCCACGATGTCTTGAACCTCTCGCGCGGCATGTCCTACAAGGCCGCGCTCGCCGGGCTCGACCTCGGCGGCGGCAAGGCCGTGATCATCGGCGACCCGACGACCCAGAAGACCGAGCCGCTGCTGCGCGCCTACGGCCGGCACGTGCAGTCGCTGGGCGGGCGCTACCTCACCGCGTGCGACGTGGGCACCTTCTCGGCCGACATGGACGTGATCGCCCGGGAGTGCTCCTTCGTCACCGGCCGCACGGTGGCGCACGGCGGCGCCGGCGACAGCTCGGTGCTCACGGCGTACGGCGTCTTCCAGGGCATGCGCGCCGCGGCGACCGTCGCCTGGGGTACCGCCTCGCTCGAGGGCCGGGTCGTCGGCGTGGCCGGGGTCGGGAAGGTCGGCCACCACCTGGTGCGTCACCTGATCGAGGACGGGGCGAGCGTGGTCGTGACCGACGTGCACCCGCCGTCCGTGGAGCGGGTCCGCGCCGAGCACCCGTCGGTGCGGGTGGTCGCGTCGACCGAGGAGCTGGTGGCCTCGGCCCTCGACGTGTACGCGCCGT
Organism: Nocardioides sp.; assembly: GCF_030019515.1. GTDB lineage: Bacteria > Actinomycetota > Actinomycetes > Propionibacteriales > Nocardioidaceae > Nocardioides. The sequence continues at coordinate 36,664 of NZ_JASEEQ010000017.1, read as the reverse complement.
GCGCCCTCGGCGGCGCGCTGACCGACGAGGTCGTCGAGACGCTGTCGGCCCGGGTCGTGTGTGGCGCGGCGAACAACCAGCTGGCCCACCCGGGCATCGAGAAGGCGCTCGAGGAGCGCGGCGTCCTCTACGCCCCCGACTACTGCGTGAACGCCGGCGGGCTGATCCAGGTCGCCGACGAGCTGGAGGGCTTCTCCTTCGATCGGGCCCAGCAGCGCGCCACCGGCATCTTCGACACCACGCTCAGCGTGTTCGAGCGCGCGGCCTCCGACGGCGTACCGCCCGCCATCGCCGCCGACCGGCTCGCCGAGCAGCGGATGCGCGAGGTCAACCGGCTGCGCGGGATGTGGATGCCCACCCGGGGGTGACCGGTTCGCCGGCTCGCCCGGTGTGACGGGGCGGTTTCCCCGGCCGGCCGGGGAAACCGGAACTTATCGGGGGAAGTTTCGGCCGACAAGTGGCAACTTCCCCGGCGAACCGGGGAAACCGTCACCGGGGGGCCCCGGGGAGACTAGGCGCAGGTGAGGGTCAGTCCCGACGCGAGTCGGTGTAGTCCGACCACTTCTCGAGCTCTTCCGGCTCGAGCTTGTCGGTGTCGTCAGTGTCGCTTCGCCCGTGCAGCTCGTTGGCCAGGGCCCCGAAGTCCGTCTCGTGAGTGCGGTACTTCAGGTCGCGGGCGACCTTCGTCTGCTTGGCTTTCGCTCGGCCGCGCCCCATAGGGTCAGCCCCCTCGCACGCTCGGCCGGGGCACTGTGGCACCCGGGCTGTCTCATAGATATCTCGTGGGCCCAACGCTACCTGGTGGGGGGCTGTTCCCGCACATCCGTTCGCGCTTTCGACACCGCGTCCCAGGATTCGCCCCGGATCCGCCCCGGATCCGCCGAGGATTCGCCCCGGATCCGCCCGGCGCACCGGGCGCGGGTCACCAGCCGGGGTGCTGGCCGGTGAGCTCGACCCGGCCGCCGCGGCCCTCGCCGGCGGGGACGACCTCGCCCGCGACCCAGGCGCGGAGGCCGTGCTCACCGAGGACGGCGATGGCGGCGTCGGCGTCCTCGGGGTGGGTGAGCGCGACCATCCCGACCCCGCAGTTCAGCGTCATCTCGAGGTCGGGCTGAGGGACCTCGCCGACCCGCCGGACCAGGTCGAAGACCGGAGCGGGGGTCCAGGTGCGGCGGTCGATGGTCGCGGCCAGCTCGACGGGGAGCACCCGCTCGAGGTTGGCGGCCAGGCCGCCGCCGGTCACGTGGGACATCGCGTGGGTGCGGGTACGACGAGCCAGGGCCAGGCACGCTCGGGCATAGATCCGGGTCGGCTCGAGGAGCTCCTCCCCGAGCGTGCGACCGAGCTCGTCGACCTGCCGGTCCAGGGACCACCCGGCGCCGCCGGCGTCGGCCGGGGCGAGGAGCACGTGCCGCACCAGCGAGTAGCCGTTGGAGTGCAGCCCCGAGGACTCCATCGCGACGACCACGTCGCCGGGGCGTACCCGCCCCGGTCCGAGCAGGTCGTCGGCCTCGACGACGCCCGTGGTCGAGCCCGCCACGTCGTACTCGTCGGGCCCGAGCAGCCCGGGGTGCTCGGCGGTCTCGCCGCCGAGCAGGGCGCAGCCGGCCTCGATGCAGGCCTCGGCGATGCCCTTGACGATCGCCGCGATCCGCTCGGGGATCACCCGGCCGGTCGCGATGTAGTCGGTGAGGAACAGCGGCTCGGCGCCGCAGACGACCAGGTCGTCGACGAGCATGCCGACCAGGTCGAAGCCGATCGAGTCGTGCTTGTCGAGCGCCTGGGCGATCGCGACCTTGGTCCCGACGCCGTCGGCGGAGGTGGCGAGCAGCGGCCGGGCGTAGGACTTCAGGGCCGAGGCGTCGAAGAGGCCCGCGAACCCGCCGATGCCGCCGATCATCTCCGGCCGCCGGGCCTTCTCGACCCACCCCTTCATCAGCTCGACGGCCTTGTCGCCCGCCTCGATGGAGACGCCGGCGGCGGCGTAGGCGTTGCCAGGAACGGGCTCGGACACGGGGCTCCTACGGGTTGTTGAGGACGGGCAGCGCCTTGCCGTACGACGGCGCCTGGATCGAGGTCTCGAGCAGGTGCTTGCCCAGGAGGCTCTCGTCGGGGAGCGCAATCGGGTACTCGCCGGTGAAGCAGGCCCGGCAGAGCCGGTCCGACTCCTGACCGGTCGAGTCGATCATGCCCTCGAGGGAGATGTAGCCGAGGCTGTCGGCGCCGATGCTGGCCGCGATCTCCTCGGGCGTCAGGCCGTTGGCGATCAGCTCGGCGCGGGTCGCGAAGTCGATGCCGTAGAAGCACGGCCACTTCACCGGCGGGCTGGAGATCCGGACGTGGACCTCGCGGGCCCCGGCCTCCCGGAGCATCCGGACCTGGGCGCGCTGGGTGTTGCCGCGCACGATCGAGTCGTCGACGACCACGATCCGCTTGCCGCGGATCATGTGCTCGAGGGCGTTGAGCTTGAGCCGGATGCCGAGCTGGCGCAGGGTCTGGCTGGGCTGGATGAAGGTGCGCCCGACGTAGGCGTTCTTCACGAAGCCCTGGCCGAACGGGATGCCGCTCTCCTCGGCGTAGCCCGCGGCCGCGGGGGTGCCGGACTCGGGGACCGGGATCACCAGGTCGGCCTCGACGGGGTACTCGCGGGCGAGCTGGCGGCCCATCTCGACCCGGGACTCGTGGACGCTGCGGCCGCTGATCGTGGCGTCGGGCCGGGCCAGGTAGACGTACTCGAAGACGCAGCCCTTCGGGGCCGGGTCGGCGAACCGGTGCGACCGCAGGCCGTTCTCGTCGATGACGATCATCTCGCCGGGCTCGACCTCGCGGACCACGCTCGCGCCGATCGTGGCCAGCGCGGCGTCCTCGCTCGCGACCACCCAGCCGCGCTCGAGGCGGCCGAGCACGAGCGGCCGGATGCCCTGGGCGTCGCGGGCGGCGTACAGGGTGTCCTCGTTCATCCACACGAAGCAGAAGGCGCCCTGCAGCTGCGGCAGCACCTCCAGGGCGCGCTGCTCGAGCGAGGTGTCGGGGTGGTGGGCGAGGAGCGCGGTCACCAGGCCGGTGTCGTTGGTGGAGTTCTCGACCGGGCGGGTGTGCAGCTCGAGCTCGTCGCCGGGCCCGGGCAGGTCGACCACCATCTGGGCGAGCTCGTGGGTGTTGATCAGGTTGCCGTTGTGGCCGAGAGCGATCGACCCGTCCGCGGTGGGCCGGAAGGTCGGTTGCGCGTTCTGCCAGGTGCTGGCCCCGGTGGTGGAGTAGCGGTTGTGGCCGATGGCCAGGTGTCCCTTGAGCGAGGCGAGGGTGGTCTCGTCGAAGACCTGGGAGACCAGGCCCATGTCCTTGTAGACCAGGATCTGGCGCCCGTTGCTGACCGCGATGCCGGCCGACTCCTGGCCGCGGTGCTGGAGCGCGTAGAGGCCGAAGTAGGTGAGCTTGGCGACGTCCTCGCCGGGAGCCCAGACGCCGAAGACGCCGCAGGCGTCCTGGGGGCCCTGGTCGTGGGGGTCGAGCGCCGCGGTCAGCCTGCCGTCGCCTCCCGTGCGGGGGCTGCTTTGGTAGGGCACCCGGCCAGTCTACGGGCGGGGTCTCCCGTGTCCCATCCGCCGTACCACCGTTGAGGAGTTGGAAACGGGCCCGCGACCGCGCCGCGACCCCTACCATGAAGTCCGCCATCCCTGAACACCGCGAGGACGAATTGTCTCGGGAGACCCCCGACCCGCCAGTCACGAACCAGCAGACCAGCTGGTCGGACGCTCCTTCCCGGGATGCGTTGCAGCTCATCGCCGAGGGGGTCACCCAGCTCGCCGGCTTCGGCGTCGCGGCGATCAGCGCCGTCCGCGAGGACGGGAAGATGGAGGTGATGGCGGTCGCGGGCAGCGACGCCGCGCGGCTGGAGCTCCAGGGCCGGCGGACCCCGGTCGACCGGCTGACCAGTGAGCTCGCGAAGGCCGACGACTGGGGACTGCTGCGCTTCGTGCCGCACGAGCGGCTCGACCCGGACGCCGGCGAGGACTGGGGCTGGGTCCCCGACGTCGCCCCGATCGACGACGAGAACGCCTGGCACCCGCTCGACATGCTGGTGGCGCCGCTGTACGACGACGACGGCGCCCTGCACGGCTCGCTGGCCATGGACCTGCCGATCGACGGACGGCGTCCCGGCCAGGCGCAGCGCGCGGTGCTCAACCAGTACGCCGAGCAGTCGCGCCGGGCCGTGCTGGTGGCCCTCGAGCGGGAGAAGCTCGCCGATCGCGTGCGGATGGCCGACGCGGCGCGCCGGATCGTGCGGACCGCGACCGCCCAGCTGAGCCTGGACCGGATCGTCGCCGACAGCCGGGAGGCGCTCGTCGAGGGCTTCCGGGCGGCCGGCATGTGGCTGCAGACCTTCGACCGCGACGGGCACGGGGGCGCTCGCGGCGAGCTCTACTCCTCCGACGGGAGCCACGTCCACCTCACCCCCGAGCTGATCGAGATCGCCGAGGGTGCCGCGCACCGCGCGTGGGAGCAGCAGCAGGTCGTCGTCGTCGCACCGGACCGCGCGTTCAGCGCGGCGCTCTCCGCCGAGCAGGGCGCGCTGGTGCTGGCCTTCCTGAGGGAGATCGGCGTCGAGTCGCTGCTGTTCACCCCGCTCGGCGCCGGCCCGGAGTGCCTCGGCAACCTGGTGCTCACCCGGACCGCCGGTGCTCCGGAGTGGACCGAGGCCGAGGCGACCACCGCACTCGACATCGGCCACGACCTCGGGCGCGCGATCCTCAACGCCCGCATCTTCGAGCGCGAGCACCAGCTGGTCGAGGAGCTCCAGCAGCTGGACACCTACAAGGGCCAGCTGCTCGCCACCGTCGCCCACGAGCTGAAGAACCCACTCACCTCGGTGATGGGCCACCTCGAGATGCTCGAGTCCTCCCCCGACCTGACCGGCACCACCCGGTCCTCGCTCAACGCGATGGACCGCGGGGCGCGCCGGATGGTCCGGGTGATCGAGGACCTGCTGCTGCTGTCCAAGGTGGGCGACCCCGACGACCCGATGATCGCCGCCCCGGTCGACCTGGCCCGGATCGTCGACGACGTCGTCGACCTGATCACGGTGCCCGCCGAGCAGAAGCAGCTCGAGATCACCGTCGAGCTGCCCGCCGGGCCGGTCTTCGCGCTGGGCGACCACGACGAGCTCGACCGGGTCGCCGCCAACCTGGTCAGCAACGCGGTCAAGTACACCCCGGCCTCGGGAACGGTGCGGATCGTGGTCGATCGGACCGGGGACGACGTGGTGCTCACCGTCGCCGACGAGGGCATCGGCATCTCCCAGGACGACCTGCTCCGGCTCGGCACCGAGTTCTTCCGCTCCTCCAACCCCGAGGCGGTCGCGCAGCCCGGGACCGGCCTCGGGCTGGCCATCGTGCGCCGCATCGTGGACCGGCACGGCGGCCGGCTGGAGATCCAGTCCGACCTGGGCCGCGGCAGCACCTTCCAGGTCTGGCTGCCGGCCGCGAGCGCCTGAGCCCGACGCCCCCGTCCCAACCAGGCGATCTGGCCACGGTCACGGGCTCTCGATCGTAGGATCGGGGCGATGTCCGAGTCGCCCGACGTCCCTCCGGTGCGCGCGTCGCGCTGGTCGGACAGGCAGTCCCGAGACGCCCTCCAGGTGATCGCCGAGGGCGTCGCCGAGGTCGCGGGCTTCGACCTGGTCGGGATCAGCGCGGTCCGCGACGACGGCTACCTGCAGACGCTGGTGATCGTGGGCCCCGAGGAGGCGCGCAAGCGCCTGATCGACAGCCTCGCACCGGTGGCCCCGCTGCTCGAGCAGCTCGAGCAGGCCGACGACTGGGGCGCCTTGAAGTTCGTCCCCCACGACCGGATGATCCTCGACATCGACACCTGGGGCTGGACGTCCGACGCGCCGCGCGAGCACCTCGCACCGGGCGCCTGGCACCCGGACGACATGCTGGTGGCGCCGCTGGAGGCGGCGGACGGCACGCTGCTGGGGATCCTGGGCATCGAGCTGCCGCGGGACGGGATGGTGCCCGGCCCCGCCCAGCGGCAGACCCTCGCGATGTACGCCCGCCAGGCCTGCCGCGCGGTGATCACCACGCTCGAGCGCGAGCGGCTGGCCGAGCAGGTCCGGCTGGCGGGCGCCGCCGCGGACATCGTCCGGCACGCCGTCGGCACCCGGTCCGCGAACGAGGTGCTGGCCGAGTGCGGTCCGGCGATCTCCCAGGGCTTCCGGGCCGAGTCGCTGTGGGTGCAGCGGCTCGGCGCAGACCGGCGCTGCGACGGGCCCCTGTACGTCGACGGCGCCCCCACGGTCCGGCTGCCCTCCGGGCTCGGGGCGCTCGTGGCGGCGCAGGCCCCGCGGGCGTGGGAGCGCCAGTGCGTGGCCGTGATCGCTCCGGAGCGTCCGTTGCCCGGCTTCCTCGGCGGCGATCAGCACGCCGAGGTGATCTCGTTCCTCGCCGGCCTCGACATCGAGTCGCTGCTGTTCATCCCGGTCGGCGCGGGACACGAGTGCTTCGGCGCCCTCGGCCTGACCCGCGCACCGGGCGGTGCGGAGTGGAGCGAGGAGGAGGCCGCGGCGGCGCTCGCGATCGGCCGCGACCTGGGCCGGGCGGTCGCGAACGCGCGGGTCCTCGAGCGCGAGCACCAGCTCCTGGACGAGCTGCGCGACATCGCCGACTACAAGGGCCGCCTGCTGGCCACCGTCTCCCACGAGCTGAAGAACCCGCTCAGCGCGATCCTCGGGTACGCCGAGATCCTCGCCGCGGAGCCCGGCCTCAGCGATGCCGCGCGGGCCTGCGCCGCCGCGATCGAGCGCGGCGGCGGCCGGCTGGCTCGCGTGGTCGACGACCTGCTGCTGCTCCACGAGCCGACCGAGACCCGCGCCGCGCGGGCCCGCCCGGTGGACCTCGGCCAGGCCGTGGCGGAGGTCGTCGAGCTCAACGGGGCCGTGGCCGGTGGCCGCCGGCTCACGCTGCGCGCCGACCTGCCCGGCGTACCGGTGCTCGCCCTGGCGGAGCCGCGCGACGTCGACCACGTCGTCACGAACCTGGTCGGCAACGCGCTGAAGTACACGCCCGAGGGCGGGACCATCGTGGTCGGCGTCGAGCGGATCGGGGAGGAGGCCGTGCTCCGCTGCACCGACGACGGCATCGGGATCGCCGAGGAGGAGCAGGCGCACCTGTTCGAGGAGTTCTTCCGCTCCACCGACCCGGTCGCGGTCGCCCAGCCGGGCACCGGCCTCGGGCTGGCGATCGTGCGGCGCGTCGTCGAGCGGCACGGCGGGCGGATCGAGGTCGACTCGGCGCTCGGGCGGGGCAGCACGTTCCGGGTGTTCCTTCCCGCCGGCTGAGCCGGCCCGGTCAGGAGAGCCGGAACCGCTCGACCAGGGCGACCAGCTCACGGCTCGTGCCCGCCAGCAGGTCGGCGGCCCGCCGGCCGCGATCACCCGCATCGGCAGTGGCCGAGCCGGCGTCGGCCACCATCGCGATGCCGGCGGCAACCTGCGACGACCCCGACGCCGCACCTGAGACGGCGCGAACCATCTCGTTGGTCGTGGAGGTCTGCTCCTCGACGGCGGCCGCGATCGTGGCCGTGTGCTGGTCGACGCGGGCGATCACGGCAGCGACCTCGGCGATGGCCGCGGCGGCCCCCGCGCTGTCGGCCTGGATCGCCTCGACCTGCTCGGCGATCACACCGGTCGCACGCGCGGTCTCCTGCGCGAGCTCCTTGACCTCGTTGGCGACCACGGCGAACCCCTTGCCCGCCTCGCCGGCGCGAGCGGCCTCGATCGTCGCGTTCAGCGCCAGCAGGTTGGTCTGCTCCGCGATGGAGGTGATCACCCGGACCACGCTGCCGATCTGCGCCGAGGACTCGCCGAGCCGGGCGACCGTGCTGTTGGTGTGCCCAGCGGCCTCGACGGCCTCGGCCGCGACCGCGGCCGCGTCCGCCGCGCTCTGCGCGATCTCGCCGATCGAGGCACCCATCTCGGTCGCGCCGTCGGCGACCTCCGTGATGCTCGCCGTGATCTGCCGGGCCGTGTCCTGCATCTGGCCCGACCGGGTGCTGAGGTCCCCTGCCGCCGCCCGGATCTCCTGCGTCACGGCGGTCACGTCCGCGCTGGTCCGGGCCACCGACCCGGCGTTCTCGGCCAGCCGTTCCACGGTGTCGCGCAGGGTGTCGGTCGCGGCGTTGAGAGAGCCGGCCATCCGGCCGACCTCGTCGCGGGAGTGGATCTCGACACGGCCGGTGAGGTCACCGCGTCCGACCCGGTCGAGGACGGCCATCACCGACCGCACCGGCCGGGAGATCCCGCGAGCCACCAGCAGGCCCAGGGCCGTCGCGACCAGCACGCCGGCGACGAGGAAGGCCAGGAGCAGGGTCCGGCCCGACTCGTACCCCGAGACCGCGTTCTGCTGCATGGCACGGGCGGCGTCGTCCTCCAGCGCGAGCAGCTCGTCCATCGGCTCACCCATGCTCTCGTCGGCGTCCGCCAGCACATGGTCGAGCAGCATCGTCGCCCCGGCGACGGCTCCCGCGTCGACCGCGGGGAGGTACTTCTCGTCGCGCAGCGAGCGCAGCGTGGCGAGCCTCGACTCGAACTCCGTCATCAGCTCGGCCCGCCTCCCCAAGGAGTCTTCGCCGATCCGCCGGTACTCCGCGACGTCGGCGTCGAGCTGGTCGTCGGTGACGGTGATCTGCTCGCGCAGCGCCGCCCGCTCGCCGTCGCTCGCAGCCCGAACGTAGTCGCGCAGGAGCAAGCGGGTGTCGCCCTCCATGGCACGCAGGTCGAGCAGCGTCTGGTAGGAGCGCACCCCCCGCTCGTACAGCGTGGACGCGTCGGAGCTCACCGAGCCCAGGGCGAGGACGCCGTAGCTCCCCACGACGCCGAGCGCGGAGAGAGCCACCGCCACGGCGGCGAGGATCCGCACCGCGACCGGCCGGTCACGGAACCAGGAGGAGATGGCCATGTCGCCCCTTCCCGACGGGCCCCTGTGGCGCGTCTCACACCCGGGAGGGATCGGCCGCGGCCAGCCGTACCTGAGGAGGTCCGCTCCCGGCAGTCAGCCGCCGAGCTTGCCCAGCAGCAGGGCCTCGGCGAGGACGACCCGCTCGAACTCGGCGAGGTGCAGCCCCTCGTTGGCCCCGTGCGCGCGGGTGTCGGGGTCCTCGACGCCGGTGACCAGCACGCTGGCCTCGGGGAACGCCTCGAGGAACTCCGCGATGAACGGGATCGAGCCGCCGACGCCCATGTCCACCGGCTCGGTGCCGTCCCAGGCCTCGGCGAACGCGGCGCGGGCGGCGTCGTACGCCGGCCCGGTCGCGTCGATCTGCGTGGCCTCGCCCGTGTCGACCACCGTGTGGGTCAGCGTGGCGCCCCACGGCACGTTCGCCTCGAGGTGGCGCACCAGGCAGGCGAGCGCGTTCTCGGTGGTGTCGCCGGGCGCGGTGCGCATCGAGATCCGGGCGCGGGCGGCCGGGACCAGGGTGTTGCTGGCGCCGGCGACCTTCGGGGCGTCCAGGCCGGTGATGCTGAGCGCGGGCTTGGTCCAGAGCCGCTCGACGCTCGAGCCGGTGCCGATCCACTCGATTCCGGGCGCCGCGCCGGACTCGGCGCGGAGCCGCTCCTCGGGGTAGTCCACGTCGGCGGCCGGGCCGGCGTGCAGGCCCTCGACCGCGACGTCACCCCGGTCGTCGTGCAGTGTGGCGACCAGCCGGGCCAGCGTCATGAGGGCGTCCGGCACCAGGCCGCCCCACATGCCGGAGTGCACCGCGTGGGTCAGCGTGCGGACCTCGATGTCGACCCGTACCAGGCCGCGCAGGCTGGTGGTCAGCGCGGGCACGCCGATGTCCCAGTTGCCGGAGTCGGCGATCACGATGACGTCGGCGCGCAGCCGGTCCTGGTGCTCGCGCAGCAGCGCCGGCAGCGTCTCGGACCCGACCTCCTCCTCGCCCTCGATGAAGATCGTGACGCTGACCGGGAGGTCGTCGCCGTACACCCGCAGGGCGCCGAGGTGGGCGGCGATGCCGGCCTTGTCGTCGGCTGCGCCGCGGGCGTAGAGGCGCCCGTCGCGCTCGGTGGGCTCGAACGGCGGCGAGTCCCAGTCGGCGTGGTCGTTCTCGGGCTGCACGTCGTGGTGGGCGTAGAGCAGCACCGTCGGCGCCCCCTCCGGGCCGCGCTTGCGGGCGATCACGGCCGGCGCGCCGCCGTCGGCGCTGACGATGTCGACCTCCTCGAACCGCTCGTCGCGGAACAGCTGGGCGACCGCCTCGGCGGAGCGCCGCACCTCGCCGGCGCGTGCCGGGTCGGCGCTCACGGACTCGATCCGCACCAGGTCCTCCAGGTCCGAGCGAACCCCGGGGAGGACGGCCTGGACGCGGGCGCGGATGTCGTCGGTCATGGGTGTCAACCTAACCAGTCGGGCAGTGCCTCACGGTTGCGGGGTGATCGCGCCGGGACCCGCCCCGCAGTCCTCGGGGACTACCCCAGCGGGAGGTACGGCGTGAGGTCGGCGCGCTCGCCGCTGGCCCGGACCCGGCCGGTCAGCTCGGCGTCCGGCCAGGACAGCGACCCGGTGGCGATCTCGATCCAGGTGGCGGCGTCGGTCTCGACCACGGCGGGCGGGGTGCCCCGGGTGTGCCGGACGCCGGGGATCACCTGCACGGCGGCGTACGGCGGGACCCGCACCTCCACCGACCGGCCCGGCGCCCGCTCCTCGAGGACGGCGAGGAAGTGCTTGGTGAGCAGCCGCAGGTCGGCCCGGTCGGGCTCGCCCGCGCGCACCCGGTCGAGGGCGGCCGCGACGTCGGCGGGGTCCGCCGGGCGGAGACGGGCGGGCATCAGTCCTCGGCCTCCCGGGCGTCCCCGGCCGTCCCGTCCTCCGGGTAGGGCTGGATCAGCTGGTACACCGAGTACGTCGAGCGCTCGTCGTCTCGCCCCTGGGTGCGCTGCCGCCACCGCTCCACCACCTCGCCCATCTCGGCCAGCAGCTCCTGGGCCTCCTCGGGAGCGAGCCGCAGCGCCCACTCCGAGACGCTCTTCTCCCGGCCGGTCGCCTGATCCGGCGCGAGCGCCCGGTCGACGAGGTGGTGCCCCCAGGCGACCGCGCTGCGCTGGAACACGGCGTACGCCGCCCGGCCGCCCGGGCGGTCGAGCATCTCCCGGGTGCGGAAGCTGATCCCGTCGGGGTCGACCAGCCGCCAGACCCGGTCCCGCCGGTCGCGGGCCTCGTCGGGGGCCTCCTCGACCAGGCCGTACTTCGCGAGCTGGCGCAGGTGGAAGGAGGCCTGGTTGGCCGGGACGCCGAGGTCGCGGGCGATGTCGGCGGCCCGCAGCGAGCCGGCGGCGGAGAGCTCGGACAGGATCCGGTTGCGGGTGGGGTGGGCGATCGCGCGGAGCACCCGCGGGTCGTCGTACATCGCCATGCGCCCATCCTAGCCGGATTCCGCACGCACTATTGCGCAACTGATATTGCGCAACTTAAGGTGCGGAACGTGACCTCGTACCGGACCCTCGCCCACAACCGCGACTTCACCGTGCTGTGGAGCGCCCAGACGATCTCCGAGCTCGGCTCGCGGGTGAGCAGCTTCGCGATGCCGCTGGTCGGCTACGCGATGACCGGATCGACGTTCTGGGCCGCGACGGCGGAGGCGGCGTACCTGCTCGGGATGGTGGCGATGCTGCTGCCCGGAGGGGTGCTCGCCGACCGGTGTGACCGGCGGCGGCTGATGCGCCTCGCCCACGGCGGCGGGGCACTGCTGTACGCCTCGCTGGTCGCCGCGGGCGTGCTGGACGTGCTCACGCTCCCCCACCTGCTGGTCGTCGCGCTGCTCACCGGGGTGGCGGCCGGGCTCTTCGTCCCGGCGGAGGGCTCCGCGATCCGCACGGTGGTGCCGGCCGAGGACCTGCCGACCGCGCTGAGCCAGCAGCAGGCCCGCCAGCACGTCGCGTCGCTGGTGGGCGGCCCGCTCGGCGGCGCGCTCGTGGCCGCCACCCGGTGGGCGCCGTTCCTCTTCGACGCGGTCAGCTACGCGGTGGGCTGGGTGCTGCTCGGCCGGATCCGGACCGACCTCTCCGCCCGGCCGCGGGCCGGCGCCGGGCGGGCGCTGCACGACCTGGCCGCCGGCCTCCGGTTCACCTGGTCCCGGCCGTTCTTCCGGGTGCTGCTGCTGTGGTCGCCCCTGGTCAACCTGACCGTCAACGCGCTGTTCTTCGTCGCGCTGCTGCGGCTGGTCGAGGCGGGCTTCCCCGCGTTCCAGATCGGGCTGGTGGAGGCGACGATCGGCCTCTGCGGCATCCTCGGCGCGCTGGCCGCGCCCTGGCTGATCGACCGGTTGGCGACCGGGACGTTGACCGTGGCGGTGGCCTGGAGCTTCGTCCCGCTCTCGGTCCCACTGGCGCTGTGGAACCACCCCGCGGTGATGGCCGCGGCCGCCTCGGTGGGGCTCTTCCTCAACCCCGCCGGCAACGCCGGGGTCGGGTCGTACCGGATGGCGATCACGCCGCCGGAGCTGGTCGGCCGAGTGCAGTCGGCGATGCAGTTCACCTCGATGCTCTCGATGCCACTGGCCCCGGCGCTCGCGGGGGCGCTGCTCACCGGACTCGGCGGCCCGGCGGCGGTGCTGACCCTGACCGCCCTCACGGCCGCGGTCGCCCTGATCCCGACCCTGTCCGCCTCCGTCCGCTCGGTGCCCCGACCCGCCGACTGGCCGCGCTACGAGACCCCCGCCGTGGCGCCCGCCGCCGCCTGATCGCCCAGCTGTAACGCGGGGGCGGGTCACGGGCGGCGGGGCGGCGGGGCGGCGCGGGCGAAGCGGACGGCGGCCGAGGCGACCTGGGTGCGCAGCTCCTCGGGGGCCTCGACGGTGAACGGGGCGTCGAGGCGGGCCAGCACCATCAGCGGCCAGTCCAGGGTGTCGGTGGCCATCGCCATCCGGCAGGCGCCGGGGCCGTCGGGCTCGACGGTGGCCCAGCGGTCGACGTACGCCGCCACCGTCGCGGCCTCGGCCTCGAAGCGGACCCGCACGTCGTAGCGCTGCGGCATCGAGCGGATCCCGGCCCGGACGAACGCGGGCGCGTCCGGGGCGGGCAGCTCGCGGGGGCGGAACCGCTGGCCGGAGGCCCGCGGGGCGGTGACCCGGTCGACGCGGAACGACCGCCAGTCCTGGCGGTCCCGGTCGTAGGCGACCAGGTACCACCGCCGGCCCAGCGAGACCAGCCGGTGCGGCTCGACCCGGCGCTCGCTGGCAGCGGAGTCGCGGGCGGTGTAGGAGAACGAGATCGGCTCGTCGTCGCGACAGGCCTGAGCCAGCGTCGTCAGCACCCCGGCGTCCAGGGCGGGCCCGCCACCCCACGGCACCCCGTCGGTCTGCGAGTGCACGGCGTCCATCCGGCGGCGCAGCCGCGGCGGCATCAGGCCGATCACCTTGGTCAGCGCCTGGATCGCGGTCTCCTCGAGCCCGGCCACGGCGCCCGAGGCGGCGGTGCGCAGCGCGACCGCGATCGCCACCGCCTCGTCGTCCTCGAGCAGCAGCGGCGGCAGCTGGCCGCCGGCGCGCAGCTGGTAGCCGCCCGCGACGCCGCGCACCGCGTCCACGTCGTACCCGAGCTCGCGCAGCCGGTCGATGTCGCGACGCAGGGTCCGCGGGCTCACTTCCAGCCGCCCGGCCAGCTCGCCGCCGGGCCAGTAGCGGTGGGTCTGGAGCAGCGAGAGCAGGCGCAGCATCCGGGCGCTGGTGTTCACGGCCCCGAGACTAGATCCGATTGCGGTCAGGAACTGACCTGTTGCCTCCCTAGCGTCGAGCCATGACGACCCGGACGACCCGCACCCTGAGACTCCTCTCCTCGACCCGCGATCGGATCTCGCTGCGCTTCGCATCCGAGGGCGATGCCGCGACCGCGACCGAGCGGGCCCTGCACCTGCCCGGCGCGAGCATCGAGCTGGCCGGCCGCGACCTGACGATCCTGGTCCCGGAGGGCCGCGACCTGGTGACGTCGTACGTCACGGACCTGGCCTGGGCGGGTGTGCTCGCCGAGCGGCTGGAGGTCGTCGGGCCGACCTGACCCCGGTGCTGGCCTGCGGTCCCCGGTGGTCGCGGCGGCTCAGCCGCCGCCGTCGGGGCCGTCGGTGATCCGGTCCAGGATCTGCAGCGTGCGGGCCCAGGCGGGCGAGTCGGGGTCGACCACCGCGAAGTGGTCGCCCTCCACCCGGACCAGCTCCGCGGTCGCGCCGGCCCCCGTCGCGGCGGCGACGTACGCCTCGGACTGGCTGATCGGGACGACGTCGTCGGCACCGCCGTGCACGCACCAGACCGGGACGGCGAGCGGCACCTGGCGGATCGGGTCGACCCCGGCGTCCGCAGGCCCGGGCGGGTGACCGAGGAACGCCTCGACCGCGCCACCGCCGAGACCCAGCTCGTACGCCGAGCGCAGGTCGAGCACGCCGGCCTGCGAGACGACGTGGGTCAGTCCGCCCCCGGCGGCCGCCCACGTCGCCAGGTGGCCGCCGGCGGAGTGCCCGATGCCGACGACCGGACCCGGGTCGCGGGGGCGAGCGTCGATCGCGGCCCGGACGTCGGCGAGGGTGTCCGCGGCCCCGGTGCCGCGGCGGTACTCGATCGCCCAGGCCGCCCAGCCGGCGGCGACCAGGCCCGGCACCAGCGGGCGGGCGTTCTCGATGCCGTACTGGGGCTTCCAGAAGCCGCCGTGCACCACGACCGCCACCCCGCGCGACGGGCCGGACGGCACGGTCAGCTCGCCGTACTGCGCGGCGTCGTCGCCGTAGGCGATCCTCCGAGTGCCGGCGTTCACGGGCCGCTCACCAGCGCAGCCGCAGGCCGCCAGCCCGGCGAGGGTCGGCAGCGCGAGGAAGGTACGTCGGCGCACACGGGGAGTTCGGGGCGGCCACCATGACGGCCTGGTCCGAGTCCCACGCGTCACACCGTTCGGGCGATCCCGGCACTTCTCGGGCGAAACTTCGGCCCACAAGTGCAGGTTTCCCCGGGTACCCGGGGAAACCGTCGCAGGCTGCGGCTGCGGCCACGGTCAGCCGAGGGCCGCGGGCAGGGTGGCGGTCCAGGCGGCGCGCAGGTCCTCGAGCGGCACCTCGAACTGGCCCTCGACCACGAGCGTGTCGCCGCCGGTGACCCCGAGCGCGGTCAGCTCGACCCCGTGGCTCTCGGCGAGCTCGACCAGCCGCTCGGCGTCGCCGTCGGGGACGGTCACGACGACCCGGCCCGGCGACTCGCTGAAGAGCCCGACGAACGGGTCCCCGGGGACCTCGACGGCCACGCCCACGCCGTGGCGCAGGGCGCCCTCGACGAGAGCCTGCGCGAGGCCGCCGTCGGAGAGGTCGTGCGCGGAGCTGATCAGGCCGACGGCCTCGTGGAGCAGCTCGGCGAGGGTCCGCTCGGCCTCCAGGTCGAGGAGGGGCGGCAGCCCGCCGAGGTGGCCGTGCACGACGTGGGCCCACTCGGACCCGGACAGCTCCTCGCGGGTCTCGCCGAGCAGGAAGACCCGCTCCCCGCCGGTCGACCAGGCCGACGGCGTACGCCGGGTGACGTCCTCGATCACGCCGAGCACGGCGACCACCGGGGTCGGGAGGATCGCGGTCTCGCCGGTCTGGTTGTAGAGGCTGACGTTGCCGCCGGTGACCGGGATGCCGAGCTCGAGGCAGCCGTCCTTCAGGCCTCGGCAGGCCTCGGCGAACTGCCACATCACCGCCGGGTCCTCGGGCGAGCCGAAGTTGAGGCAGTCGGAGATCGCCAGCGGTGTCGCGCCGCCGGTGGCCACGTTGCGGTAGGCCTCCGCGAGGGCGAGCTGCGCGCCGGCGTACGGGTCCAGGAGCGCGAACCGGCCGTTGCAGTCGGTCGCGACCGAGACCCCCAGGTTGCTCTCCTCGTCGACGCGGACCATGCCGCTGTCGCTGGGCTGGGCGAGCACGGTGTTGCCGCGCACGTAGCGGTCGTACTGGTCGGTGATCCACGACTTGTCGCACAGGTTGGGGCTCGCGACCAGCGTCAGCAGGGTCTTGCGCAGCTCCTCGCCGGAGCCCGGGCGCGGCAGCGACTCGGCCGCGTCGGCCTGCAGGTCGTCCTGCCAGGCCGGCCGCTGGAAGGGGCGGTGGTACGTCGGGCCGTCGTGCGCGACCGAGCGCGGCGGCACGTCGACCACGCGCTCGCCGTGCCAGTCGATCTGCAGCCGGCCGGTGTCGGTGACCTCGCCTACGACGACCGCCTCGACGTCCCACTTCGCGCAGATCGCGAGGAAGGCGTCGACGTCGCCGGGCTCGACGACCGCCATCATCCGCTCCTGCGACTCGCTCATCAGGATCTCCTCCGGCGCGAGCGTGGAGTCGCGCAGCGGGACCCGGTCCAGCTCGACGTGCATGCCGCCGTCGCCGGCACTGGCCAGCTCGGAGGTGGCGCAGGACAGTCCGGCGCCGCCGAGGTCCTGGATGCCGGCGACCAGGCCGGCGGCGAAGATCTCGAGCGTGCACTCGATGAGCAGCTTCTCCATGAACGGGTCGCCGACCTGGACGCTGGGCCGCTTCGCCGGTCCGTCCGCGTCGAACGTCTCCGACGCCAGCACCGAGACACCGCCGATGCCGTCGCCGCCCGTGCGGGCGCCGTACAGGATCACCTGGTTGCCGACGCCGGACGCCTTCGCGAGGTGCAGGTCCTCGTGGCGCAGCACGCCCACGCAGAGCGCGTTGACCAGCGGGTTGCCCAGGTAGGTCTCGTCGAAGACCGCCTCGCCGCCGATGTTCGGGAGGCCCAGGCAGTTGCCGTAGCCGCCCACGCCGGCGACGATCCCGGGCAGCACCCGGTGGGTGTCCTCGGCGTCGAGCGGACCGAAGCGCAGCGGGTCCATCACCGCGACCGGACGTGCCCCCATGGCCAGGATGTCGCGGACGATGCCGCCGACGCCGGTCGCCGCGCCCTGGTAGGGCTCGACGTACGACGGGTGGTTGTGCGACTCGATCTTGAACGTGACGGCGTAGCCGTGGCCGATGTCGACCACGCCGGCGTTCTCGCCGATGCCGGCGAGCAGGCGGCCGGTGGGCGCCTCCTGCCGCGCCAGGACGTCCGCGAGCTCGGAGAACTGCTTGAGGTGGACCTTGGAGCTCTTGTAGGAGCAGTGCTCGCTCCACATCACCGAGTACATCGCGAGCTCGGAGCTGGTCGGCCGGCGGCCGAGGATCTCGCGGATCCGGGCGTACTCGTCCGACTTGAGGCCGAGGTCGGCCCACGGCTGGTCGTGGTGGGGGTCCTCGGCGGCGACGGCGACGGTGTCGAGCACGGCGTCAATCTACCGGCGCACGACGGCGCGACCACATCCGCCCGCGAGCCGGACCGTCGGAGGGCCACCCGGCGGGGCTCGGTGGGCCAATACCTGCACTGGTGGGCCGAAGTTTCGCCCTAGGAGTACTGGTTTCCCCGGGTACCCGGGGAAACCGACGCCCGGCGCCCCGGGTCTCCCCACGCTCCGTCGCTGCTCGGCCACCGACGAAGTGGTCCGCTGGCGCGTGCTACCTCAGCAGCCCGTCGGCGACGACCGCGAGCATCGGGCGGACGGCGTCGGGGTCGAGGTCGCCCTGGTCGGCGACGGTCGCGACGCCTCCGACCAGGCGGCACACCTGGAGGGTCTCGACGCCGTCGCGGATGGCGCCGTCCTCGCGGAGGTGCTCGATCACCCGGTCGTTGGCCCGGGCCAGGACCTGGCACTTGGTCATGATCGGCGAGTCGGGGTCGCCCATCGCCGAGGTGATCTTCGCCGGCGCGCCACGGTGCACGCTGATCAGCCGGACATACTCCTCGAACCAGCCGAGCAGCAGCTCGCGGTCGGAGCCCTCGTGGGTCAGCGCCTTGGCGACGGCCTCGTTGACCCGGTCCACCCAGGACTGCATGACCGCGTCGAGCAGGTTCTCCCGCTTCGGGAAGTGCCGGTAGAGCGTGCCCGGCCCGACCCCCGCGCGCTTCGCGATCTCGTCGAGGGAGGCGTCGTACCCCTGCTCGCGGAAGACCTCCCGGGCGACCTCGACGATCCGGTCGTAGTTGCGCCTGGCGTCGGCACGCACGGAGATCTCACCCCAATCGAAGAAAGGCCTTGCTAACCGGAGACTGTCTCCGTATCGTGGTGCAGGAAGCGGAGTCATCCTCCGGATCTACTGTACCGCGGCCCGCCGGGCCAGAACAGGACCTCACCTCATGTCCCGTGACACCCTCCCCACCGACCTCCCGCCGAACGCGGGACGGGCGGCCACCGGCATCGCGATCGTGCTGGTCGCCCAGCTCATGCTCGTCCTCGACGCGACGGTCGTGAACGTCGCGCTGCCCCGCATCGACGCCGACCTGGGCTTCGGCCCGGCGTCGCTGTCGTGGATCCTCAACGCCTACACGCTCGCCTTCGGCGGCCTGCTGCTCCTGGGCGGCCGGCTCGGTGACGTCTTCGGCCGGCTCAAGGTCTTCGAGGCCGGGCTCGCCGTGTTCACCCTCGGCTCGGCGCTCGGCGGTCTCGCCCAGACGCCCGGGCAGCTGATCGCGGCGCGCACCCTCCAGGGCGTCGGCGCCGCGCTCGCCGCCCCGAGCGTGCTCGCCCTGCTCACCACGAGCGCTCCCGACGAGGCCGCGCGCCACCGCGCCTTCGCGCTGTTCGGCGCGGTGTCCTCCGGCGGTGCCTCGATCGGGCTGCTGCTCGGCGGCCTGCTCACCGACGTCGGGTCGTGGCGCTGGACGCTGTTCATCAACGTCCCGCTCGGGATCGCCGTGCTCCTGCTCGCGCCGCGGTACGTCGACGAGACCCGCCGCCGCCCCGGCCGCTTCGACGTGGTCGGGGCGCTGAGCGCGACCTTCGGCGCGGTGTCCCTCGTCTGGGCGCTGATCGGCACCCCCGAGCACGGCTGGACCGCGGCGCGCACCCTCGGCGGCTTCGCGATCGGCGTCGCCCTGCTGGCCCTGCTGGCCCGCACCGAGGTGCGCCACCCGCACCCGATGGTGCAGCCGGCTCTCGTGCGCAACCGGCCCCGGGTTGCCGCGCTCGCCGTGATGGCACTGATGATCGGCGCGAACCTGTCGATGTTCTTCCTGGTCGTGCAGTACGTCCAGGGCGTGCTCGGCTTCGGCCCGCTGATGGCCGGCGTCGCGTTCCTGCCGTTCAGCCTCGGCATCTTCGCGATGTCGCGGGTCACGCCCGAGCTGCTGGTCCGGTTCGGCGCCCGGACGATGATCCTCGTCGGCAGCGCCGCGCTGGCCGCCGGCTACGCGTGGCTGAGCACGATCGGCACCACCGACAGCTACCTCGCGGCGGTGTTCGGGCCGATGGTGATCGCCGGTCTCGCCACCGGGCTGGTGTTCATGCCGATCACCGCGACCGTGCTCGGTGGCGTCGAGCCCGAGCACGCCGGGTCCG
Source organism: Nocardioides sp. (assembly GCF_030019515.1). Taxonomy (GTDB): domain Bacteria; phylum Actinomycetota; class Actinomycetes; order Propionibacteriales; family Nocardioidaceae; genus Nocardioides. The sequence continues at coordinate 17,268 of NZ_JASEEQ010000017.1, read as the reverse complement.
CCTCCGGCCTGCTGCAGACCACCCAGCAGCTCGGCAGCGCCGTCGGGGTGGCCGCGATCGTGTCGGTCTACGCCGCGGGCGCCGTACCCGGCGAGCTGGTCCCGGGCCTGCAGCCGGCCTTCCTCACCTCGGCGGCGTTCGCCGCGCTGGCGACCGTCGTGGCCCTGGTCGGGCTGCCCGTGCGGGCGCCGCGGCCGGTCGGGCTCCCCGACGAGCAGGTCGAGCAGGTCGAGGCGGTGGCCGCCGAGGCGGCCTGACCGCGGTACGACGGCTCGGCAGGCTCAGCCGGCCCTCGCCCAGGCGGGGGCCGGCTGAGCCGTCTCCTGGGCCGTCTCCTGGGCCGCCGCCCGGGCGTCGGCGAGGGTCGGCACGTGCACCGGGGTCCAGTGCCGGCCGTCCCACCACCAGTGGCCGTCCGCGCTCGCCTGCGGCACCCCGCCCATCGCCGGGTCGCCGTGGAAGTGCGGGACCAGGCCCAGGCAGGGCGGCGTGGTCCAGGTGGTGTCCCCCCCGGTCCAGGTCGTCTCGGCATCGCCCATGATCGTTCCCCCTTCGATCGAGCCATCGGCACGAGCACTCCCAGCCTGAGCCGATCGCGCGGACGGCGCCGCCGCTTGCGCGAACCTTGCGCCCGGCGGCCCGGAACTCCAGGTCGGTAGTTCGTCGAAGGCTGTGACGGGTGTGACCTCTGAGGTTATGGTTGCTGGACCTCGACGGGAGGCAGCCCGACTTCCACCCGCTACCTCTCCTGCCTTCGACTTGGAGCTCCCGCCATGTCTCGCCCCTCCCCCCGGACCCCTCGCACCCTGCTGCGGCGCGCACTCGTCGCCGCCACCGGCGGCCTGCTCGCGGTGACGACGGTCGCCGCCCTCGGCCCCGGCGGTCCGGCCGACGCCGCCGGCACCGCCTCCGCCGCGGCCGTCGGCAAGCGGGCCGCCAACCCGGTCACACCGGGCGACTTCACCGGCTTCGGCTTCGACCAGTGCCACACCCCCGACCAGCGCAAGATGAACCACTGGCTGCAGAGCTCGCCGTTCTTCGCGGTCGGCATCTACGTCTCGGGCGACTCCCGCGCCTGCCGTGAGCAGCCGAACCTGACCCCCACCTGGGTCAGCCGCCAGCTCGCGAAGGGCTGGCGGCTGCTGCCGATCACGCTCGGCCCGCAGGCCTCCTGCCAGCCGCGGTTCCCGCGGTACGGCGACGACGCGACGATCATCCCGCGACCGGGCGCCAACGGCGGGTACAGCAAGGCCAAGCAGCAGGGCAAGGCCGAGGCGATCAAGAGCGTGGGCGCCGCCTCGGACCTCGGCATCGCGCCGGGCAGCACGCTCTGGTACGACCTCGAGGGCTTCGACCTGCGCAACACCAGGTGCCGCGAGTCCGCGCTGGCCTTCCTCAGCGGCTGGACCTGGCAGATCCACCGGCTCGGGTACCTCTCCGGGGTGTACTCGAGCGCCGGGTCCGGCATCAAGATGCTCGACGACGCCCGGGTCAACCGGCCCGACCAGGTCGTGCTGCCCGACCAGATCTGGCTGGCCCGCTGGGACGGCAAGGCCAACACGTCCTCGTCGTACATCCGCGAGGACGGCTGGCGTCCGCACGCGCGGATCAAGCAGTACCAGGGCGGTCACGACGAGACCTGGGGCGGCGTGACGATCAACATCGACCGCAACTTCCTCGACGTCGGCCAGGGCTCGGTGGCCGTTCCCGAGACCCACTGCGGCGGCGTGAAGATCGGCTTCGGGCTCTACCCGACGCTCCAGCCGGCGAGCACCGGCACCACCCCGCCCCCCGCGAAGGTGAAGGCGCTGCAGTGCCTCCTGCAGGAGCAGGGCCTGTACGCCGGCAAGGTCAGCGGCTTCTACACCACCCGCACCGTGAAGGCGGCCAACGCCTGGCAGGCCCAGGTCGGACTGGCCGTCTCGTCGACCTGGTCGCGCCGCAACTGGGTGTCCCTGCTGAGTGCCGGCGAGCGCACCGTGGTCAAGTTCGGGTCGGTGGGCCCGGCGGTGCGTCGCGTCCAGCGGACGCTCAACGCCGTCACCGACCGCGAGGTCCCGGTCAAGGCGACCGGCGTCTTCGACGAGCGCACCACGAGCGCGCTCAAGGCCTGGCAGAAGTTCGTGAGGCTCGACGTCACCGGCGTCGCCGGCAACCAGACCTGGAGGGCGCTCAACTCCGCCCGGGTGCGCAGCTGAGCCGGATCGGCCCCGGCGGCGTCAGCCGGCAGGCGGTCCGACGAGCAGCGCGACCCCGGTGAGGACGCCGACGGCGACCACGCCCGCGAGCGCGCCGTGGAGCGGGTTGCGCAGCAGCCAGCCGACCAGCCGGTCGACGCGACCGGTCGGCGCGGAGGTCGTGAGCCGCCAGGCGGTGCCGAGGCCACCGCGGCGCTCGGCGTACCGGTCGAACGGCACGGTCGCGAACGGCGGCACCGCGGCGGCGAGGCCGAGCAGCAGCCGGCCGCGGCTCCAGCGCTGGTCGACGGCGACCAGGACCGCGGTGAGGCAGTAGGAGATGAAGACGACGCCGTGGATCATCCCGAAGACGCGGACGCCGAGCTCGGTGGTCTCGGTGACGTACTTGAGGAACATGCCGGCGAGGAGCAGCGCCCAGGTCACCGCCTCGGCGATCGCCACCCGGCGGAAGGCCAGCTGCGGGCTCACGCGAGGACCCGCTCGGCGAGGCTGACGAAGAATCCGAGCCCGTCGGTGCCCGGGCCGGTGAGGTCCTCGACGGCGTGCTCGGGGTGCGGCATCAGGCCGACCACGTTGCCGCGCTCGTTGGTGACGCCGGCGATGTCGCGCAGCGACCCGTTCGGGTTGCCGTCGAGGTAGCGCGCCACGACCCGGCCCTCGCCCTCGATCCGGTCGAGGGTCTCCGCGTCGGCGACGAACCCGCCCTCGCCGTTCTTCAGCGGGACGGTGATCTCGGCGCCGGGGGCGTACGCCGCGGTCCAGGGCGTGTCGGTGTCCTCGATGCGCAGCCGCTGGTCGCGGCAGACGAACCTGCGGTGGTCGTTGCGGATCAGCGCGCCCGGCAGCAGGTGGGACTCGCACAGGATCTGGAAGCCGTTGCAGATGCCGAGGACCGGCATCCCCCGCCCGGCGGCCTCGACCACCTCGGTCATCACCGGGGAGAACCGCGAGATGGCGCCGCAGCGCAGGTAGTCGCCGTACGAGAAGCCGCCCGGCAGGATCACCGCGTCCACACCGCGCAGGTCGTGGTCGCCGTGCCAGAGCGCGAGCGCCTCGTGGCCGGCGACCCGGACCGCGCGCTGCGCGTCGACGTCGTCCAGCGAGCCCGGGAAGGTGACGACCCCGACCTTCACGAGCGCGACTCGGCGGGGTCGACCACCGACACGGCGGCGGGCACGGTCTCGATCGCCACCGTGAAGTCCTCGATCACCGGGTTGGACAGCAGCGTGGCGGCCATCTGGCGCACCTGCTCGAGCACCTCCGCGGTGATCTCGCCGTCGACCTCGAGCTCGAACCGCTTGCCCTGGCGGACGTCGGTGACGCCGCTGAAGCCCAGGCGCGGCAGCGCGCCGAGGACGGCCTTGCCCTGGGGATCGAGGATCTCGGGCTTGGGCATGACATCGACGACTACGCGCGGCACGCGGCACAGTCTAGGTGGTCCCGGCACGGGGTCCGCGCCAGACTGGACGGCATGAGCATGCCCACCGGAGTCCCGGGTCCCTCCCCGCTGAAGCTGGAGTTCCCCCAGTCCCTCGCCGTCTACGACGACTACGCCACCGCCCAGAAGACGGTCGACTTCCTCTCCGACCAGCACTTCCCCGTGCAGCACCTGATGATCGTCGGCACCGATCTCAAGCGGGTCGAGCGGATCACCGGGCGACTCACCACCGGCCGGGTCGCACTCGGCGGGGTCCTGTCCGGCATCTGGCTCGGCCTGTTCGTGGGGCTGGTCTTCGCGATCTTCGTCGACGAGAACGCGCTGGCGATGATCGTCTCCACGATGCTGTTCGGCGCGGTCTTCGGGCTGGTCTGGGCGCTGCTCGGCTACGCCCTGACCCGCGGCCGGCGGGACTTCTCCTCGGTCACCCAGGTCGTCGCGACCAAGTACGAGGTGCTCGTCGAGCACAAGGTCGCCGGCCAGGCCCGCGAGCTGCTGGCCGGGCTGCCTGGCGCCCTGCCGAACCCGTTCGCGTAGCCGGGCGGTCGCCGAGTTTCATCGGCCGGCCGATGAAACTCCTCCGGGGGCCGCCGCGTCCCGATCAGCTCAGCTCGCGCTTGAGGATCTTGCCGGTGGAGGTCATCGGCAGCGAGGTGACGAACTCGACCTGGCGCGGGTACTTGTAGTTGGCCATCTGCTCCTTGGACCAGGCGATCAGGTCCGCCTCGGTCAGGTCGGAGCCGTCCTTGCGGATCACCACGGCCTTGATCTCCTCGCCGTGGCTCTCGTCGGGTACGCCGATCACCGCGGCCAGCGAGACGCCCGGGTGGGTCATCAGGACCTCCTCGATCTCGCGCGGGTACACGTTGTAGCCACCGCGGATGATCATGTCCTTGGACCGGTCGACGATGTAGTACCAGCCGTCCTCGTCGCGGCGGGCCAGGTCGCCGGAGCGGAACCAGCCGTCGCGGATGACCTCGGCGGTGGCGTCGGGCCGGTTGAAGTAGCCCCTCATCACGTTGTGCCCCTTGATCGCGATCTCGCCGATCTCGCCGGCGCCCTCGACCTCGGTCCAGTCCCCACCCGCGTCAGGGGGAGCGATCAGCTTCATCTCCGCGCCCGGGACCGGCACGCCGATCGAGCCCGGGCGAGCGGGCTCGCCGTACTTCGAGAAGCTCGCGACCGGCGAGGTCTCCGACAGGCCGTAGCCCTCGAGGATCGTGACCCCGAACCGCTTCTCGAACTCCTTGTGCACCTCGACCGGGAGGGCCGAGCCGCCGGACACCGCGACCCTCAGGTTGTCGGCCAGCGCGGACACGTCGACCCCGTCCTCGAGCGCGCCGAGCAGCCCCCAGTACATCGTCGGCACGCCCGCGAAGAACGTGATCCGCTCCTTGAGCATCAGGTCGAGCGCCGCGTGCGGCTCGAAGCGGGGCAGCATCACGACGGTGCCGCCGTACGCGAACGCGCCGTTCTGGCTGACGGTCTGGCCGAAGGAGTGGAACAGCGGCAGCACGCACAGGTAGGTGTCGGGCTTCTCGGGATCGGCCCCGAACAGCGGCTCGCCGAGCAGCGCGTTGTCGCGCATGTTGCGGTGCCGCAGCTCGGCGCCCTTCGGCTGCCCGGTGGTCCCGGAGGTGTAGAGGATCACCGCGGTGTCGTCCTCGTCGGTGGCGACGCTGTCGAAGGTCCCCGGCTGGCCGGCCATCGCCTGGGCCATCGTCTCCACCGGATTCTCGGGGGTGCCGTCGATCGGCGAGGGTGCGCCGAGGTCGGCGGTGATCACGAAGAAGTGCTCACAGTCCGGGGTGTCGGTGAAGCCGGCGTACCCGGCCTCGCCGATCGGCAGCTCGGGCGTGCCCTGGAAGCAGAAGTACGCCTTCGCCTCGGAGTCGGCGAGGTGGTAGGCCACCTCGCGGCCCTTGAGCAGCACGTTGAGCGGGACGACGGTGGCGCCGGCCTTGAGGATGCCGAAGTAGACGACCGTGAAGTAGGGCAGGTTGGGGCACGACAGCGCGACCTTGTCACCCGGCCGGATGCCGCGCGACACCAGCAGGTTGGCGACCATGTTCGCGAACGAGTCGACCTCGGCGTAGGTGAGCCGGGTGTCGTTCAGCACGATCGCCGTGCGGTCCGGGTGGGTGGCGGCGCTGCCCTCGAGCAGGGTCGCCAGGTTGTACGTCGTCACGTGCGTCGCCTCCATCGCTGCGGTCTCTACCAGGGCCGTGAGGTCAACCTACTCGCCGCTCGGCGCAGGTCGGCCCCGACCGCACGGGGAGCGAGCGCGCCCAGGACCCGCGCCGGCAGCGCCGCCGCGCCCCGACCGGTGACGCTCATCGTGGCGGTCACCTCGCACCCGCCGGGGGCCTCGGCGAAGTCCAGGGTGAGGACGGCGGTGAGGCCGTGCCAGGTGCCTCGCTCGGACCAGCGCCGCGGCCGGTCCAGCTCGGTGGTCTCCATCCGCGGCCGGAAGCCGGGGCGGGTGACGTCCACCCAGGTCTGGCCGACCTGTACCTGGCCGTCGACGTGCTCGACCCGGGCCAGGCTCGACTGCCACTCGGGCCGGTGTCGCGGGTCCACGAGGTAGTCGAAGGCGACCTCCCGGGGCACCGCGAAGGCGACGACTACCACCGCTCGCCGGTGAGCAGCTCGTAGGCCTCGACGTACCGGCTACGGGTCCGCTCGACGACCTCGGCCGGCAGCGGCGGCGGGGCCTCGCCGGAGGATCGGTCCCACCCGGACTCCGGGGAGAGCGCCCAGTTGCGCACGATCTGCTTGTCGTACGACGGCTGCGCGTGGCCGGGCTCCCACTCGGCGGCGGGCCAGAAGCGCGAGGAGTCCGGCGTGAGCACCTCGTCCGCGAGCACGGTCGTGCCGTCGGGCCGGGCGCCGAACTCCAGCTTGGTGTCGGCGAGGACGATGCCGCGCTCGCGGGCGATCGTCTCCGCGCGGGCGTACACGCGCAGCGTCAGGTCGCGGAGCTCGGCCGCTCGCTCGGACCCGATGGTGCCCGCGACCGCGTCGTACGAGACGTTCTCGTCGTGCTCGCCGAGCTCGGCCTTCGTGGCCGGGGTGAAGATCGGCTCCGGCAGCCGGCTGCCGTCCACCAGCCCGGCCGGGAGCGCGATGCCGCAGACCGCGCCGGACGCCCGGTAGTCGACCAGCCCGGAGCCGGTGAGGTAGCCGCGGGCGACGCACTCGACCGGGTACATGTCGAGCCGCTCGCACACCACGGCCCGGCCCCGGACCTGCTCGGGGACGTCGGTGGAGAGGACGTGGTTGGGCACCAGGTCGGCGAGCCGGTCGAACCACCAGAGCGACATCCGGGTCAGGATCTCGCCCTTGTCGGGGATCGTCGTGTCCAGCACGAAGTCGAAGATCGAGATCCGGTCGCTGGCGACCATCAGCAGCTCGCCGCCCGGCAGCTCGTAGAGGTCGCGGACCTTGCCGGAGTGGAGGTGGGTGGCGTTCGGGATCGCCGGCGCGGTCGGGATGTTGAGGTCGGGCACGGGCCCACTCTAGGAGGAGCCGAGGGCGGCTCGGCCCGGGAGCGTCTGAGACAGTGTCCGGTATGCCGGAGTCCGCTGAAGAGGTGTACGCCAGGGTCGTGGCGGCGGTCGGGGCCGAGGGTCGGCTGCCGACGCCGCCGAGCGCCGAGTGGGACGTCTTCCCCTGGGAGGCCGTCGACGGGGCCGTCGTACCGAAGGTGCTGCCACCACCCGCCGAGGAGCAGCCGCGGGTCGGCGAGGACGGCGGCCGGCCGTGCGCCGCGTGTGCCGGCTTCGAGGCCGACCGCGTCGTCTGGGAGGACGACGACTGGATCCTCACCCGGGACGCGAAGCCGTCCGGGATGCCGCTGGTGCTGACGCTGTGGACCCGCGAGCACCTGGACTTCGGCGACCTGGACGACGAGCTCTCCTCCCAGTTCGGCCGGATCTCCAACCGCGTGGTCCGCATCGTCCAGGGGCTCCCCCACATCGGTCGCGTGCACGTGAACCGCTGGGGCGACGGCGGCTCCCATTGCCACGTGTGGTTCTTCGCCCGCACCCTGGGCCAGCCGAGCATCCTGGGCTCCTACGCCGTCGAGTGGGACGACATCCTGCCGCCGGTGCCCGAGGACGTGTGGCGCGCCGACCTGAGCGCGGTCGCCGCCAAGCTCGCCAACTGGGGCGGTACGGCGCGCGCCTGACGCGGGGTCACCGGACCCCGAACGACGTGAGCCCCTCGTCGGGCCCGTCGCGTACGTCGACCCTCTCGACGTGGGCGAGCCGCGGGCCGTCGTGGCACCACCGCACGAAGCCGTCCACCGCGCCGGGAGCGCCCTCGACGTGGGCCGCCACCGTCCCGTCGGGCTCGTTGCGGACCCAGCCAGCGACCCCCAGGCGGTCCGCCTCGCGCTCGGCGTAGTAGCGGAACGAGACGCCCTGCACCCGGCCGGTGACGGTCACGTCGACGGCACTGCGCATGGCGCCATCATCGCCCATGGCACTGCGCTCCCTGCGCCAGCCGACGTCGAGGCGCTGCGCGCGGGCGCTCCGGCCGGGGTGTGGCCGAGACCGTCACCTGGGGCCGGCAGCCCGCAGCGCCCGACTAGAGGATGTCGCCGGGGCCGTACGCGGCGGCCGCGGGGTGCCGGTCGGTCACCTCGGCGATCCGGCGGACGACGGCCTGCACCTGCGCGACGGCCGCGCCGGTGAACGTGATCGGCTCGGCCACCAGGGACGCGAGCTGGTCGGCGGTCAGGCCCAGCCGGGTGTCGGCGGCGAGGCGGGCGAAGACGTCGTTCTCGGCCTGGCCGCGGCGCAGGTCGAGCGCGGTGCCGACCGCCGCCTCCTTGATCGCCTCGTGGGCGACCTCCCGGCCCACCCCGTTGCGGACCGCGGCCATCAGCACCTTGGTGGTGGCGAGGAACGGCAGGTAGCGGTCCAGCTCGCGCTGGATCACCGCGGGGAAGGCGCCGAACTCGTCGAGGATCGTCAGGAACGTCTCGAACAGCCCGTCGGCGGCGAAGAACGCGTCCGGCAGGGCGACCCGGCGTACGACGGAGTCGGAGACGTCGCCCTCGTTCCACTGGTCGCCGGCGAGCTCGCTGACCATCGAGAGGTGGCCGCGCAGCACGACGGAGAGCCCGTTGACCCGCTCGGCCGAGCGGCTGTTCATCTTGTGCGGCATCGCCGAGGAGCCGACCTGGCCCTCCTTGAAGCCCTCGGTCACCAGCTCGTTGCCGGCCATCAGCCGGGTCGTGGTCGCGAGGTTCGACGGGCCGGACACCAGCTGGACGAGCGCACTGACGACGTCGAGGTCAAGGCTGCGCGGGTAGACCTGCCCGACGCTGGTCAGCACCCGCTCGAAGCCCAGGTGCGCCGCGACCCGCTGCTCGAGCTCGGCGAGCCTGCCGGCGTCGCCGTCGAGCAGGTCGAGCATGTCCTGCGCGGTCCCCATCGGGCCCTTGATGCCGCGCAGCGGGTAGCGCACCAGCAGGTCCTCGACCCGCTCGAGGGCGACCAGCATCTCGTCGGCGACCGTCGCGAACCGCTTCCCGAGCGTGGTCGCCTGCGCGGCGACGTTGTGGCTGCGTCCGGCCATCACGGTCGCCTCGTGCTCGGCGGCCAGCCGGCCGAGCCGGGCGAGCGCGGCGACGGCCCGGTCGCGGACCAGCGCCAGGCTCTGCCTGACCTGCAGCTGCTCGACGTTCTCGGTGAGGTCGCGCGAGGTCATGCCCTTGTGGATGTGCTCGTGGCCCGCGAGCGCCGAGAACTCCTCGATCCGCGCCTTCACGTCGTGGCGGGTGACCCGCTCCCGGGCCGCGATCGACTCGAGGTCGACCTCCTCCACGACCTCCCGGTACGCCTCGACCACCCCGTCGGGGATCGGGATGCCGAGGTCGCGCTGCGCCTCCAGGACCGCGATCCACAGCTGCCGCTCCAGCACGATCTTGTGCTCGGGGGACCAGATGCGGGCGAGCTCGGCGGAGGCGTAGCGGGTGGCCAGGACGTTGGGGACGGTCACGGGTGGTGATTCTCCCACGCCCGCCGCCCGCCCTTGGCGGGTCAACGCAGGGACCCGCCCTCGACCACCCCGAGCGGCTCGGCCGCGATGTCGGAGCGCCGCTGCAGGCCGGGGAACGAGACGAGGTCGGCGGCGGCGTACGCCGTACGACGCGCCTCGGCGACGTCGGCCCCGACCGCGCGGACGGCCAGCACCCGGCCGCCGGCGGTGACCAGGTCGCCGTCGCGGACCGCGGTGCCGGCGTGGATGACGTCCACCCCGTCCTGCTGCTCGGCCAGGTCGACGCCGGTGATCACGTCGCCCGCCGAGGAGGACTCGGGGTAGCCGGCGGAGGCGAGCACCACCGTCACCGCGGCACCGTCGCGGAAGACCGGAGCGGGCACCTCGGAGAGCCGTCCCGCGGCCGCGGCGGCGAGCAGCTGGCCCAGCGGGGACTCGAGCACCGACAGCACCGGCTGGATGTCCGGGTCGCCGAACCGGACGTTGAACTCGATGACCCGCGGCCCACCGGGCGTCAGCGCGAGGCCGACGTACAGGCAGCCGACGAACGGCGAGCCGCGGCGGGCCATCTCGTCCAGGGTCGGCCGGACGACGGTCGCGAGGACGACCTCGGCCAGGTCGGGCTGCGCCCAGGTCAGCGGGGTGTAGGAGCCCATGCCGCCGGTGTTGGGCCCGCGACCGCCGTCGAAGATCCGCTTGAAGTCCTGCGCGGGCTGCAGCGCATAGGCCGTCGACCCGTCGCAGATCGCGAACACCGACACCTCGGGGCCGTCCAGGAACTCCTCGACCACGACCCGGCCGCCCCCTCGTGACGTGCAGAGCGCCGCGTGCTCGAGCGCCTGGTCACGGTCCCGGGTGACGACGACCCCCTTGCCGGCGGCCAGCGCGTCGTCCTTCACCACGTACGGCGCCCGGAACCGCTCCAACGCTCCGGCGGCCTCGCCGGCGGAGGTGCAGAGCACCGAGGCAGCGGTGGGGACCCCGGCCGCGGACATCACGTCCTTCGCGAACGCCTTGGAGCCCTCGAGGCGCGCCGCCGCCTGCGACGGCCCGAAGACCGCGATGCCCCGCTCGCGCACGGCGTCCGCGACCCCGGCGACCAGCGGCGCCTCGGGTCCGACGACCACGAGATCGACGCCCAGCCGCTCGGCCAGGTCGGCGACCGCACCGCCCGACATCGGGTCCACGGCGTGGAGGGCCGCGACGGCGGCGATGCCGGGATTGCCCGGCGCGGCATGCACCTCGGTCACCGCCGGGTCGAGCGAGAGCGCCCGGGCCAGAGCGTGCTCGCGGCCGCCCGTGCCGATGACGAGTATCTTCACGGGCCGCAACCCTAGCCGCGGCGCGAGACCGACTCCGTGTAGGCCACCGGGCGGTATCGCAGGATGGGATCGTCGGAGAGCTCGACGCCGTCCACCACCCGGGTGGGGTCGAACACCACCGGGCCGGCGTCCTCCTGGTCGGGCAGCGCCTCGGCGACCACGATCCGGCCGGCGACCAGCTCGCGGGCGCCCTTCCAGACCGACGTCGCCGAGTGCGGGTCGTGCCCCTCGCCCGCGACCTGCACCCGCACCTCGTGGGTGACCGGCCCGCGGTCGAGCCGGGCCGCGATCTCCTCGAAGAGCCGGTCCGGCCCGGTGAAGCGCCGCTCGAGCCGGTCCGCCTTCGTCGCGGTGGGGACGAACGAGTAGCGGACCCAGGTGCGCCGACCCCCGGCGTCCAGCCAGCCGTACGCGTGGATGGGGTAGAACGTCGTCTCCGCGAACGTCACCGGCGACGAGATCGCCTTGCCCCGTACGCCGGCCACGATCGCCGGCACCATCCGGGGGTGCCGGGCGAGGAACAGCGGGAACGTCAGCTTGTGGACCGACGCCTCGGTCATCGCGACGAACTCCTCGGGGTCGTCGGTCGGGAACCGGGGCGACGTCTGGCCGAGCAGGTCGGTCGAGGTGCCGTCGGTGAGCCGGAACTTCACGGACATGCCCCGGATGTCGGGCTTCGGGTCCGGGACGGCGGCGTTGCCGCCGGCGTTGGACCAGCGGACCAGCACCGGCGTCGGCTCGTGGAGGTGGCGTGCGCGCCCGAGCGCGCCCGCCTCGGCCGTGGGGGTGAAGGTGCCGGCGTAGAACCGGCCCTTCGCGTGCAGGGTGCGGTGGGCGGCGGGTCCGCCGAACGCCGCCCGCAGGCGGTCGATCGCCGCCACCGGGTCGAGCGGGGTGGGGTCGGGCATGCCCCGAACGGTCTCAGATCAGGTCGTGGATGGCGATGGTCGCGTCGCGGGAGGGTCCGACGCCGACGGCCGAGATGCGGGCCCCGGACAGCGCCTCGACGGCCTTGACGTAGGCCTGGGCGTTGGCGGGGAGCTCCTCGAACGTCCGCGCGTGGGAGATGTCCTCCCACCAACCGGGGAGGTACTCGTAGATCGGGACCGCGTGGTGGAAGTCGCTCTGGTTGACCGGCATCTCGTCGTGGCGCACGCCGTTGACGTCGTACGCGACGCACACCGGCACCTGGTCCAGACCGGTGAGCACGTCGAGCTTGGTGAGCACGAAGTCGCTCACCCCGTTGACCCGGGCGGCGTAGCGCGCGATGACCGCGTCGTACCACCCGCAGCGTCGCGGCCGGCCGGTCGTGACCCCGAACTCGGCCCCGACCTTGCTCAGGTGGGCACCGAACTCGTCGAACAGCTCGGTCGGGAACGGCCCCTCGCCGACGCGGGTGGTGTAGGCCTTCACGATGCCGATCACCTGGTCCAGGCGGCGCGGCGGGATCCCCGAGCCGGTGCACGCACCGCCGGCGGTCGCCGACGAGGACGTCACGAACGGGTAGGTGCCGTGGTCGACGTCGAGCAGCGTCGCCTGCCCGGCCTCCAGGAGCACGGTCTCGCCCCGGTCGAGCGCCTCGTTGAGCAGCAGCCCGGTGTCGCAGACCATCGGCCGGAGCCGGTCGGCGAAGGCCAGCAGCTCCTCCACGGTCGCCTCGACGGTGGCCGCGCGGCGGTTGTAGATCTTGGTGAGGACCTGGTTCTTGAGGTCGAGCACGCCCTCGACCTTCTGGGTCAGGATCTTCTCGTCGAAGATGTCCTGGATCCGGAGGCCGATGCGGTTCATCTTGTCGGCGTACGTCGGGCCGATGCCGCGTCCCGTCGTGCCGATGCGCCGGGACCCCAGGAAGCGCTCGGTGACCTTGTCCAGGGTGCGGTTGTAGTCCGCGATCACGTGCGCGTTGGCGCTGATCCGGAGCCGGCTGACGTCGACACCGCGTTGCTCGAGCGCCTCCAGCTCCTCGAACAGCACGGCCAGGTCGACGACGACGCCGTTGCCGATGACGGGTGTGCAGCCGGGGGTGAGGATGCCGCTGGGCAGCAGGTGCAGGGCGTACTTCTCGGTGTGCCCGGAGGCGTCGGTGATGACGACCGTGTGCCCGGCGTTGTTGCCGCCGTTGAACTTCACGACGTAGTCGACTCTGGTGCCGAGCAGGTCGGTCGCCTTGCCCTTCCCCTCGTCACCCCACTGGGCACCGATGATGGCGATCGCGGGCATCTGCGCGCTCACTTCCACAAGAAACGAAACAGCTCCGGCACAAGTGCACCGGAGCTCTTGCGGCCACACGTTACCAAAGGGTGAGGGCCGGCCTCGACGGCTCGGATAGGGTCCGCGACGTGGACCCCCTCCTCGTGATCACCAACAGTGAGGCCGGCACCTCCGACGAGGAGTCGCTGGCAGCCGCGCTCGCGGTGCTCCGCGAGCGGGCCTCGGTCGAGGTGGCGGCCACGGCCAACCCCGGCGAGCTCGACGGCGTGCTGCACCGCGCTGGCTCGCGCCGGATCGTCGTCGCCGGCGGCGACGGCAGCCTGCACGCGGTCATCTCCGCGCTGTACCGCCGCCAGGAGCTGACGGGCGCGGTCCTCGGGCTGCTGCCGCTGGGCACCGGCAACGACTTCGCGCGCGGGACCGACATCCCGCTCGACATCGAGGAGGCCGCCCGCGTGGTGCTGCGCGACCGGCCGCGGCGCATGGACCTCGTCGTCGACGAGGTCGGCGAGATCGTGGTCAACAGCGTGCACGTGGGCGCCGGCGCCGAGGCCAGCCGCAAGGGCGCGACGTGGAAGGGCCGGCTCGGGTCGATCGGCGTCGGCCGGCTCAACCTGGGCAAGCTCGGCTACCCGATCGGGGCGGCGCTGACCGCGATCGACCCGCCGAGCGTGCGGCTGCGGGTCGAGGTCGACGGCGAGGTCGTCTGCGACCTGGCGGACCCGGTGCTGATGGTGGCGATCGGCAACGGCCCGTCCGTCGGCGGCGGCACCCACCTGACCCCGGAGGCCAGCCCGCTCGACGGGAAGGTCGACGTGATGATCTCCCGGGCCGTCGGGCCGGTGTCCCGGCTGCTGTACGGCGCGCGCCTCGGGCTGCGCACCCACCACCGGCAGGACGACAGCACCTACCTCCGAGGCACCACCGTCTCGGTCTCCGGCGGGCCGTTCTGGTGCAGTGCGGACGGCGAGATCTACGGCCCCGAGCGGCAGCGCACCTGGCGGGTCGAGCCGGGCGCGTACTCGATGCTGCTGCCCTGAGCCACCCCCGGCGTCGAGGGTCGTCGCCGCCGATGCCACCGGTGGTCGAGCAGCGAGCGCCGGCGAGGCCCCGCAAGCACGGGCAGGGCCTTACCCGACTGGTGCCGGCTGTGCTTCGGCTCGCGGTCGGCTGGTGGTTGCGGTTCTCGGCAGCTAACGGGAGAGGTCGGCGTCGGGTTGCGCTTCGCCTCCCGGGTCACTGGCCGCCACCTCGCCATGGGCCCGACGTCCTCGAAGTTCTTTCACGCTCGTCCGTCCTGACTGTTGACTTTCCGAGCACACGTCCTATGTCGCTTAGCGTGGATACGTCACGCCTGAGTTCGTTCGCCGATGGTGTACTTGTGCCGCAGTCACACGGAGCGCACCGCTACCCGCGTTGCCGGGTCGACGTACCACCGAAGGCTTGAGAAGCCCGACCACCCGAGGTGGTGGGTGAGCATCCGCTGGGTGGCTCCGTCTGCGACGCACGTCGCCCAGAGTTGTATCCCGATCATGCACATCGAGGCAGCCACGAGACTCGAAGCGACGCCGTTTCGCCGGTGGGACGGCGCCACTACCAGCCGACCAAGTTACCAAGCGCACCCCACCCCGACTGTGCTCGTTGGTGCGAGGAGCCCTCGGCTGCGCCCCGGCCGCCCGTTGTCGCCGAAGGCGCTGGGGTGGAGCACCCGTGTAGCCATCGTGCGGCGTCACCGGGGTACCAGGGAGCGCGCCGGTGAGAGCGTCAGCGGGGGCAGTCAGGCTCGGTCACCCTCGTGCCGCATAGCGTGACCCGGAGGTTGACCCGGGTCCGGTAGTGGTGCCCGGCCACATCGTAGTCGACCGTGAACCCGTCGAAAGCGGCCCCCTGGCGTCCTGCGGTCAACCCCACCATGAGCTCTACGGCAGCTTCTCCGGGTGCGCTTGTTGAGTCCTCACAGCGCGGCGGTCGGAGACCGGTGGCGCCCGCCGCGGTTTGGAGGTGACCGGCCAGCCGGTCCTGGTGTGCGTCCCCGCGGCCGCCGATCCGCGGAGGCGTCCCGTACCCGCCGATGACGGGTTCGGCGACAGGGTCGGCGTGGGACCGGATCGTGAATGACCGGACGTAGGCGTCGAAGGTCTCCGCGTTGGAGCCATGCAGCGGGGCGACCTTCGTGATGGCGACCTCGGACCCTGGCGCACACAGGAGGAGTCCGCCGGCCGTCGCGGACCAGGAGGCAGAAACCGGCGGCGCGGGGAAGACCAGTTCGGTGTTACCGGCCTTGATCGTCAGGGGGCCCGGCCCATCGCCGCCGCGGGCGCTGGGACTGATGCTGGGCAGCGTCCAGAGCCCGAACGCGGCCAGCGCCACGACAACCGTGCCGACGGCCACAGCCAGACGGTGGCGGAGCATGGCGCTGACCGCGGTCCGCATCAGTACTTCTCCTGAACCTTCCCGGCCTGCCCCGGAGAGTCGTTGTTGCCACAGACGCGCTTGTTGCCGTGCGTGACGTGGTAACGCAGTTTGCCTGAGAGGTTGTAGCTGTGCCGCGAGGTCATCTCGATACCGATGTAGCTCTTGGCCTTCACACCGTAACTCGACTCGTAGGCGTTCTCCTTCGCCTGCTCCCGCTTCCAGATGATGTCGTTGTACACGGGCTGGCAGCGGGTCCAGTTGGGGGCGCTGGAAAGGTAGTAGTAGTAGGCGGCACCTGGCTGCTTGATCGGGAACACCCAGTGGGAGTAGTAGCCGGCGACGTTGTAGCAGGTGTAGTAGCCGTAAGTGACCACCGTCCGGTAACTGCGCTTGGAGGAGTCCTTCAAGAAGTCCGCTCCCCAACCGTCCGTGGTGCTCTCGGTGCCGGACTCGCTCCACCCGCCGGACGCCGAGATCGCGCTTCCCGACGTCGTCTTCAAGGTCGAGGTGTAGGTGAGGCTGGACTCGTCGCCCCCGACGGGGTAGCCCGTGGCAATGGTCGTCTGCAGGTCGCCGCGGTAGCCGCTGATCTCCTGGCAGTTGTACGGTGCCGCCGCCGCAGCGTCGACGCTGGCGAGGCTGTCCGGAGTCGGCAGCAGCGAACCGTAGTCCGTTGAGCCGCCGTCGTCTGCAACGGACCCGGTCGGGCTCTTGATCAGCTCGAGGGGGATGCCGGTGAGCTCGCCCGTGTCCGGGATGACCGTAGAGGTGTTCATGTCGGCTTCGAGGTTGTCGCTGCCGGCGTCGGCGCCACCGAACACGGGAACCGTCGGTGCTGCCGCGGTGTTCATCGGTTGAGTGGACGGCAGCCCGGGCATCGACATCCAGCCTTCCTGGATCGGCGCGTCGGCGCGGATCCACCGGGTGAGGTCTCCGGCAAGGCTGGTGACGCGCTGTGCGGAGACGGTGTGGAACACGGCGTCTCCAGAGGCAGGGTCATGCCCCTCGATCATAAAGTCGACCTGGCCGTCGGATGCGACGAACTTCGCGGGGACGCTGGCCGGGTCGAGCGAAACCCACCAGGTGTCGCCGGAGATGTGCACGCCATCTACGGGGACCGGGTACAGCTCGAACGAGCCCCCTTCGGGCAACTCGCGCCAGTCGCCTTCCTTGATGGAGACGTGCAAGGTGCCGGCGGGCAGCCGCCCGCCCGTGAACACGCCGGAGAGGGCAGCATCGTCG
The DNA here is from genome assembly GCF_030019515.1 of Nocardioides sp. Taxonomy (GTDB): domain Bacteria; phylum Actinomycetota; class Actinomycetes; order Propionibacteriales; family Nocardioidaceae; genus Nocardioides. The sequence continues at coordinate 433 of NZ_JASEEQ010000017.1, read as the reverse complement.
AGAAGGCCCTGCACGGAAGCGTTGGCGGGCGCCACGGTGGCCGGGCCTACCGTGGTCGCGAAGAGGCCAGAGACTGCGACGCCCAGGGCGAGAGCGGCGCCGGCGGCGGGTGAACGTTTCACAGGTACCCCTTGTGGGCGAGGTGAGGATGGTGCCGCCCCAACGTCCGGTCAGTGACACTCGTTACGTTCCCCTGGCAACTGGTCCAGGCCAGTCTCGTCGAGCGCGGGAGAACGCCGTCGCCGCGGAACCTCGCATCGCGCGCTGTCACCCATGAGGATGCCCTTCGCCCCGAGCGGCCCAGAGGCGGTTGACGGACCGGCGAGCACCAACAACGCCGACGCCTCGCTCTGGTCGATGGACCCCGCCGAGACCGCACAGACCTTGACCCACCTGACCCAGGTCGCCGCCCGGGTCGCCGAGCTCGAGGCCC
>NZ_JASEEQ010000016.1 GCF_030019515.1 Nocardioides sp. | reverse complement strand
CCGCCGGCCGCCAGGCTGAGGGCCGCCGCGGCGGGCAGCAGGCGCGGCGCGGCCGCCTGGTCGGCGCCGCGGTGGGGCTCGCCTGGCCGCTGCTGTTCCTGCTGCCGCTCGTGCCGGTCGGGGTCGCGCTCGCGGCCGTGGACCTGCGCACCCGGCTGCTGCCCACGGTGGTGGTGTGGCCGACGCTCGCGGCGACCGCGGCGCTGGCCCTGGCCAGCGGGCTCCTCGACGGCGACCGGGACGCGCTGGTCCGGGCGGCGCTGGGCGCGGTCGTCGTGTTCGCGGCGTTCTTCGCGCTCTGGTGGATCCATCCGGCGGGGATGGGGTACGGCGACGTCCGGCTGTCGGCCGTGCTCGGGCTCGCGCTCGGCTACCTGGGCTGGACCGAGCTCGCGGTCGGCATCTACGCCGGGTTCCTGGCGTTCTCGGTGCCCGGGCTCCTGCTCGCCCTGCTGCGCCGCGACCGGTCGATCCTGAGGGCGGCCTACCCGTTCGGCCCGTTCCTGCTGGCAGGGGCGCTGGCGGGCGTCGTGCTCGGAGGCTGGTGACCGGGACGTGCCGGCCGCACTGGACCGGTCTCGCGCCGGAGGTGACCGGCCCCGCCCGCCGTACCGCTCGTGAAAGACTGACGCCATGCTGCGTTGGCTGACCGCGGGCGAGTCCCACGGCCCCTCCCTGGTCGCGATCCTCGAGGGGCTGCCCGCCCACGTCCAGGTGACCTCCGATGACGTCGCCGACGCGCTCGCCCGCCGGCGGCTCGGCTACGGACGCGGCGCCCGGATGAAGTTCGAGAAGGACGAGGTCGCGCTGGTCGGCGGCATCCGGCACGGCGAGACCATCGGCGGTCCGGTGGCGATCGAGATCGGCAACTCCGAGTGGCCCAAGTGGGAGAAGGTGATGGCGGCCGACCCGGTCGACCCCGTCGAGCTCGAGTCCCTGGCCCGCAACGCGCCGCTCACCCGGCCCCGGCCCGGGCATGCCGATCTGGTCGGCATGCAGAAGTACGACTTCGCCGAGGCCCGGCCGATCCTCGAGCGCGCCTCGGCCCGCGAGACCGCCGCCCGGGTGGCGCTCGGCCGGGTGGCGTCCAACTTCCTCGAGCAGGCCGTCGGCGCCCGCATCGTCTCCCACGTCATCGAGCTCGGCGGCGTGCGGGCCCCCGCGGGCCTGTGGCCACAGCCCGACGACGTGAACCGCCTCGACGACGACCCGGTCCGCTGCCTGGACGCCGACACCAGCAAGCTGATGGTGGAGGCGATCGACCAGGCGCACCGCGACGGCGACACCCTCGGCGGCGTCGTCGAGGTCGTCGTCCACGGGCTGCCGCCGGGCCTCGGCTCCCACGTGCACTGGGACCGGCGTCTCGACGCGCGGCTGGCCGGCGCGCTGATGGGCATCCAGGCGATCAAGGGGGTCGAGGTCGGCGACGGCTTCGAGCTGGCCGCCACCCCCGGCTCGCGGGCGCACGACGAGATCGTCGGAGGCGAGGACGGCCTGCGGCGGGTCAGCGGCCGCTCCGGAGGCACCGAGGGCGGCATGAGCACCGGGGAGGTGCTCCGGGTCCGAGCCGCGATGAAGCCGATCGCCACCGTCCCCCGAGCACTGCGGACCGTCGACGTGGCCACCGGAGAGGCCGCGGTCGCCCACCACCAGCGCTCCGACGTCTGCGCCGTGCCGGCCGCGGGGATCGTCGCCGAGGCGATGGTCGCGCTGGTGCTCGCCGACGCCGTCCTGGAGAAGTTCGGGGGAGACTCGGTGCGCGAGACCCGGCGCAACGCGGAGAGCTACCTGGACACCCTGAGGTTCCGGTGAGCGGACCCGCACGGGCCCGCGTGGTCCTGGTGGGGCCGATGGGGGCCGGCAAGACCACCGTCGCCCGCCTGCTGGCCGCCGCCTGGGGCACCACCGTCCGCGACACCGACCACGACGTCGAGGCGGCCGAGGGCCGCACGATCTCCGACATCTTCGTCGACTCCGGCGAGGACGCCTTCCGGGCGCTCGAGCGCCACGCGGTCGCGGAGGCGCTGAGCCAGCACGACGGGGTGCTCGCGCTCGGCGGGGGAGCGGTGCTCGACCCCGCGACCCGCGCGCTGCTCGCCGGGCACCAGGTGGTGTTCCTGCGCGTGGGGCTCTCCGATGCCGTCAAGCGGGTCGGGCTCGGCGTCTCGCGCCCGCTGCTCCTCGGCAACGTCCGCGGGCGGATCAAGGCGCTCCTCGACGAGCGCACCCCGATCTACGAGTCCGTGGCCACGTTGGTCGTGGACACCGACGGCCGCAGCCCCGAGGATGTCGCGAAGGAGATCCGCGCTGCGCTGGACGGGCCCGCGCGGGAGGGGGAGGCATGAGGGAGACCGTCGTCCGGGTGACCGGCCCCTCGCCGTACGACGTCGTCATCGGCCACGACCTGGCCGACCGCCTGCCCCAGCTGCTCGGCGTCGGCGTCCAGCGGGTCGCGGTCGTGTTCGCCGACGCCCTGGCCGAGCTGGTGCGCCCGGTCCTCGACTCGCTGGCGGCGGCGTACGACGTGATGGTGCTGCCCATCCCCGACGGAGAGCGCGCCAAGAAGGCCGCGGTCGCCGTCTCGTGCTGGGAGGCGCTCGGCGAGGCTGGGTTCACGCGCTCCGACGCGGTCGTGACCTTCGGCGGCGGCGCCACGACGGACGTCGGCGGCTTCGTGGCCGCGACCTGGCTGCGGGGCGTGCGGGTCGTGCACGTGCCGACCACCCTGCTCGGCATGGTCGACGCGGCCGTCGGCGGCAAGACGGGCGTGAACACGCGCAGCGGCAAGAACCTCGTGGGCGCCTTCCACGAGCCGGTCGGGGTGCTCTGCGACCTGTCGACCCTGCGCTCCCTGCCCCGCGCCGAGCTGCTCGCCGGGCTCGGTGAGGTCATCAAGTGCGGGTTCATCGCCGACCCCGCGATCCTCACCCTCGTCGAGGGCAACGCGCCGTCCGGCCTCGACGCGGACTCAGCGGTGCTGCGCGAGCTGGTCGAGCGCGCCGTGCGCGTGAAGGCCGGCGTGGTCTCGGCGGATCTCAAGGAGATCGGTGGCCGCCCGGACGACCCCGGCCGGGAGGTCCTCAACTACGGGCACACCATGGCGCACGCCATCGAGCGCACCGAGAACTACCGGATCCGCCACGGCGAGGCCGTCTCGATCGGCTGCGTGTACGTCGCCGAGCTGGCCAACCGGGCCGGCACCCTCGGCTCGGACGTCGTCGAGCGGCACCGGCACGCGTTCGCGCGCGTCGGGCTGCCCACGTCGTACTCCAAGGCGTCCTTCGACGACCTGCACCGGGCGATGCGCGTCGACAAGAAGGCGCGCGGCTCCCAGCTGCGCTTCATCGTGCTCTCCGACCTCGCGGTCCCGACCGTGCTGGCGGGCCCCTCGGTGGTGGACCTGCGCGACGCCTACGCCGCGATCGGCGGCCCCGAGTGAGCGGCGGGCGCCGAGTGCTGGTGCTCAATGGTCCGAACCTGGGCCGGTTGGGGCGGCGTCAGCCGGAGATCTACGGCACCACGACGCACGCCGAGCTCGCCGACCGGTGTGTCGCGTGGGGGCGCGACCTCGGCCTCGACGTCGAGGTGCGCCAGACCAACCACGAGGGCGAGCTGCTCGACTGGCTCAACGCCGCCGCCGACGACGCGGAGCCGGTGGTGCTCAACGCCGCCGCCTGGACGCACTACTCCTATGCGCTGCTCGATGCCTGCGCCCAGCTGGTCGCACCGCTGGTCGAGGTGCACATCTCCGACCCGCACCAGCGGCCCGAGGAGTTCCGGCACACCTCGGTCGTCACGCCGTACGCCGTCGAGGTGATCGCCGGCCGCGGCATCGAGGGCTACCGGACGGCACTCGAGGTCATCGCCCGGGGCTGACTGTCCGTCGAGTGACGCGAACTGGCTGTCCCGGAGCGGGCAATCCAGCCACTTCACGTCACTCGACGGGAGATGGCGCCCGCGGAACCACTCAGCACGCCGATCCGTCCCATCCGGCATGAACGGGAACGTGACGGTCGGTGTGCGCGGGCTGCTCGTGGCCGCGCTGGTGGCGATGGCGCTGGTGGTGGCCTACCTCCTCGGCGGCTCCGGCGGCGGCACACCGGCGGCGCAGGCCGCCGCCGACGGTGGCGCGGCGCAGGCCGAGCGACCCCGGCTCCTGACGATGACCGGGACCGGCGAGGCCGGGGCGGTGCCCGACCAGCTGTCCTTCGGCCTCGGGGTGACCCTGACCCGGGCGGATCTCGACGATGCCCTCGCCGCGGCGAACGCGACGATGGGCCGGGTCCTCGGGGCGCTGGCGAAGTACGACGTCGCCAGGTCCGATGTCCAGACGACCGGGCTCTCGATGACGCCGGTGTACCAGTACCACGACTACAGCCCGCCGACGATCACCGGCTACCGGGTCTCGGAGCGGGCCTCGGTCCTGGTCAAGGAGCTCGCCCGGGGTGGCGAGGCCGTCAGCGCCGCCGTCCGGGCCGGCGGCGACGCCGTCCGGGTGAGCGGCATCCGGCTGCTGGTCGGCGACACCGGCGCGGTCCTGGAGAGGGCGCGGGACGCCGCCGTGGAGGAGGCGACCGCCAAGGCGCGGCAGTACGCCGAGGCCTCCGGCCAGACGCTCGGGGACGTGGTCAGGCTCCTAGAGGTGCACGCCCGGCCGCGGCCCTCGCCGTTCCAGCAGTTCGGGTCCGCGGTGCTGGGTCGCGCGGCGATGGACCTGAGCGCCGTGCCGATCCGCGCCGGGCGGGACCGGACCGCCGTCACCGTCCGGGTCGTCTGGGAGCTGGCCTGACCGCCTCGCGCAGCGGTTTCGGTGCGTGGGCGCCGAGCCGATAGACTCGTGCGCTGTGCCCGGCGCGATCCGGGTGGCTCCCCGACACTCGCGACCAGAAGGCTGACACGCGCGCATGGCAACGACGAACGACCTGAAGAACGGCATGGTTCTCAACATCGACGGTCAGCTCTGGGCCGTGGTGGAGTTCCAGCACGTCAAGCCCGGCAAGGGCCCGGCCTTCGTGCGCACCAAGCTGAAGAACGTCGAGTCGAACAAGAGCGTCGACAAGACCTTCAACGCCGGCACCAAGGTCGAGACCGCCACGGTCGACCGGCGCACCATGCAGTACCTCTACAACGACGGCTCGTCGTACGTCTTCATGGACGTCCAGAGCTACGACCAGCTCGAGATCGCCCCGGAGATCGTGGGCTCCGCGAAGAACTTCCTCCTGGAGAACCAGGAGGCGATCGTCGCCACCAACGAGGGTCGCGTCCTGTTCATCGAGCTCCCGGCCTCGGTCGAGCTCGTGATCACGTTCACCGAGCCCGGTCTCGCCGGCGACTCCGCCACCGGTCGCACCAAGCCGGCGACGCTGGAGACCGGCCACGAGATCCAGGTCCCGCTGTTCATCAACCAGGGCGAGAAGGTCAAGGTCGACACCCGCGACTCCTCCTACCTCGGTCGTGTGAAGGGCTGATGAGCGCCCGCTCCAAGGCCCGCAAGCGCGCACTGGACGTGCTGTACGCCTCCGACGTGCGCGGTGAGGACGCCGTGGCCGCCCTGGACCGGGCGATCGCGGAGGGCGAGGGGCCGACGAACGACTACACGGCCACCCTGGTGCGCGGCGTGGTCGAGCACCGCGCGCGCATCGACGAGCTGCTCTCGTCGTACTCGCAGGGCTGGACGTTGGCACGGATGCCGGCCGTCGATCGGAACGTGCTGCGGCTGGGCGTGTGGGAGCTGCTGTACGCCGACGACATCCCCGACGCGGTGGCGGTGAGCGAGGCGATGGCGCTGGTCACCGACCTCTCCACCGATGAGTCGCCGCAGTTCGTCAACGGCATCCTCGGCAGCATCGTGCGGAACAAGCCGTCCATCGTCTGAGCCACCGCGGCTCGGGTCAGGGGCCCATAGTGGACCCATGGACGCTCAGCAGGTGGACCTGGTCGTGATCGGCACCGGGCCCGGCGGCGAGGCTCTCGCCACCGGCGCCGCCCGCGCAGGAATGCGGGTCGTGGCCGTGGACAAGCACCTGGTCGGAGGCGAGTGCCCCTACTACGGCTGCGTCCCCACCAAGATGATGGTGCGCGGTGGCGACGTGGTCGCCGAGGTGCGCCGGGCAGCCGCGGTCGCCGGGGAGGCGACGGTCGCCCCCGCCTGGGCGGTGGTCGCGCGCCGCATCGACGAGGAGGCGACCACCGGGTGGGACGACACGATCGCGGTCGACCGGCTCCGGGACGCCGGGGTGACCTTCCACCACGGGGTGGGCCGGCTCGACGGGCCGGGCCGGGTGCGCGTCGAGGAGCCGGACGGCACGACCACGACGTACGTCGCCGAGCGGGGCGTGCTGGTCAACCCCGGCACCCACCCGGCCGCACCGCCGGTCGAGGGCCTGGCGGGGACGCCGTACTGGACGAACCGCGACGCGGTGCAGGTCACCGAGCTGCCTGCCACGCTGGTCGTCCTGGGCGGCGGGCCGATCGGGTGCGAGCTCGCGCAGGTCTTCTCCCGGTTCGGCGTCCGGGTCACCGTGGTGCAGCGCGGCGCGCGGCTGCTTCCTGCCGACGAGCCCGAGGCCGCGGAGCTCGTGGCGCAGGTCTTCGCCGAGGAGGGCATCCGGGTGCTGACCGGCGTCGAGGCGACGCAGGTCGGCTACGCCGAGGGCGTCTTCACGATCCGGCTCGACACGGGAGAGGAGCTGAGCGCCGACAAGCTGCTGGTCGCCGCCGGCCGGATCCCCAACCTGGACGACCTCGGCCTCGAGACGGTCGGCCTGGACCCGACGGCGCGGACCATCGAGGTCGACGAGCACCTGCGGGCCGCCGAAGGCCTCTGGGCGATCGGCGACGTGACCGGCAAGGGCGGCTTCACCCACGTCTCGATGTACCAGTCGGCCGTCGCTCAGCGCGACATCCTCGGCGAGCCGGGGCAGCCGGCGCGCTACCACGCGGTGCCGCACACGACGTTCACCGACCCGGAGGTCGGCGGCGTGGGGCTGACCGAGCAGCAGGCGCGCGACGCCGGGCTGCGGGTCCGCACCGGCACCACCGACCTGGCGAGCTCGTCGCGAGGTTTCACTCACGGACCCGGTGGGCACGGCCTGATCAAGGTCGTCGAGGACGCGGACCGGGGGGTCCTGGTCGGAGCCACCGCGGTGGGCCCGACGGGCGGAGAGATCCTCGGCTTCCTGGCCGTCGCGGTCCACGCGGAGGTCCCCGTCGACACGTTGAGGAACATGATGTACGCCTACCCCACCTTCCACCGGGCCATCGAGTCCGCCATCGCCGAGCTGTCATGACCGTCTCGGGAGGGAGCGCCGCGCGACGGGCCGAGGGAGCCGGCCGCGACGCGCACAACAGCAAGTGGATGGACTACGCCGTCCGCGCCGGTCTTGTCGCCTACGCCGTGGTGTATCTGATGATCGGCTGGCTGGCCGTCCAGCTCGCCTTGGGCGACCGTGAGGGCAAGCCGTCCAGCTCCGGCGCCATGCACCAGCTGGCCGAGCAGCCGTTCGGCGACGTGCTGATCTGGGTCGTCTCCATCGGGATGTTCCTGCTGGTGCTCTGGAAGCTGCTGGACGCGGCGTTCGGCCACCAGGAGGAGCGCGACGACAGCAAGCGCACGCGCAAGCGCCTGGTCTCGGTCGGCAAGGCGATCATCTACGCGGCCATCGGGCTCTCCGGCCTCCGGGTCGCCACCGGCTCCGGGTCCTCGGGCAAGAACAAGAGCTGGACCGCCTCCGTGATGGAGTGGCCCGGCGGCCAGCTGCTGGTCGGCCTGGCGGGCCTCGCCGTCATCGGTTACGGCTGCTACCAGGGCTACCGAGCCTGGACCGAGGGCTTCGCCGACAAGCTGGACGCCGAGGGCCGCAGCGGCAGCAGCGGCACGGCGTACCTCGCGTTCGGCAAGGCCGGCTACACGGCCCGCGGGATCGCGTTCCTCGTGGCCGGCGGTCTCATCGTCTACGGGGCCGCCACCCACGACGCCTCCAAGTCCGGCGGCCTCGACCAGGCCCTGTTCAAGGTGCTCGAGCAGCCCTTCGGCCCGGTCCTGCTCTGCCTGCTGGGCATCGGGCTCGCCTGCTACGGCCTCTTCACGCTGGCTCGGGCGCGGCACCTGTCCCAGTGAGCCCGCCCGGCGCGCTCGACCGCTCGCGCGTGTGACGGGCCCGAAATGGGGGAAGGACGCACTCAGCAGGAACCCCCAGTCTCGCGGAGGAGGACCTCGATGTCGCAGGATGCGTGGAGCTCGGCCGGCTCGCGACACGACCACGGCGACACCAGCGACCGGCTCTACACCCCGGAGGACCTGGCCGCGTACGCCGCTCACCGGGGCGGCGGCCCGGGTGCCGGGTCGCGTGGCCCGGCCGGTCCCGCCGATCCGCTGACCGACCCGTTGCCCGACCCGCGGGCCGGGTCGGCGCCGATGCCGTCCTCGCCGCCGCCGTCCTCGCCGCCGCCCCCCTCACGTCCGGGGAGCGGGCCCCCGCCGTCGTACTCTCCGTCCGGCCCTCCGCCCGCGGCACCGCCGTCGGCGCCGCCCGCGGCACCGGTCGTACTGGTCGGGGAGGGCGGGGCCGCGGACCCGGAGCAGCCGGCCGGCACCGAGGGCGAGGTGCGTCGCTTCATGAGCGCGACCGACTTCTTGGACCGCCGCGACGCGGCCCAGGAGCACGGCCCGGCGACCTGGGGCTGGCGGGGCGCCGTGCGCCGGTGGAGCGGCGGGCTGGTGACGCCGCGGATGGGCGCCACCGAGCTCGCCTATGAGCGCGACCGCCAGGCGATCCAGAAAGACTTCGACGGCCCGCGCACGATCGCGTTCATCAACCCCAAGGGCGGCGCCGCCAAGACCACCGGCGTGCTCGCCGCCGGGTACACCTTCGGCACCGTCCGCGGCGGGGGCGTAGTGGCCTGGGACAACAACGAGACTCGCGGCACGCTCGGCATCCGGGGTACCCGGAGCGCCCACCGCAACACGACCCGGGAGCTGCTGGAGGACCTCGAGCGGTTCACCGACGTCTACCAGTCGCGCATCGGGGACCTCGGCGCCTTCGTGCGCTCGCAGGGCGACGCCCACTTCGACGTCCTCGCCTCCGACGAGCGGCCCGACGTGACCGGCACGATCCGGGCCCAGGACTTCGACGCGGTGCACAAGCTGCTCGAGCGGTTCTACCGGGTCATCCTGATCGACACCGGCAACAACATGCGCGCCGAGAACTGGCTCGCCGCCGCCGGTGCGGCCGATCTGCTCGTGGTCACCAGCACCGTGCGCGAGGACACCGGCTACAGCGGCCTCTGGATGCTCGACGCCCTCCAGGACGCGGGCTACCAGAATCTCAAGTACAAGGCGATCACCGTGCTCTCCGACCCCTCCGCGGCCGTCGACACCAAGCTCGCGGCGGACCTGGTCGACGTCTACCAGCAGCGCACCCGCGCGGTCTACCGGGTGCCCTACGACCCGGCCCTGGTGGCCGGCTCGGTCGTGCCGTACTCCCAGCTCTCGCGCGGCACCAAGATGGAGTGGCTCAAGGCCTGCGCCGGCATGGCCGCGGCACTCTGACGCTGCGTGGGAGACTGTCGTATGCGCGCAGTCGTCTACCAGGAGACCGGTCCGTCGTCGGTGCTGGAGGTCGCCGAGCGCGACCTCCCCGAGCCGGGTCCGGGCGAGGTCCGGGTCCGGGTCCTCCGGTCCGGCGTGAATCCCACCGACTGGAAGTTCCGCGCCGGCATGATGTCGGGGTACGACGAGGTCGTACCCGGCCAGGACGGCGCGGGCGTCGTCGACGCGCTCGGCGAAGGGGTCGACGGTGTGGCGGTCGGCGACCCGGTGTGGCTGGTGCTCGCCCAGCACGGGCGCGCCTATGGGACGGCGGCCGAGTTCACCGTGCAGCCGGCCGGCCGGGTGGTGCCGCTGCCCGAGGGCGCCTCGTTCGACCTCGGCGCGAGCCTGGGCGTGCCGGCGGTCACGGCGCACCGCGCCCTGACCGCGGCCGAGGGCGGCCCGTCCCGGCTGGGCCCCGGCGCCCTCCAGGGCCGGGTGGTGCTCGTGGCCGGCGGAGCGGGCGCGGTCGGCCATGCCGCGATCCAGCTGGCCCGCTGGGCCGGCGCGACCGTGGTCGCGACGGTCAGCAGCGAGGAGAAGGCCAGGCTCGCCCGGGCCGCGGGCGCCCACCACGTCGTGAACTACCGGGAGCCGGGGGTGGCCCAGGCGATCCTCGCCGTCGCTCCCGACGGAGTGGACGTCGCCGTCGAGGTCGCCCCCGCGCAGAACATCGAGCTCGACCTCGAGGTGGTGCGGGTGCACGGCACCGTCTCGATCTACGCCAACAACGGCGGGGACACCCTGAGCCTGCCGCTGCGCGCGGCATTCGGGAAGAACCTGCGCTTCCAGTTCCTGATCCTCTACACCCTGCACGAGCAGCTGCTCCGCGCGGCCGTCGAGGACGTCTCGGCCGCTCTCGCCGGCGGCGCCCTCCGCGTGGGTGAGGACGCCGGGTTGCCGCTGCACCACTACCCGCTGGCCCGGGCCGCGGCGGCGCAGGACGCCGTGGAGGCCGGCGCGGTCGGCAAGGTGCTGCTCGACGTGGCGGACTGACGCTCGGCGGGCACCGGCGGCGGAGTCCTCCGGATCGGGACCTTTGGCTGCAAGGTCATGCATGGAGATGTACAGCCATTCGTGCCGCCGCGCGCACGGCCGCCGCGGCACCGAGAGACTCCTCGTGCGGGCCCCGTCGGCGCTCCCGCGTGGGCTGGGACGGGTCCCAGGTCGTCGTGCCGTTCGTCCCTGCTGCGGACCTGTCGTGGCCTCCTAGCGTCCTTCCCAGGACGGAAGATCGGTCTTCCGTCTCCTGAAGGAGGCCCTAGAAACCATGACTCAGCAGATGGTCCGACCACCGTCGGGCCCGAGCCCTGAGCAGTCCGCGAGAGGCGCCGGCACCCTGGCGCTGCCCGCCCTGATCGCCCTTGTCGTGGGGTCCATGATCGGTAGCGGCATCTTCGCGCTGCCCTCGCAGATGGCCGGGAGCGCTGCTCCCGGGCCGCTGCTCATCGGCTGGCTGGTGACCGGCGTCGGCATGCTGATGCTGGCGTTCGTCTTCCAGACCCTGTCGCGCCGCAAGCCCGACGTGGACGGCGGTGTCTACGGATACGCCCGCGCCGGCTTCGGCAACTACCTCGGCTTCACCTCGGCGTGGGGTTACTGGATCAGCGCCTGGATCGGCAACGTGGGCTACCTCGTCCTGCTGATGTCGACCCTCGGCTACTTCGTGCCGGCCTTCGAGGGCGGGAACACCGTGGCGGCCGTCATCGGCGCCTCCGTCGTGCTCTGGGTGGTGCACGCGCTGACGCTGCGCGGCGTGAGCGGCGCGGCCTTCGTCAACACGCTGGTGACGATCGCCAAGGTCGTCCCGATCCTGACCTTCATCGCGATCGCGGTCGTCGGCTTCAGGGCGGGCATCTTCACCACCGACGTGTGGGGCGACGGCCAGGGCCTCGGCTCCACCCTGGACCAGGTCAAGAACATGATGCTGGTCACCGTCTGGGTGTTCATCGGCATCGAGGGCGCCTCGGTCTACAGCCAGCGCGCCACCAAGCGCAGCGACGTCGGCCGAGCGACCGTGATCGGCTTCGTCGGCGTGCTGGTGCTGTTGCTCGCCGTGAACCTGCTGGCCTACGGCCTGATGAACCAGGCGAAGATCGCGGGTCTCGAGGACCCGTCGATGGCCGGCCTGATGCGGCACGAGGTCGGCAGCTGGGGCACCGGCTTCATCTCGATCGGCCTGGCGATCTCGCTGCTCGGCGCGCTCCTCTCCTGGGTGCTGCTGTGCGTCGAGATCCTCCGCCTGCCGGCTCGCGAGGGCGTGCTGCCGCGCCAGCTCGGAGCGGAGAACCGGTACGGCGCCCCGTCGAATGCGCTCTGGCTGACCAATGGCTGCGTCCAGCTGATGCTGCTGTGGACCCTCGTCAACGACAGCACCTACACCGACCTGATCTACCTCGCGACCTCGCTGATCCTGCTGCCCTACCTCTGGTCGGCGCTGTACCAGGTCAAGCTCGCCCTCACCGGCGAGACCTACGCCGAGCACGACGGCCGGACCCGTGACCTGACGGTCGGCCTGGTGGCCCTGGCGTACGCCGTGTGGCTGGTCTACGCGGGCGGCTGGGAGTACGTGCTCGTGGCCGGGATCTTCTACCTGGTCGGCACCGCGCTCTACGTCTGGGCGCGCTCGCAGGCCCGGGCGGAGATGTTCACGATGGCCGAGCGTGCGGTCGTCGCCGTGGTCGTCGGCCTCTCGGTCGCCGGCGTCATCGGCCTGGCCCAGGGCTTCGTCTCGATCTGAGCCGAGCCGGTTCCACCGCCCGGAGGGCGGGGTGGCCTCGGGCCACCACCCCGCCCGCCCGCTTCGGCGCGCCGTCGGGGCACCTCTCCCGCCCACCCGGCCACCCCTGCACAAAGGAAGGTTCATCATGGCAATCGAACAACTGTCCCGAGCGGCGATCGAAGAGACCGTCGCCGAGCCGAGAGTCGGCGTATGGTCCGAGGTCGGCCGTCTGCGACGGGTGATGGTGTGCGCCCCGGGGCTCGCGCACCTCCGGCTGACCCCCGATACCTGCGACGAGCTCCTGTACGACGACGTCATCTGGGTCGGCCAGGCCAAGCGTGACCACTACGACTTCGTGATGAAGATGCGCGACCGCGGCGTCGAGGTGCTCGACATGCTGCAGCTGCTCGTCGACGTGGTGCGCTACCCCGAGGGCCGCAACTGGATCCTGGACCGGAAGGTCACCGACGACCAGGTCGGCCCCGGCCTCGTCCATGAGGTGCGCGCCTGGCTGGAGAGCCTGCCGGCTGAGAAGCTGGCCGAGTTCCTGGTCGGCGGGGTCGCGTTCGGCGACGTGCCGGACGACATGGCCGGTCCGTTCCTGCAGTCGTTCCGCGACGCCGACGTGCAGCAGTTCGTGCTGCCGCCGCTGCCGAACACCGTGTTCGCCCGCGACAACTCGTCCTGGGTCTACCAGGGCGTGACCCTCAACAGCATGTACTGGGGCGCGCGCCGCCAGGAGACCCTGTTGACGACCGCGATCTACCGGTTCCACCCGAGCTTCGCGGGTGAGGACTTCCGAGTCTGGTTCGGCGACCCGGACCAGCAGCCTCGCGACCGCGGCAACGCCACGATCGAGGGCGGTGACGTGATGCCGATCGGCAACGGCGCGGTCGTGATCGGCATGGGGGAGCGGACCTCGCAGCAGGCCATCACCCAGGTCGCCCGGTCGCTGTTCGCGGCCGGTGCGGCGGACCGGGTCATCGCGGCCGGCCTGCCGCGCACGCGGGCCGCCATGCACATCGACACGGTGTTCACGTTCTGCGACCGCGATGTCGTCACGGCGTACGGCCCGGTCGTCGACGCGATCAACAGCTTCTCGCTGCGTCCCGACGACTCCTCGCCGTCCGGCCTGGACATCCGCCACGAGGACAAGCACTTCGTCGACGTCGTCTCCGACGCCCTCGACACGCCGATGCGGGTGGTGCCCACGGGCGGCGACCGCTACGGCTCGGCGCGCGAGCAGTGGGACGACGGCAACAACGTGCTCGCGATCGAGCCCGGCGTCGTCGTCGGCTACGACCGCAACACCCACACCAACACCCAGCTCCGCAAGGCCGGCATCGAGGTCATCACGATCGACGCCAGCGAGCTGGGCCGGGGCCGCGGCGGCGGGCGCTGCATGACCTGCCCGATCCTGCGCGACCCCATCGACTACTGACCATCCGACCGGAACAGAGGAAGAACCAAATGCCTGTCAACCTTCGTGGCCGACACCTGCTCAGCCTGCGCCACCACACCGCCGACGAGATCCGTCACCTGCTCGACCTCTCGCGCGACCTCAAGCGCGCGAAGTACGCCGGAGCCGAGCGGCAGCTCCTGCAGGGCCGCAACGTCGCGCTGATCTTCGAGAAGACCTCCACCCGGACCCGCTGCGCCTTCGAGGTCGCCTCCTACGACCAGGGTGCGCACGTCACCTACATCGACCCCGCGTCGTCCCAGCTGGGGCACAAGGAGTCGGTCGCCGACACCGCGCGCGTCCTCGGCCGCATGTACGACGCGATCGAGTACCGCGGGTTCTCCCAGGACGTCGTCGAGGAGCTGGCGAAGTACGCCGGCGTCCCGGTCTTCAACGGCCTCACCGACGAGTTCCACCCCACCCAGATGCTCGCCGACGTGCTGACGATGCGCGAGCACAGCGACAAGCCCCTGCACGAGATCGCCTTCGCGTACCTGGGCGACGGCCGCAACAACGTGGCCAACTCCCTCATGCTCGTCGCGGCCAAGCTCGGCATGGACGTCCGCATCGGAGCGCCGGAGGAGCTGTGGCCCGAGGACGAGCTCGTCAAGCTGTGCCACGAGTTCGCCGAGGAGTCCGGGGCCCGGATCCTGATCACCGACGACGCCGCCCAGGCCGTCGCGGGCGTCGACTTCATCTACACCGACGTGTGGGTCTCGATGGGCGAGCCCGTGGAGTCGTGGGCCGAGCGGGTCCAGCAGTGCCTGCCGTACCAGGTGAACGCCGAGCTGCTGCACGCCACCGGCAACCCGCGAGTCAAGGTGCTGCACTGCCTGCCGGCCTTCCACAACACCCAGACCAAGGTGGGTGCCCAGGTCGTCCAGCAGTACCCGGAGCTCGCGAACGGGATCGAGGTGACCGAGGACGTCTTCGAGTCCGCGGCGAACATCTCCTTCGACCAGGCGGAGAACCGGATGCACACGATCAAGGCGCTCCTCGTAGCGTCGCTCGCGTGAGGGGGAGGACGACATGCGCATCGTGATCGCTCTGGGGGGCAACGCCCTCCTGCGCCGGGGTGAGCCGCTGACCGCGGACAACCAGCGCGCCAACATCCGCATCGCTGCCGAGCGGATCGCCACCGTCGTGCCCGACAACGACGTGGTCATCGCCCACGGCAACGGTCCCCAGGTCGGCCTCCTGGCCCTCCAGGCGGCGGCCTACGAGGACGTGCGGCCCTACCCGCTCGACGTCCTGGGCGCCCAGACCGAGGCGATGATCGGGTACGTCATCGAGCAGGAGCTCGGCAACGTGCTGCCCGAGGAGAAGCACATCGCCACGCTGCTGACGATGGTGCGGGTCGACCCGGAGGACCCGGCGTTCCAAAACCCGACGAAGTTCATCGGGCCGATCTACCTCCGCGAGGAGGCCGAGGAGCTCGCGGCCGAGAACGGCTGGGCGATCCGTCAGGACGGCTCGTCGTTCCGACGCGTGGTCGCCTCGCCCGAGCCCCAGCACATCTACGAGGTGCCGTCGATCCGGACCCTCGTGGAGCAGGGCACGGTCGTGGTCTGCGCCGGCGGCGGCGGGATCCCGACCGTCCTCGAGCCCGGGCGCATCCTGCGCGGCGTCGAGGCCGTCATCGACAAGGACCTCGCCTCCTCGCTGCTCGCGCAGGAGATCGGCGCGGACCTGCTGGTGATCGCCACCGACGTCGACGGCGTGTACCTCGACTGGGGCACACCGGACCAGCGGATGCTGACCGAGACGACGCCGCAGGCGCTGCGCGCGTTCGACTTCGCGGCCGGCTCGATGGGCCCGAAGGTCGAGGCCGTGTGCCGGTTCGTCGAGCGGACCGGGCGGTCCGCCGCGATCGGCTCGCTCGCCGACATCGCCGAGATCGTCGCGGGCCGCGCCGGCACCCGGGTGGTACCGGACGGGCACGCCTCGGCGTCGGGACTGGACCGGGAGCTGGTCGTCACCGGCTGACTGTCGAGGCCGCGTCTGGCGTGGCGGCTCCGCCGCCACGCCGGCCGCGGGATCGCTCTTCGGGTTGGTGGTCCGACGGTGTGGTTGCGGTGGGTGGGTCGGCTGCGGGCCGTCCATCCCGTGGGAACGACCAGGGGTGGGCTGCGCCGCGAGCGCGCGGAGGAGTAGGGTCGTCCTCGATCGACATCCTTTAACGAGCCGTCCCGTGAGGCGGAGAAGGAGGTCCGAGGCTCATGCCTACGCACCCTCAACCCGTGCCCCCCGGTCCGTCGTCCAGCACGGACCCCGCCCGCCCCGTCCGCACCGTCCTCGACGAGCGTGACATCGGCCGGGCCCTCACCCGGATCTCCCACGAGATCCTCGAGCGCAACAAGGGCGCCACCGACCTCGTCGTGCTCGGCATCCCCAGCCGCGGCGTGCCACTCGCCGAGCGGATCGCCGAGCGGATCGCCGCCGTCGAGGGGTACGACGTGCCCGTCGGCTCGCTCGACGTCACCATGTACCGCGACGACCTGCGGATGAAGCCGGCCCGGACGCTGCTGCCCACGCAGATCCCGGCGGGCGGGATCGACGGCCGCATCGTCGTACTCGTCGACGACGTGCTCTTCTCGGGGCGCACCATCCGGGCCGCGCTCGACGCGCTCAACGACCTCGGCCGCCCACGGGCGGTGCAGCTGGCCGTGCTGGTCGACCGCGGTCACCGCGAGCTGCCGATCCGCGCCGACTTCGTCGGCAAGAACCTCCCGACCTCCCTCGTCGAGCGGGTCCGGGTGACCCTGGCCGGCACCGACGACGTGGACGCGGTCACCATCCAGGGCACCGCGCCCGCCGAGGAGGTGACCGCATGAAGCGGCACCTGCTCAGCGCGGCCGACCTGAGCCGCGACGACGCCGAGCTGGTCCTGCGGACCGCCGCCGAGCTGCGCGAGCTCGCCGACCGGCCGATCAAGAAGCTGCCGGCGCTGCGCGGGCGGACCGTGGTGAACCTCTTCTTCGAGGACTCCACCCGGACCCGGATCTCGTTCGAGGCCGCCGCGAAGCGCCTCTCCGCGGACGTCATCAACTTCGCGGCCAAGGGCTCCAGCCTCTCCAAGGGCGAGAGCCTGAAGGACACCGCGCTGACGCTCGAGGCGATGGGCGCCGACGCGGTCGTGGTCCGCCACGGCGCCAGCGGCGCACCGCACCGGCTCGCCCACTCCGGGTGGGTCCGCTCCAGCGTCGTCAACGCCGGCGACGGGACCCACGAGCACCCGACCCAGGCGCTGCTCGACGCGTTCACGATGTCCCGCCACCTCGGTACCGGGCCGAAGGGCAGCCTCGACGGCCGCCGGGTCGCGATCGTCGGCGACGTGCTGCACAGCCGGGTCGCTCGCTCCAACGCGCTCCTGCTGAACACCCTGGGCGCCGAGGTCACGCTGGTCGCCCCGCCGACGCTGTTCCCGGTCGGGGTGGAGAGCTGGCCGGTGGAGATCTCCTACGACCTCGACGCGGTGATCCCCAAGGCCGACGCGGTGATGATGCTGCGCGTGCAGCGCGAGCGGATGAGCGGCGGGTTCTTCCCGACCGCCCGTGAGTACTCCCGACGCTACGGTCTCGACGGCCGCCGGATGGCGACGCTGCAGGACCACACGATCGTCATGCACCCGGGACCGATGGTCCGCGGCATGGAGATCACCGCGGACGTCGCCGACGCCGACCGCTCCGTGATCGTCGAACAGGTCACCAACGGCGTCGCCGTGCGGATGGCCGTCCTGTACCTGCTGCTCGGGGGCTCCGAGCCGGCCGTCGGAGGAGAAGAGTGAGCACCTCGTACCTGATCAAGAACGTCTCCGTGCTGGGCGGGGAGCCCACCGACCTGCTGCTGAAGGACGGCGTGGTCCACGAGGGCGCCGACGAGGCCGGCGCCGAGGTGATCGACGCGACCGGGCTGATCGCGCTGCCCGGCCTGGTCGACCTGCACACCCATCTGCGCGAGCCCGGCCGGGAGGACGCCGAGACCGTCGAGTCGGGCACCCGCGCCGCCGCGATGGGCGGCTTCACCGCGGTGCACGCGATGGCCAACACCGAGCCGGTCGCCGACACCGCCGGAGTCGTGGAGCAGGTCTGGCGGCTGGGCCGCGAGGCCGGCTACTGCGACGTCTACCCCGTGGGCGCGGTCACCGTCGGCCTCGGCGGGCAGCAGCTCGCCGAGCTCGGCGCGATGGCCGACTCCGCGGCCCGGGTGCGAGTGTTCTCCGACGACGGCAAGTGCGTCAGCGACGCGGTGCTGATGCGCCGCGCGCTGGAGTACGTCAAGGCGTTCGACGGCGTCGTCGCCCAGCACGCCCAGGAGCCCCGCCTCACCGAGGGTGCCCAGATGAACGAGGGCCCGCTGTCCGGCCGCCTGGGCCTGGCCGGCTGGCCGGCGGTCGCCGAGGAGGCGATCATCGCGCGCGACGTGCTGCTCGCCGATCACGTCGGGTCGCGCCTGCACGTGTGCCACGTGTCCACCGCCGGCTCGGTCGAGCTGATCCGGTGGGCCAAGGGCAAGGGCGTCGACGTCACCGCCGAGGCCTGCCCGCACCACCTGCTGCTCACCGACGACCTGGCGGCGACGTACGACCCGGTCTACAAGGTCAACCCGCCGCTGCGCTCGGCCGCCGACGCGGAGGCGCTGCGAGCGGGGCTCGCGGACGGGACGATCGACATCGTCGCCACCGATCATGCCCCGCACCCGCACGAGGACAAGGACTGCGAGTGGGCGGCCGCGGCGTTCGGCATGCTCGGGCTCGAGACCGCGCTGTCGATCGTCCAGCAGACGATGGTCGATCGCGGCCTGCTCGACTGGGCCGGCGTGGCCGACCGGATGTCGCACGCCCCCGCCCGGATCGGCCGGGTGGCCGACCACGGCCGGCCGATCGCCGCGGGGGAGCCCGCCAACATCGTGCTCTACGACCCGGCGGCCACGCGGGTCGTCGACCCGGCTGAGTCGCAGAGCCTGAGCCGCAACACGCCCTACCGCGGCATGGAGCTGCCGGGGCGCGTCGTCGCGACATTCCTGCGCGGCAGGGCGACCGTCCTCGACGGGAAGCTGCAGTGACCGCCGGCAGCCAGAAGTCGGCGATCCTGGTCCTGGAGGACGGGCGCGCCTTCCACGGCGATTCGTACGGCGCCGAGGGGGAGACCTTCGGCGAGGCGGTCTTCAACACCGGCATGACCGGCTACCAGGAGACGCTGACCGACCCGTCCTACCACCGCCAGGTCGTGGTGATGACCGCGCCGCACGTCGGCAACACCGGCGTCAACGACGAGGACCCCGAGAGCCGCCGGATCTGGGTGGCCGGGTACGTCGTGCGCGACCCGGCCCGCCGCTCGTCGAGCTGGCGCTCGCGCCGCACGCTCGACGACGAGCTGCGTCAGCAGGGGGTCGTCGGCATCTCCGGCATCGACACCCGGGCGCTGACCCGGCACCTGCGCGAGCGCGGCGCGATGCGGGTCGGGATCTCCTCGACCGAGTCCGACCCGGCGGCACTGCTCGAGCGGGTCCAGGCGTCCGGGGAGATGGCCGGTGCCGAGCTCGCCTCGGAGGTCTCCACCCCGGAGGCGTACGTCGTCCCGGCCGTCGGCGAGAAGAGGTTCACCGTCGCCGCCCTCGACCTCGGCATCAAGTCGATGACCCCGCACCGGATGGCCGAGCGCGGCATCGAGGTGCACGTGCTGCCCGCGACCGCCTCGCTCGACGAGGTCCGCGCGGTCGGTGCCGACGGCCTCTTCTACTCCAACGGCCCGGGCGACCCGGCCGCCACCACGCACCAGATCGAGGTGCTGCAGGGTGCGCTGTCCGACGGGCTGCCGTACTTCGGCATCTGCTTCGGCAACCAGCTCTTCGGCCGGGCGCTCGGCTTCGGCACCTACAAGCTCAAGTACGGCCACCGCGGCATCAACCAGCCCGTGCTGGACCGCACCACCGGCAAGGTCGAGGTGACCGCCCACAACCACGGCTTCGCGGTCGACGCCCCGCTCGAGGGCACGACCACGACGCCGTACGGCGAGGCGAGCGTCAGCCACGTCTGCCTCAACGACGACGTGGTCGAGGGCCTCGAGCTGCGAGACGGCAGCGGCAAGCTGACGGGCTTCTCCGTCCAGTACCACCCCGAGGCCGCCGCCGGCCCACACGACGCGGCGTACCTCTTCGACCGCTTCCTCGACGTGATGGAGGGCAAGGCCTGATGCCGAAGCGCGAGGACATCAAGTCGGTGCTGGTGATCGGCTCGGGGCCGATCATCATCGGCCAGGCCTGCGAGTTCGACTACTCCGGCACCCAGGCGTGCCGGGTGCTGCGGGCCGAGGGCCTGCGGGTCGTGCTGGTGAACTCCAACCCGGCCACGATCATGACCGACCCGGAGTTCGCGGACGCGACGTACGTCGAGCCGATCACCCCGGAGTTCGTCGAGAAGGTCATCGAGAAGGAGCGCCCCGACGCGCTGCTCGCGACGCTGGGCGGCCAGACGGCCCTCAACACCGCGATCGCGCTCGCCGAGCGCGGCGTGCTCGACAAGTACGGCGTGGAGCTGATCGGCGCCAGCATCGAGGCGATCCACCGCGGCGAGAACCGCGAGTCGTTCAACGCGATCGTGCACAAGGTCGGGGGAGAGGTGGCCCGCAGCTTCGTGTGCCACTCGCTGACCGACTGCGAGGAGGCCGTCGCCCGGCTCGGCTACCCGGTCGTGGTGCGCCCGTCGTTCACGATGGGCGGCACCGGGTCGGGCATCGCCTACGACGAGGGCGACCTGAGCCGCATCGCCGGCGCCGGCCTGGCCGCCAGCCCGACCACCGAGGTCTTGATCGAGGAGTCGATCATCGGGTGGAAGGAGTACGAGCTCGAGGTGATGCGCGACCGGGCCGACAACGTCGTGATCGTCTGCTCGATCGAGAACGTCGACCCCATGGGCGTGCACACCGGTGACTCGATCACGGTCGCGCCCGCGATGACGCTCACCGACCGCGAGTACCAGCATCTGCGCGACCTCTCGATCGGGATCATCCGCGAGGTCGGCGTCGACACCGGCGGGTGCAACATCCAGTTCGCGGTGAACCCCGTCGACGGCCGGGTGATCGTGATCGAGATGAACCCCCGGGTCTCGCGGTCGAGTGCGCTGGCATCGAAGGCGACCGGCTACCCGATCGCCAAGATCGCCGCCAAGGTCGCGATCGGCTACACGCTCGACGAGGTCCCCAACGACATCACCACGCGCCCGGACGGCCAGAGCACGCCCGCGTCGTTCGAGCCGACCCTGGACTACGTGGTCGTCAAGGTGCCGCGGTTCGCGTTCGAGAAGTTCCCCGGCGCCGACCCGGTGCTCACCACGCACATGAAGTCGGTGGGCGAGGCGATGGCGATCGGGCGCAACTTCACCGAGGCGCTGCAGAAGGCGCTGCGCTCCCTGGAGAGCCGCACCGCGGTGTTCGACTGGGAGAAGGAGTGGGTCGACCTCGACAAGGACGCGATCCTCGCCGACATCCGCAAGCCGCACGACGGCCGGCTGAAGAAGGTCATGGACGCGATCCGCGCCGGGGCCACGCCGGAGGAGGTCTTCGACGCCACCGGCATCGACCCGTGGTTCGTCGACCAGCTGGTGCTGATCAACGAGATCGCCGCGGAGGTCACCGCCGCCCCTGAGCTGACCCCCGAGCTGCTGCGCAAGGCCAAGCGGCACGGGTTCTCCGACTTCCAGATCGGCAAGATCCGGGGCATGACCCCCGCGGTCGTGCGCGGGGTGCGGCACGCACTGGGCATCCGACCGGTCTACAAGACCGTCGACACGTGCGCCGCCGAGTTCGCGGCGACCACGCCGTACCACTACTCCTCCTACGACGAGGAGACCGAGGTGCGGCCGCGCGAGAAGGAGGCGGTGCTCATCCTCGGATCCGGTCCCAACCGGATCGGCCAGGGCATCGAGTTCGACTACTCCTGCGTGCACGCGGCGCTGGCGCTGTCCGACGCGGGCTACGAGACCGTGATGGTCAACTGCAACCCCGAGACGGTGTCGACCGACTACGACACCTCCGACCGGCTGTACTTCGAGCCGCTGACGCTCGAGGACGTGCTCGAGATCGTGCACGCCGAGCGGCAGGCCGGGCCCGTCGCCGGCGTCATCTGCCAGCTCGGGGGCCAGACGCCGCTGGGCCTGGCCCAGGGGCTCAAGGACAACGGCGTGCCGATCCTGGGCACCTCGCCCGAGGCCATCCACCTCGCCGAGGAGCGCGGCGCGTTCGGCCGGGTCCTCCACGAGGCCGGCCTGCCCGCCCCCAAGCACGGCCTGGCCACCAGCTTCGGCGAGGCCCAGGAGATCGCTGCCGAGATCGGGTTCCCGGTGCTGGTGCGCCCGTCGTACGTCCTGGGCGGGCGCGGCATGGAGATCGTGTACGACGACACCGCGCTCGAGGGCTACATCCACCGCGCGACCGAGATCAGCCCCGCGCACCCCGTGCTGGTCGACCGGTTCATCGACGACGCGGTCGAGATCGACGTCGACGCGCTCTACGACGGCGAGGAGCTCTTCCTCGGCGGCGTGATGGAGCACATCGAGGAGGCCGGCATCCACTCCGGCGACTCCTCGTGCGCGCTGCCGCCGATTACGCTGGGCGACGCCGAGATCCGCCGGATCCGCGAGGCCACCGAGGCGATCGCCCGCGGCGTGGGTGTCCGGGGGCTGCTCAACATCCAGTTCGCGCTCGGCTCCGACGTGCTCTACGTCCTCGAGGCCAACCCGCGCGCCAGCCGCACCGTCCCGTTCGTCTCGAAGGCGACGGCGACGCCGCTGGCGAACGCCGCGGCCCGGATCATGGTCGGGGACACCATCGCCCGGCTCCGGAAGGTGGGGATCCTGCCCGCGACCGGCGACGGCGGCACGCTGCCACCCGGCCAGCCGATCGCGGTCAAGGAGGCGGTGATGCCGTTCAACCGGTTCCGCACCCCCGACGGCCGCCAGATCGACACGATCCTCGGCCCGGAGATGAAGTCGACCGGTGAGGTGATGGGCCTCGACGCCGACTTCGGCACCGCGTTCGCCAAGGCCCAGGCCGGGGCGTTCGGGGCGCTGCCCACGAGCGGCCGGGTGTTCGTGTCGGTGGCCAACCGCGACAAGCGCAACATGATCTTCCCGATCAAGGTGCTGGCCGAGCACGGGTTCGAGATCCTCGCGACACAGGGCACCGCGGAGGTGCTGCGCCGCAACGGCGTGACCGCCACCGTGGTGCGCAAGCACTTCGAGGGCGCCGGACCGGACGGTGAGAAGACGACGGTGCAGCTGATCCTCGACGGCGAGGTGCAGCTGGTCGTCAACACCCCGCACGGCTCGACGAGCGGCAGCTCGGTGCGTCTGGACGGCTACGAGATCCGGACCGCTGCGGTCATGGGCAACATCCCCTGCGTCACCACGATCCAGGGGCTGGGTGCGGCCGTGCAGGGCATTGAGGCGGTACGCCGCGGGGACATCGGGGTCCGGTCGCTGCAGGACTGGGCCCGGGGGGCCGCCGAGGCGGCCGCGGCGCGGTGACCGCGTACCGGCTCCTGTTCGACCACGTCCTGACCCGGACGGACCCGGAGCGCGCCCACCACGGCGCGTTCCGGGCGATCCGGGCGGCCGGACCCGCGCTGCGGATGCGTCGTACGCCGGGGGCGCCGGTCGACGCGCTCGGGCTGCGGTTCCCCAACGTCCTCGGCCTCGCGGCCGGGTTCGACAAGAACGCCGTCGGCATCGACGCGCTCGCAGCGCTGGGCTTCGGGCATGTCGAGATCGGCACGGTCACGGGCGAGGCCCAGCCGGGCAACCCCCGGCCGCGGCTGTTCCGGCTGCCCGAGGACCGCGCGGTCGTCAACCGGATGGGCTTCAACAACGACGGCGCCGAGGTCGTGGCGCGCCGGTTGGCCGACCGTGCCCGGGGTCTCGACAGGCTCGACCACCGGCCGCGGCCCCTGCTCGGCGTCAACATCGGCAAGAGCAAGGTCGTGCCGGAGGACGAGGCGGTCCGCGACTACGAGAAGTCCGCGCGGCTGCTCGCGCCGTACGCCGACTACCTCGTGGTCAACGTCAGCTCCCCGAACACGCCCGGACTGCGCAACCTCCAGGCGGTCGAGAAGCTCGAGCCGATCCTCACCTCCGTGCAGGCGATCGCGGGGGACACGCCGCTGCTGGTCAAGATCGCGCCCGACCTCTCCGACGGCGACGTCCTCGCCGTCGCCGACCTGGCGCTGGCGATCGGCCTCGACGGGATCATCGCCACCAACACCACGATCTCCCGCGCCGGGCTGCGCACGCCATCGGCCCGGGTCGAGGAGATCGGCGCCGGCGGGCTGTCGGGCCGCCCGCTCACCGGGCGCTCGCTCGAGGTGCTGCGGCTTCTCCGCGACCGGGTGGGTCCGGACCTGACCCTGATCGGGGTCGGGGGCATCACCACCGTCCAGGACGCCCGCGACCGGCTCGCTGCGGGTGCGGACCTGCTCCAGGCCTACAGCGCCTTCATCTACGAGGGGCCGCTGTGGCCCCGCCGCATCCTCAGGGGAGTCCGATGAGCCCGTTCGGCAGCCGCCTCCACGTTGCGATCACGGACCGCGGACCGCTCTGCGTCGGCATCGACCCGCACGCCGGGCTGCTGGAGGACTGGGGCCTCCAGGACGACGTCGCCGGCCTCGAGTCCTTCGCGCTCGCGGTCGTGGACGCGATCGCGCCGCACGTCTCGGTGGTCAAGCCCCAGTCGGCGTTCTTCGAGCGCTTCGGCAGCCGGGGGATCGCGGTCCTCGAGCGGGTGATCGCGCAGTCCCGGGCCGCCGGGGCGCTGGTGCTGCTGGACGTCAAGCGCGGCGACATCGGGTCCACCAGCCAGGCGTACGCGGACGCCTACCTCGACCCGGCCTCGCCGCTCGCCTCGGACGCGATCACGGTCAGCCCGTTCCTCGGCTTCGGCTCGCTGGACCCGTTCGTCGAGACCGCCAGGACCCACGGCGCGGGGCTGTTCGTCCTGGCGCTCACCTCGAACAAGGAGGGCCCCGAGGTCCAGCACGCCCGGGTCGAGGACGGCACGGTCGCGGGCCTGATGCTCGACCACCTGCGCCGGCTCAACGCCGGCGCCGACCCGCTGGGCTCCTTCGGGGCGGTGGTCGGCGCGACGATCGGGTCGACCGACGAGGACCTGGCGTTCGACGGCCCGGTCCTCGCACCGGGCTTCGGGGCGCAGGGCGGCACGATCGCCGACGTACGCCGGCTGTTCGGTGCCGCGGCCGCGGTCCTCCCGAGCACCTCGCGCGAGGTGCTCCGGCTCCAGGACGCCGCGGCCATGCGGGACTTCGTGGTGCGCACGAACGACGAGCTCCGCTCGTGAGGCGGCTCCTGGCGGTCGCCGTGCTGCTCCCGCTGCTCGCTGCCTGCGGCTCCGACCAGGACGACTACTGCGCCGCGGTCCAGGAGCACCAGCAGGAGCTCAGCGACATCGTCGGCAGTGGCGCGCCGGACGCACTGCTGAAGGCCCTGGACGCGTTCCGCGACCTCCAGGACCAGGCGCCCGACGACATCACCGACGAGTGGCAGCAGGTCGTCGGTCGGATCGAGGCGCTCGCGGAGGCCCTCGACGCCGCCGGGGTCGACCCGGCCACCTACGACCGTGACCACCCGCCGGAGGGTGTCACCGCGGAGCAGAAGGCACGCATCGACGCGGCCGCCGCCCAGCTGGGCAGCGGGACGACGCTGCGGGCGCTGCAGGACCTCGACCAGCAGGCGCGCGACGTCTGCCGGACGCCGCTGACGCTCTGAGGATCGGGCGCGGGCCCGGCGCGGAGCGGGGCGGACCGGGACCCGATTGCTGCCCGGTCACCGTTCTGACTAGTGTGACCTCTCACCGGCCCGTCCGGCTCCTGTCCCTGACCGAAGGATCCAATCCTCGTGGCTCTGCCCCCGCTCACCCCCGAACAGCGCCAGGCGGCCCTCGAGAAGGCCGCCGCCTCCCGCAGGGAGCGGGCCGAGGTCAAGAACCGCCTGAAGAACTCCGGTGCCTCGATCGTGGACGTCCTTTCGGAGGGCCAGCGCAACGAGGTGATCGGCAAGATGCGCGTCGTGGACCTGCTCCAGTCGATGCCCGGGCTGGGCAAGGTCCGGGCCCGCCAGGTGATGGACCGGCTCGGCATCGCCGAGAGCCGGCGGGTCCGGGGCCTGGGCGCGAAGCAGGTGGCGGCACTGGAGAAGGAGTTCGCTGCGCGTGACTGAGCGGAGGCACTCGCGGTGACCGCGCCCTCCACCCGTCGTTCGCGACTCGTCGTCCTCGCCGGCCCGACCGCGGTCGGGAAGGGCACCGTCGCGGCCGAGGTGCGTCGCAGTCACCCCGACGTGTGGATCTCGGTCTCGGCGACCACCCGGCCCCCGCGACCGGGCGAGGAGGACGGCGTCCACTACTGGTTCGTGTCCGACGAGGAGTTCGACGCGATGGTCGAGCAGGACAACCTGCTCGAGTGGGCGGTGGTCCACCAGACCGCTCGCTACGGCACGCCCCGTCGGCCGGTCGAGCTCGCGCTGGCCTCGGGACGACCGGCGATGCTGGAGATCGACCTCCAGGGCGCGCGGCAGGTCCGCGAGACGATGCCCGAGGCGCTGTTCGTCTTCCTCAAGCCGCCGTCGTGGGACGAGCTGGTGCGGCGCCTGGTGGGTCGCGGCACCGAGACCGAGGAGGATCGCGCCCGCCGGCTCGAGACCGCGCGGGGGGAGCTCGCCGCCGAGGCGGAGTTCGACGTGACGATCGTCAACCACGAAGTTCACGCTGCTGCGGAGGACTTGGTAGCCTTGATGGTGCCATCCCCGACAGATCTGTGAGGCTTTAGCGTGTCCGGACCCACCATCGCTGCCGAGGGTGTCACCAACCCCCCGATCGACGAGTTGCTGACGAAGACCGACAGCAAGTACAAGCTGGTCCTCTACAGCGCCAAGCGCGCCCGGCAGATCAACGCCTACTACTCCCAGCTCGGGGAGGGCCTGCTCGAGTACGTCGGCCCGCTGGTCGACACCCACGTCCAGGAGAAGCCGCTCTCGATCGCGCTGCGCGAGATCAACGAGGACCTGCTGACCTGCGAGGACGTCGACCCCGCCGAGCTCGCCGCCGAGGAGGCTGCCGCCCAGGCCGCCGCCGCGGATGCGGGTGACTCCTTCCGCGAGTGATCCGCTGACCACCAGCAGCACCCACGAGGCCGCCTCCCCGTCCGGGGGGCGGCCCGCTGCTCGCGTGGTGCTCGGCGTCTCGGGTGGCATCGCGGCGTACAAGGCCTGCGAGCTGCTGCGCCGATTCTCCGAGTCCGGCCATGGGGCCGACTTCGACGTGACGGTGGTTCCGACCGCCGCGGCCCTTCAGTTCGTCGGCGAGTCGACCTGGGCCGCCCTGTCCGGCAAGCCGGTGGCGACCGAGGTGTGGACCGAGGTGCACCGGGTGCCGCACGTGCGGATCGGGCAGTCCGCGGACCTCCTGGTGGTGGCGCCGGCGACCGCCGACCTGCTCGCGAAGGCCGCCCACGGGCTGGCCGACGACCTGCTCACCAACACGCTGCTCACCGCCCGCTGCCCGGTGGTGTTCGCCCCTGCGATGCACACCGAGATGTGGGAGCACCCCGCGACCCAGGCCAACGTGGCGACGCTGCGGGAGCGCGGCGCCGTGGTGATCGAGCCCGCCGAGGGCCGGCTCACCGGCGTCGACACCGGCAAGGGCCGGCTGCCCGAGCCGGCCGAGATCTTCGAGCTGTGCCGGGAGGTGCTGGCCCGGGGGAGTGCCGTCGGGCCGGACCTCGCCGGCCGGCAGGTCCTGGTCACCGCCGGCGGTACCCGCGAGTACCTCGACCCGGTCCGGTTCCTCGGCAACCGGTCCTCGGGCCTCCAGGGCTACGCCCTGGCCCGCGCCGCCGCCGCCCGCGGCGCCGACGTCATCCTGGTCGCCGCCAACGTGAGCCTCCCCGACCCCGCGGGCGTCAAGATCGTGCGGGTCGAGACCACCGCCGAGCTGCGCGACGCGGTGCTGGCCGCGGCCCCGTCGGCCGACGCCGTGGTGATGGCGGCCGCGCCCGCGGACTACCGCCCCGTGGACGTCAGCGACGCGAAGATCAAGAAGGCCGAGGACGGCTCCGCGCCGACCGTCAGCCTCGCGCAGAACCCCGACATCCTCCACGAGATCAGCACCCGGCGCGCCCGACCCGGGGCGGTGATCGTGGGGTTCGCCGCGGAGACCGGCGACGACAGCGGCAGCGTGCTCGACCTGGCCCGCGCCAAGCTGGCCCGCAAGGGCTGCGACCTGCTGGTGGTCAACGACGTCAGCGGCGGCGCCGTCTTCGGCAGCCCCGAGAACGAGGCGGTGATCCTCGCGGCGGACGGCGGGGCGGTCGAGGTGCAGCGCGGCCCGAAGCACGCGCTCGCCCACGTCATTTGGGACGAAGTGGCAGCCAGGCTGCAGGATTGAGACCGCCGTCCCGCGATCCGGGACGCTCGATATCGTTGGCAGGACCGCCAACCCAGGACACAGGAGTGCAGCAGTGACCGGACGCCTCTTCACCTCGGAGTCGGTGACCGAGGGTCACCCGGACAAGATCGCCGACCAGATCAGCGACTCGGTCCTCGACGCGATGCTGGAGCAGGACCCGACCAGCCGCGTCGCCGTCGAGACACTGCTCACCACGGGCCTCGTCGTCGTCGCCGGCGAGGTCACCACGACCGGGTACGTCGACGTCAAGGACGTCGTGCGCCGCCGGATCATCGACATCGGCTACGACTCCTCGGTCAAGGGCTTCGACGGGCACTCCTGCGGCGTGATGGTCGCCATCGGCGGTCAGTCCGGCGACATCGCCCAGGGCGTCGACACCGGCCACGAGAGCCGCACCGGATCGGTCGACGCGATGGACAAGCAGGGCGCGGGCGACCAGGGCCTGATGTTCGGCTACGCCTGCGACGACACCGACGTGCTGATGCCGCTGCCGATCGTGATCGCGCAGCGGCTCGCCGAGCAGCTCACCGCCGTGCGCAAGGACGGCACGCTGCCCTATCTGCGCCCCGACGGGAAGACGCAGGTCACCATCGAGTACGACGCCGACAACCGCCCGGTCCGGGTCGACACCGTCGTGCTCTCCTCGCAGCACGACGAGGACACCGAGCTCGGCACCCTGGAGTCCGACGTCAAGAAGCACGTCATCGACCCGGTGCTCGCCACCTTCCGGATCCCCTCCGAGGGCTACCGGCTGCTGGTGAACCCGACCGGCCGCTTCGTCGTCGGCGGCCCGATGGGCGACGCGGGCCTGACCGGCCGCAAGATCATCGTCGACACCTACGGCGGCATGGCGCGTCACGGCGGCGGCGCCTTCTCGGGCAAGGACCCGTCGAAGGTCGACCGCTCCGCGGCCTACGCGATGCGCTGGGTGGCGAAGAACGTCGTCGCCGCCGGCCTGGCCACCCGTTGCGAGGCGCAGGTCGCCTACGCCATCGGCAAGGCCCAGCCGGTCGGCGTCTTCGTCGAGACCTTCGGCACCGGCGTCGTGGCCGACGAGCGGATCCAGCAGGCGGTGCTCGAGGTCTTCGACCTACGTCCCGCCGCGATCATCCGCGACCTCGACCTGCTGCGGCCGATCTACGCCAAGACCGCGGCGTACGGCCACTTCGGCCGCGAGCTCCCCGAGTTCACCTGGGAGCGCATCGACCGCGCCGACGCGCTGCGCGCCGCCGCCGGCCTCTAGTCAGCGTCTCCGGCGTCCGCGTCTCGCGCGTCGGCTTCGCCGCCGCGCGGGCCGCGGGATCGGTGCGCGGGCTGGTCGTTCCTCGGCGTGGTTACGGTGGCGGGTAGGTGCGTCGCCGCCCCCTGGTAGACATCAGTCCATGACGGACCCGGAGGAGCAGCCCGAGCTGCTGCCGGGGATGGTCCGGGCCAGCGTGAAGGCGTCCCGGGCCAAGGCGCGCGCGACCCGGGAGCGCAAGGCGGCGGCCGCCGAGCCCGCCGCGGTGGATCCGGTGGCCCGGGTCCTGGTCGACCTGCCGCTCGCCCAC
Source organism: Nocardioides sp. (assembly GCF_030019515.1). Lineage (GTDB taxonomy): Bacteria > Actinomycetota > Actinomycetes > Propionibacteriales > Nocardioidaceae > Nocardioides. The sequence goes on along the minus strand of NZ_JASEEQ010000016.1, from coordinate 69,844 downwards.
CTCGACCGGCCCTTCGACTACGCCGTCCCGGCCGCGATGGCCCAGGACGCGCGGCCGGGGGTGCGGGTGAAGGTCCGGTTCGCGGGCCAGGACGTCGACGGCTACCTCGTGGCCCGCGCGGCGGAGTCCGACCATCCCGGACGCCTGGCGCCCCTGCGGCGCGTCGTGAGCCCGGAGCCGGTGCTGGCCCCGCAGGTCGAGGCCCTCAGCGCCGAGCTCGCCGAGCGGTACGCCGGCACCCGCTCCGACGTGCTCCGGCTGGCGGTGCCGGCCCGCCACGCGACGACGGAGAGGGAGCCCACCCCCGCGGCCCCACCCTGGGCCGGTCCCGACCCGGCTGCGGGTGAGGCGGTGTGGGCCGGGCACGAGCCCGGCCCGGCGTACCTGCGCCACCTCGCCGCCGGCGCCAGCCCGCGGGCCGTGTGGACCGCCGCCCCGGCGACCGACTGGCCGGCCCTGGTCGCCCACGCCGTCGCGGCGACGTACGCCTCGGGTCGGGGGAGCCTGGTGTGCGTCCCCGACCACAAGGACGTCGCGCGGGTCGACGCGGCCCTCACGGACGTGCTGGGGGAGGGCCAGCACGTCACGCTGACCGCCGACTCCGGGCCGGCCGCCCGCTACCGCGACTTCCTCGCGGTCAGCCGCGGTCTGCGGCGGGTGGTGGTCGGCACCCGCGGTGCCGCGTTCGCGCCGGTCCACGACCTCGGGCTGGTCGTGGTCTGGGACGACGGCGACGACCTGCACGCCGAGCCGCGAGCGCCGTACCCGCACACCCGCGAGACGCTGCTGCTGCGGGCCGAGCGGGAGGGAGCCGCGGCCCTGGTCGGCGGGTTCGTGCGCACGGTGGAGGGCGAGTACCTCCTCCGCACCGGCTGGGCTCACGAGCTGGGCGCCACCCGGGAGGAGGTGCGCCGCCGGGTCACCGTGACCGTCGCGGGGGACGCCGGGTTCCGCGACGTCCACGCCCGCGCCGCCCGGATGCCGCGCGAGGTGCACCAGTCGATCCGCGACGCGCTGGCCGGGGGGCCCGTCCTCGTGCAGACGCCCCGGCTCGGCTACGTCAACGCCCTGGCCTGCGAGCGCTGCCGGACGCCGGCCCGCTGTGCCACCTGCCAGGGTCCGCTGGCCCTCACCGGACCGACCACCCCGCCCGGCTGCCGCTGGTGCGGCACCCTGGCCGAGGGCTGGGCCTGCCCGGAGTGCGGCCATCGCGGGCTGCGTGCGCCGGTGCTCGGCGACGCCCGGACGGCCGAGGAGCTGGGGCGCGCGTTCCCCGGCACCACCGTGCGCACCAGCTCCGGTGACGCCGTGGTGGCGACGGTGGGCGGACGCCCGCAGGTCGTGGTCGCGACGCCCGGCGCCGAGCCGGTCGCCGAGGGCGGCTACGCAGCTGTGGTGCTGCTGGACACCTGGCTGCTGCTCTCCCGGATCGACCTGCGCGCCGAGGAGGAGGCGCTGCGCCGGTGGGCGAACGCCGCGGCGCTGGTCCGCCCCGGAGGCCGAGTCGTGGCCGTCGGCGATGCGGCCCACCCGGCGCTCCAGGCGCTGGTGCGCTGGGACCCGGCCGGGTTCGCGGCCCGCGAGACCGCCGAGCGGGTCGAGGCGCACCTGCCGCCGGCCAGCCGCCTGGCCACGATCACCGGCGAGCCCGGCGCGGTCGACGACGCCCTGGTCCTCCTCGACGCCCCGCCGGAGGCCGAGATCCTCGGCCCGGTGGACCTGGGCGAGGGCGAGTCACGGGTCGTGGTCCGCGTGCCGCGGGCGCAGGGGCTCGCGCTCGCGCACGCCCTCGGCCAGCTCCAGCGGGCGCGCTCGAGCCGCAAGCTCGACGCCGTCCGGATCCAGGTCGACCCGCCCACCCTGTAGGACGCTGGCGCTCGCTCGACCACCACCAGGGAGCCGGCTGGCGCGTGCTCCCTAGACTCTGGACGTGCCCATCCAGCCGATCCGTCTCTTCGGGGACCCCGTCCTGCGCAAGCCCGCCATCGAGGTCGTCGACTTCGACAAGGAGCTGCGCCGGCTCGTCGAGGACCTCACCGACACCATGATGGGCGCCCCCGGGGCGGGCCTGGCCGCCCCGCAGATCGGCGTCGGGCTGCGGGTCTTCACCTGGTACGTCGACGGCGAGCCCGGCCACCTGGTCAACCCCCGGCTGGACCTGTCGGACGAGGTCCAGGACGGCCCCGAGGGCTGCCTGTCCATCCCGGGCCTGAGCATCGACTGCCGGCGCGCGATGCGCGCGGTCGCTCGCGGCTTCAACATGTACGGCGACCCGGTGACCATCGAGGGCACCGAGCTGCTGGCCCGTGCCCTCCAGCACGAGACCGACCACCTCGACGGGGTCCTGTTCATCGACCGCCTGGACACCGAGGCCCGCAAGGCCGCGATGAAGGCGATCCGCGAGTCCGAGTGGTTCGGCCTCGAGGCCCCCCAGATCAAGGTCTCCCCGCACGCCACGCACGGGCTCGGCTTCTGAGCATGCGCGTCGTCTTCGCCGGCACCCCCGAGGTCGCCGTCCCCGTCCTGGACGCCGTCGCCGCGTCCACCCACGAGCTGGTCGGGGTCGTCACCCGCCCCGACGCGCCCGCCGGGCGGGGCCGCCGGCTGGTGGCCAGCCCGGTCGCGGTCCGTGCCGAGGAGCTCGGCGTCCCGGTGCTCAAGCCGGCCCACCCGAAGGACCCGGAGTTCCAGGAGCAGCTCCGCGCGCTGCGCCCCGACTGCTGTCCGGTCGTCGCGTACGGCGCGCTGCTGCCGCAGTCCGCCCTCGACATCCCGGTGCACGGATGGGTCAACCTGCACTTCTCGGCGCTGCCCGCCTGGCGGGGCGCAGCCCCCGTGCAGTACGCGATCTGGGCCGGGGACGAGGTCACCGGCGCCACGACGTTCCGGATCGTGAAGGAGCTCGACGCGGGCCCGACGTACGGCGTGATGACCGAGCGGATCCGCCCGACCGACACCGCCGGCGACCTGCTCGCCCGCCTCGCCGAGGGCGGCGCCGGCCTCATGGTCGCGACCCTCGACGGGATCGAGGACGGCTCCCTGGAGGCTCGTCCGCAGCAGGCCGAGGGGGTGTCCTACGCCCCGAAGGTCGAGGTCGAGGACGCCCGCGTGGACTGGTCGCGGCCGGCGGTCGTGATCGACCACCAGGTGCGGGCCTGCACCCCGGCCCCGGGCGCCTGGACCACCGTCGACGGCGAGCGCCTCAAGCTCGGTCCGCTCACCCACGCCGAGCCGCCCACCAGTGCTGCCCTCGAGCCGGGGGAGCTGTGGGTCGGGAAGCACGACGTGCTGGTCGGCACCGGCACGACCGCCGTCCGCCTCGCCGAGGTGCGCCCGCACGGACGCCGGCAGATGGGCGCCGCCGACTGGGCCCGGGGCGCCCGGTTGGAGAGCGGTGTCCGAATTGGTGCCGGTTCCGGTGAAAGCTGAGGCCCGGGTCGATACGGTCGGGGGCATGAGCCGTCCGGCGCATGCAGACGACCCGAGACCGACTGTCGGAAACTGCAGGTCGCGGCCCGCCCGTCTCGGAGAGATCGAGCGCGAGGAGTGGGTGGAGATAGCCACCGAAGCCAGGGCCGTGCAGGCCGCAGCGAGCCCGTCGACGAAGTACCTCCCGGATGAGTGATACCCGGCCGCGGGAGCCGCAGCGCGGCAGCCGCACCGCCGGCAGCCGATCTGGCGTCGACCCGGCCCGGCTCGCGGCGCTCGACGTGATGAAGGCGGTGCGCGTCGACGGCGCCTACACCAACCTGGTGCTCCCCTCGGTGCTGCGCCAGCACGGGCTCTCCGGCCGCGACGCCGCGTTCGTGACCGAGCTCGTCTCCGGCACGATCCGTCGGAGGGGGACGTACGACGCCATCCTCGCGGCGTGCGTGGACCGGCCGCTGAGCAAGGTCGAGGCGAAGGTCCTCGATGCGCTGCGGCTCGGCACCCACCAGCTGCTCTCCATGCGGGTGCCCGTGCACGCCGCGATCAGCACCACGGTCGACCTGGTCCGCGCCAAGGTGAGCTCCGGCGCGGGCGGCTTCGCGAACGCCGTGCTGCGCCAGGTCGCGCGGCAGGAGCTGGCCGAGTGGATCCGCCGCGTCGCACCCGACCCGCGGCTCGCGCCGACCCGGTTCGCGTCGATCGCCTTCAGCCATCCGCGCTGGATCGTCGACGAGCTGCGCTCGGCCGTGGGGGCCGGCGAGCTGCTCGAGCTGCTCGCCGCCGACAACGAGCCGCCCCGGGTGACGCTCGTGGCTCGGCCGGGCCGCTCCAGCCGCGACGAGCTGCCGGGCGAGCCGACCGCCTACTCGCCGTACGGCGTGGTCCTCGACGGGGGCGACCCGGGCCAGATCCCGGCGGTCGCCGAGGGCCGGGCCGGGGTCCAGGACGAAGGCTCCCAGCTGGTCGCCGCCGCGCTCGCGGCGGCACCGGTCGAGGGCCCGGACCGGCGGTGGCTGGACCTCTGCGCGGGCCCCGGCGGCAAGTCGGCCCTCCTGGCCGCCCTCGCGGCCGGGCGCGGCGCCCGGCTGGTGGCCGCCGAGCGGCAGGAGCACCGGGCCCGCCTGGTGCAGCGGGCGCTCGGCGACGCGCCCGGGGTGACCGGCATCGTGACCTCCGACGGCACCGCGCCGCCGTTCGCCGCCGCGACCTTCGACCGGGTGCTCGTGGACGCGCCCTGCACCGGCCTGGGCGCCCTCCGGCGCCGGCCCGAGGCCCGGTGGCGCCGGCGCGCCGACGACCTGCTGAGCCTGGTGCTGCTCCAGCGCCGACTGCTGTCCGCGGCGCTCGACCTGACCCGCCCCGGCGGGGTCGTGCTGTACGCGACCTGCTCCCCGGTGCTCTCGGAGACCCGCGGCGTGGTGTCCTCGGTGCTCGAGACCCGCGACGACGTACGACTCGAGGACGTGCGCGGACTCCTGCCCGCCGTGCCCGACTGCGGTGGCCCGATGGAGGGCACCGTCCAGCTCTGGCCGCACCGGCACGGCACCGATGCGATGTTCCTGGGGCTGCTGCGCCGGACCGGCTGAGGGCTACTCGGCCCAGACGAGCGCTCCCGCGACCTCGGTGACCTGGGCCGGGGCGGTCCCCTGGCCCGGCGCGATGGTGGCGAAGACGTCGCCGTGCACGTCGCTGACGTACGTCCCGGGGCCCGCCTTGGCGGGGTCCTGGTAGTCGTCCCACGCCGCGGCAGAGCGCCAGCTCACCACCACGGACGCCCCGCCGCGGGAGCAGATGAACTTCTCGTCGGCCGGGCGGTCGCAGCGCCAGTCCGGGGAGTCGACGTAGACCGGGGCGTCCTGCAGGGCGCGCTGGGCGCGCGCGTGCGCGCCGGCCGCACGGGTCTGCCGCTCGGAGGTGGCCGCCCGTGTCCCGGGGTCCGACGCGGCGGTGGTGGGCTGGCTGGCGAGGTCCGGCCCGCCGCGCGGCGTACCGTTCGAGCCGGCCAGCAGGGCACCGCCCAGGGCGATCGCGGCGACGCCCGCCGCGGCGCCCACGGTGGCGGCGGTCCGGCGCCTCCGCCGGATCCGGGTGCCGGAGCGGGTGGCCGCCCGGAGCAGCTCCTCGAGGTCGACGTGCTCGTCCCTGACCCGCTCCTGCAGGGCGGTGCCGACGGCGGTGGGGTGGTCCATCACGGGGTCCTCTCGGTGAGCTCGGCGCCGAGCAGCGGTCGCAGCCGCTGCAGGGCGCGTCGGGATCGGGTGCGCACGGTCGTCTCGGTGAGCCCGAGGTCGCGGGCCGTGTCGGCGACCGAGCGGTCCTCCCAGTAGCGCAGCACCAGCAGCGCCCGGTCGTGCGCCGGGAGCGTGGCGAGGGCGGCGAGGAGATCCACCCGGGTCGCGGGGTCGTCCTCGGGCGCGGAGCCCTCGCGCCCGGGGACGGCACCGGCCGGCAGCTCAGTCGAGCGGCGCAGCCGGCGGTGGGACAGGAACGTGTTGAGCAGCGTGGTCCTGGCGTACGCCACCGGGTTCTCGGCCCGGGAGACCCGGCGCCACGAGGCGAACACCTTGGCGTAGGTCGTCTGGATCAGGTCCTCGGCCAGGTGGTGGTCCCCGGTGAGCAGCAGCGCCTGGCGGTACAGCCGGGTCCCGGTCGCCCGCACGAAGTCCCCGAAGTCCCCGGGGTCCCCGAGGTCCCTGGGGTCCTCGGGGTCCCCTCGGCTCTCGAGGTTCGGTGTGCTCGTCACACTCCTATGACGCCTCGAGGGGCCGTGGCGTTGCGGCCGATCGCGAACGATGGATCTCAGGCGAGCACGTGCCGCAGGTAGCGGCCCGGAACCTCCAACTAGGCCTTCTGGTGCCGATCAGGCCGAGCTGCTCCCAGGACCGATCCGGCAGCGGCAGCCGGGGTCCGCCCAGATCCGCACCACCGGGGGCTGGTCGAGGTCCAGGGCAGGAACCGAACGACCCGCCACCCCCTAGATTGGGGCGCATGCCCGCCGCCAAGCCGCCCGCGGTCGAGATCGAGGTCGACGACCGGGTCGTCCGGGTCAGCAACCCCGACCGGGTCTACTTCCCCGCCAGTGGGGCCACCAAGCTGGACCTGGTCGAGTACTACCTCGCGGTGGGCCCGGGCATCGTCAACGCCCTGTTCGAGCGGCCCTGCATGCTGCACCGGTTCCCCAAGGGGCTCGCCGGCGACAAGGTCCACCAGAAGCGCCTGCCGCAGGGCGCGCCACCGTGGGTGGAGACGGTCCGGCTGCACTTCCCCCGCTGGAACCGCACGGCCGACGAGCTGTGCGTGACCGAGCTGGGATCGGTGATCTGGGCGGTGCAGATGTCCACCGTCGAGTTCCACCCGTGGAACAGCCGCCGCGAGGACACCGAGAGGCCCGACGAGTGGCGCATCGACCTCGACCCCGGCCCGGACTGCTCCTACGACCGGGTCCGGCGGGTCGCGCAGGTCGCCCACGAGGTGCTCGACGAGCTCGGCGCGGTCGGCTTCCCCAAGACCAGCGGCAGCAAGGGCCTCCACGTCTACGTCCGGATCAGGCCCGAGCACGGGCACAAGGACGTACGCCGGGCCGCGCTCGCGTTCGCCCGCGAGGTGGAGCGGCGTACCCCCGACGAGGTCGACCTGACCTGGTGGCGCAAGGACCGCGACCCGGCCACGGTCTTCGTCGACTACAACCAGAACGCCCGCGACCACACGATCGCGGCGGCGTACTCCGTGCGCGGCCTCCCCGACGCCCGGGTCTCCACCCCGATCCGGTGGGACGAGGTCGACGACGCCGATCCCCGCGACTTCACGATCTTCACCGTCCCGGCCCGGTTCGCCGGGCTCGGCGACCTGCACGCCGACATCGACGACCACGTGTACGACATCGCCCCGCTGCTGGAGTGGGCCGAGCGCGACGAGCGCGCCGGCGCCGAGACGCCGGCCGAGCCGGACGAGCCCGGCGCTGACCAATAGGCTGACCCCGTGGGCATCCAGATCACGCCGAGCATCCTCAATGCCGACTTCGCGCACCTCGGCGCGGAGGTGGCCCGGATCGGCAGCGCCGACTGGGTGCACGTCGACGTGATGGACAACCACTTCGTCCCCAACCTCACGTTCGGGCCCACGATGGTGGAGGCCCTGGCCCGCTCGACGGACGTGCCGCTGGACGCCCACCTGATGATCGAGGACGCCGACCGCAACGCGCTCGCGTACGTCGAGGCCGGGTGCGGCTCCGTGACGTTCCACGTCGAGGCGGCCACGGCCCCGGTCCGGCTGGCCCGCGAGATCCGCTCCCACGGCGCGCGGGCGAGCATGGCGCTGCGGCCGGCCACCCCGGTGGAGCCGTACGAGGACCTGCTCCCCGAGCTCGACATGCTGCTGATCATGACCGTCGAACCCGGGTTCGGCGGGCAGCGGTTCCTCGACCTGTGCCTGCCCAAGATCCGGCGCGCCCGCGAGCTGATGGACAAGCACGGCGTCGAGACCTGGCTCCAGGTCGACGGCGGCATCAGCCTGGACACCATCGAGCGGTGCGTCGAGGCCGGCGCGGACACGTTCGTCGCCGGCTCCGCGGTCTACTCCGCCGACGATCCGGACCGGATGGTGGCCGAGCTGCGCGCCGCCGCCGAGCGCGCGGCCCGCTGACCGGGTCCCCAGACGTCATCCGGTCAGAGCCACGGGCAACACTGCCACGGTCAACACCCTCCGCATGACCTCTCGGGCGACCCACGCAGGCGCCAGGGGTCTCACCGTGACGGGTGCCACGCGCCACCGCCCGAGGTCGTGTGGCAGACTCGATCTCGACGAGTTATCAGCTCGCGTGCTCTGGGGTCGGTGTAATTCCGAGCCGGCGGTGACTGGGTTGACGCCCAGAAGTCCGCGACCCGGTCACAGCCAGTGACCGGTTGACCAGGTGGAAATCCTGGACCGACGGTGAAAGTCCGGATGGGAAGCGCACGCACGGCGTCCCGTCGGGCACCCGCCCGCCGGTGCCCGCCCGTCAGCCCCGGAGTCCGTGACCGGACCGGAGGGGCACCCAGATGAGGTTCAGCGCAGCCGAGCAGGCCGCCATGCGGCGTGCGCTCGAGCTCGCGGCGACCCCGGGCGTCCCGCTCGGCCCCAACCCCCGGGTGGGCTGCGTGCTGCTCGACGCGACCGGCCGCACCCTCGCCGAGGGCCACCACCGCGGCGCGGGCACCCCGCACGCCGAGGCCGACGCCCTGGCCCGGGCAGGCGATCGGGCCCGGGGGGCGACGGCGGTCGTGACCCTCGAGCCGTGCAACCACACCGGACGCACCGGCCCCTGCGCGCAGGCCCTGGTGGCCGCCGGCGTACGCCGGGTGGTCTTCGCGCAGCCGGACCCCAACCCCGAGGCGGCGGGCGGCGCCGCCACCCTCCGCGCCGCCGGCGTCGAGGTCGAGGCGGGACTCCTGGCGGCCGAGTCCGGACTCCTGAACAGGTTCTGGGCCTTCGGTCTCACCCACGGCCGGCCGTTCGTGACCTGGAAGTTCGCCGCGTCCCTCGACGGCCGCAGCGCCGCCGCCGACGGCACCAGCCGCTGGGTCAGCTCGCGCGCCGCCCGGCTCGACACCCACCGGCTCCGGGCGCTGTGCGACGTGATGCTCGTGGGTACCAACACCGTCGAGGTCGACGACCCCCTGCTGACCGTGCGCGACGAGGACGACCGCCCGCTGGCGCACCAGCCGCTGCGCGCGGTGATGGGGGAGCGGGACCTGGCGCCCGGTCGCCGGGCCTTCAACGAGGACGCCGCGTCGGTCCACCTGCGCACCCGCGACCCCGAGAAGGCGCTCGCCGAGCTCGCCGCCCTCGACCGGCAGCACGTCTTCCTCGAGGGCGGGCCGACGCTGGCCGCCGCGTTCCTCAGGGCCGCGCTGGTCGACGAGATCGTCGCGTACGTCGCGCCGATGCTGCTGGGGTCCGGCCGCGCGGCCGTGGGCGACCTCGGAATCCCCACCATCGCGCAGGCGTTCCGTCCCCAGGTCACCGACGTCACGGTGCTGGACGGGCTCGACGGCGAGCAGCCCAACGTGCGCCTGACCCTGACCCCCGCAGAAGGAGCCTGACCATGTTCACCGGGATCGTCGAGGAGCTCGGCACCGTCGCCGCCGTCGAGGACCAGGGCGACGCCATCCGCCTCACCATCCGAGCCGCGACCGTGCTCGAGGACGCGGCGCTCGGAGACTCGATCGCCGTCAACGGCTGCTGCCTCACGGTTGCCGCGCGCGAGGGGGACACCTGGACCGCCGACGTGATGCAGGAGACGCTCGACAAGACCAGCCTCCACGGCGTGCGCCCCGGCGACCGGGTCAACCTCGAGCGGGCGGTGACCGCGCAGAAGCGGCTCGGTGGCCACATCGTCCAGGGCCACGTCGACGGGGTCGGGACCGTGGTCCGGCGCACGCCGAGCGAGCACTGGGAGGTCGTCGAGATCGCCCTGCCGGCGGCCGACGAGCGCGGCTCCCTGGGCCGCTACCTGGTCGACAAGGGCTCGATCACCGTCGACGGCGTCAGCCTCACCGTCGTCGAGACCACCGAGGACGGCTTCACCGTGAGCCTGATCCCCGAGACCCTGGCCCGCACCACCCTCGGCACCCGACGCCCGGGCGACCGGGTGAACCTCGAGACCGACATCCTCGCCAAGCACGTCGAGAGGCTGCTGGCGCACCGTGACCGCACCGATCGGGGCCTGACGGCCCACACCGAAGGAGCATCAGCATGAAGAGCGACATCAGGCTCGACCCGGTCGAGCGGGCGATCGCCGACATCGCGGCCGGCAAGGCCGTGGTCGTCGTCGACGACGAGGACCGTGAGAACGAGGGCGACATCATCTTCGCCGCCAGCAAGGCGACGCCGGACCTGTTGGCGTTCACCATCCGGTACAGCAGCGGCGTGATCTGCGTGCCGATGCCCGCCGCGATGCTCGACCGGCTCGAGATCCCGCTGATGACCCCGCACAACAAGGACCGGCTGCGTACGGCGTACACGATCTCGGTCGATGCCCGCGACGGGGTGACCACGGGCATCTCCGCGGCCGACCGGGCCCACACCGTGCGGGTGCTCGCCGACTCGGCGACCGAGCCGTGGGAGATCACCCGCCCCGGCCACGTCTTCCCGCTGCGCTACCGCGAGGGCGGCGTGCTGGTCCGCCGGGGCCACACCGAGGCGGCCGTCGACCTCGCCCGGCTGGCCGGGCTGACCCCGGCAGGCGTGCTGGTCGAGGTCGTCAACGACGACGGGACGATGAAGCGCGGTCCGCAGCTGCGGGCCTTCGCCGACGAGCACGGCCTGGCGATGATCTCGATCGACGACCTGGTCCGCTACCGACGCCGCCACGAGACCCTCGTCGAGCGGGTCGCCGAGACCCGGGTGCCCACCCGGCACGGCGACTTCACCGCGTACGGCTACCGGATGACGGTGGACGGCTCCGAGCACATCGCCCTGGTCCACGGCGACATCAGCGGGCCGGAGCCGGTGCTGACCCGGGTGCACTCCGAGTGCCTGACCGGCGACGTGTTCGGCAGCTACCGCTGCGACTGCGGTCCCCAGCTGGACGAGGCGCTCGAGCGGATCGTGGCCGAGGGCCGCGGCGTGGTCGTCTACCTGCGCGGCCACGAGGGCCGGGGCATCGGCCTGGTCGCCAAGCTGCAGGCCTACCAGCTCCAGGACGGGGGCCGGGACACCGTGGACGCGAACCTCGACCTCGGGCTCCCCGCCGACGCCCGGCACTACGGGACCGCCACCCAGGTGCTCCGCGACCTCGGCGTCGGCAGCGTCCGGCTGATGACCAACAACCCCGACAAGGTGCGCAACCTGGAGGACTTCGGGGTCCCGGTCGCCGCTCGGGTGCCGCTGACGCCCCACCCCAACGACCACAACATCGCCTACCTGCTCACCAAGCGCGACCGGATGGGTCACGATCTGCCCCATCTCGCCGATGAGGTCAGCGACACCCTCGCCCAGAACGGAGCATGACCGATGACCGGACACGGGGCCCCCGTGCAGCAGCCGATCGACTGCAGCGACCTGCGGGTCGCCGTCGTCGCCGCCAGCTGGCACGAGCAGGTCATGGGCGGCCTGCTCGGCGGGGCCGAGCGCGCCCTGGACGACTACCACGTCGCGGACCGCCGGATCGTCCGCGTCCCCGGCGCCTTCGAGCTGCCCGTCGTCGCATCCGCGCTGGCCGCACAGGGGTACGACGCGGTGGTCGCGCTCGGCGTGGTGATCCGCGGCGGCACCCCGCACTTCGAGTACGTCTGCAACGCCGCGACCGACGGGCTGAGCCGGGTCGCCCTCGACCACACCACGGCGATCGGGTTCGGCGTCCTCACCTGCGAGGGCGACCAGCAGGCGCTGGACCGGGCCGGCCTGGACGGCTCGAAGGAGGACAAGGGCTACGAGGCCACGGCCGCGGCGCTGCTCACCGCCCGGACCCTGAAGGAGATCCGCTCCACCGCCCCGTAGGCTCTCCGTCTGTGAAGACGTTCGACGAGCTCTGGGCGGAGCTGGGCGAGAAGGCCCGGTCCCGCCCCGACGGATCCGGCACCGTGCGCGCGCTCGACGCCGGCGTCCATGCCATCGGCAAGAAGCTGGTCGAGGAGGCCGCCGAGTCATGGATGGCCGCCGAGCACGAGGGACCCGAGCGGGCGGCCGAGGAGATCAGCCAGCTGCTCTACCACGCTCAGGTCCTGATGCTCGCGACCGGCATCGAGCTCGACGACGTCTACGCACACCTCTGAGGAGGCGCCCGAGATGGCTCTGCTCCGCATCGCGGTCCCGAACAAGGGATCGCTGTCCCAGTCGGCGTCGGAGATCCTGCGCGAGTCCGGCTACCGCCAGCGTGACGACGCCAGGCAGCTGACGCTCACCGACGCCGAGAACGGCGTGGAGTTCTTCTACCTGCGTCCCCGAGACATCGCGGTGTACGTCGGCGAGGGCACCCTCGACGTCGGCATCACCGGCCGGGACCTGCTCCGGGACTCGGGTGCGAAGGCCGAGGAGGTCCGCGGCCTGGGGTTCGGACGCAGCCGGTTCCGGTTCGCCGGCCCGCAGGGCTCCTTCACCGATCTCGCGCAGCTGGAGGGCCTGCGGATCGCCACCTCGTACGTCGGCATCGTGCGCTCGTTCCTCGAGGAGCGTGGGATCGAGGCGACCGTCATCCGGCTCGACGGCGCGGTGGAGACCAGCATCCAGCTCGGCGTCGCCGACGTGATCGCGGACGTGGTCGAGACTGGCAGCACGCTGCGCCAGGCCGGCCTGGAGATCTTCGGCGAGACGATCCTCGACTCCGAGGCGGTGCTGATCACCCGCAGCGCGACCGCGGAGGTCTCCGCGGCGGACGGGTTCGAGGTGTTCCGCCGTCGGGTCGAGGGCGTCCTCGTGGCGCGCAGCTACGTGATGATGGACTACGACATCCCCACCGACCGCGTCACCGACGCGGTCCGGCTCACCCCCGGCATCGAGAGCCCGACCGTGTCGCCGCTCCATCGGGAGGGGTGGTCGGCCGTACGGGCGATGGTCCCACGCGACGGCGCCCAGCGCCTGATGGACGAGCTGTTCGGGATCGGGGCCCGGGGCATCCTCCTGACGGACATCCATGCCTGCCGCCTCTGACCCCCCGCCGGGCCCCCCGCCGGGCCCCCCGCCGGGCCCCCCGCCGGGCCCCCCGCCGGGGCAGCCGCAGGCCCTGCCGCACAGCTGGCGGCCCCTCGGCGTGCGGATCGCCGGGACCGCGGTCGGCGTGGCGCTGCTGGTCTGCTTCGCGTTCGCCTGGTTCGGCTTCGACCAGGAGACGCGCGACAGGTTCACGGTGTTCCAGCTCGGCACGCTCGTGTTCTTCGGGCTGATCGCGTTCTCGGTCTGGTACGCCCTGGTCCGCTGCCGCGTGATCGCCGAGCCGGAGCGGCTGGTCGTGATCAACGGCTACCGGCGCCACGAGCTCGACTGGCCCCAGGTCGTCGGCGTGCACCTTCCTCCCGGGGCCCCCTGGGTGACGCTCGACCTCGCCGACGGCACGACGGTCTCGGCGATGGGGATCCAGGGCTCCGACGGCGCCCGGGCCCGTCAGGCCGTCCGCGAGCTCCGGGCCGTCGTCGACCGGCTCGCGACCGACACCGAGCACGACGGCTAGCCGCGGCGGCCAGCCACGACGACTAGCCACGACGACTAGGACAGGGCCCGAACGCCCCAGGTGGCCGCGAACGCGTCGCCCGGCTGCCCGGCCGGCGCCAGGGTCACCACGCCGGTCCCCGTCCGGAACGCGTCGGCGGGCGCCGTCATCGGCTCCACCGCCAGCGACCGGCGCGCGGTCCCGGGCACCTCGTCGGCGCTGAACAGCTGCAGCCACCGGTGCTGCCCGTCGACCCAGAGCGCCACGCCGCGCCCGCTCGACGGGTCGGTCAGCACCACGGTGGCGAGGCCGCCGGCGTCCCTGCCGAGGTCGGTGAAGGCGTCGTCGAACCCGACCTCGCGGATCGGCCGGGCGACCCGGAAGTCGTACGGCGTGCCCGCGACGTCCTCCTGCCCCGCGGGCCGCAGGCGGTCGTCGACGAGCACGCGGGTGGCCGCCGGCAGCGTGAGCTCCCAGCCGTCCACCGGTCCCGGCCCGACGGAGAGGTAGGGATGCGCGCCGCTCGCGTACGGCGCGGGCGTCGCCGCGCGGTTGGTCGCGGCCTGGGTGACGGTCAGCCCGGCGGCGGACACGTCGTACCCGACCCGCAGGTCGAGGGTCCACGGGTAGCCGCTCTGGGCCATCAGCCGGTAGGTCAGCGACACCGAGTGGCCGGTGTGCTCCGCGACGGACCAGGCGACCCAGCGGACCAGGCCGTGCGAGGCGTTGTGCCGGGACGGCTCGCTGAGGGGCAGCTGGTGGTCCCGGCCGCCGAAGGAGTAGGCGCCGTCGCCGATCCGGTTCGGCCACGGTGCGAGCAGCTGCCCGCGTCCGCCCGCCGCGACCTCGTCGGCCTCGAACCCGTCCACCAGCGGCACGCCGGCGTGCTCGAGCAGCCGCAGGCCCGCTCCGCACTCGGTGACGACCGCCCGGTACCCGCCACCCGAGATCTCGTACTGGTCACCACTCGGCGGGAGCATGCCGGTCACCCTAGTGCCGCGGCCGGCTGCGTCGGATCCCGTGGTCAGGGCGTGGTGTCGACCCTCAGGTCGGCGCGATCCCGGGTCCGCTCACGCGCGAACAGCGCGGCCTCGTCGGCCTGCCACCGCAGCCACCGGGCGCGCAGGGACTCCCCGTCGCGGGCCAGGCCGCGACGCAGCCGGACGTCGGCGGGTGCCTCGACCCACGCCAGCGCCGTGACGAGGTGGGCGTAGGTCGCGGCACCGGACCCGACGCCCTCAAGGACCAGCAGCGGGCCGGGCGCCACCTGGACGCGCTCGGCGAACCGGCCGGCGTCCCAGTCGTAGCGGCGGTAGTGGCCGGTCTCCTCCCGCGCCAGTGGCTCCAGCAGCGTGCCGAGCTGGTCGGTGAGCCGGGGCAGGCCGTCCCAGCCGTCGTACAGGTCGTCCAGGTGGACCGCCCGCGCCTCGGGGGCGCGGGCGGTCACCGCCGCGGCGAGCGTGGTCTTGCCGGAGCCGGCGGGCCCGTCGATGCAGATCAGGCGTCCGGAGCCGAGCGTCGGTGGCCGCGACCGGGCCAGGTCCAGGAGCCTCGTGGCCCCGTCCGACGGGTCGTTCATCAGCGTCCTAGAAGGCCTGACCGCATCCGCGGTAGGTCGGCACCGCGTCGACGAACCGGTCGCCGGACAGCAGGTGCACGGTCGTGGTGTGCTCGAACGGCTCGCCGGACTTGGCGTGGCGGAACCAGACCAGGTCGCCGATGCCGAGCAGCGCCGCGCCGCGCCCGGTGAGCGGGGTCTGGACCTCGCCGGCGCCCTCGAGCCCGGTGAGGTGCAGCCCGGCGGGCGCCCAGGGGGTCGGCAGCCGGTCGGCGCCGGCGGGTCCGGAGGCGATCAGGCCGCCGCCGTGGACGGTCGCCAGGTCGGGCGCCGGCTTGCGGGTCACCGGGAGGCCGAAGAACGAGGCCGGCACCGGTCGGAACGAGCGGTAGTGGTCGAACAGGGTCGGGACCAGGAGGCCCGAGCCCGCGGCGACCTCGGTGACCACCGGGTCGCCGGACGAGGTCTCGACCGAGCCGGAGCCACCGGCGTTCCAGAACTCCAGGTCGGCGATCTCGCGCAGCGCGTCGGCGACCTGGCGGCGGCGTACGGCGAGCTGGGTCACCGAGAGCGCCTTGAGCCGGCGCACCACCACGGACCGGGCGCGCGCGGTGGGCACCGAGTCGGGCACCCCGGCGACCTGGCCCTCGTAGGTCATCGCACCGACCAGGCGGAAGCCGGCGCGGGCCTGCACGGCGCGGGCGAGCGTGACGACGGCGACGGCGTCCTGCAGGGGCGAGCGCTTCGGGCCGACGTGCTGCCCGGCCAGCTGCAGCCCGGCGTCGACGTCGATGGCGACCCGCACCGGGACGGCGTGGGAGGAGCGCACCGAGTCCACGACGTCGAGGTGCGCGAGGTCGTCGACCATGATCGTGATCGCGGCGGCCGCGGACGGGGAGGCCACCAGCTCGGCGAGCGCGCCCCGGTCGACGGTCGGGTAGGCGACCACGATGTCGTCGCAGAGCCGCTGCTCGTGGAGCCACAGCGCCTCGCGGAGCGTGTAGGCGAGGACGCCCTGGATGCCGTCGCGGCCGAGCGCTCGCGAGATCAGCGCGGGCACGCGGACCGACTTCGAGGCCAGGCGGACCGGCTTCCCCCCGGCGCGGCGGACGAGGTCGGCCGCGTTCGCGTCGAAGGCGTCCAGGTCGACCACGAAGATCGGGGTCGGCGGCGGCGTGTCGTGCTGCGCGACCGCGCCGTTGAGGCGGGCGTAGAGGCGGTTGCGGTCCACGAAGCCCTGGGACTCGGGCGCTCCGGTCGGCGCGGGGCGGGGCTGGGTCGGTCGGGACCCGGCGGTGCGACCCATCAGCTGATGCCGCGCTTGCGCAGCAGCGCCTCGATCTCGGCCAGGTCGTCGTCGATGGCGGGTGCGGAGCCGCCCGCCGGTCGCGGCGCTGCGACCTGGCCCGGTCCCTCGCTCCGCTCGTGGCCCCCTCGGTCGCCCCGCTTGCGGGGGCCGCCGAGCTGGCGGGCGCGCATCGCGCCGGAGACCACGAACAGCACACCGGACACGCCGGCGACCACGATGCCGGCCCACACGGTCGGGTTCCACGCCAGGTTGAGCGCCCAGTCGCCGATCGCATCGACGATCCGGGTGAACATCCGCAGCGTCTTGGTCAGGTACGCCGCGAGGGGGAGCAGCGTGAGGGCGAGGGCCCGTAGCCCGGAGGCCAGGCCGCGCCGGCGGAAGGACAGCCAGGTCCAGATCGCCCCGAGCACAGTGAGGCTCAGCGTCAGTGCTGCCCACGAAGCGTCGTCCACGGGGTCAAGCGTCCCACACCTCAGGTGACCGGGTTCCGCTCCTGCGGGCCCGGGCGGCGGACCGATTCGCGTCCGGGCGGGCCGGTCGGGACAATCGCCGGGTGAGCGAGCGCACCACGATCCCCGACCCCGGGTTCGCCGGGGACGACGGGTCGGCCGACCCCCTGGTCAGTGCCGCGCTGGCCGCGTGGGCCCGGGGCGAGGCGAGGTACGCCGACGCGCTCGCGGCGCTGCAGTCCGCCCGGCTCCTGGTCCCGGTGGTCGCGGTGCTCGGCGAGGTCGAGTACGACGCCGCCGGCCTGGCCCACGACAAGACCAGCGACATGGCCACGGTGCTGCTGCAGGGCGCGGACGGGCGGCTGGCGCTGCTGGCCTTCACCGGCACCGCGGCGCTCACGGCGTGGAACCCCGAGGGCCGGCCGGTCCCGGTGCTGGCCGCCGTCGCGGCGCGTGCGGCGCTCCAGGACGGCGCGGCGGCGCTGCTCGTCGACGTGGCCGGGCCGACCCGGTTCGTGGTCGAGGGCGAGGACCTCGAGGGGCTCGCGGCCGGCTGGGCCATCGCGCGCGTGGGGGCGGGGACCGCCTGGATTCGGCCCGACGGGGAATCGTCGGCTACGATCAAGCGTTGACCGATCCGTCCCGCCGTACCCTCGACGAGACAGATCCCGCAAGCGGAGGCTCGCACGATCGCCTCCCACCCGCACCGACCGCCGTTGGAGCACTGGCTCACCCCAGGGCGACAGCACAGGTCGTCGGGTCCGGTCCCGAGGACGAGGCCGCGGAGCGTACACCGTACGCGCCGGGCGCCAGGGCCCTCGGTGGCGTTGCCCCTCGTGGGAGGCGTCGGACTGGCTTCCGCTTGCAGACAAGCGGAAGCCTTTGTTGATTTCGCACCACCCTTCTCGAGGGTGACGAGCGGCAGAGACCTCCGGCCACATTGCCACCAGGAGGACACATCAGCACCGAGCTGCGTATCAACGATCGGATCCGGGTTCCCGAGGTCCGGCTCGTTGGACCCAACGGGGAGACTGTGGGCATCGTGCCCACCGATCAGGCCCTGAAGCTTGCGCAGGAGGCGGACCTCGACCTCGTCGAGATCGCCCCGCAGGGGAAGCCGCCCGTCTGCAAGCTCATGGACTACGGGAAGTTCAAGTACGAGAACGCCCAGAAGGCTCGTGAGGCCCGTCGCAACCAGACGAACGTGATCATCAAGGAGATGAAGCTTCGTCCGAAGATCGACGCGCACGACTACGAGACCAAGAAGGGCCACGTGGTGCGGTTCCTGCGCGCCGGGGACAAGGTCAAGATCACGATCATGTTCCGCGGCCGCGAGCAGCACCGGCCCGAGCTGGGCTTCCGGCTGCTCCAGCGCCTCGCCGAGGACGTGACCGAGCTGGGCTTCGTCGAGTCCGCCCCGAAGCAGGACGGGCGCAACATGATCATGGTGCTCGGCCCGCACAAGAAGAAGGCCGACGCCAAGGTGGACGTGAAGGCCGAGAAGGAGTCGCGGGCCGCCGAGCGGGCCGCGCACGAGGCGGAGGAGCGCGCCGAGCGCGACGCCGCCCACGCGGCCGGGCCGGTCGCCCAGAAGAAGGAGCGGGGCCGCTCCGAGAACCTCGATCCCGAGATCGAGGCCTGAGAACAGCCCATTGCGGTGGTCGGGCTCGGCCACTACCACGCACCGTGGTCGAGCTCGACGAGAGAGCACGCCCAGCTGGACGAGAAGAGAGAGCAGAGATGCCGAAGAACAAGACGCACTCCGGTGCGAGCAAGCGCTTCCGGGTGACCGGGACCGGCAAGATCCTTCGCGAGAAGGCCGGCAAGCGCCACAACCTGGAGAAGAAGCCGTCGAAGGTCACCCGCCGGATGACCGGGACGACCGAGGTCGCCAAGGCCGACGTCAAGCGCGCCAAGAAGATGCTCGGTCTCTGACCAGCCCCACCTTCGGGTGGTCGAGCTTGTCGAGACCCCCGCACCGAACCCCAGCAACAAGGAGTAAACAGTGGCACGCGTCAAGCGGGCAGTGAATGCCCAGAAGAAGCGCCGGGTCGTCCTGGAGCGCGCCAGCGGGTACCGCGGCCAGCGCTCGCGCCTGTACCGCAAGGCCAAGGAGCAGGTCACCCACTCGCTGGTCTACAGCTACAACGACCGCCGCAAGAACAAGGGCAACTTCCGCAAGCTGTGGATCCAGCGGATCAACGCCGCGGCCCGCGCCCAGGGGATGACCTACAACCGGTTCATCCAGGGCCTCAACCTGGCCGGCGTCGAGGTGGACCGCAAGATCCTCGCCGACCTGGCCGTCAACGACGTCGCCGCGTTCAACGTGCTCGTCGAGACCGCGAAGGCCGCGCTGCCCGAGGACGTCAACGCGCCCAAGGCGGAGGCGTCGGCCTGACCACCCCGCTCACGGCCGGCAACGGCCGTGTGAAGGAGGCGCGCAAGCTCAGCCGCCGCTCGGTGCGAACCGAGCGGCGGCTCTTCCTTGCCGACGGCCCGAAGGCCGTCGAGGGTGCCCTCGAGGTGCCCGACCGGGTCGTCGAGGTGTTCGCGACCCCGGAGGCCGCCGAGCGGTACGCCGGGCTCGCCACGACCGGTCCGGCCTGGACCCTGGTCGACGAGCGCGCCCTCGCCTCGCTGAGCGACAGCGTCCACCCGGCCGGCGTCGTCGCCGTCTGCCGGTTCCTCGACGTGCCGCTCGTCGAGCTCCTCGAGACCCCGCACCGGCCGCGCCTCGTCGCTGTCTGCGCCGACGTCCGCGACCCCGGCAACGCCGGGACGGTGCTCCGCTGCGCCGACGCGGCAGGCGCCGACAGCGTGGTGCTGGCCGGTCACTCGGTCGACGCCTACAACCCCAAGACGGTGCGGGCCAGCGTCGGCAGCCTCTTCCACCTGCCGGTCGCCGTCGAGGAGGACCCTGCGGTCGCCGTACGCGCCGCGCAGGGCGCCGGTCTGCAGGTGCTCGCCGCCGACGGAGCCGGCGAGGTCGACCTGGACGACGCCGGCGAGCTGCTCGCCCGCCCGACCGCCTGGCTGTTCGGCAACGAGGCCTGGGGCCTTCCCGACGAGCTGGCCGCGCTGGCCGACCATCGGGTCCGGATCCCCATCTACGGCCGCGCGGAGAGCCTCAACCTGGCCACCGCGGCCGCCTTGTGCCTTTACGCCACCGCCCGGAGCCGGCGTCGGTAGCGTCGCCCCCGTGCCTCCGCGTCGCCTGCCGGTCCCGCCCGCCCTCACGCTGGCCCTCAGCCTGGCCCTCGCCCTCGCGGTCCCGGGCAGCCTCCAGGCCGCCGCTCCGTCCGCCCCCGCGGCGCGGGCCGCGGCGGTGCCCGCCGACCTGGTCGACACCGTCACGCCCGGCGGCCTGGACGTCGCGCCCGGCGCCGTCGGGACCTGGACGATCGGGGACCTCGCCGTCGACGTCGGCCTCGACACGGGCCTGAGCGTCCGGGCCGGCGGGCGGACCGTCTGGGTGGCGCCGCCGGCGGGTGCGTTCGTGACCGGGGGCCGTGGGTCGGTGTCCTGGGAGGAGAACCGCGGCTACTTCTGGCCCACCGTGTCCTACACCGACCGGCTCCCGGACCAGAGCGTGGACACCGTGGTCGGCTCCGACGCGAGCGTCGTGCTCACCGGCCGGCTCAGCGGGGCCGCGGCCGACGACGCGTCGTACACGCTCACGGTGCGGCCGCGCCCGGCCGGGGGAGCGGCGCTCGTCGTGACCACCTCGGCCGCCACCCCGCTGACCTCGGTCGCCCTCGTGTCCGGCCGCTCGGCGCACGCCGGCGTGCACGGCTTCGGCGAGCAGTTCACCGACTTCGACCTCGACGGGCGCCTGCTGCCGATCGTCGACCGCGAGCAGGGCGTCGGGCGCGGCGAGGAGCCGATCACCTCGCTGGCGGACCTGACCAACCACGGTGCCGGCGGCACCCGGGACCTGACCTACGCCGCCTGGCCCTCCTTCGTCACCGACGACCTCCGTGGCCTGCGGCTGGACGCGGCGGTCGCCTCGTCCACGGCGTTCGCGGTCGCCGATACCCGGGACCCCGACGCCGTCTCGCTCGAGCTGTGGTCGCCGTCGCTCTCGGCCCAGGCGTCCGCGGCCGCCACGCCGGCGCGCCTGGTCACCGCCCAGCAGGCGGGGGACCGGCGGCGCCCGCTGGCGGGCTGGGCCACGCGCGGCGCGATCGTCGGCCTCCAGGGCGGGACCCAGGAGGTACGCCGCGAGCTGGGGCGGCTGCTCGACGCCGGTGCCAACGTCTCCGGGGTCTGGATCCAGGACTGGACCGGCAAGCGGACCACCTCCTTCGGCGACCGGCTGTGGTGGACCTGGCAGCTCGACCGCAGCCGCTACCCGGGCTGGGGGCGCCTGGTCCGCGGGCTCGCGGACCAGGGGATCACGACCACGACCTACGTCAACCCGTTCCTGGTCGACGCCGCGCCGAAGGGCGACCGGTCGATCCGGAACCTGTGGGCCGAGGCGCGCGACCGGGGCTTCCTGGTCACCGACGACACGGGAGCGCCGTACGCACTGGACCAGGGTGAGTTCGAGGCGTCCCTCGTCGACCTCACCGACCCGGCCGCCCGGTCCTGGTACGCGGACGTGATCGCCCGCTACGTGCTCGCCGACGGGGTCCGCGGCTTCATGGCCGACTTCGCCGAGGGCCTGCCGTTCGACGCGCACCTGCACGCCGGCAGCCCCGCGACCCTGCACAACCGCTGGCCCACGCTGTGGGCCCGGACCGTGCGGGCGGCCTGCCGCCGGGCCGAGCAGCCCCGCTGCGTCACGTGGTTCCGCAGCGGGGCGCTGGGTCAGGCGGCGCACGCCCCGCTGTTCTGGAACGGCGACCAGCTGGTCACGTTCGGTCGCGAGGACGGGCTCGCGTCCGCGCTCCTCGGCACCCTGTCCGCGGGCGTCTCCGGGTGGCCGCTGGTCCACTCCGACATCGGCGGCTAC
This sequence comes from Nocardioides sp., assembly GCF_030019515.1. Classification (GTDB taxonomy): domain Bacteria; phylum Actinomycetota; class Actinomycetes; order Propionibacteriales; family Nocardioidaceae; genus Nocardioides. The sequence goes on along the minus strand of NZ_JASEEQ010000016.1, from coordinate 48,022 downwards.
ACCTCGGTCAACGCGGTCGTGAAGGACTACGTCCGCACGCCGGAGCTGCTGGCCAGGTGGGCGGAGTACCAGGCGTTCGGCGTCGTGATGCGCACCCACGAGGGCAACCGCCCGGCCGCCAACCCGCAGGTCTTCAGCACCCGCGCCACCGCCCGGGCGTTCGCCCACGCGACGCGGATCTTCGGCGCGCTGACGCCGTACCGCGATCGCGTGGTCCGCGCGGCCGCCCGCACCGGCGTCCCGGCGATGCGCCCGGTCTGGCTGGTCGCGCCGGACTCCCGGGCCGCGGCGTCCGAGACCGAGTTCCTCCTCGGCCGGCAGGTGCTCGTCGCTCCCGTCCTGGCGGCCGGCGCGACCTCGGTGCGGGTCGCCTTCCCGCCGGGCCGGTGGGTCCACCTGATCACCGGACGCGAGTACGCCGGCGACCGGACCGAGGACGTGTCCGCACCGGTCGGGCGCCCGGCGGCCTTCGTCCGGGCGGACGGACCGTGGTCGACGCGGCTCCCCGCGCGGTTCCGGGCCGCCGGGCTGGATCACCGATCGACCCAGGCTCGCTAAGGTCGGGGACGTGAGCCAGGCCGACCTCGACGCCCTCGCCGACGGCGCGGTGCTGGCCGGCCCCGACGGCCGGGTCACCGCGGTCAACGCGATGGCCGCGCGGCTGCTGGGCGCCGACCCGGCGACCGCCGTCGGCCGCCCGCTCGGACAGGTCCTCGCCCTCCGCGACCACGACGACCGCGACTGGTGCTCGATGAACCGGCCCTACGAGGGGCTCGCCACCCGGACCGCCGTCCCGGAGCAGACCTGGCTGCTGCCGGACGGCACCGAGGTGCTCGTCGTCGCCCGCCTGCACCGCCGCGCCCTGGACCGGCCGGTCGAGCGGGTCGCGGTGAGCCTGCGCTCGGGCCGCGGCCGGGCCCGGCTGGACCGGGAGCGCTCCGACCTGGTCGCCACGGTCGCGCACGAGCTCCGCTCGCCGCTCACCGGCGTCAAGGGGTTCGTCCAGGCGCTGCTCAACCGCTGGGACAAGCTCAGCGACGACCAGAAGAAGCTGATGCTGACGACCGTCAGCGCGGACTCCGACCGCCTCAGCCGGCTGATCGCCGAGCTCCTCGACGTGGCCCGGATCGACACCGGGCGGCTCCAGCTCTACCCCCGCCCCTCCGACCCGGGACTGCTCGTGCGGCGCGTCGTGGACTCCGTCGGCGCGAGCACCAGCCGGACGCTCGTGCTCGAGGTGTCGGCCGAGGTGCCCGAGGTCCTGGTCGACCCCGACAAGTTCACCCAGGTGGTCACCAACCTGGTCGAGAACGCCGTGCGCCACGGCGCCGGGACGGTCCGGGTGTCGGTCGGCGCCGCCGCGCAGGGCGACCGCCCCACCGCCGTGCACCTGGTCGTGGAGGACGAGGGTGAGGGCATCGCCCCCGAGCTGCGCCGGCGGGTCTTCACCAAGTTCTGGCGGAGCGGGTCGACCGGTGGCTCCGGCCTGGGGCTCTACCTCGTGCACGGCCTGGTCGAGGCCCACGGCGGGACCGTGACGATCGGCCGGGCCGAGTCCGGCGGCGCCCGCGTCGAGGTCTCCGTCCCCGTCGCGTGACAGGTCGCGAGACGACCGGTTCGCGTGCGTCGCACGGTGCTCCCTAGACTCGGGGGCACACGAACCGAACGACGAGAGGCGTCCCCTTGTCGGGCCCGAACACCGATTACGACCCCGTGGAGGTCACCCCGTTGCAGCCCGAGGAGGTCGAGGCCGCGCGCGACGCGGCCCTCGCGGCCATCGCGGCCGCCGGCGACCTGGCCGAGCTCAAGCAGGCGCGCCTGGAGCACGCCGGTGACCGCTCGCCGCTCGCGCTCGCCAACCGGGAGATCGGTGCGCTTCCGCCCCAGGCCCGCAAGGAGGCCGGCCAGCGCATCGGCCAGGCCCGCGGCGCGGTCAGCCAGGCGCTCGCCGCTCGCCAGGCCGAGCTCGAGGCCGAGCACGAGGAGCGGATGCTGGTCGACGAGACCGTCGACGTGACGCTCCCCACCGACCGGGTCCCCACCGGCGCCCGCCACCCGCTCACGACCGGCGCCGAGCTGATCGCCGACATCTTCGTCGCGATGGGCTGGGAGGTCGCCGAGGGACCGGTCATCGAGGCCGAGTGGCTCAACTTCGACGCGCTCAACCTCGGCCCCGACCACCCGGCGCGCACGATGCAGGACACGTTCTGGACCGATCCGGCCGACCACGGCGTCGTCCTGCGCACCCACACCTCGCCGGTCCAGGCCCGCACGATGCTCTCGCGCACCCCGCCGATCTACGTCGTGTGCCCCGGACGGGTCTTCCGCACCGACGAGTACGACGCGACCCACAGCCCGGTCTTCCACCAGGTCGAGGGCCTCGCGATCGACGAGGGCATCACGATGGCGCACCTCAAGGGCACCCTCGACCACTTCGCGGCCGCGATGTTCGGCGAGGGGATCAGCACCCGGTTCCGCCCGTCGTACTTCCCGTTCACCGAGCCGAGCGCCGAGGTCGACCTGGTCTGCTTCGTGTGCCGTGGGACCGGCGAGCTCGACGGCGCGTCCTGCCGCACCTGCCGCGGCGAGGGCTGGATCGAGTGGGGCGGCTGCGGCGTGGTGAACCCGCGGGTGCTCACCGCCTGCGGCGTCGACGCCCAGCGCTACACCGGCTTCGCGTTCGGCATGGGCATCGACCGCACCCTGATGTTCCGCCACGGCATCGAGGACCTGCGCGAGCTGTTCGAGGGCGACGTCCGGTTCACCACGGCCTTCGGAACGGAGCTCTGAGCACGATGAAGACCCCCGTCTCCTGGATCCGTGAGTACGTCGACCTCCCGGACGGCGTCACGACCGAGGACCTCACCCGCCGGCTGACCGCTCTCGGGCTCAAGCTCGAGGCGATCGAGAGCACCGGCGCCGACATCACCGGCCCGCTCGTCATCGGCCGGGTGCTGACGATGCAGCCCGAGCCGCAGAAGAACGGCAAGACGATCAACTGGTGCACCGTCGACGTCGGCGCCGCGAACGGGACCGGCGAGCCGCAGGGCATCGTGTGCGGCGCCCACAACTTCGCCCCCGGCGACCTCGTCGTGGTCGTGCTGCCCGGCGGCGTGCTGCCCGGCGGCTTCGAGATCTCGGCCCGCAAGACCTACGGCCACGTCTCGGCCGGGATGATCTGCTCGGCCCGCGAGCTGGGCCTCGGCGAGGACCACGACGGCATCATCGTGCTGCCGGCCGACGCCGGCGAGCCCGGCGCGGACGCGTTCGACGTGCTGGGGCTCGGCGAGGAGGTCATCGAGTTCGAGATCAACCCCGACCGCGCCTACGCGCTGTCGGTGCGCGGCGTCGCCCGCGAGGCAGCCCTCGCCTACGGCGCGCCGTACCGCGACCCGGCCGCCCGGTCGGTGCCGGCCCCGAACGGTGAGGGCTACCCGGTCGTCATCGACGACCCCGCCGGCTGCCCGGTGTTCGTGGCGCGCACCGTGTCCGGGTTCGACCCGGCCGCGCCGACCCCCGACTGGATGGCCCGCCGGCTGCAGCAGGCCGGGATGCGCCCGATCTCGCTGGCCGTCGACGTCACCAACTACGTGATGCTCGAGACCGGCCGGCCGATCCACGGCTACGACGGCGACAAGCTCCAGGGCCCGATCCGGGTCCGCCGGGCCCGCGCGGGCGAGCGGCTCACCACCCTCGACGGCGTCGACCGGTCGCTGTCCGCTGGGCCCGCGGGGGACCTGGTCGTCACCGACGACTCCGGCATCATCGGCCTGGGCGGGGTGATGGGCGGCGAGACCACGGAGCTGTCGGAGTCGACGACCACCATCGTGGTGGAGGCTGCGCACTGGGACGCCGTGGCGATGTTCCGCACCGGCAAGCGCCACAAGATCAGCTCCGAGGCCGGCAAGCGCAACGAGCGCGGCGCCGACCCGGCGATCACCCCGGCCGCCGCGGACCGGGTGGTCGAGCTGCTCACGACGCACGGCGGCGGCACCGCCGAGCCCGGCGTCACGGTCGTCGGCACCGCCCCGGCGCGGCCGACCATCACCATCGGCTACGACCTGCCCGCGCTGATCACGGGCATGGCGATCGACGCCGCGACCACCGTCGCCAACCTGGAGGCCGTCGGCTGCGTCCTGGTCAAGGCGGACACCACCTTGACCGCGACCCCGCCGCCGTGGCGGCCCGACCTCAACGACCCGTTCGACCTGGTCGAGGAGGTGGCCCGGATCGTGGGCTACGACCAGGTGCCCTCGGTGCTGCCCCGCGAGGCCGCCGGGCGGGGCCTGACCCGCGAGCAGCGGCTGCGCCGCCGAGTCGGTCGCACCCTTGCCGGGGCGGGCTGCGTGGAGGTGATCAGCTTCCCGTTCGTCGGCGACGCCGCCTTCGAGGCGCTCGGACTCGCGGCCGACGACCCGCGCCGACGCACGGTGCGGCTCGCGAACCCGCTCTCCAGCGAGGAGCCGTCGTACACCACGACCCTGCTCCCGGGCCTGCTCCGCGCGGCCGCGCGGAACCTCGGCCGCGGCGCGTCGGGCGTGTCGCTGTTCGAGACCGGCACCGTCGCGTTCCCCGTCGACCGCGGGCCGGCGCCGATCTACGGCGTCGACTGGCGCCCGACCGCCGACGAGGTGGCCAAGCTCTTCGAGGCGCTCCCGGACCAGCCGCTGCACCTCGCGGTCGTCCTGGCCGGCGAGCGCGAGCGGGCCGGCTGGTGGGGCCCCGGGCGCGAGTCCGGCTGGTCCGACGCCATCGCGCTGGTCCGCCGGCTCGGCGCCGAGCTCGGCGTCGGGGTCGACGTCGCGGCGGCCACCCGGACGCCGTGGCATCCCGGCCGCTGCGCACAGCTCGGCGTCGGCGGCGAGGTCCTCGGCCACGCGGGCGAGCTGCACCCCAAGGTCTGCCAGGCCTTCGGCCTGCCCCAGCGCAGCGCCGCGCTCGAGATCGACCTCGACACGCTGATGCGGCAGGCCCGCGAGGTCACGCCCGGCCCGGACTTCTCGACGTACCCCCTGGCGAAGGAGGACGTGGCGCTGGTCGTGGACCGGAGCGTCACCGCCGCCGAGGTGGGCGCCGCGCTCCGTGAGGGTGCCGGCGACCTGCTCGAGTCGATCCGGCTCTTCGACGTCTACACGGGGGAGCAGGTCGGCACCGGGCGCAAGTCGCTCGCCTTCGCGTTGCGGTTCCGGGCGCCGGACCGGACGTTGACCGAGGAGGAGACGGCGGCGGCCCGGGACGCGGCCGTCGCGCTGGCCGCCGAGCGGACGGGTGCCGTCCAGCGCAGCTGACCGACCGGACGCCCCGCGGCCGACGTCCTGGGGCTGTTCGGGGCTTCAGTCGAGCGGCTGGTCCACGGCCCGGCGGAAGTGGTCGTAGACCGCCCGGTCTCCGGCCACCCGGATCTCCCGGTCGTCGCCACGGCGCCAGAGCCACGCGTCGATCGCGCCGGCCGGCCCGTCGACCACGACGTCCGGCTCGCCGCCGGGATCGGGGACGACGGAGACGTCCGCGATCCCGTCGTGATGGGTGCCGCTCTCGGGATCGGTGCCGGTGAAGTGCCCGACCTGCACCCACACGGACTCGTCCCGGTCGGTCAGGTCGACACGGACGTACTGGGGGAGGCCGGTGAACGTGCCCCACGGCGGGGTGCCGCCGAACATCACGGCCAGCGCCTCGTCGACGCCGTCGGCGGCCAGCTCCGGGTCGAGCGGTGAGACGTCCCCCGCCGTCTGCTCGGCGTCGAGCCGGTGGATCAGGGCCTCGTGGGCCTGGCGGCGGAAGGTGAACCCGACGGTCTGCTCCTCCGACCAGGACCAGGCTGGCTCGGCCGGGTCGGCGGCCTCCAGGGCGGCGGCGAGCGCCGCCGAGTGCTCGTCGAAGGCGGCGAGCAGCGCGTCGTACGACGCCGGGCGCTGCGGCTCGACCCAGTCCCGGCTCGGGCCGGTCGGCCGGTCGCGGACGATGCGGGCCCAGAACTGCTGGACCTCGGTGAGGTGCCACAGCAGGTCGGCCGCGGTCCACTCCGGGCAGCCGGGCACGCGCGCGGCCGGGTCGCACCCGGTCAGTACCGCCCGGAAGCGCCCGGAGTCCTCGCGGAGGTGCCCCAGGTAGTCATCGAAGGCGAGTCTTGTCATGATGGGGAACCTAGCCCGCGGCGGCGACGGCGCGCTCGGGCGTTTCCCCGGCGCAGTGGGCCCGACGGGCGCCCACTTGCACATGAACATACGGTCGGTTGTATAGTCATGCACATGACGAGCAAGCGGATCGCGGTCGCCGGAGCCAGTGGCTACGCGGGGGGCGAGCTGTTGCGCCTGCTCCTCGGGCACCCGGACGTGGAGATCGGGGCGCTGACCGGGGCGTCGAACGCGGGCCAGCCGCTCGGCGCGCTGCAGCCGCACCTGGTCCCGCTCGCCGACCGGGTCCTGGTGGAGACCTCCCTGGAGACACTGGCCGGCCACGACGTCGTCTTCCTCGCGCTCCCGCACGGCCAGTCCGGCGAGATCGCGGCCCGGCTCGGCGAGGCCGACCCGGACACCGTCGTCATCGACTGCGGCGCCGACTTCCGGCTCGCCGACCCGGCGGCGTGGGAACGGTTCTACGGCGGCACCCACGCCGGCACCTGGCCCTACGGCCTCCCGGAGCTCCCCGGCCAGCGCGCCCTGCTCGCCGGGGCCCGGCGGATCGCCGTCCCGGGCTGCTACCCGACGGTGTCGACGCTCACGCTGGCGCCCGCCGTCGCCGCCGGCCTGGTCGAGCCCGACGTGGTCGTGGTCGCGGCCTCCGGCACCAGCGGCGCCGGGAAGTCCGCGAAGCCGCACCTGCTCGGCAGCGAGGTGATGGGCAGCGCCAGCGCGTACGGCGTGGGCGGCACCCACCGGCACGCCCCCGAGATCACCCAGAACCTCTCCGGCCTGATCGGGGAGACCGTCCGGGTCAGCTTCACGCCGCTGCTGGTGCCGATGCCGCGCGGCATCCTCGCCACCTGCTCGGCCCCGCTCCGCGGCGAGGTGAGCGCCGACGAGGCGCACGCCGCGTACGCCAAGGCGTACGCCGACGAGGCGTTCGTCCACGTCCTCCCTCAGGGCCAGTGGCCGCAGACCAAGTCCGTCACCGGCTCGAACTGCGTCCAGCTCCAGGTGACCGTCGACGCGGACGCCCACCGGCTCGTCGCCGTCGGCGCGGTCGACAACCTGACCAAGGGCACCGCCGGTGCCGCCGTCCAGTGCATGAACCTCGCGGTCGGCCTCGACGAGGGCACCGGCCTCTCGACCGTGGGACTGGCCCCGTGAGCGTCACCGCCCCGAAGGGCTTCCGTGCCGCCGGCGTCGCGGCCGGCCTGAAGTCCACCGGCGCCAAGGACGTCGCGCTGGTCGTGAACGACGGCCCCACCTTCGACTCCGCCAGCGTCTTCACCGCCAACCGCTGCAAGGCCAACCCGGTGCTGTGGAGCCAGGAGGTCGTCAAGGACGGCATCGTCCGTGCGGTCTTCCTGAACTCCGGCGGCGCCAACTGCTACACCGGCCCCGAGGGCTTCCAGACCACCCACGCGGTCGCCGAGCGGGTCGCCGAGCGGCTCGGGATCGGCCCGATCGACGTGGTCGTCTGCTCCACCGGCCTGATCGGGCTGACCAACGACCGGTCGCAGGTGCTCGCCGGCGCGGACGCGGCGTACGACGCGCTCGCTGCGGACGGCGGTGGTGCGGCGGCGGAGGCGATCATGACCACCGACTCGGTGAGCAAGCAGGTCGTCGTCGAGGGTGCCGGCTGGTCGGTTGCCGGAATGGCGAAGGGCGCCGGCATGCTGGCGCCCCAGCTCGCCACGATGCTCGTGGTGCTGACCACCGACGCGGTCGTACCGGCCGCCGACCTGGACACCGCGCTGCGCAAGGCGACCTCGGTCTCCTTCGACCGGCTCGACTCCGACGGCTGCATGTCCACCAACGACACCGTCACGGTTCTCGCCAGCGGCGCCAGCGGGATCACCCCCTCGCTGCCGGACTTCACCGACGCGCTCACGCAGGCGTGCACCGATCTCGCGATGCAGCTGCTCCGCGACGCCGAGGGCGCCGACCACGAGATCGCGATCACGGTGCTCAACGCGGCCACCGAGGCCGAGGCCGTCGAGGTCGGGCGCAGCGTGGCCCGGTCCAACCTCTTCAAGGCCGCCGTCTTCGGCAACGACCCCAACTGGGGCCGGGTGCTCGCGAGCATCGGCACCACCAGTGCCCGGTTCGACCCCGCGGACCTGGACGTGGCGATGAACGGCATCTGGGTCTGCCGCCGGTCCACACCGGACGCCGACCCGGCGACCGTCGACCTGAAGCCGCGCGAGGTCAGCGTGACCATCGACCTCAAGTCCGGCTCCGAGCGGGCGACGGTCTGGACCAACGACCTCACCCACGCCTACGTCCACGAGAACAGCGCCTACTCCTCATGAGCGAGCCGATGACGATCGAGCACACGTCCCACGACCCGAGCAAGCCCGATCCGGCCAAGGCCCGCACGCTCGCCGCGGCGCTGCCCTGGCTCAAGCGCTATCACGGCAAGATCGTGGTCGTGAAGTACGGCGGCAACGCCATGACCGACGAGACGCTGAAGCGCGCGTTCGCCGAGGACATCGCCTTCCTGCGGTTCGCCGGCTTCAAGCCCGTGGTGGTCCACGGCGGAGGACCGCAGATCTCGACCATGCTGGACCGCCTCGGGATCAAGTCGGAGTTCCGCGGCGGCCTGCGGGTGACCACGCCCGAGGCCATGGACGTGGTCCGGATGGTGCTGGTCGGCCAGGTGCAGCGCGAGCTCGTGGGGCTGATCAACGAGCACGGCCCGCTCGCGGTCGGCTGCTCGGGCGAGGACGCCGGCCTGTTCACCGCCGAGCCGGCCAACACCGTGGTCGACGGTGAGGAGGTCGACCTCGGCCTGGTCGGCGAGGTGGCCCGGGTCCGCCCGGAGTCCGTGCTGGACCTGATCGAGGCCGGCCGGATCCCGGTCGTCTCCAGCGTGGCGCCGGACGTCGACGGCCAGGTCCACAACGTGAACGCGGACTCCGCTGCCGCGGCCCTCGCGGTCGCGCTCGGCGCGGAGAAGCTGCTGGTGCTCACCGACGTCGAGGGCCTCTACCTCGACTGGCCCAGCTCGGAGGACGTGATCGGCGAGATCAGCCCCGAGGCGCTGGAGGAGATCCTCCCGACCCTCGCCTCCGGGATGGTGCCGAAGATGGGCGCCTGCCTCCAGGCGGTGAAGAACGGCGTCCCCCGGGCGACCGTCGTCGACGGCCGCGAACCGCACGCGGTCCTGCTGGAGCTCTTCACGAGCGAGGGCGTCGGCACCCAGGTGCTGCCCGGCGTCGAGACCAAGACCCGGAAGGCGAGGGACACCCCGTGACCGATCCAGTGACCGATCCCGTGACCGACTACCAGGAGCGGTACGCCGCCAGCCTGATGAACACCTTCGGCCCCCCGAAGCTGGTGCTCACCCGCGGCGAGGGCGCACGCGTGTGGGACACCGACGGCAACGAGTACGTCGACCTGCTCGGCGGCATCGCCGTCAACGCCCTCGGCCACGGCCACCCGGCGCTGGTCGAGGCCGTGACGACCCAGCTGCAGACCCTGGGCCACATCTCCAACTTCTTCACCAGCGCCCCGCAGGTCGAGCTCGCCGAGAGGCTGCTCGCCCTGCTCGAGGTCGGACCCGGCGGCGGGAAGGTGTTCTTCACCAACTCCGGGACCGAGGCCAACGAGGCTGCGTTCAAGCTGACCCGGCGCACCGGCCGCACCCACGTCGTGGTCGCCGAGGGCTCCTTCCACGGCCGCACGATGGGCGCCCTGGCGCTGACCTCGAAGGCGGCCTACCGCACCCCCTTCGAGCCGCTGCCGGGCGACGTGACGTTCGTGCCGTACGGCGACGCCGAGGCGCTCGCGGCCGCGGTCACCGACGAGACCGCCGCGGTGCTGCTCGAGCCGATCCAGGGCGAGGCCGGCGTCGTGGTGCCCCCCGACGGCTACCTGGCCGCGGCCCGCTCGGTCGCCGACGAGCACGGGGCGCTGCTCTGGTTCGACGAGGTGCAGACCGGCATGGGCAGGGTGGGCCGGTGGTTCGCGTTCGCGACCGCCGGCGTGCTGCCCGACGTGGTGACCGTCGCCAAGGGCCTGGGCGGCGGCTTCCCGATCGGCGCGTGCATCGGCGTCGGCGCGGCCGGGAGGCTGCTCGAGCCGGGCAACCACGGCACGACCTTCGGGGGCAACCCGGTGGCCTGCGCGGCGGCGCTCGCCGTCCTCGCGACCATCGAGTCCGAGGACCTCCTCGAGCACGTCACGGTGCTCGGCCAGAAGCTCCGCGACGGGCTGGGCGCCGACCCCCGGGTCACCGAGGTGCGCGGCGAGGGTCTGCTGATCGGCCTCGACCTGGCGGCCGACGCGGCCGCCGAGGTCGTGGCCGCCGCCCAGCGGGCCGGCTTCATCGTGAACAACCCCACCCCGAGCCGGATCCGGCTCGCGCCGCCGCTGGTGCTCACCGCCGACGACGCCGAGGCCTTCCTGCGGGCATGGCCGGGCATCCTGGACGAGGCGCTGGCATGACCGGCCACTCCGCGGTGCGGCACTTCCTGGCGGACGACGACCTGAGCCCCGCCGAGCAGGCCCGGGTCCTCGACCTGGCGGCCGAGCTCAAGCGGGCGCCGTACGCCGCCAAGCCGCTCGCCGGGCCGCGCACGGTCGCGATGATCTTCGACAAGCAGACGCTGCGCACCCAGGCCTCGTTCGCCGCGGGCATCGCCGAGCTCGGCGGCCACCCGATGCTGGTCGACGGTGCCCTGGCCGGCATCGGCGTGCGGGAGTCCGTGCCCGACGTCGCGCGGGTGCTGGGGCGGCAGGCCTCGGTCATCGTCTGGCGCACCTACGCCCAGGCCCGCCTCGCCGAGATGGCCGCGCACGCCGGCGTGCCGGTGGTCAACGCACTCACCGATGACTTCCACCCCTGCCAGCTGCTCGCGGACCTGCTCACGATCCGCGAGCACAAGGAGCGGCTCGGCGGCCTGACCGTGGCGTTCCTCGGCGACGGCGCCTGCAACATGGGCAACTCCTGGTTGCTGGCCGGCGCCACGGCGGGCCTGCACGTGCGCGTCGGCTCGCCCGACGGGTACGCGCCGGCCCGGGCGATGGTCGAGCGGGCCGCCGCGATCGCCGCGGGCACGGGCGGATCGGCCACCCTGGTGCCCGATCCCGTGGCCGCCGTGACCGGCGCCGACGTGGTGGTCACCGACACCTGGACCTCGATGGGCAAGGAGGAGGAGGCCGCCGCGCGGACCGTCGCGCTCGCGCCGTACTCCCTGACCACCGAGCTGCTCCAGCGGGCCGAGCCGGACGCCATCGTCCTGCACTGCCTGCCCGCCTACCGCGGCAAGGAGATCGACGCCGCGGTGCTCGACGGCCCCCAGAGCGTGGTCTGGGACGAGGCCGAGAACCGCCGCCACGCCCAGAAGGCCATCCTGTCGTTCCTGTTGGAGGCGCGATGAACACCGTCCTGCGGCCCACCACGAAGAGCGCCCGCCACCAGCGGATCGTCGAGCTGGTCTCGCAGCGCGAGGTCCACTCGCAGGCCGAGCTGGCCGACCTGCTGGCCGAGAACGGCCTGCGGGTCACCCAGGCCACGCTGTCGCGCGACCTGGTCGAGCTGGACGCGATCAAGGTGCGCTCGCCCACGGGATCGCTCGTGTACGCCGTTCCGGCGGAGGGCGGGGACCGACGACCGAGCGCGCCGGGGGAGACCGCGGCCGCGACCAACCGGCTGGCCCGGCTGTGCGGCGAGCTCCTCGTGAGCGCGGACGCCAGCGCCAACCTGGTCGTGCTGCGCACCCCTCCCGGCGCGGCCCAGTTCCTCGCCTCGGCCTTCGACAAGGCCGAGTTCCCCGAGATCCTCGGCACCATCGCCGGCGACGACACCGTGCTGGTCATCGGCCGTCACGCGAGCGGCGGCGAGGCCCTGGCCCGTCGCTTCCTCGCCCTCGCCGACGCCAACCAGCACCCCCAGCAGAAGGAAGAGCATTCGTGAGCAAGGTCCTGACGTCCCTCCCGGTCGGCCAGCGCGTCGGCATCGCGTTCTCGGGAGGCCTGGACACCTCGGTGGCGGTGGCCTGGATGCGCGACAAGGGCGCGATCCCGTGCACCTACACCGCCGACATCGGCCAGTACGACGAACCCGACGTCTCCGGCGTGCCCGCACGGGCCCGCGAGTACGGCGCCGAGATCGCCCGCGCCGTCGACTGCCGCGCGCAGCTGGTCGAGGAGGGCCTGGCCGCGCTCGCGTGCGGCGCCTTCCACATCCGCTCGGGCGGGCGCGTCTACTTCAACACCACGCCGCTCGGCCGGGCCGTGACCGGCACCATCCTGGTCCGCGCGATGCACGAGGACGGCGTCGACATCTGGGGCGACGGGTCGACGTTCAAGGGCAACGACATCGAGCGGTTCTACCGCTACGGCCTGCTGGCCAACCCCCTGCTGCGCATCTACAAGCCCTGGCTGGACCCCGACTTCGTCCACGAGCTCGGCGGTCGCACCGAGATGAGCCAGTGGCTGACCAGCCACGACCTGCCGTACCGCGACTCCCAGGAGAAGGCGTACTCGACCGACGCCAACATCTGGGGCGCCACCCACGAGGCGAAGACGCTCGAGCACCTGGACACCTCGATGGAGGTGGTCGAGCCGATCATGGGCGTCCGCTTCTGGGACCCCGCCGTCGAGATCGCCACCGAGGACGTCACGGTCGTGTTCGAGCAGGGCCGCCCCGTGGCGCTCAACGGGCGCCGGTTCGACGACCCGGTCGAGCTGGTCAAGGAGGCCAACGCGATCGGTGGCCGGCACGGGCTCGGGATGTCGGACCAGATCGAGAACCGGATCATCGAGGCGAAGTCGCGCGGCGTCTACGAAGCGCCCGGCCTCGACCTGCTCTGGATCGCCTACGAGCGCCTGATGAACGCGATCCACAACGAGGACACGCTCGCGAACTACCACGCGAACGGACGCCGCCTGGGCCGTCTGCTCTACGAGGGGCGGTGGCTGGATCCCCAGGCACTGATGCTGCGCGAGTCGATCCAGCGGTGGGTCGCGTCGGTGGTGACCGGCGAGGTGACCCTCCGGCTGCGCCGCGGCGAGGACTACACGATCGTGCGCACCGACGGCCCGGCGCTGTCCTACCACCCCGAGAAGCTGTCGATGGAGCGCACCTCGAACTCGGCGTTCGGGCCCACCGACCGGATCGGTCAGCTCACGATGCGCAACCTCGACATCGCCGACTCGCGCGCGATGCTCGAGATGTACGCCGGGCAGCCGCTCGACCAGGGTCAGGTGCTGGTCGAGAACGGCACGCTGTTCGGTCAGCTGCCGTCCGGCGGGTTCGACCAGATCACCGAGAACCCCGAGGTGCGCACCGAGCCGGACGAGGAGGCCCTCGACGCGGCCGCGATGGAGGCCGGGAACGACTGATGGGCACCAACACCGGAAAGCTCTGGGGCGGCCGCTTCGCAGGCGGCCCCTCGCCGGAGCTCGACGCACTGTCCGGCTCGACGCACTTCGACTGGCGGCTCACGCCCTACGACCTGGCCGGGTCGCGGGCGCACGCCAACGCCCTGCACCGCGCGGGGCTGCTCACCGACGCCGACCTCGCCGAGCTGCGGCGCGGCCTGGACGTCCTGGGGGAGCGGTACGCCGCGGGCGAGCTCGCGCCGGACCCCTCGGACGAGGACGTCCACGGCGCGCTCGAGCGGCTGCTGGTCGACGAGGTCGGCCCCGACGTCGGTGGCCGGCTGCGCGCCGGACGCAGCCGCAACGACCAGATCGCGACCCTGTTCAAGGTCTTCCTCCGCGACCACGCGGCCGTGGTCGCGGGCCAGGTGCTCGACCTCGTCGACGCGCTCGCGGCCCAGGCGCGTGGGGCCGGCGACGCCGTGATGCCCGGCCGCACGCACCTCCAGCACGCACAGCCCGTGCTGCTCGCCCATCACCTGCTCGCGCACTGCTGGGCGCTGCTGCGCGACGTCGACCGGCTCCGCGACTGGGACGCGCGGGTGGCGGCGGACTCGCCGTACGGCTCCGGCGCGCTGGCCGGCTCCAGCCTCGGCCTGGACCCGGAGGGCGTGGCGGCCGAGCTCGGGTTCACCGGCTCCAGCGCCAACTCGATCGACGGGACCGCCTCCCGGGACTTCGTCGCCGAGTTCGCCTACGTCACCGCCCAGATCGGCGTCGACGTGAGCCGGATCGCCGAGGAGGTGATCCTGTGGTCGACCCGTGAGTTCGGCTTCGTGACGCTGCACGACTCCTGGTCGACCGGGTCGAGCATCATGCCGCAGAAGAAGAACCCCGACATCGCCGAGCTGGCGCGCGGCAAGGCCGGTCGCCTGATCGGCAACCTGTCCGGCCTGCTCGCCACGCTCAAGGCGCTGCCGCTGGCCTACAACCGCGACCTGCAGGAGGACAAGGAGCCGGTGTTCGACTCCGTCGACACCCTCGAGGTGCTGCTGCCCGCGTTCACCGGCCTGGTCGCGACCCTCACCTTCCACACCGACCGGATGGCCGAGCTCGCCCCCCAGGGGTTCTCGCTGGCCACCGACGTCGCCGAGTGGCTGGTCCGCGAGGGCGTGCCGTTCCGGGTCGCCCACGAGATCGCCGGCGGGTGCGTGCGGCGCTGCGAGGAGCTCGGCGTCGAGCTGGCGGACCTCAGCGACGAGCAGTTCGCCGAGATCTCGCCGGCCCTGACGCCCGGGGTCCGCGACGTGCTGACCGTGACCGGCTCGGTCGCGTCCCGGGACGGCCGGGGCGGGACCGCGCCGGTCCGGGTCCGCGAGCAGCTCGCGGAGCTCACCAGCCGCCTCGACGGACACCGTGCCCGGCTCGCCTGACCTGCCCGCCGTGCTCTCCGGGCCCGTCCTCGAGGTGGCGCCCCGGCTGCTCAACGCCGTCCTGCGCCACGGCGACGTCGCGGTCCGGCTGACGGAGGTCGAGGCCTACGACGGCGCGAACGACCCCGGGTCGCACGCGTTCCGGGGGCAGACGCGACGCAACGCGGTGATGTTCGGCCCGGCCGGCCACCTCTACTGCTACTTCAGCTACGGCATGCACGTGTGCTGCAACGTCGTCTGCGGCACCGAGGGCACCGCGAGCGCGGTCCTGCTGCGCGCCGGTGAGGTCGTCGACGGACTGGAGCAGGCACGGGAGCGACGCAACCAGGCCCGGGACCGCGACCTGGCCCGCGGCCCGGCGCGGCTCTGCTCGGCTCTCGGGATCGAGCTCACCCACGACGGCACCGACCTGGCGGCCGGCCCGGTGACGCTGACGATCGCGACCCCGCCGGAGTCCGTCTCGACCGGCCCGCGGGTGGGTCTGCGCGGTGCGCCGGAGCGGCCGTGGCGGTTCTGGGCGACCGGCGACCCGACCGTCTCGCCCTACCGTCCCGCGGCGCCGCCCCGGCGCCGCTAGTGCGTGCCCCGACCCCGGGTTTGGCGCATCGCCGGGACCCTGGTAGGTTTCTTCTTCGCCGCGACACGCGGCTCCCACTCGGGCCGAGAGGCCACTTCGAAGGGGAGCGGTGCGTCCGGCCTCGGCCCGCCGAGACACCGGATCAGCCCCGAGTTGACCTGGTGGATCGGAGCCGGTAAGTTTTTGCAGGTTGCCCCGCAGCCGGTCTCGCAAGGGCCCGGTTCGGTGTGCGTCTGATTCTTGAGAACTCAACAGTGTGTCATAGTCGACGAATTAGTTTGTAATGCCCTGTTGACTTCTGCCCTTTTTGGGGTGGTTGTTGATGGTTTCTTTGACAATGATTCTGACAATTTTTAGTCAGGTTCTTCTTGTCAGGCATCTCTTTTTCCTGGCTGCGCTTTTTTTGGGGTGTGGTTGGGGTGTTGTTTTCAACGGAGAGTTTGATCCTGGCTCAGGACGAACGCTGGCGGCGTGCTTAACACATGCAAGTCGAGCGGAAAGGCCCTTTCGGGGGTACTCGAGCGGCGAACGGGTGAGTAACACGTGAGTAATCTGCCCTTCACTTTGGGATAACTACCGGAAACGGTGGCTAATACCGGATACGACACAGGTGCGCATGTGCTCTGTGTGGAAAGTTTTTTCGGTGGGGGATGTGCTCGCGGCCTATCAGCTTGTTGGTGGGGTAATGGCCTACCAAGGCTTCGACGGGTAGCCGGCCTGAGAGGGTGACCGGCCACACTGGGACTGAGACACGGCCCAGACTCCTACGGGAGGCAGCAGTGGGGAATATTGGACAATGGGCGGAAGCCTGATCCAGCAACGCCGCGTGAGGGATGACGGCCTTCGGGTTGTAAACCTCTTTCAGTACCGACGAAGCACCGGTGATGGTGGTGACGGTAGGTACAGAAGAAGCACCGGCCAACTACGTGCCAGCAGCCGCGGTAATACGTAGGGTGCGAGCGTTGTCCGGAATTATTGGGCGTAAAGGGCTCGTAGGCGGTTTGTCGCGTCGGGAGTGAAAACACTGGGCTTAACTCAGTGCTTGCTTTCGATACGGGCAGACTAGAGGCATGCAGGGGAGAACGGAATTCCTGGTGTAGCGGTGAAATGCGCAGATATCAGGAGGAACACCGGTGGCGAAGGCGGTTCTCTGGGCATGTCCTGACGCTGAGGAGCGAAAGTGTGGGGAGCGAACAGGATTAGATACCCTGGTAGTCCACACCGTAAACGTTGGGCGCTAGGTGTGGGATCCATTCCACGGGTTCCGTGCCGCAGCTAACGCATTAAGCGCCCCGCCTGGGGAGTACGGCCGCAAGGCTAAAACTCAAAGGAATTGACGGGGGCCCGCACAAGCGGCGGAGCATGCGGATTAATTCGATGCAACGCGAAGAACCTTACCTGGGTTTGACATACGCCGGAAAGCGCCAGAGATGGTGCCCCTTTTAGTCGGTGTACAGGTGGTGCATGGCTGTCGTCAGCTCGTGTCGTGAGATGTTGGGTTAAGTCCCGCAACGAGCGCAACCCTCGTCCTATGTTGCCAGCGGGTCATGCCGGGGACTCATAGGAGACTGCCGGGGTCAACTCGGAGGAAGGTGGGGATGACGTCAAGTCATCATGCCCCTTATGTCCAGGGCTTCACGCATGCTACAATGGCCGGTACAAAGGGCTGCGATGCTGTAAGGCGGAGCGAATCCCAAAAAGCCGGTCTCAGTTCGGATTGGGGTCTGCAACTCGACCCCATGAAGTCGGAGTCGCTAGTAATCGCAGATCAGCAACGCTGCGGTGAATACGTTCCCGGGCCTTGTACACACCGCCCGTCACGTCACGAAAGTCGGCAACACCCGAAGCCGGTGGCCTAACCCTTGTGGGGGGAGCCGTCGAAGGTGGGGCTGGCGATTGGGACGAAGTCGTAACAAGGTAGCCGTACCGGAAGGTGCGGCTGGATCACCTCCTTTCTAAGGAGCACACGCCCCGCACAGCCGGCATCCGTCCGGTTGGCATTGGTGGTGTTCACTAGTGGAATCGTCGATGAACGACCACGACCGTCGCATGGTCGCCTCAGTACTGCTTGTCTGTCCTTCGGGGGAGCGGGTGTGGAACCTGGTGGCTGTTGGGGTGGGGATGGTCTTGACACACTGTTGGGCTTTGAGGGATCAGGCAACTGGTGACTCGAGCTGCTCCCTTTGTCTGTGTTGGCCGGTTGGCTGGCGCGGGGGTTGGTGGGCGTGTTGTTTGTGAATTGGATAGTGGACGCGAGCATCTGCGACCAGGTCAACACCTGATCTGGTCGCTTCCTGGCGCGTGCTGCCCCTTGGGGTGGTGGCGTCAGGGTCTTTGTAGTTTTTGTTGAGTGTTTGTGAGACAAGCTATGAAGGGCACATGGTGGATGCCTTGGCATCAAGAGCCGATGAAGGACGTAGGAGCCTGCGATAAGCCCTGGGGAGTTGGCAACCGAGCTGTGATCCGGGGGTGTCCGAATGGGGGAACCCAGCACGAGTCATGTCGTGTTACCCGCGCCTGAATATATAGGGTGTGTGGAGGGAACGCCGGGAAGTGAAACATCTCAGTACCGGTAGGAAGAGAAAACAAAAGTGATTCCGAGAGTAGTGGCGAGCGAAATCGGATGAGGCTAAACCTTATGCGTGTGATACCCGGCAGGGGTTGCGCATGGGGGGTTGTGGGACCATCTGGAGGGGTCTGCCGGCTTCTCAGACAGTAAGAAAGTGTGCGTGAAGTTGAAGTCCATTGGAAAGTGGCGCCGTAGAGGGTGATAGCCCCGTAAGTGTAAGCGCATGCCTGTTGGATGGTATCCCAAGTAACACGGAACCCCTGAAATTCCGTGTGAATCTGGCGGGACCACCCGTTAAGCCTAAATACTCCTTGATGACCGATAGCGGACAAGTACCGTGAGGGAAAGGTGAAAAGTACCCCTGGCGGGGAGTGAAATAGTACCTGAAACCGTGTGCCTACAATCCGTCGGAGCCTAGCCCTCCCTTTTGGGGGTGGGTGGTGACGGCGTGCCTTTTGAAGAATGAGCCTGCGAGTTTGCGTTGTGTTGCGAGGTTAACCCGTGTGGGGGAGCCGTAGCGAAAGCGAGTCCGAATAGGGCGTATCCGGCGTGAGTCGGTGGAGTAGCACGATCAAGACCCGAAGCGAAGTGATCTATCCATGGGCAGGTTGAAGCGCGGGTAAGACCGCGTGGAGGACCGAACCCACTTAGGTTGAAAACTGAGGGGATGACCTGTGGATAGGGGTGAAAGGCCAATCAAACTTCGTGATAGCTGGTTCTCCCCGAAATGCATTTAGGTGCAGCGTTGTGTGTTTCTTGCCGGAGGTAGAGCACTGGATAGCTAATGGGCCCTACCAGGTTACTGACGTTAGCCAAACTCCGAATGCCGGTAAGTGAGAGCGCAGCAGTGAGACAGTGGGGGATAAGCTCCATTGTCGAGAGGGAAACAGCCCAGACCATCAGCTAAGGCCCCTAAGCGGTGACTAAGTGGAAAAGGATGTGGAGTCGCATTGACAACCAGGAGGTTGGCTTGGAAGCAGCCACCCTTGAAAGAGTGCGTAATAGCTCACTGGTCAAGTGATTCCGCGCCGACAATGTAGCGGGGCTCAAGTCATCCGCCGAAGCTATGGCATTCACGCCCACGTAAGTGGTAGCGCCCCAACGGGTGCGTGGATGGGTAGGGGAGCGTCGTGTCGCGAGTGAAGCCTCGGAGTGATCCAGGGGTGGACGCGACACGAGTGAGAATGCAGGCATGAGTAGCGAATCAGGAGTGAGAAACTCCTGCGCCGAATGATCAAGGGTTCCAGGGTCAAGCTAATCTGCCCTGGGTAAGTCGGGACCTAAGGCGAGGCCGACAGGCGTAGTCGATGGACAACGGGTTGATATTCCCGTACCGGCAAAGTAGCGCCCATGACGAACCCGGTGATGCTAACCGCCCGAAGCTCGTCTGACCGATCCCTTCGGGGTGAGGCGGGCGAGGGGAGCGCGGGACCCGATCTGGTAGTAGTCAAGCGATGGGGTGACGCAGGAAGGTAGCCCAGCCGTGGCGATGGTTGTCCACGGGTAAGGATGTAGGGGGTGGTCCAGGTAAATCCGGACCGCTGGCTTGGATGCCGGCCCTGAGATCTGATGCCGATCCATTTGTGGAGTAGTGGGTGATCCTATGCTGTCGAGAAAAACCTCTAGCGAGCTACGCGCCGCCCGTACCCCAAACCGACTCAGGTGATCAGGTAGAGAATACCAAGGCGATCGAGCGAACCATGGTTAAGGAACTCGGCAAAATGCCCCCGTAACTTCGGGAGAAGGGGGGCCGGATCCGTGACACACCTTGCGTGTGGCAGCGGTGATGGCCGCAGAGACCAGGCCCAAGCGACTGTTTACTAAAAACACAGGTCCGTGCGAAGTTGTAAGACGATGTATACGGACTGACTCCTGCCCGGTGCTGGAAGGTTAAGGGGACGGGTCAGCACACCTTGTGTGTGCGAAGCTCAGAACTTAAGCCCCAGTAAACGGCGGTGGTAACTATAACCATCCTAAGGTAGCGAAATTCCTTGTCGGGTAAGTTCCGACCTGCACGAATGGAGTAACGACTTGGGCGCTGTCTCAACCGTGGACTCGGCGAAATTGCACTACGAGTAAAGATGCTCGTTACGCGCGGCAGGACGGAAAGACCCCGGGACCTTTACTATAGTTTGGTATTGGTGTTTGGTTCGGCTTGTGTAGGATAGGTGGGAGACTGTGAAGGGCAGACGCCAGTTTGCCTGGAGTCAACGTTGAAATACCACTCTGGTCGTACTAGATGTCTAACCTAGGACCATTATCTGGTTCAGGGACAGTGCCTGATGGGTAGTTTAACTGGGGCGGTTGCCTCCTAAAATGTAACGGAGGCGCTCAAAGGTTCCCTCAGCCTGGTTGGCAATCAGGTGGCGAGTGTAAGTGCACAAGGGAGCTTGACTGTGAGACAGACATGTCGAGCAGGGACGAAAGTCGGAACTAGTGATCCGGCCACGGCAAGTGGAAGCGTGGTCGCTCAACGGATAAAAGGTACCCCGGGGATAACAGGCTGATCTTCCCCAAGAGTCCATATCGACGGGATGGTTTGGCACCTCGATGTCGGCTCGTCGCATCCTGGGGCTGGAGTAGGTCCCAAGGGTTGGGCTGTTCGCCCATTAAAGCGGCACGCGAGCTGGGTTTAGAACGTCGTGAGACAGTTCGGTCCCTATCCGCCGCGCGCGCAGGAAACTTGAGAAAGGCTGTCCCTAGTACGAGAGGACCGGGATGGACGAACCTCTGGTGTGCCAGTTGTCCCGCCAGGGGCACGGCTGGTTAGCTACGTTCGGAAGTGATAACCGCTGAATGCATCTAAGCGGGAAGCACGTTTCAAGATGAGGTTTCCCACCCCCTCGAGGGGGTAAGGCCCCCAGCAGAACACTGGGTTGATAGGCCGGAGGTGTACAGCAGCAATGCCCAGCCGACCGGTACTAATAGGCCGAGGGCTTGTCCCACAAACCCTCAACCAAACCTACAAAAACGCCTCGCGTCCACATCCAACACACACCACCCCCGACACACACGGGTGCCCTGAACCGGCACCGGAGTGTGCAGGGGGAACAAGAGAACAATGGCTTGGCACCAACACCGCGGTGAACACCACCCGCGAACCGGTGCCACAAGAGTTACGGCGGCCATAGCGAAAGGGAAACACCCGGTCCCATCCCGAACCCGGAAGTTAAGCCTTTCAGCGCCGATGGTACTGCAACCGAGAGGCTGTGGGAGAGTAGGACGCCGCCGGACATACACTCCGTAGGGGCCACCATCAGGTGGCCCCTACGTGCATTTCCCGATCGTGATCGACAGCGCCGGCAGCGGCGCAGGAGCAGGAGCAGCAGTCGTGGCCGAGCAGCGCCGAACCCCCAGGTCGCAGGGCACCGGGAAGCCGTCCGGCAAGCCCACGGGCAGGCCCACCGGGAAGTCGGCGGGCAAGCCTGCGGGCCAGTCTGCGGGCAAGCCGGCCGGGAAGCGTCCGGCGGCGTCCGGGCGGCCGTCGTCGGCGAAGTCGTCCGAGCGCGGTCAGCGCTGGAGCCCGGACGCCGATCGCTCCGATCGCTCCGATCGCTCCGATCGCTCCGATCGCTCCGATCGCTCCGATCGCTCCGATCGCAAGGACCGG
Organism: Nocardioides sp.; assembly: GCF_030019515.1. Lineage (GTDB taxonomy): Bacteria > Actinomycetota > Actinomycetes > Propionibacteriales > Nocardioidaceae > Nocardioides. The sequence goes on along the minus strand of NZ_JASEEQ010000016.1, from coordinate 26,379 downwards.
CGCGGCTCCTCGGGCCGTCCGGCGAAGCAGGGCGACCGCCCGGGTCGCAAGAGCGACTGGAGGCGTCCGGCCGACAAGCAGGGCGCCCGCACGGTGGAGCAGGAGCGGTACGACGGCCCGGAGCTCCCCGAGGACATCACCGGCCGTGAGCTGGACCGCTCCGTGTCGGCCCAGCTCAAGGGGCTGCCGGAGAAGCTCGCCGCGCGCGTCGCCCGGCACCTCGCGGCCGCCGGCGCGCTCGTCGACGACGATCCGGAGACCGCCTACCAGCACACGCTGGCCGCCCGGGCTCGGGCGCCGCGGCTCGCGGTCGTGCGCGAGGCGACCGGGGAGGCGGCCTACGCCGCGGGCCACTACGCGGAGGCGCTCGCCGAGCTGCGCGCCGCGAAGCGGATGAACGGTGCGACCGCCTACCTGCCGATCATGGCGGACTGCCACCGGGCGCTCGGCAAGCCTCAGGAGGCGCTCAAGCTGTCGAAGAGCCCCTCGGTCGCCAACTTCGCGCCCGAGGCCAAGGCGGAGATGACCATCGTCGAGGCCGGGGCCCGGCGCGACCTGGGCCAGCTCGACGCCGCCCTGCGCACGCTCGAGCTCGCGCCGCTGGCCTCCAAGAGCCGCTCGTCGTGGGTGGTCCGGCTGCGGTACGCCTACGCGGACGCCCTCGAGGCCGCCGGCCGGGAGCAGGACGCGCTCGCGTGGTTCCACCGGACCCACGCGATCGACAGCGACGAGCTCACGGACGCCGACGAGCGTGCCGAGGCGCTCGAGCGGAAGCTCGGCTAGACTCCACCGCACTTTTTGCGAGGAGGTCCTTCACGATGCTGCGGTTCTCGGGTGCCGGTGTCAGTGACGTCGGGCTGGTGCGCCCCCACAACGAGGACGCCGCGTTCGTCGGACCCTACGTGGCGGTGGTCGCCGACGGGGTCGGCGGAGCCGCGGCCGGGGAGGTCGCGGCCGCGACCGCGGCGTACGCCGTCGCCGCGACCGCGCTCGGCCGGATGGGGGAGGAGCCGGAGGAGCTGCTCCTCGACGGCCTGGAGGCGGCCCGCACCAACATCCGGCGCGGCGTCCAGGGCGACCTCACCCGGCTCGGCATGGCCACCACCCTGACCGCCGTCGTCTGCGACGGCCGGCGGGCGGTGCTCGCCCACATCGGCGACTCCCGCGGTTACCTGCTCCGGGGCGGCGACCTGACCCGGCTGACCACCGACCACACCTACGTGCAGCGGCTGGTGTCGCGGGGCGAGCTGCGCCCCGAGGAGGTGGTCCGGCACCCGTGGCGCAACGTCGTGCTGCGCTCGCTCGACGGCGACCCGGTGCACGAGGGCGTCGACCTGCTGCCGCTCGCGGTGCGGACCGGCGACCGGCTGCTGCTGTGCAGCGACGGCCTCTCCGACCTGGTGCCGGAGCCGATCATCGCGGAGCTGCTCGCGGTCGCGGACCCGCACTCCGCCGCGGCGGCCCTCACCAGCGCCGCCCTGGAGGCCGGCGGCCGCGACAACGTCACCGCGGTCGTTCTGGACGTGGTCGAGGGCCCGATGGTCGTCGGTGACGGCCAGCCGCTCGGTGCGCTCCGCGAGGTGGCGAACGTCGTCGACCCGGGAGCCGTCCGCCTGGTCCGGTGACGTGCGAGACTCCGGGGCGTGGGGAACGTCAGGAGACCGGCTCTCGAGGGCACTGTCGCGGTCCGCGACGGCCGTCGGCTGAGCTTCGCGGAGTACGGACCGCGTCGCGGCCCGGCCATCATCTGGATGCACGGCACGCCCGGTGCCCGCCGCCAGATCCCGCTCGAGGCACGTGCGTACGCCGATCGGCGGGGTGTGCGGATCATCGGCATCGACCGGCCCGGCATCGGCTCCTCGACGCCGCACCTGTATCCCGACGTCCTGGACTGGACGCACGACCTGGAGCTGTTCCTCGAGACCCTGGCGATCGACACGGTCCGGCTGATCGGCCTCTCCGGGGGCGCGCCGTACGCGCTCGCCGCCGGCGCGGCCCTGCCCGACCGGGTGCACGGGGTCGGCATCCTCGGCGGGGTCGCTCCGACCCGTGGACCCGACGCCGTCGACGACGGCCCGATCCAGCTCGCCGTGCGCCTCGCCCCGCTGGTGACGGTGGCCCGGGTGCCGCTCGGGGTGGCGATCACCCAGGTGATCCGGGTGATCAAGCCGCTCGCGGGACCGGCGCTCGACCTCTACGCCGCGCTGCAGCCGCCGGGGGACAAGAACCTGCTCGCCCGCCCGGAGTTCAAGGCGATGTTCCTCGACGACCTGCTCAACGGCAGCCGGTTCCAGACCACGGCGCCCCTGGCCGACCTGATCCTGTTCACCCGGTACTGGGGCTTCGACGCCGCCGACGTGCGGGTCCCGGTGCGCTGGTGGCACGGCGACGCCGACCACATCGTGCCGTTCCGCCACGGCCAGCACCTGGTCGACCGGCTGCCGGACGCGACGATGTCGGTGATCGACGGCGAGAGCCACCTGGGCGGGCTCGGCATCGCCGAGGACGTGATCGACACGCTGCTCGACCTCGGGCCCCGCCGCGCCCGGACCGCCGGCCCGGCACGCCGGCGCTGACTCCGGCGCTGAGACTGGCGCTGGAACGCCTCATGGGTCACAATGGTGGCCACAACTACACCGCTGTCACTCATACCCTCGTCCATCTCCGCGAGCTCGCTGGGGAAGGCGCATCTCGCGCCGGAGATGAAGGAGGTCACGGTGACCGCACGCACTGCCCCCCGCGCCGCGACGCGAGGCGTCCTGTACGTCCACTCGGCGCCCTCCGCGCTGTGCCCGCACATCGAGTGGGCCGTCGGCGGTGTCCTCGGCGTGCCCGTGAGCCTGGACTGGACGCCGCAGCCGGCGCAGCCGGGCACCTACCGGGCCGAGCTGTCCTGGGCCGGCAAGGCCGGCGCCGCGGCGGCCGTCGCCTCCGCGCTGCGCGGCTGGAACCACCTGCGCTTCGAGATCACCGAGGAGCCCACCGCCGGCTCCGAGGGGGCCCGCTACTCCTTCACCCCCGAGCTCGGCGTCTTCCACGCCGTCACCGGCCTGCACGGCGACATCATGATCCCCGAGGACCGGCTCAAGGCGGCGGTCGTCAAGGCCGCGCTCGGCGACACCACCCTGCTCGGCGAGATCGACAAGCTGCTCGGCCGGCCCTGGGACGACGAGCTGGAGACGTTCCGGCACGCCGGCGACGGGGCGCCGGTGCGCTGGCTGCACCAAGTGGTCTGAGCGGGGCGAGCGCGCCCTCAGGACGTTCTAGCGCCGGCGCAGCCGGAAGTAGGACGGCTCCAGCCAGACCTTGTGATCCTCGCCGGCGCTCCCGTACCAGTGCACCTTGGCCCGGATCTTGAACTTGCCGGCGTAGGTGCTGTACTGGCAGAACCGGAAGTGCGTCCGGTTGCGCGCCGGGTCGGAGTCGGAGAAGTACGTCCCGGAGGCGATCGTCTCGCCGGTGCGGTCGTCGAGGAACGTCTCGACCGTCCAGTCGTCGCTCGGCGTGGTGATCACATACCGGTAGGCGTAGTTGCGGCAGCCGCGGCGCAGGATCCCGTCTCTCGCGCTGGTGTGGCCGTAGTCGGCCCGGTCGCGACGCTGGTGGTGCTGCGGCTCACCGAGCAGCCCGCCGACCAGCCCCGAGACCGGGTCGGAGGGCGGCTCGGCCAACGCAGGGACGGCCGGGAGCATGCCCGCGGCCAGCGCGGCCGCGGCGAGCAGGGAGCTCAGGCGTGTGACGGGCGTCATACCGGTCCAACGCACCAGCCGGCGAGCCGTTACGCCGCCCGCCCGGACGCTAGAGCGGGATGTTCCCGTGGGAGCCGCGGCGGACCCCGCCGGCCTGCACGGCGTCGTCGATCGCCCGGGCGAGGGCGCCACGGGTCGCGGCCGGCTCGACGACCTCGTCGACCACGCCGATCTCGACCGCCCTGTCGACCCCGCCGGCGATCCGCTCGTGCTCGGCGGCCAGCTCGGCCTCCATCTGGGGGCGGATGTCGGGGGCGACCTCGGCCAGCCGGCGCCGGTGCAGGATCCGGATCGCCGCGACCGCGCCCATCACGGCGACCTCAGCGCCGGGCCACGCGAAGACCTTCGTGGCACCCAGCGAGCGCGCGTTCATCGCGATGTAGGCGCCGCCGTAGGTCTTGCGGGTCACCAGCGTGACGCGGGGGACCACGCACTCCCCGAACGCGTGCAGCAGCTTGGCGCCGCGGCGGACCACGCCGTCCCACTCCTGCCCGACGCCGGGCAGGTAGCCGGGCACGTCGACGACCACGACGAGCGGGACGCCGAACGCGTCGCACATCCGCACGAAGCGCGAGGCCTTCTCGGCCGAGATCGAGTCGAGGCAGCCGCCCAGGCGCAGCGGGTTGTTCGCCACCACGCCGACGGTGCGACCGCCGAGCCGGCCCAGGGTGGTCACGATGTTCGGCGCCCACCGCGCGTGCAGCTCCTGCGCGGTGCCCTCGTCGAGGATCGACTCGACCAGGGGGTGCACGTCGTAGGCCCGCTTCTTCGACTCCGGGAGCAGCGCCGCCAGGTCGCGGTCCTCGACGTCCTCGACGACCAGCGAGCCCTGGGAGCCCAGCAGGCACGCCACGTCGCGGGCCCGGTCGAGCGCGTCGCGCTCGGTGTCCGCGAGGATGTGGACCACCCCCGAGCGCCGGCCGTGTGGCTCGGGGCCGCCGAGCCGCAGCATGTCGACGTCCTCGCCGGTCACCGAGCGCACCACGTCGGGCCCGGTCACGAAGATCCGGCCCTCGGGGCCGAGGATCACCACGTCGGTCAACGCAGGACCGTACGCCGCGCCGCCCGCGGCCGGGCCGAGCACCACCGAGATCTGCGGGATCCTGCCCGAGGCCTGGGTCATCACCTGGAAGATCCGGCCGACCGCGTGCAGGGACAGCACGCCCTCGGCCAGCCGGGCGCCGCCGGAGTGCCAGAGCCCGACGATCGGGATCCGGTCGGTCATCGCCCGGTGGTAGGCGTCGACGACCACACGGCAGCCGAGGTCGCCCATCGCGCCGCCCATGACCGTGGCGTCGGAGCAGAACGCCACCACGCGGGTGCCGGCGACCTGGCCGACCGCGGCGAGCATCCCGGAGTCGTCGTCGGGGGTGATCAGCTCGAGCGTGCCCTCGTCGAGGAGCGCGGTGAGCCGGTGCACCGGGTTGCGCGGGTCCTGCTCGCGGGGGAGCTTGGCCGGCTTGGTGGCAGGGGCAGTGGCAGTCGCAGGGGCAGGGGCAGGGGCAGTCGCAGGAGCAGTCACAGTGGTGCGTGTCCTTCCGAGGGGGATCAGACGGATCCGAACGCGACGGCGACGTTGGCGCCGCCGAAGCCGAAGGAGTTGTTGAGCGCGGCGATGTCACCGAGCGGCAGGTCGCGGGCCTTCGTGGCGATGTCCAGCTCGACCTGCGGGTCCTGGTTGTCCAGGTTGATGGTCGGTGGCGCGATCCGGTGGTGGAGCGCCAGCACCGTCGCGACCGCCTCCAGCGCCCCGGCGCCGCCGAGCAGGTGACCGGTCATCGACTTGGTGCTGGTGACGACGACGTCGGTCGCGTGCGCGCCGAGCGTCGCGTGCAGCATCAGGCCCTCGGCGATGTCGCCCTGCGGGGTCGAGGTGGCGTGCGCGTTGACGTGCGCGACGTCGCCCGGGCTGATGTCGGCCTCGGCGAGCGCCCGCAGGATCGCGCGGGAGCCGCCTCGGCCCTCCGGGTCGGGCTGGGCGATGTCATGGGCGTCAGCGGTGATGCCCGCCCCCAGCACGGTCGCGTAGATCCGCGCGCCGCGCGCCAGGGCGTGCTCCTCGGACTCGAGGACCAGGACGCCGGCGCCCTCGCCGAGCACGAACCCGTCGCGGGCGAGGTCCCACGGCCGCGAGACCGTGGTCGGGTCGCCGCCGTCCGGGCCGCTGGCGGTCTTCGAGAGCGCCATCATGTTCGCGAACGCCGCCATCGGCAGCGGGTGGATCGCCGCCTCGGTGCCGCCCGCGAGCACGACGTCGGCACGGCCCAGCCGGATCTGGTCGACCGCGAGGGAGATCGCCTCGTTGCCGGACGCGCACGCCGAGACCGGCGTGTTGACCGCCGCGCGCGCTCCGACGTACAGGCTGAGCTGCGCCGCCGGGGCGTTCGGCATCAGCATCGGGACCGCCAGGGGGGACACCCGGCGCGGACCCTTCTCCCGCAACGCGTCGTAGTTGTCCAGGAGCGTCGTGACTCCGCCGATGCCGGAGGCCATGGCGACGCCGAGCCGGTCCCGGTCGACCTCCGCGCCCTCGAGGCCGGCGTCCTTCCAGGCCTCCATCGCGGCGACCATCGCGAACTGTGCGGACCGGTCCAAGCGGCGGGCCTTGACCCGCTCGAGGATCTCGGTGGGCTCGACGGCGATCCGGCCGGCGATCCGCACCGGCATCCCCTCGGCCCAGTCGTCGGTCAGGAACCGGACGCCGGACCGCCCGTTGACCAGGGCGTCCCATGTGCTGGGAACGTCACCGCCGACCGGGGAGGTGACCCCGAGGCCGGTGACGACGACTCGCTTGGAAGACATGCTGCTCCTTGGTTCGTCGAGGACGTGTCTCGACGTGCTCGGCCCCCGGGTGGGGGGTGGCTCAGGCCTGGGCGCGCTCGATGAACGCGACGGCGTCGCCGACGGTCTTGAGGTTCTTGACCTCGTCGTCGGGGATCGAGACGCCGAACTTCTCCTCGGCGGCGACGACCACCTCGACCATGGACAGCGAGTCCACGTCCAGGTCGTCGACGAAGGACTTGTCGAGCTGGACGTCGTCGGCGTCGATGCCGGCGACCTCGTTGACGATGTCGGCGAGGTCGGCGCGGATCTCTTCGGTCGTTGCCATCGGGGCACTGCCTTTCGGTTGGTTGGGTGGGGAACTACGGGACGATGACGACCTGCGCGGCGTACGCGAGGCCGGCACCGAAGGCGATCAGGAGGGCCTTGTCGCCGCTGCGCGCGTCGCCCTCCTCGATCATCCGGTCGAGGGCGAGCGGGATGGACGCGGCCGAGGTGTTGCCCTGCTCGGCGATGTCGCGGGCGATCTTGACGCGCTCGGGGATCTTCATGGCCCGAGCCATCGCGTCGGTGATCCGCATGTTGGCCTGGTGCGGCACGAAGACGTCGAGGTCGTCGATGCCGATGCCGGCGCGGTCGAGAGCGAGCTGGCCGATCTTCGCCATCGAGTACGACGCCCAGCGGAACACCGCGTTGCCCTGCATGACCAGGTGCGGCATCTCGGGTCGCTCGCTGGCCACGACGTCGCGCCAGTCCTCGCGCTGGCGGATCAGCTCGAACTGCTCGCCGTCCGAGCCCCAGACCACCGGGCCGATGCCCGGGGCGTCGGTGGGGCCGACGACCGCGGCGCCCGCGCCGTCGGCGAAGATGAACGCGGTGCCGCGGTCACCGATGTCGGTGAGGTCGGAGAGCCGCTCGACACCGATCACGAGCACGTGGCCGGCGCTGCCGCCGCGCACCATGTCGGCCGCCATCGCGATGCCGTGGCAGAAGCCGGCGCACGCGGCGGAGATGTCGAACGCCGCGGCCTGGTCGGTGCCGAGCTCGTAGGCGATCGCCGTGGCGATGGCAGGCGTCTGGATCAGGTGGGTGACGGTCGCGACGATCACGCAGTCGATCTGCCGGGGGTCGACCGCGGCCCGCTCGAGCGCCTTCCGCGCCGCCGCCACCGACATCACCTGCACGGTCTCCTCGGGCGTGGCCCACCGGCGCTGCTTGATGCCCGAGCGCTGCTGGATCCACTCGTCGCTGGAGTCGATCGCCTCGACGACGTCGGCGTTCGGGATCACCCGCGACGGCCGGTAGGACCCGACGCCGAGGATCCCCGCGTGCCGGGCCCCCTGGGCCTGCTGGATCGTGGACTCTTTCATGGACTCGTTCGAGGCCATCAGGCTCCTCCCTCGGGGTGCAGACGCAGTAGTGGCTGGCCGGGTGAGACCAGGTCGCCGTCCTCGACCAGCCACTCGACGACGGTGCCGCCGTGCGGCGCGGTGACCTGGGTGCGGTCGCGCAGGCTCGCGACGTCACCGATGGCCGCGCCGGGCCGGAGTACGTCGGTGCCGGCCGCGGCAGTGTCCTGGTGGAACGTGCCCTTGGCCGGCGAGACCACCATCCGCCAGGTCGGGCTGATGCCCAGGTCGGAGGACTCGCCGTGCTTGGCGCAGAACGCGCGGGCGTCGTCGAGCTGGTCGGGCGTCTTGAGGGCGAAGGTCTCCACCCCGCGCAGGGTCCGCTTGGCGATCCCGGTGAGGGTCCCGGCCGGAGGCATCTCGAGGATGCCGGTGACCCCGAGGTCCTCCATGGTCTCCAGGCACAGGTCCCAGCGGACCGGGCTGGCGATCTGCCCGACGATCCGCGCCAGGACGTCGCGGCCGTCGTGGACGACCCGGCCGTCGCGGTTGGAGATCACCCGGGTGCGCGGGTCGTGCACCGAGACCGAGCGGGCCAGTGCGGCCAGGTGGCCGACGGCCGGCTCCATGTGGTGGGTGTGGAAGGCGCCGGCGACGCTCAGCGGCATCAGCCGGGCCTTGGCCGGCGGCTCGGCGGCGAGGGCCTCGAGCTGCTCGCGGGTGCCGGCGGCCACCACCTGACCGGGGCCGTTGTCGTTCGCCGGCGTCAGGCCGTGCTTGTCCAGGGCCGCGAGGACCTCGTCCCGGTCGCCGCCGAGCACCGCGGTCATGCCGGTCGGCGTCGCCGCGGCCGCCCGCGCCATCGCGTTGCCGCGCTCGCGGACCAGGACCATGGCCTGCTCGGCGGTGATCACCCGGGCGCCGGCCGCGGCCGCGATCTCGCCGACGCTGTGGCCGGCGACCGCGCCGACCTGCGCGAAGGCATCGGCGGGGTGCGGGAAGAGCTCCAGGGCGGCCACCAGGCCGGTCGCGACGAGCAGCGGCTGGGCGATGTTGGTCTCGCGGATCGTCTCGGCGTCGGCCTCGGTGCCGTAGTGGGCCAGGTCGAGGCCGGCGACGGTCGCGAGCCACGCGAACCGGGAGGCGAACGTCGGGTCCTCGAGCCAGGGCCGGAGGAAGCCGGGCGACTGGGCACCCTGGCCGGGAGCGACGATGACGAGCACCCGTCCACTCTGCCGGGAAGCCGGGCCGGACCACGCCTCCGGCCCACACCAATCGACCGACGATCCTTTGTGGGAACCCTACAAAGAACGCTCAGGCGTGCGGGATGCCGCGACCGGACTGGCGACCGAGCACGAGGGCGATCTCGAGGGTGAACGCGTCCCGCGCGTGGCCGGGGGAGAGGCCGGTGAGCTCGGCGACCTGTCGGAGCCGGTAGCGCACCGTGTTCGGGTGGACGAACAGGGCCCGCGCGGTCGCCTCGATCGAGGAGCCGTGCTGGTAGTACGCCGCGATCGTCTCGATCAGGGTGCCGCGGGCCTGGACCAGGGGGAGGTAGACCTCGTCGACCAGGTGCCGGCGCGCGTGGCCGTCGCCGGCGAGCACCCGCTCGGGGAGCAGCTCGGTGCTGCGCACCGGGCGCGGCGCCTCGGGCCAGCCGGCCGCGGCCCGGTGGGCGGACAGCGCCGCCCGCGCCGACACGTGGGCCTGGGCCAGATCGGCGGCCACCGGCCCCACCACCACGGGGCCCGCGCCGAACAGGTCGCTGACCGCCTCCGCGGCCGCCCGCGGATCGACCACCCCACCGAGCAGCACCACCAGCCGGTCGCCCTGCACCGCGCACAGCGCGTCCATCCCGGCCGCCCGGGCCACCCGGCGTACCTCGTCGAACGTGTCGGTCTCGCTGCGCGTGCGGGGAACGCTGCCGAGGACCACCGCCACGTCGCCGCGCGCCGCCCAGCCCAGGGCGCTGGCCCGCGAGAGCAGGGCCTCGTCGGCCTCCGAGCGGAGCACGGCGTCGACGACGAGGGCCTCGAGCCGGGCGTCCCAGGCGCCGCGCACCTCCGCGGCTCGCGCGTAGACCTCGGCGGTGGCGAAGGCCACCTCGCGGGCGTAGCGGAGCACGGCGGCCCGCACGTCGGCCGCGTCGGCGGGGTCGAGGAGCTGCTCGACGTTCGACTCGACGACCTCGATCGAGAGCCGCACCAGGCCGACGGTCTGCTGGAGGTTGATCACACCCGCGAGGGCGCGCGGCGCGGCGCCGAACACCGAGGCGACCATCTCGGTCGACCCCGGCGCGGGCTGGTCGACCGCCTGGCGGTACCAGTCGACGAAGCCGCGGATACCGGCCTGGACGATCATGCCGACCCAGGACCGGTCCTGGGCGCTCAGCTCGCGGAACCAGGGCATGTCCTGCTCCATCCGGGCCATGGCGGCCGTGCTGAGCGCCCCGGTCGCGCGCTGGAGCGCGTCCGCGGCCCGGCGGTGCGGGCCGGCGCCCTGCCCTGGATCCACCGTCCGAGGCTAGTGGAGCCCTCGGACGGACGTAAAACCCCGGCAAATCAAGGCGATCGATCTCCCGAGCCGGCGGTCGGCGTGGTTGAATCGCGGCCAACGTCCACCTGGGGAGGCGCCGTGAGCAAGGGGAACGACGTCGAGTTCGTGACCATCCACGGCCACCGGCGCGCCTACGTGCGGACCGGCAGCGGGCCGGCCGTGCTCCTGCTGCACGGGCTGGGCTGCGACCACACCACGTGGGAGCCGGTGATCGAGGCGCTGAGCCGCCGCTACACCGTGATCGCCCCCGACCTGCTCGGCCACGGGCAGTCCGACAAGCCCCGGGCCGACTACACGCTGGGCGGCTACGCGAACGGCATGCGGGACCTGCTGACCGTGCTCGGCATCGACAAGGTGACGGTGATCGGGCACAGCTTCGGCGGCGGCGTCGCGATGCAGTTCGCCTACCAGTACCCCGAGCGCACCGAGCGCCTGATGCTGGTCGCCTCCGGCGGCCTGGGACCCGAGGTGTCGCCCGGCATCCGCGCGATCAGCACGCCGGGGTTCCACCAGGTGATGGGGCTGCTCACCCTGCCCGGCGTACGCCATCTCGGGATGGCCGGCCTGCGCACCGTGGCCAAGGGGCCGTGGAAGCTGACCCGCGACCTCGACGAGGTCGCCGACATCTACGACACCTTCAAGGACCCGCAGGCGCGGCACGCGATCCGGCACGTCGTCCGGGCCGTCGTCGACTGGCGCGGCCAGATCGTGACCATGGCGGACCGGGCCTACCTCACCGAGGAGATGCCGATGTGGGTCGTCTGGGGCCGCGACGACCGGGTCATCCCCGTACGGCACGCCAACACCGCCGCCGCCCTGGCGACCAACGCTCGGGTCGAGGTGATCCCGGACGCCGGGCACTTCCCGCACAAGGACCACCCGCACCGCTTCGCCCGGATCGTGCAGGAGTTCATCCGCTCCACCGAGCCGGCCAAGTACTCCCGCGCCCGGTTCCGCGCCCTGCTGCGCTCCGGCGGCAACGGCCCGCGCCTGCGGTCGGTGTCCTCCGACACGGCCTGAGCCGGTGCAGGTTTCCCCGGGTACCCGGGGAAACCAGTACTCCTAGGCCGAAACTTCGGCCGAAGAGCGACAACTTCCCCGGGTACCCGGGGAAACCGGCACAGCCCCCCGTACGGTCTCGAGACGCTCCGTCGGGTCCGCTGGCGCGGCTCGGATCAGGCGTCGCCGCCCTCCTGCTTCACGCCGGCGACGGCGGTGGGGTCGTCGATCCGGTACCTCGCGAACGCCTCCTCGACCTTCGAGCGGTCGACCTGACCGGCGTCGGCGAGGGCCTGCAGGGTCTGCACGACCACCGACTGGGCGTCGATGTGGAAGAAGCGGCGGGCGGCGGGGCGGGTGTCGGCGAAGCCGTAGCCGTCGGCGCCGAGCACCCGGTAGTCCGCGGGCACCCAGCGGGCGATCTGCAGCGGCACCGCGCGCATGTAGTCCGAGACCGCCACGACCGGGCCGGAGGCGCCGGCCAGCTTGTCGGCGACGTACGCCGTGCGCGGCGTCTCGCCCGGGTGCAGCAGGTTCCACTCCTCGGCGGCCGCCCCGTCGCGGGCCAGCTCGTTCCACGAGGTGACCGACCAGGTGTCGGCGCGCACGCCCCACTCGTCGGCCAGGATCTGCTGGGCCTCCTTGATCCACGAGAACCCCACGCCCGAGGCGAGCAGCTGCGCCCGGGGGCCCTCGCCGTCGGCGGACGACACGTGGTGCAGGCCCTTGAGGATGCCCTCGACGTCGACATCGTCGGGCTCGGCCGGCTGCTGCACCGGCTCGTTGTAGACGGTGATGTAGAAGATCACGTTCTCGGCGTCCTGGCCGTACATCCGCTCGAGGCCGGAGCGCATGATGTGGCTGACCTCGTAGGCGAACGCCGGGTCGTAGTGCACGACCGCCGGGTTGGTCGCCGCGAGCAGCGGCGAGTGGCCGTCCGCGTGCTGGAGGCCCTCGCCGGTCAGGGTGGTCCGGCCCGCGGTGGCGCCGATCAGGAAGCCCCGGGCGAGCTGGTCGCTCATCGCCCAGATCGAGTCGCCGGTGCGCTGGAACCCGAACATCGAGTAGAAGATGAAGAACGGGATCATGTGCTCGCCGTGCGTGGCGTACGCCGAGCCCGCGGCGGTCGCGGACGCGACGCCACCGGCCTCGGAGATGCCCTCGTGGAGCATCTGGCCCTGCGCCGACTCCTTGTAGGAGAGCAACAGTTTCCGGTCGACCGACTCGTACTGCTGGCCGCCCGGGTTGTACACCTTCGCGCTCGGGAACATCGAGTCCATGCCGAAGGTGCGGTACTCGTCCGGCGCGATCGGCACGATCCGCTTGCCGATCTCCGGGTCCTTCATCCAGTCCTTGAGCAGCCGTACCAGGGCCATCGTGGTGGCGATGGCGTGCTTCCCCGAGCCCTGCTTGAGGTCGGCGTACATCGCGTCACCGGGCAGCTGCAGCGGCTTGGCGCGCACGCTCCGCTGCGGGATCGACCCGCCGAGCTGGCGGCGGCGCTCGAGCATGTACTCGATCTCGGGGGACTCGGCGCCCGGGTGGAAGAACGGCGCCGCGCCGGTCTCCTCGTAGGTGCGCTCCAGGTCGCGATCGGAGATCGGGAGGTAGAGCCGGTCCCGGAACTTCTTCAGGTCGTCCTGGGTCAGCTTCTTCATCTGGTGGGTCGCGTTGCGGCCCTCCAGGGCGTCGATCGTCCAGCCCTTGACGGTCTTGGCCAGGATCACGGTCGGCTGGCCGACGTGCTTGGTGGCCGCGTCGAAGGCGGCGTACACCTTGCGGTAGTCGTGGCCGCCGCGCGGCAGCTTGCGGATCTGGTCGTCGCTCATGTGCTCGACCATCTTGCGCAGCCGCGGGTCCGCGCCGAAGAAGCTCTCGCGGATGTAGTCGCCGGACTCGACCGAGTAGGTCTGGAAGTCGCCGTCCGGAGTGGAGTTCATCCGGTTGACCAGGACGCCGTCGACGTCGCGGGCCAGCAGCGGATCCCACTCGCGGCCCCACACGACCTTGATCACGTTCCAGCCGGCGCCGCGGAAGTTCGCCTCCAGCTCCTGGATGATCTTGCCGTTGCCGGTCACCGGCCCGTCGAGCTGCTGCAGGTTGCAGTTGACCACCCAGACCAGGTTGTCGAGCTCCTCGCGGGCGGCGATCCGGATCGCGCCGAGCGACTCGGGCTCACCCATCTCGCCGTCGCCGAGGAACGCCCAGACGCGCTGCTGGTCGGTGTCCTTGATGCCGCGGTTGTGCAGGTAGCGGTTGAACCGCGCCTGGTAGATCGAGTTGAGCGAGGTCAGCCCCATCGACACCGTCGGGAACTCCCAGAACTCCGGCATCAGGCGCGGGTGGGGGTACGACGAGAGGCCCGCGTGCGGCCCGTGCTGGACCTCCTGGCGGAACCGGGAGAGCTGGGTCTCGGTCAGCCGGCCCTCGAGGAAGGACCGGGCGTAGATGCCGGGGGAGGCGTGCCCCTGGATGAAGACCTGGTCGCCGCCGCCGGGGTGGTCCTTGCCGCGGAAGAAGTGGTTGAAGCCGACCTCGTAGAGGCTCGCGGAGGACTGGTAGGTCGCGATGTGGCCACCGACCTCGAGGCCCTTGCGGTTGGCGCTGGAGACCATCACCGCGGCGTTCCAGCGGATGAACGCACGGATCCGGCGCTCGGTCTCCTCGTCGCCGGGGAACCACGGCTCGCGCTCGGGCGGGATCGTGTTGATGTAGTCCGTGCTGCGCAGGGCGGGGACGCCCACCTGCATCTCGCGCGCGCGCTCGAGGAGGCGCAGCATCACGTAGCGGGCCCGTTCGCGGCCGCGCTCGCCGACCAGCGAGTCGAAGGAGTCGATCCAGTCCGTGGTCTCGTCCGGGTCGATGTCGGGCAGCTGGGTCGGCAGGCCTTCGTGGATGACGGTCGGAATCGCGCCGCTCCGCTTGATGTCCTGGCCAGGGGTGAGGCCGGGGGTGGGGCCGGAAGTAGGGGTGGGATCTTCGGTCACGGCCCCATCGTCGCACGGCCGTGGGAGGCTACGAATCTACCCATCGGTAGGCCCACGTCGCGGTCCGTCGCGAGCAGCTGCTCGACACCGACGGGTTGCGCGCCGCCCGCCTTCTCCGGTGGACTACTCCCCAGTTCGTTCCGACGCAAGACATGGAGGCAGCACTTGAGCTCGACCCCGGGTGGCGGGTCCACCCAGACAGACGGACCTGCTGCAGGCCCTGCCGACCGGCTGGGCCTGAAGGCCGGCATGGTCGTCCAGGAGCTGGGCTGGGACAGCGATGCCGACGACGAGCTGCGCATCGCGATCGAGGACCGGATCGACGCCGACATGGTCGACGGCGACTACGGCAACGTCGTCGACGCGGTGCTGCTGTGGTGGCGCGACGAGGACGGTGACCTGGTCGACGGCCTGGTGGACGCCCTGACCGACCTGGTCGGCGGGGGCGCCATCTGGCTGCTCACCCCGAAGGTCGGCCGCGCCAACGCCGTCGACCCCGCCGACATCGCCGAGGCCGCGCCCATCGCAGGCCTGGCGCAGACGACGACGGCCGCGGTCAGCAAGGACTGGTCCGCGACCCGGCTGATCGCACCGAAGACCCCCGCGTAGGTCGGGTCACCGCGGCCGTGCCGGGACCTTCGGGGGCCGCGCTCGTTGCTCCGGTCGTCGCCTCGGGCGTGGTCCCGGGTCCTCCGTCTGCGAGAAAGTGAGTCCGTGCTCCAGGTTGTGCTCCAGAAGGCCCGCGCCGGCGCCACGGCGACCGGCACCACGCTCAAGGTGCTCGGGGAGGCGGGGGTCATCCGCCCCCGCAACCCGCTCGCCCTGGCCAGGGCGGCGAAGGTGCTCAAGGACTGGGGGACCGGTCCGGCCGGCGGCTTCACGGCCGCGGCCCTGCTCGACCCGCGGCGCACCGCGGTCATCGACGAGCTGGGGTCGCTGACCTTCGCCGAGCTGCAGGCCCGCTCGAACGCGCTGGCCCGCGGCTTCGCCGAGCTGGGCGTCTCCGAGGGGGACAGCGTCGCCCTGATGTGCCGCAACCACCGCGGCTTCGTCGAGGCCAGCATCGCCACCGCCAAGCTCGGCGCCGACATCCTGTACCTCAACACCGCCTTCGCCGGACCGCAGCTGGTCGAGGTCCTCGAGCGCGAGCGGCCCGCCCTGGTCGTCCACGACGAGGAGTTCACCGGGCTGCTCGCCAAGGCCGACGTCGGTACGTCGGTCCTCGCCTGGACGGACTCCCCGGAGCCCACCGACCCGACCCTCGAGTCCCTGATCGCCGGCCGCGACGGGGCCGACCTGGAGCCCGCCGGCCGGCACGGCCGGATCGTGATCCTGACCTCGGGCACCACCGGCACCCCCAAGGGCGCCCCGCGCAGCGAGGCCGGCATCGACGCGGCCGTGTCGCTGCTCTCGCGGATGCCGCTGCGCTACGGCTGGCGCACCCACATCGCCGCGCCGCTGTTCCACACCTGGGGCTTCGCGCACCTCGCGCTCGCGATGCTGCTCGGCTCGACGATCGTGCTGCGCCGGCGCTTCGACCCGGAGACCTGCCTGCGAGCGACCCAGGACGAGCGGTGCGACTCGCTGGTGGTGATCCCGGTGATGCTGCAGCGGATGATGGCGCTGCCGGAGGAGACGCTGGCGGCGTACGACCTCTCCCGGGTCCAGGTCGTCGCCTCCTCGGGATCGGCGCTGCCGGGGGACCTGGCCACCGACTGGATGGACCACTTCGGCGACCATCTCTACAACATCTACGGCTCGACCGAGGTCGCCTACGCCTCGATCGCCACGCCCGTCGACCTGCGCGAGGCGCCGTCGGCGGCCGGGCGGCCGCCGTACGCGACGGTCGTCAAGATCTTCGACCCCGACGGCCGTGAGCTGCCGCCGGGGGAGACCGGCCGGATCTTCGTCGGCAACGGGCTGCTGTTCGAGGGCTACACCGGCGGCGGGCACAAGGAGGTCGTCGACGGGCTGATGTCGACCGGCGACGTCGGCCGCTTCGACGCCGACGGACGGCTGCACGTCGAGGGTCGCGACGACGAGATGATCGTGTCCGGCGGCGAGAACGTCTTCCCCAGGGAGGTCGAGGACTGCCTGATGCGCCACGACGCGGTCCTCGAGGTCGCGGCGGTCGGCGTGGACGACCCCGACTTCGGCAAGCGGCTGCGCGCGTTCGTCGTGGTCAGCCGCGAGGTGCCCGAGCAGGAGCTCAAGGACTGGGTCAAGGAGAACCTGGCCCGCTACAAGGTCCCGCGCGAGATCGTGTTCCTCGGCGAGCTGCCCCGCAACGCCACCGGGAAGGTGCTCAAGCGCGACCTCCACACCGAGTGAGGGATGCCCGGCGCGTGGTGCGAGGATGGCGGCATGAGCACCCCCCGGACCGGACTGGAGCTGGGCGGCCCCGCCCCTGACTTCACGCTGCGCGACCAGTTCGGCCAGGACGTCACGCTCTCGTCGTTCCGGGGCCGCAAGGCGGTGGTGATGTTCTTCTACCCCTACGCGTTCTCGGGGGTGTGCACCGGCGAGATGGCCGGCATCCGCGACCGGCTGGCCGACTTCCTCACCTTCGAGACCGAGGTGCTCGCGATCTCCTGCGACCCGGTCTACTCGCTGCGTGCCTTCGCCGACCAGGACGGCCTGAACTTCCCGCTGCTCTCGGACTTCTGGCCGCACGGCGAGGTGTCCCGCGCCTACGACGTCTTCGACGAGACCAAGGGGTCCTCGCGGCGATCGTCGTACGTCGTCGACAAGGACGGCCGGGTGCGCTGGGCGGTCCACAACGCGATGCCCGAGGGCCGCGACATCGACGAGCACCTCAAGCAGCTCGTCGCGGTCCTCTGACCCGCGCTGAGGGGGGACTCGTCGCCGGTCTAGACCGGCGTCCTCGAAATCCCTCGGAAATCGTGGGAAGGAGCGACACGGGTTGAATGGCCCCTCTACAGTTGACCCTGTTGGACCGCAGGTGACCCGAGACGCCTGCGGTCCAACTTCATTTTGGCTCCATTTCGGGTTCATCTCGGGTTCAATTCGGGCCGCTTCCTTGGCGTAGTGTGTGCCCGGCTCCGGAGGTCCTCCGTGAGCGTGTCGGGCGTATAGCTCAGCGGTAGAGCACCTCCCTTACAAGGAGGTGGTCGGGGGTTCGATCCCCTCTGCGCCCACTCCCGCTGTCCCTGCGAGCTCACCCGTCCAGACGGCTCGTCACCCTTCTGGAGGACCGCTAAGGACGGGCACCGCCCCGCCGAACTGAACCTCGTCAGAACCGACGAGTAGCGAGCCCGGGAGGTGGCAGTCATCACGAACGAGACGGTCCCGGGCGGGACCATCGTCGTCGGCGTCGACCAGACCCCGGCCGCGGCCGAGGCGCTGGCCTGGGCGATCCAGGAGGCCGTGCTGGAGGACACGCCGCTGACGCTGGTGCACGGCGTCGGCGCGGCCCTGTCGTCCTGGGTGGACTTCCAGACCATCGACTTCCGAGACGTGCTCGACGCGACCACCGCCACCGGGCGGGAGGTCCTCGACGCCGCGCAGGCCGAGGTCGACCGGGTCGCGCCGGCGGTCGAGGTGCACCACGTGCTGCGCCTGACCGACCCGCACCAGGCCCTGCTCGAGCTCTCGGACGACGCGGCCATGCTGGTCGTGGGGCCCCGGACCGTGCTGCACGAGCGCGAGTCGGTGATGTCCTCGGCGCTCGGCTTCGTCCGGGACCGCGCCGGCTGCCCGGTGGTGGTCCCGCGGCTGCGGCGCACCCCCGGCGCGGGCGTGGTCGTGCTCTGCGACGGCTCCCCGGAGTCCCAGTCGATCCTCGCCTACGCGTGGGGCCAGGCCGACCGGCGCCGACTCCCGCTGACCGTCGTGCACTGCCTGCCCGACCCGCCGGCCGACCCGTACCCGCGCGACATCGGCCTGATGGACGCGACCGCGCGGATGGAGGCCAGCCTCGGGCCCTCGCTGCTCGGCTTCGAGCGGCTGCTGCTCAGCGACCTGGTCCGCGACATGCACTCACGGTGGCCCGGTGTCGACGTCCGCCTGGTCGTCGAGGACGCCGCGATCGACCGGTGGCTCGAGCGCGCCCGGCAGCAGGCGGACCTGCTCGTCGTCGGCGCGCGCCACGCGCGCCGGCTCTCGGATCTGGTCATCGGCAGGTCCACGCCGGAGGAGGTGCAGTGCGTCACCGTCGTGCTGCCCCTGGAGGACCGGCTCGAGCCCGACGCGGACGCCCTGCGGGTCACGATCGCGCGGCTGCACGGGTGCGCCCAGCGGCTGGTCCAGCTCGACATCCCCCTCGAGCAGGCGGTGGCCGAGATCCGCTCGGTCACGATGAACACCGACCTGCTCGCCGAGGCGGCGCTGACCGCGCTGCGCGGCTGGGGCTCGATGTCGGCGAAGAGCTGGCAGACCCGCGAGGTCGCCGAGCTCCTGGTGCGGGCCGGCGCCCGCCGTTCCTGGCCGTAGGAGCGAGCTGGTCGCCGCCCGCCGCCGGACGGCTACTCGCCGGTACCCGCCGGACAGGGCACAATCCCTCGCGTGACGGTGGCATCGGTGGCCGAACGACTCTCGGGACGGCACGTCCTGCTGACGGGCGTCACCGGGTTCGTGGGCGAGGCGCTGCTGCACCTGCTGCTCTCCGACGTGCCCGGCGTGCGGGTGACGGCGCTGGTCCGGCCCAAGGGCTCGACCAATGCGGCCGGCCGGACCGCCGCGCTGCTCGGCAAGCCGATCTTCGCGCCGGTCGTCGAGGCCGCGGGCGGGGTCGAGGCGCTGATGGCGGCCCGGGTCGGCGTACTGGAGGGCGACCTCGCCGACGTGCCCGCGCTCCCGGAGGGGCTGGACGCGGTCGTGCACTGCGCCGGCGACGTGTCCTTCGACCCACCGGTCGACGAGGGCTTCCGCACCAACGTGCTCGGCACCCGGGACCTGGTCCGGAGGATCCAGGAGCTCGACGACCCCGACCGCCGGATCCACTACGTGCACATCTCCACGGCGTACGTCGCCGGCCGCCGCCGCGGCTCGATCCCGGAGGGGACCGTCGACCACGACGTCGACCTCGAGGCCGAGCTCGCCTGGGGGCTGGCGCAGCGGCGGCAGATCGAGCACCAGAGCCGCAGCGCCTTCGTGCTCGAGCGCGAGCGCCGCAGGGCCGAGAGGGCGCACAGCCGCGCCGGGATGCTCACCGCGGCGAGCGCGACCGAGGCCGCCCGCAAGGAGTGGGTCAAGCGCGAGCTGGTCCGGGTCGGCACCGAGCGGGCCCGCAGCCTCGGCTGGACCGACTGCTACACGTTCACCAAGGCGCTCGGCGAGCGGGTGGTCGAGGCCCACGCCGCGACGGCACGGGTGTCGATCGTCCGCCCGAGCATCATCGAGTCCGCCCTCGTCACGCCGCACCCGGGGTGGATCGAGGGCTTCAAGATGGCCGAGCCGCTGATCCTCGCCTACGGGCGCGGCGAGCTGCCCGAGTTCCCCGCGGCCGCGGACACCATCGTCGACATCGTGCCGGTCGACCACGTCGTGGCCGCGGTCGTCGCGGTCCTGGCGAGCCCGCCGGAGGTCGGCGCGCCGGCGTACTTCCACGTCTCCTCCGGCGACCGCAACCCGCTGACGTTCCGACAGCTCTACGACAACGTGCGCGCCTACTTCGACGAGCACCCGTTCGCGGCCGGCGACCGCGGCGCCGCGCGGCTGCCGGACTGGCGCTTCCCCGGCGCCCAGTCGGTCGAGCGGCTGCTGAGCACCAGCGAGCGCGCGCACAAGGTCGCGGACTACGTGGTCGGCCGTACGCCGCGCAGCGACCGGGCCCGCGAGCTGGCCCGCAAGCTGGACCAGCAGGGCCGGCGCCTGGAGTTCCTGCGCCGCTACCTCGACCTCTACCACGAGTACGCCCAGGCCGAGCTGCGCTTCTCCGACGCCCACACGCTCGCGCTCTTCGAGTCGCTCTCGCCCGAGGACCGCGAGCGGTTCGCCTTCGACACCGCGGTCGTCGACTGGGCGCACTACCTGCGCGAGGTGCACTGCCCGGCGGTCACCGCGCCGGTGCGCCGCATGGACGAGGCGCGCCGCGCCCGCAAGCGCAACGCGGACCTGGGGTTGCGGCCGCTGTCGGGTGCGGGGGTCTCGACGGGCTCGACCACCACCGGCAGCGCGGTCGCGGCGTTCTTCGACATGGACGGCACCCTGCTGTCGTCGAACGTGATCGAGACCTACCTCTGGCTGCGGCTGCGCGAGCAGTCCGGCTCCGAGCGGGTCACCGAGCTGGGCCGGGTCGCCGCCCGGCTGCCGGGCCTGGTGCGCGCCGAGCGGCGCGAGCGCAGCGCGTTCCTACGCGCCGTCTACCGCGAGTACGCCGGGGCCCGCCTGGCCGACCTGGAGGCGGTGGCGGACGCCCACCTCACCGACCACGTGCTCGCGCGCCTCTCCCCGGACGCCGTGCGCCGGATCCGCGAGCACCGGGCCGCCGGCCACCACACCGTGCTGATCACCGGCGCGATCCGGCCGCTGACCCGGCCGCTCGCGCCGCTCTTCGACCATGTCGAGGCCGCCGAGCTGGCCGTGGACGACCGCGGGGTGTGCACCGGCTACCTCGCCGCCTCGCCGCTGGTGGGGGAGTCGCGGGCAGCCTGGATGCGGCAGTACGCCGCCGACCAGGGCCTCGACCTGGGGTCGTCGTACGGCTATGCGGACTCGCACTCCGACCTCCCGCTGCTGGAGGCGGTCGGCCGACCGGTGGCGGTGCGGCCGGACGTGCCGCTGTTCCGGCACGCGCGCAGGCACCGGTGGACGATCGTCGACTGGGCCAGCTCGACCTCCACCACCCGCACCCTCAACCCGGCGGGGGACCTGTCGTGAGGAGCGCCCGATGATGCTCGCGCTGGAGATGTTCCGGTCGGTCTCGCGGACCATGGCCGGCAAGGCGATCGGCGGCCGGATGCCCGGCGTGCTGTCCGGCTTCGCCGCGCCGCTGCGGCTGGTCACCATCGACGAGCCGCGGGTCGAGCGCCCCGGCTGGGCTCGGCTGCGCACCCGGCTCTCGGGCATCTGCGGCTCCGACCTCGGCGCGCTCTCCGGCCGCACCAGCCTGTACTTCTCCGCGGTCGTGTCGCTGCCGTTCGTGCCCGGGCACGAGGTGGTCGCCGAGCTGCTGGACGACTGCGAGGACCTGCCGGCCGGCACCCGTGTCGTCATCGACCCGGTGCTGGCCTGCGCCGCACGTGGCGTCGAGCCGTGCGAGGCGTGCGCGAGCGGCGCGACCAACCGGTGCGCGCGGATCACCGTCGGGCAGCTCTCGCCGGGTCTGCAGACCGGGTTCTGCCACGACACCGGCGGCGGCTGGGGCCAGCAGCTGGCCGCCCACCGCAGCCAGCTGCACCCGGTGCCGGACGGGTTCTCCGACGAGCAGGCGATCCTCATCGAGCCGGTCGCCTGTGCCGTGCACACCGCGCTGCGGGCCGGCGTCCGCGGCGGCGACCGGGTCCTGGTCAGCGGGGCCGGCTCGGTCGGCCTGTTCGCCACCCTCGCGCTGCGCGAGCTCACCGAGGCGGGCGAGATCATCGTGGTCGCCAAGCACCCGCACCAGCGCGAGCTGGCCCGCGAGCTGGGCGCGACCGAGGTGGTCGCGCCGGGCGAGGTGCTGCGGCGGGTACGCCGCTCCACGGGCGCCTTCCAGCTCGAGCCGGAGTTCTCCACGCCGTACCTCCTCGGCGGCGTCGACGTCGCCGTCGACGCGGTCGGGAGCAGGCAGTCCCTCGAGACCGCGCTCCAGGCCACCCGGGCCGGCGGCCGGGTGGTGCTCTCCGGCATGCCCGCCGGCGCCGACCTGTCCGCGGCGTGGTTCCGCGAGCTCGAGGTGGTCGGCACCTACGCGTCGGCCCGCTCCGACGACGCCTTCGGGCGAGCGACCGAGCTGGTCGCCACCGACGCCGTCCAGCAGCTCGCCAAGAGCGTCGCCAGCTATCCGCTGCACCGGTGGCGGGAGGCGCTCGACCACGCGCACTCGGCCGGCCGGCTCGGCACCGTCAAGGTCGCCTTCTCACCGGGCAGCGCGTCGTGAGGAACGAACGACGGGCGTGGGCCCGGGGAGGTCGCGCAAGCGCGCGACCGAGGAACCGAGGTCGCGACCGCGTGTCGAGACCCAGCCAGATGTCAGGAGCGATCACACGATGAGCCGTCCAGGATTCGTCCTCGAGGTGGACGACCGCACCCCGCCGCTGGTCGTCCACGAAGGCCTCGGCTTCCGGCTGGAGAGCTTCCCGCTCGGCACCCGCGTGGTCTACCCGCCGGAGTCGATCCCGACCGTCCCGGACGTCGAGGAGGCGATCCGTGAGGCGCTGCTGCACCCGCACGACTCCGAGCCGCTGCCGGCGCTGCTGCGGCCGGGGATGCGACTGACGATCGCCTTCGACGACCTCTCGCTGCCGCTGCCGACGATGCGGGCGCCGGACATCCGCGGCCGGATCATCGAGCAGGTCCTCACGCTGGCCGCGGAGGCCGGCGTCGACGACGTGCACCTGATCGCCGCCAACGCGCTGCACCGCCGGATGACCGCCGCCGAGCTCAAGCACATCGTGGGGGAGCGGGTGTTCCGCTCGTTCTATCCCCAGGGCCAGCTCTACAACTTCGACGCCGAGGACCGGGACGACCTGGCGCACCTCGGCACCACCGACAAGGGCGAGGACGTCGAGATCAGCAAGCGGGCGGCGGAGTCCGACCTGCTCGTCTACGTCAACGTGAACCTGGTCGCGATGGACGGCGGCCACAAGTCCGTCGGCATCGGGCTGGCGTCGTACCGCTCCCTGCGCCACCACCACAACGCCAAGACCATGGTCGAGTCGCGCTCGTTCATGGACCACAAGCACTCCGCGATGCACCACTCCGCCTGGCGGATGGGCCGGCTGGTCAAGGAGCACGTCAAGGTCTTCCAGATCGAGACGACGCTGAACAACGACGTCTTCCCCCGACCCTTCGACTTCCTCCAGAAGCGCGAGTGGGAGTGGTCGGTCAAGGACCAGGCGACGATGCTCGGCGTACGACGGGGGATGTCGGTCGCGCCGCTGCGGATGCGGCACCGGATGTTCCACGACCTGCGGTCGGTCTACGGGCTGACCGGCGTCAACGCCGGCGAGGTCGAGGCCGTGCACGAGCGGACCCTGCAGAAGGTGCACCAGCAGCACCTGGTCGAGGTGCAGGGCCAGTCCGACGTGCTGGTGATGGGCGTGCCCTACCTCGGGCCCTACAACGTGAACTCGTCGATGAACCCGATCCTGGCCACCTGCATGGGGCTCGGCTACTACTTCAACTCCTACCGGGGCCGGCCGGTCGTCCGGAAGGGCGGCGCGGTGATCCTGTACCACCCGCTCAACGAGGGCTTCAACCAGCTGCACCACCCGTCGTACGTCGACTTCTACGAGGAGGTGCTCGCCGAGTCGACCGACCCGGCGGTGGTCGGGGAGAAGTACGAGCAGCAGTTCGCCCAGGACCCCTGGTACATCCACCTGTACCGGACCTCGCACGCCTACCACGGCGTCCACCCGTTCTACATGTGGTACTGGGCGGCGCACGCGATGGACCACGTCGACGAGGTGATCTGGGTCGGCGCCGACCGCCGGGTCGCCGCCCGGCTCGGCTTCCGTGCGGCCAGCACCCTCGCCGACGCGCTCGAGATGGCGTCCGGCACCGTCGGGTCCAGCCCGTCGATCACCTACCTGCACAACCCTCCGCACCTGCTGGCGGACGTGCGATGAGCTTCATCCGGGAGTCGGTCGACGACGTCCGCCAGGTCGCCCGCGGCTGGCGCTGGGGCCGGCGGGCCCAGGTGCCCCGATCGGCGGAGGAGTGGGTCCTCCCGGCCCGGTCCACGGTGTTCGGCACCGAGTGGTCGCGCCGCCGCCCCGCGATGGCCGCCCGCGAGGTCGCCCAGAAGGCCGGTCTCGAGCCGCTGTTCCGCTCCCAGGTGCGCACCCGCGTCGAGGGCCTCGACGTGCTCTCGCGGGTCGACGGCCCGGTGATCTTCGTCGCGAACCATGCCTCCCACCTCGACACGCCGCTGATCCTGCTGTCGCTGCCCGACGAGTGGCGCCGGCGGACGGCGGTGGCCGCCGCGGCGGACTACTTCTTCGACACCTGGTGGCGCGCGGTCGGCTCCTCGCTGCTGTTCAACACGTTCCCGATCGACCGCCGCGGCGGCATCATGGCGGCGACCCCGGGCGAGGTGCTCGCGGAGGGCTGGAGCCTGGTGATCTACCCGGAGGGCACGCGCTCCACCGACGGCTGGCTCGGCCGGTTCCGGATGGGCGCGGCCTTCCTCGCCAAGGAGTACGGCGTCCCCGTGGTGCCGGTCGCCCACCGCGGGACGTTCGCGGCGATGCCGCGCGGGCAGGGCTGGCCCTCGACCGGCCGGCGCCAGCTCACCATCCGGTTCGGCGAGCCGCTGGTGCCCGGGCCGGAGGAGACCGTGCGCGAGTTCGCACCGCGGATCAAGGACGCCGTCGCCGCCCTGCTGGACGAGGACTCCTCCACCTGGTGGGAGGCCCGGCGCCGGGCCGCGTCGGGGGCGACCCCGGACCCGACCGGGCCCAAGGTCGCCCAGTGGCGCCGGGTCTGGCAGCAGACGCAGTCGCCGCAGGCGGACGCGCCGGCCCGGCGGCTGACCGCCTGGCGGCGCTGAGCCCGCACCCTCACCCGAGCACGGTCGACCCCAGCCAGTCGCCGCGCTCGAACCCCGGCAGCACCACGAACACCGCCGAGCCGGTCGCCGTTGTCCAGGTGTTCAGCGCGTCCGCGCGGTCCAGGGAGCGCTGGATCGGCACGAACTGCCCCGCGAGCGAGGCCTGGAAGCTGCAGAACAGCAGCCCGCACTCCTCCGCGGAGGCGTAGCTGGCGCCCCTGCGGAGGATCCGGGCGCCGGCGTTCTCCATCGGGTGCGCGAGCCGGGCGTGCGCGTGCGGCCCGGGGTCGTCGAGCCGGGCGCCGTCGTCGAGGCGGCGGCCCAGCGACCGCTCCTGCCGGTCGCGGGTGAGCTCGGCCCAGGTGTCGAGGTCCATCGCGATCCGGCGTACGACGAGCGTGCTGCCGCCGGTCCACGGCGGGTCCCGCAGCCACACCGTCTCGTCGAACGCCTCGGTGCCCGGCACCGGGTTGGCGGTGCCGTCGATCTGCCCGAACAGGTTGCGCCCGGTCATCGGCCGGCCCTCGGGGTCGACGCCGTTCCAGAAGCCCGCCTGGCGCCAGCGCTCCCGGGCGAACGGCCGGGCGTCGCGCACCAGCTGGCGCACGGCGTGCGCGACCGTCGTCCCCTCGCGGCCGCCGACCACGAGCACCAGGTCCCCGCCCGACCAGCGGGGCTCGAGCCGATCGTGGCGCATCGGCGGCACCGGCTCGAACCCGCGCGGCGGGTCGACCCGGGCGGCAGTCAGCGTGCCGGGGCCGAGCCCGACGGTGATCGTCAGGTCGGCGCGGGCCGCGGCCAGCCACGGCTCGGTATCGCCGGGGGTCGCGCGCCCGGTGGCCAGCGCCTCCACGTCGCCGGTCCACGCCCGGAGCAGCCGCCCGAGCGCGTCGCGGTCGACGTCGGGCAGCAGGTCGAGTGCGACCAGCTCGACCACCGGCGGGGTCGGGGCGGCGACGCCCGGCTGGTGCACGCCGTACGGCGAGACCTCGGCGCCGGGCCCGGTCCGCGTGGCGCCGCCGTCGCGGTGGCCGTCCCGGCCGGTGCCCCAGGCGGCGCCGCCCGCCGTGCCCGCGACCGCGCCGGCGACCGCCGACCCGGCGTACCCGAGGAACCGCCGCCGGCCCAGCCCCTGCCGGTCCGGGGTCGGGGTGCTGTCGGGCCCGGCCATCAGTGGCCGTGCTCCGCGGTGCCCGGCGCGTGGTAGTGCCCGCCGTCCTCGGTGAACTCCTTGACCGGCGCCGTGACCTCCAGGGTGGTCCCGTCGGAGAACCTCAGCGCGAGGTCGACCTCGTCAGATCGGA
>NZ_JASEEQ010000015.1 GCF_030019515.1 Nocardioides sp. | reverse complement strand
GAGGCAAGCCGCCGATCAGCCGCCTGCTACCAACCTGATGGCCGGGTACACCTAGAGCTCGCTGCGCAGCCCCCACAGCAGCGGGTAGTACTGGACCGGCAACCGGGAGCGGAGGTACGACGAGCCGCTCGACCCGCCGGTCCCGGACTTGCTGCCGATCATCCGCTCGACCATGACGACGTGGCGGGCGCGCCAGTTGGCGGCGAGCTCGTCGTGCTGGAGCAGCGCCTCGGACAGCGCCCACACGACGGCGTACCGCGACCGGTCGTGGGCGGCGGTGCGCAGCGACGCGGAGACCTCGTCGTCGGAGTCGGCGGCCAGGCCGGAGGAGCGCAGCATCACGAGGAACGCGTCCCAGAGCGTCGGCTCCTCCAGCCGCCGGTCGAGTCGCTGCCGCTCGGCCGGCGTGATCCCACGGAACCGCTCGAGGTATGCCCGGTCCTGCGCGCCCGAGAGGAACTCCAGCTCACGGAACTGCACCGACTGGAACCCGCTCGCCGGGGCCAGCCGCTGCCGGAACTCCAGGAACTCCTGTGGGGTCATCGTCTCCAGGACGTCGATCTGCTGGACCAGGACCCGCTCGATGACGTGCACCCGGGTGAGCAGGTGCTGCGCCCACCACAGCCGGCCACCCGCCTCGCCGCCCAGCATCGCGTCGCGTGCCGCGGAGACCTCGTGGAGCAGCTGCTTGAACCACAGCTCGTAGACCTGGTGGATCGTGATGAACAGCAGCTCGTCGTGCGCCGGCGGGTCCGACTCCAGGTGCTGGGCGTCCAGCAGCTGCGGGAGCCGCAGGTAGCTGCCGTAGGTGAGCTGGGCACCCTGCTCGCCGAAGGACACGAAGTTGTCGCTCATGGGCCCGACCCTAGGGCGTGGCGAGCTGCACCACGGCGCGGTGCGGCAGCTCCGGGAGCGGCTCCGCGACCTGCGTGGCGGTGGAGCCGACCCGCGGGACGCGGGCATGATGTGCGGCATGAGGTTCCGACACGAGCTCCGCTACGACGCTCCGCCGGCGGCGGTCTTCGAGATGCTGGCCGACCCGGCGTTCCGCGAGGCCGCCTGCGCGGCGCAGAACGTGATCTCGGCCGAGGTGTCCCTCGAGCGCGAGGGCAACGGCTTCACGCTCAGCGTCGACCAGGAGCAGCGCACCGACGACCTGCCGTCGTTCGCGCGCACCTTCGCCGGCGCGTCGACCCGCGCGATCCAGCGCGAGACGTGGGCGGACACGACCGGAGGCACCCTGCAGATCGACACGCCGGGCAAGCCGTCCACGCTCAAGGGCACGATCACGCTGCGGCCCGAGGGCTCCGGCACCGTGGAGATCGTGGAGCTGGACATCAAGGTCCGGGTCCCCCTGATCGGCGGCAGGCTCGAGAAGCTGCTCGCCGACAAGGTGACGGCCGGCATGGACGCCGAGCACGGCGTCGGCGTCGACTACCTCGCAGGCCGCTGATGTCGCGGCGCCTCACGCACCGGATGACGTACGACGCGCCGCTCGCGGACGTCGTCGAGATGCTCGCCGACCCCCGGTTCCGCGAGGCGGTCTGCGAGTACCAGCGGGTGCTCAGTGCCGATGTCGAGATCGACCGGTCCGGCGACGCGATGACGGTGCTGGTCGAGCAGGTGCAGCCGGCCGCAGGGATCCCGTCGTTCGCGAAGAAGTTCGTGGGCGACGAGATCCGGATCGTGCAGCGCGAGGACTGGTCGGCGCCCGACACCGGCGAGCTGCACGTCACGATCCCGGGCAAGCCCGGGCACATGGACGGCACCATCACCCTCGTCGAGGCCGACGGCACCACCACCGAGACCGTCGACGTGGAGATCCGGGTCAACCTGCCGCTGGTCGGCGGCCGGATCGAGGGGCTGGTCTCCGACCTGCTCCGCAAGGCGCTGGTCGCCGAGGAGCGGGTCGGGCACGACTACCTGTCGACCTGACCGCTCTCCGTGGGACTGCTCTCGATGGGCGCGCTCTCGGCGCCGGTGCTCTCGGCGCTGGTGCTCTCGGCGCTGGTGCTCTCGGCGCTGATGTTCTCGGCGCTGATGCTCTCGGCCGGGGCGTCCTCGCGGCGCTCGGCCCGGCCCCGCAGCCAGACCACCAGGCCGAGCAGCAGGAACGGGCCGAACGCCAGCACGAGCGTGAGCGCCTTCTCCACCGGGTGGAGCGCGCCCATGTGCAGCAGGATCATCAGCCGAGGTAGGGGTAGCGGTAGTCCGTCGGCGGGACGAACGTCTCCTTGATCGAGCGGGGCGAGGTCCAGCGCAGGAGGTTGACCGCGGCGCCGGCCTTGTCGTTGGTGCCCGAGGCGCGGCCGCCACCGAAGGGCTGCTGGCCCACGACCGCACCGGTGGGCTTGTCGTTGATGTAGAAGTTGCCGGCTGCGAACCGCAGCTCGTCCTGGGCCCAGGCGATCGCGCGGCGGTCCCGGGCGATGATCGAGCCGGTCAGCGCGTACGGCGCGATGGACTCCATGCCGCGCACGACCTTCTCGAAGTCCCCGTCCTCGAAGACGTGGACCGCCAGGATCGGGCCGAAGTACTCGGTGGTGAACATCTCGTCGGTCGGGTCGCCGCCCTCGACCACGGTCGGGTCGACGAACCAGCCGGTCGAGTCGTCCAGGGTCCCGCCGGCGACGATGTCGAGCTTGCGGGACCGCTTGGCCCGGTCGATCGCCTTGCGGTGCTTGGCGAACGCCCGGTCGTCGATGACCGCGCCCATGAAGTTGGAGAAGTCGGTGGGGTCACCGACCGTGATGGACTCGATCTCGGAGAGGAACGAGTCCTTCATCTTGGTCCACACCGACCGGGCGACGTACGCCCGCGAGGCGGCCGAGCACTTCTGGCCCTGGAACTCGAACGCGCCGCGGATCATCGCGGTCCGCACCACACCCGGGTCGGCCGAGGCGTGCGCGACGATGAAGTCCTTGCCGCCGGTCTCCCCCACGATCCGCGGGTAGGACCGGTAGCCGGCGATGTTCTCCCCCACGGTGCGCCACAGGTGCTGGAAGGTCGGGGTCGAGCCGGTGAAGTGGATCCCGGCCAGGTCCGGGTGCGCCAACGCCACCGCCGAGACGTCGACCCCGTCGCCGGGCAGCATGTTGATCACGCCCGGCGGGAGGCCGGCCTCCTCGAGCAGCTCCATCGTCAACGAAGCCGCGAGCTGCTGGGTCGGGGACGGCTTCCAGATCACCGTGTTGCCCATCAGCGCCGGCGCGGTCGGCAGGTTGCCGGCGATCGCGGTGAAGTTGAACGGCGTGATCGCGTAGACGAACCCCTCCAGCGGCCGGTGGTCCGTGCGGTTCCAGACCCCCGGGCTGTTCGCGATCGGCTGGTCGGCCAGGATCTCGCGGGCGTAGTGCACGTTGTAGCGCCAGAAGTCGATCAGCTCGCAGGCGGCGTCGATCTCGGCCTGGAACGGCGTCTTGGACTGGCCCAGGACCGTGGCCGCGTTCACCCGCTGGCGCCACGGCCCGGCCAGCAGGTCCGCGGCCTTGAGCAGGATCGCGGCGCGGTCGTCGAAGTCCATCGCCCGCCACTCCGGGGCGGCGTCGGCCGCGGCCTTGACCGCCGCCCGGGCATCGGCCTGGGTGGAGTTCTTCAGGGTGCCGAGCACGTGCTGGTGGTCGTGCGGCTGCACCACGTTGATCTCCGCGCCACCCCCGGCCCGCCACCGGCCACCGACGTAGGCCCGCAGGTTCTTCTGCTTCTTCTCGAGCTTCTCGATCTCGACCAGCAACGACTCGCGCTCAGGGGTGCCCGGCGCGTAGGTCAGGTTCGGCTCGTTCGTGGGAACCGGCGGGTGGGTCACAGCGTCCATGCCTGCGAGCGTAGCGAGGAGTGGCAGGCGACGCCGACTCGGCGCCAGTTGCCCGCCCACAACGGCCGAGTCGGCGCTAACTGCCCACCCACCACAGCCGAGTCGGCGCCAACTGCCCGCGCCGGCGGGCAAGACGCGCCGACTCGACCCTCCCCAACGGGCAAGACGCGCCGACTCGGCGCTGCCCGAGGGGTCAGGTGAGGAGCTGGGGGATCTCCTGGGTGGCGAACCAGCCGAGGTCGCCGTCGGGGTCCGCGTCGGCCGGGCGGTCCTCGGTGTCGGCGTGCACGGCGACGACCCGCTTGAGCGGGACCGTCCACCCGGTCTCGGGCGACCGGTCGAGCTCCGCGACGACGACCACGCGGCGCCCGGCGCCGGCCACCAGGGCGGCCGAGACGGCCGCCGCGGTCATCAGGGCGTCGTACTCCGCCTCCTCGTCGTCGGCGGCGCTGGCGAGCACCACGACGTCGTCGCTGACCACGAACGCGCCCTGCTCGTACTGCTCGGCGAGCACCGCGATCGTGGTCGGCAGGTAGGCGCGGACGGTCACGGCGTCTCCTCGGGCGGGCGGCGCTTCTTGCGGCCCCGGGGCACGCGGGTGCGGCTGCCGGAGGCCGAGTCCACGAGCTCGTCGAGCGCCTCGTGCAGGCAGGGGCCGAGGAGGTCCGCGTCGGGCAGCATGTCGCGGTCGGCGGTGAGGCCGTAGTAGACGTGCCCGTCGTACGACGTCACGCCGATCGCCAGCGGATGGCCCTCGAGCAGCGGTGGCACCGGGTAGGTCGCGACCATCCGGGCGCCGGCGGCGTACAGCGGCGCCTGCGGGCCGGGGACGTTGGTGACGCTGAGCTGGTAGCCGCGGCGGCGCTCGACCGCGGCGACACGGGAGCCGACCGCATGGAACGTCGCCGGCGCGAAGCCAGGGATGCCGATCAGCCGGGTGGCGGCGACCGCCCGCCCGGTCTCCTTGTGCGCCTGGAAGGAGTAGGAGACCTGGTGCAGGCGCACCACGGGGCTGGCCTCCCGCACCGGCAGGTCGACGAAGTGGGCGGCGATCTGGCTGCCGAGCGAGGTCGCCTCGAGCTCCTCGTCGATGACCGAGACCGGGACGACGGCCCGAATCTGCCGGACCCCGCGCATCGACTCCCCGCGGGTCATCAGCCAGGCCCGCAGTGCCCCGGTGACGGTCGCGAGCACCACGTCGTTGACGGTGCCGCCGTGCGCCTCGCGGACCTTGCGGTAGTCGGCGAGGTCGGTGCGCACCGCGACGACCCGGCGCTGCTGGGACAGCGGCCCGATGATCGGCGAGTCGCCGCTGGCGCTGCGGTTGGCGAGCGCGTCGAGCACCCGGCCCGCGGACCGGGCGGTCGAGGCGGCGCCGCGCAGCACCGACCCGGTCGTGCTGAGCAGCGTGTCGGCCACCGTCTCCGGGCCGGTGAGCGAGTCGTGCACCGCGCCGGCCATCAGCGCGAGCGACGAGGGGCGGGTGCGGGCCCGCCACCCGTCGGCGCCCAGCTCCTTGGGCACCGGCGACTTGTCGAGCAGCACCTGGCCCAGGTCGACGGTCTCGATGCCGTCGACCAGCACTTGGTGGGACTTGGTGAGGATCGCGACCTGCCCGTCGGCCAGGCCCTCGACGAAGTACATCTCCCACAGCGGGCGGCTGCGGTCCAGCGGGCGCGAGACGATGCGCGCCACCAGGTCGCGGAGCTGGTCGAGGGTGCCCGGTCGGGGCAGCGCGGAGCGGCGTACGTGGTAGCCGAGGTCGAAGTGCTCGTCGTCGACCCACACCGGGTTGGCGATCCGGCCCGGCACCGGCTGGACGCGCTGGCGGTAGCGGGGGACGAAGGAGATCCGCTCCTGCACGAGCCCGACCAGCCGGGCGTAGTCGAAGCCGGACTGGCCGGGCTCGAAGATCTCGACGGTCGCGTTGTGCATCGGCGTGGACGCGGACTCCTCGGCCAGGACGGCGACGTCCCGCGGACGGAGCCTCTCGGTCATGGTGTCCTCTCGTCGCAGCGCTGGGGCGGCGTGCCGGGCGTCGGCCCGACGTGCGATTCTGACAGACGTTACCGTCGACGCAGCCCCAGCAGCAGGGCCGAGCAGAAGGACTGGACGATGCGCCGTGTGCTGGCCGCCCTGGCCGTACTCCTGTGTTCCCTCGCCGCCCTCACCGCATGCGGTGGCAGCGACTCCCCCGGCGAGACGGACTCGGGGCCGAAGGTGATCGAGGTGACGATCGAGGGCGAGAGCGTCACTCCCAACGGCGAGCGGGTCGAGGTCGCCGTCGGGCAGGACGTCGAGCTCGACGTGACCGCGGACGCACCGGGCGAGATCCACGTGCACTCCACGCCCGAGCAGGAGCTCGAGTACGACGTCGGCGAGTCCACGCTGACGATCGAGGGCATCGACCGGCCGGGGACCGTCGACGTCGAGTCGCACAACCTCGAGAAGGTCATCGTCCAGCTCGAGATCCGATGAGGGCTCGCTGAGATGTCGCCCGACGGCATCACCCTCGCGCACGGGATCGGCGGCGCGAAGGACCTCCCGATCTCCCCCGAGCTGGCGATCGCGGGCGCCAGCGCCGCTCTGGTCGTCTCGTTCACGGTGCTGGCGGTCGCCTGGCGCACGCCGCGGTACGACGCGGCCACGAGCGGCCGGCCGGCCCCGGCGCTGGTCCGCCGCCTGGTGGACTCCGCCGGCTGGCGGGTCGGGTGCCGGGTCCTGGGCTTCGTGGTGTTCCTCTACGCCGCGATGGCCGCCGTGCTCGGCAAGGACCTGGTGATCAACCCGATCTTCGGCATCTTCTACGTGTGGTGGTGGGTCGGGCTGGTCCCGCTCTCGGTGCTGCTCGGCCCGGTGTGGAAGGCGATCAGCCCGGTCCGCACCATCAACCTGGCCTTCGCCAAGGTGTCCGGCAGCGACCCGGACCGCGGGCTGCTGGCCTACCCCGACCGGCTCGGCTACTGGCCGGCCGCGGTCGGCCTGTTCGCCTTCGTGTGGATGGAGCTCGTCTACCCGTTCTCCACCGAGCTCGGTCCGGTCCGGCTGTGGTGCGCGGCGTACGTCGCGGTGATGCTGGTGGGCGGCGCCCTGTTCGGGTCCACGTTCTACGAGCGCGCCGACCCGTTCGAGGTCTACTCCACGCTGGTCTCGCACCTCTCGGTGTGGGGCCGGCGCGGTGACCTGCTCGTGGTCCGGAGCCCGCTCGCGAACCTGGACACGACGCCGGCCCGTCCGGGGCTGGTCGCGGTCGTCGCGGTCCTGTTCGGCAGTACGGCGTTCGACTCGTTCAAGGACTCCACCCGGTGGCTGTCCTTCGTGCAGTCGACCGACACGTCGTCGTACCTGCTGAACAACCTCGCGCTGCTGGCGTTCTGCGTCGGCGTCGGCCTGGTGTTCGTGGCCGGCTGCGTGCTCACCGGGCTGGGCGACGACCTGCGGCGCCGCGAGCTGCCGAACCGGCTGGCCCACTCGGTGGTGCCGATCATCGTCGGCTACATCATCGCCCACTACCTGCGCTACCTGGTCGAGGTCGGCCAGCTGACGCTGGTGCAGGCCAGCGACCCGTTCAGCGACGGCAGCAACTACCTCGGCACGGCGAACCTCGACCCGATCTACTGGCTGGCCTACCACCCGACGTTCCTGGCGAACCTCAAGGTGCTCGCCGTGGTCGCCGGGCACGTGCTGGGGGTGATCGCGGCGCACGACCGGGCGATCAGGCTCCTGCCGCCGCGGCACCAGCTCACCGGTCAGCTCCCGCTGCTGTTCGCGATGGTGGCCTTCACCGTCGGCGGGCTCTACCTGCTGTTCGCCGCCTGAGCGACGCCCGCCGGCGCCTCCGCGGACGCGCCCCCCGGGGCCCCGGGCGACAGGGCGTCGGCCAGCCGCGCGACGGCGCGACCGAGCGGCGAGTCCCCGACCTCGACGAGCGTGCGGCCGCTCACCAGGGCCCGGTCGACGGTCGCCTGGTCCTCGGGGAGGAAGTGCAGGCCCGCGACCCGCGCGAAGCCGCCGACCATCCCGGCGATGTCGCGCTCGGACCAGCCGAGCGTCGCGCGCATCCGGTTGACGACGACGTGGACCGGGCGACCGGCGGTCAGGTCGCGCAGCTCGACGAGGGCGCGGGCCAGCCGGGACAGGCCGACCGGGTCGGCCACGCCGACGACGAGCACCTCGTCGGCCACCTCGAGCGCGCCGAGGGTCATCTGGTTGCGGCCCGGCCGGGTGCCGAAGTCCGGCGTCGCGTCGTCCTCGAGGCTGAAGCCGGTGTCGACGACCACGTCGCCGCGCTCGCGGCCGACCTCGAGCAGGTGCTCGATGGCGCCCGCCCGCACCTCCACCCACCGATCGCCCCGGGGCAGGCCGGTGACCACGCTGAGGTGGGGGTCGAGGCCGCGCTGCACCGAGGCGAACCGCTCCTCGAGCTGACCCGAGGAGGCGAGCCGTGCCGCGGACAGCAGGCCGGAGACCTCGTCGAGGATGCCGAGCTGCTGGGCCACGGCCCCGCCGTACGGGTCGGCGTCGACCAGGACGGTACGCCGCTGCCGGCGGGCGGACTCGGCCGCCAGCGCGGTCGCGAGGGTGGTCCGCCCCGGGGCGCCGGCCGGTCCCCAGACGGCGATCACGCGGCCGGGTGGCGAGGGCGCACCGGCGGGCGGTCCCGACGGCTGCGGACTCGGAGGCCCGGAGGGCGGCGGCCCGAGCGGGGCCGGCGGCCGGACCGCGGTGGCCGGGGACTCGTCGGCGAGCACC
Organism: Nocardioides sp.; assembly: GCF_030019515.1. Lineage (GTDB taxonomy): Bacteria > Actinomycetota > Actinomycetes > Propionibacteriales > Nocardioidaceae > Nocardioides. The sequence goes on along the minus strand of NZ_JASEEQ010000015.1, from coordinate 107,165 downwards.
GTCTCGACCAGGCGGTCGAGGTCGTCGTCGGTGACGACCCGGTGCACGCCGATCCGAGCCGCCCGGAGCCGCCCACCGTCGAGGGTGGCGCCGCCGGGCGCGATGGCGACCGGCCGGACCCCGTGCTTGCGCAGCAGGTCGACCGCGCTGCGATCCAGCCCGGGGGCGTCCAGGCCGAGCACGGCCACGTCCGCCTGCCCGGCCGTCGCGGCCGCGAGCAGGTCGTCGACGTCGACGCAGCGCTTGAGCACGACGATGCCGGGGTGGTCCCCGAGCCGGAGGAGGGCGGTCGGCTCCCAGGCCGCGCCCGAGGCGACGATCAGGACGAGCGCACGGTCGGCCACGGGGTCAGCCCCGGCGTACCACGGTGAGCACCGGGGCCTCGGTGCGGCCGAGCTCGTCGAGGAACGCGGTCGCGTCGGCCTCCGGGACGGCGAGCACCAGCTGCCGGTGCCCGGTCGCCGAGCCGAACGTCGTGTCCATGCCGGGCGCGTCGACGACGGTCGCCGCGGCCAGGGCCGGGCCGCTGCGGTCGCGGGCGCCGCGGCCGACGAGGTAGACGTCGACCACCGACCCGGCGCGTACGGAGGGCGGCACCAGCTCGGTGTCGACCGTCACCGGCAGCTCGACGGTGTCGGCCCCGTCGTCGGCGGCGCCGAGGGCGGCCCGCGGGAGCAGCTCCCCGGCCGTGACCCCCCGGACCAGCCGCAGGTCGGCGGGCAGCTCGTCCTCGAGGCTGAAGTAGCGCCCGAGGTCCGCGGCGTCCGCGAACCGGACCCGGTGGGCGACCAGGTCGCCGGCGTCCAGCTCGGCACCCGGACCGGCGTCGGCGGCGACCGCCCACACCGAGACCGTGTCGTCGGCCGCGGCCAGCAGCCGCGCACCCGCCACCACGGAGACCGTGACGATCAGGACCCCGACCCACAGCCGCGGGTCGCGCCAGCCGGGGCGGCTCGCGCGCGTCGCGGGCGGGACCGGAGCGACTCCCCCGATCCCCGGACGCTGCACCGGCCGCCGGGTCACCCGCACATCATCGCCACACTCGGGCGCCTCGAAACCCCGTCATCCACAACCGTGGTCCCACCGCTCGTCCGCCCGTCGTCCACAGCGGCGCGGGTCGGGCCCGCGCGGGGCGCCGCGGGGTGCGACGATGAGCCCATGGCCGGCCCCCGCTTCCTCACGCTCGCCGACGTCGCCGAGGTCCTCAACACCTCCAGCGCGCAGGTCTACGCGCTGGTCCGGCGCGGCGACCTGCCCGCGATCAAGATCGGCGGCCGGGGCCAGTGGCGCGTGGAGTCGGCCCAGCTCGAGGAGTTCATCCAGCGGATGTACGCCGAGACCCGGACCTTCGTCGACGAGCACCCCTACGTGGAGTCCGAGGCCGGCGTGTCGGCTTCGCCGCCCCGCCAGCCTCGGGATCGGACCTGACGTCGTCGCGGCCCGGACTCTTCGGCCGAAACCTGCACATATCGGCCGAAGTTTCGGCCCAGAAGTACTGGTTTCCCCGGGTACCCGGGGAAACCGACGCCCGGGGCGGGAGCGGCAGCCACGGCGAGGAGATCAGCCGGTCTCGGCGCCCAGGGTGAGCGAGATCGTCCGCTCCTGGCCGTCGCGGACGATCGTGAACTCCACGGTCTCGCCCGGCTGGTGCGCCCGGATCGCCACGATCAGCGCGATGCCGTCGGTGACCCGCTCACCCTCGACCTCGGTGATCACGTCGCCCTCGCGCAGGCCACCCTGCTCGGCGGGGGTGTCCGGCAGGACCGAGTCGACCTCGGCGCCGTGGCCGTCGTTCTGGCCGGTCTGCACCTGCGCGCCGATGACCGGGTACTCCGCCTCGCCGGTGCGCAGGATCTGGTCCGCGGTGACCCGGACCTGCTCGATCGGGATCGCGAAGCCGACGCCGATGTTGCCAGCCTCGCCCCCGAGGCCGCCGCCGGTCGTGGCGATCGCCGAGTTGACGCCCACGACCTGGCCGCGCAGGTTGACCAGCGGCCCGCCGGAGTTGCCCGGGTTGATCGCCGCGTCGGTCTGCACCGCGTTGATGTAGGAGGAGTCGTTGCCGGCGTCACCGGTGGTGACCGGCCGGTGCAGCGCGCTCACGATCCCAGCCGTCACCGTCGAGCTGAGCCCGAGCGGCGAGCCGATCGCGACCACGCCCTCGCCGACCCGCAGCGCCTGGGAGGCGCCCAGGGCGGCCGGGGTCAGGCCCCGGGCCTTCGGGGAGAAGAGCACCGCGAGGTCGTAGACCGCGCTGCGCCCCACCACCGTCGCGGGGTAGCGGTTGCCGTCCTGGTCGACGATCTCGATCGGGCCCTTGGCCTCGTCGGCGTCAGCCACCACGTGGTTGTTGGTGATCACGTGGCCCTGCCGATCCAGCACGAAGCCGGATCCGGTCGCCCCGCCGCGCTGGCCCTCGTACTCGGCGGAGATCTGGACGGTGCTCGGCAGCAGCCGCGCGGCGACCTCCTCGATCGAGCCGTTGTCCGCCGCGAGCGGTGCCTCGGAGACCGTGTCGACGTCGGCCAGGCCGCCACTCACGGTGCCGGGCTGCTCGTCGGTGATCCGCTCGTAGGCCAGGCCGCCGAGCGCGCCGCCCACCAGCCCGACGGTGAGGGCGAGCACGCAGACCACCGGCCACAGCCAGCCCGGGACCCGGCCTCGCGGTGCCAGGTGGCGCGGCGGCGGGCCCATCGGCGGCCCGAACGTCGGCCCGAACGTCGGGTCGTACGCCGGCTGCTGGCCGGCGTACGGCGAACCGGGCGGCAGGCCCGGCCACCGGTGCGGCGGCGACTGCACCGTGGGCGGCACCCAGCTGGGGGGCGCGGATGGCGGCGCCGATGGCGGCATCGATGGCGGCGGCGCGAGCGGCGCGAGCGGCGCGAGCGGCGCGGCCGCCAAGGGCTGTGTCGACTCGTCGTCGCGGGGCTCGTCCTGCGTCACAGCACCATCTTGTCGCGTGCCGCGAAATCCGGCAGCGCCGGGCTCGCTACTTCTGTCTCGCCTCACGGGTGACGTGGGCGACCGGGACCGTCGGCGCCGGCGTCCGCGGGACCTGGGTGTTCGTGATCGAGGTGAGCGGTGCCCGGCGGTCGATGGTCGGGGCGTCGGCGGGCGCCACCCCGAGGACGAGCACGCCCATCACCGCCGCGCCGACGGCGCTGCCGCCGATGGCGGCGAGCCCGAGGGTGCGGCGCCGGTGGTCGGCGGGCGCCCCCAGGCCGACGTACGCGGCCGACGAGCCGCAGCCGGACGAGGCGTCGATCAGCGAGCCCTTCAGCCAGGACGGGGTCGCCGGAGCCGCGACCTCGAAGGAGAGCCCCGCGAGCCGGGTCTTGATCCAGCCTTCGCGCTCGACGAGGTCTCGGCACGCGTGGCACCCGTGCACGTGCTCCCACGCGCGCTCGGTCTCATCGACCGAGAGCTGGCCGTCCAGCAGCGCGCTGGTCCGTGAGCCCAGGTGGTGGCCGATCACGTCGTCGACCGCCAGCCCGAGAGGAGCGGGCCGGCCGCGGGACCGGCGTACCGCACCCGGCCGGCACTGGGCGCCCGGTGCGCGAGCGCCGAGCGCAGCATGGCGCGGCCGCGGTGGATGCGCGAGCGCACGGTGCCGAGCTTGGCGCCGAGGATCTCGGCGATCTCCTCGTAGGCGAGACCCTCGACGTCGCAGAGGACCACCGCGGCCCGGAAGTCGGGGGGCAGGGTCGCGAGCGCCCGCTCGATGTCGTCGTCGAAGGTGCGGTCGGCGTACGCCGCGTCGGGCGCCGGCGAGGAGCTGGTGAGCCGCTCGGCGCGCTCGTCGGAGAGCGCGTCGAAGCGGATCCGCTGCTTGCGCCGGGCCTGGTCGAGGAACAGGTTGGTGGTGATCCGGTGCAGCCAGCCCTCGAAGGTGCCGGGGGTGTAGGTGGACAGCGAGCGGAACACCCGGACGAAGACCTCCTGGGTGAGGTCCTCGGCGTCGTGGCGGTTGCCGGTCAGGCGGTACGCGAGCCGGAAGACCCGGTCGGAGTGCTGCTCGACGATCTCCTCCCAGGACGGGACACCCTCGATCGGGCCGTCCGCGGGGTCAGCAGCGGGCGCCACCGGGGTGTCCATGGGTGCCTCCTGGAGGGGCTGCTGGCGCTTGCGTGCCTGGGGGAACAGCGTCTTGTCCTTCCTCACGGTAGAGACCTCTGCTGAGAGGAACCTGTGAGCATCATGTCTCTTCGCCGGTGTCCGGGCCGGTGCCCTCGCCGGGCTCGTCGCCGGCGGCCGGGACGACCTCATCCAGGACAACGTGCGCGGCTCCCGCGACGTTCCCGTCGATCGCGGTACGGTGAGCCCGCGACCCCAGGAGGCCACCATCACCACGCCGATCAAGCCCGCGAGCTGGTCCTACGCCGAGGCGTACGTCGCGGAGGACGACGTCCTCGCCGCGGCCCGGTCCCGTGCCGAGGAGGTCGGGGTCGTCCCGATCGGTCCGGGCGGGGGCGCCGCGCTCCGGTTCCTCGCCTCCGTGCTCGATGCGCGGGCGGTCGTCGAGATCGGCACCGGCACCGGCGTCTCGGGGCTGTGGCTGCTGCGCGGCATGCGCGCCGACGGCGTGCTGACGACCGTCGACATCGAGGCCGAGCACCAGCGCCTGGCGCGCCAGTCGTTCACCGAGGACGGCGTCGCCGCCCAGCGGGCGCGGACCATCTCCGGCTCGGCGCTCGACGTACTCCCCCGGCTCACCGACGGCCACTACGACCTGGTCTTCTGCGACGGCGACAAGGCGGAGTACTCCGCCTACCTCCAGGAGGCGCTGCGGCTGCTGCGCCCCGGTGGCGTGGTCGCGTTCGACAACGCGCTGTGGCACGACCGGGTGGCCGACCCGGCCCAGCGCGACGAGGACACCGTGGCGATCCGCGAGCTCGGCCGCCAGGTCGCCGAGCACGACGACCTGGTCGCCGTCCTGCTGCCCGTCGGCGACGGCCTGCTGGTCGCCAAGAAGGAGTGGAACCCGGGGGCGTAGCCGCCCGCGTTGGTTTCCCCGGGTACCCGGGGAAGTTGTCACTCTTCGGCCGAAGTTTCGGCCTAGGAGTACTGGTTTCCCCGGGTACCCGGGGAAACCGCCGGGTCTCGCGGCCGCTGTGAGGTCAGTACCGGCCGGCGGCGAGGAACCCGTCCCCGCCCTCGGCGACGGCGACGATGTCGCACTCCTCGATCAGGATCGGGGCGCTGCCGACGATCTGGGAGCCGGGCGACTCGGCGGCGGTGCGGGAGAACGCGCGCTGGAACTCGGTCCGCGCCTCGTCGCTGACGAAGACGTAGCAGCCCTCGAACCACTCGCCCGGACGGCACCGCCAGGTCTTGAACCGGAGCCCCTCCTGGCCGGTGAACCGGTCATAGGAGCTGTCGGCGACGTACGACGCGAGCTGCTCCTCGACCCCGGCGGGTGCGTCGGTGAGCGACCAGCGGACGGTGAGACCCTTCATGATCCGACTCCTTCGAGGGGGTGCTCGGTGCCGAGCCAGGCGAGCAGGGCGCGGGCGCCGAACCCGGTAGGGCCGGTGGTCCACTCGTGCCGCTCCTCCGGGGCGTCGCCGACGGAGGCGACGTCCAGGTGCGCCCACGGCAGGTCGCCGACGAAGTGCTGCAGGAACAGGGCGGCCACGATCGCGCCCGGACCGCTGGGGGCGTTGTCGGCGTCGGCCACGGTGGAGGAGAGCTTGGGCTCGTAGGCGCTCGCCAGCGGGAACCGCCACAGCGGCTCGCCGGCCCGCTCGGCGGCGGCCACCAGGGTCGCGGCCAGCGCGTCGTCGTTGGCGAACAGGCCGCCGGTCTGCTGTCCGAGCGCGACCTTCATCGCGCCGGTCAGCGTCGCCACGTCGACGACGACGTCCGGCTTGACCTCGGCGACGGCGTACGCGATCGCGTCGGCGAGCACCAGCCGCCCCTCGGCATCGGTGTTGGTGACCTCGCTGGTGCGGCCGCCGTAGTGGCGGATCACGTCGCCGGGCCGCAGTGCGGCGCCGCCGATCGCGTTCTCGGCGGAGGCGACCAGCCCGACCACCCGGACCGGGCAGTCGACGGCGCGCAGTGCGGCCATCGTCGCGAGCACGACCGCGCCGCCGGTCATGTCCCGCTTCATGTTGACCATCGCCTCGCCGGGCTTGATCGACAGGCCGCCGGTGTCGAAGGTGATGCCCTTGCCGACCAGCACGACGGTGGGCGTACGCCGGCCAGCCTTGCGCGGGTGGTAGTCGAGGCGGATCAGCCGCGGCGGGGTGGCCGAGGCCCGGCCGACGCCCAACAGGCCGCCGAACCCCTCCTCCGCGAGCCGGTGCTCGTCCCAGACGGTGACGTCGAGGCCGGCGTCGCGCCCGATCTGCTCGGCCTGGTCGGCGAGCCACGGCGGGTTCTTGAGGTTCGAGGGCACGGTGGCCAGCATCCGCGAGCGCCAGCCCGCGCCGCCGACGGCCACCGCCCGGTCCAGCACGGGCGCGAGCGGCTTCGGGTCGGGCAGCCCCGCGAGCACGACCCGCTTCACCGGGACGTGCGGGGGCGGACCGGAGCGCCAGCTGAAGCCGAACGAGCCGAGCATCGCGCCGACGACGAACGCCTCGAGCCCCTCGTCCGGGGCGATCGCGGGCACCGTGGTCGCCAGCGACCCGCGGTCGTACGACGCCCGCGCGAGGGCCGCCCCGGCGCGGCGGAAGTCCTCGAGGGTCTGGGCCCCGACCCCGACGAGCAGCACCCGCCGCAGGCCGGCGTCGTCCGGGGCACCCAGCGGCACGGGGAGCGCGGTGACCTCCCCGGCCCGGCCGGTCGCGCCGTCTGCCTCGAGGATCGCGAGCAGGTCGATGCCGAGCCGCTCGCCGAGCTCGTCCGCCCCGGGACCGAGCGCCAGGGCCTCGCCCTCCCCACCGGGGAGCACGGGGATCGCGATCACCTCGACGCCGAGGATGGTGTGCGGAAGCGCCCCGCTCAGCGCGAACTCGGGCGGGGAGACCTGGCTCGGCAGGCTAGGTGACTGCGGCGATGACGGGGCCGATGACGGGGCCGATGACGGGGCCGATGACGGGGCCGATGATGGGGCCGATGACGGGGTCGTGGGCACCGGGGTCAGCCGACGACGGCCTTGAGGGCATCTCCCAGAGCGCCGGCCTCCTCGGCGTTCAGCTCGACAACCAGGCGACCACCGCCCTCGAGCGGGACGCGCATCACGATGCCGCGTCCTTCCTTGGTGACCTCCAGCGGACCGTCGCCTGTCCGCGGCTTCATCGCCGCCATCCGCGCACCTTCCTCTTGTCATGTGGCAGCGGGTCTCCGAGGGCCCGGCTGCGCCGTACGCACGGACCATTATCCCCTATCGGACGGTGACGCGGAGCACAGCCCGTCCGGAGCCCGGACGCGCACCTGGCACACTCCTGCCATGCAGGCCCGCTCGGCGCTCTTCGACGTCTACGGCGACCACCTGCGCGCCCGCGGCAGCGAGGCTCCCGTGGCCGCCCTGGTGCGGCTCCTCGACCCGGTCGGCATCGCGGCCCCGGCGGTGCGCACCGCGATCTCCCGGATGGTCATGCAGGGCTGGCTCGAGTCGGTCCAGCTCGACGGCGGCCGGGGCTACCGCACCACCGCGCGGGCGGACCGGCGGCTCGACGAGACCGGACGCCGCGTCTACCGTCGCGAGGCGCCGGCCTGGGACGGGCACTGGCACCTGGCGTTCGTCAGCCCGCCGTCCGGCCGGACCGCCCGGGCGCGGCTGCGCGCCGGGCTCACCTTCATCGGGTACGCCGAGCTCGCCGACCACGTGTGGGTCAGCCCGTTCGAGCGCGCCGAGCTCGGGTCGGTGCTCGACCGCGAGGGCGCGAGCGCCACCACCGCACGGGCGGACCGCTTCGACCCCCCACCGACCGGCGCGTGGGACCTGGCCGCCCTGCGCCTGGCCTACGACGGCTGGCTGCGGGCCTCCGACGACCTGGTCGAGCAGCACCTCGGGGCGCACGAGGACGCCGACGAGGCGGCGTTCGCGGCGCGCTTCCACCTGGTGCACGAGTGGCGCAAGTTCCTGTTCACCGACCCCGGGCTCCCGCCGGCGCTGCTCCCGGGCGACTGGCCGGGCCGGGCCGCCGCCGAGCTGTTCGCCGGCGCGGCCGGACGGCTCAAGCCGGGCGCCGACCGGTTCGTCGCGCGCTGCCTGGACGGCTGAGCGCGACCGGCCGACCCCGCCGGCCGACCCCGCCGGCCGACCCCGCCAGTCCGACCCCACCGGCCTGGACCGGCCCGACCTGACAGGATGCCCGCATGACCGAGCCCTCCGTCCTCCTCGACGTCACCGACGGCGTCGGGACCATCACGCTCAACCGTCCGGAGGCCTACAACAGCCTCGACGTCGCCACGAAGGAGCTGCTCCTCGAGACCGTGCGCGCGGTGGCCGACGACCCCGCGGTGCGCTGCGTCGTGCTGACCGGCAGCGGCAAGGCCTTCTGCACCGGCCAGGACCTCAAGGAGCACATCGAGCTGCTCGAGAACGGCGGCAGCGACCTGCTGTTCACGACCGTGGAGAAGCACTACAACCCGATCGTCAGCACGCTGGCGGGGATGGCCAAGCCGGTCATCGCGGCCGTCAACGGCGTCGCGGCCGGCGCCGGGGCGAGCCTGGCCTTCGCCTGCGACCTGCGGATCGTGGCGGACACGGCCGGCTTCAACCTGGCCTTCGCGAACGTCGCGCTGTCCTGCGACACCGGCGCGAGCTACCACCTCCAGCGGCTGGTCGGCCGGGCGAAGGCGCTGGAGCTGCTGTACTTCCCGAGCACCGTCCCCGCCGCCGACGCCCTCGAGCTCGGCCTGGCCACGCGGGTGGTGCCGACCGACGAGCTGGCCGCCGAGGTCGGCGCGCTGGCCGCCCGCCTGGCCGCCGGCCCCACTGTCGCGCTCGGGGCGATCCGCCAGTCGGTCGCCTACGCCGCCGGGCACTCCTTCGAGGAGTCCCTCGAGGTCGAGAGCGCGATGATGCAGAGGACCGGCGCCACCGCCGACCACCGGGCCGCGGTGGCCGCCTTCGTCGCCAAGCAGAAGCCGGTGTTCGAGGGCCGCTAGCGGAGACGCGAAGCGGATCCGCTGATGGTGGTCGAGCGAGCCGCGCGTCCGAGGAACGAGGGCGCGACCGGAGTGTCGAGACCCAGTCCACTCAGGGGTCGACTACCTGCGCCGCGCGCCCCAGATCGAGAGCACCTGCGTGGGCGCGATCCTGCGCATCAGCCGCTTGGAGGGGTGCGCCCCGTACTCGACGGTGAGCGCGGAGCCCGTGAAGTGGTGGTTGAACCAGCCGGTCATCGTGCCGTGGCACACGCCGCCGCAGGTGAACGACTTGCGCGGCAGGTTCAGCTTGTCGGCCACCCGGCGGGAGAAGCGGGCGTTCTTGGTGTCGGTGTCGACGCCGTGCAGGGGCTGGTGGAAGCTGACGATCCAGCGGGGCTTGATCTGCTTGAGGAACCGGATGACCGCGCGGGTCTCCGGCTCGGAGCCGGGCCGCGGTCCGGACTCGTAGCTGCCGTCGAGGTCGGCCCAGCGGTAGGGGAAGTTGCGGTTCAGGTCGACGCCGTGCGCGTTCTTGCGGGTGTGCCGGGCGAGCCCGTCGGGGTTGTAGATGGGCAGCACCCACAGGTTGAGCCCGTGGATCGGCTTGCCGTCGCGCAGGGTCGCCAGGATCTGCCGCGGGTGCCCCTCGTTGCCATGCATCGTCGAGATCAGCAGCACCTTGGGCTGGCCGCGCTCGCCGAGCCGGAAGGCCTTGATCGGCCGGCCGCGCACGGAGTGCCCGATCACGCGCTTCTCCATGACGGCGGGCCGACCGTCGGGGGCGCGCACGGCGTACGACGCCGTCGGCGTGCCGGCGAGCAGCCCGGTGACGAGCGTGGCGGCGAGTGCGGTGGCGATCAGGGTCCCGAGACGCATGGGCACCGACCCTAGAACATCGGGACGCGGGGGTCAGACCGCGGCAGTCAGGTAGGCCCAGGTGAACACGCCGACGCCGACCAGCATCCCGACGTGGGCCAGGATCGAGAGGCCCGGGCCCTCGGACCAGCTGTCGTCGCGACCCTCGGAGGCGTGCCGACCGCGGCTGGGCAGCCAACGCACCAGGATCAGCAGCCCGGCCACCACCACGACCCACCACAGCGCGAGGGCGATGATGCCGACGGTCTCGCTGCCGGCCGCGGAGTCCTCGCCCGCCACCAGGAAGACCAACCACAGCACCAGGGCCACCGCACCGGCGCCGGTGTGCACGTTGAGCAGCCCGTTGCCCATCTGGAGACGCCCGGCGCCGCCGTCCTGCCGGCCGAGCCGGAGCCGGGTCAGCACGATCACGACAGCCGCCAGCACGGTGAGGACGTAGACGATCACCTCGGTCGACACGCTGCGAAGTGTGCCCTACGCGCGGGGTTCACCGCCATGACCCCTCGTGGGGCCGGGGCGTTCGCCCTCCGGGTCGCTGCCGTCCTCCAGCTGGGTGGCGAGGCGGTCGAGCAGCGCGTCGACCTCCGACATCCGGTAGCCGCGGACCGCCAGCGAGAAGCGCACCCGCCGCAGGTCCTCGGCCGCGAGCGGGCCCTTCGCGGGCACGCCGGCGTCGGGGCGGTCGTCGTACGCCTCGGCCAGCGGCGCCCCGCGGCCCGCCGCGACCATCGCGATCCCGCCCAGCGCCAGCACGATCAGCACCGCGAAGAACCACATCACGGCCTACTCACCGTCCCGGCGGCCGGCGACGATCCACGCGATCGCCTCGTCGATGTCGTCGGTGAGCAGTAGCGAGTCGAGGTCGCTCTGCTTGATCCGGCCGTCGGAGAGCATCGAGTCGGCCATCCAGTCCAGCAGGCCGCTCCACTCCGCGACACCGAGGAGCACGATCGGGAACGAGGTGATCTTCTGGGTCTGGACCAGGGTCATCGCCTCGAACAGCTCGTCGAGGGTGCCCAGGCCGCCGGGCAGCGCGATGTAGCCCTGGGAGTACTTCACGAACATCGTCTTGCGGACGAAGAAGTAGCGGAAGTCGATGCCGACGTCGACCCAGTCGTTGAGCTCGGCCTCCCAGGGCACCTCGATCCCGAGCCCGACGCTGATCCCGCCCGCCTCGCTCGCGCCCTTGTTGGCCGCCTCCATCACGCCCGGCCCGCCGCCGGTGATCACCGCGAACCCGGCCTCGACGAGCCTGCGGCCCACCTCCTCGCCGACGGCGTACGCCGGGTGGTCGGCGGGGGTGCGGGCGGAGCCGAACACCGAGATCGCGGGGCCCAGCTCGGCCAGCGCGCCGAAGCCCTCGATGAACTCGGCCTGGATGCGCAGCACCCGCCACGGATCCGTGTGTACCCAGTCGGCCGGCCCGCGGCCGTCGAGCAGCCGCTGGTCGGTGGTGACGGCGTCGACCTGCGCGCGCCGCTGGAGGATCGGGCCCTTGGACTTCGAACGCACCATCTCAGCGGCCCTCCAGCCAGGTCCGGAGCCGGGTCTCGCAGTGCTCGATCTGCTCGACGGGCACGTGCTCCTCCTGCTTGTGCGCGAGGAGGGGGTCCCCGGGCCCGTAGTTCACCGCCGGGATGCCGAGCCCGCTGAAGCGGGCCACGTCGGTCCACCCGAACTTCGGGTTGACCTCGCCGCCGACGGCCTCGACGAATGCCTTCGCGGCCGGCCGGTCGAGCCCGGGCAGCGCGCCCGGCGCCGAGTCGGTGAGGGTGACGTCGAAGCCGTCGAAGAACTCCCGGACGAACGCCTCCGCCTCGGCCTCGGAGCGGTCCGGGGCGAACCGGTAGTTGACCTCGACCACGCACTCGTCGGGGATGACGTTGCCGGCCACGCCGCCGCGGACGGCCACCGCGTTCAGGCCCTCGTGGTACTCCAGGCCGTCGATGACCGGCCGCCGGGCGTCGTACCCCTCCAGGCGGCGGAGCACCTCGCCGGCCCGGTGGATGGCGTTGACGCCCCGCCAGCTGCGCGCGGAGTGGGCGCGCTCGCCGGTCGTGCGCACGTCGACGCGCAGCGTGCCCTGGCAGCCCGCCTCGACGCCGGCGTTGGACGGCTCCATCAGGATCGCGAAGTCCGCGGCCATCAGCTCGGGATGGGTCAGGGAGAGCAGCCGCAGCCCGTTGTGCTCGGCCTCGATCTCCTCGGCGTCGTAGAGCAGGTAGGTGACGTCGCGGGTGGGCTCGGCGACCGTGGCCGCCAGCCGGAGGATCACCGCGTCCCCGCCCTTCATGTCGCAGCTGCCGAGGCCGTGCAGAAGGCCGCCCTCTCGGCGGGCGGGGAGGTTGTCGTTGACCGGCACGGTGTCGAGGTGGCCGGCGATCACCACCCGCTCGGGGCGGCCGAGGTCGGTGCGGGCGACCACGGTGTTGCCGTGCCGGGTCACGGTGAGATGGTCGTACGGCGCGAGCGCGGCCTGGACCGCGTCCGCGATCGCCTGCTCGTTGCGGCTGACCGACTCGATGTTCACCAGCTGCTCGGTCAGCGTGACGACGTCGGTCGTGAGGTCGAGCGGGGTCGTGGTCACGGTGCCTATCCAACCAGCCCGGCGCGGTCCCCGGCTGGCGCCGGGGATCGTCGAGTGACGCCAACTGGCTCCCCTGAGGCCTCGGATGCAGCCAGTCCGCGTCACTCGACGGTCACAGGTTCCCGAGAACTGAAACACGTTCTAGTATCGGCGCATGCGCAACGGCCTCGTCCTGTTCACCTCCGACCGCGGGATCACACCCGCCGCGCTGGGCGCCGCGGCCGAGGAGCGGGGCTTCGACACGTTCTACGTGCCCGAGCACACCCACATCCCGGTCAAGCGCGAGGCCGCGCACCCCGGCACCGGTGACGAGTCGCTGCCCGACGACCGCTACCTGCGCACCCTCGACCCCTGGGTGTCGCTGGCGACGGTCGCCGCGGTCACGTCCCGGATCCGGCTCTCCACCGCGGTCGCCCTGCCGGTCGAGTCCGACCCGATCACGCTCGCCAAGCAGATCGCCACGCTCGACCACCTCTCCGGCGGCCGCGTCGACATCGGGGCCGGCTTCGGCTGGAACACCGACGAGCTCGCCGACCACCACGTCCCGGCCGCCCGTCGCCGTACGGTCCTCAAGGAGTACGTCGAGGCGATGCGGGCGCTGTGGACCCAGGAGGAGGCGTCCTACGACGGGGAGTTCGTCTCGTTCGGGCCGTCCTGGGCCTACCCCAAGCCGGCCCGGCACATCCCGCTCATCATCGGGGCCGGCGGCGGGCCCAAGACGTTCCGGTGGATCTCCGAGAACGCCGACGGCTGGATGACCACCCCCACCCAGGCCGACATCTCCGCCAACATCGAGGCACTGAAGAAGGCCTGGGCCGACGCCGGCCGCGACGGCTCCCCCGAGATCCGAATCCTCATCGCGTTCAAGCCGAACCCCGAGGACCTGATGGGCTGGGCCGAGGCCGGCGCCACCGAGCTGATCTGGGGCGTCCCCGACAAGGCCCCGGACGAGGTCCTCGCCTCGCTCGACCGCCTGGCCGGGCGCCTCGGCCTCGCCTGACCCCACCGCCGAGTCGGCGCATCTTGCCCGCCCCACGACGCCGAGTCGGCGCATCTTGCCCGCGCCATCCCCAGGCGCTGTGGACAAGGCGGGCAGTTTGCGCCGACTCGAGCCTGCTCAGCGGGCAGTTTGCGCCGACTCGAGCCTGCTCAGCGGGCAGTTTGCGCCGACTCGAGCCTCCTCAGCGGGCAGTTTGCGCCGACTCGAGCCGATGCCTAGGCCTTCGCCACGGTCACGGTCGGCTCGGGACCGTCGGCGGCGACCACGTCGTACGACGTCGCGAGGGTCTCGCCGGTGATCAGCTGCTCGTGGGTGCGAGCCGCGGCCTGCACCTCATCCGAGCCGCCGATGGTCAGGCTGATCCGGTCGGAGACGTCCAGTCCGGCATCCTTGCGCGCCTGCTGGACGGCGCGGACCAGGTCGCGGGCCAGGCCCTCGGCTGCGAGCTCGGGCGTCACCGCGGTGTCGAGGACCACGAACCCGCCGCTGCGCAGCACGCCCGTGGCCGAGCCGCCGTCGGCCGAGCCGGCGACCGTCTCGAGGGTGTACTCCCCCTCCGCCAGCACCAGCCCACCGGAGGTGACGGTGCCGTCATCGGCGACCGACCAGTCGCCGGACTTCGAGCCCTTGATCGCCGTCTGCACGTCGCGACCCAGCCGAGGGCCGGCCGCGCGCGCGTTGACGGTCAGCCGCTGCTCCACGCCGTACGACGAAGCCTCGGGCGACTCGGCCGCGAGCAGCCGGACCTCCTTCACGTTGACCTCGTCGCGGACGATCGCCTCGAACCCGGCCAGCGCGGCCGGGTCGTCGACGACCACGGTCAGGGTCGCCAGCGGCAGCCGGTTGCGCAGGTTGCCGGCCTTCCGCAGCGCCGACGTGGCCGAGCAGACCTCCCGGACCTGGTCCATCGCGGCCACCAGCACCGGGTCGGCCGGCAGCGACTCGGCCAGCGGCCAGTCCGCCAGGTGCACCGAGCGCTCGCCGGTCAGCCCGCGCCAGACCTCCTCGGTCGCCAGCGGCATCAGCGGCGCGGTCGCCCGGCAGACGGTCTCGAGCACCGTGAACAGCGTGTCGAACCCGTCGGCGTCGCCCTCCCAGAACCGGTCCCGCGAGCGGCGGATGTACCAGTTCGTGAGCACGTCGAGGAACGACCGGGTCGCGTCGCACGCCTCGGCCACGGCGTACGCGTCGAGCGACCCGGTCATCTCGTCCACGAAGTCGCGCAGCTTGGCCAGGATGTAGCGGTCCATCGGGTGCTCGGAGTCGGTGCGCGCCACCGCGTCGTGCCCCTGCCCACCGTCGGCAGCGTTCGCGTAGAGCTGGAAGAAGTACCAGCTGTTCCACAGCGGGATCAGCACCTGGCGCACCGAGTCGCGGATGCCCTGCTCGGTGACGACCAGGTTGCCGCCGCGCAGGATCGGCGAGGACATCAGGAACCAGCGCATCGCGTCCGCGCCGTCGCGGTCGAACACCTCGCGCACGTCGGGGTAGTTGCGCAGCGACTTGGACATCTTGTTGCCGTCCGAGCCGAGCACGATGCCGTGGCTGATGCAGTTCTCGAACGCCGGCTTGTCGAAGATCGCGGTCGCCAGGATGTGCAGCGTGTAGAACCAGCCGCGGGTCTGGCCGATGTACTCGACGATGAAGTCGGCCGGGAAGTGGTGGGCGAACCAGTCGGCGTTCTCGAACGGCACGTGGTTCTGCGCGAAGCTCATCGAGCCCGAGTCGAACCACACGTCGAGCACGTCGGGCACCCGGCGCATCATCGACTTCCCGGCCGGGTCGTCGGGGTTGGGGCGCACCAGGTCGTCGACGTACGGCCGGTGCAGGTCGGGCTGACCGTCCTGGTTGCGCGGCAGCGTGCCGAAGTCGCGCTCGAGCTCCTCGAAGGACCCGTAGACGTCGACGCGGGGGTACGTCGGGTCGTCGCTCTTCCACACCGGCACCGGGCTGCCCCAGAAGCGGTTGCGGGTGATCGACCAGTCACGGGCGTTCTCGAGCCACTTGCCGAACTGGCCGTCCTTGATGTGGTCGGGCACCCAGTTGATCTGCTGGTTGAGCTCGAGCATCCGCTGCTTGAACGCGGTCACCTCGACGAACCACGACGACACGCCCTTGTAGATCAGGGGCTCGCGGCAGCGCCAGCAGTGCGGGTAGCTGTGGTCGTAGGTCTCGCGCCGCAGCAGCACGGTGCCCGGCGTGACCGAGCCGGTCTCCCCCGTGCCCGTGGTCGCGGCCTTGAGGTGGTCGATCACGTGCAGGTTGGCGTCGAAGACCAGCATGCCCTCGTACTCGACGACGGGGAACGTGAACCGTCCGTCCTTGCCGACCGGCATCACCGCCTCGATGTTCTCGCGGTCGGTGACGATCTTGTCGTCCTCACCGAACGCACCCGCGGTGTGCACCAGCCCGGTGCCGTCGGTGGTGGTGACGAACTCTGCCGGCACGACGCGGAAGGCGTTCTCGTGGCCGAGGTAGTAGGAGAACGGCGGCGCGTAGGTCAGCCCGACCAGCTCCGAGCCTGGCCCGCGCCACACGACCTCCGGGGTCTCCCCCAGCTCACGGGCGTACGACGGGAGCCGCGCGTCGGCGAGCAGGTAGCGCACGCCCGCCCCGGAGTCCGACGGAGCCTCGACCACGACGTACTCGATGTCCTCGCCGACCATCACCGCGAGGTTGCTCGGCAGCGTCCACGGGGTGGTCGTCCAGACGAGCAGCTTCACTCCCTGGAAACTGAACCCGTCGACGGGGGCGGGCGTGGTGACCTCGTAGCCGACCGTGACCGCCGGGTCCTGCCGCACCTGGTAGACGTCGTCGTCCATCCGCAGCTCGTGGTTGGACAGCGGGGTCTCGTCGTTCCAGCAGTAGGGCAGCACCCGGAAGCCCTCGTAGACCCAGCCCTTCTCGAAGAGCTGCTTGAACGCCCAGATCACCGACTCCATGTAGTCGGGGTTCATCGTGCGGTAGTCGTTGTCGAAGTCGACCCAGCGCGCCTGCCGGGTGACGTACTCGCGCCACTCGCCGGTGTACTTCATCACCGACGCCCGGCACGCCGCGTTGAACTTCTCGATGCCCAGCTCGAGGATCTCGTCGGTGGTCTTGATGCCGTTGAGGCGCATCGCCTCCAGCTCGGCGGGCAGCCCGTGGGTGTCCCAGCCGAAGCGCCGCTCGACGCGCTTGCCGCGCATGGTCTGGTAGCGCGGGATCAGGTCCTTGACGTAGCCGGTCAGCAGGTGGCCGTAGTGCGGCAGCCCGTTGGCGAACGGCGGCCCGTCGTAGAAGACGAACTCGTTGGCGCCGTTCTCACCGGGGTCGCGCTGGTCGATGCTCGCCTGGAAGGTGTCGTCGGCCTTCCAGTACTCCAGCACCCGCTCCTCGATCGCGGGGAACTTCGGGCTCGAGGGGACGGCGCCGGTGTCGGACGTCGAGACCAACGGATAGGTCATGGGTGGCTCTCCTGCGGCTCGTCTCGGGCTTCTGCCACGAGGACGACATCCCTGACTGCGGACTGCCGCGGTACCACCTCGTTTGCTCCCGGAGGAGCCACTCGTTGACGGCTGTGACGGGCCTACCCGTCCGGTTCTACTGGGTCCCGGTGGACCGTTCTTCCGGAGGCTCGCCGCTGATGACGGCTCGAACGCCTGTGAGGCACACAGTACGGCGTGCGCTCGTCGCCCCGCCAATCGCATTCAGTCGCGCAGGACCTGCCGCAGGTCGATCGGCACGGTGACGTCCGCCAGCTCGACCTCGGCGGTCGGATCAGCTTCGTCCAGCCGGCCGACCGGCTCCCACTCGCCGTCGCGGTGCGCCGCACGTCGATCGCCCGGAGGTCGGGGTCGACCACCCGGTACTGGCCCTGTGACCCACTCCGCCTTGGGCGGATGGGGCAGCTCGAGGAACTCCTCCCACGACATGCGCACCCGTCGCAACAGCTCCTCACGCCTGACGGACACGGTGTCTCCTCGACCGGTCGGCACCCTGGTGCTCCTTCCGTTCTGGACCCGAGGGCGGGGAGAGGGACAGCGTGTCAGCGCGGACCGACAACCCGATTGCGCTCTCCACGCCGGGCTGGTCGAGTAGGCGCATGAGCGAGCCCGAGCGGCCGGACCGCCGCGACTACCGGTCCACCCACGGCGAGCGGGACACCGTGCTGACGTACCTGCGCAACTACCGGATCACCTTCGAGATGAAGTGCGAGGGCCTGGACGCCGAGCAGCTGGCCCGCCGCGCCGTGCCGCCCTCGACGCTGTCGCTGCTGGGCCTCCTCCGGCACCTCGCGAAGGTCGAGCACAGCTGGAGCCGGCGGGTCCTGCAGGAGCAGCCGGACCTGCCACGGCTCTACTGGTCGCCCGACACTCCCGACGCGGACTTCGACGGCGCCGTGGCCGATCCCGACGTGGTGGCCGACGCCTGGGAGTCGTGGCGCCGGGAGGTCGCCGACGCCGACGCGTGGCTGGCCGCGGAGGAGGACTGGGGCCGGCTGGTCGCCGTGCACGGCGAGCCGACCGAGGTGCGCGACATCGCCGTGCACCTGGTCGAGGAGCACGCGCGACACTGCGGCCACGCCGACCTGCTCCGGGAGTCCGTGGACGGCCGCACCGGTCAGTGACCGCCGCGCCCTAGGGTGTACGCCGTGACTGCGACACCTGCGACAGCCAGCACGCCCGGCCCGGCCTGGGGCTTCGGCCTCGCGACGATCGACGCCGCCGGCACCGTCCTCGACGTCTGGTTCCCCTCCCCCGCGCTGGGTCCGGCGCCCGCCGACGCGGTGACGCCCGCCGAGCTGAGCGCGCTGCAGAGCAGCGACAAGGACCGCGGGGTGACCCGCGACGTGCTGCTGGTCGAGATCGCCGACCTCCAGGCGCCGCCGACGACGACCGAGGACGTGTGGCTGCGGCTGCACCTGCTGTCCACGCGGCTCGTCGTACCCCACGCGGTGAACCTCGACGGCCTCTTCGGCCTGCTCATCAACGTGGTGTGGACCAGCGCCGGGCCCTGCCCCGTGGAGGGCTTCGAGGCGATCCGGGCGCGGCTGCGCGCGAACGGCCGGCACCTCACGGTCTTCGGCGTCGACAAGTTCCCGCGGATGGTCGACTACGTGCTGCCGAGCGGTGTCCGGGTGGCCGACGGCGACCGGGTGCGGCTGGGCGCGCACCTGGCCGAGGGCACCACGGTGATGCACGAGGGCTTCGTCAACTACAACGCCGGGACGCTGGGCGCCTCGATGGTCGAGGGCCGCATCTCCGCGGGCGTGGTGGTCGGCGACGGCTCCGACGTCGGCGGCGGCGCGTCGATCATGGGGACCCTCTCCGGCGGAGGCAAGGAGATCATCTCGATCGGCCGGCGCTGCCTGCTCGGCGCCAACTCCGGCGTCGGCATCTCCCTGGGCGACGACTGCGTGGTCGAGGCCGGCTGCTACGTCACCGCCGGTACCAAGGTCACCATGCGCGACCTCGACGGCAAGCCCAAGGTCGTCAAGGCGCTGGAGCTCTCCGGCGCCAGCAACGTGCTGTTCCGCCGCAACTCCGTCACCGGGGCGATCGAGGCGGTGCCGTGGCAGGGCGGCGGCATCGAGCTCAACGCGGCGCTGCACGCCAACTGATCACCGGCTGACCCGCGTTTCCCCCGACCCTGACACTTGCCTCATGGTGACGGCATGAGGATGCGCACGGGCGTCGCGCTGCTGGGGCTCGCCGCCGTCGGCGTGGTCGCGGCCGTGGGGTACGGCGTGCTCGACCACGTCTCGCCGTTGCTGCAGCAGGACGGGTGCACGGCGACCGTCAGCGACCGCACGGTGCGGCTCAGCGTCGAGCAGGCCGAGAACGCCGCCCTGATCACCGCGATCTCGGTCGGGCGCGGGATGCCCGCGCGGGCGGCGACGATCGCCCTGGCCACGGCGTACCAGGAGTCGAAGCTCTACAACGTCGAGGCCGGCGACCGCGACTCCCTCGGGCTCTTCCAGCAGCGGCCCTCGCAGGGCTGGGGCACCGCCGCGCAGGTGCTCGACCCCTACTACGCGACCAACGCGTTCTACGACGCCCTGGAGAAGATCGGCGACTACGAGTCGATGCGGGTGACCGTGGCCGCCCAGGAGGTGCAGCGCTCCGGCTTCCCGGAGGCGTACGCCGACCACGAGGCCGACGCCCGCGTCCTCGCCTCGGCGCTCAGCGGCAACTCCCGCCGCGCGTTCAGCTGCCGGATCTCGGACGCTCCCGAGTCCGCGCCCGACCGGCTGATGGACTCGGGGCTGACTCGTCGCGCCGACGTCGTACGCCGGGAGGTCGGTCAGCTGTTCGGCGGGCCGCCGATGGGGGGCTTCGCCCCCGGCGGGGTCTCGACCGGGCACATGGAGGGGTCGGCCCACTACGACGGCCGCGCGATCGACGTCTTCGTGCGGCCGGTCGACGCGGAGAACAAGGTCCGCGGCTGGGCGATCGCGCAGTACCTCGTCGCGATGGCCGACCGGCTCGGCATCCAGCACGTGATCTTCGACGACCGGATCTGGACCTCCGGGTCCGCCTCGGACGAGGGCTGGCGCGACTACGACCCGCCCGAGCGCGCCGGGGACCGCGCGGTCCTCGAGCACCGCGACCACGTGCACGTCGACGTCTTCGACTGATCGGCGGGACGTCAGACGGAGGGTGTCACCTGCGGCTCCGTCCGCATGACGTCCTGGTCTAGGAGGCCAGCCGGGCGACGGCGGCGTCGACCCGCTCGTCGGTGGCGGTGAAGGCGACGCGCACGTGGCGGGCACCGGCCCGGCCGTAGAAGGCGCCGGGGGCGACCAGGACGCCGCGCTCGGCCAGCCAGGAGACGGTGTCCCAGCAGTCCTCGTCGCGGCTGGCCCACAGGTACAGCGAGGCCTCGGAGTGCTCGATGCGGAACCCGGCCCCGGTCAGGGCCTCGCGCAGCCTGGCCCGGCGGGCGGCGTAGCGGGCGTGCTGCTCCAGCGCGTGGGCGTCGTCGTCGAGGGCGGCCTTCATCGCGACCTGCTGCGGGCCGGGCATCATCAGCCCGAGGTTCTTCCGCACCGCGAGCAGCTCGCCGATCAGCGCCGGGTCGCCGGCGACGAAGCCGCACCGGTAGCCGGCCAGGTTGGAGCGCTTGGACAGCGAGTGCACGGCGAGGATGCCCTCGGCCGAGCCGCCGGAGACCGACGGGTGCAGCACGGAGAGCGGGCGGTCCTCCCAGGCGCACTCCAGGTAGCACTCGTCGGAGACCAGGATCGTGCCGCGCTCGCGGCACCAGTCCACGACCTTCTTCAGGTGCTCGCGGGGCAGCACCCGGCCGGTCGGGTTCGACGGGGAGTTCAGCCACAGCAGCGCGGGCCGCTCCGGGCCGAGGGAGGTCAGCGAGTCGGTGGCGACGGCGCGGGCCCCGGCGAGCGCCGCGCCGACCTCGTACGTCGGGTAGGCCAGCTCGGGGTAGACGACCAGGTCACCGGGGCCGAGGCCGAGGTGCACCGGCATCGAGGCGATCAGCTCCTTCGAGCCGATCACCGGCAGCACGGTTCCGTCTGCGGTGTCCAGGCAGGTCACGCCGTGCCGCCGGGCCAGCCAGTCCAGGCAGGACTCCCGCAGGTCGGCCCGCCCGACGGTCAGCGGGTAGCCCGGCGAGTCCGCCGCAGCCCGCAGCGCCTCCTGGACGACCTCGGGCGTGGGGTCGACCGGGGTGCCGACCGAGAGGTCGACGATGCCGTCGGGGTGCGACCGGGCCCGCTCGCCATACGCGAGCAGGTGGTCCCAGGGGAAGTCCGGCAGCCGGGCGGAGACCGTTGGTTTCGAGGCTCGCGTCGCTCGCACCTCAACCAACGGGTGCCTCAATGGTCCTGGTTCTGCGGGGGCAGCTCGGCGATCATCGGGTGGTCGTGGTCGATCTCACCCAGCTTCGCCGCGCCGCCCGGGGAGCCGAGGTCGTCGAAGAAGTGCACGTTGGCGTCGTAGTACGCCTTCCACTCCTCCGGGGTGTCGTCCTCGTAGAAGATCGCCTCGACCGGGCACACCGGCTCGCAGGCCCCGCAGTCCACGCACTCGTCCGGGTGGATGTAGAGCATCCGCTTGCCCTCGTAGATGCAGTCGACGGGGCATTCGTCGACACACGCCCGGTCCTTCACGTCGACGCACGGCTGAGAGATGACGTAGGTCACCGAATCCTCCTGTAGGGCGTAGCGGAAGCGCTGCTCGGCACAGCCTAGTATCCGAAACGTGGCTGAGGCGGCAGGACCCCAAGATGTGGGCGGACACCCGCTCGGATCGCACTCCCTGGGGCCGCACGTCGTGGGCGAGCGAGTGGTGGTACGCCGAGTGCTGCACGGCCGGACCGGGCCGTCGGGCGGACCGGCGTTCACCGACGTCCTGGGCGTGTGCGTGTCGTGGGCGGACGGCGTCTGTGTCGTGCGCCGCGACTCGGATGGGTCGGGCGAGTCGGTGACCATCGCCACGGCCGACATCGTCTCCGGCAAGCCGGTGCCGCCACGGCCCTCGCCCCGGCACCGGGTGCCCGCCCAGGAGGCGCAGCTGCGGGCGCTCGCGCTGTGGCCCGGGCTGGAGACCCGGCCGCTGGGCGACTGGCTGCTGCGGCACTCCCCGGCCACCACCGCGCGGCGGGCCAACTCGGTGCTGGCGATGGCGCCGTCCGGGGTGGCCGACGACTACGCCCAGGTGCTCGAGTTCTACGCCGGCCGGACCGGGCGGCCGATCGCGGCGGTGCTGCCGGACTCGGCCGAGGACGAGCTGTTCCGCTCGCACGGCTGGGTCGTCGAGAGCCACGACGCCGACACCCACTTCCAGCTGGCCGGGGTCGCCCAGGTCCGGCGGGCGCTGCGAGGTGCCCGGCCGGCGGAGCCGACCGGGGCGGCCGAGCTCGAGGAGCACGGCGACCTGGCGACCGTCCGGTTCGGCGACCGGGCCCGCGGGGTGGCGGCGTACGACCGGGACTGGGTGGGCTTCCGGGGCATCGAGGTCGCGCCGGAGCACCGCCGGCGGGGGCTGGGGCTCGCGGTGATGGCGGCGCTGCTGGAGTGGGGCGCCGAGCGCGGCGCGACCACGGCGTACCTCCAGGTGCTCGGCGACAACGAGCCCGCCGTCGCCCTCTATGAGCGGCTGGGGTTCACCACGCACCACGCCTACCGCTACCTGGCGCCGCCGCCCGTTGCCGGTCCCTGAGCGCCGAGGAGCCGCTCGCTGCGCGCGGTGATCCAGGGCCAGGCCACCCGCACCACAGCGAGCAGCAGCGTCCCGGAGACGATCATGCTCCCGATGTTGGCGCCGAGCTGGGCCAGCGACCCGAGGATCTCGCTGGGCTCGCCGACTGCCAGGCCGAGCGCGAGGTTGCCGGCCGCCGGCACCGTCGTGACGCTGATGAAGACACCGACCATGGTTGCGGTCTTCTCGACCGCCAACGCCAGCGCCCCGGCGGCGCCGGCCAGCAGCGCGACCACGAACGACCAGAGGTCGGGGTGCCAGATGAAGCCGGTGTTCGGCCGCGGCCGGGTGACGTCCGCCGCGGTGATCGCCCCGGTCCAGGTGGCGAGCAGGGCGAGCACGGTGACCACGGCGATCGCGAAGGCGAACGTGAGCACGAGCAGCCGCAGGCTGCGCCCGACCAGGCCCCAGCGGCCCAGGACCAGGCCGGCGCAGGCCGCGGCGATCGCGCTGAACTCGGGGCCGACGACCATCGCGCCGACCACGAGCACCGCGGAGTCGGTGATCACCGCGACCGCAGCCAGCGAGACCGCGATCACCAGGAACACCAGGTAGGACACGGTCGGCACCGCACCCGACTCGGCCTGCGCCTCGACCGACTCCCAGATCACCGCGTCGTCGGGATGCCCCGGGGCGGCGGCCTCGAGCCGGCGGGCGGCCGCGAACGGTGTCCCCGTCGGCGTCATGATCACGATGCCCCCGGACTCGTCGAGCCCCAGCCGGTCGAGCTCGTCGAGCAACTGGCCGGCCTGCTCTCGCGCAACATCGCACTCCACGAGGTCGCCCTCGGGCCGCAGGCACGCCCCCTCGGCCACGGTGACGTTGGTGGTGCACGCGTGCTCGAGGAGCAGCGTGCGGACCGGCTCGGACAGCTCGCGGGGCACGGTGAGACGCAGGTGGGCCAGCACCCGTCGAGCGTACGGCGGCAATCGGTTGGCGCCCCGGCGCCGTGCCGACCTACGATCGGGGTGGCCGGGTGAGGCGTGACGACCCTCGTGACAGTCCGGCCCGCGCGGATCGGCGTACCGACGAGAGGCCGAGCCCCGACAACGGGAAATCGGCGAAGGTGTGGTGGCACCGCGACCTTGCCCCCGCCCACACCTCCAGGGCTTCACGCGACTGGAGGCAGCCATGACATCCGTACCACCCCGCACGCTCTGCTCCGCCCTGGCCGCCGCGAGGCCCGGGGAGGTGGTCCGGCTGCAGGGCTGGGTGCACCGCCGCCGGGTGCTGCGCGAGCTGACGTTCCTGGTCGTGCGCGACCGGAGCGGCCTGGCGCAGGTCGTGGTCCGCGACGGCTCGGCCGTGCCGCCCGAGGAGACGACCGTCGAGGTGGTCGGCACCGCGACCGCGAACGCCCAGGCGCCGGGCGGGATGGAGCTGACCGGCCCGACCGTCACCGCGCTGACCGAACCGGCGGCGACGCCGCCGGTCGAGCTGTGGCGACCGGGCCTCGACGTGGCGCTGCCGACCCTGCTCGACCACGCGCCGGTCACCTGGCGGCACCCGCGGCAGCGGGCCCGGTGGGAGCTGGCCGCGGCGTCGGTCCGCGGCTTCCGCGCGACGCTGGACGCCGCCGGCTTCACCGAGGTGCAGACCCCGAAGTTCGTGGCGTCCGCGACCGAGTCCGGGGCGAACGTGTTCGAGGTCGACTACTTCGGGCGCCCGGCGTACCTCGCCCAGAGCCCGCAGTTCTACAAGCAGCAGCTGGTCGGCGTCTTCGAGCGCGTCTACGAGGTCGGCCCGGTCTTCCGCGCCGAGCCGCACGACACGGTGCGCCACCTGGCGGAGTACGTCTCGCTCGACGTCGAGCTCGGCTTCGTCCGCGACCACCGCGACGTGCTCGCGGTGCTGCGCGAGGTGCTGGCCGGGATGGTCGCCGCGGTGCGCGAGCACGCCGGCGCGGCGGTGGAGCGGTGCGGCGCCGAGCTGCCGGTCGTGCCCGAGGAGATCCCGGTCCTGCACTTCCGCGACGCGCTGGCGCTGGTGGGCGCCCCCGAGGACGAGCCGGACCTGGCGCCCGAGCACGAGCGGGCGATCGGTGCCTGGGCGCTCGCCGAGCACGGCAGCGACCTCGTGGCCGTCGAGGGCTACCCGATGGCGAAGCGGCCGTTCTACACCCACCCGTGGCCGGGCGACGAGCGGTGGTCGAACAGCTTCGACCTGCTGTTCCGCGGGCTCGAGCTGGTCACCGGCGGGCAGCGCCTGCACCGGCCCTCGGAGTACGACGCGGCGATCCGCGCTCGGGGCGAGGACCCGGCGGCGTACGCGTCGTACCTGCAGGCCTTCGAGCACGGCATGCCGCCGCACGGTGGCTTCGCGATCGGCCTCGAGCGGTGGACGGCCCGGCTCACCGGGGTGACGAACATCCGCGAGGTGACGCTCTTCCCGCGCGACCTGACCCGGCTCACCCCCTGACGGCGGCAACGATCGTCGGGTTCACCCGATGACGACGGTGCGGATGTTGGTGAACTCTCGCGCGCCGAGTGCACCCAGTTCGCGCCCGTAGCCGCTCTGCTTCACGCCGCCGAAGGGGAGCCGCGGGTCGGACGCGGTGGTGGCGTTGACGAAGAGCGCGCCCGAGCTGATGCGGGACCCGATCTCGAGCGCGCGGCCAGCATCCGCGGACCACACGCTGGCCCCCAGCCCGTACGGGGTGGCGTTGGCCAGCGCGACCGCCTCGTCATCGGTGCCGAACTCGATGACTGCTGCTGCCGGGCCGAAGGTCTCTTCGGCCATCACCGGCATGTCGGGCGTGACGTTCACCAGGACGGTGGGGGCGTACCAGGCGGGTCCTCGGTCCAGCGGCTTGCCCC
Source organism: Nocardioides sp. (assembly GCF_030019515.1). Taxonomy (GTDB): domain Bacteria; phylum Actinomycetota; class Actinomycetes; order Propionibacteriales; family Nocardioidaceae; genus Nocardioides. The sequence goes on along the minus strand of NZ_JASEEQ010000015.1, from coordinate 81,638 downwards.
CGGTGAGGACGACCGCGCCGGCTGCGACCGACTCGTCGACCTGGCGCCCGAGGTTCTCGGCCAGGTCGGCCCGGGCGAGCGGCCCGATCCTGGTGCCTTCCTCGTCCGGCGGCCCGATCACCAGGTCCTCCACCGCGGCAGCGAACCGTCGAGCGAACTCGGCGGCCAGGGTCTCGTGCACGATGAACCGCTTGGCGCACAGGCAGGACTGGCCCGTGTTGAGGAAGCGCCCGGCCACCGCCCTGGGGATGACGAGGTCGAGATCGGCGTCGGCGAGCACGACGAACGGGTCGGATCCGCCCAGCTCCAGGACGGTCTTCTTGGCGGCGCGGCCGGCACTCGCGGCGACGCTTGCTCCCGCCCTGTTGCTGCCGGTCAGGGTCACCGCAGCAACGCGGTCGTCCTGGATGAGCCGGTCCACGATGCTGGCAACCTCATCCTCGGCCACGAGAAGGGTGCGGAAGACACCAGCGGGAAGACCCGCCTCGGTCAGCACCTGCTCGATGGCGAGCGCGACCCCGGTCACGTTGGGCGAGTGCTTGAGGATGCCCGCGTTGCCCGCGGCGAGCGTGGGCGCGACGAAGCGGAACACCTGCCAGAACGGGTAGTTCCACGGCATCACCGCGAGCACCGTGCCGAGAGCCTCGTAGCGGATGAAGCTCCGGGAGCCGCTGGCGGCGACCTCTTCGTCCGCCAGCTGCCCGGGTGAGGTCTCGGCGTAGTACTCGCACACCCACGCACACTTCTCGACCTCCGCGATGGCCTCCGTTATCGGCTTGCCCATCTCGGCGGTGGCAAGAGCGCCGAGCTCGGCGGCACGGTCCCGGAGGATCCCAGCGGTCCTGAGCAGTACGGCGGTGCGGACGTCGATCGACGAGTCAGCCCAGAGCTTCTGGGCCACGGTGACCTGGGTGAGCACGCCCTCGATGTCCGTGTCCGTCATGACGTCGTAGCGGCCCAGCTCACGGCCGGTCGCGGGGTCGACGGTGATGATCGGGTCAGCGGCCATGTCGAGACCCCCTCTCCCTATGGGTGTTCGGCACCCGCCGGACCTCAGACATCGATGGTGGTGTACGTCTTGACCGATCGCTCCTCGAGGTACTCGAGGATGTAGCCGAAGACGTTCTCCTGGAAGTACGGCGTGGCCTTGTGTGCCTCGTACCCGGCTTCGTCGGAGTACTGCTCGTAGAGGAAGAAGGTGCGCGGGTCCTCAGGGGAGACCTGTGCCTGGTAGAAGAGGTTGGCCTCCTCGCCGCGAGAGAGCGGTGTCATCTTTCGGATGACGTCCTCGACCCGCTGCTGCTCGCCTTCCTTGGCCTTCCAGATGGCGGCTACGACGAATGCCATGAGCGATACCTCTTCTTCCTCTGGTGGGGTCGTACCGGTGTGCTGACTCGGGGTCAGGCCGGTCGAGGCCCGATGACGTTGCGGAGCACTCCGATACCGGAGGCCTCCATCTCGATGATGTCGCCGGCGCTGAGCCAGCGGTCGAGCTCCATGCCGCTGCCACCGGTGGCCGTGCCGGACCCGAGCACCTCGCCGGGGTGCAGCACGAGCGCTTGGGACGCATAGGCGATCATCGACTCGAACGCATGGTGCATGTCTCGGGTGTTGGCGCCACCCCAGCGCTCGCCGTTGACGCGGACGTCGAGGTCGACGTCGTGCGGGTCGATCTCGTCAGCGGAGACGATGCAGGGGCCGAGGACGTTCGAGCCGTCCCAGTCCTTGGCCTTGCCCGGCCCCATCCCCACCGCCAGCTCGCCCACCTGGACGTCACGAGCGGACAGGTCGTTCCAGATCGTGTAGCCGAAGACGTGGTCGAGGGCACTGGCCTCGGCGATGTCCTTCCCCGGACGGCCGATGACCGCGGCGAGCTCGAGCTCGTGGTCGAGCCTCTCGGTGTACGCCGGCCACGGGATCTCCTCGTCCGGTCCGATGACGGTGTCCGGCAGCCCTTTGTAGTAGGCCGGTATCCGGTACCACTCCTCGGGTATCGCCTTGCCGAGGGCCGGGAAGACATTGAGCAGGTGGCCCTCGAAGGCGAGGAAGTCACGCAGGGTGCGCGGCCGCAGGGGGGCGCGCAGCACGGCGTTCGGCACGCCGCGGGTGCTCCCGATCGGTGCCCCGGCCTCGATGAAGGCGACCATGTCGCCATCGAAACCTGCATCGACCACGGCGTCGCCGTCGAGGTAGCCGACCCTGCGACCGCGGATGTCCGGGGACTCGTAGGTCACATACCTCACTCGCCGGGCTCCCCGACTCTGCCGATGGTCATCACGTGGTCACTAGAGCGTCGTCACGGGCCGCGACTGCAGCATGTACAGGCCCGTGGAGTCGTAGGCCCACTCGATGTCCTGGGGGCCACCGTTCAGCTCGGCGAGGTGGAGTCCCAGCCTCGCGAGGTCGGCCAGCTCGGACGCCGAGAGCACCGGCTCGTCGACGACCCGCGCCTTCTTCAGCGTCCCCTGGCGATCCAGCGTGTAGTAGTCCGGGGTGACCTCGCCGGAGACGACGTACTCCCCGACCCCGCGGGCGGCCTCGACGACGATGCGGTCCCTGCGGTGGTTCACCGGATCTACGGTGAACATCACGCCGGCCTTCTCCGCGTCGACCATCTGCTGGACGACGACGGCCATCGAGATGTCTCGCAGGTCCCCCTTGTGCTCGCGGTAGAAGAGCGCACGCTCGGAGAAGAAGGAGAGCCAGCAGTCCACGACCTTCGCCAGGACGTCGTCGAGCGTCTCGACGAACAGGTAGGTCTCCTGCTGGCCGGCGTAGGACGCGTCGTTCCCGTCCTCGGCGCAGGCCGAGGACCGCACCGCGACGGAGGTGCCTCGGGGCAGCTCGTCGTAGGCGGCCTTGATCAGCCCGGCAGGGGGCACGGTCTGCGCGACGACGGCACGGGCACCCTCCAGGTCTCGGACCTCGAGGCAGCCCAAGAGCCTCTCGGCGTCGACCGCCTCCGCGAACGCCGTCGACGTGATGACGAAGCCGGGCGGCACCGGAAGCCCGTTCTGGGTCATGGACGCGAGGCTCGCGCCCTTGCCGCCCGACAACGCGACCTCGCGGCATCGCTCGTCGGTGAAGGCGAGGACGAGGGGGGTCTCGGGCATGGAGGCTTCCTTCCGACGGGGCGCTTCCGACCGGATCATCGTGCTCACAGCTGACCTCGCACGTGCGCGGCCCGATCTGTCGCGCCGTCGTTCGGGTCGGTCGAGAGCACCTGGACCATGCCGGTCGCCCCGTTCACGCGGATCTTGTCGCCGGTCTTGATCTTGCGGGTGGCGTCCGACGTGCCGACGACAGCCGGGATGCCGAACTCGCGAGAGACCACCGCGGGGTGCGACGCCATGCCACCGGCATCGGTGACGAGGCCTCCGATCTTCGTGAACAGCACGACCCAGGAGGGACTGGTCATCCGGCAGATGATGATCTCGCCCTGCTCCACCTGGCTGAACTGCTCAGGCGACAGCACGACACGAGCGGTCCCCTCGATGACACCCTTCGATGCTCCCAGGCCCTGGATCTCCCCCTCGACCTCGGACGGCTTGCGGTAGACCTTGTCCGGGAACGCCCACAGCGCCAGGTACGGGAACGCCAGGTTCTCCTCCGTCGCGGTCCCCAGCCAGTCACGCGGGCGCAGCTCGTAGGCCGTCTCACGGTCGTCGCGTCGATCACCGACCAGCGCTTCGGCGTCGAATCCGTTGCTGCCGGCCATGAGGGTGCGCAGCTCGTTGTAGCGCAGGTACATGACGTCCTCCGCATCGCTGAGCTTGCCGAGATCGACGAGCATCTTGCCGATCGCGATCAGCACGAGCCGGACCCGGGCGTTGGTTCCTTGGTCGATGTAGAAGTGGTGATCGGGCGTCAACGGGTTCATCCGCAAGCTGAGGTCGAGCGCGCCTCGGAGTCGCTCGAGGTCCTCGCCCTGGACGCCCTCGATCGCCTCGGCCTTGGCCGCCTCGAGGTCCGTGCCCACGGCGGCGATCTCGGCCGGGTAGTCGTAGTCGGACTCGAGGTAGCTGCGGATCGACTCCAGGACGGGAGCGGGGTCCTCGCGCCAGGTCTTGAACGAGAACTCGTGGGCGTACATGGACTTGTACCCGAAGACGGCCTGGTAGGACTCGATCTCCTCCGCCAGGAAGGCCCGGCCCTCGGGTGTCGACTCCAACTCCACACGGATCTCGGCCGCGGTGTCCCTGGTGAAGGCATCGGCGACCGGTCCGACGACCTTCTTGATCTGCTCCTTGATCTTCCACAGCTCCTCGATGGAGTCCCAGTTGCGGTTGTCGAGGGAGCTCTGCAGGCGACCCGTCAGGTCGGAGTGGTCGCCTTCACCCTTCACCTCGGCGATGATCGCGTTGAGGTTCGTGGTGGAGGAGAACTGGGCGAAGTTGAGCACCCAGTGGATCTGCCAGTGACGATCGTGCATGTCGATCGCGTCCTCGAGCAGGATCGCGAGCTCGACCAGGCTGGCGGAGTCGTAGTCGTAGGCGTCGAAGCGCTCGAAGTTGCGGGTCATCTCGGGCACGAGGCGGTCACGCCACCAGTGCAGGAAGTTCTCCGCGTAGTAGGGCAACGTCCAGCCGAGGTAGCCACCGATCTCCGCGGCGTACTCGTCGTTGTCCGGGACGCGGGGCACGTACCGGGCGCCGTACTCGGTCGTCTCCGCGGACAGGCCGGGCTGCGCCGGGATGGCAGCGGTGTAGACGTACCCGTTGACGATCTTGGAGATCCAGTCCGAGGCGAAGGGCGTCCCGAACCGGCGGAACATGTAGTCGCACTTGAGCCACCAGCCGCCGATATCGGCGTACATCGGCGAGACCGGGTTGGGGATGTGCAGGTCGTCGTGGACCCACAGGAGGTCCTGTTGCCCGTTCTCCCAGTGGACGGGGAACTCCTCGTCCCCGAAGAAGGTCGCTACGGTCTGGGTCATCGAGGGCCCCTCCTGGTGGGTGGCGTCGGCGTCGTGACGACGGCACTACAATGGATTATCGATAATCTAGAGTGATGTGAGTCACTCGTCAAGCCGGGCCCGCGACCCCGGGGCGGCTGCCCCGGGGTCGCGGCCGTCAGGCATCGGTGAGCCGGCTCACCACTCGCAGACGTTCGGCGGGTTCTCGGGGTCGCACTTGGCCTCGGTGGCGATGGCCTGGACGACCTCCAACGCGCGCTCCGGGTCGAGCTCGATCGGCTCGCCGTGGCTGCCGTCCTCGGCGAAGGGCGTGTAGGACTGGACGATCTGGTTCACGCCGCCGTCGGTGTAATCACCGGAGCCGGTGATGCCGTCGTAGTCGATCTCCTCACCGTCCCGAATGAGCTTCAGGCAGTCGGCGTAGGTGTAGCAGATCGTTCCGGGTGCCTCCCCGACCTCGTGCATGGCCGGCGCCCAGTCACTCACCTTGTAGGAGCCACCGGCCTCGACCGCGAGCGCGGTCTGCACCATCAGGTCGTAGGTGGAGTAGTGGTAGGCGTCGCTCGGCGGGCCGAACTCGTCGGCGTACCCGGGTGTGCTCTCCCAGAGCTCGGAGAAGAAGTCCCAGGCCGGCGACTCATCGTTGTAGGAGAAGGCTGCGAAGCCGATCCCCTGCTGCTTGGCGAGCGGTCCGGTGCCCAGCGTCTTGATGAACTCGGGCTGGACCCAGCCGGTCTCGCCGATCCACTCCAGCGAGATGCCCGCCTCGGTGGCCTGCTTGATCAGCGTTGCGGACTCGACGGAGCCGGCCTGGACGATGACCACGTCGGGGTCCAGGTCGGCGATCTTCCGTGCCTCGGCAACATAGGACGGCTGCTCGGCGCCGGCATCGATCCGCCCGACGACCTCGAGTCCGAGGTACTCGGCGGTCTTCTCCGCAGCGTCGGCCGCGAGCTGGAAGCCTTCGACGTTGGTCGCGAAGATGGCCACCGACTCGGCGCCGATCTGCTCGGCGTAGAGGGCGCCGGTCATGCCGAGCGTCTCGTCCAGGCCCTGGGCGCGGAAGATGGGCTCTTCGGCCTTGCCACCGAGGTTTCCGGGGATCGCGCCACCGTGGACCGAGGGTGCGAGGGGGCTGTCCTCCTCCTGCCACCGCTCCAACATCAGGTCGCGGTAGGTCCGGTAGCCGTGAGCGATGCTGACCAGGATCTCCGCACCGTGACGGTCCAGGCAGGTGCGCGCGGCCTGTGCCTCGCCGACCGTGCCGAGGTCCTCGTGGAACAGCTTCCAGGACCGGCCGAGCGGGGGATCCTCGTTGATGACCTCCTCGACCGGGAACACGACGTCGGCGGTCAGGGACTTGCCGTAGGAGCCGAACTCGCCGGTGTAGTAGGCCAGCTCACAGACGGCCACGTCGCCCGTCGCCTCCTTCTCCTTGCCGGAGCTGGTGGTGCAGCCAGCGGCCACCAGCGTGATGGCGAGCAGCGCAACGAGTGCGCGGCCCACCGGGACAGAACGCTTCATCGGGGTGTTCCTCTCTCCGTGCCAGTTCTTTCCTGGTCAGATCTGATAGGCGTGCTTCAGCTGCTCGGTGGTGAGCTCGGATGCGTCCATCACGGCCGACTTCTGGCCGAGGCTGAGCACCATCACGCGGTCGGCAACCCCGAGTGCCTGCGTGGCGTTCTGCTCCGCAACGACGATGGCTACCTGCCGTTCGACGCGGATGCGGCGGATCGCCTCGAAGAACGTGCTGACGTACAGCGGAGAAAGTCCCGCGGTCGGTTCGTCGAGGAGGAGGAGCGTGGGTTCCTGCATGAGGGCTCGACCGCAGGCGACCATGCGCGACTCGCCCCCGCTGAGCGTGCCGGCGCGCAGGTTCAGCTTGCGCTTGAGATCCGGGAAGAAGGCGAAGACCTCGTCGATGCGCTCGGACACGGACCGGTCGCCGAACATCCCGCCCACTCGCAGGTTGTCCATGACGGTCAGGTCGGGGAAGACACCGCGTTCCTGAGGCACGTACCCCACGCCGAGACCCGCGCTCTGGTAGGCCCGCATCCGGCTGATGTCGGTGCCTCGGAAGGTGACGGTCCCCGCCATCAGCGGGTTGAGGCGCGCCAGCGTCGCGAGCAGGGTCGTCTTCCCGGCACCGTTGGCGCCCAGGATCGCGAAGACCTCGTCGCCGACGGTGAAGTCGACCTCGTCGAGAACGGCGATCCCGTCGTAGCCGGCTCGCAGGCCACTGACCTCGAGCACCCTGGTGGTATCAGACATGACCCTGCCCCAAGTAGCTCTCGACGACGGTGCTGTGTTCTCGGATCTCCGACGGTTCACCGCGGAGCATCACCCGGCCCTCGGCCATGAAGGTCACCTGCGTGCAGAGGTTCCAGATCACGTCGAGGTCGTGCTCGATGATGACGACGGTGGTGCCGTTGCCGGCCAGGTCGTCCACGGCGTCCATGACCTTCTGGGTCACCTCACCCGGAAGTCCAGCCGTCGGCTCGTCCAGGAGCAGGACGGCGGGCTTCAGCAGCAGGCACCGGATGATGTCGACGAGCTTCTTCTCGCCGGCCGAGAGCGCCAGCCGACGCGTGTTCTCGAGCCCGAAGTGATCGAGCTGGCGCTCGATCTCGGCGCGGTGCTCCTCGTACGTCGCGCGCTCCCCCATCAGATGAAGCGGGAACTCACGGCGTTCCGGAGTGACCGACAGCAGGAGCGAGTCGAGGATCGTCAGCCCATCGAAGTCGGTGATCACCTGGTTGGTCTTCACCACTCCGCACTGAGCGATCTTGTGGGCGTGGAGCCGGGAGAGCACGACGTCGCGATGCCCGGCTCGTTCGAGGCGGATCTGCCCCGAGTCGGCCTTGAGGGAGCCCATGATCAGGCGCATCAGGGTCGTCTTGCCCGCACCGTTCGGTCCGATGAGGCCCTCGATGGGGTGGTTGCCGAGGCTCAGGTCCTCGACATCGACCACCGTGCGGCCTGCGAAGCTCTTGACCACGTTGGCGAGGGTGAGCCGGGGGCGCGGCGCGGTCCGAGCTGCCAGCTCGGGCCGAACCGTCGTGGTGGATTCAGGCACCATGGATCCTCTTCATGAGTCGGTCGCGCCGCATGTGGCCGAGCAGGCCGAGGGGCCGGAAGACGAGGACCAGGATCAGCGCCAGTCCGAACATGACCTCGCGCAGCAGCGGGATCGTCTGGGTGTACCAGTCCGCCGGCAGCGGGATGTAGGACTGGATGACGATGTCGAACACGCCGACCGTCAGCAGCACCCCGACCACCGCCCCGAGAACGCGCACCGAGCCGCCGACGACGAGACCGACGACGGCGGCGAGAGTCAGCTCGATGCCGAGGCTGGAGACCTCGAGGAACCGCACCATCACGCCGTACATCGCCCCGAGCAGGCCCATGAGCGCCGAGGTGACGGTGAACAGCCCGAGCTTGGTGCGTGTCGCGGGCTTGCCGAGACTCTTGGCGAGCGGCTCGTTGCTCCCGATCGCGATGAGCAGCCGACCGTAGGGGTTGCGATGGACGAGCCAGACGTAGGCGAGGATCCCGGCGACGAGTGCGACCAGCACCAGTAGCCAGATCAGCTCGTTGACGGCCACGTCGCCCGTGTCGTAGGGGAAGCGCAGGCCCCCCATGCCGAGCGCCCCGCCCGTCAGGTCCTGTTCGGTCGTCGCGAGGAGCGCTACGGCAGTCGCGAAGCCCAGGGTCCCGACCATCACACCGTCGACGTCGAGGTCGGCGATCAGCCAGCCGACAAGAAGTCCGCACAGGCCCGCGGCCACGGTGGCCAACGCTGCGCACACGACGAACTGGATCGGATCCCCGAACGGCCAGTCGACCCGGACGTAGAGCACACCGAAGGCGTAGAGGCCGACCCCCCAGAACCCGACGACGCCGAAGTTGGCGATCCGGCTGAGGCCGAGCTGCAGGTGCAGCAGGAGCGCCAGCCCGATCAGCATGACGACGTGGAACAGGCCTGAGATGAGGAACGTGTCGAGGACCATGGCGTCAGACCTTCGTGCTCTCGGTGAGCCGGCGTCCGCGCGCCTTGAGCACGACCAGGAAGCCGATGATGAGGACCACGTGCGCGTACAGGACCTGGCCCAGGGTCAGGGTCATGAAGGCGAGCACGATGCCCGTCCCGATGCCGACGACCATCACGCCGTTGAGGCCCCAGATCCCACCGACGAGGACGACGAGAAGGATGAGGATGAAGACCCGGCTCCCGAGCATCGGACTGACCGAGGACCCGACGCCGTAGAACGCACCGGCCATGCCACCCGCGAGTCCGGCGATGAACCAGATCAATACCGTCACCGCGAACGGCCGGATCCCGCTGACCTGGGCGAGCGCCTCGTCCCCGGCCAACGCGCGGACCATCAGGCCGTAGCGAGACCGCTGGATGAACAGGTAGAGGCCGACGGCGAGGACCAGGACGCTGATCAGGGCCACCAGGCGGAATGACGCCACCCCGACACCGAGAATGTTGACGCTGTCGGGCGGCGGGACGTCGAAGAACCGCACCGGCGTGCCGAAGACGAACTGGAGTCCGTACCGCAACGCGATCGACAACCCGAACGAGATGATGATCAGCTCGAGCACCCCCACGCCGCGGAGCTTCGCGGGCCGGAAGATCAGCAGGTAGGTCGCCACGCTCAGGAGACCGGCGAGGACTCCTGCCGGGACCAGCACCGCGAAGAAGCCGAGCCCGTAGGTCGTGTTGAGGTGCATGGCGAAGTAGGCCCCCAACGTGACCGTCTCCGCGTAGGCCACGTTGATCAGCCCGGTCAGGCGGTACAGCAGCGCGAAGCCGGTGGCGGCCAGCACCAGGGGGGCATGCTCGGTGAGTCCGATGACCAGGGAAGGGACGACCGAGGACAGGTTCCCGGTCATCCAGATCAGGGCCAGCACGGCTACGGCGGCAGCCGCCAGCCTCCCCGGACCGCCGAGGTTGCGACTCGCCAGTCCCCCCGGCGAGGGCACCGGAACTCGTGCGCTCACGGTCCGATCTGACGAGCGGCCGCTCACGTCAGCCCGCCAACAGCGCGGCACGCGAGGGAGCTCGCCATGCCTCGCCCGGTCAGGTGAGTCGCGTCCATCTCCACCCAATCTCCTGGGTCTCGGACCCAGGTCTCAATCAGTCGATTCTCGATAATAGATGGAATGTAACCGTGGTCACATGACCCGTCAAGGCCCCGGAATCGGCCCGCTAGCCGCGCTTGACAGCCTCACATCGAGAATCGATTATGTCTAGAAACCGGACGAGAGCACGAGCGATCGCTTTCCGGGATGGCCCAGGCTCGAGTCCCTAGGAGGTCCACGTGCAGCGCGTCACGCCGCATGTCTTCACGTCCACCACGATCCGTGGCTGCAACCCCAGCTACGTCGTGACCACCGCCGGCGTCGTCCTCATCGACACGCCGCAGCTGCCGACCAAGGCAGTCCAGATGCGCAAGCAGGCCGAGGCCGAGGGCCCGATCCGGTTCGTGATCAACACCGAGCACCACGTCGACCACATCTTCGGCAACTACTTCTTCAAGGGCGCCGGCGAGGTGGTCCACCATCAGGGTGTCGCGGACAACTTCATGGTCCCGACCCCCGACCTGGACCCGTTCGCGTACGCCATCGAGGCGATCCCCACCGACGACCCGGAGGCGGCGGCCATCGTGCCCGACCGGGACACCTACTACGAGGATCCGAACCGGGGTGACCTCGTGTTCACCGGCGACCTGGAGCTCAAGGTCGGCGAGAAGACCTTCCACCTCATCCACACCCCCGGCCACACCCCCGGCCAGATCGCGGTGTACGTACCGGACGAGCGGGTGGTCTTCACCGGCGACACGGTGTTCTCCGAGTGTCAGACCTGGCTGATGACCTCCGACGTCGAGCAGTGGATCGGCGCGCTCGATGTGATCGGCAGCCTCGACGTCGACCACGTGGTCCCCGGTCACGGACCGGTGACCACCCCGGCGTACCTGGCCACCCAACGCGCTGTGCTCCTGGAGTGGACCGGTGCCGTCGCCGAGGCCGTGGCGTTGGGCTGGTCGCGTGAGGAGACCATCGCTCGCATCGACTTCCGCGACAAGTTCGGCCCGGTCGACATCGGCCAGGGCTACATGATGGACCACATCCAGACGCTCAACGCCGCGTCGTTGTGGGACAAGTTCACCACCAAGCGCTCTCCCGCCCGCTGAACCTGCACACCCACTTCGACCGGAGGAACCTCATGGCCACGGCCCACGTCAACACGACCGAACTGCAGCGCTTCAGGCTCGACGATCGCGTGGCCGTCGTCGCGGGCGGCTCGGGCGGCGTCGGGGTCCGGACCTGCGCTGCGCTCGCCGGGGTCGGCGCCAAGGTGGCCATCATCGGCCGGTCCGAGGCGGGGCTCGCCACGGCCCGCGGTGCCGTCGAGGAGGCCGGCGGCGAAGCTCTCGTGATCGCCGGGGACATGTCGGAGAAGGCAGCCGCCGATGACGCCGTCCAGCAGACCCTCGATGCCTTCGGCCGCGTCGACGTCCTGGTCAACGGGATCGGCGGAGGCGCCGGAACCGCCCTGCACGCCGCCGAGGACTACCCGCAGGCGGACTGGAATCGGATCCTCGACCTGAACCTGACGACAGCGCTGCTGGTCTCCCAAGCCGCCGCCCGGGCGATGGTCGCCGGCGGACGAGGCGGCGCCATCCTCAACATCAGCTCCGTGCGCGGCCAGCTCGGCATCGACGCGGGCTTCTCCGCCTACGTCGCGGCCAAGGGCGCACTGGACGCGTTGACCCGGCAGCACGCCACGGAGTGGGCGAAGCACGGCATCCGGGTGAACACCATCGCGCCGACGTTCGTGCGCACCGAGCAGGCGGCGGAGCTGCTCGCCGCCCCGGGGTTCTACGACAACCTGGTCAGCCGGATCCCGCTGCACCGGATCGCGGAGACCGACGACCTGGTGGGCGCCGTCCTCTTCTTCTGCTCCGAGGCCTCGTCCTTCGTGACCGGACAGCTGCTCACGCTCGACGGCGGCCTCACGGCCACCCAGTGAGCGACCGGTCGGTGGCCACCACGGCGACGTGCGCCGTCGTCCGCGAGACGGGCGGGCCGTTCCGGCTCGAGCAGGTCGAGATCTCGGGGCCCCGGTCGGACGAGGTGCTCGTGGAGGTGGTGGCGTCCGGCTTGTGCCACACCGACCTGCTGGTGCGCGACTCCCGGCCGGAGTCGCTTCCCGCGGTGCTCGGCCACGAGGGAGCAGGGATCGTGAGGGAGACGGGAAGCGCGGTCCGCGGAGTCACGATCGGCGACAAGGTGGTGCTCAGCTTCCCGTCCTGCGGCCAGTGCCGGCGCTGCCACACCGGCCGGTCGGCGTACTGCGACTCCATCGCACAGTTGAAGTTCGGCTGCTGTCGCGCCGACGGCTCGGTGGCCACGACCGACCTGGACCACCGCCCGATCGGGGACCACTTCTTCGGCCAGTCGTCCTTCGGAACGCTCTGCGTCGCCAACGCTCGTAGTGTCGTGAAGGTCCCGGACGACACCGACCTGCGCATCGCCGGACCGTTGGCGTGCGGGGTGCAGACCGGCGTGGGCGCCGTTCTCGACGTGCTCCGAGTGACCCCCGGCTCGTCGGTGGCGATCTACGGGACCGGCTCGGTCGGCCTGTGCGCCGTCATGGCGGCGCGGCTGTGCGGCGCCACGACGATCGTGGCGGTCAACCGCCGGGCCTCCCGGCTCGCGATGGCGGCCGAGCTGGGGGCCACCCATCTGTTCTCCCCGGAGACGGTCGATCCGGTCGAGGCGATCCGGGACGCGACGGGGGGCCGCGGCGTCGACTTCGTGCTCGAGACGACCGGCGTCCCGGACGTGCTGACCCAGGCGGTGCGGTCGCTGGACTCGCTCGGCACCTGCGCCTACGTCGGCACGGCGCCGCCCGGCGCCACCGGTGGCATCGTGATGCTCGAGGCGATGACCAAGGGCCTGACGGTGCGTGGCGTCCTGCAGGGCGACAGCACTCCGAGCCAGATGATCCCCCGCATGCTCGCGCTGCACCAGCGCGGGCTGCTTCCGTTCGACCGGCTGATCACCCACTACTCGTTCGAGGAGATCAACCAGGCAGCCACCGACTGCCTCGACGGGGACGTGGTCAAGCCGGTGCTGCTGATGAGCGGTGACCCGTCGTGAGGATGCCGGCCGTCAGCAGGGCGGACGCCACCGGCGCCCTCGGCAGACAACTATGTGAGGAGCACAGATGCGCGACCCAGTGACCAGCCCGGCCGCCCCCTCCCCCGGCCTGCCCGTCCCCCCGCTGCTGCGGATGACGGAGGAGACTCCGACCCGGCTGTGGAGCGACTCGGTGACGGCCAAGGAGCTCTCGGCCGCGATCGGCTGGGGTGCGGTCGGGGCGACGTGCAACCCGGTGATCGCCCTGGCCGCACTGCGCGAGGACCTGCCCCAGTGGCAGCGGCGGATCCGCGAGTACGCCGATGCCCACCCCACGGCGTCGGAGTCGCAGATCGGCTGGGCGATGGTCGAGGAGCTCTCGATCGAGGCCGCGGGCCTGCTCACCGACGCGTTCGCCGAGCACGCCGGGCGCAACGGCCGCCTGTCGGTGCAGACCGATCCGCGGCACTATCGCGACGCGGACGCGCTGGTCGCGCAGGCGGTGCGGTTCGACGCCCTCGCGCCCAACATCATCGTCAAGATCCCGGCCACCGAGGTCGGCATCCGGGCGATGGAGGAGGCCACCTACCGGGGGGTGAGCATCAACGCGACCGTGTCGTTCACGGTGCCACAGGCAGTCGCCGTGGCCGAGGCCATCGAGCGCGGCCTGGATCGCCGCGAGGCCGATGGCCTCGACGTCTCCCGCATGGGGCCGGTCTGCACGATCATGGTCGGGCGGCTCGACGACTGGCTCAAGGTCGTGGCCGAGCGTGACGACGCCCCCGTGGACGCCGAAAGCCTGGAGTGGGCGGGGGTCGCGGTGTTCAAGCGCGCCTACCGCATCTTCCGCGAGCGCGGCTTCCGGACCCGCCTCCTCTCAGCGGCGTTCCGCAACCACCTGCACTGGAGCGAGCTGGTCGGGGGCGACGTCGTGATCTCGCCACCGTTCGAGTGGCAGCTACGCCTCAACTCCAGTGGCATCGAGCCGCTGCCGCTGATCGACGAGCCGGTCGGCGACGCCGTCCTGGACGGTCTGCACCGGGAGCTGCCCGAGTTCCGGCGAGCCTACGAGCCGGACGGCATGTCGATCACCGAGTTCGAGGACTTCGGCGCCACGCGGCGCACGCTCCGCCAGTTCCTCGTCGCGTGCGCCGAGCTCGAGAGCGTGGTGCGCGACGTGCTGCTTCCCGATCCGGCGAGGTAGCGCCTCGGACTCCCCCATCCAGCGGGGTGAGCGTGTTCAGTCGTGGGTCCGACCGGCGCTCATGCTCTCCTCGCGTTCCGAGGCGCCGGCCGCCTGCTGCTCGACGACCTCCGCGAGGTGGTCCGCCAGCCAGTCACGGATCTCCTCGAAGTGGCTCTCGATCGCGCGGATGACGCCGTCGGTGTCGCGCACGCGGATCGCGTCGAGGATCGGGGTGTGCAGGCCTGCGGTCCACTGCGGGTCCGAGCCGGGGCCCGCGAGCGTGATGTAGGTACGAGAGATCGGCTCCAGCGACCGCCACACGCGAAGCAGCGTGCGGTTGCCCGCCAGCTCCATGATCCGCTCGTGCAGGCTGGCGTCCACGACGGCGAGGGCCCGGCCGTCGGACGCATCGGCGGCGCGCTGCATCTGCTCGCCGATGGCCAGCAGCCCGGCGATGTCGTCATCGGTCAGCCGAGCCATCGCCAGCCGGGCGCCCAGCACCTCGATCGTGCACCGGACGACGTAGGCCTCGAGCAGCTCGGTCGCCTCGAGCCGGCGGACGCGGGCCCCCCGGAACGGGGCGATCTCGACGATCCCCAGGGCCTCGAGCCCGCGCAACGCCTCACGCACGGGGGCCTGGCTGGTTCCGAGCTCCTTGGCCACAGCGGTCTCCACGATGCGGGAGTCCGGAGGATAGGCGCCGCTCAGGATCGCCTCGAGCAGCCACTCCTTGACCTGGTCGGCCAGCACACTGCGCGTCAGCGGGTCGGAGCTGGACATGAGGCGCCCTCCAAGGTCGTCGTCGCGAAAGAGCGGTCGCAGGGGATCGCTCCCATACTCCCGCAACCCACCCCTTACTAGTCGCTCTGTCGAGACGCGCGTGAAAACGAGGGTGCCGTCGATAATCGATTACATCGTACGAGCACGGCCTGTTCACCGTCAAGCCGACGGGCCGGCGGGGGTGCTGACGACGGGACCTAGCCCCCGTCGGGGCCGGCGCCGGCCCCGCCGTTCTCGTCGTCGAAGTGATCGCGGAACAGGGCGCTGACGTTGAGCTGGTGTTCGCGTGCGTGCCGAGCCGCCAAGGTGGCGTCCCCCTTCTCGAGCGCGTCGAGGATCAGCTTGTGCTCGCGGATGATCGAGGTGACGTTCGCCTTGGGGAGCGTCAGGGTGATGAACGTGCGCGCGAACGGCTCCAGCTGGTCGAAGACGTGCGCGATGGCCTGGTTGGTGGAGGTCGTGACGATGAGCCGGTGGAACTGGGCATCGGACTGTGTCAGTGCCACGTGGTCGCCGGCGGCGTGGTGGCGTTGCATCTCGGCGTAGGTCTCCCGCAGCTGGCCGAGCAGGTCCTCGTCCAGCAGCGGTGCCGCCAGGGTCGCTGCCAGCGCATCGATCTCCGAGCGGACGACGCTGATGTCGGACAGTTCCTTCGCGGTGGGCAGCCGGACCCGCGCTCCGCGCCGGGAATGGATCGTCACTATTCCGATCGCGGCGAGGTCTCGAAGCGCCTCGCGCACCGGGGACTGGCTGGTGCCCAGCTCCTTGGAGAGCTGCAGCTCGATGATCCGTTCCCCAGGCTTGTAGTAGCCGCTCATGATCCTGTCGAGCAGGAGCTTCTTCACCGAGGTCGACAACAGCTCCCCGCGGATCGCCGACTCAACGCCGTGCCCGTTGATCACGGTGCTCCTCCTCGGACGTCTCGCGTACGCCCCATGTTCTCACGACTCGTCTCCCGGGCCGTTGCGTTACTTCGCCGAGCGGAGCGCAAGTCGGCGGCGGGCCTCGGACGGCGTGGCGAGCTCGCGGTAGAGGGTGGTCGCCACCGACCGGAGACGTTCCACCTGGACCCGGCTCGACTCGGCGAGCCTGCCCGGCCCGTCCCACAACGAGTCCTCGAGCCCGACCCGGGCGTTGGCACCCAGGGCCAGGGCGATCGTCCCCACCCGGATCTGGGCCGCGCCGGCCCCGAGGGTGGACCACTCGAACTGGTCACCGAACAGCCGCGTCGCGGTCCGTCGCAGGTGCAGCAGGTCTTCGACGTCGGCGCCGATGCCACCGAGCAGGCCGACGACCGTCTGGATGAACAGCGGCGGCTCCACCAGTCCCCGGTCCAGGAAGTGCGCCAGGTTGTACAGGTGGGCGGTGTCGTAGCACTCGAACTCGAAGCGGGTTCCCTGGTCACCGCACGTCCTCAGGATCCGTTCGATGTCCGCGAACGTGTTCTTGAAGACGAGGTCCTTGTTCCCGAGGTGCCGTCTCTCCCAGTCGTGGTCGAGCTCTGGGAACCGGTCCAGCATCGGGTACAGGCCCATGTTCATGCTGCCCATGTTCAGGGAGGCGAGCTCGGGCGCGAGGGAGATCGCCGGCTCGATGCGTTCCTCGACCGTCATGTGCGGGCTGCCGCCCGTGGTGAGGTTGACGACGACATCGGACTTGCCCTGGATCTCGGCGAGCAGCTCCCTGAACAGCCCCACGTCCTGGACGGGGTGACCGTCCTGCGGGTCACGAACGTGCAGGTGCACGATCGCGGCGCCGGCGTCGGCAGCCGCGAGCGCCGCTACAGCGATCTCGTGCGGCGTCACCGGCAGATAGGGGGACATGGAGGGTGTGTGGATCGCCCCGGTGGGGGCGCAGGTGATGATCGCGTCTGGCACGGAACCTCCTCAACGAGCTCGGGTCAAGACGTCGCGGGTGCGACGTCCTCGATGTCGGGCGAGCCGGACCCGACCGACAGCCGATAGCCGGTGACCAGGGCCGGCTCGCCCGGGTCGAAGCCGTCTCGCCACAACCCCAGCGCCCGCAGCACCGGGGAGTGCGTGACGGCGACGACCGTCCTGCCTCGCCAGCTCGGCACGTCCGTGAGGCTCCCGGCGAACGCGAGGATCCGCCGGGCCACAGCCGCTGCGGTGTCACCCGGGGGCGACTGGTGGGCGACCCAGAAGCCCACCCGCTCCGGATGGGCCAGCCAGTCCCGGAAGAACGGCACCCGGTTGACGTCCTCGGCCGTGAGGCTCGCGGTCTGCTCCGCGAGCGCGGCCGCCGTGCTGACCATGGAGACGCGATCTCCCCCGAGGTAGAGGTCCGGGTTGCGCAGGGCGAAGCTGTCGAGGATCCCCGTCGCTTCTGCGCCGCTCGCGTCGAGGGCCTCGACGATCCCCTCGGCGGTCTCGCGGGTCCTGCGGGTGCCGCCGTAGAGGACCGCACCCACGTCGTAGCCTGCCGACCTGATCCAGGCGCCGGCGAGCCTCGCCTGCGCCTGCCCCTGATCGGTGATGGGCACGTCGCCTCGGTGGCCTTCGACATGGGCATGCCGCAGGAGGAGCACGGTGACCGGCGCGGTGGCGGCGTCGCTCGCAACGTCGCCGGGCGTGCCCCCGGGAACTCGGGTGGGCTCGGGCTCGATCTCGCTCACCCGACCGCCACGGTCGGCTGCTCACGTACGGCCCACTGCTTCATGAAGAGCTCGAAGATGGCGTCCGCGAACTCCTCGTCGTTGGCGTTGTTCTGCATCTCGATAAGCTCGATGCCGGGGTCGAGGGTCCGGCGGATCGCGTCGAACAGCGGCGTGACGTCGACGCCATGCCACTGGCTGCCCTCCTTGAAGTAGTTGTCAAGGCCAGCCAGCGGCAGCCCGACGGCCTTGGGTCCGGACGCCTGGTTGACGTGCTCGGCGAGGTACTCGCCCAGCTTGACGAGCTCCTCGGGAGTAGCGAGGAGCGAGGTGATGTTCGGGTTGTGCACGAGCACGTTCCGTTCGGGGGTGTTGAACTCGGCGGGGATCGTGTCCACCGCGCCGAAGTTGAAGCACTCCATCGCACCCGGCACGACCACCTGCGGGATGCCCGTCCGGATCGCGGCCGCCATGCGCTCGCACCCGGGATCGAAGATGCCCTTGTTCCAGTGGTTGAGCACTTCGGGGAGCGTGTAGTCGATGAGGCCGTCGATGGCGCCCTGGTCGATGAGGTGCTCCATGCCGGCACCCTCGCCGACGGCGTGGAAGGTGACGACCTCGAAGCCCTCGGCCTCGAGGCGGCTTCGGACGCGCATCACCCCAGGGGTGGTCACGCCGAACATCGAGACGGCGATCAGCGGCTTGCTGGCCTCGGCCTGGGCCCGGATCCGCGCCCTCCCCCTGGCCATGCCCGCGACACTGTTGGCGGCGTTGCCGAGCACCTGCTTGGAGATGCTGTTGAGCCCGGCGATGTCGGTGACTGCGTTCGCCATGTGCAGGTCGGAGTGGCCGACGTACGGGCGGGTGTTGTTGGACGCCATCGTGCTGACGATCAGCTTGGGGAAGCCCAGCCCGAGGTTCTTGAACGCGCCGCTGAGGAGGTCGGTGCCACCCGTCCCACCGAGACCGACGACCGCGTCGATGCGGTCCTGGCTCACCAGCTCCTCGAGGATCTGCTGCAGACCCTCGCTCATCTTCGTGACAGCCAGGACCCGGCCCCCGGCGCCCTCGACCCCGGACTGGAAGTCCTCGAGACGGATGCCGGCCCGCTCGGCGACGTGGGCCGCGTCGACATCCGGCGTGAAGCCCGGCTCCCCGAGGACGCCGCAGTCGATCACATGGACGTCCACTCCGGCAGCGAGCAGACAGTCCCTGACATAGGCGTACTCCGCACCCTTGGTGTCCAAGGTCCCGGCGAGGCACACAACAGCCTTGCGCTCCATCACTCTTCTCCGATCACTTGCGTTGTGGTTGCTTCAGACCCGTTGAAGCACTCTGGTGCGGCGCCGCCAGTACGCGGCATCGATCTGTTCGTGCGCGACACGCGGCCGGCAAGGTCCTCGGCTCGCCGGTCGCGACCGCTAGGCAGGTTCCTCGCCCCCGGGGTGGTCGGCCGCGTCGGGGTGCAGCGCGGTCCAGACCCGCTCGGGTGTCAGCGGTAGGTCACGGATCGGGATGCCGATGGCATCGCTGACCGCCGACCCCAGCGCGCCGGCGGTGCACAGCAACGCGCCCTCGCTGATCCCCTTCGACCCGTAGGGTCCGGGCCCGTCGTGGTTCTCGATCCCGTGGGTGATCAGCTCGACGGGCACGTCCTTGAACGTGGGGATCCGGTAGTCGAGCGCCCCCAGGTTGCGGATCACTCCGTGGTCGTCGAGGAGCAGCTGCTCCATCTGGCTGTGACCGAGCCCCATGATCGAGGCCCCCTCGTCCTGGGAGGTGACCTGGATGGGGTTGAGCTCCGTGCCGACGTCGCTGACCGACACGTGCCGGTGCAGCAGCAGCTCACCGGTCTCGACGTCGACCTCCACCTCGATCGCCGTGCAGTTGAACTCGTAGAAGGCCGCGTCACCGCCCAACGGGTGTCCCTTGCGACCGCGCATCCGGGCGGTCCCCTGCCCGACGAACTCACCGCCCAGTGCGCCCAGCGCGATGCGGGACGCCTCGAGCAGGGAGAGCTCGCCGTCGGGAGTGATCAGCACGCCCGGAGCCTCGGAGAGCATCGCCTCGTCGACCCCGGTCGACTCGGCGAAGAGGGCCAACACCCGCTTCCTGATGTCACGACACGCCTCGAGGACCGCGTTCCCCATGAAGACCGTGGAGCGGCTGGCCGAGGTCTGCAGGTCGAACGGGACGACACCGGTGTCCCCACTCACCACGCGGATCTTGTCCAGCGGGCTGCCGAGCTCGTCAGCGAGGATCTGCTGCCAGAGCGTCCGAGCGCCCTGTCCCATGTCGGAGGTGCCGGCGTAGGCGATGGCACTGCCGTCCGCGAGGAAGCGCACCAGGCTCTGGGAGAGGCCGGAGGTCGCCCCGGGCTTGATGGCGACGGCGATGCCTCGACCCCGACCGGGTGCGAGTGGCTGCCCCCACCCGATCAGCTCGGCCGCCTTCTCCAGCGCCTCGTGCCAGTGCCCGTCAGCGGTGGCCTCGTACGGGCCCCGGAAGAACGCCTCACCCACGTTCACGAGGTTCCGTCGGCGGATCTGGAGCCCGTCCAACCCCAGCGCTCGGGCACCGGCATCCAGCTGCGACTCGGTGGCCCATGCGACCTGGGGGGCGCCGAAGCCACGGAAGGCAGTACTGGGGGTGGTGTTCGACATGACGGCGCGCGAGGCGGTGCGGGCATGGGGGATCCGGTACGGGCCGGCACCGACGTAGCTGCCCTTCGTCATGACCCGCGGGGCGACGTCGGCGTACGCCCCGATGAGGAAGTCGCAGTGCAGCTCGTGGAAGATCAGCGCCCCGTCGTCGGCGAAGCCCGTGCGGGCCTTGACCCGGCACGCCGCCCGCCGCATCATCTGGAAGGTCTGCTCGAGCGAGAGCACCAGCCGGCAGGGCCGACCGGTCTGCAGCGCCAAGAACGCCAGCAGCGGCTCGAGCCGGGGGGTCTGCTTGCCTCCGAAGCCACCACCCGGATCGGGGGCGAAGACCCTGACCTGGGACAGCGGCAGACCGGTGACCGTGGCGATGGTGCGTTGCAGCAGATAGGGGTGCTGCACCGGGGAGTAGATGTCCAGGCCGCCCGCATCCGTGGGTACCGCCACGGTGCCGCCCGGCTCGATCGGGAAGTGGGTCACCATCGGGAACGTGTACGTGTTCTCCACGATGACCGCCGCCTCACCGGCCGCGGCTGTCGTGTCGCCCCACTCGTACAACGCGGTCTCCAAGACGTTGGAGTCGCGGTTCTCGTCGTCCTCGGGGCGCCGGGAGGGATCCCTCACGAGCGGGGCCCCGGTCGCCAACGCCTGATCCACGTTGTAGACGCCCGGCCTCTCCTCGAAGGCCACCTCCACCTCCCGCGCACCGGCCTCGGCCTGGTCGAGGGTTTCGGCGACCACCGCCGCGACCGGCTCTCCGTGGAAGAGGACCTCCCCGTCCGCGAGCACGGGGCGATCCTGATGGGAGATGCCGAAGCGAGGAACCGGCTGCGGCAGGTCGGCCGCGCTGACCACCGCGATCACACCCGGCATCTCCATGGCTCGCTTGCCATCGATGCCGGTGACGGTTGCGCACGCCACCGGGAGGGTGACCAGTGCCACCGCGGCTGCATCCGGGAAGGGGAGGTCGGCCAGGAAGTCCTGCTGGCCGCTGACCCGGGCCGCGCCGCCGTAGCGCCGGATCGGCGCTCCCACCGTCCGCAGTGCCTCCCGCTCGGAGCCGTGCTGCTCGATCATCGGGTCGCCCGCTTCCGCGCCGTCAGCTCGACTGCGGCGACGATGCGCTGGTAGCCCGCGCAACGGCACAGGTTGCCCGACATTCCTTCGCGGATCTCGTCGACGGACGGATCCGGGTTGGTGCGCAGGAGGTACTCGGCTGCCATGACCTGGCCCGGGATGCAGAAGCCGCACTGCACGGCGCCGGCCTCGAGGAAGGACTCCTGCAGATCGCACAGGCCGCCCGGCTCCCCGGCGCCCAGACCCTCGACCGTGAGGATGTCGCAGCCCTCTGCCTCAGCCGCGAGCATCAGGCAGCTGTTCACGGTGGCGCCGTCGACGATCACGGTGCAGGCGCCGCACTCCCCCTCGGCACAACAGGTCTTGGTACCCGTCAGACCCAGCTCGTTGCGGAGCGCGTCCATCAGCGTGCGATGGGGGGGTACGGAGACCCTGGCCGACTCCCCGTTGACGCTGCACGTGACAACGACGAGGTCGGCTCCGACCTCGTCGGCGGACTGGTCCTCGGTAGGGATCATGAGCTTCTCCCTGTCAGTCGGTCGGGGTCGGTGCGGCGCGCGGCGGCTCGGAGGACGGCACGTCGGGCGAGCACGCGGGCCATCGCGGTCCGGTACGCCTTGCCGGCACGGATGTCGCCGATCGGCGTCGCCGGCGCCAGCAGAGCGTCGACGGCTCGCTCCAGCTGCTCCTGAGACGTCAGGTCGATCGGCGCGACCGGTCCGCCCAGGAGGGTGGTCGGGCCCAGGGCTCCGAGCCCGACCGTCATGGCACCGTCGGCGTCCACGACCGCGCCGACGCTGCAGGTCGCCAGGTCCACGCCGCGGCGGCGGGTCATCCGCTCGAAGGCGGAGGAGCTACCTGGCGAAGGCCGAGGTACCCGCAGAGAGGTCACCATCTCGCCTGGCTCGCACAGGGTCCGGCGCGGGGCGAGGAAGAACTCCCGCAGGAGACTCGTCCGCTCTCCGGAGACCGAGGTGATGGTGACCGAGGCGTTGAACGACACCAGCGGCGGTGACGTGTCCGCCGCGGGAGACCCGTTGGCGGAGTTCGCGATCAGGCTGGCCCGATTCCGGATGGCCACCGATCCCACCAGCCCTGCAGCTTCGACGAGCGCCGGGAACCACTCACGGACCGTGGGGTGGGCGATGACGTCACCCATCGTCGCCGTGGGGCCGAAGGTGATCCCCTGCTCGTCGACGCTGATCGGCGCCGTCAGGTCCCGTACCCCCTTGATGTCGACCACGAGCGTGGGCTGCGCGCTCCGATGGCGCACGGCGACCAGGAGGTCGGTCCCACCTACCAGGATGCGGGACGTGTGCGGCTGGCTGGCCAGAGCGGCCACCGCCTGTGCGGTCGTCGCTGGACGGTAGTAGCGCACCGACCCTCCTCTCAGCTCGGGAGACCGTGGGACCTAGGGGTTGACGATGATCTTGATCGCGCCGCTGGACCGATCGTTGAACGTGGCCAGCGCCTTGTCGTACTCCGAGAGCGGGAAGTGGTGGGTGATCAGCTCCTCGGCTCGCATCCTCCCGTTGGAGATGAAGGGCATGACGCGGCGCATCTCACCGGCGGAGGCGCGCGAACCGACCAGCTCGAGCTCATCGAGCACGAGGGCCTGACACTTCAGGCTGACGTCTTCCGTCGGGATGCCGACCATCGCGCAGCGACCGCCACGACGCAGCATCGCCATCCCCCAGGTCAGGGTCTCGGGAACCCCCGCACACTCGAGGACCACGTCCGCGCCGAGTCCGCCCGTCAGCTCACGCACCTCGGCGACCGGGTCGCCTGCGCGGGTGTCGACGGTCTCGAACCCGAGGGCGGCAGCCCGCTCGAGGCGGTGGCCGCGCCCCACCACGACCACGCGCGCGGCCCCATCGATGAGTGCAGCGTCGGCGGCCAGGAGCCCGATCGCGCCGGCTCCGGTGATCGCGACCGTGTCCCCGGGCTTGATGTTCCCGCGACGCGCTACGTGCAGGGCGATGCTGGCCGGGTCTGCGAGGGCGCCGACGTCGAAGCTCACGTCATCGGGCAGCCGGAAGATGGCCTTGACATTGTGCACGGCGTAGGTGGCGTTGACGCCCTGTGCATTGTGTCCGTACTGGGCGTGGAGAGCCGGCCTGCCGTAGTTCTCACACAGGTTGTACTGGCCCTCGACACACTTCTGGCAGACCCCACAGGCGCTGTGGCTCGTGCCCGCGACCCGGTCGCCGACCCGCCAGCCGAGAGTGTCCGCGCCCGCACCGAGCGCCACGACGTCACCCGCCCATTCGTGGCCTGGGGTGAAGGGGAACTGGGGCGGCCAGAACCCGGGGTAGTCACCGTTGATCAGGTGGGCGTCCGTCCCGCAGATCGAGACGGAGCGGACTCGGGCCAGGACCTCGTTGCGGCCGGGCTCGGGCACAGGAACCTCGGCGATCTCGAGCACGTTGGGCTCGCGCACCACCAGGGCCTGCATCATCTGCGTCATCGTCGCTCCTGCGAAGGGTCCTGCCTGTTTATCGATAATCGAGGGTAGAGTTTCCAGCAATGTGAGTCAAGCCACTGTCTCGTCACCACGCCAGGGCTCCACGGGTTCCCAGCAGGGAGGGGTTCCCGCATACTATCGATAATCGACTGCCTAGCCATGAGGAGCCGGCCGATGACCAGCACCCCGTTCCCGGAGGCCTCGGGAGACCTCCGCCACGTCGGCCCCGCGGGCCACCAGAGCCCCGCCGAGGTCCTGGCGGCACTCCGGTTGCCGGAGCAGGGGCGGGTGTTCTCGCTGGCGCTGCCGCGATACACCGGGATGCCCCTCTTCGGGTCGCATCCGCCCTTCCAGGTGACGATGTACCGAACACCCGCCGGACTGCGAGGCGACGGCGTCGAGCCCTGGGGGCCGCACAACGAGGTCAACCTGCAGTACATGGCCGAGAACGTCAGCGGAACCGCGCACAGCGGTGCGCACGTGGACGCACTGGCCCACATGACGATCGGCGAGGACGACCACTGGTACGGCGGGGGAAACGCTCGGCAGCATCTCGGCGACCGTGGGCCCACGGTCGGAGACGGCAGCAAGCTGCCGCCGTTCATCCGCCGGGGGGTGCTGTTGGACGTGCCCGGATACCTCGGGGTCGACGCACTCTCGTCGCACCAGCCGGTGAACGCCGATCAGCTCCAGGCGGTGGCCGGCCACCAAGGCGTCACCGTCGGCCGAGGCGATGTCGTCCTGATCCGGACCGGCTACCTGGGCGCGTGGCCGGACACCGAGCGGATGGCGAGGCACACCACTGCCGGGCCCGACCTCTCAGCAGCCCGCTGGCTGTTGGCGCAGGGCGTCGTCGCCACCGGGAGCGACACCGAGACCTACGAGGTCCAACCGGCACCGGATCCGGGCTCCCCGGCCAACCCGCAGCCCGTGCACACCCTGCTGTTGATCGAGCACGGCATCTACCTGTTCGAGGGGATCTACCTCGAGGAGCTGGCCGCCGAGCACATCCACGAGTTCCTCTTCGTCGCCCTCCCCCTGAAGATCAAGGGCACTACCGGTTCGATGCTGGACCCGATCGCCATCGTCTGAGGAAGGTGCACGTCATGAGGCTCCGCCTTGGACACCACAGCCCGCACGTCGACCCGGAGGCGTGGGTCGCTCCCACCGCCGTCCTCGCCGGCGCGGTCACCGTGGAGCGGGGCGCCAGCGTGTGGTTCGGCAGCGTCATCCGCGCTGACGGCGACACGATCTCCCTCGGTGAGCGGAGCAATCTCCAGGATGGGGCGATCGTGCACGCGGACCCCGGGCTCCCGGTGGTGGTCGCCCGGAGCGTCTCGGTCGGCCATGGGGCGGTCCTGCACGGATGCTCGGTCGGGGAGGGTTCCCTGATCGGGATGCGGGCCGTGGTCCTCAACGGCGCCAAGATCGGTCCGATGTGCCTGGTCGCCGCCGGGTCCGTGGTGCTCGAGGGAGCGGAGTTCGAGGCTCGCAGCCTCGTGGCAGGAGTTCCGGCCAGGCGTCGCCGCGAGCTGACCGCTCAGGAGGTCGAGGACCTGGCACGGAATGCGACCGACTACGTGGCCCTGGCCGCTCGCTACCGGGACGCAGGTCCGCAGTGAGCCGAGTCCGGCGGGTCGTCGTGGCCCCTGACAAGTTCAAGGGCTCGTTGCGCGCCGCGGAGGTGGCGGACGCGATCGCCGGCGTACTCGCGCAGCAGCCAGGGCTCGAGGTCCTCAGGCATCCGGTCGCCGACGGCGGTGAAGGCACGGTCGAGCTCGCTCTCGGCCTCGGGTTCGATCCCGTCGACGTCGAGGTCACGGGCCCGCTCGGGCGGCCCGTCCGCACGACGTTCGCCGTGCGCGACCGCACGGCGGTCCTCGAGATGTCGTCCGCCGCCGGCCTGGCCCTGCTCCCGGCGGCGCCTGATCCGCGGACGGCCTGGAGTGCCACCACGTACGGCGTCGGTGAGCTCATCCGTGCGGCGGTGTCGCGCGGGGCGACCTACGTCGTCGTCGGGGCCGGGGGCAGCGCGACGACGGACGGGGGTGCCGGGGCGGTCGAGGCGCTCGGCATCGACGTCGCAGCACTCGGTCGGCACCCGCACAGAGCCGGACGGCCCCGGACCCCGCCCGGCGAGCGTCTGGCCGGCGTCGACCTCGTGGTGGCGTGCGACGTCGACAACCCGTTGACGGGACCCGATGGTGCGGCCAGCGTGTATGCACCGCAGAAGGGCGCGGACCCACCCTGCGTCGCGGCCCTGGAGACGCGGATGACAGCGTGGGCCGACGCCGTCGCCGCGGCGACCGGCCAGGATCTCCGCCACCTGCCCGGCGCGGGCTCTGCCGGGGGCCTCGGCTTCGGGCTCGTCGCGCTCGCCGGAGCCCGTCTCGCCTCGGGCACGAACCTGCTCCTCGAGCTGACCGGTTTCGACGTCGTCGCCGCCTCGGCCGACCTGGTCATCGTCGGAGAGGGCTCGTTGGACAAGCAGAGCCTGCGAGGCAAGGGTCCGGTGGGCGTGGCGCGAGCAGCATCCGCCCGGGGAACGACCGTGATCGCGGTGGCCGGGCGCAACGAGCTGTCGGAGCTCGAGGAGCGTGAGGCCGGCCTGAGCAAGGTGTACTCCCTCGGCGACATGGAGAGTGACCCGGCGGTCTGCATGCGCGACGCGCGGCGGCTCCTCCGGGCCGTTGCAGGCAAGATCGCCGACGACTGGGGTTGACGAGCGACCGCGAGCGAGCGCCGCGGGCGAACGGGACGGGAGGCCGCCGGGTGCCGGTTTCCCCGGGTACCCGGGGAAACCTGCGCTGTTGGGCCGAAACTTCGGCCGATAGGTGCAGGGTTCGGCCGACAAGTCGGCGGTCAGGGGGCGCCCGGGAGGCCGGTGGCGCTGCACTCGGGCTGGAACGACGGGTCGGCCGGCCCGGGCCGGGTCAGCGCATCGAGCACCCAGGCGATCGCGGTCCGGCTCATCGGGATGAACACGTGCTCGGCCGTGTCGCCCGGACAGGAGTCCTGGATGGTCACGTTGGTCGTCCGCTGGCCGGCGGCCAGGAACGCCGAGGTGTAGGGGACGACCACCTCGTCGTACCTGGTGCTGATCTGGGTGTAGCTGACCGACCCCGGGGTCTCGTCGCCGGCGTTCAGCCTGGTGAGGAAGTCCGAGCCGGCGGCCTGCTGGTTGCAGGAGGTGCAGAAGCCGCCGGTGAGCGGGTTGGACTGGTCGCCGGCGACCGTGGTGCCGTGGTTGGACGGCGAGAGCCCGACCAGGTCATCGACGACCGAGGCGCCACCGAGGAACTTGATGTAGTAGCGCGGCATCATGCCGCCCTGTGAGTGCCCGACCATCGAGACCTTCGCGGCGCCGGTCGCGTCCAGGACCTTCGCGGTGAACCGCTTGAGCTGCTTGGCCGACGTCGCGATGTCGCCGGTGCCCCGGTTGCCGTAGTCGAGGGAGAACACGCAGAACCCCTCGGCCACCATCGCCGCGGACAGGTCGTCGAGCAGGCTCTTCCTGTCGCCGAAGGTGCCGTGCACGATGATCACCGGCTCCGGACGCTGCGCGCTGGGCTGGCAGCTCCAGTCGTTGGCCCCGGTCGGCTCACCGAACGGGTTGGTCGGCAGCGGCACGCCGTCCGCGCCGGCGGGCGCGGACAGGCCGGTGACGCCCAGCAGCGCGAGCAGTGAGATGGCGAGGACTCCGAGGGCGCGGCGCATGACCAGCCCAACGACCCGGCGCGAGGGCGGTCACGCGACCCTGCGCCCCGTGACGTCGTACGCCCCCGTGACGTCGTACGGACGGTGTCACCTGTGGCTCCGTCCGGATGACGTCCGGGGGCGCCAGCGGGTCAGTTCTCCTTGGGCTTCTTGCAGACCACCGTGTCGGAGGGCGTGTAGGCGGTGTGGAACTTCTCGACGTGGTCGACCGCGTCCTCGCCGTGCCGGCGGAAGGTACGGGTGACGTCCACGTCGAAGCCGGCGTACCCGGCGTTCGGGTAGCAGTCGGGGGTGGTCAGGGTGCGGGTCGCCGGCTGGCGGTAGTTGTACCGGTCGGAGGTGGTCGTGGAGATGTCCCAGTACTTCGTGGAGTACATCGACACGGTCACCACGCCCTGGGACGAGGACGTCGCCGGCGTGACGTGCGCGTGCACGAGGACGCCGTACGGCGTGTCGTTCTCGAACCGAAGGTCGACCGCGCCCCAGGCGACCGTCGCTTCGCGGCCCACCGGGTAGCGGTCGATGTAGAACGAGTGCGGCTTGTGCTCGATGTCCTTCAGGCCGGCGAAGAACATCGCGTTGAACGTCGTGGTCGCCATCTGCGAGACGCCGCCGCCGAGGTCCTCCTTGAAGATGCCGTCGCTGATGATGAAGCCCTCGGTGAAGCCGTTCTCGCGGGTGCGCTCGCCGACGATGCCGTTGAGCGAGAACTCGTCGCCGGGCTTCAGGACGGTCCCGTCGATCAGCTCGGCGGCCCGGCCGATGTTGATGTTGCGGTACTCGGCGTAGGGGTAGTAGGTCGTGAACGTCGAGACCTGCTCGCGGATCTTCAGCGCCCGGGCGTCCTTGGTCGTGAAGTCAGGATCGGCGACCGTCGACTTCACCTCCATCTCGCGCTCCCCGCCCTCGCGGGTGACCAGCTCGAGGAACGCGTCGCTGACGTCGGAGGGCTCGTAGCTGACGCCGGGCTTGGCCGGGATCACCTTCGGCTTGCCGTCCACCAGGGCGACGGTCGCGTCGACCGGGGCGCCGTCCTGGCTGATCCCGCGGTCGACCAGCGCGATCAGCTTCTTCGCCCTCAGGTCCGGCACCAGCTCGCCGTCCTCGGGCCGCATGCCGAGCACCGCGCCGTACTCGACCGGGTCGAGCCGGACCGGCGAGTCGCCGAAGACCAGGGTCACCGGGCCGGACATCGCGGGGTTGGCGAACGTCTCCAGGGCCTCCTGGAGGTCGGTGGCGTCCACCTCGGGCTGGGCGGTGCGCAGCTCGAGCTCGACGTCGGCCGCGTCCTCAGCGGTGTACGCCGTGGTGATCGCGAGTCGGGCCGCCTCGGGTTCGATCTCCTCGCCGGAGGTCGGGTCGGTGACGACGACCTTGCCGTCGCGGAACCTGACGTCGCCGTCGACCGGTGGGGTGCCGACGTCCTCGGCCACCTGGTCGAGCGCGGCGGAGAACGCCGCCTCGTCGACGTCGAGGACCGGGTCGAGGTCGTCCCCGCCGGTCCAGTAGTCCCACAGCCGCCCGGGACTCCAGCTGCGGCCGCCGCCGGCGTCGGACACGGAGGCGGCGTAGTCGACGCTCAGCCCGGCCTCGCCGGGGTCGATCGTGCTGCGCTCCCCGTCGGCGCTCATCCGGATCGGCCGGTCCACCCGCTCGGCGAGCCCGGCCCGCAGCGCCGCCTCGGCGTCGGCCGGGGTACGGCCGCCGATGTCGACACCGGCCACCGTGGTGCCGCGCGGCACCTTGTCGCCGGCCGCGAGATACAGGGCGCCGTACGCCGCGGCCGCCAGCAGGACGAGCCCGGCGAGCATCAGCAGGACGACCTTGCCGCCCTCCTTCTCCCGGGCGGGCACGGTCGGCTGCTGATTCACGGGCGCCATCCTAGGAGACCTCCTTGCGCGGCCGGGGCAGCGTGGCGATCCCGACGATCACCAGCACCAAGGCGGCGCCGAGCACGGCGTACCCCGAGGCGTCCTGGCTGATCAGGTAGTCGCCCTCGGGGCGCGGGAAGGTCAGCCACCCGACCACGAGGTCCCAGCCGACCACGAACGCCAGCCGGGACCACCACCCGGCCGGCAGCGCCGCGACCGCCGCGGCGGTGGCCACGAGGCCGAGCGCCAGGCCCCAGCCGATCGGGTGCAGGGCGACCACGGCGACACCGGTCACGGCGCCGGTCACGAGCAGGCCGACGGCCGCCAGCCACCTCATCCCGACCGAAACCCAACGACCCCAACGAACCCGACGCACCCGAGCCGGGCTCAGAGCCCGGCGAACAGGTCGGTCTCGAGGCCGTCCTCGTTGAGCTCGCCGCGCTCGCCCTTGGCGAGCCGGAAGAACTCCAGCCCCCAGGCGACGTTGCCGACGTTGTTGGACAGCGCGAAGAACGGCCCGTCGGTGGTGATCTGTGTGGCGTGCGCGCGCATCGCGGCCAGCTTCTTGTCCACGTGCTCCTGGGCGTCGACGACCGCGGACAGGTCCTCGTCGGCGGTGACGAACGGCGGCAGCGGGCCGTCGGGGTCCATGCCCTCGAAGGCCGTCGTGTCGCCGGCCTCGCGCAGCGCGCGCAGGGCGGAGCGCATCCGGCTCTCCGACATCGCGCCCCAGTAGACCTTCACGATGTCCCAGGCCGCCCCGAGGTCCTTGCGGTACGACGGGACCGCGGCCAGCGCGGCGGCGTACGTCGCGACCCGGTGGGCCTGGATGTGGTCGGGGTGGCCGTAGCCGCCGAACTGGTCGTAGGTGACCAGCACCTGCGGGCGCACCTCTCGGATCACCTCGACGAGGTGGTCGGCGGCCGCGGTGAGGTCGGCGTACCAGAAGGCGTTCTCGTGGATGTCGTCGGCGGGAACGGCATGGCCGTCCTCGTGCCACTTCATGCCGCTGTCGCGGTAGGTCCCGAAGCCGCCGAGGTAGCGGTGGTCGGTCACGCCGAGCTCCGCCATCGCCGCCGCGAGCTCGCCGCGCCGGTGCTCGCCGAGCCGGTCCTCCTGATCCGCGGCCAGGTGGGTGAGCTCGGGGACGAGGATCTCGCCCATCTCGCCGCCGGTGCAGGTGACCAGCGTGACGCCACGGCCCTCGGCGGCGTACTTCGCCATCGTCGCGCCCTGGCCGATCGACTCGTCGTCGGGGTGGGCGTGCACGAGCAGGAGCCGCTGGTCGAACGTCATGGGGCGATCCTAGGGAGGTCGGAGGGGTCGAGCTGCCGGGCCGACGGCCGGTCCCGTGAACACGACAACCGCTCGTGGCCGCTGGATCTTCCACCGAGCCCTGGGATCAGTGTCGCCCACCTCGACTCGTACACGCCCCCCAAGCGAACTGGTGTCACCATCGAGGACGCCGTGGCAGCCGTGCGGGAGGTCCGAGAGGACTCGTGAGCCTGGCTGTGATCGATGCGTCCGTGCTGACGGCCTTCTACGGGGCGGACGACCCGAGGTACGACGCGGTGGTGGCCCGGCTTCGCGCCGGCGACGCGCTGTTCGCCCCGGCGCACATCGACGCCGAGGTCGTGTCCGCCCTCCGCCGCCTCGCCCGGGGCAGGCCCGCCATCGAGTCGGCCGTGCCAGCGGCGCTGCACCATCTCGCGGGTCTTCCGTTACGTCGGGCACCCCTGGCGCCGCTGCTGCCCCGCATGTGGGAGCTGCGAGAGGACCTCACGGCGTACGACGCGGCCTACGCGGCGCTCGCCGAGCGCCGCAATGGCACCTTGGTCACCGCCGACCGGAAGCTCGCATCCGCAGGCGGCCCACGCTGCGTGATCGATGTGATCGGCTGACCGGGGCCGCCGTGGGTGCTCGTGGCGAGACAGCCGGCGGCAGCTACTGCCGCTTGATCGTCCGCGGCCCGGTCGGCAGGTCGAGCGGCGCAGGGGCGGGCGGCGCGGGGGCGTCGTCCTCCAGCCAGCCGTCGTACTGCTCGACGAGCAGCTCGAGCTCGATCGCGGGCGCGTCGGTCAGCACCGCCCAGGGGTGGTCCTCGTCGTCGTCCTCGCCCGCGAGGCGGTCCCGCGCGGCGTGCGCGTCGTACCCGAGCGCGATCAGCCGCGCGACGACCGCCTGGGCGTCGTCCTCGTCGAAGAAGATGCCATGCACCCGCCGATCATCCCAGGAGCGCGGGACGCAGGGCGACTAGGAACGGCCGGTCGGCAGCGAGCCAGTCGACCGCGTCGAGCTCGCCGGCGCCGAGCCAGCGGACCCGGTCGTGCTCGTGCGGCGTGGGCTCGCCGGCCACCAGCCGCGCGAGCGCGACCCTCAGCACGTGCCGGTCGCCGATGGCGACCTCCTCGGGGAGCCAGGCGGTCACCTCGACGGTGCAGCCGAGCTCCTCGGCGACCTCGCGGACCAGGGCGTCGTCCGGGGTCTCCCCCGGCTCGACCTTGCCGCCGGGGAACTCCCAGCGCCCGGCCGCCTCGGCGGGGAAGGTACGGCGGGCCGCCAGCACCCGCCCGTCGCGCAGGATCGCCGCGCCCACCACTGCCGCCACGCGGACGACGCTACCGTGATCGGGATGCAGCTCACTCGCACCGACGACCTGGCCGCGGAGGTCGACGCGCTGGCCGCGAGGTACGGCGGCCGGGTCGGCCTGGACGCCGTGCTGGGCGACCTGGACCGGCGGCTGCGGCGTACGGTCGCGCCGTGCCGGTCGCGGCACCGCGCCTGGACGTGGGACGCCGCCGACCGGCGGGACCGGGTCTGGTGGCCGCAGGGCGTCTCCCCCGGGCCGAGGCCGGGCGTCCTCGGCGTGACCTGGTACACCTCGGGCGGCGGGTCCCGGCTGAGCGTGCTGGACCTGCAGGCACGGCGCTACCGGCACGTGACGCTGGTGCGGCCCACTGCGGACGGTTACGAGCCGCTGCGCATCCACGCCGGCGGGCTGGCCTGGAGCGGGTCCACGCTGCACATCGCCGCGACGAGGGCCGGCCTGTGGGCCTGCGACACCGGCGACGTGCTGCGTACCGACGCCGGCTACGTGCTGCCGGTGCGGCACCGGCTCTCGATCACCGGGGCGTCCGGGGAGCCGCTACGGTTCTCGTTCGTCTCGACGGAGCCGGGACGGTCGGGGTCGCTGGTCGTCGGCGAGTACGGCAACCGGCGCCAGACCCGCCGCCTCGCCCACCTCCACGCCGACGGCGGCCCGGTCGAGCTCGTCGAGGCACCCGGCGGCGGCGTGGTGCGCGCCCAAGGCGTCGTCCGGACCGGCGACTCCTACGTGTTCACGGCCTCCCACGGGCCGTGGGTGCCGGGGTCGCTCTGGACCGGGCGGCCGGGTGCGCTCCGCGAGCGCCGCTGGGCAGTGCCGATGGGTCCGGAGGACCTCGCCTCCTCCCCCGACGGCCGCCGGCTCTGGACGGTGACCGAGCACCCCCACCGTCGTTGGATCGTCTCCCTGCCGATGCCGTCAGACGGTGGTTGAGGTACGACGAGCGCCCCAGCGAGGAGCCTCGAAACCCCTCCGAAAGTATGTCCAGACATGCGACAAGCGCCACCGAATCGGCGGCGCTTGGTTGCCGGGCGTAAGAGACCGTATGCCCTAGGGTGAGACAGGCGGTCCGGACCATTCTCGCGCAGCGGCAAACAGAGAATGGCCCGGACCGCGTCTGTGTGTCCCGACTTGTTGCTTCAGTTGTACGGGGGTTGCGGGAGCAGGGCCCCCGGGAGGGCTGGCTCCGGGACAGTCACTCTTCTGTCCCGGAGCCCGCCCGTTGACGAACTACCGGGTCAGCGGATGCGCTTGCTGGCCTGGTCGCGGAAGGTCAGCGTGGTGGCGCCGATCTTCACGGTGTACTTCGTCTTCTTGGCGCCGTTGCGGTCCTTGATCTTGAAGACGATGTTGCCGTTGTCGTTGAGGACGCCGGACTTCACCTTCTTGCCGTTCTTCCACAGGGTCGCCTTGGCGCCGGCAGCCTCGTTGATCGCGTTGCCCTTGACACGGTCGATCTTGCCGCCGCGGCCGCTAACGACCAGCTGCGGGTCGACCTTGGTGGTGCCGAACGCCACAACGTCGGTCTGCTGCCCCTCGGGGATCAGCTCACCGTTGACTGCGGCGGCAGTGCCGTCAGGGGCGTGGAGGACGGCAGTGACCGTAGCCTCGCCGGCCTTGGCGCCCTGGAAGACGTAGGACGCCTCACCAGCAGCGTTCGTCGTGCTGACCGAGTTGCCGTCACCATCCTGCAGGTCGTCCGGGCCGGTGCGGTAGAACACCACGTCGTACCCGGTGAGCGGCTCACCGTTCTGGTCCACCGCGGTGTACGTCATGGTCACCGTGGTGCCGACCGGCTGCGTTGCCCCACCCGTGTGGGTGAGCGCGAACGTCGACGCAGCGTAGTCGATCGCGTACCAGTTGATCGTCTCCGAGTGGCCGGTCACCGTCTTGGTGCCGGTCTTACGCAACGCGTCGAAGGTAGTCGTCAGCGGGGTGCTGTCGGTCCACGTGTTCGACGGCGCAGTCCACGAACCGGTCAGAACCTGGTCACCCGCAGCGGTCGCAGAGGCAATCAGGGCGGCCGTCTCGTCCTTCAGCTGGGAGTTCACCGGGCTCGCCGGGCTGAACGTCGCGCTGTCGGTGTCGTCGGAGACGTTGACCGGGACGTCGTCGACCAAGTTGCCGAACTGGTCAGTCACGAACAGGTTGTAGTTCGCCGTCTCGGTGATCGGCGCCTTCGGCAGAACCGTGATGGTCTGGTCCTCGTCACGCTCGATCTTCACCTCGCCGCCGTTCAGCGGGTTGACCGAGTTGAAGGTCACCGAAGCGAGGTTGTTGGCCGACACTGAACCGACCGTCGCCGAGATGGCGGCGACGAGCGACGAAGCGGTGTCGAACGCACTGTCCTTCTCGACGATCACAGTCACCCAGGCAAGGCCGTTGGCGTCAGTGGTGACCGTGGTGGTGCTGCCAAGGTCCTTCCACTCGCCGTAGAGGCCACCCTCTGCGGGTGCCGGGTCGGCCTTCAGGGCGCCAGCGGTTGCGGCAGGCGTCGTGAAGGACCCGTGGTTGGTCGTGAGCGTCACGGTCTGGTTGGCGAGCTCCGTACCGGCGCCAGCGTCACCGTTGGTCACCTTGACGCGGAAGCTCACCGGACGACCCGGGGTTGCCGCGTTGTCGATGAGCTCTTCGTACGGGTCGTTCTCCGACTCGTCCACGGTGGTCGTCGCCGGGTCATCGGCGGTCGAGTCGCTGTCCGCCACGAGGGTGATCGACGCCGGAGCGGCCTTGACCAGGAAGTCGACGGTCAGAGCCTCGGTCGCATCGGAGCCCACCTTGTCCGCGCCGGTCGCACCGGTCGCCGTGAGGGTGTCGCTCGTCTCGTCGGTCTGCGTGGCCGGAGCAACAGCAGACGGGTCGGTGACGGCGATCCCGAAGGCACCGTCAGCCTGAGTCTTGACCGTCGCGCTGGTGTTGCCGGTGCGCGTGGTGCCAGCCGGCTGGTTGGCCTGCGGCGCGAGAACAGCGTCGTGCGTGCCGGTGGCGCCGTGGGCGTAGGTCACGCTGAGGTCGCGACCAGCCAGACCGGTGCCGTCGGCCAGCGCGAGCTTGCCGTCGAAGGTCTGAGTGGTGCCAGCCTGACGCTGCGCGGGTGAGGAGTCCGCCCACACGACGTCGGACTCACCGGTCTTGATCGACACCGGGTCCAGACCGAGGTCGCCGGCCTGCTGGCCCGGGGTGGTGTCGCGATTGACGTAGGCCTTCAGGGTGTAGGTACCACCCGGATTGCCATCGATGCCCGAAGGAAGCGCGAGCTCAGCGATGCCGTCCGTGCCGGTCGCAACCGGCGTCATGTTGTAGGTCTGCGCCTTGTCGGTCGTCGTGGGCTTGAACGGAACGTAGTCCCACGCGTAGTTGACCGTGGCGTCGTAGGCGTTGCCGTTCTGGTCCTTCACGGTCACCGTGAGGTCACCACTAGCGAACTCGTCGATGTCGAACGCGTCGCCATCGATCGACTTGAACGAGATCGAGTCGGGAGCAGCGGTGTACTCCGAGATCGTCACATCGGCGGCGTACTCCGTGCCGCTGTTGTAAGTGGCGTCCAGGTTGTCGTCGGCGAAGTAGCGGTGCGTGCCCTTCTTGACGCCCGTGTAGACGACCTGGCCCTTGCTGTCGGTGAACGCAGACGTAGTAGTCCCGTTGTCAGTGCCGCCCGACGGAAGAACCTTGACGCCCGCGACCGGCTTGCCGTTCTGGTCCGTCACAGTGACGGTCACGTCGGTGCCACCACCGGTGGTGACGGTGCTCTGCTTCGCCGCGGCGCTCAGGCCGTTGATGGTCTGCTTGTAGGCGTTGTAACCCTGCGCGTCACCGGTCTCCGGCGTACCCACGCCAGCCTGAACGGCGAACTGGTTCGACGCGCCCGTGCCGGTGGAGTCCAGGAGAGTGCCGTCGACGGGAACTACCGCAGTGAACGAGCGGCTGGTGTCGCCGGTGCCAGCAGTCCCGATCGACACTGTGCCGGCGCCCGCGCCCCCGAGAACAGTCTCGACGGTCGGGGTGCCGGTAAGGGCGGAGGTGGTACCAGAGACGATGGCGCTACCGGTGGTGGTGGTGCCATCGTTCGGGACATAGAAGCCGACAGCTCCGGCCGGGGCGTCGAGCTCAATGGAGTCGGCGGTCGTGGAGACGCGGACGCTCGTAGCGTCGTCAGCAGTGCCGACGGCCAGGCCGTCCTGGTCGAACGCGGCCGCCGTGATGGTGACGTCGGTGTTGTACACCGAGGCCGGCGGCGTCCACTCGATGACGAAGGTGCCGTTGGAGTCGCGAGTCGCGGTCCCGATCGCGTGGTCGGCGCCATCGTTGTAGCTGAAGTCGACGCGAGTCGCGTTGACCGGCGCGTTGGCGACGAGGCTTACAGTCGCGTTCTGGCCATCGTTCTTGATGGAGACGTCTTGGCTATTGTCGGACGCCGGCGACAGCAGCGTCGGGTTCGAACCCGCCTGCTGAGCCAGGGACTCGGCGGAAGCCGAGGAGGCGAGGAACGGAAGACCCGCCACCGCCATGGCGGAAACGGCAGAAACTGCCAGCCCCCGCTTGATGCCGCTGCTGTTCATGCTTGTGTTTCCTTCCGGAGTGAATAGAACGGGAAGTGTGCCCGCCCCTTTACATGGAGCCCGAGAGCCCCGTGTGCAGCACTCGCATACGGATCCTGAGTGCCAAGCAGGACCTTAGGGATGTGGCCCGGCCCACGGCGTTGTTGTTGCGGGCGTGTTGGAAACCTGCAATAAATGGTCCTGGGTGGCAGGGACGTACTACGGACGACGCCCGGCGATCGGGGGATCATGTCAGTGGAGCGCACCACTCCGCCACCGCGGCGGCGCGGCCGGCCCCAGCGGCTCCCCGAAGACCCCCATGCCCTCGGCTCCGGCCTGGTCGGGTGCGACCAGCGGGTCGCCTGGCTGCTCACCGTCGCCCGGGTGCTGGGCCCCGATCCCGACCTCGCCCGCCGCGACGGCTTCATCGCGGCGCTGCGCGAGCGCGACATCCTGGTCGACGCCTCCCGGGTCTCGCGCTGGGAGTCCGGGCTGCAGCCGCTGCCCAGCCGGGTGGCCGCGACGTACGAGTCGGTGCTCGGCCTGATCCAGGGCTCGTTGGTGTCGGTCGCCGGCGGCCCGCGGCGCAGCTTCGGCACCGGCCCGAGCCCGCGGGAGAGCCTCCTGGGCGACACCGAGATCTCCGATTCCGAGCTGGACCGGCTGATCGAGCTCGCCGAGACCGGCCAGGCCACCGGCGCCGACTGGCTCCACCTGGCCGACCACTTCAACCGGTTCGACCGGGTCTTCCTCCGCGAGGACGACTGGACCCGGCTGTGCCACCGGCTCGTGACCGAGCTCGGCTCGGCGGTCGGGACCGGCTACGTACGCCGCTACGAGGCCGCGGCCGCCTTCATCCGGCACCCCAACGCACGCCGACACCTGATCCTGGCGGTCGGCAAGTTCGTCACCGACCCCGACACCCAGGTGGTCGCGCCGATCCTGAACCTGCTCGGCGAGGTGCCCGACCCGGCCGCGGCCGCGCTCACGCTGCGGATGCTCTCGGCCGACAGCGAGAACAAGTACCTGCGCCGTGCGGCGTCGTCGGTGGCCGCGGTGAAGCTGGCTCGGGGCCACTTCGACGAGGCGGCGCTGCCGCGCCTGGAGTCGCACGTGCTCGGGGCGTTGCGTCGTGCCGACCCGCTGGACGGCCGCCTCGACGCCTTCGACCTCGCGGTCCGGCTCCCCGCGGAGTCCTGGCAGCGGGTGATGGGCGGTCTGCGGACCCGGCGCGCCTACGGCCTCGTCGACCAGGCGCGCACGGGCGACGAGCTGCTCCCGGCCGCCCGGGCCGCGTCCCTGGTCGCCGACCTGGCGCCGGCCGTGCAGGCCGACACGCCGTCCCACCAACAGCAGGAACCCGACCTGATGCTGCGCCGCCTGCTGCGCGAGGCGTTGCTGCACTCCCACAAGCCGCGGCGCCACCACGCGGCGCTGCTGATCGCCGCGTCGCCGTACGCTCCCGCTGCGGCGCGCCACTGCCTGCGTCTGGCCACCGACGGCAACGACCTGCTCGCCGCCCGCGCCTGGACCGTGCTGATGCGCGTCGGCGACAGCGAGCTCCGCGACCAGGTCGTCGAACGCGCGATCGTGGAGGAGCGCCCGACCGTACGGGCCCGGGCGCTGGTCAACGCCGGCCTCGGCGGCGACCTCACGCCCGAGCAGAGCGCGACGATCGCAGGCGGGTACGACGCCGCGCGCAGCCTCGAGCGGCACGCGACCCTCTTCGCGCTCGGGATGGCCGGGGCGCCCGAGCTGGCGCGTCTCGCCGAGTCCGAGGACGCAGAGACCCAGCGCGGCGCGAAGTGGTGGCTGAGCCAGGGGCCGGCCATCCACGACCGGGACGTCCTCCAGGGCTGAACCGCGGCCCGAGCCCGAGGACGAGAACGGCACGGGCCCACGGCGGTGCTCGCCGCGGACCCGTGCCGTCGAGGTGCTGCTAGACGATCAGCGGATCCTCCGCTTGTTCGTCGTGTCGCCCTTCGTCGTGTCCGTCGCCATCACCCGGGCGACGTACTTCGTGAAGCGCTTGCCGTTGCGGTCCTTGACCCGGAAGGTTGCCTTGCCGTTGGCGTTGAGCTCACCGGTCGCGATCAGGGTCCGCTTGCCGCGCTTGACCTTGTAGAGCTTGACCTTCGCTCCCGCTGCGGCGGCGGGCGCCTTGACCGTCAGCCGGTCCGCGCGCCCACCGTTGCTGACGCCGGAGAGCCTGGCCACGATCGGGGCCGGCGGCTTGACCCAGATGACCGGGTCGGACTCCACCGCCACGGTCTTGCTCCCAACGGCGGCGTTGCCAGCCGCGTCGACGAGCACCTCCCCGGGCGTCATCGTCGCCTTGAGCGTCTGGGTGGTCGGCGCATCCGAGAACGCAGTCACGCCCGGACCGGAGTTGACGAAGTCGGACAGCGTCTTGTCCTGGGCCTCGTCGGTGTCGAAGTCGGCGATCGGAGAGTCGTCGGTCACCCGCGCGTCCTCGTCGCCGGCCAGGTTGCCGAACTGGTCGTGGACGTAGAGTTGGAAGTCGACCCGCTTCGTGGTCGACACCGGGCCCGCCGGCTCGCCCTGGGCCCGCTCGAACGAGGAGTCCCCGGCGTTCAGCAGCGCCCTGACGTCGTAGGTGATCGACTTCTTCTGCGTGACGTCGCCCGCCTTCACGGTCACCGTCAGCTGGGTGAGACCGTCGTCGTCGAAGCCGGCGTCCTTCTCGATGGCGGCGACCAGACCCGTGGTGCCGAGCGCGCTGCCCGAGTCCGCGGTCGTCACGGTCTCGTCGGCGCCGTCGTTCTGGAAGTACCCCCACAGGTCACCCTGGCGGTCGTGGCCGGACGCGAGGGTGAGGTCGTCGGTGGACTCGGCGTTGGGGCTCAGGAACCCCTTGTCGACGCTCACCTGGACCGGGACGTCGCCCAGCTTCGGGTCGTTGCTCGGGTCGTCGTCCCCGTCCGCACCACGCACGGTGATGTCGAGGTCGACCGGTACGCCGGGGCCAGCCGCGGAGATGCCCGTTCCGCTCGGCGCGAGCACCTGCGTCCCGATGTCGATCCCGCTCACCGTGGGGGTCTCACGGAAGGTGACCGAGATGCTGTCGGTCGCGTCGGCCGGGCCAGGCGTGGTGTCGCCGGTGTTCAGGCCGTCAGCCACTGCGGTGAGGGTGCCGGTCTCGTCCGTCGGCGGCACGTTCGGCGGGGGCGAGGGGTCAGTGAGCGAGACCGAGAACGAGCCGTCCGCCGCGGTGACCGCGGTCGCCTGGAAGGCGCCGTCGCGCTCGGTCCCGGCAGGCTGGTCGGTCGAGAACGAGGCGTCTCCACCGACCCCGGGGTTGTAGCTGACGGTGACCGTACGCCCGCCCAATGACCCGGATCCGTCCACCAGCGCGAGGGTCCCCTTGATCGTGACCGATCCGTTGACCGGGGCGCCCACGGCGTCGCCGTCTGCGAACGTGATCTCGGATTCCGCGACGTCGACCGTCACGGGGGTGCCGTTGAGCAGCCCCGACCCGTTGACGTTCGGGCGCCGCACGCTCAGCGTGTAGGTGCCGGCGGTTCCCCAGGTCGGGAAGGGCACGGCGACCTGACCCTTCGCATCGGTGGTGCCGGCGCTGGTGAACCCACCGTCGGTCGGCGTCCCACCGCCACCGGGCACGAAGTGCCAGCTGTACTCGATCGGCTCGCCGGCGATCGGCTCACCGTGCTGGTCCTTCAAGGTGGCGACGAAGTCGTCCCCGTTCTCTGCGCCGCTCACCTCGTCGAGGTCGAAGTCGCGGTAGCCGTCCACGGTCGAGGCCGCCAGCGTGGTGTTCGTCGGCACGTACTCCGTGATCGTCACCGGCGCGGATGCGACATCGCCGGCGCTCTGGGTGTCCACCTCGGAGGTGGTGTTCGCGTAGAACGTGTAGGTGCCGGCCCCGAGGTTCTCGAAGGTGGCCACGCCGCGAGCGTCGGTGCGTTCCGCAGCCGTGGCGGAGTCGTCGGGCAGGGTGTCGGGATCACTGCCGTCCGGCTTGTTGTAGTCGACCAGGGCGTTCGCGACCGGCTTGCCGTTCTGGTCCTTGACGGTCACGGTGACGTCGGCCGTCTGTCCGGTCGGCACGTTGGTGCGCGAGGCCGTCGCCGACACGGTGGAGATGTGTTGCACGTAGAGCGTCGATGCCTCGACGTCGTCGGTGGCGCCCGCGCCCTGGGTGGCCGCCCCGAGCGCGATCTGGTTCGGCTCGGCACCCCCGGAGTAGGTGTAGCCGTCGATGTTCAGCACACCCGAGAACGCGCCATCGGTAGCCGGAGCAGTGACGGTCGACGACGCGGTGGCCGTGCCTGCGGGCGTCGATGGGTTGGCGCTGCGCGTGCTCAGCTCGACGTTGCCGGCGTCAGAGGTGGTGCCGGAGACACCGACGTAGTCGCCACCGGAGTCCGCGGCATAGGGGCTCTGGAAGACTCCGAGACTGCCCTCGCTGCTCAGCTCGACGGTATTCGCGATCCCGTCGCTCAGCACCATCTCGGCCCCGCTGGTCGCCGTGTTGTCCACGCCGGTGTTGGGGATCGCGGAGAATTCCACCGCCGTGGTCCCGGCCGGGAAGCTCGGGGCCCAGTCGAAGCCGAACACGCCGTCGACGTTCCGGGCGACCGGGCTTCCGATGTTGATGGGCGTGCCGCCGGGAGTCAGCGTGGCCCGGAACTGGACCGAGTTGACGTTCGTGCCGCCGCCGACCACGAGGGAGATCGTGGAGTTCGAGCCGTCGTTCTCGGCCGAGACACCGGTCGCGTACTGGCTGTAGAACGTCACGGCGTCGGGATCGATGCCGTTCGACAAAGGGTTGGCCGACGCCGGAGACGCGAGCAGCGGCAGTCCAGCCAAGGCCAGTCCCGTCACGGCCGTGACGGCCAGGCCGCTCTTGATCCCGCTGCGACTCATCTGATTCCTCCTGGAGGTCGCGCCGGGACGCTCCCGCACGCGCACGTGGACACGCCGATCTCGGGGCAGCCCACGATCACCGGCCTTGACCGGGCACGGGGCTCCCTGCCCACGCCCCGCACACCCGAGGAAACGATGCGGTCCGCCGGACGTTACTTCGAATCTTCGTGTGGTTACGCCGCGTGACGGTTCCCCGACCGATCGCCTCGACCTAGGTGCGCGGCTGGCGCGCGAGCTGTCGGCTCTGCGCGACCAGGCGGCCGGCGGAGTCCCACACCTCGCAGTCCTCCTCGAACATCCCGCCGGCCAGGTTGCGGGTGGCGTGCCGCACCTTGAGCCAGCCCGGTGCCGGCCGGGCGCGCACGTGCGCGGTGAGCTCGAGGGTGGGCGCCCAGCCGGGCATCCCGAGGTCGAAGGTCACCGGCGGCAGCGCGTCCACGACCAGCAGCAATGAGATCGGGTCGGGCTCCCGATCGTCGGCGAGCCGGAACCAGGCGCTCAGGACGCCGTTGCCGCTCGGCTCCCCGACCGCCCAGCCGACGTGGTCGGGGTGGAAGCGCATGTCGAAGCGGTCCATCAGCGGCGCGATCGCCCGCACCTCCGGCGGCGCCATCGTGTTCGGCACGCACCGGTCCGGGGGCGGCATGTCCGGCTCGTCGGCGGTGGTGCGGACGTCGTCGCCGAGCCGGCCGAGGTCGCCGTACGTCGCCAGCGCGGTGATCCGCACGTCGTCGCCCTGCCGCAGGTCGACTGCGGCGGTCGCGAGGCTGCCGCCGGCACGGCGGACGTCGACACTGACCGTCGCTGGTCCGGCGGTGGACGCGGAGAGGTAGTAGGCCGACATGGCGATCGGGTCGGGCTTGTCCGGGAACGTGTGCCGCAGCGCGTTCCCGACCACGGCAAGCAGGTAGCCGCCGTTCAGCCCGCCACCGACGGCCCAGCCCGCCGCCAGGTCTGCGGCGTACGTCGACTCGTCCTGGCGGGTGACGGCGATCTGGCGGTCGAACTCGGAAGTCACCCGAGGAGCCTAGGGATCCGGCGGAGCCGCGCCTCCGCCGCCCGGCATGACACGGATCACACCTGGGACTTTTCAACTAGGGCCGTCCGGAACCGACAGACTTGGGGGCCGGGGTGTTCTCGGACCGTCACCGCCGAGAGAGATGAACACCAGCGCGATGGAGACGACCCACCGGGCCGCCCGCACCCTCCTGACCGCCGTCGCCGGCGTCGGCGTCGGCGTCGCCAGCCTGCTGGCCGCTGCCGTCACGGTCGGCGCCGACGCGTCGCCGTACGAGTCCACCGTCCGGGCCGCCTCGACGTCGAGTGCGACCTCCGTCGGGGCGACGGAAGCGCCGGCCCGGCCCGAGGGCCCCGCGGACTACACGTTCCTCTCCTCCCCCGACTTCATGAACAGCGACCTCGCCGACGTGAGCAAACTGCGGACCTGGCACCGGGGCATGCCGAACTCCTGGAACTCCTCCTACGCGACCACGATCGACACCATCCTCGACGGCTTCGAGTCCGAGCGGCCCGACGACGTGTTCGTCGCCGGCGACCTGGTCGATGGGCACTGGGCCAGCGACGACGACCGCACCGGGATCTTCGGGCCCACCCGCACCTACGCCGAGCGCAAGGCCGCCCTCAAGCGCGCCGCGGACTTCTACTTCTCCGAGTGGCGCAAGCGCTTCGACCGGCGCGACCTGCCGGTGTACGCCGCGGTCGGGGACCACGACATCGGCGACAACCCGTGGCGCGGTGGCGACGACCTCGCGAAGACCAGCCTCAAGCGAAACAGCTTCAACGTCTTCAAGCGGTCCTTCTACAAGCACGTGCTCGCCCCCAACCGTGTCGCCGAGCGGCCCCACGGCGCGGCCCACGACACGGCATACGCGAAGTACGTCTCCCCCGAGGTGCTGCTGGTCACCGTCGACGTGTTCCAGCGCACGGGCGGCAACGTGATCGCCAAGCTGGACCGCAACCA
Organism: Nocardioides sp.; assembly: GCF_030019515.1. Classification (GTDB taxonomy): domain Bacteria; phylum Actinomycetota; class Actinomycetes; order Propionibacteriales; family Nocardioidaceae; genus Nocardioides. The sequence continues at coordinate 38,171 of NZ_JASEEQ010000015.1, read as the reverse complement.
GCTGAAGTGGCTGAACCGGACCCTCGCAGCCGCCGAGCGGCGCGGGACCGACTGGATCGTCGTCCAGGGCCACACCCCGGTGATCAGGCCGGTGCGCACCTACGGGTCCTCGGCGCTGTACTACAAGGGCGGGGCCACCTCCCCGTTCTGGCGGACCATGGCCAGGCATCACGTCGACCTCTACCTCAACGGCGAGGTGCACACGGTCAGCGTGCGGCGCGCCGACGGGATCACCCAGGTCTCCCACGGCGGCACCGTCCAGATGGCCTCCACGAAAGGCGAGGGCTCGACGAACTACCTGCTCGGCGAGGTCTTCGGAGACACGATGTGGCTGCGGGACAACCGGTTCGCGCCGCGGGCCGTGGACTTCTCGCGCGAACTCTGGCAGTACGAGCGCGGCCACCGCCCGGTGATCCGCAAGGTCGTCCGCGACCCCGCCCAGCCGATCGGCCACCTGGTGCTGACCAGCGACAACCAGCTGGTGCACAGCGACGGGATGCTCACCCCGCTGACGTTCTCCTGACCCGCCGGCCCGATCCTCGGGCGAGACGCCGTACGGCAGCATGGCCCCATGACGGACCGCCGGCCGCACTGGGTCTACGGGCCGGGCGAGGAGCCCGACCCGCGCTTCACGCTCGCGAACGAGCGCACCTTCCTGGCCTGGGTGCGCACTGCCATGGCCATGCTCGCCGGCGGCGTGGCCCTGCACGCCCTCGGCCTGCCCGGGTCGACCTGGGTCCGGACCACCATCGCGGTGCTGCTCGTCCTGTTCGGGGCGCTGGTCACGGTGCTGGCGCTGGTCCGCTGGGCCCGGGTCGAGCGAGCGATGCGCACCCGCTCGGCCCTGCCGGGCTTCGGGTTGGGCTTCGTGCTCACGCTCGCGATGGTGATCGGCGCGCTGCTGCTCGCCGTCGCCTTCGTGTGACGTCAGCCGTTGCCCTTGGACTTGCCCTTCCCGCAGGTGAACGTCGCACTCACGTGCGGCCCCGGCCCATCCACACCGGTGGTGTCCGCGTCGACGACGGCCTTCGTGCCGTTCCCGGCCACGTCGAGGCCGATGTCCGGGTCGGTCGTGGTGAAGGTGGCACCGTCGATCGTGATGTTGGCGTTGGTAGGAATGTCGTCCTTGCCCGCGTAGACCGTCATCTGGTCCTGGCCCTTGCTGAACTGATACATGGTCGGGCCTGCCTCGTTCGAAGCCCGGCCCTTCCCAGCCCACGATGCCTCGACGGTGCCGGTGACCTCGGCCTCCACGCTGCACGCGCGCTCGAACGGCTTCTGGGCCTCCGAGCTCTCCGACGCCGATGTCGAGGATGGCGACTCCGCGTCCGGCTGCTCGCCGTCGCTGCCGCTGCAGCCGGAGACCGCGAGCGCGGTGAGGAGGGCGGTCACGGCCAGGGTCAGTCGTGGCGTACGCATGGCCGCAAGTCAAGCATGCCGCCCCAGAGCGGAGCGGCTCCGACCACGATGCTCGACGGGCACGCGTCTCGACCGTAGCGTCGTGGGACCGACCGTTCCGGTCACGCCGGACATCAGATCTCCAGGGTCGCGGGCCGAGGAGGGGCGCGCTGCTCGTGGAGTCCGCACGCCGTACTGGACGCGAGGTCAGATCGCGTGGGCGGCGGCGCGGCCCGCCGTACGCCCCGAGAACAGGCAGCCGCCGAGGAAGGTGCCCTCGAGCGCGTTGTAGCCCATCATCCCGCCGCCGCCGAAGCCGGCGACCTCGCCGGCGGCGTACAGACCGGGCAGCGGCTCCCCCGCCGCGGTCAGGCAGCGGCCGTCGAGGTCGGTCTCCAGGCCGCCGAGCGTCTTGCGGGTCAGGATGTTGAGGCGTACGGCGATCAGCGGGCCGGCCTTGGGGTCCAGCAGCCGGTGCGGCGTGGCGACCCGGATCAGCCGGTCGCCCCGGTAGCGGCGGGCACCGCGGATCGCGGTGACCTGGGCGTCCTTTCCGTAGTCGTTCTCGATCTCGCGGTCCCGCTGCTCGATCAGGTCGCGCAGCTCGGCCTCGACGATCGCGGGCGCCTCGGGGTCAGCGACCCGGTTCATGCCGCGCACCAGCTCGCCGAGGTCGTCGGCGACCACGAAGTCCGCGCCGTGCTGCTTGAACGCCTCGACCGGGCCGGGGGCACCGGGCCGCACCCGCGAGAGCAGCAGCCGGACGTCCTTGCCGGTGAGGTCCGGGTTCTGCTCGGAGCCGGAGAGCGCGAACTCCTTCTCGATGATCTTCTGGGTCAGCACGAACCACGAGTAGTCGTAGCCGGTGGTGCGCAGGTGCGCGAGCGTGCCGAGGGTGTCGAAGCCCGGGAAGTACGGCGCCGGCAGTCGCCGGCCGGTGGCATCCAGCCACAGCGACGAGGGACCGGGCAGGATCCGGATGCCGTGGTTCTCCCAGATCGGGTCCCAGTTGCGCACGCCCTCGACGTAATGCCACATCCGGTCCGGGTTGATCACCCGGGCGCCCGCCGCCTCGGTGATCGCAAGCATCCGGCCGTCGACGTGGGCGGGCACGCCCGCGACCATCGTCCGGGGCGGCGTGCCGAGCCGCGCGGGCCAGGTCCCGCGGACCAGGTCGTGGTTGCCGCCGATGCCCCCGCTGGTGACCACGACCGCCTGGGCGCGCAGCTCGAAGTCGCCGGTCTCGACCCGGCTGCTGGCCCGGCCCCGGGCGACGCCGCTCGGCTCGAGGAGCTTGCCGCGTACGCCGACCGCGGTGCCGGCCTCGACGACCAGCTCGTCCACCCGGTGCCGGAAGGCCAGGCGGAGCCGGCCGGTCGCGGCGTGCTCGCGGACCCGGCGCTCGAACGGCTCGACCACGCCGGGGCCGGTGCCCCAGGTCAGGTGGAAGCGGGGCACCGAGTTGCCGTGCCCCTCCGCGCGGCCGTCACCGCGCTCGGCCCAGCCGACGACCGGGAACAGCCGGAGACCCATCGCGCGCAGCCAGGCGCGCTTCTCGCCGGCCGCGAAGTCGACGTACGCCTCGGCCCAGCGCCGCGGCCAGCGGTCCTCCTCGCGGTCGAACTGCGCGCTGCCGAGCCAGTCCTGCAGCGCCAGATCACGGGAGTCCTTGATGCCCATCCGGCGCTGCTCGGGGCTGTCGACCAGGAACAGTCCGCCGAGGCTCCAGAAGGCCTGGCCGCCCAGCGACTGCTCGGGCTCCTGGTCCACGAGCACCACCCGGCGACCGGCGTCGGCGACCTCGGCGGCCGCCGCGAGCCCCGCGAGACCGGCCCCGACCACGATCACATCGGTGTCCACGAGCGGCGATCCTCGCACAGGCCTGGTCTGGACAGGTTCGTCCGAATTGCTGCGAACCATCCGTCACACGCGCCACACTAAGCGTCGTCTCGGGTGGAAATCCTCCGGAAACCTCCCGAGCGGCCGAAGTGGCGCTTGAGGAGGGAGTCCTGGTGTTGAGCGGAGGAGTGCCGTCGGCGCTCTGTCCGCCCACGGTCCTGGTCGTCACCGACGGGTCGCGGGAGGGGAGCGCGATCGCGGCGAGCGTGAACACCGTCGCCCGTGACGTGCTGGTGACCCACGCCCTGACCCTCCCCTCCGCCCTGGTCGCCCTCGGCTCCGCGACCTACGACTGCGTCCTGGTCGAGGTCGGCACCCCCGATCTCGCCGCCGCCGACGTCACCGACACCGTGCGCGGCCACGCCGGCTCGGCCGCCACCGTGCTCGTCGTCGACGACGACTGCCCCATCCCCGCGGCCCTGGAGGACCTCGCCGACCTGGTCCTGCGGCACGGCGACTTCGCCGGCGACTGGCTCCGGCCGGTCCGGCTGGCCATCGAGCACGCCCGGGTCCGGGCCGCCCTCCGCGAGTCCGAGGCCGCGGTCGCCCGGCTCTCCGGCATCGTCGAGTCGGTCGCCGACGCGGTGTTCACCACCACGCTCGACGGCCTGATCACCTCCTGGAACGACGGGTGCGAGCGCCTGTACGGCTTCCCCGCCGCAGAGATCATCGGCGCGGACATCGCCGTACTGCACCCGCCGGGCTCCGACGAGCCCCGGCGCATCCTGTCCATGGTCCGCAAAGGGAACGCGATCCAGGGGCTGGACACGCTGCGGCGCACCCGCGACGGCCGGATGGCCCAGGTCTCGATCAGCGTCAACGGGCTGCGCGACGACCGCGGCGGCCTCAGTGGCCTCGTCGTGGTCGCGCGGGACATCAGCGACCGGCTCGAGCTCGAGGCCGAGCTGGTGCGCCAGACCATGCACGACGCGCTGACCGGGCTCCCCAACCGCTCCTTCCTCACCTACCGGCTCACCCAGGCGCTCGCCGAGGGCCGGCGCCGCGGCCGCCCGGTGGCCGCCCTGCTGCTGGACCTCGACCAGTTCCGCGCCGCGAACGACGTGCACGGCCACCTCACCGGCGACCGGGTGCTGACCGAGGTCGCGGACCGGCTGCGGACCCTGGCCCGCCCCACCGACGTGGTGGCCCGGATCGGCGGCGACGAGTTCGTGCTGATCTGCCCCGACACCGACGTGGACGCCGCGGGCCGGCTCGCCGAGCAGATCATCGAGGTCGTCGGCGCGCCGATCCAGATCGAGCACCGCGCGCTGCGGGTAGGCGCCAGCGTCGGGATCGCGGTCGCCCCACCCCTGGACTGCGACGCCGAGGTGCTGCTCAAACACGCCGACGCTGCGATGTACGAGGCGAAGAAGCGCGGCCGCTCGCGCAGCCAGGTCTTCGACCCGGCGCTGGCCCGACTGGCCGGCGAACAGCGGCTGCTGGCCGGCGACCTGCGGGCCGCACTCGACGACAACCGGCTCGACGTGCACTTCCAGCCGGTGATCGACCTGACCACCGACCGGATGGTCGGCTTCGAGGCGCTGACGCGGTGGCACCACCCCACCCGCGGCGCGGTCGCGCCCGGGACCTTCGTGCCGATCGCCGAGGCGCACGGCTTCGTCGCGGACCTCGACCGCTGGGTCCTCGACCGCGCCTGCCGGCAGACCGCCGCCGCGCTCGCCACCGGCGAGCTCTCCCCCGGCCTCCACGTGGCCGTGAACCTCTCCGCGCGGTCCCTGGACCAGCCCGGCCTGGTCGACCTGGTCGGCGAGGTCCTCGACCGGTCCGGGCTGCCGCCCGCGGCCCTGGTCCTCGAGGCCACCGAGACCGCGCTCCCCCGCGACCACGAGACCGCCCGCGCGTCCCTCGCCGGGCTCCGGGACCTGGGCATCGGGGTGTCCCTCGACGACTTCGGGACCGGCTACTCCTCCCTCAGCTTCCTGCGCGAGCTGCCCGTGACCGGCGTCAAGATCGACCGGTCGTTCATCCGCAACGCGGTCGAGCGTCCCGAGGACCTGGCGATCACCGAGGCCATCGTCCGGCTCGCCAACGGACTCGGCCTCGAGACGATCGCCGAGGGGGTCGAGACGGCCGAGCAGCGCGAGCTGCTGCGCGACCTCGGCTGCGCCCGCGCCCAGGGCTTCTGGTGGAGCCCCGCCGTACCGATGGCCGAGCTGCGCGGCGGCCGCGCCGCCGCCCGCGTCGCACGGATCCTGCAGCCCGCCGCCGCCGACCCGGCACCGACGACGCGCAGGACCCGCGTCTCCCGCCGGATCGTCGACACCGCCCCGCCGACCACCGTGTCGACCGCCTGCTGCCTGCGCGGTGGCATCGAGTCCGGCCAGGCCTGGCTGGTCGTCACCACCGCCGCCCGCCGGGAGGCCTTCGCCCGCTCGCTCGGCCCGCTGCACGCGACCGCGCTGGCCCGCGGCCACCTCGTCGAGCTGGACGCCTACGAGACGCTGCGCCGGGTCACCGCCGCGGACGGCCGCCTCGACCATGCCCGCTACGACCACGTCGTCGGATCGGTCCTGCGCCGCCTGAGCGCGGCCAGCGACCGCGTGGGCGTGCACGCCGAGCTCGGCAACGTGACCCGGCCGCTGCTCAGCCAGGACGTCTCCACCGACCTGCGGGCCCGGCTGCACGAGGCGGCCGGCCTCACCCTGGCGTACAGCGACCACCCGGCGGACTGCACCGCCCACGGCCCGGCCGTCGCCCCGGTCGTCGAGCTGTTCGCCGCGGACGGTTCGACCGCCGGCTGATCGGGTACTGGTCACTCCGACCGACGAACGGGTCCCACTCGGGGGACCGCAGATCGGAGGGGAGCCACGCATGTGGCATCCGCTGCGCACGCGGAGCCGACGCCAGCGGCACGCCCCGCTGGCGGCGCCGGCGTACGGCGAGCATTTCGAGAGGTCGGCCGTTCCTCAGGTGGTGTTCGACGAGGATGCCGTGGTCGTCGCGGCCAACCCGGCCTTCGCGCGGCTGCTCGACCGGCCACCGAGCAGCCTCACCGGGCGACCGATCCGGGACCTGTCCCACCGCTCCGACCCGGGTGCCGCGGATCGGGCGCTGGCGCGGCTGTTCCGCGGCGAGACCGAGGCCACCCAGGCCGAGCGGATCCTGCGTCGTGCCGACGGCCGACCGGTGCCGACGCTGGCCAGCGCGACCGTGGTGCGGGAGCGGATCGGGCGGCCGACCGGCGCGGTCGTGCTGTACCAGGACCTCAGCGCACTGCACAGCGTCGCGCGCCGGCGCGGCCAGCAGGAGGACTTCTTCCTCGCACTCGCGCAGCGGGCCAGCGACCTGGCGGTGGTGGTCGACCCGGACGCGACCGTGCTGTTCGCCTCGCCGGCGATCGTCGGCGTCCTCGGCCACGCGGTCGCGGACATACTGGCGGAGGACGCCCTCGACTACGTCCACCCCGACGACGTCGACCGGGCCCGGACGATGCTGGCGGAGGTCGTCGGTGCGGGCGGCACCGTGAGCACGACGATCCGGCTCCGCGACCAGGCCGGGACCTGGCACTGGATGGAGGTCACGGCGACGAACCTGCTGGACAGCTCGGTGGGCGGCGTGGTCTGCAACCTGCGCGACGTGACCGACCGGATCCGGGCGGAGGCGGCGCTGCGCGCCTCCGAGCGCCGCTACCGTGCGATCGCCGACAACGCCGACGAGGGCCTGTGGGTGACCGCGCCCGACGGTCGCTCGGCGTACGTCAACCAGCGCCTGGAGGAGATCCTCGGGCTGGCGGCGGAGCAGATCCTGGGCCGGCCGGTGCTGGAGGTCCTGGACCCGCACGAGCAGCCGGTGACCCGGCTGCTGGCCACCGGACCCGACGAGGGCGCCGGCCGGCACGAGGTGACCTACCAGCACCCGGACGGCGGCCGGCGGGAACTCGTCGTGTCGACCACGCCCCTCGACGACGCCGCCGGCGCGGTCGAGGGCTCCCTGGCGATGGTCGCCGACGTGACCGATGCCCGTCGGCTCGAGCGCGAGCTGCGCGACGCCGCCCTCCACGACGGCCTCACCGGGCTGCCGAACCGGGCACTGCTGCGCGACCGCCTGGAGCACGCCCTCGCGCGGGAGACCCGGTCGACCGCGGCGCTGCTGGTCGACCTGGACCGGTTCCGGCTCATCAACGAGTCCCGCGGACACGTCGTCGGCGACCGCCTCCTCGCCGACGCCGGGCATCGCCTGGCCGCGGCGGTGCGACCCGGCGACACCGTTGCCCGGTTCGGCGGCGACCAGTACCTCATCGTCTGCGAGGACGTCGATGAGCGCGCCGCCCGGGCGATCGCCGAGGACGCCCTCGGCGCACTCCGGCCGCGCTTCCCGACGCCGGCGGGCGACGTCACGCTCACCGCGTCCGCGGGCCTGTCGCTGACCCCTGCGCCGTCCGCCGGCGCGCTGGTGCGCCGCGCCGAGACCGCGCTGCGGGCGGCGAAGGCGGACGGCCGGGGCCGGGTCCAGGAGTACGACGCCGACGCGGTCGCCCTGGCCGAGCAGCACTTCGAGCTCGGCGTCCAGCTCGCGCGGTCCCTGGCTGCCGACGAGCTGACGCTGCACTACCAGCCCGTGGTCGGCCTGCACTCGGGCGAGGTGGTGGGGGTCGAGGCGCTGTGCCGGTGGGAGCACCCGCTGCTCGGTGCGGTGCCGCCCGCGCGCTTCGTCGCAGTCGCCGAGGCCGAGGGACTGGCCGCAACCCTGGACCGCTGGGTGGTCGACCGGGCGCTGCGGGAGGCCGCGAAGCTCCGGACCGCGGGGGTGCTGGCGCCCACCGCGTACGTCGCCGTGAACGTCTCGGCGCGCACGCTCGCCGACCGCGGACTCGAGGAGCACGTCGCGCGGGCCGCGGCTGCGGCGGGCGTCGCGCCGCAGGACGTGGTCCTCGAGGTCACCGAGAGCGCGACCATGGCCGACCCCGCCGCGGCGGCGGAGGTGCTCGGGAGCCTGCGGCGGCGCGGCTTCCGGGTGGCGGTCGACGACTTCGGCACCGGCCACAGCTCGCTGGCCTACCTGCGCCGGCTGCCGGTGTCGGTGCTCAAGATCGACCGCAGCTTCGTCGGCGAGATCGCCACCGACGCGCACGCGCGCGCGATCACCGCCTCGATCGTCGATCTGGCCCGCACGATGGGGCTCTCGGTCGTCGCCGAGGGCGTGGAGACGCACGAGCACGCCGAGGTGCTGCGCCGCCTCGACGCCGACGCCGCGCAGGGCTGGCTGTGGAGCCCCGCCGTCTCCCCCGAGGAGGCGACCCGGACCGGCGCACTGTGCCGGACCTACGCGGTGGGAGCGGATCCCTCGTCGTCCTGACCGGCGACCGCGATCCGGCTGCCGCCGACGTGCTTGGCGCGGTACATCGCCTCGTCGGCGCGGCGGACCAGCTCGTCGAAGTCGTACGGCGGTGCCAGCGCGACCCCGATGCTCAGCCCGATCGGGTGGTCGTGGTCGCCGACCCGGATCGGGTCGTGCAGGGCGTCGAGGATGCGCTGCGCGACGACGAGCGCCTCGTCACTGCCGGTGTCCTCGCAGATGACTGCGAACTCGTCGCCGCCCAGCCGGCCGACCGTGTCCGTGCCGCGCACCGAGGCCAGCAGCCGAGCCGCCACCTCGCGCAGCACGGCGTCGCCGGCCGCGTGCCCGAAGCCGTCGTTGACCTGCTTGAACCCGTCCAGGTCGAGGAACAGCACGGCGGTGCCGCGGCCCTCGAAGCGGCGCTGGCGGGCGGCCGCGGTCTCCAGGCGGTCGAGGAAGAGGTAGCGGTTGGGCAGGGACGTCAGCGGGTCGTGCAGGGCCCGGCGCCGCAGCGCCCGCTCGGCGTGCCGGGCGTCGGTCACGTCGTAGATCGAGACCAGCGAGCCGAGCCGGCCGTTGCGGCTGTTGAGCGGGCGCAGCGAGATCTCCAGGATCCGCTCGCTGCCGTCGGGGCGCAGGTGCACGACCTCGTGGGTGGCGACCTCGTCGTCGGAGTCGGCGTCCGGCAGCCCGAACAGCTGCCGCGGGTCCGCGCCGTACATCTCGTCGACCGGGCGGCCGACGATCACCGAGGCGGTCTCGTTGGCGAACATCACCCGGCCCTCGGGCGAGGTCGCCATGATGCCCTCCTGGGCGGTCTCGACCATCGCCCGGTGCAGCGCCTCGGAGAGCCGCAGCGCCTCCTCGGTGCGGACCCGCTCGGTGACGTCGCGCAGGTTGGCGACGATGCCGTTGATCTCGGGGTCGTCGAGGCAGTTGGTCGCGGTCACCTCCATCCAACGCCAACGCTGCTCGCCGTCCTGGATCCGCAGCACCGCGTGCTCGGCGCTGCGCGGCTCGGCCAGCAACCGGCCCAGCATCCCGGAGACGGTGGGCGCGTCGGCGGGGTGGACGTGGTCGAGGCCGTGGCTGTGCAACAGCTCGTCCGGGCGGTAGCGCAGCATCCGCGCCAGCGCGCCGGCGACGTAGGTGATCTGGAGGCGGCGGTCCATGACCACCGCGGTCTCCCAGGCGCGCCGGCCCAGGGCCTCGGCCCGGCGCCCACGGGCCTCCTGGGGGTCGCTGGCCGACCGGTCCGACGCACCGTCCCCCGCCGCCGCGCCGTCGAGACCCTCGAGTCCCTGGAGGGCGTCGACGCCATCGAGGTCGTCGAGGTCGTCGGGATCGCCGAGCGAGGCAGCGATGGCGTACGGGCGGCCGCCGGGCTCGCGGAGCAGGGCCGCGTCGAGCCGGAGGCGCAGATCGCGGCCCTCCGCGTCGCGGAACAGGCCGTCGTAGCTGATCGAGTCGATCTCGCCGGCCCGCAGCCGCCCGAGCCGGGACAGCAGGTTGTCGGCGTCGAGGGGGTGGACCAGGTCGACGATCTCGCAGTCGGCGAACCAGCCCTCGCCGTGGCCGAACAGGTCGCACCACGCCGGGTTGACCGACTCGAGGCGGCCGCGCAGGTCGAGGATCGCCTGCGCCGTGGTGGCCTGGTCGAAGTGCGCGCGGGACATCTCGAGGGCGAGCGCCAGCTCGTGCTGCTCGTGCAGCTGGGTGGTCACGTCGCGCAGGATCACGATCACCCCGGCGATCTCGTCCGCGGGGCCGTGCACCGGGCCGAGGGTGACCTGGGCCTTGAACGAGGAGCCGTCGCGGCGCACGCCCGCGTCGACGAAGGGCTCCACCGGCTCGCCGGCGAGCAGCCGGGCGATCGTCGCGGTCCGCAACTCGCTGCCGTCGCGGGGGAACAGCAGATCGAGCTCGCCACCGGCCAGGTCGTCGGGGCGCCACCCGAGGACCTGCTCGGTCGCCGGGCTCGCCCACAGGATCTTGGCCTCGGAGTCGAGGGAGAGGATGCAGTCGTGGGAGGTCGCGGCAATGCTCGCCAACAACTGTCCCTGGTCGATCTCGCGCATCATTCCCCCGGACTGCGGCGGACTGGCCAGGAGACCGTCGGTCCCCGAGGCGAGTGGTACGAGCGGCTCCCCGAGCGCCGCGCCGTTCGCCGTCATGCTAGTGGCCGGTCCTTCCGCTGCTAGAACAATTCCGATTTCAACGGTAGACCGCACCGCCCCCCGAACCGGTCCTGTTCCCCCTGTGGTTGGTGTGGTCATCGGTGCCGACCGGGCGTCACTTGAGTCGCACGGCGGGCGGTTTGGCCCGGGCGCTCCTGGCCGGTCTAGTCGAGGCCGACGAGGCTGAGGTACGACGCCGCGAGCGGGCCACCCGCGAGCATGGCGAGGCCGGCGCCGCTGAGCAGGAAGGGGCCGTGCGGGATCCGCGCGCCGGCCCGGGCGCGCCCGGAGGCCAGCAGCGCCACCCCGACGACGGCGCCGATGACGAAGCCCGCGCCGAGGCCGACGAGCGCGGGCCCCCAGCCGAGCCAGCCGAGCGCCAGCCCGAGGACCGGCGCCAGGGCGACGTCGCCCAGGCCCATCCCCCGGCCGGCCGTGACCAGCCAGATGCCGCCGTACACCGCGAGCCACAGGGCGGCGGCCAGCACCGCGGGCACCACCGGTCCGGTGCCGTTCCGGACCGCGTCGACGCCGAGGGCGACGACGGTGCCGACCCCCATCGCGCCGGTGATCTCGAACGGCAGCCGCCGGTGGTCGAGGTCGATCATGAACAGGGCGACGCCGGCAGCGGCGACGACGAGCGCAGCGGCGGCGTACGGCGTGGAGCCGAACCGCCAGCCGACGGTCGCGAACAGCGCGGCACCGGTGAGCTCGACGAGCGGGTAGCGGGCCGCGATCGGGGCCGCGCAGTCGCGGCAGCGGCCGTGGAGCAGCAGCCAGGAGAGGACCGGCACGTTGTCGCGGGCGCGCACCGGGTGCGCGCAGGTGGGGCAGGCCGAGCCCGGCGAGACCAGCGACAGGCCCGCCGGCACCCGGTGGATGACCACGTTGAGGAACGAGCCGATCAGCAGGCCGAGCAGCCCGAACGCGATCGCCGGCATCATGGCGCGGGCTCCGGCGCGGGCTCCGGCTCGGGCTCCGGCTCGAGCAGGCGGGCCAGGGCGTCCCGCTCGGCGGCACCGAGCACGGCGAGCAGCCGGCCCCGGTCGCCGCGCTCACCCCGGTCCGCAAGGTCCCAGCGCAGGTCCACGGTCGCGAGCGGGTCGTCACCGGCCCTCACGGCGGCGGCCACCAGGTAGGCCTCGAAGGCCGCCGTGTCGGCCTGCCGGGACAGCCGGCCGGCCGCCTCCGGCTCGCCGTCGGCCGCGAGCAGGCCGGCCATCGTCGCGCAGTCGGCCGCGGTGGTCCGCAGGTCGCCGACCAGCGCGTCCGCGCTCCGGCCGGCGAGCCGGGCCGCGAGCCGGGCCTCCCGGTCCGGTCCGGCGCCCGCCCGTGCCTGGTCCGACGGGGCCTCGTCGAGCTGGCTCAGGTCGCCGAAGCGGTCGACCAGCAGCCCGTGCACGGACTCGTCGAACGTGGTGACGAGGGCCTCGCGGGCCGCCTCGACCACGGCCCGCGCGGTCAGCGGCCCGTCGGGCAGGTCCTGGGCGAGCTCCTCGAGGGCGAGCGCGACGGACTCCCCGACCGCGGCCAGCGCGGCCAACGGGTCGGGGGCCTGCGCGAGCCCGTTCTCCCAGAGCAGCTCCTCCAGGACGTGGACGTCGCCCGCCCAGGCCGCGAGCTGGGCCATCCGCTGGTCGCCGTCGTAGGCGTACCGGCAGGACAGCTCGGCGTACGCGTCGGGCAGCCGGACCTTGGGCGGGGTGAAGGTCATCGGGTCGCTCCGCTCAGGCGGCCGGACGGCGGCGCGGGCGGCGCCGGCCGCGCCGCGTCTCGGCGGGGGCCGGCGGCGGGACGGGGAGCACCAGCTCGGTCTCGGGCACCGCGACGGCGACCGGTGCGTGCATCTCGGCCTCGGCGAAGACCTGCGGCTCGATGCGAGGCTCGACCTCGACGGGGATCTCCGGCCGGGCCAGCTCCGTCGCGGGCTCCGACGCGGGCTCCATCGCGGGCGCCGTCATCAGGTCCGGCGTCGGGAGTGCCGCAGCCATCGGCAGCCGGGGTGCGATCGGGGGCACCGAGGCGAGCACGACCCGCTCGGGCCGCTCGGGCCGCTCGGGCCGGTCGGCCCGGTCGGCGGTGCCGGCCGGCAGCACCGGGCGCTCGAAGGCGTCCGGCGCGTCGAGCCGCCCGATCGCGGCGGCGATCCGCGCGACGGCGTACCTCGCCTCGTCGCCGCCGGCCCCGAGCGCGACCGCGCGCACGGCGGCGTGCACCTGACGCCGGTACGACGCGAGCGCGTCGTCGGCGAGCGGCACGACCTCGACCGCGGGCTCGGGTGCCGGCTCCGCGGCGGCCTCGGCCGCGACGACCAGCGCCTGCTCCAGCACCCGCACCTGGGCGCGCAGCGCGCGCACGATCACCGCCTCCGTCCCAGCCTCGGGCTCAGCCTCGGACCCCGTCGCGAGCTCGGTCTCGGGCTCCGTCTCGGGCTCGGTCTGGGGCTCGATCCGGGTGGCCTCGGCGACCACGTCCGTCGCGGGCTGCGCCGCGGCGGCCCGCCGGTGGCGGCGCACCAGGAGGAGCGCCCCGACGAGCGAGAGCGCGACCAGGGCGAGGCCGAAGGCCAGGGGCGGCTGGGGCAGTGCGTCCACGATCATCCTTCCGGCTGGGTGGTGCTGGAGAGATTGAGCGTCTTGCCGGGGTCCACGACCGGGGGCATCACGAACATGTCGCCGGTGATGGTGGTGGTGAACTCCCCGCCCTCGGAGCCGCTGGCCAGCGAGACCGCGGTGACCAGGTAGGCGCGGGGCATGTGCTCGAGGTTCTCCAGCAGCCGCTGGGTCTCCTCGTAGGTGCCGGTGACGGCGACCGTCACGGTCTGCCGGGCCAGCAGCTGTCCGCCGGCGGCGGGCGCGGCGCCCGGGTCCGCGGCGGGATCGGTCGTGGCGTCGGTCGCCGCGGCGGCCGCGGGAGCGGCCGCGTCGGCGGTACCGAGGACCGGCGGGGTCGGGGTCAGCGTCGTGACGCCCTGTGGGCCGATGCCGGCGCCCACGGCGGCGGCGGTGACCTCCTCGAACATGCCCGGCTGGTCCGCGGTCGGCGGGAACAGCTCCGCGAGCCGGCGCGCGTCGCGCCGGGTCTCCGCGAGGTTCTCGCGCTGCTGCTCCAACACGGCGAGCTGGCTGGTGAGCAGGGCGTTCTGGTCACGCACGGTCGTGACCTGCTCCCGCGCCTGGGCCAGGGCGTCGGTCTCGGGGCCGACCACGAGCTGCCAGCCGAGCCCGACGACGACGAGGAGGGCGAGGGAGCCGACGACCTTGGTCGCCCCCGGGGTGGCGAGGTCCATCACGAGCCTCCCTCAGCGGTGTCCGGGGCGGCGGCGGTGGCGTCGGCGGGGGCGGCGGCGTACCGACCGCTGTAGACCTTCTCCGAGAGGCCCACCGACCCGCTGAACGTCACCGCCTCGCCGTCGCCGGTGGTGGTCGTGGAGATGAACGGCTCGACGAACAGGTGCGAGGCGCCGAGCGCGATCACCATGTCGCCGACCTCGGCCCGGCTGCCCGCCGTACCGGAGAGCGTGACGCAGCCGACGACGGTGCGGGTGTTGAACGGGTCCGGGCCGGGGCAGGCCGAGACCGCACCCGCGACCGCCGCGCCGCCCACGGCGGCTGTCGCGGCGATCGTCACCGCGACCGTCGTGAGCTGCGCGCCCGGCGGGGTGGCGTCGCGCACGCCGTCGAGCACGTCGGAGATGTAGACCTCGCTGCCCATCGCCGACTCCACCGTGCGCTGCTGCACCGCGACGCCGTTCACGAACGTGCGGACGGGCGCGAGCACCTGGGTCTGCCCGGTCAGCCGCGTGGTCTCCGCCTGCTCGACGGCGACCAGCTTGCGGGTCTCCTCGACCCGCAGGTGCTGGAACGCCCACGCGCCGCCGACCAGCAGCAGCATCACGACACCGCCGGCGACGAACCGCTGCCGGAGCCTGCGGACCGCCAGCCGCGCGAACGCCGACTCCGAGAGCAGGTTGACCGACGGCAGGCCCGCGGCCTCCGGGCGCCGGCGGCTCATCGGGCCGCTCCCACGCAGAGACCGGCGGGCACCGCGAGCGCCGGCAGGTCCACGTCGGCGAGCCGGAGCCGGCCGGGGGCGCGGACGTGACCGAGGACGTCGAGGCGGTCGACGGGTACGCCGAGCCGCTGGCCGAGCAGCTCCTCGAACCCGCCCAGCTGGGCGCCGGACCCGGTCAGCAGCACCCGGCCCACGGCCGTGCCGGCCGTGCCGGCCGGGTCGCCGGCCTCGGAGCCGCCGGGGTGCTCGGGGGCCGAGTCGCGGTAGAAGTCCAGGGTGGTGCTGATCTCCTCGGCGAGGCCGCGGGCGGCCGCGTCGACGACCTGCTGGGCGGCGTGGTCGAGGCCGTCGGTGCGCGGGCTGAGGCTGGTGACCTGGCTCGGGTCGAGGTGGGCGTGGCCGGGGAGGCCGACGTACACCTTGGTGCGCTCGGCGTCCTCCCAGGTCCAGTCGTAGCGCTGCTGGACCGCCCCGGTGATCGAGTCACCGCCCACGCCGGGGATCATCCGCACGTAGCGCGGGACGCCGGCGGTGTGCACGACGACCGACACGACGTCGGAGCCGATGTCGACGATCGCCTCGGTCGCCGCGGCGCCCTCGGCCAGCGTCGGGGTGCGCGCGCGCAGCAGTGCGAACGGCAGCAGGTCGACGGCCTGGATCCGCAGGCGGGCGTGGCGCGCGGCGTCGACGAAGGAGTCGACCATGTCCCGCGACGCGGCGACGAGCAGGATCCGCGCGACCCGGCGCGTCGAGCCGTCCTCGTCCACGACGTCGAGCTCCTCGAGCAGGTGGTGGTCGAGGTTGGCCTCGTCGACCGAGAACGGGAGCACGTCCTGGACCTGGTAGCGCAGCGCCTTGCGGAAGTCCGCCGGCGGCATCCAGTCGAGGTCCAGCTGGCGCACCAGGACCCCGGCGTTCGCGACTCCCAACGCGACGTTGCGGGACCCGAACTTCCCCTTCGACCAGAGCTCCTTGAGCGCCTCGGTCAGGGCCTCGCCGTCGGCGACCACGCCGGCCCGGACCACGCCGGCCGGCAGCGGGAGCTGCGCGAAGCGGCGCAGCGTGAGGCGGCGGCGTCCGGGGACGAACTCGGCGGCGCGGACACCGGAGCTGCCGATGTCCAGTCCGACCAGGGTGCGTGACATGGATTCCTCGAGATGACGGCGTGGGGGATGGGCGCAGTGCGTCACCCGAGTCATCGGTCGCCCCGGCCCCCGACTTGACCGTTCGCCGCAGGTTTTCCCGGGTGGTCGGCGGCACCTGCCGGTCCGATGCCGGCCGTGCTCGCAGGCAGACCGGGCCCGGACGGATGTTGGTTTCCCCGGGTACCCGGGGAAACCTGCACTGTTCGGCCGAAACTTCAGCCGATAAGTGCAGGGATTGCCCGATCGCCTCGGTCAGGCGGCGCGGGCCGACAGGGCTCGACGAATCATCGCCGCAGTCCGCACCGGGTCGGCGAGGTCGGCCCAAGTGATCCGGATGCAGCGCCAGCCGGTGAGGCGACAGATCATCGACTCGCGCTTCTTCTCCGCAACGACGACGTCCGAAGCGCGCTGCCCTTCCTTCAGGAGCTTCTCGTACTTGACCTTGCCGTCGAACTCCAGGAAGACCCCCAACGCGGGCCACGCGAAGTCGACGCGAGCGACGACTCGACCGGTCTCGTCCCTGATCTCGTACTGGGGGATCGGCATCGGGAGGCCCTCGTGGAAGCAGAGGTAGTAGGAGCGACATTCGCCGATCGACTCGAAGCGAGGATCGGACAGCCTCAGCGCGAGGTCGGTCCTGAGGGTCTCGGGCCACTGTTGCATCGACTCGTACCGCGCTCGGAGCTGTTCCATGGTGGTCTTGCCTTCGTGCAGCAGGTGGCTGATCACGCAGATGCTGGCCTCGACGTCCGCGACCGTTGTCACTTCAAGTGCTTGGCGGGTCGGAGACATCACCATCAGCCCGTCGCACTCGAGCACGTCGCCCTTCAGGATCGCACCACTGTGCTGCGAGACGCCCGCCTCCGACCGCCCGCCCTTCCCGTCCAACCTGGTGACGTGCACGAGGTCCAGGTTGATGCCCCAGGTCGGCGCGCCGATGAGCGGGAGTCCCGACGCGTGCGAGACCACGACCTTCGTCCGCGACTGCGCCACGACGGCACGCGCCACCAGGGCATGGCGCCCGGCCCGGTCCAGGGCGTTCCACGTGGCTGACTCGGTGTAGGCGCCGTGTCGGATCTTGACCCAGTCGCCGCCCTTGACGCGGTTGGCGATGGCCCTGTCGGTGTAGCCGTCAGCAATCAGCTGCTTGCGCAGCATGATCCGCCCGCGGCGGGGGTCGGTCATCGGGATCATCATGCGGGTCATCTGCCCGCGACCGGTCGCCGGAAAGCCTGTCAGTTCTGCGCCTGTGGAGAACGGCGTGGCGCCCTGAGCGGCCTGGGAGCCGGCGAGGATCGCGCCGTACAGGCAATGCCTGCACTCTTCGGCCGAAGTTTCACCCGAAGAGTGCAGGTTTCCCCGGGTACCCGGGGAAACCGACGGCGGACCCCCGGGCGTACCTCGACCGGGCACCACACCGACGTGGTACACAAGGGGCCGTGAGCAGCCCCCGGGATCCGAGCGCGGCCCCGTTGCGGATCGCGCCCTTCCTCCAGGCCGTGGTGGTCAACCACGGCTCCGACCTGCACGTGAAGGTCGGCAGCCCGCCGCGCGTTCGCATCTCCGGGTCGCTGGTCCCGCTCCAGGTCGACCCGCTGACCGCCGACCAGGTCGAGGAGCTGGTCCGCGAGACCATGCCCGCCGACATCGACGCCCACTTCAGCGCCACCAACGAGGCCGACTACGCGCTCGCCGTACCCGGCATCGGCCGGTTCCGGGTCAACGCGTTCCGGTCGCGGGGCGCGGTCGGCTGCGTGCTGCGGCTGGTCGGCGACGAGCCGCGCTCCCTGGCCGACCTGGCCCTGCCCGAGGTGATCCACCGCCTCGCCCTGGAGCCCCGCGGCCTGGTGCTGGTCACCGGCCCGACCGGGTCGGGCAAGACCACCACGCTGGCGGCGATGGTCGACGCCGTCAACGAGGCGCGGCCGGTGCACATCCTCACCATCGAGGACCCGATCGAGGTGATCCACCGCGACAAGGTCGCGGCCGTCAACCAGCGCGAGCTCGGCACCGACACCGCCGACTGGGCGGTCGCGCTCCGGGCCGCGATGCGGCAGGACCCGGACGTGATCCTGATCGGCGAGATGCGCGACCCCGACACCGTCCGGGCCGCCCTCGCCGCCGCCGAGACCGGCCACTTCGTGATGTCGACGCTGCACACCACGGACGCCAAGGAGACCGTCAACCGGATCATCGACTTCTTCCCGCCGCACGAGCAGAAGCAGGTGCGCCTGGGGCTGGCCGCCTCGCTGCGCGGCATCGTCTGCCAGCGACTGGTGCCGCGCGCCGACGGGCAGGGCCGGGTGGTCGCGATGGAGGTCGCGGTGAACACGCCCCGGCTCGCCGAGGCGGTCGCCGACCCGGACCGCACCGACACGATCCCCGACATCGTCTCCGACGGCGCCTACTCGGGCATGCAGACCTTCGACCAGCACCTGGTCCGGCTGGTGCTGGACGGCTCGGTCTCCGTCGCCGACGCCAAGCTGGTCAGCTCCAACACCCACGACTTCACCGTGATGCTGAAGCGAGCCGGGGTCGACCCGGCGCTGGTCGACGCGGAGCCGCCCCGATGAGCCCGATCCGATGACGGGGTCTCGCCGCCGCCCGGTGGTCGACGCGATGGCCTCCGAGCAGCTCGCCGGGCTCGATCTCGAGACCCTGCGCGCCTACCGGCACCGCCTGGAGGCCGAGGAGGACCGGGTGTCCTACTGGCGCCGGCTGGTGCACGCCCGGCTCGACCTGTTGGCCGCCGGCTCCAGCGCCGACCACCTGCTCACCGTCGAGGACCTGGTGCGGATCCTCGGCGACACCGGCACCGGCGGCACCCGCCGGGCACTGGTGAGCGTCCGGGCGGCCGACCCGCTGCCGGAGCTGCCGGAGCTCAGCGAGATGTGGGGCACCGAGGTCGACCCGCACGACCCCGAGCAGGTCGCGGACGCGGTCGAGCGGCTGACCGACGCCGAGCGACAGCTCACGACGTACCGCCGGGCCCTCCACGAGCGCATCGACGAGGCCACCGGCGAGCTGATCGTGCGCTACCGCGCCGACCCGGCCGCCGCGCTGTCCGTCATCCCCCAGGAGTAGGACCGCGACCCGCCGGCTCGCCCTCGGGGCTCAGGCGACGACGCGGAGGACCTCCTCGATCGAGGTGCGGCCCTGCAGGACCTTCTGCCAGCCGTCCACCTTGAGGGTGGTCATCCCCTGCTCGCGTGCGGTGCGGCCGATGTCGTCGGTCGACGCGTGCGCGACGGCGAGCCGGGAGACCTCCTCACTCACCGTCATCACCTCGTGCAGCGCCATCCGGCCGCGGTAGCCGGTCTGCGAGCAGGAGGAGCAGCCGACGTGCCGGTACAGCACCGGCACCTCCTCGCCCTCCTGCCACGGGAAGCCGATGCGCAGCAGCTCCTCGGCGTCCGGCTGGTAGGCCTGCTTGCAGCGCTCGCAGAGCGACCGGCACAACCGCTGGGCGAGGACGGCGTCGAGCGCGGACCCGACGAGGAACGGCTCGATGCCCATCTCGACCAGCCGCGTCACCGCCGAGGGGGCGTCGTTCGTGTGCAGGGTCGAGAGCACCAGGTGGCCGGTCAGCGCCGCCTCGACGGCGATCTGGGCGGTCTCGTGGTCCCGGATCTCGCCGATCAGCACGATGTCGGGGTCCGAGCGCAGGATCGAGCGCAGCGCGGAGGCGAAGGTCAGGCCGGCCTTCGCGTTCGTCTGCACCTGGTTGATGCCGGGCAGCCGGTACTCCACCGGGTCCTCGACCGTGATCACGTTGACGTCGGGCCGGTTGAGCAGGTTGAGCGTCGCGTACAGGGTGGTCGACTTGCCGGACCCGGTCGGACCGGTCGCCAGGATCATCCCGTAGGGCTTGGTGTAGGAGGAGCGGTAGCGCTCGTAGTTCTCGTTGCTGAACCCGAGGTCGTCGAGGCCGAGCTGGGTGTTGGAGGTGTCGAGGATCCGGGCGACCACCTTCTCGCCCCACACGGTGGGCAGGGTCGCGACGCGCAGGTCGATGCGCCGGCCCTGGTGGGTGACCGACATCCGGCCGTCCTGCGGGACCCGCCGCTCGGCGATGTTCATCTCGGCCATGATCTTCAGGCGCGAGATGACGCCGTTCTGGATGCTCTTCGGGGAGCGGTGGGCGTCGTGCAGCACGCCGTCGATGCGGTAGCGGACCCGCATGTCCCGCTCGGTCGGCTCGATGTGGATGTCGGACGCGCGGTCGTTGATCGCCTGGTTGATCAGCAGGTTGACGAACCGGACCACCGGCGCCTCGTCGGAGACCTCGGTGAGGGTCGCGAGGTCGTCGACCGCGTCCTCGGGCGCCAGGTCCGAGGTGATGTCGGACAGCTCGCCCTCGGCGCGGTAGACCTGGTTGATCCGAGCCTCGATGTCGCTGCGGCCGGCGATCGCGAAGCGGACCCGGCTGCGGGTCAGCCGGCTCAGGTCGTCCTTGAGCTCGATGTCGCCGGCCTGACGCACGCTCACGGCGACCAGCAGCTCGCCGTCCTCGAGGACCAGCGGCAGTACGCCGGTGCGGCGCGCGAACTCCGCGGGCAGCAGGCTCACGGCCGCCATGTCGACGATGAAGTCGGTGATCTCGACGTACTCCAGGCCCGCCGACGCAGCGGCGGTTCGGACCACGGTCGTGCGGTCCACCCAGCCGCTGTCGAGCAGCACCTCGAGCACGTTCTGCGACCGCTCGTCCGCGAGCCGGCCCGCCTCGTCGAGCTGGTCGCGGCTGATCCAGCCGCCCTCGACCAGGGCGCGGACGGTGTCTCCCGAGGTCTGCGCGCGCACCGTCATCCGATCATGTCGTAGATCTTGAACATCGGCATGTAGAGGGCGACGATCATCGACCCGACGAGGCCGCCCAGGAACGCGATCATCAGCGGCTCGATCAGGGCGGTCAGGCCCTCGGTCATCGACTCGACCTCGGCGTCGTAGAACTCCGCGATCTTCGCGAGCATCGCGTCGATGGCACCGGACTCCTCGCCGGAGGCGATCATCTGCACGACCATCGGCGGGAACACGTCGTGGTGGCTGAGCGGCCCGGCCACCGACTCGCCCTGGCGCACGGACTCCTTGACCTCGGCCAGCGCCCGGCCGATCACGACCGACCCGGTCGTGTCGGAGACGATGTCGAGCGCCTGAAGGATCGGGACGCCGGCCGAGAGCAGCGTGCTGAGGTTGCGGGCGAAGCGGGCCAAAGCGAGCTTGCGGAACAGGTTGCCGAAGACGGGCACGCGGAGCTTGAGGGGGTCGACCACGTTGCGGACCTGCTCGGTGCGGCCGTAGCGGCGCCACCACCAGATGAGTGCGCCGGTGAGCACCGCGCCGACGGGTACGACGTACTTCATTGCCGCCGAGAGCATCACCAGGATCTTGGTCGGCAGCGGCAGCTCGCCGCCGAGGTCCTCGAACATGTGCTGGAAGACCGGGACGACGAAGATCAGCAGCGCGATGCACATCAGGATCGCGAGGAAGAACACCACGGTCGGGTAGGTCAGCGCGGCCTTGATCTTGCTGCGCAGCTTGACCTCGGCCTCGAAGTTGTCGGCGATCTGGCGCATCGCGGTGTCGAGGAAGCCGCCCGCCTCGCCGGCCCTGGCCATGCTCACCATGAGCGGCGGGAACACCCGCGGCCACTTGCCCAGGGCGGAGGACAGGCTGTGCCCGGCCTCGACGTCCTGCTTGACCGCCCGCAGCACCTTGCGCAGCTCGGGGTTCTCGACCTGCTCGGCCATGATCGCGAGCGCGCGCAGCATGGTCAGGCCGGCGTCGATCATGGTCGCGAACTGCCGCGCGAAGACCGCGAGGTCGCGCGGCTTGATCCGCTTCTTGAGGCCCAGCTTGATCTCGCGCTGCATGCCGACGTTGGCGGGGCGCACCTGGAGCGGGACGTAGCCCATCGCCCGCAGCCGGTCGGCGACGGCGGCCTCCGAGGCCGCCTCCACCTTGCCCTCGGTGAAGCGGCCCTGCGCGTCGCGGACCTTGTAGGCGTACTGCGTGGTGCTGGCCACGGCTACTGCCACCCGGCCGGGGCGCGCTTGACGTCGGAGGCGACCAGCGTGTCGTAGTCGGCCCGGTTCGAGCTGTGCTCGAGGCCGGCGGCGTACGTGATCCGGCCGGCCTTCACGAGCGCGGCGAGGTGGGCGTTGAGGGTCTGCATGCCGTCCTTCGCGCCCGCCTGAAGGGCGCCCTGGATCTGCTGGAGCTTGTCGTCGCGGATCATCGCCCGGATGCCGGAGTTGCAGACCATCACCTCGACGGCGGCGGCGCGGCCCTGTCCGTCGGCGGTCTTGACGAGGGTCTGGCACACGACGCCCTGGAGCGTCGCGGCGAGCTGGGTGCGGACCTGCTGCTGCTGCTCGGCGGGGAACACGTCGACGACGCGGGTGATCGTGTCCTGCGCGGACTGGGTGTGCAGGGTCGCGAACACCAGGTGGCCGGTCTCGGCGGCGGTCAGCGCGACCGAGATCGTGTCCAGGTCGCGGAGCTCGCCGACCAGGATCACGTCCGGGTCCTGGCGCAGCACGTGCTTGAGCGCGTCGCGGAACCCGTGCGTGTCACCGCCGACCTCGCGCTGGTTGACCAGGCAGCCCTGGTGCTCGTGCAGGAACTCGATCGGGTCCTCGATGGTGACGATGTGACCGCGCCGGCTCCGGTTGATCCGGTCGATGATCGCGGCCAGCGTCGTCGACTTCCCGGACCCGGTCGGGCCGGTGACCAGCACCAGGCCGCGCTTGAGGTCGGTGAAGCCGGCGACCGCCTCGGGCATGCCGAGGTCCTCGAGCGGCACGATCTCCCACGGGATCATCCGCATCACGGCGCCGAGCTGCTCGCGCTGCTGGAAGACGTTGACGCGGAACCGGGCGTGGCCCGGGACGGCGTACGCGAAGTCGAGCTCGAGCTCCTCCTCGAACACCTTGCGCTGCCGCTCGGTCATCACCCCGTAGAGCGTGCGGCGGAGCTGCTCGCCGTCCATCATCGGGTAGCCCTCGATCGCCTCCATGTCGCCGCGCAGCCGCACCGTCGGCGGCGCGCCGGCGGTCAGGTGCAGGTCGGACGCCCCGACCCGCAGCACGTGGACCAGCAGGTCGTCGAGGTTCACGTTGGCGGAGGGGGCGGCCGGCGCGGAGGGTACGACGGGCGCGATCGGGGTCACGACCGGTGCCGCCATCGGGGCGGCCACGGGGGCCACGGCGGGCGCCGGCGCGGTGGCCGGGGCGGCCGCGGGCGCGGTCGTCCGGCGAGCGGCCAGCGGCAGGCCGAAGCCGTTCGTCGGTGCGTCGTTCAACAGGTCCTCCGAGCGCGGGACTGATGAGGGGTCATCTGGGTCATCGGCCGGTGGGGGTGCCGGCTTGAGGGAGTTGTCGCGTCGGGTCAGGACAGCCCGCGGTCGTCCTCGCGGTACGAGCCGGCCCGGAAGTCGAGCAGGGCCGGGCTCGTGTTGGCGAGGAAGCAGGTGTCCATCGAGGCGTCGAGGTTGCCGACCAGGTTGACCTTGTCAGCGTAGATCGTGCCGATGAAGGCCGCCGTGCCGTTGGCCTTCACCACCTGGCCGTACGGCGCGCTCGAGGTGAGGAAGATCGAGGCGAACAGCCGTTGGTTGGAGTTGATCTTGACGTTGCCCCCGTCGACCACGATCAGCAGCGAGCGCGACGTGCACAGCGGATCGGTGTCGGACAGGTTGGCCGCCCGGCCGAAGGCGGTGTCGCTGATCTGGTTCAGGTCGACGGTGCCGCCGAGGTCCGAGCCCTTCGTGAGGTCGAAGAACATCACCGCGTTCTCCTCGTCCGGGGTGGACCACCCGTCCGAGCTGGTCCAGTAGTTGTCCTGGGACCGGGCGACGCTGCGCAGCTGGTCGAGCTGGGTCGGGCTGAGGGCGGGGTCCTTGAGCCTGAACAACTTGGCGAGCGTGGCGTCATCCTTGACGAACGACCCGACGACGTCGGTGTCCGGCCCGGCGTCGACGTTCTGCGGCCCGTAGTACTTGGGGTAGCTGGTCTGCACGGACTCGCACGGGGTGTCGACGAGGCTGCCGCCCGCCCGGTCCTGGTCGTAGGGGTACGCCGTGCTGCACGGGGCGGAGGTGACGTTGTTGCCGGTGCCGGTCACGTGGATCAGGCCACCCTGCGTCTCTGAGCAGTGCTGGCCCGAGCCGTGAGCGGTGGTGATGTAGTCGGAGGTGTGCACGCCGATCGGGATGCCGTACGCGACGTCGATCTGGCCCGGCACCATCGCGATCTTGTCGCGCTCCCAGACGCAGCCGGTCGAGAACACGCTCTGCCGGGTGACGCTCGCCGAGCCGCCACCGCTGATCGTGTGGGCGAAGATGCCGCGCGGCACCTCGGTCGTGGTGACGCTGACGTCCGCGAGCACGGTGCGCGAGGCGGATCCGGCCGCGCCGCCGGTCGAGTGGATCCGGTACAGCCCCGGGTCGTTGACCGGGTACGGCGAGACCGCCTCGATCCACACCCGGTACGACTCGCCCGCGCCACCGGGCAGCGAGACCGTCGTCGGCGCGTCCTGGTTGCCCCACGAGTTGCCCGTGCAGCTCGGCGAGCAGCGCAGCGGGCGCACTCCCGCGCTGCGCAGGTAGGTCATCGCCTGCGCGACTCCGGCGTCCGCGGCGTTGACCGCGGACCCGGCCTGCTGGGCCCGCCACGACGAGCGCAGGTTGTCGATGGTGAGCACGGCGACGGTCGAGGCGAGCCCCGTGATCAGCATGAGCGCCATCATCGTCAGGATCATCGCCGAGCCGCGGTCGTCGCGGCGCCGGGTCCCGGGTCGGGACGTCGTCGGGGGGGTGCGCGTCACCGTCAGCTCCTGTTCCGGAGGTCGATCTGGGTGTGGTAGGTCTGCTCGCCGCTGCCGTCGCGGACCGCGATGGTCACGCCGACCAGGTCGATGTGGAGCAGCTCGGTCCCGTCGGGCTGGTTGTTCTGGTTGCCGACCGGCGCGCCCTTCTGGTCGAGCTCGAGCCAGGTGGTGGTGCCGTCGCCGTTCGCGTCGTACGCCCACTCGCTGCTGTCCAGCTCGAGCTCCACCGAGGCGACCGTGGCCGCGAGCACCGGCCGGGCGGTGTCGCAGTCGGTCGTCGAGCCGAGCGTGAGCTGAAGCGTGGCTGGCGACCAGCAGTAGGTCAGCACCTCGGGATCTGTGGCGGCGGTGTCGCGGACGCCGTCGCCGTCGAAGTCGGTCCAGAAGGTGAGCGCCATCGAGGAGGACGGCCCCGGAAGAGTGACTGCCTCGATCCCGGCCGACTGCCGCAGCTCGCGGGTCAGCCGCTCCATCGCCGTCCGGGTCTCCTCGGTGATCCCGGCGCGGGTCCGGGTGCTCGCGGTGACCGAGTCGGTCGACAGCGCCATGCCCAGGAGCAGTGACCCGATCAGCGCGAACAGGCCCATGCTGACCAGCACCTCGATGAGCGTGACCCCGCTGTCGGCCCGCGGGCGGCGCAGCCACCTCATCGCGCGTCCAGGGCCGAGCAGCCGACCTGGCCGAGGCTCACCGAGACGGCCGAAGCCTGGTCCACGGTGCCGTCGGGCAGCACCCGCACGGGCTGGCTGGTGAGCTTGAGGACGCCGGACAGCGAGACGGCGGACAGCCCGTTGGCGGCCGTCCGCTCGACCGTGTCGGGGACCAGCGCCGACCAGGAGGCGACGTAGTTGCCCAGGTTGTGCCCGCTGCCGAGGCCGAGGGTCGCCGGGTCGATCGCCGCGAGGTCGTCAGCGGTCAGCGAGGGGGTGATCGCGAGGACATCGACGTAGCTTCCGGCGACGTCCGGCTCGGTGGCCGGGACGTATCGGCGTACGACGGCCTTGTAGTCGAACGTGGGTGCCTGCGCGACGTGGCCGGCGCCGCTGACCACGCACCGTGCAGTCGCCCGGATCAGCTCGATCTGGAGCACGCCGTCGGGGGCGAACGAGGTCGGGAACAGCGAGATCGTGCTCGCCGAGCTCACCGCGCAGGCCTCTGCCGTGGGGGTGGCGTCGGTCATCGGCGTCGTGCGAAGGAACCCCGACGAGCGGATCAGCGCCGGCGCCCCGGTACCGGACGGCGCGCAGGTCGCGCTCACGCCGCTGGCGGTGGCGGTGGCGGCGGCGTCGAGGCGGACCAGCGGGGCGATGAGATCCAGTCCAGGTCGGTAGTCGGCAGCCGCGCCGCTCTCGAAGGAGAGCCCCAGGTTGGTCAGGTCGGTGAGCCGGGCCTGCATCGGGTTGGCCGCCGACCCGACGTTCGGGAGCCCGTCGGTCGCGCTCACGGCACCGAGGTCGACCTGGCTGGTGCCCCAGCAGGCGAGGCCGCAGGTGCCGTCGATGCCGCCGGCGGGGGCGGGCAGGATCCCCACGGCGGAGGGCGCCGCGACGGTCGTCGAGGCCCCGGCCCCCTGCTCGCCGGTCGCGAGGCCGGCGGAGGCCGCCGTGAGGCTGGCGGTGGCGGTGCTCGCGAAGGTCAGCGATCCGGCGAGGCTGAGCAGCCCCGCCTGCAGCGACTCGGCGCCGTTGGTCGCCGTGATCGAGCCGATGTCGACCGCAGCCGCCGTGGCGGCGAGATCGATCCGCCTGGCCGCGGCGGGCTGGTCG
The DNA here is from genome assembly GCF_030019515.1 of Nocardioides sp. Taxonomy (GTDB): domain Bacteria; phylum Actinomycetota; class Actinomycetes; order Propionibacteriales; family Nocardioidaceae; genus Nocardioides. Next base: position 11,648 of record NZ_JASEEQ010000015.1, on the reverse strand, counting down.
GCGATCTGGGTGTACGTCGTGACCGGCCGGGTCTTGCCCTGCCGCTCGTAGAGGACGGTGACGGTGACGCCGATCTGGGAGGAGACCGGGCTGTCGCGCCCGGCGCTCTGGGTGTTGTAGCCCGAGGGCGGCGCCAGTACGTCGGAGCTCCCGTCGGACTTCGGCGCCGAGAGGAACTGGGTGTCGACGACGACCTGGGAGCCCGCGAGCGGATCGGTCCCGGTGGCCGGGTGCGGGACCACGTAGCGGTACATCTCCCCGGACTGCGGCTCGTAGGAGCAGCGGGCGCCGTCGGCCGGGACGTAGCCGGTCCACGCGGTCGTCGGCGTCGCCAGCCCGTCGGGGTCGGTGCAGGTGATCGGCCCGGGGGTGGTGAGGTTGCGGAAGTAGTAGTCGAGCACGTCGCGGTAGTCGCCGGCCTCGGGGGCGACGTGGTAGGGCAGGTTGCGCATCCGCTCGAGCTGCCCCTGGGCCACGCCCTTGGTCTGGGTGACCAGCCGGGACGTCTCCCCCGACCTGATGCCCACGAGCAGCTGGGGCACCACCGCGGCCATCACCGTCATGATGATCCCGAGCGCGACGATGATCTCGATCAGCGTGAAGCCGTCGTCGGGGCGGTGGTCAGCTGAGCGAGACACGGCCGGTCAGCTGTTCGACGTGGAGGGTGTAGACCTTCGAGGATCCGGTCCGGGTCACCTGGACGGTCCCGCTGGTCGCCGTCCCGCGGGAGTAGAACGTGACGCCGGGCCCGCCGGAGCCGACGAAGGTCGGGGACGTGAGGTGCACCTGGGGCCCGTCGGTCCGGAACGGTCCGTCGACCTGGGCCCCGAGCGCGGCGCAGGTGCCGCGGTGCACGGCGTACTCGTCGTCGGTGGTGTCGAAGAGCACGCACATCGCGGTGCCCTCGGTGATCGCGCGCTGGTGCGTCGAGCGGAGCAGGGTCTGCAGCTCACGGGCCGTGCCGGACTGCTCGCTGGCCCGGGACCAGCGGTCGTAGCCGCCCACGGAGATCGCCATCAGGGCACCGAGGAGCGCCACGACGACGATCACCTCGATCAGCGTGAACCCGCTGTCCCGGTCAGGCTGCGACACCGACGGATCCTCCGAGCACCCATGTGCGGACATCCCGACGCGGATGTCCCTGACCTCGTGTCATCGGCACGAGGGGGGTCCGACTTGAGGTGGTCCGCGCGAGTTTCCGGGGCGCGTCCGAATTTTTCCGGGTCGGCCCTCAAGGCGGTCGTCCCCGGCGCCGAAGCAGTGGATGACAAATGCGGCCCACCGGCCTGCCGGTACGGATCCCGCACGACCCCCAGCACGACCTTTCCCCCACAGGAGAACCAACATGCTTGCTCGGATGCAGAAGTCCCTGAAGGAGAAGGACCAGGGCTTCACCCTGATCGAGCTCCTCGTCGTCATCGTGATCATCGGCATCCTCGCCGCGATCGCCATCCCGCTGTTCCTCAACCAGCAGAAGAAGGGCGTAGACGCATCCATGAAGTCGGACGCCAAGAACGCGGCGACGGCAATTCAGACGTGGCTCGTCGACCACCCGACCACGGCCGTTCCGGAAGAGACCGCATGCAGCACCTCCGCTACCGGATGCACCGCAACGACCGCACCGGCCGTGCTTGACGGCTTCAAGGTCAGCTCCGGCAACGCTGTGCACATCAAGGGTGCAACGGGCGGCGTCTACTGCATCGACGTCAAGAATGCCTCATCGTCGGAAGCCGCGAACTACATCAAGTACGACTCGTCCGCCGGTGGTCTCCAGTCCACCTTCTCGACTGCAGCCTGCGCCTGACAGGTCGTCCCACGTCGGTGCCGGGTGGCTTGCACTAAGCCGCCCGGCACCGAACCTACGCTCCATCTGCGGAGGACCCATGCAGATCGTGACCGGCGACCCCGCACCGACCGTTGAGCGGGACGAGGCGGTCCGGCTGCTGCGCGAGATGGCGGCGGTGGTCCGCACCCTCCTCGGCGCCCCGGCCCCCGCGCCCTCCGTGGCCGCGCCGGCGCCATCCGCTCCCCCGGCCGCCAGGCCCGACCCAGTGCCCGCACCTGCGCCGGCCCCGCCCGTCGGGTTGCCGGTGCCTTCCCTCGCCGTACCACCACTCGCCGTTCCCTCCCCCAGCGGCCCCCTGCCCGACCCCGAGGAGCGCCGCTCGCTCGCGGCGCTCCAGGAGATCGCCTTCCTCGACGAATAGAACCCGGACCATGACCTCACGCCCCCTGCTGCGGCTTGCCGCCTGCGTCGTGACGGTCGGGACCCTCGGGTCCACGCTCCTGGCGAGCCCCACCCCCGCGGCGGCCGCGACGCCCACGAGCAGCACGGCCCAGCAATCGGTCGACGACGCCCGGGCCACCTACGAGCAGCTCCGCGCCGAGGTCGCGGCGCTGAGCGCCCAGCGCGACCGGCTGGCTGAATCCGCCGCCGGCGCCGAGGCCGAGGCCGCCCGGCTGCGCGCCGAGGTGGCCGGCGACGACCACGGCTTCCTGCAGGCCGTCGGCGACCTGGTCCGGCCCGGCCCCTCCGACCTGGACCGCGCCACCGAGGCCGCCGACGACGCGGTGTTCGCGCGCGACCTGGTCGACCTGGTCGACACCGCGCTCGCCGAGCGGATCACCGAGACCGAGCAGGCCCGGGTCGCGTGGGAGCGCGCCGAGCGCCGGCAGGCCCGGGTCGAGGCGGCGTGGAGCGCCGGCCAGGCGGCGGAGGCCGCGGTCCGGCGCGCACAGTTCCAGGCGGCGTACGCCGTCACCGACCCCGCCCAGGACCGCCGCAACCAGCGGGCGCTGCGCGCCTGGGAGGACTACCTGCGGCTGCTGGCCGACAACGCCGTCGTCCCGCCCCGCCTCGCGGACCTCGCCGGGGGGCCGAGAGCCCCGCTCGAGCCGCTGCGCGACGCGCGCAACGACGTGTCCCCGGGTGTCGCCGTCCTCGACCCGCCCGGTCGCCCGGCGATCACCGTGCTGTCCGCCGAGGCGGTCCGCGCGGTCTCGGACGCGTTTCACCGACTCGGGCTCCCCGAGGTTCCCGGGGCGATCGACCCCACGGCCTACGCCTGCGGCGGCCTGGTCGCGAACGCCTGGGGGGCGTCCGCGTCGGTGGAGCCGCTGCCGGCCGACGTCCCCGGCCAGTGGGACGCCCTGCGCACCGTGCCCGGCGCGTCCGTGCAGGTGGGCGACGTCGTGGTCCTCGGCAGCCGCCGCGACGGCCTCGGCACCAGCGGCGTGTACATCGGCCGCGACCAGGTCGTGGTCGCGGACCCGTCGACCGGCGTCGCGGCGGTGCGGCCGCTCGCCGGCCCCGTGCTGGGAGTACGCCGGGCCGGCGTCGAGAGCGGCGGCCACCACGCCGCGCCCCCGGCCGGCGGCACCTGCGGCGCGACCAGCCTGGCGCCGGACACCGTCACCGGAGGACCGCTCGGGCTGCCGGTCTCGCCCGGCAGCTACCACCTGACCGCCGGGTTCGGCAGCCCCGGACCCCTGTGGTCCACGGGCGTGCACACCGGCCTGGACTTCGCCGCACCGGTCGGCACCCCGGTCGTCGCCGCCGGCGCCGGCACCGTCACCGTGCAGCACCCCGCCTGGGCCGGCACGCTCGTCCGGATCGACCACGGCGGCGGGGTCCAGACCTGGTACGCCCACCTCTCCCGCGTCGACGTGGCCTCCGGCCAGGTCGTCGCCGCCGGGGACCCGGTCGGCCTGGTCGGTGGCCGCGGCAACGCCAGTGGACCGCACCTGCACTTCGAGGTGCGGCTCGACGGCGACGCCTACGACCCGGCCCTGGTCCTCGACGTGCCGGAGCGGCCGCGCCCGACGTACCCCAACGGCGAGCTGCCGGCCGACGCGCTCTGCCCGGCGACCTCCGACGGCGCGCAGCAGCTGCGCTGCGACGCGGCGGTGGCGTTCCGGCTGCTCGCGGCGGCGTACGCCGGCGACCTCGGCGCCACGCTCTGCATCACCGACTCCTACCGCTCGCGCGCCGGGCAGGAGCGGGTGTTCGCCACCAAGCCGGGCCTCGCGGCCTCCCCCGGCACCTCCGTGCACGGGCTCGGGCTGGCGGTCGACCTGTGCGGCGGCGTCGAACGGTTCGGCAGCACCGAGAACGACTGGCTGCTCGGACACGGCCCCGGCTACGGCTGGGTACACCCGGGCTGGGCGGCCGCCGGGGGCAGCCGTCCGGAGCCGTGGCACTTCGAGTACGCCGGCGGGCTGGCCTGAGCCTGCGCCGCAATCGCCACGCGAGCCGATAGCCTGGCCGCGACCAGCGGAGGTGCGCGTGCAGACCGACAACACCGTCGACGGCCTGTGGCAGCGGTTCAAGCAGGACGGCGACCGCGAGGCCCGGGACCGGCTCGTCGTGCACTACTCGCCCCTGGTGAAGTTCGTAGCCGGCCGGGTCCGCTCCGGGCTTCCCCCGGCCGTCGAGCAGGCGGACCTGGTCTCCGACGGCGTGATCGGCCTGCTGGATGCCCTGGACAAGTTCGACCCCGAGCGCGGCTTGCAGTTCCAGACCTACGCCGTCTCCCGGATCCGCGGCGCGATGGTCGACGGCCTCCGGGCGGCGGACTGGGTGCCGCGCTCGGTGCGCGAGAAGATCCGCGACATCAACACCGCCCAGTCCGAGCTGGAGCGCAGCCTGGGTCGCACCCCGAACGACACCGAGGTCGCTGCCCGACTCGGCATCAGCGTCCGCGACCTGCGCAAGATCTACAGCCAGACCGCCCACACCAGCGTCGTCAGCTTCGAGGCCGTGCTCGACGAGGAGGAGACGCCGCGGGCCACCACCGACCTGCCGGGCGCCGACGACAACATCCCGCCGGGCTTCCTGAGCGCGGTCCGGGAGCTGCCCGAGCGCGACCAAGTGGTCGTGGCGCTGTACTACTGGGAGCGGCTGACGCTGGCGGAGATCGGCCAGGTGCTCGGTGTGAGCGAGTCGCGGGTCAGCCAGCTGCACAGCCGCGCGACGCTCGCGCTGCGGCGCAAGCTGCTCCAGGCCGCCGGCTGATCCCGGCGTCGACGTGACCGGCCGGAAGTACCGCGATCCCGGGTCCGCAAATCCCAGGGCTAGACCGGTTGCCGGCCGATACGTTCTCCGAAGAGGGGGAACCGTGCGAGTCAAACGTCCGTCACCGGCAGTCGTCGCCCTGTGGCTGGCGATGACCGTCCTGGTGTTCGCCCACCTGATGGTCGGCTACGGAACCGCTTTCGACGTCACCTACCTGGCCGCCGTCTGGTTGGCTCCCCTGGTCGCCTGGATCGGCACCGCGAGCAGGCCGCCGGGGGCCCGGCTCGTGCCGGGCCTCCGTGCGGATGGGCCGGATGCTCCAGTGGGAGGTCGTCGCGCGTCGGGAGCTGGCGGCGGCGTTGGAGGCGTCGCGGGTGAAGTCGACGTTCCTGGCGACGATGAGTCATGAGATCCGGACCCCGATGAACGGGGTGATCGGGTTGACCGGGTTGTTGGAGTCGACCGATCTCGACGAGCGGCAGCGCCAGTACGCCGAGGGGGTGGCCAGCGCCGCGAACGCGTTGATGACGATCATCAACGACATCTTGGACTTCTCCAAGGTCGAGGCGGGCCGGCTGGACCTGGAGACCATCGACTTCGACCTGGTCCAGGTGGTCGAGGAGGTCGCCGAGCTGATCGCCGAGCCGGCCCAGTCGAAGGGGCTGGAGCTGTTGGCCTACTGCTCCCCCGAGCTGCCCACCCGCCTGCGGGGCGACCCGGGCCGGCTGCGGCAGGTACTGCTCAACCTGGCCTCCAACGCGGTCAAGTTCACCGCCCGCGGCGAGGTCCTGGTCCGCGCCAGCCTCGAAGCCAGCCTGAACCCCGGCCCCCACACCGACCCGGACGCCGACACCGGCCTTGGTGGGGTGGTGGTGCGGTTCGAGGTCACCGACACCGGGATCGGGATCGAGGAGGCCGACCGCGAGCGGCTCTTCGAGCCGTTCTCCCAGGCCGACTCCTCCACCACCCGCCGCTACGGCGGCACCGGCCTCGGGCTGGCCATCAGCGAGCACCTGGTCACCGCGATGGGCGGCCAGATCGGCGTCGAGAGCCACCCCGGCCGCGGCAGCACCTTCTGGTTCACCCTGCCCCTGGGCCTGGCCGACGACCCCTCCACCAGCACCCACCGCACCGAGGAGCTCGCCGGCCTCCGGGTCCTGGTCGTCGACGACAACCAGGCCAACCGGCTGATCCTGCACGACCAGCTCACCGCCTGGGGCCTCGACGTCGACCTCGCCGAGGACGGCCCCGCCGCCCTGACCGCCCTCGCCGACGCCCACCGCACCCACCGACCCTTCGACCTGGCCGTCCTGGACCTGTGCATGCCCGACATGGACGGCCTCGAGCTCGCCCACCGGATCTCCGCCGACCCCACCCTCGACGGCCTCGGCATGGCCCTGCTCACCTCCGGCGGCGAGGTCAGCCAGACCGACGCCCGCGCCGTCGGCATCGCCGCCTCCATGACCAAACCCGTCCAGCTCTCCCGACTACGCACCACCCTGCACGACATCATCGGCACCCGCCGCGAACCCACCGCCCTCCAGATCCCCCCGACCCCCATCGGCCGCGGCCGGATCCTCGTGGTCGAGGACGGCGAGCTCAACCAACTCGTCGCCGTCGGCATCCTCGAACACCTCGGCTACACCACCGAAGTCGCCGACAACGGCGTCACCGCCCTCTCCGCCATGGGCCGCACCCACTTCGACGCCGTCCTCATGGACGTCCAGATGCCCGGCATGGACGGCTTCCAAGCCACCCGCGAGATCCGCCGCCTCGAAGGCGACGTCCACCACACCCCCATCATCGCCATGACCGCCAGCGCCACCAACGACGACCGCGACCGCTGCCTCGCCGCCGGCATGGACGACTACATCTCCAAACCCATCAACCCCCACACCGTCGAAACCGTCCTCGGCCACTGGGCCACCAGCACCTGACCGACCGGCGACACCAGGCCACACCGTGAGAGCGTGGCGTCATGAGCTCCGCGACTCCCGCGACCGGCATCGTGTTCCGCCCACAGTCCCCGCCCGAGGAGCTGTTCGCCGTGGTGGCGCACGCGGAGGCCGCGGGGATCGGGCAGCTGTGGCTGTGGGAGGACTGCTTCCTCGAGGGCGGCCTCACCACCGCCGCCGCGGCGCTCGCCCGGTCGGAGCGGCTCGTCATCGGGGTCGGCCTGCTGCCGGTGCCGCTGCGCAACCCGGCGCTCGCCGCGATGGAGATCGCGACCCTGGCCCGGATCTTCCCCGGGCGACTCGTCGTCGCGCTCGGCCACGGCGTCCAGGACTGGATGGCGCAGGTCGGTGCCGCCGTCGAGTCCCCGATGACCCTGCTCCGTGAGCACCTGGCCGCGGTCCGGTCGCTGCTGGCCGGTGAGACCGTCCAGGCGCAGGGGCGCTACGTGCAGCTGGACCGGGTGGCGCTGGACTGGCCGCCACCGACGCCGCCCCGGCTGTTGGTCGGCGGGCGCGGGCCGCGCACCGTCACGCTCGCCGGCGAGGCCGCCGACGGCGTCCTCCTGGACTCGGTCACCGACCCCGACGTCGTACGCCGGGCCCGTGAGCTGGTCGGTCCCGCCCACCTGGCGGCGTACACGCCCGTCGACCCGCGGGACGGATCCGACCTCGGCGCCCGGATCCGGGCCCTCGGCGACGCGGGGGCGGACACCGTGATCCTCCAAGGACCGGGCGACCACCCCGACCCGCGGCCGCTGATCGACGCACTGGCAGCCGTCGTCTGAGGTCGGGCCCCTCCACTATCGTCGGCGTCCATGCAGGCGCTGACCGACCTCTGGCAGGCCATCCCGGACCCGTTGCACGACCCGGTGGCCCTGGCCGCGCCGTTCTTCCTGCTGTTCGTCACCCTGGAGGGCCTGGCGGCGTACCTGCTCGAGGACGAGCGCCCCGTCGCCGACCGCCGCGCGCCCGACGGCCGGGCACTGCCCCTGCCCGGCGGCTACGACCGACGCGACGCCGTGGCCAGCATCTCGATGGGGGCCGTCTCGGCCGTGACGATGACGCTGTGGAAGGCGGCGGCGCTGGTGCTCTACGCGGCGCTGTTCGCGTGGGTCGCGCCCTGGCAGCTGCCCGTCGACGCGTGGTGGACCTGGGCGCTCGCGATCCTCGGCGTCGACTTCTTCTTCTACTGGGCACACCGGGTCGCCCACCGGGTCCGCCTCGTGTGGGCCACCCACCAGGCGCACCACTCGAGCGAGTACTTCAACTTCGCGACCGCGCTGCGGCAGAAGTGGAACAACTCGGCCGAGATCGTCGCCTGGCTGCCGCTCCCCCTGCTCGGTGTGCCGCCGGCGCTGGTGTTCCTCGGCTTCTCGGTGAGCCTCGTCTACCAGTTCTTCGTGCACACCGAGCGGGTCGACCGGCTGTGGCGGCCCGTCGAGCTGGTGCTGAACACGCCCTCGCACCACCGGGTGCACCACGGCACCGACCCGGAGTACCTCGACCGCAACTACGGCGGCATCCTGATCGTCTGGGACCGGCTGTTCGGCTCCTTCCAGCCCGAGCTGCACCGGCCGACGTACGGCCTGACGACCCCGGTCGGCACCCACCGCATCCTGCGCCTGCAGACCCACGAGTACGCCGCGATCGTCCGCGACGTGCGCGCCGCGCCCACCCTGCGGGACAAGCTCGGCTACGTCTTCGGCCCGCCGGGATGGCGCCCGGCGGCGGCCGACGGCAGCGGCGCACCCACGACACCCGCGCAGCTCGGACGCTGATCCGGCTCGGAGCCCTCGGGCTTGGCGACCCTCGGTCGTCGCCACCCGCGGCCGACAGGGTCGAAGGTCCCGGGATCGCAGGGCCCTCGAACCCAGGACTGGACCGGCTCCCGGCCGATAGCCTCATCTGAGAGGGGGAAGCGTGCCGCACCGACCGTCGTCGTGGGTCGTCGCCCTGTGGGGGGTGACGGCCCTACTCGTCGTGGCGCACCTGATCGAGGGCCTCGGGCCCTTCGGCGACACGACGTACCTGATCGGTGTCTGGCTGGGCCCGCTCGTCGGCCTGGTCGGGACGATGCGCACCCCGCGAGGGCTCCGGCTGGTCCCCGGCGTGCTCACCGCCGGGCTGGCGCTCTCCGCGCTCGGCGACCTGGGGTGGCTGATCTACGCGTGGGCCGGCCAGGACCCGGACGTGTCGTGGGCCGACCTGCCCCACTTCCTCAGCTATGTGGCCATCGGGACGGCGATCTCGCTGGCCATGCTCCGGCGCAGCAACGGCACGTTCCGCACCGACCTGGACTCGGTCATCGACGCGTTGACGATCGTCGTGATCAGCCTGCTGATCTTCTGGACCGTCTCGATCCAGGACATCGTGTTCGACCACGCGGCGTCGGTGCCGACCCGCCTGATCTGGGTGAGCTACCCGGTTTTCGACGCCGTCCTGCTCGCGCTCGTCCTCCGCGCCATGTCGGCACACCGCACCCGCCAGGTCGTCGGCCGCGGGCTCGCACTCGGCATCGCGTGCTGGCTGATCGCCGACGTCGGCTACTTCACGCTGCCCCTCGAGGGAGCCGTCTCGGCCCTGCTCGACGTGGGCTGGATGCTCAGCGTGATCCTGATGGGCGTCTCGACGCTGCGCCCTCCGCTGGTCCTCGACCCCATCGAGGACGAGCAGGTGATCGCGCAACCGCCGCTGGCCAAGCTCGGGATCGCCATCGGCCCGATGCTCGTCCCCCCGGTGCTGTTGCTGGTCAGCAAGGCCCTCGGGCACGACCGGGAGGTGGCGATCGCGACCGGCATCCTCGCGATCGCGCTGATCGCCTTCTGGCGCACCGAGCGGCTGCTGCGCTCGGAGTACCGGACCCGTCGGGAGCTGGCGGCGGCGCGGGATGCGGCGTTGGAGGCGTCGCGGGTGAAGTCGACGTTCCTGGCGACGATGAGTCATGAGATCCGGACCCCGATGAACGGGGTGATCGGGTTGACCGGGTTGTTGGAGTCGACCGATCTCGACGAGCGGCAGCGCCAGTACGCCGAGGGGGTGGCCAGCGCCGCGAACGCGTTGATGACGATCATCAACGACATCTTGGACTTCTCCAAGGTCGAGGCGGGCCGGCTGGACCTGGAGACCATCGACTTCGACCTGGTCCAGGTGGTCGAGGAGGTCGCCGAGCTGATCGCCGAGCCGGCCCAGTCGAAGGGGCTGGAGCTGTTGGCCTACTGCTCCCCCGAGCTGCCCACCCGCCTGCGGGGCGACCCGGGCCGGCTGCGGCAGGTACTGCTCTACCTGGCCTCCAACGCGGTCAAGTTCACCGCCCGCGGCGAGGTCCTGGTCCGCGCCAGCCTCGAAGCCAGCCTGAACCCCGGCCCCCACACCGACCCGGACGCCGACACCGGCCTTGGTGGGGTGGTGGTGCGGTTCGAGGTCACCGACACCGGGATCGGGATCGAGGAGGCCGACCGCGAGCGGCTCTTCGAGCCGTTCTCCCAGGCCGACTCCTCCACCACCCGCCGCTACGGCGGCACCGGCCTCGGGCTGGCCATCAGCGAGCACCTGGTCACCGCGATGGGCGGCCAGATCGGCGTCGAGAGCCACCCCGGCCGCGGCAGCACCTTCTGGTTCACCCTGCCCCTGGGCCTGGCCGACGACCCCTCCACCAGCACCCACCGCACCGAGGAGCTCGCCGGCCTCCGGGTCCTGGTCGTCGACGACAACCAGGCCAACCGGCTGATCCTGCACGACCAGCTCACCGCCTGGGGCCTCGACGTCGACCTCGCCGAGGACGGCCCCGCCGCCCTGACCGCCCTCGCCGACGCCCACCGCACCCACCGACCCTTCGACCTGGCCGTCCTGGACCTGTGCATGCCCGACATGGACGGCCTCGAGCTCGCCCACCGGATCTCCGCCGACCCCACCCTCGACGGCCTCGGCATGGCCCTGCTCACCTCCGGCGGCGAGGTCAGCCAGACCGACGCCCGCGCCGTCGGCATCGCCGCCTCCATGACCAAACCCGTCCAGCTCTCCCGACTACGCACCACCCTGCACGACATCATCGGCACCCGCCGCGAACCCACCGCCCTCCAGATCCCCCCGACCCCCATCGGCCGCGGCCGGATCCTCGTGGTCGAGGACGGCGAGCTCAACCAACTCGTCGCCGTCGGCATCCTCGAACACCTCGGCTACACCACCGAAGTCGCCGACAACGGCGTCACCGCCCTCTCCGCCATGGGCCGCACCCACTTCGACGCCGTCCTCATGGACGTCCAGATGCCCGGCATGGACGGCTTCCAAGCCACCCGCGAGATCCGCCGCCTCGAAGGCGACGTCCACCACACCCCCATCATCGCCATGACCGCCAGCGCCACCAACGACGACCGCGACCGCTGCCTCGCCGCCGGCATGGACGACTACATCTCCAAACCCATCAACCCCCACACCGTCGAAACCGTCCTCGGCCACTGGGCCACCAGCACCTGACCCGAACCCGGCCCCCGCCGGGTCGTGTGCCCCACAACGCGCCACAGCACGTCCTCGAGCACACGACCCCGAACCCGACGGCGCAGCGCCTCAGACGTTGAAGCGGAACGATCACGCGGGGTTGCGGTGGTCGTTGGTCATGGCCGGTCAAGGCCGGAAAACACGGGCTGACCTGCAAAGACGCGTCCAACGAGCCGTCGAACGCG
>NZ_JASEEQ010000014.1 GCF_030019515.1 Nocardioides sp. | reverse complement strand
AGACCGAGTCTGGCCAGACGCCGGTCCTGCCGGGAGTCTCTAGTAGCCCAGAATGCCCCACCGCACCAGCACACCTGGCGAGTTGTCCGTGCTTGATGTTGGCAACTGCTGCACTTGGGTCTTGACGGCCACCGACCATTCTCACGAGACGGCGTGGTCGCTTGCCGAGCGAAGTCGTCGCAGCGATTTCCTAGAAGTGCAACCGACGTTCGCGCATCCGCGCGAGGGCAAGCCCAATCGGAGGCGGATGCTCGGCTAAAGTTCGGTTGAACGCTCCTGGTCGTACCGAGGCCGCCCCCTTAGATGCAGTTCTGACCAACTTCCGCAGGCTTGCCCTATCCACTGGCCAGACGCCAGCGTAGGCGAGGTAAAGCGCGGCCATCGCCACCTCCGCATCTCGTTCGAAGTCGGCGGGCTCAAGCCCAAGACACTCAAGCTCGAGAGCCGTCCGAGCCGTTCGGCCGTGCCTCGCCAGCGCGAGAAGCGAACGCCAAGACTTTCCGCTATCCATCAGTTCAAGCACCGCAATCATCTGTTCAGCGACAGGGGCCTTCCGCAGTTCATCCGAGGTTCCGGTTGCGCTGATCAACAGACCCAGCAGGTTCGCGCGTCGGTGATCGAGTCCGATCCCCGACAAGGTTGCCGTTACTGTCTCGTGGCGAAGTGGGGATCCGGACCATCGGCCACCGTCTGCGTGAAGGGCCTCCCGAGCCCACTGGTCAAGGACCTCGTGTGGCTGCCCGACGCCCCTCGCCACACATCCCGCGAGTGCCGCGATAGCTGGTGCTGCAACATGGTTGAGCGTGCGCGGATCGACCGGACTGTGGGGAGCGAATCGCCGCCTGGGCAGCCGGAAGTGCTGGACGCGAGAATGCCTCGCCAAGCTCAGAGGCGTGGGATGTTCGACATAGTTCGAGAGGAACGCGTAGGCCTCCTCGTATAGATGTGTCGCCAGAGAGCCTTCCGCGAATGGTGGGTGCATATCGAGTTGTTGGGCGATCTGGGAGAAGTCGGGTGCGGCACGAAATCCGTCCAGGCTGGCGTCGAGTGGCGCAGCGAGAAACTCGGCATCGGCCAGAACGTCGTGAACATCTTCATTGCTGTTGGCAAGCAGACGTGAGCGGAGACGTCTTGAGTGCTTCGCCTGCTTCTTGATGAAGCGCTCGCTGGAATCGGGTGTGATTGCCAGAAAGGCGCCGACCAGAGCCGTCTCGATGATTGCACGCGCAACGAGTGCACATGCTTCTGGCGCTGACTTCTCAAGGCGATACATTTCTCGGAGTAGGTAGAGGCATCGCCGCAGGGCGCGCTGCGCCTGGATGAGCCCGGGGTCGCTACCAACATCAGCCGACGCGAGGCGCAACATCCGCCTTGTCGCCTGGAGCGCCTCTGGCCGCGGCGGACGATCAGCCGCCGCGGCGGATCTTTCCCCCGCGTAGCGCGACACGAAGACTGTGAAAGTAAGAGCTCTACCTCGCGCCATACGCAGAGTCTGGGCCCTCGACGGCAGATGTGTGGGTGTTCCAGCGCTCGGCCGCACCCAAAGTCTCGAGTCTGCGCCACCATTGAGCGCTCGCTCTTGGCGCGACGAGTGCGACTATCCGCCGCCTGGGATACCGCAGGTCTAGGAGTGTTGAAGTTCCGTGCCCGCCGCCAGATCGCTTGCGCCAGACTCCCGTCATGGCGTCCAAAGAAGCCGATCCGACGGTCCTCCAGCACACAATGCTCACGGTCGATGGCCCCGTATACGCGTGGGGAAACAACACCCACGGTCAGTTGCGTGACGGTACGACGATCCTCAGGAAGACGCCGGTGGCAGCGCTTCTGCCTGACGGCCTGGCGGCGATTGAGGCGGCGTCCAACGTGGCGTACGCCCTCCGTTCGGACGGCTCGGTGCTCGCTTGGGGGCACAACCTCGAGGGCAAGATCGGAGACGGCACCGAGGTTGACCGGTTCGAACCCGTGACGGTCGCTGGCCTCGCCGACATCGTTCAGATCGCAGCCGCCGGTGACTGGGCATGTGCACTGAGGCGAGATGGAACGGTCTGGGCATGGGGCAGTAACACCGTGGGGCAGATGGGCAACGGCACCACCCACCGGGGTCGAGGGCCGGCGCATGTTCGCGGTCTGAGCGACGTTGTGTCGGTCGCGGCCGGACTTGGGACCGGGTTCGCGCTGCGCCGCGACGGCACCGTGTGGGCGTGGGGCTACCACGCACACGGGGAGTGTGGCGGCTTCCAGACGGGAAACGTCTGCCTAGCGCCTGTTCAGGTCACGAGCGACGTCGGCGAGGGTGATGTTGTAGCGATGGATGGTGTCGCCTACCGGTCGCTGGGAGGAATCGTGGCGATCAGCGCTGGCGCGTTCGCAGGGTACGCGGTAACCGCCAACGGCGAGGTCTGGTCATGGGGCGCCAACGAGCTTGGCCAACTTGGCAACGGCTCCACTCGGTCGGGTTTCGAGGACGCGTTGGCAGCGGTGAGCCGGCATGACTCTCCGAAAAAGATCGTCGGACTCACCGGGGTGGTCTCGGTCGTGTCGAAGTGCAACACGGCTTACGCGCTCAACGCTGACGGAACGGTCTGGTCTTGGGGAGACAACCGGCACGGCGCGCTCGGCTCGGGAAGTACTTCGACGTCGGGCAACGTGCCGCAGCGCGTCAGCGGTCTGACGGACGTTGTTGCGGTCGCCGCGAACGGCGACTCGGCCTACGCCCTCAAGAGTGACGGGACCGTGTGGGCCTGGGGAGAGAACGAGTACGGCGAGCTCGGTGACGGGACTCGTATCGACCGAGCGCTTCCTGTGCAGGTGGTTGACCTGGAGGCGATCACTTCGATTTCGGCCGGCATCACCTCGGCATACGCCACCGCCGGCCGGCGAACTTCACCTGCGTTCGGCTCGGCCGCGGCGCCAGAGGTGTACAGCCTCCCCGGAGAACGGACGCTTCTCATGCATTGGTCGGCCGTCGGTGACGAAGACCAGGTGGTCGAACTGTTGCGGGATGGGACGGACATCAATGCCGTCGATGTTGACGGGGACACAGCTCTCTACTACGCGGTATCCAATGGCAACCTGGAGATCGCCGAGGTTCTGCTCGAGCACGGGGCGGACCCTGACCTGGCCGGGGCGAACGGGACGTGTGTCAGATTCGCGGCCGACAAGGGTTGGGTCGACCTCCTGAAGCTGCTCCTCCAGCGCGGCGCCGACGCGAGCGGCGCCGACGCCGACGGCATCACCGCGGCGATGTTGGCTGCTGGCGGCGGCAAGAACGAAATCTTGGAGGAACTCAACCGGTATGGGGCCGACTTCGACGAGACCGACCGGGACGGCGACACCGCACTGTTCTACGCAGTGTCGCGTGGGCGTGCCAGCACTGCTGAACTTCTGGTGTCGGCCGGCGCTTCGGCAGGCCCGCCGGCCAACGCGTCCGGTCACACGCCGTTGGTCTTCGCCTCAATGATGGCGGTGTCACCGCAGCAGAGACCGGCTGGGACCACTGCCGACGACTACAACGCGATCGTTCGCACGCTCCTCCGCGCAGGCGCCGACCCGACACAGATGTTCGGCATCGGCGTGGGGTTGGCGCGCCGGGTGATGAACGGTCTCGATTTCGCACTCAATGAATACGTGATCGCCAGCGAGCTCGATGACGACTGGTTCGTCACGCGTTTGGCACCAGGGCAAGCGCCCCATGTGGTCCAGAAGCCGAGGTTCACACCACCGGCAACGGCACCCGCCCCAGTTGCCCCTCCGGCAGCCGCTCCGGTGGCCTCACTTGTCGAGGTGCTCGGTTCGACGCAACCACAGTCTCTGGCGAAAACCTCGGTCAAGGTGTTCTGGAACGGACTCCAGGTGGGGGTCGTGGAACACAACGGCAGGCTCACTTTCGACATAGAGACCGACGGGGAGATCCGGTTCAAGTCACGGCTGCGGTCCCGCCGAGTCCGGTTGGCCGCGGACGGGCCGAAGAGGATTGAGCTCTCTTGGGACGCAACCTGGGGCCGCCTCATCGCGAAAGTCACCTAGGAGGTTGCCCCGCTTCGGCACCTGCTGTGACCAGGTCATTCCGCCGCGTGGGACTGACGTCAGCACGCGTTGCGTCCGGTCTCTGCTGGCGTCGGCGCGCTGCCGGTAGGGCAGTCTACTCTGAAGCTCTGCGATCGGCGCGTGCCGTCAACACCGAAGGTGCCCATGCCAGCTAACCCGGGATAGACCCGGGAACGCATGGCATTCTCCGGGTCGTTTGGAGCGCGTTGCCAACCTTCACCTCGCGCCCAACGCCTACGGCTGGAAAGGATCGAGGATGACATTCGCGTGGCCACCCACCGAGCCATTCGATGACCGCGAACCGTGGCCAAGGTTTCTCCCCGGCCGCGCGGCTGCCGGATTCCCCGCGATCGGCGTTGGCGGCTTGGGTCATCCTGACGTGATGTCTGCGCTCTGGTGCCGACTTACGCTGGACGATGCGCAGCGGTACTACCAGGCGGCTCGTCAGTGCAGTTGGGCCAACTGGGCTATCGACCGAGGTGAGGACTGGTCACCTACCGAGAGACACTTCGCTCGGTGGGTCCAGGCCATGTGGATTGCAGGTTGTCGATTGGTCATCTCGGCTCACCTGGCGCAGCAGTGGGTGCGAATTGCCGATCCCACCGTGCCTGAAGTGCCGGGCCTGAGGCGGGCGCGCAACGCCATCGAGCACCTCCACGAGGCGGAGATCGACGAAAGTCAGATCATCGCAACTACGAAGGTCACCGAGGATGGGAAGCAGAAGGCCTGGGACATCGAGAAGCTGCCCGATGGACGCCTGATATTTGGAATGGGCAAGAAGCCATTAGAGGAGGTGTTTGACGCCGTATCACTCGAGGCCATTGTCGCCTTTGCCCTGGAGCACAGCGACCGTGATGGCGATGTCGACATCCAAGACTCGACCTACCTCCTCCGCCCAAGCCTCGAGTCGTAGACCGCACAGCGCGCAATTCGTGATCCGTGTTACCGCCTCAGCGCACGATTGGCGTGCGTC
Organism: Nocardioides sp.; assembly: GCF_030019515.1. GTDB lineage: Bacteria > Actinomycetota > Actinomycetes > Propionibacteriales > Nocardioidaceae > Nocardioides. Next base: position 134,566 of record NZ_JASEEQ010000014.1, on the reverse strand, counting down.
CTTCCGCCGCGATCGGGACACGATCGTCGACGTAACGGATCTGGTTCCGTGCGGCTCGCGGTGGTGAGCGACCCCTACTCGCCGGGTGAGTGGCGCGGTCGTCGGACCGCGGAGCGGCACCTCATCGGTCCCAGATCACCAGAATTGATTGTCGTTCGGCCGTCACCACAGCCCGTCGACCACGGCGAACCGCAAGCCGGAAGTGCGCCATAACCACCCTCCGGTGACCAGACGCCGACCGCAACCACGATATTTCGAAATCCAGGGACCGGGACCACGCACCGGCCCGACGGCCGCCGAGCGTCCGTCACCACGCGCAGGTCCTCGTGCGCTCTCGTGGTTGCTGCCCCGCATCGGTGCGGGGCCTCGACAAGCTCGACCACCGATGGTCCGGGCTCAGACGCCGAGGGAGCGGCCGATGATCTCCTTCTGGATCTCGGTGGTGCCGCCGTAGATGGTCTGGATCCGGCTGTCGACGTAGGCCCGGGCGACGGGGTACTCCATCATGTAGCCGTAGCCGCCGTGCAGCTGGACGGCCTGGTCGACGACCTTCTTCTGGGTCTCGGTCGTCCACCACTTCGCCATCGAAGCGAGGGCGGGGTCGACCTGGCCGGCGTTGAGCTTGAGCACGCAGTCGTTGACGAACACCCGGGCGATGTGGGCGTCGGTCGCCATCTCGGCGAGCAGGAAGCGGTTGTGCTGGAAGCTGCCGATCGGCTTGCCGAAGGCCTGCCGCTCCTTGGCGTAGGCGAGGGAGACCTCGAGCATCTGCTCGATGGCGGCGACCGCCATCACGGCGATCGAGATCCGCTCCTGGGCGAGGTTGACCATCAGCGAGACGAAGCCGGAGCCCTCGGCGCCGAGCAGGTTCTCCTTGGGGACCTCGACCTCGTCGAAGAACAGCTCCGCGGTGTCCTGGGCCTTCATGCCCATCTTGTCCAGGTTGCGGCCGCGCTCGAAGCCCTTCATCCCGCGCTCGATGACGAGCAGGCTGATGCCCTGGTGGCCGGCGTCGGGGTCGGTGCGGCACACGACGATCACGAGGTCGGAGAGGATGCCGTTGCTGATGAACGTCTTCGACCCGTTCAGGACGTAGTGATCGCCCTTGTCGATCGCGGTGGTCTTGATGCCCTGGAGGTCCGAGCCGGCGCCCGGCTCGGTCATCGCGATCGCGGAGATGATCTCGCCGCTGACCAGGCCGGGCAGCCAGCGGGCCTTCTGCTCGGGCGTCCCGAGCTGGCTGATGTAGGGGACGATGATGTCGGTGTGCACCGGGAAGCCGGGGCCGCTCGCGCCGACCCGGCACATCTCCTCGGCGACGACCATGTTGTAGCGGAAGTCCTTGACCCCGGCGCCGCCGTACTCCTCCTCGACGTCGAAGCACAGCAGACCGTGCTCGCCGGCCTTGCGCCAGACCTCGCGGCTGACCTGGCCGTCCTTCTCCCACTGCTCGTGGTGCGGGACGACCTCCTTCTCCAGGAAGGCGCGGACGGTGCCGCGGAAGTCCTCGTGCTCCTGCTCCAGGATGCTTGCCTGCTGCGTGGCACTCTGGGGAGCCATCAGGACACCCATTCCTTGATCTGCGCGATGGTCGCGGCCGGGTCGTCGGACGCGGGGGAGACCTGGAGGCTGGTCACGCCGGCCTCGCGGAACGCGGCGATGCGCTCCTTGACGTACGACGCGGGGCCGACCAGGTTGCCGGCCTCGAGCCACTGGAGCGGCACCTTCGCCTCGGCGTCGCGCTTGTTGCCGTCGAGGTAGAGGTCCTGGATCTCCTTGGCCTCCTTCTCGTAGCCGTAGTGGCAGGCGAGCTCGTTGTAGAAGTTCTTGCCGCGTGCGCCCATGCCGCCGACGTAGAGGGCGTACATCGGCCGCATGAAGTCGAGCATCCCCTTCACGTCCTCGCCGATCGCGACCATGCCGCCGGCGCTGATCTCCAGCGGTCCGAGGTCGGCCGAGCGCTTCGCAGCGCCGCGGGCCAGCGCGTCGCCCCAGACCTCCTGGGCCTTCTCCGGGAGGAACAGGAACGGCAGCCAGCCGTCGGCGACCTCGGCGGTCATCGCGACGTTCTTGTCGCCGAGCGCCGCGACCCAGAGGGGTACGGCGGGGCGCTCGGGCTTGTTCAGCAGCTTCAGCGGCTTGCCCAGGCCCAGTCCCTGGTCGGCCGGCAGCGGCAGCGTGAGGATCCCGTCGTGGACCAGCGACTCGCGGCGCAGTCCCATCCGGATGATCTCGATGACCTCGCGGGTGCGGCCCAGCGGCTTGTCATAGGGGAGGCCGTGGAAGCCCTCGATCACCTGCGGACCCGACGCGCCCAGGCCGATGACCGCGCGTCCGCCGGACACGTTGTCCAGCCCGGCCGCCGTCTGCAGCAGCGCGCCTGGGGTGCGCGAGTAGACGTTGAGGATCCCGGCGCCGATCTCGACGGTCTCGGTCTTCGCGGCCAGGTAGCCCATCAGCGTGGGGGCGTCGAAGCCGTATGGCTCGGCGACCCAGAGGGTGTCCAGGCCGGCCTTCTCGAGCCCGGCGACCTGGTCGGCGGTCTCACGTGGGTTCCCGCCGTACATCAGCGGCATCGAGAGCTTCATTGTGACAGCATAACTGTCACGGTTGCGGTCGGGGCAAGAGCCGGGGACCGGTCCTCGGCTACGGCGCCGAGAGGTCCTCCTGTCTCATCAGCCGGTGGGGGAGCACCACCAGCAGAGTCACCAGCACCAGCGCCATCGCGCCGGCGGCGATGCTGGCCCAGGTGAGGTCGACGACCATGTCGAAGATGAACATCACGATCCCGGTCACCAGCAGGGCGATCGCGGTGAGGACGCCCCAGACGAGCACATGGGCGGAGGCGACCAGCCGCTCCTTGACGTGCCGCCCGGACAGCCGCCGATGGATGGCGACCGGGCCCATGATCAGCGCCGTGGTCAGGGTGGCCAGTAGTACCAGCCCGAGGTAGACCCCGGTCTGGAAGTCGTCGAGGGTGTCGAACTTGTCCTGGAACGGCAGCGTCAGCAGGAAGCCGGCGAGCAGCTGCGCGCCGGTCTGCATGACCCGCAGCTCCTGGAGCAGGTCCTCCCACTTGCGGTCCAGCCGCTCCGCCTCGGTCTCGCGCCGACCCGACTTCGGGTTCTCCTTGGGAGGCTGCTGATCGTCGCTCATGGCGACAGTGTTACCCGGCGAGGCCCGTCACAACCTCGGCGCCGGGCAGTTCCGCGGTCAGTGCGCCGGGGAGCAACAGCTTCGAGCGGCGCACGCCCGACCCGATCACCGCGACGTCGATGTCGAGCACCCGCGGGTCGACCAGCAGCCGCCAGCCCGCGGGCAGGCCGAGCGGCGTGATGCCGCCGTACTCCATGCCCGACTCCTCGACCGCGCGCTCCACGGCGAGGAACGACGCCTTGCGGACGTCGAGGGTGCGCTTGACCAGGCCGTTGACGTCGGCGCGGGTGTCGGCGCGCACCAGGCACGCCGCGACCCGCTCCGTCCCGTCGCGGCGCCCGGCGACCACGACGCAGTTCGCGCCGGTCGACATCGGCAGGTCGTAGGCCTCGGCCAGCGCGGCCGTGTCGGCGATCGCCGGGTCGATCTCGACGACCCCGACCTGCGCGGCGCCCGGCCAACCGCTCAGGGCGGCGGCCACCGGGGCGGCGAGCAGGTCGGGACGGTCGAGGGCGGGGACGGTCTCCAGGGAGCCGAAGGCCGGGGCGGACATGGCCACCATTGTGGAGGGCGGCCTACCGCTCCTCGTCCGGGGTCTCGTCGAGGACGGTGGTGTGCTCGGCCTCGGTGGGCCCGACCCAGCCGGTCTGCCGGGTCGACCAGCGCTTGCTGCCCGAGAGGCCCACGGCGAGCAGCCCGGCCAGGCCGGCGAGCACCCACGGGACCGGCATCAGCCAGCGCACGTCGCCGTTGCCGACGACGTCGCCCTGGATCAGGGCCCAGACGCCGACCAGGCCGAGGAACGCGATCCCCATGACCAGGTGCCCGACGTTGACCGGGTGCCGGCCGGACTGGCGCTCCGGGAAGGTGGGCTGGGTGGTGGTCGTGCTCATCGGTGCACCTCGATCTGTCCGACGCCGAGCTGGGCGTCGATGGTGATCTCCGGGTCGAGCTGCGACCCGTCGAAGGAGTTGAGGGTGGTGTCGATCCCGCCGCGCTCGAGGTCGAAGACCTTGATGTTGCCGGGGCCGTCGACGTCGGCCTGGACGGTGGCGGCCAGGCCGTCGGGGAGGATGACCTCGATGTGCCCGATGCCGCCCTCGATCTCGATGGTGCGGCCGTCGAGCCGGTCGAGGTCGGCCACCTCGCGCAGGTCGATGACCTGCTCACCGGCGCCCAGCCAGTAGCGGTCGTCCACGGCCGCCGCGGTCGGCGGGGTCTCGATGACCTCGTCGCCGTCCCACCGGTCGGCGGCGGTGACGCCGGTCAGCACGACCGTGGCCAGCAGGCCGAGCGCGATGATGCCGCCCGCCCGTCCGAAGAACGCGCCGACCACGAGCATCAGGCCGGAGATCCCCACGGCCAGGGCGGGGTAGGCCGCGTCGGCGACGCCCGTGCCCGCGAGGTCGATCATGCCCAGGACGCCCTCGGCCAGCGCGATCAGCGCCAGGGTGAACCAGAACAGGATCGGGCCGCGCTTGCGTGGGTTCGGCGGCCGCGGCACGTAGGTCGCGGGGGGCACGTACGTCGGCGGCACGTACGCCGGCGGCGGGACGGCGTACGTCGGCTGCGCGTACGTCGGCTGGGCGGGGGCCGGTGCTGGCTGGTGGTACGTCGGCTGCGCGGGCGGCGGGCCCGGCGTGACGGGCGGCACCGGACGCGGCGGGTTGTTGCGGGTCAGTAGCCACAGGACGACCAGCGCGATGATCGCGAGCGGCCAGGGGAACCAGAAGGCGCCCCAGGAGTCGCCGATCAGGGCGAGGGCGGCGATCACGCCGACGATGACCAGCGCGACCGACCGGCTGCGCTCGTCGAGGTTGAACGGCGCCCGGACGGCGCCGTCCTCCGGCACGAGCAGCCAGCAGGCGCCGTACAGGATCAGGCCGGCGCCGCCGAAGAACACGAGCACCACGAACGCCACCCGCAGGATCAGGGGGTCGATGTCGAGGTGCCGCCCGAGGCCACCGGCCACGCCCGCGACCTTGCGGTCGGTGACAGAGCGGCGCAGGCGGCCGAGGTCGCGGACCTGGTCGCGGTCGACCCGCGGCCCGGTGCTCCCGGTGGGGTGCTGCGGCTGCGGGTCGGATGGTGCTTCGGGCGGTGTGGTGGTCATGGCCCCAGCCTGCTAGGTCGCGGGGCCGCGCACCATCGGGGACTGCCCTGATCCTGGGCTGAGGACGGGGCCCCGCACTCAGGGGCGGCTCGGGGTTCGCCCTCATGGTCTGTGACCCCCCGCGATGAGACGATGAGGGGGAGATGAGCAGCGCACACGCCACCGCCGACGCCGGCCGGCCCGGCCCGCGATCGGCGGCGGTCCCGTACGGCGGCCGACGCGCGACCCGAGACAGCCAGGAGCCGATCCTCGGCGGTGTGGCGGCGGGGCTGGCCCGGCACCTCGCGTTCCCGGTCCTCTGGGTGCGCGCCGGCTTCGTGCTGGCCGCGTTCCTGGGCGGCTTCGGGGTGGTGTTCTACGCCGGCCTGTGGTGGCTGCTGCCGTCGGACGCCCACTTCGAGACGGGTGCCCCGGGCATCGAGAGCGCCACTCGCGGCGGTCGCCGCCCGGGCCGGATCCGGCGCCTCGGCGACATCGGGCCGGCGGTCGCGCTGGCCGCGCTCGGCCTCGGTGCGATCCTGCTGCTCGAGGCGGTGCTCGGCCGCGGGGCGATCTTCTGGCCGGTGGCGATCGCCGTCGTGGGGATCGCCCTGCTGTGGCGGCAGGCCGACGAGGCGCAGCGCGAGCGCTGGCTCGACAACACCGGTCGGATCGACCCGGTGCGGGTGGTCTTCGGGCCCGGCGGCTGGGCGTCGTACGCCCGCGTCGGCGCCGGCGTGCTGCTCATCGTGCTCGCGCTGGTCCTCTACTCCGCGCACGGCGGCTCGCTGGGGATGGCCCGCGACGTCACGGTCGCCGCGCTGCTCAGCATCGTGGGCCTCGCGATCGTGATCGGGCCGTGGATCTACCGGCTCGCCTCCGACCTCAGCGACGAGCGCGCCGAGCGGGTGCGGACCCAGGAGCGCGCGGACGTCGCCGCCCACCTGCACGACTCGGTCCTGCAGACCCTCGCGCTGATCCAGAAGAACGCCGACGACGCCACCGCCGTCGCCCGGCTGGCCCGGGCCCAGGAGCGGGACCTGCGGTCCTGGCTCTACGCGGGCGAGTCGACCGACGAGCGCACCGTCGCCAGCGCACTGCGCGGCGCCGCTGCCCGCGTCGAGGACGAGTACGGCGTCTCCGTCGACGTCGTCACCGTCGGCGACTGCGACTTCGAGGAGGCGCTGCGACCGGTCGTGAACGCGACCGGCGAGGCGGTGACGAACGCCGCCAAGCACGCCGGCACCGGCAAGGTCGACGTCTATGCCGAGGTGACGGACGGTGCGGTGGACGTCTTCGTCCGCGACCGGGGGCGGGGCTTCGACCCCGCAGCGGTGCCGGCCGACCGGTACGGCGTGCGCCGCAGCATCGTCGACCGGATGCAGCGTCACGGAGGCACGGCCGAGATCCGGTCGGTGCCCGGCGAGGGGACCGAGGTGCGCCTGCACCTGTCCCGGCAGCCGCGACAGGAGGAGAACGATGAGTGAGCAGCACCCGGCACCCCGAGTCTCGGGACCGGTGGCGATCGTGATCGTCGACGACCACGCGATGTTCCGGCGCGGGGTGCGCGCCGAGCTCGAGAGCGCCGGGCGCGGGCTGGTCCGGGTGCTCGCGGAGGCCGCCGACGTGGACGAGGCGGTGGCGGCGGTGTCGACCCACCACCCGGACGTGGTGCTGCTCGATGTTCACCTCCCGGGCGGGGGCGGGGCCGAGGTGATGCGTCGGGTGACGGCCTCGCACGCCTCCCCGGACACCCGGTACCTCGCGCTGTCGGTCAGCGACGCCGCCGAGGATGTCATCGGCACCATCCGCGGCGGCGCCCGTGGCTACGTCACCAAGACCATCACCGGGCCCGAGCTGGTCCAGGCGATCGGCCGCGTGGCCGAGGGGGACGCCGTGTTCTCGCCCCGACTGGCGGGCTTCGTGCTCGACGCGTTCTCCGGCTCGATCGCCGTGGCCGCCGTGGACGAGGACCTCGACCGGCTCACCGAGCGGGAGCGGGAGGTGATGCGCCTGATCGCCCGCGGCTACGCCTACAAGGAGGTCGCGAAGGAGCTGTTCATCTCGATCAAGACCGTCGAGACCCACATGTCCAGCGTGCTGCGCAAGCTCCAGCTCTCGTCCCGGCACGAGCTCACCCGCTGGGCCTCGGACCGCCGACTGCTCTGAGCCGCCCACTAGGCTCCTCCCATGGAGTTCCTGCGCCACGTGCTGCTCGTCGTCCACATGCTCGGCTTCGCGGCCCTCGTGGGCGGACTGCTCGTGCAGGCGCGCAGCCCCGAGAAGACCGTGAACTCGCTGATGCGCGACGGCGCCGGGACGGCGTTCCTCGCCGGCCTGCTCCTGGTCGGGGTGATCGAGGCCGACGACGGCACCCTCGACAACACCAAGATCGCCGTCAAGGGCGTCATCGGCCTGGTGATCCTGGTGCTGGTGATGGCCAACCTGCGCAAGGAGCGGATCGCCAACGGCCTGTGGGCGCTGCTCCTGATCCTCACCGTCGCCAACATCTGCGTCGCCGTCTTCTGGGCCTCAGCCCACGGCTGACCTGCGACAACGGTGCAGAAATGTCTGCACCATCCTCAGATCGATGGCAGATCGGCCGATGAGGCCCTCGTACGTCACCCGACGAGAGGGCCGGCACGGTGGAAGAGATCGACGAGATCGTCCAGGAGTTTCTCGTGGAGAGCCACGAGAACCTGGACCAACTGGACCGGGACCTGGTCGCGCTCGAGAGGGAGCCCGGCTCGCGTGACCTGTTGGGCAGCATCTTCAGGACCATCCACACCATCAAGGGGACCAGCGGGTTCCTGGCGTTCGGCAGCCTGGAGTCGGTGACCCACGTCGGGGAGAACCTGCTCGCCCGGTTGCGCGACGGCAAGATGTCGATGACGCCGCAGACCACCGACGTGCTGCTCGCCATGGTCGACAAGGTGCGCGAGCTGCTGGCCGTGATCGAGGACTGTGGCACCGAGGGTGATATCGATGTGACCGCGGTCGTGGAGCGGATCACCGCCGTACTGGACGGCACCGCGGCCCAGGCCGCCCCGACCCCCATCGCCGAGCTGCTGCCCGATCCCGAGCCCGAGGACGAGCCGCAGGCTGCGGTCGAGCCCGAGCCCGAGCCCGAGCACGAGCACGAGCCGACCCCCGTCGCCGCCCCCGCGAAGGCCACCGAGCCCGCCGAGGAGGTCTCGACCCGTCGGAACGTCGCCGACTCCTCGATCCGCGTCGACGTCGAGCTGCTCGACGCCCTGATGCGCCTCGTCGGTGAGCTGGTGCTCACCCGCAACCAGATCGTGCGCCAGGCGGGCGACCAGGACGACCTGGACCTGACCCGCTCCGCGCAGCGCCTCAACCTGATCGCGACCGAGCTGCAGGAGGGGGTCATGAAGACCCGCATGCAGCCGATCGACCACCTCTGGTCCAAGCTCCCGCGCGTCGTGCGCGACCTGGGCGCCGCCTGCGGCAAGACCGTGTCGTTGGCCATGGTGGGCCGGGAGACCGAGCTCGACCGCTCGCTCCTGGAGTCGGTCAAGGACCCGCTGACCCACCTGGTCCGGAACGCGGTCGACCACGGCCTCGAGACCCCCGAGGGCCGGGTCGCGGCCGGCAAGCCCGCCGAGGGCGTGCTGACCCTGCGCGCGTACCACGAAGGCGGCCAGGTGGTCGTCGAGGTGTGTGACGACGGGGCCGGCATCGACGCCGACCGGATCGCGGAGAAGGCGCTGGCCAGCGGCCTGCGCACCACCGCCCAGCTCGCCCAGATGTCGCCGGCCGACATCCTCCAGCTGATCTTCCTGCCGGGCTTCTCGACCGCCCAGGCCGTCACCAACGTCTCCGGGCGTGGTGTCGGCATGGACGTGGTGAAGACCAACATCGAGGCCATCGGCGGGACCATCGAGGTCGAGTCCGTGGTCGGCCGGGGCACCACCTGCCGACTGCGCATCCCGCTGACGCTGGCGATCGTGCCGGCGCTCACGGTGGAGTGTGCGGGCGACCGGTACGCGATCCCGCAGGTCAGCCTGCTGGAGCTGGTCGCGCTCGACGCCGACCGGGCCGCCACCGCCGTGGAGGACGTCAACGGCGCGTCGGTCTACCGGCTGCGTGGTGCCCTGCTCCCGCTGGTCCGCCTCACCGACGTCCTCGGCGTCGAGTCCGACCGGTCCGACGGGCACGTGCTCATCGCGGTGCTCCAGGCCGAGGGCAAGCGCTTCGGCCTGGTCATCGACCGGGTGCTCAGCACCGAGGAGATCGTGGTGAAGCCGCTGACCTCCCGGCTGAAGTCGCTGGGGACCTACTCCGGCGCGACGATCCTCGGTGACGGGCGGGTCGCCCTGATCCTCGACGTCCAGGCGCTGGCCCGCCGGGCACTGACCGCCGAGGCCCTCGAGCGCGGCGCCGTCGGCACCGCGGCCGAGGAGCAGAAGGCGACCAGTGAGCACCTGCGGATGCTGGTCGCCGGCATCGGCGGCGGTCGCCGCGTCGCGATCCCGCTCTCCTCGGTCACCCGGCTGGAGAACATCGCGGCCAGCACGGTCGAGGTGGTGGGCAGCCGCGAGGTCGTCCAGTACCGCGGCGCGATCCTGCCGCTGCTGCGACTGGACCGGCACCTCGGCGCGATCAGCGAGCGCGCCGGCGACGACCTGGTGGTCGTCGTCTACTCGGCCGGCTCGCGCAGCGTGGCGATCGTCGTCGACGAGATCATCGACATCGTCGACGAGGAGACCGACGTCCACAGCGACATCGACGACCACGGCCTGGTCGGCTCCACGCTGATCCGCGACCGGATCGTCGAGGTCCTCGACGTACGCGCGGCGATCCTCGCCGCCGACCCGAAGTTCTACTCAGACCCGGACGTCGAGATCGACCTCCGCGGCGAGCTCCAGGAGGCGGTGTGAGCACCCGGATGGTGACCTTCACCCTCGACGGACACCTCTACGGCGTCGACGTCGAGGCGGTGCAGGAGGTGCTGCGCGGCCAGGCCAGGACGCGGATCCCGCTGTCCCCGGTCACCTTGGCCGGGCTGATCAACCTGCGTGGCCAGGTGCTCAGCGCCATCGACCTGCGCGCGCTGCTGGAGCTGCCGGACCGTGACGGCGACACCGAGCCGATGCTCGTGGTGATCCGGGTCGCGGGCGAGCCCGTGGCCCTGATGGTCGACACCATCGGCTCGGTCGTCGACGTCGACGACGACCAGTTCGAGCCGCCGCCGGACACCCTCGTCGGCGTCTCGCGCGACCTCCTTCTCGGGGCCTACAAGCTCGAGGACCGGCTCCTGCTGGCCCTCGACGTCGACCGCGCCGTCGCCGCCTGATCTCTGCTCGCCTTCCATTCCACTTCTCCCCGAAGGTCCGCTCATGAACTCACCCATCACCCTGACCGTCGGCCGTCGTCTCGCAGCGATCGTCGGGATCGGCGTCGTCGCCGGTGCCGTCGTCGGCGGCACCGCGCTCCTGGCTCTCCGCGCGATCGACAACGACGTCCACGAGAGCGCGAAGTACCAGGATGCCCGCGCGTACCTCTACCACCTCGACACCCGTTCGGCCGAGCTCAAGGTCGACGGGCTGAAGGCCGTCGCGTACTCCGACAACGAGGCGATCGCCCAGGACGTCGTCGACGACATCGCGACGATCGACCAGATCGTGGGCGACATCGACGCGCTCGGCCTGTCGATCACGACCCCCGAGTTCGACCAGGCTTGGACCGACTACGAGACCGCGATCGGGGACTTCGTCGACGGGGCGATCCGGGACCAGAACGCCGCGCGGGTCAACGTCGAGGACGTGCAGGCCGCCAACGACAATATGGACGTGCTGCTCTCCGCCGCGATCGAGAAGGTCGAGGCTGCGGGCGACGCACAGGATTCGGCTGCAGACGCGGCCCGTGGCCGCGCGACGGTCCTGCTGCTCGTCATCGGCACGATCGGCATGATCGTCATGTCGCTGGTCGCCTGGCTGATCGGACGATCGATCACCGTGCCGCTGCGGCGCAGCATCGACGTGCTGAAGGGCTTCGCCGCGGGCGACCTGACCCAGCGTGCCGAGGAGCGGTCCGCTGCCGAGCTCGGCGAGCTCGAGCGGTCCCTCAACGTCTCGATCGACTCGGTCGGCGGCATCATCGGCGCCGTGGTGGGCTCGGCGGATGCGGTGGCTGCTGCGTCGGAGGAGCTGTCCGCGTCGTCGCAGCAGATCGCGGCGGGTGCTGAGGAGACCTCGGTGCAGGCCGGTGTGGTGTCTGGTGCTGCGGAGGAGGTCTCGCGCAACGTGCAGACGGTGGCGGCCGGCTCGGAGCAGATGGGGGCGTCGATCCGGGAGATCGCGCACTCGGCGAACGAGGCGGCACGGGTGGCTTCGCAGGCGGTGTCGATGGTGGAGTCGACGAACGAGACGGTGGGCAAGCTGGGGACGTCGAGCCAGGAGATCGGGAACGTGGTCAAGGTGATCACCTCGATCGCGGAGCAGACGAACCTGTTGGCGTTGAACGCGACGATCGAGGCGGCTCGTGCTGGTGAGGCGGGCAAGGGGTTCGCGGTGGTGGCCAACGAGGTCAAGGAGCTGGCGCAGGAGACGGCGCGGGCGACCGAGGACATCGCGCGGCGGGTGGAGGCGATCCAGGCCGATACCGGTGGTGCGGTGGAGGCGATCGGGCAGATCTCGGCGATCATCGCCTCGATCAACGACTACCAGCTGACGATCGCCTCGGCGGTCGAGGAACAGACCGCGACGACCAACGAGATGTCGCGCAATGTCGCGGAGGCGTCCACCGGGTCGGGTGAGATCGCGACGAACATCTCGGGCGTCGCTGCCGCCGCCGACACCACGACCCAGGCGGTCAACCAGACGCTCACCGCGATCGAGGAGCTCGCCCGTATGTCCCAGGACCTGCGCAGCGAGGTCACCCGCTTCCGCCGCTGAGCACCCAACCCGACCAGAGCGATCACCACGATGACCACGAGGACCACGATGACCACCACGACCACCACCCGCCGCCAGCTGCGCTGGTTCACCGATCGAAGCATCCGCGTCAAGGTGCTTGCCGCGATCTCGGTCGCCGCACTCGTGGCAGTCGTGGTCGGGCTCGTGGGTCTGCGAGCGCTGGCCGGGAGCGCCGAACGCGCCGATGCGATCTCCACGGAGAACCTCGTGGGTGTGGAGGCCGCCACCGCGATGGAGAGCGCGATCCAGGAGATGCGCATGAAGGCCCGCGACGGGGTGATCGCACTCACCGCGGAGGACTCCCAGCAGGCGCTGACCAAGATGCAGGAGGGGGCGGACGCGTTCGACGCGGCCGCGGCGAGGTACCTCGGTGCAGGCAGCCTCGACCCCGCGACCCGGAAAGTCTTCGACCGGCTCAGGTCCTCGGTGGACGCCTACCTCGAGCTCCAGCAGACCGTGATGCGACCGCTCACGCTCGGTGACGACACGGAAGCCTGGCTCCAGGCCAATGACACCCAGGTCAAGCCGATCACTGACTCGATCACCTCTGACATCGCGACGCTCCAGCAGGTGGAGGTCGACCAGGCCGACGCAGCCGCGGCCGAGGTGCATTCCTCCTACGTGAGCAGCCGCAACCTGTCGATCCTCATGCTCGTCGTCGGCGTGCTGGCAGCGCTCGGGCTCGGCTGGCTCGTGGCAGCGGCCATCGCCCGGGGGATCGCGAAGGTCAAGCATGTGGCGGACTCGCTCGCCGGGGGTGACCTGACCCAGCGCGCGGACGTGGAGTCCCGCGACGAGGTGGGCAAGATGGCGGCCAGCCTCGACACGGCGAGCGCCCATCTGCGCCAGCTGCTCAGCACGGTCCTGGACTCGGCGGATGCGGTGGCTGCTGCGTCGGAGGAGCTGTCCGCGTCCTCGCAGCAGATCGCGGCGGGTGCGGAGGAGACCTCGGTGCAGGCGGGGGTGGTGGCCGGTGCGGCAGAGGAGGTCTCGCGCAACGTGCAGACCGTCGCCGCGGGCTCCGAGCAGATGGGTGCCTCGATCCGGGAGATCGCGCACTCGGCGAACGAGGCCGCGCGGGTGGCGTCGCAGGCCGTGTCGATGGTGGAGTCCACCAACGAGACGGTGGGCAAGCTGGGGGCCTCGAGCCAGGAGATCGGGAACGTGGTCAAGGTGATCACCTCGATCGCGGAGCAGACGAACCTGCTGGCGCTGAACGCGACGATCGAGGCGGCGCGTGCCGGGGAGGCCGGCAAGGGCTTCGCGGTGGTCGCGAACGAGGTCAAGGAGCTGGCCCAGGAGACCGCGCGGGCGACCGGGGACATCGCGAGCCGGGTCGAGGCCATCCAGGCCGACACCGGGGGCGCGGTGGAGGCGATCGGGCAGATCTCCTCGATCATCGCCTCGATCAACGACTACCAGCTCACGATCGCATCGGCGGTCGAGGAGCAGACGGCCACGACCAACGAGATGTCGCGCAACGTCGCGGAGGCCTCCACCGGCTCCGGCGAGATCGCCACCAACATCTCCGGTGTCTCCGCCGCGGCCGACAGCACCACCGAGGCTCTGGCCCAGGCTCGCTCCGCCGTGGACGACCTGGCCCGCATGGCGAGCGAGCTGCGGGCCGGGGTGGCCGGGTTCACCGCCTGACCTGGACTCGTTCCGACCGCTCGGAGAGGGGAGTGACGCGATGCCGTACTCCCTCGTGGGCGGGCACGCGCTCGGCTTCGACCTCGCGCGGCTCGCCCGCGGCCGGCAGGCGGCCGCCGTGCTGCGGACGGCGCTGACCGCGGACGTCGCGGACCTGGGCGCCTGGGCCGACCAGCACCCGGGGGCGGTCGCTCGGAGCGGCTGGCTGCGGGTCGCGGCGCGTGCCGACGAGCGGGCGGCGACCGTCCGCTCGGTGCTTCCCCTGGCGGGCGCGGCCGTCGAGGAGGCCGTCACGACCGGGGCGTCCACACTCCTGCGTCGCCTCGAGACCAGCCTGCTCGGCGACACCCACGCCCTGGACCACTTCGTCCGGCACGAGCTCCTGGACTGGACCTGGATCCACGCGGGCCCGATGAGCGTCCAGGACCCGGTCGCCTCGGCGGCCGCGGACGTGCTGTCCGACGCGGCGGTCAGCGGTTTCCTCGGGGACCGGCTGGATCCGGGGGTACGTCGTGCGATGGTCGCGCCGTTCCTGCGCGCCGACCTGCCCACCCGCGACGAGACGGCCTCGACGGGGATGGGACGCCTCGACCGGGTGCTCGGCCGGCTCGCTGACGGCGACGAGGAGATCCGGGCCGCGTGGCGCCGGGTCGTCGACGAGAACCGGCTGCGCACCGCCGAGTGGGCGCCGGCCATGCACCAGGCGAGCTGGGCGGTCTCGATGGCCGACCGGTTGCGGCTCGCGTGCGACGCCCAGCTCGCCGGCGTGATCGCCTTCCAGCTCGCCGGACTCACCGCGCGAGACGCGGCGTACGGCGTCTGGAACGCGATCTCCGGCGTCCTGCAGGCGGTGGTGATCGCCGATCTGCTCCCCGCCACGGCGTCCGCGGTGCTGCTGCGCCCGTGGCACCTGGTCTACGGCGAGGGCCCCGTCTTCGGAGCCTGAGCCAGGTCGGGTGTGAGCACTCCTTAGGTATCCGGTGCTGCCGCCGATGGTCACTACGTCCGCCGCCTGGCGGACAGGAGGAAAGGACGCCCATGCCGGGTATCAGGGTGCTCGTGGTCGACGACTCCGTGGTCATCCGCAAGCTGGTGTCCGACCTTCTCTCCGTCGACCCCGACATCGAGGTCGTCGGGACGGCCGTCAATGGCCGGGCGGCGGTGCAGAAGGTCGCGCAGCTCAAGCCGGACCTGGTGACGATGGACATCGAGATGCCGGAGATGAACGGCATCGAGTCCGTGCGCGAGATCCGCGCGACCGGCAACCGGGTCCCGATCATCATGTTCAGCACGCTCACCGAGCGCGGCGCGGTCGCGACCCTGGACGCCCTCGCTGCGGGCGCCTCGGACTACGTGCCGAAGCCGGCGAACGTCGGCAGCGTGGGCCGCTCGATGGAGCAGGTCCGTGAGGCGCTGATCCCGCGGATCAAGTCGCTGGTGCCGCGCCGCGGCAGCACCCCCCACCCGGCCGGCGTCACGGTCGCGCCGACCGCTGCCATGCAGCTGCGCCCTGCGGCGACGCCCCCGCCCGGGGGGCACCGCGTACTGGTGATCGGCAGCTCGACCGGTGGCCCGGAGGCTCTCAGCGCTCTCCTGCACACGCTGCCGCCGCTCGCGGTCCCGGTCGCGGTCGTGCAGCACATGCCCCCGCTGTTCACCCGCCAGTTCGCCGCCCGCCTGGACCGGCAGCTGCCGTTCGAGGTCGTCGAGGCCGAGCACGGCCGGCCCCTGCGCCCCGGCACCGTGGTGATCGCGCCCGGTGACTACCACCTCGAGGTCGCCGCCGACGCCGCCGGCCTGCGCACTCGCCTCACCCAGGCGCCACCCGAGAACTACTGCCGGCCGGCCGTCGACGTGCTGTTCCGCAGCGCGGTCGCCGCTGTCGGACCGGCCGTCCTCGCCGTCGTGCTGACCGGCATGGGGTCCGACGGCTGCAAGGGCGCGAGGCTGATCGTCGAGCGAGGCGGCAGCGTCCTGGCCCAGGACCAGGTCACGTCCGTGGTCTGGGGGATGCCGGGGGCGGTCGCCACCGCGGGCCTGGCCGAGCAGGTGCTGCCGCTCCTCGACCTCGGGCCAGAGATCCTGCGCCGCCTCGCGCGCCAACGTCCGACCCCCGTCCCGGCAGGAGCGCTGTCATGAGCATCGGGCACGACGCCTTCACGTTCGTCCGCGAGCTGGTGCGTGCGGAGAGCGCGATCGTCCTCGAGCCGGGCAAGGAGTACCTCGTCGAGTCCCGGCTGGTGCCGCTTGCCCGCCAGAGCGGGCACGCGAGCGTGGACGCGTTCGTCGCCGACCTCGCCACCCGCCGCAACCCCTCGACGCTGCGGCTCGTGGTCGAGGCGCTCACCACCAACGAGACGTCGTGGTTCCGGGACACCGACCCGTTCACCACGCTGCGGCAGTCGGTTTTCCCGGCTCTCGCGAAGACCCGCAGCAAGCGCGAGATCCGCGTCTGGGCTGCGGCCTGCTCCAGTGGTCAGGAGCCGTACAGCATCCTGATGACGGCGCAGGACACCCCGGAGCTCTCGGGGTGGAAGGTCGACATGCTCGCCACCGACCTCTCCCAGGAGATGCTCGACCGGGCGCGCAAGGGCGAGTACTCCCAGCTGGAGGTCAACCGCGGCCTGCCCGCGACCACCCTCGTCCGGCACTTCGAACGCGCAGGCCTGGCTTGGCGGATCAGTCCCGCGCTCACCTCGCAGGTGCAGTTCCGCGAGCTCAACCTGGTGCGTCCCTTCCCCCCGTTGGGGAAGTTCGACGTGGTCTTCCTGCGCAACGTGCTCATCTACTTCGACCTGGCGACCAAGCGCGACATCCTGCGTCGCGTCCGGCAGGTGATGGCACCCGACGGCCACCTCTTCCTCGGGGCGGCCGAGATGACCATGGGCGTCGACGACGCCTGGGAACGAGTACCGGCCGGACGATCCTCCGTGTACCGGATCAGAGAGGAACAGCGCACATGCGTGCCCTGATTGTCGACGACTCACGAGCGATGCGGCGGATCGTCGGCCGCATCCTGGTCGATGCCGGCTTCGAGATCCTCGAGGCCGGTGACGGCCAGGAGGCGCTCGACGTCCTCGCCGCCCACGACGGGGACCTGCCCGTGCTGGCCTGCGTGGACTGGAACATGCCCGTGATGGACGGTCTCACGTTCATCACCGAGGTCCGCAAGCGGGCAGCGTGGCGGGCCATCACCTTGATGATGGTCACCACCGAGAGCGAGCAGGACCGGATCGTGCGGGCCCTGGCCGCAGGGGCGCACGAGTACCTCATCAAGCCGTTCACGGGCGACGCCCTCGTGGAGAAGCTCGACCTGCTCGGGCTGACCCCGACCACCGTAGGAGACCTCGTATGACCACCTACAGCGCGCCCGACCAGGCTCTGGTCCATGCCGCCATCGAGCAGGTCTGGGGCTCGATGCTCTTCGAGGCCGCCGATCCCTGGCCCACCGGCGTGCCCGCGGAGTTCGAGACCGGGCTCCAGGCTCACATCGAGATCCGTGGCGGCTGGAACGGCCGGTTGCTGCTGACCTGTGACAGCGCGGTCGCGACCCAGATCGCGGGCGCCCTGCTGGGCATCGGCCCGGACGAGCCGGTCGACGAGCCGGACGTCCACGACGCCGTCGGGGAGGTGCTCAACGTCGTCGGTGGCAGCGTCAAGGGCGCCATCGGCGGCTCGATGACGCTCGGCCTGCCGGGCGTCCGCGCGAGCGCCTCACCGCGGTCCTCCGAGGAGAGCCTCGTGGTGTCCTGGCGGGGCAACCCGGTCCACGTCCAGATCGTGCCGGACGCCGAGCTCGCCGGGGACTCCTGACCCCCACCCCCCACACACAACGAGGAGAGCACTCGACCATGAAGATCATCATCGCCGACGACAGTCGCGTGATGCGCCAGATCGTGCTGCGCACGATGCGCCAGGCCGGCTTCGGGCACCACGACTTCGTGGAGGCCACGGACGGTGCCGACGCGCTCGACAAGGTCGCCACGGAGCGTCCCGACCTCGTCCTCTCGGACTGGAACATGCCGAACAAGACGGGGATCGAGCTGCTCCGCGACCTGCGCGGCAGCGGCAACGCCGTCCCGTTCGGGTTCGTCACGTCCGAGGGCTCCGAGGAGATGCGCGAGACCGCCGCGGCAGCGGGCGCGCTCTTCCTGATCGCCAAGCCGTTCACCCCCGAGCACTTCGAGTCCGCGCTCGTCGGCATGCTGGGCTGAGGGGCCGACGATGAGCCTCCCGGACCGCAAGCTGATCAAGGACGTCTTCGAGGGCCTGCTCGGCCGCGATGTCACCGTGAGCGACGGGTCCCCGATCACCCTCGACCCGCCCCGCCCGGTGGTCGCGGCGTACGTCGACCCGCAGCACAACCTGGCCACGGTCGCGGTGATGGACCTGCCGCTGGCGGCGTACGCCGGCGCCGCTCTCGCGCTGATCCCCAGGGGCGGTGCGGATGCCGCCGTCGAGGACGGCTTCCTGCCCGACAACCTGTTCGAGAACGTCTCGGAGATCCTCAACGTGCTCGCGGCGCCGATCGGCGACAGCGGCGGGGTGCACCAGCGGCTCTCGGCGACGTTCGCCCCGCAGGACCCGCTGCCCCCGCAGATCGCGGCGTGCGCGGCGACGCCGGGCGTGCGTGAGGACGTGACCCTCGAGATCGCGGGCTACGGCAGCGGCACCCTGTCGGTGGTGACGGTCGTCGCCTGAGACGAGGGTCCCGGCACGTAGGCTGGCCGGCAGCATGAGCATCTCGATCCCCTTGCCCGGCATGCCCGCCACCCCCGCCCCCGACGGGCCGGAGCCGACCCGCCGCGGACCCACCCGCGAGGAGCTGCTCGAGGGGCTCAACGAGCCGCAGCGCGCCGCGGTCGTCCACGAGGGCGCGCCGCTGCTGGTCGTGGCCGGCGCGGGCTCGGGCAAGACCCGGGTGCTGACCCGCCGGATCGCCTGGCTGATCTCCGAGCGCAGGGCCCACCCCGGGTCGGTCCTGGCGATCACGTTCACGAACAAGGCCGCCGCCGAGATGAAGGAGCGGGTCGAGGACCTGGTCGGCAGGCGGGCCCGGATCATGTGGGTCTCGACGTTCCACTCCGCGTGCGTGCGGATCCTCCGCAAGGAGATCGACGCGCTCCGCTTCGACGGGGGCGGGTTCAAGTCCAACTTCTCGATCTACGACGCCGCGGACCAGAAGCGGCTGATGACGCTGGTCTGCAACGACCTGGACCTCGACCCGAAGCGCTACCAGCCCGGCGCGCTGCTGCACTGGGTGTCCAACCAGAAGAACGAGCTGCGCGACCCGGACGAGGCGGCCAAGGACGCGCGCAACCGCCTCGAGGAGACGTACGCCGCGGCGTACACCACCTACCAGCGGCGGCTGCTCCAGGCGAACGCGCTCGACTTCGACGACCTGATCATGTTCACGGTGCACCTGTTCCAACAGCTCCCCGAGGTCCGCGAGACCTACCGGCGTCGGTTCCGGCACGTGCTCGTCGACGAGTACCAGGACACCAACCACGCGCAGTACGCCTTCATCCACCAGCTCTGCGCCGACCGGATGGAGGAGGTCGACCCGTCCGCCGAGCGCGTCGCTCCCGCGGAGTTGATGGTCGTCGGTGACGCGGACCAGTCGATCTACGCGTTCCGGGGCGCGAACATCCGCAACATCCTCGACTTCGAGCAGGACTTCCCGAACGCCACCTCGATCATGCTCGAGCAGAACTACCGCTCCACGCAGACCATCCTGACCGCCGCGAACTCCGTGATCGGCCACAACCAGGCGCGCAAGCCCAAGCGGCTGTGGTCCGACGCCGGTGACGGCGAGCGGATCGTCGGGTATGTCGCCGACGACGAGCACGACGAGGCCCGGTTCGTCTCCGAGGAGATCGACCGGCTCACCGACGCGAAGGCCTACCGGCCCGGGGACGTCGCGGTCTTCTACCGCACCAACGCCCAGTCCCGCGTGTTCGAGGAGATCTTCATCCGCCTCGGCATGCCCTACAAGGTGGTCGGCGGCGTCCGGTTCTATGAGCGGCGCGAGGTCCGCGACGCGCTCGCCTACCTCCGGCTGCTGGTCAACCCCGCCGACCAGGTCTCGTTGCGCCGGATCCTGAACACGCCCAAGCGGGGCATCGGCGACCGGGCGGTCGCGTGCGTCAACGCGCTCGCCGAGCGCGACCGGACCACGTTCTGGGAGGCGCTGCGCCGCGCCCAGGACGCCCCCGGCCTCGCCACCCGGTCGCTGACCCAGATCCAGGGCTTCGTCGCGATGATCGAGGAGCTCCAGTCGATGGTCGACGGCGCAGAGCGCCCCGACGTGATCCTGGAGACCGCGCTGGCCCGTTCGGGGTACCTCACCGCGCTCGAGGAGAGCGACGACCCGCAGGACGAGACCCGGCTGGAGAACCTCGCCGAGCTCGTCGCGGTCGCGCGCGAGTTCGCCGACGACCCCGTCGCCGGCCCGTCCGCCGACCCCTCGGACGTCGACGCGGGCACGCTCGCGCCCGGCCTCGCCGACTTCCTCGAGCGGGTCGCGCTGGTCGCCGACGCCGACCAGATCCCCGACGACGACCCGGAGGACGCCGGGGTCGTCACGCTGATGACCCTGCACACCGCGAAGGGGCTGGAGTTCCCCGTCGTGTTCCTCACCGGGCTCGAGGACGGCGTGTTCCCGCACTCCCGCTCGCTCGGCGACCATGACGAGCTCGAGGAGGAGCGCCGGCTGGCGTACGTCGGGGTCACCCGGGCGCGCGAGCGCCTCTACGTCTCCCGGGCCGTGGTCCGCTCGGCGTGGGGCGCACCCTCGCACAACCCCGGGTCGCGCTTCCTCGACGAGCTGCCGGTGGACCTGGTCGACTGGCGGCGCACCGAGGCCGCCCAGACCCGGTGGGGCCGGCCCGACCTCGCGAGCGGCTCCGCCGCCCGGCTCGGGTCCCCGACCGCGGCCGGCCGCCGGAACTTCTCCGCCGCCGCCGTCCGAGCCGACGCCGCGGCCCGCGCCAAGCCGGCCCGCGAGATCCCCAGCCTCGAGCCCGGCGACCGGGTGCTGCACGACTCGTTCGGCATGGGTACCGTCGTCGCCCTCGAGGGGGTCGCCGAGAAGGCCGTCGCCTCGATCGACTTCGGCTCCGAGGGCGTCAAGCGGCTGCTGCTCAGGTATGCGCCGGTAGAGAAGCTCTAGCGCGTCAGGGCGTGAGCCCGTGGACCACGAGCGCCTGGTACGGGTCGACGGGGTCGCCGGCGCCGGGGCGGACCTCGAGGTGCAGGTGCGGGCCGGTCACGTTGCCGGTGGAGCCGACGTACCCGATCAGGTCGCCGGCCCGGACCTCCTGGCCCTCGCTGACGGTGTACGACGTCTGGTGGCAGAACCACAGCTCGGTGCCGTCGTCGAGCGTGATGACGGTCTTGTTGCCGTACGCGCCGTCGTAGCCGACGGAGGTGACCACGCCGTTGGCGATCGCCACGATGGGGGTGCCGCTGGGCGCCGCGAAGTCCAGGCCCGTGTGGTAGTGCGACCACAGGCCGCTGTACTCGCCGAAGCCGGCGGTCAGGTGGTAGCCGGAGACGGGCAGCACCCACTGGTTGAGCCGGAGCTTGTCGGCCTGCTGCTGGGCGAGGGCGGTCAGCTTCGCGAGCGCGGCGTCGCGCTGGCGGGCCTGGTCCTCGGCCTGCGCGACGAGCTTCGCGTCGGCGCGATCCTCGAGGGCATCCCGGCGGGAGTCACGACTGATCGTGCCGCGGTCGAGCAGGCTGACCCGGGAGACGTCGCTGGCGCCGCTGAGCGCGCTCGCCTGGGTGAACCGGGCGGCGTCCTCGCCGAGCCCGCCGTTCGCGGCCGTGAGGGCTCCGCCCGCGGAGATCGCGAGCGCGGCGACACCGAGCAGGATCGGCGGCGAGGGGAGGCCGCGGAAGAGCGACCCGCGGGGGGCGGAGTGGCGGTGGACACGACCACCCGGCGTGTCGCTCACCGCCGGGCGGGCCTTCATGGTCTTGGGAGGCTTCGCGGTCTTCAGGAGCTTCGGGGCCTTGGCCGGCGGGGTCGCCCGGCGCTTGCCGCCGACGGCGACCGGGGTCACGGCCTCGAGCGGGGTCGGGAGATCCGACGGACGGCGGCTGGGGCCGCGACGTTCCGCTCGGTGGTTGCCCATGAATAAGTTCTCCGCTGCTCGGGGTTCAGACGGCGACGCCCGACTGTAACGGAAAGATCACGGGCGCGAGAAACCTTCTGGGGAATCTTCGGCAAGTCGGGCGGGTACCTGAACCCGTTTCGCCCCGGAATCGGGGAGGGACGTGGTCAGGGTCACCCCGGCCCGCGAGTGGGTTAGCCTGCGGCCATGACGTCGACCACGCCCACGGAGAGCCCGGTCACCACCCCGCCGCGGGTCCGGATCGTGGTCGGGAAGCCCGGCCTCGACGGTCACGACCGGGGCGCCAAGATCGTCGCACGCGCGCTGCGCGACGCGGGCCACGAGGTCGTGTACACCGGGCTGCACCAGACGCCGGAGCAGATCGTCGAGACCGCGATCCAGGAGGACGCCGACCTGATCGGGCTCTCGGTGCTCTCCGGGGCGCACATGACGCTGTTCCGCCGGCTGCTCGAGCTGCTCCGGGAGCGGGACGCCGCCGACATCGTGGTCTTCGGGGGCGGGATCATCCCCGAGGACGACATCCCGGTGCTCGAGGAGCTCGGCGTCGCCAAGGTCTTCACCCCGGGCGCGACGACCGGTGAGATCACCGGCTGGGTCGCGGAGCACTTCGCCGACTGAGGTTACCGACGAGTCGTATGCCATGCGTCACGTCCGGCCGCTCTCGTCGTACGCGCGGGGTGCGGACTAGGGTGCCCGAGGACACCCGAGCGACATCCCAGCGGCGCGCGGACGTCAAATGCGTCCGCCCGCTCCGACAGAGGAACATGGTGGATCAGTGGATCTGATGGAGTACCAGGCGAAGGAGCTCTTCGCCAAGCACGACGTACCGGTCACTCTCGGCATCGTCGCCCACACCCCCGACGAGGCCCAGGCCGCTGCTGAGCAGCTGGGTGTCGTGGTGGTCAAGGCGCAGGTGAAGGCCGGTGGCCGCGGCAAGGCGGGCGGCGTGAAGCTCGCCAAGACGCCCGAGGAGGCTCGCACGCACGCCGAGGCGATCCTCGGCATGGAGATCAAGGGCCTCCGCGTGAACCGCGTGCTCATCGCTCCCGCCGCCAGCATCGAGGAGGAGTACTACTTCTCCTTCCTCCTCGACCGGGCCAACCGTCGCTACCTGTGCATCGCCAGCGTCGAGGGCGGCGTGGAGATCGAGGAGGTCGCCAAGACCAACCCCGACGCCGTGCGCCAGATCCCGATCGACCCGGGCACCGGCGTCGACGAGGCCAAGGCCCGCGAGATCGTCGCCGACGCGAAGTTCCCCGAGGCGCTGACCGAGCAGGCCGTGCAGACCGTGCTCGCGCTGTGGAAGGTCTTCGTGGCGGAGGACGCCACGCTGGTCGAGGTCAACCCGCTCGCGCGGCTGGCCGGCGACAGGCTCGAGGCGCTCGACGGCAAGGTGTCGCTCGACGAGAACGCCGAGTTCCGCCACGAGGACCACGCGTCCTTCGTGATCCGCGAGGAGGAGGACCCGCTCGAGTCCGTCGCCAAGGACAAGGGCCTCAACTACGTCAAGCTCGACGGCTCGGTCGGCATCATCGGCAACGGCGCCGGCCTGGTCATGTCCACGCTCGACGTGGTCGCCTACGCCGGGGAGAAGCACGGTGGGGTCAAGCCCGCGAACTTCCTCGACATCGGCGGCGGCGCCAACGCCCAGGTGATGGCCGACGGCCTGCACGTGATCCTCGGCGACGAGCAGGTCAAGGCCGTGTTCGTGAACGTGTTCGGCGGGATCACCGCCTGCGACGAGGTCGCCAACGGCATCGTCGGCGCCCTGAACATCCTCGGCGACGAGGCCACCAAGCCGCTCGTCGTACGGCTCGACGGCAACAACGTCGACGAGGGCCGGCGGATCCTCAACGAGGCCGCCCACCCCCTGGTGACCATGGTCGACACCATGGACGGCGCGGCCGACAAGGCCGCCGAGCTCGCGAACGCCTGAGACTGGAGACCACGAACCAATGTCGATCTACCTGAACAAGGACTCCAAGATCATCGTCCAGGGCATGACCGGTGGCATGGGCTCCAAGCACACCACCCTCATGGTCGAGGCGGGATCCAACATCGTCGGCGGCGTGAACGCCCGCAAGGCCGGCACCTCGATCGAGCTGGGCGGCAAGGACCTGCCCGTGTTCGGCACGGTGAAGGAGGCGATGGCCGAGACCGGCGCCGACGTGTCGGTCGTGTTCGTCCCCCCGGCCTTCACCAAGGACGCCTGCATCGAGGCCATCGACGCCGGCATCGGCCTGCTCGTCGTCATCACCGAGGGCGTGCCCGTGCAGGACACCGCCGAGGTGTTCGCGTACCTGCAGAGCCCCGCGAACACGGGCGGCACCCGGATGATCGGCCCGAACTGCCCCGGCGTCATCACGCCGGGCGAGTCGCTGGCCGGCATCACGCCCGCCACGATCGCGGGCTCCGGCCCGGTCGGCCTGGTGTCGAAGTCCGGCACGCTCACCTACCAGATGATGTACGAGCTGCGGGACCACGGCTTCTCGACCGCCATCGGCATCGGCGGCGACCCGATCATCGGCACCACCCACATCGACGCCCTCGCGGCGTTCGAGGCCGACCCGGACACGAAGGCGATCGTGATGATCGGCGAGATCGGCGGCGACGCCGAGGAGCGGGCCGCGGCGTACATCAAGGAGCACGTGACCAAGCCGGTCGTCGGCTACGTCGCCGGCTTCACCGCGCCCGAGGGCAAGACCATGGGCCACGCCGGCGCCATCGTCTCCGGCTCCTCCGGCACCGCGCAGGCGAAGAAGGAGGCCCTCGAGGCCGTCGGCGTGAAGGTCGGCAAGACGCCGTCCGAGACCGCCGCGATCATGCGTGAGGTCCTCGCCTCGCTCTGATCCACCCGCGCACGGGGGTGCGTCGGAAAGTGCGGTGCCTGGGATGAACCAGGTTGATCCCAGACACCGCACTCTGTGGAGGCCGCGGCCGGCGACCCGGGCGCGGGCCGGGTTACTCGGACTCGCCCCCCGGCTGCGCGCACGGGTCGGCGGAGAACACGCACAGCTGGGCGCGGACCGCCTCGGAGCGGTGGGTCATGTTCGAGATCGCCGTCGTCACCGCCTGGTCGTCGCCGGCGGCGCCGTAGGAGGTGTCGACGTAGAGCGCGTTGCCGGACCGGACGACCTCCCAGAGGGTGAGTTCGGCGAGGAGGTCGCCGTCCTTCGAGCGCTGGATGAAGGCGAAGCCGTCCTGCCCGAGGTCGACCGGGACCGTCTCCTGGATCAGCGGCAGCCCGCTGCCGTTCTCGTCGCGCGGGCAGTCCGCCACGGCGGAGCGGAGCGAGCCGAGGGCCTGCTCGGCGGCGGCGCCGTCGGCGTACAGGGCGAGCGTGCGGCCGAGGTAGGCCTCGTTCTCCTCGAAGCGGGCGCCGGCGAGGTCGGCGGTGGACACGGGGCCGTCGGGCGACCAGGCGGTCGTCCCGCACAGCACGATGTCGTCGACGCCGGACTTCTCGGTGACCGGCGGGTCGCCGAACAGGCCGTTCGCCAGCGGGAAGCCGTCGGGCACGGTCTGGTGCCATTCGGGAGCGGGGGCGGGCTGGATGTCGCGGTCCTGCTGGTCGCCGGCCAGCAGCGCGACCGGCGTGACGATCGCAGCGAGGACGGCGACGGCGGCGGCACCGGCGAGCGCCGTGTTGCGGCGCCGGATGCGGTTGCCGCGTCGGCGCACCTCGGCGGCGGGCAGGGGAGTCATGGGCGGTCCTGGGACGGTGAAGTTCTCGAGCTCCTCGATCGGGTCACGCATGGCTCGCTCCTTCCTGGAAACCGCCGGGTCCTTCGTCGGCGAGCATCGCGGCGAGCGCCGCGCGGCCGCGGCTGAGCCGGGCCTTGATGGTGCCCTCGGGGACGCCGACCTCACGGGCGACGTCGTGGACGGGGAGATCGGCGATGTGGTGCAGGACGAGCGCCTGCCGCTGCGCCTCGGGCAGCTGCTTGAGCGCGGCCACCAGCGCGACGTGCGCTTCGTTCGGCGGCGCCGTCTCGGTCGGCGCGCCGAGCGCCCGGTCGACCGGCCTGCGGGCCCGCGTCGTACGGCGCCAGCGGCTCACCGCGAGGCGGTACGCCGTGGTCCGCACCCACGCCTCGGGGTGCTCGGCGCGGTCCAGCTTGCGCCGGTGGGCCCAGGCCCGCGCGAAGGCCTCCTGGACGCACTCCTGTGCCTCGTCCCGGTTGCCGATCATCGCGTAGACCTGGCCGACGACGCGCTGGAACGACGCGCTGTAGAACTCGTCGAACTCGAGCTCGTCCATCGACCCTGGGTTCCCGTCTGTGTGCGGCTCGGCTCGGTGCCGAGTCGGAAGGGATACGCCTCACCGCGCACCACGGTTGCACGCTCAGGGAGGATTTCTGCGCAGGTCAGCCGGCAGGGTCCTGGCTAGGGGCGCGGCATCGCGTCGAGCCGCGCGAGCGCGCGGTCGACCAGGGCGACGAAGGCGTCGGCGGACATCCCGCCGGCCGGGTCGGGGACGAAGCCGACCTGTGCGACGGAGGTCCGGTCGCGGACGATGCCCATCAGGTAGCTCACCGACCGCTGGTCGCTGATCTCCGTGGTCACTCGCCAGATCGTCAGGTCGCGGTGCTTGGCCTCGAGGTGGCGGATCCGGTCGACATCGGTGCCCATCTGCTTCTTCGAGCAGCTC
This sequence comes from Nocardioides sp., assembly GCF_030019515.1. Taxonomy (GTDB): domain Bacteria; phylum Actinomycetota; class Actinomycetes; order Propionibacteriales; family Nocardioidaceae; genus Nocardioides. The sequence continues at coordinate 107,941 of NZ_JASEEQ010000014.1, read as the reverse complement.
GCCAGCCGGTCGCGGACGTCGTCGACGAAGCCCGCGGCCCGCCGCTCGGGGAGGGTGCCGACCGTCTCGGTCAGGCCGAACTCGTCGCGCAGGTTCGCGCCGGGCACCAGGAACGTGCGGGTCGCGTCGTTCGTCATCGGCTTGGCGCTGAAGTCGGTCCGGTCGCACCCGGTCGCGGCCGCGTTGTCGCGGGCCTGACGCGGCTCGGTGCCGACCCAGGGCCGGCGTACCTTCCCGACCGGTGGCAGGTCGACCTCGGCGAGCATGCCGGGCACGGTGGCGACCGGGACCGGTGCCACCGTCCTCAGGCGGGGGTCCGCGGAGCAGGCCCCGGCGCCGGTGCGGCCGCAGAGCTCGGTCACCGCGGACCCGAGCAGGGCGGCGGACCTGGTCAGCTTCGGCCCCCGGCCGAGCGGGGAGCGGCTGACGACGGCGGTCGTGAGCCGCCCGGTGCGCGCGACGCCCGCGACGACAGTGGAGCCGGGCTCGTCCCAGGTGCGGAGCACCACGAGCATCGCCTCGTCGCCGACACCGGCCACCTCGCGGGTCTCGAGCAGCTGGGAGCGCTGGTCGGCGCAGCCGGCGAACCAGGAGAGTGCGGTCCGGAAGCCGCGCTCCGCTGCCTTCTTCGTCGCGGACGCCTGGGTGGCCTGGACGGCCTCGGCCGAGCCCTTGCCCGAGGACTCGAAGACCCGCACCAGGGCCGCGGTGCCGCGTGGGTCGGCGTACCGACCGGCCTGGCAGGGCATCACCAGGCCGTCGCCGGCGGAGTTGTCGTCGGTGCGGGTGACCGCCCAGCCCGAGCCGGGCACCTGGGATCCGACCTGCTCGGCGGTGAGGAGGGTGTCCTCGGGCACGGCGACCGGGTCCGGGGTGGGTGAGCCGGACGGCTTGTGGCTCTGAGGGGCCTCCATCCGCTCGCCGGCGAGCGTCGGGCGCACGCCGCCCGCGTCGGTGACGAGGGTGCCGGTGACGACCAGCGCGGCGACCGTGGCGGCGACGCCGATCACCGTGTGGGTCCGACGCCGCGCCGCGCCGGAGCGCCGGATGATCGTGGCCCGGGGCCAGCGGCCGTCCTCGACGTGCAGGCGGATCGGGTCGAAGAGGGTGCGGATGCTCGTGGTCGGCACCTCGCGCAGCATGGCGAGCTGGGCGGTCGCGGTCTGCAGCTCGCGCTCGGCGTCCTGGCGGGGCAGGCTCGCCTCGCGGGCGATCTCGGCGAGCGAGGCCGTGGTCAGCTCGGTCAGCAGCAGCACCTTGCGCTGGACGAGCGGCAGCTTGCCGAGCGCGTCCAGGGTGGCCTTCACCTCGGGGTCGAGGCCCTTCTCCCGGTGCCAGAGCTTCGCGGTGTGGCGCCGCTGCGCGTGCGCACAGGCGCGGACCCGGACCCAGGCCTCCGGGTCCTCCAGGCGGGACACCTTGCGCCAGTGGTGCGAGGCCACCACGAACGCGTCCCGGACCGCGGCGCGGGAGGATCCGAGGTCGCCGGTCAGGCAGTACGTCAGCAGCAGCAGGCGCGTGCGGACGTCCTTGTAGAACTCGTCGAACTGACCGGGGTCCCTCATGGCGTCGTCCACGGTAGCCGGATCGGGACATCTGAGCCGAACCGGCGTGGGAGCCCGGACCGACCCGCCGGGGCGGGTGATGATGGCCGAGCCATGACTTCGCTGCTCACCGGCTCGGCCGCCGCCCGCCTCGCAGGCGCGGACCGCTCGGACCCTCGCCACCGCCGGCCGCTGGTCCTGGTCGCGGTGCTGGGCGGGGCGAGCGCGGCGCTGGCGACCCTCCTGATCTGCCTGGCCGTCGGAGTCGTGGGCTGGTTCCTGGCTGACGCGGGCGCGCACGGAACCCCACGCGACGGGCTCCGCGTGGGGGCGCTCGGCTGGCTGCTGGCCCACGGCTCCGGTATCCACGTCGACGGGGTCGCGGTGAGCGTCGTACCCCTCGGCCTGACCGCGCTCGCCGCCTGGGCCGTGTGGCGTCTCGGGCACCGCGTCGGCGATTCGGTGTCCGGCCACGGTCCCGACGCGGACCGGATCGCCGACGGGGAGCGCGACTGGACGGTCCCGACCGCGGCCGCCGCGTTCCTCGCCGGCTACCTGCTGGTGGCCTTCGTCACGTTCCGCCTCGCGGCCACCGCCGAGACCGCGCCCTCGCTGCCCCGGGTGGTCGGCTGGTCGGTGCTGCTGTGCGCCACGTTCGGGCTGGTCGCGATCTCGGTCGGGTCGGGACGCGCGGCGATCTGGGCCGCGTTCGTCCCCGCGTCGGTGCGCGCCGCGGGCGCGGCGTGCCTGCGGGTCCTCGGCGGCTACCTGGCGCTCTCCGCGTCCGTCTTCCTGGTCGCGTTCGCGCTCGACCTCGGTACGGCGGCCAACGTGATGTCCCGGCTGCACCTGGGCGCCGGTGACGGCACCGTCTACACGGCCCTGACCGCGACCCTGGTCCCCAACGCGGTGGTGTTCACCGGCTCCTACCTGCTCGGCCCGGGCTTCGCGGTGGGCGTCCACACGCTGGTGTCCCCGACCGGCGTCGCGCTCGGGCCGCTGCCGATGTTCCCGCTGCTCGCCGCGCTGCCCGCGAACGGCCCGACGCCGGGCTGGACGGCGTACCTCCTCGCGCTGCCGCCGCTGGTCGCGGCCGCGGCGGTGGCCCGGTCGCAGCGCCGCTACCCGACCCTGCGCTGGGACCACGGCGCGCTGCGCGGCTGCGTGGGCGGCGCGCTGGCCGGTCTCCTGCTCGGGCTGCTCGCCGCCGTGGCCGGGGGGGCCGTCGGGCCGGGCCGGATGCGCGAGGTCGGACCGTTCGCGTTCGACGTGCTCGTGCACGCGATCACCGCCTTCGGCCTGGGCGGTCTGGTCGGCGGCGTTCTCATGACCTGGTGGCAGCGTCGGGCCCATCGCAGCGCTTCCCTAGAATCCACTGTGTGACCCCACGCCGCCCCGCTCGTCTCGTGGTGCTCGTCTCCGGGTCCGGGACCAACCTCCAGGCGTTGCTCGACGCGTGCGCGGACCCGTCGTACGGCGCCCGAGTCGTTGCCGTCGGCGCCGACCGCGACGACATCGAGGGCCTCGCCCGCGCCGAGCGGGCCGGTGTGCCGACGTTCGTGCGGAAGGTCGGGCAGTTCACCAGCCGCGACCACTGGGACCGAGCCGTCACGGACACGGTCGCCGGCTTCGAGCCCGACCTGGTCGTGCTCGCCGGCTTCATGAAGCTGGTGGGTGCCGAGTTCCTCACCCGGTTCGGCGGCCGGGTCGTCAACACCCACCCCGCGCTGTCCCCGTCGTTCCCCGGCATGCGCGGGCCGGCCGACGCCCTCGCGTACGGCGTCAAGGTGACCGGGTGCACGCTGTTCGTGGTCGACGCCGGGGTCGACACCGGCCCGATCGTCGCTCAGCGGGCGGTGCCGGTCGAGGACGACGACACCGCGGACACGCTGCACGAGCGGATCAAGGTCGCCGAGCGCGCGATGCTGGTCGACACGGTGGGCCGGATGGCCCGGGCCGGATGGACCGTCGAGGGCCGGCGCACCCGGTTCGGCGACGAGGGCTGACGGTCCTATGCTGGTCTGCACACGACTGGCGCAGGTGGGTGACCACCGGGGAGTGACGCACGGAGCATCGACCGCCTGGGTGCTCCCCCTTCCGAGCAGGAGTTCTCCGTGTCCGAACCTGTGTCCACGCCCGAGCACCGCGTCGCCGTCCGGCGAGCGCTCCTCTCCGTCTACGACAAGACCGGCCTCGAGGACCTGGTCCGGGGCCTGCACGACGCCGGCGTCGAGCTGGTCTCGACGGGCGGCTCGGCGAGGCTGATCGAGGGCCTGGGGCTCCCGGTCACCAAGGTCGAGGAGCTGACCGGCTTCCCGGAGTGCCTCGACGGCCGGGTCAAGACGCTGCACCCGCGCGTGCACGCCGGGATCCTCGCCGACCGGCGCCTGGACTCCCACGTCCAGCAGCTCGCCGACCTCGGCGTGGAGCCGTTCGACCTGGTGGTGTCCAACCTCTACCCGTTCCGCGAGACCGTGGCGTCGGGGGCGACCCCGGACGAGTGCGTCGAGCAGATCGACATCGGTGGTCCCTCGATGGTCCGAGCGGCCGCGAAGAACCACCCCTCCGTGGCGATCGTGACCTCCCCGGAGCGCTACGCCGACGTGCTCGCGGCCGTCGCCGAGGGCGGCTTCACCCTCGAGCAGCGCAAGGTGCTGGCCGCCGAGGCCTTCACCCACACCGCGGCGTACGACGTCGCGGTCGCGAGCTGGTTCGCCTCGACGTACGTCCCCGCCGAGGACGGCTGGCCGGCGTTCGCGGGGGAGACCTGGACGAAGTCCGCGGTGCTCCGCTACGGCGAGAACCCGCACCAGGACGCGGCCCTCTACACCGAGTCATCGGGCTCGACGGGCGGCCTGGCCGGCGCCGAGCAGCTGCACGGCAAGGAGATGTCCTACAACAACTACGTCGACACCGACGCGGCCCGGCGGGCGGCGTACGACTTCGACGAGCCGGCCGTCGCGATCATCAAGCACGCCAACCCCTGCGGGATCGCCGTCGGCGCCGACGTCGCCGAGGCCCACCGCCGCGCCCACGAGTGCGACCCGGTCAGCGCCTTCGGCGGTGTGATCGCCGTCAACCGGCCGGTCTCGGTCGAGATGGCCCGCCAGGTGGCCGACGTGTTCACCGAGGTGATCGTCGCCCCGGCGTACGACGAGGGCGCGGTCGAGGTGCTCCAGGGCAAGAAGAACATCCGCATCCTGCGCTGCGACGGCCCGGCCGAGGAGCGCTCGACCGAGCTCCGCCAGGTCAGCGGCGGCGTGCTCGTCCAGGTGCGCGACCACGTCGACGCGCCCGGCGACGACCCGTCGACCTGGACGCTGGCGGCGGGGGAGCCCGCCCCGGCGGCGGTGCTCGCCGACCTCGCGTTCGCCTGGAAGGCGTGCCGCGCCGCGAAGTCCAACGCGATCCTGCTCGCCAAGGACGGCGCCTCGGTCGGCATCGGCATGGGCCAGGTCAACCGGGTCGACTCCTGCCGGCTCGCCGTCTCGCGGGCGGGGGACCGGGCCGCGGGCTCGGTCGCCGCCTCCGACGCGTTCTTCCCGTTCGAGGACGGCCCGCAGATCCTCATCGACGCCGGCGTCACCGCGATCGTGCAGCCCGGCGGCTCGGTCCGCGACGAGCTCACGGTCGAGGCGGCCAAGGCGGCCGGCGTCACCATGTACTTCACCGGCACCCGGCATTTCGCGCACTGACCCCACCGACGAGGATGACCACGTGACCGCACAGAAGCTGGACGGCACCGCCACCGCGGCGGCGATCAAGGGCGAGCTGACGACCCGGGTCGCGGCGCTGCACGAGCGCGGGATCCGGCCCGGGCTCGGCACCATCCTCGTGGGCGACGACCCCGGGTCGCGGTGGTACGTCAACGGCAAGCACAAGGACTGTGCCGAGGTCGGCATCGAGTCGATCCGGATCGACCTGCCCGCGACCGCGAGCCAGGAGGAGATCGAGGACGCCGTCCGGGTGCTCAACGAGGACCCCGCCTGCACCGGCTACATCGTCCAGCTGCCGCTGCCCAAGGGCCGCGACGAGAACCGCGTGCTCGGCATGGTCGACCCGGACAAGGACGCCGACGGCCTGCACCCGACGAACCTGGGCTGGCTGGTGCTCGGCAAGGCCGCGCCGCTGCCGTGCACGCCCAACGGCATCGTCGAGCTGCTACGCCGCCACGGGGTCGAGATCGCCGGCGCCGAGGTCACGGTGGTCGGCCGTGGCGTCACCGTCGGACGCCCGCTCGGGCTGCTGCTGACCCGCCGCAGCGAGAACGCGACGGTGACGCTGTGCCACACCGGCACCCGCGACCTGGCCGCACACGTGCGCAACGCCGACATCGTGGTGGCCGCGGCCGGCGTGCCCGGCATCGTGACCGGCGCGATGGTCAAGCCGGGTGCGGCCGTGCTCGACGTCGGGGTCTCCCGCGTCGACGGCAAGCTGGCCGGGGACGTGGCCCCCGAGGTGTGGGACGTGGCCGGCTGGGTCTCGCCCAACCCCGGCGGCGTCGGCCCGATGACCCGGGCGATGCTGCTCTCCAACATCGTGGCGATGGCCGAGCAGACGGACTCGTGAGCGACCTCGAGCCACTGCCCGAGGAGGAGCCCGCCTCCGCGGAGGACCGGGGTCGGCGCTATCCCTCCACGATCGGCGGCGCGTCCTACCTCGTGGTCATCGCGGTCACCGCGATCGGGTTCGGGATCATCACCACCGGCGCGTGGCGCCAGGGCATCCGCTGGATCGCCGGCGCGCTGCTGTTCGCAGCCGTGGTCCGGGCGGTGCTGCCGGCGCGGGACGCCGGCATGCTCGCCGTACGACGGCGCTGGTGGGACTGCCTCCTGCTCGCCGGCGTCGGCGTCGCGCTGATCCTGCTCGCCGGCTCGATCCCCGACCAGCCGCTGTAGCCCGCGCCGCCCCAACGGCACCGTCGCGTACCGTCGGGCCGTGACCGCAGACCCCAGCCCCGCCGCGGCCCTGGCCGAGCAGCTCCTCGACGCCCAGGTGGCCTACCACCTGGCCCGGCTGAGCGGCGACGCGGTGACGGAGACCGTCGCCGGGCTCGCCGAGGATCTGCTCGCGGCATCCGCCGGGCAGCCGATCGCGGACCTCGTCGACCGCGACGCCCTCGCCGCGACCGCGACTCGGCTGCTGCAGACGGTCCCGGGCAGCGCCGCCGCCGGCGCGGTCGTCGAAGTCCTCGCCGACGTCGCGCACGACGGGCCGGTCGAGCAGCACCTGCTCGGCGAGCTGGTCGAGCGGGATCAGATCGAGGCGCTGCTCGACCAGCTGATCGCGCTGAGCCCGGTGCTCGAGCGGGGGCTGGACCGGCTCACCGCCAGCCCTCTGGTCGGGACCGTCGCCTCGCGGTTCATGGGCCGGATCGTCGGCGAGGTGCTGCAGGCCAACAAGGCGGTCGCCGACCGGGTGCCCGGCCTGGGCTCGCTGATGTCGTTCGGCACCAGCGCCGCCTCGAAGGTGATGGGCGTGGCGGACAAGCAGTTCGAGGGGCTGATCGGCGACACGGTCGGCCGGGGCGGCACCTACGCCGTCGGCCGGCTCAACAAGATCCTGGTCGAGACCGTGCGAGACCCGACGACCCGGGAGGCCGTGCTGCAGGTCTGGGACCTGGCCGCGGACGAGCCGATCTCGGGGCTGAGCCGCAGCGTCACCCGCGAGCAGCTCGCCGGGCTCGTCGACGCCGTGCACGACCTGGTCGCGACCGCCGCAGCGGGGGAGCCGGCCGCCGGGCTGGTCGAGGCCGCGGTCGACGGGCTGCTCGAGCGGTTCGGCGGCTACACGCCGACCGAGCTGCTCGACGAGCTCGGCCTGGAGCGCGCCGACGTGGTGGCCGACGTGGTGCGGGCGGCGCCGTACGCCGTGGCCGCGCTGCGCGAGTCCGGCGAGCTGGAACGGATCATCCGCGCCCGGCTCGCGCCGTTCTACGACTCGGCCGAGGTCAGGTCCCTGCTGGGCTGACTCGGCCGAGTTGCTGCAGATCCGGCCTGCTCAGATGAGCCCGAGCTCCTTGACCGCGTCGCGCTCGTCGGCGAGCTCGGCGGTCGAGGCGTCGATCTTGGCGCGCGAGAAGTCGTCGATCTCGAGACCCTGGACGATCTCCCAGTCGCCGTCCTTGGTGGTGACCGGGAACGAGGAGATCAGGCCCTCGGGGACGCCGTAGGAGCCGTCGGAGACGACCGCCATCGAGACCCAGTCGGCGTCGGCGCTGCCGAACAGCCAGTCGTGGGCGGCGTCGATGGTCGCCGAGGCGGCCGACGCGGCCGAGGAGGAGCCACGAGCCTCGATGATCGCCGCGCCGCGCTTGGCGACGGTCGGGATGAAGGTGCTCTCGATCCAGTCCTGGTCGCCGATGACCTCGGCGGCGTTGCGGCCGCCGATCTCGGCGTGGAACAGGTCGGGGTACTGCGTCGCGGAGTGGTTGCCCCAGATCGTCATCTTCTTGATGTCGGTGACCGGCGCGCCGGTCTTCGCGGCCAGCTGCGAGATCGCCCGGTTGTGGTCGAGGCGGGTCAGCGCGGAGAAGCGGGCCTGCGGGATGTCGGGGGCGTTGGTCATCGCGATCAGCGCGTTGGTGTTCGCGGGGTTGCCGGTCACGCCGATGCGGACGTCGTCGGCGGCCACGTTGTTCAGGGCCTTGCCCTGGGCGGTGAAGATCGCGCCGTTGGCGGACAGCAGGTCGCCGCGCTCCATGCCCGGACCGCGCGGGCGCGCGCCGACGAGCAGGGCGAGGTTGACGCCGTCGAAGATCTTCTCGGCGTCGTCGCCGATCTCGACGCCGGCGAGGTTCGGGAAGGCGCAGTCGTCGAGCTCCATCACGACGCCCTCGAGCGCCTTGAGGGCCGGCGTGATCTCCAGCAGGCGCAGCTCGATCGGACGGTCGCCGAGCAGTGACCCGCTCGCGAGACGGAACAGCAGGCTGTAGCCGATCTGGCCGGCGGCGCCGGTGACGGCCACCTTCAACGGGGTAGAGCTCACGACGACTCCTTCACGCGACGGTTTCTCGTCCCGACGCTAGCAGCGGCCGCGCGCCCTGCGATGCTGGGGTCCATGACCGTGCGGCCCCTCCTCCTGGCGGCCGCGCTCGCCCTCCTGGCGGGGTGCGGCACCGCCTCGGCGCCGAGCCCGCCGGCCGGCGTGGACGAGCTCACGATCCCGACCCCGTCCCCGGACCCCGACGACTTCGTGGCGACCGTCGACAACCCCTGGTTCCCGCTCGAGGTCGGCGACTCGTGGGTCTACGCCGTCACCGACGCGACGGGCGCGCACCGGATGCGGGTGACCGTGGAGCCCGGCCCCCGGGTCGCCGGCGTCGCGACGACCAGCCGGGTGACGACCGAGCCGTCCGGCGTGGTGACCGACTGGTTCGCCCAGGACGACCGCGGCAACGTGTGGTGGTTCGGCCGCGCCGGCAGCTGGCGGGCGGGCGAGGACGGCGCCGAGGCCGGCGTCGCGATGCTGGCCCGGCCCCGGGTGGGCGATGGCTACCGGACCGGTTACCGGCCCGGGGTCGTCGAGGACACGGCTCGCGTGGCGTCGCTCGACGAGAGCGCCGAGGTCGCCGCCGGGTCGTACGACGGTCTCCTGCTCGTCGAGCGGCACAGCGCGCTCGAGCCCGGCGCCACCGGTGAGCTCTCCTACGGCCGGGACATCGGCCTGGTGGAGGCTCGTGAGGTGTCCAGCAGCTACCGGACCGTGCGGCTGGTGCAGGGACCTACTGCGCCGGCGGCCTGATCCGGGTCCCGCCGTCGCCCGGCTCGTCCTCGGGCCCCGGCTGCTCCGCGGCCCGGGCGGCCTGCTCCTCGGCGGCCTGCTGGGCGCGCCACTGCTCGGGCGTCTGCCCGACGGGGTGCCACTGCTGGCCGACCGGGTCCCACTGCCAGCCGTCCTGGACGATCGGGGCGGCGTACGCCGACGGGGTCTCCTGGTTCCACTGCTGCTGGTACTGGTCGGGCGCGGCGTAGCCGGGCACCTGCGCCGCGGTGCGCGGCCGCCGGAGCATGAGGCCCGACCCGGGGACCGGCTCGCCGACGCGGCCGAAGAGCAGCGGGTAGCCGAAGCCGGCGATGGCGGCTCCGAGCGTCGGGGCGAGGATGAACAGCCAGAGCTGGGTGATCGCGTCCGGGCCGGCGAACAGCGCCGGGCCGATCGAGCGGGCCGGGTTGACCGAGGTGCCGGTCGCCGGGATCGCCACGAAGTGGATGGCGGCGAGGGTCAGGCCGATGGTGAGCGGGGCGAGGGCCGGGTGCTCGTTGCGCTCGTCGGTGACCGCGAGGATGACGCCCACGAAGACGGCGCTCAGCAGCGCCTCGAGGACGAACGCCGCCCACCAGGCGTAGCCGCTGCCCTGGTCGCCGAAGAAGTTCTGGCCCATGTTGCGCTCGGGGTCGAAGCCGTCGAAGCCGTGCAGCAGCAGGAAGAGGATGAGGGCCGCGAGGACCGCGCCCACCAGCTGGGCGAGCACGTACCAGCCGGCGCGGGTCCACGACATCCGGCCGCCCACGGCCGCGCCCACCGACACCGCCGGGTTGAAGTGGCCCCCGCTGATCCGGCCGAACGCGTAGATCATCACCATCACCGCCAGGCCGAAGGTCAGGCCGACCGTGGTGACGGTGATGGTCGCGTCGGCCTCGCTCGCGTAGACGATCGAGCCGCAGCCGAAGAACACCAGCACGAACGTCCCGATCACCTCGGCGGCGAGCTGCTGCCTCAGGGTCGGAGCGGCTGCGGCCCCCGGCTCGGCGCCGGAGGGTTGGACGGACTCGGACACGGTCGTGCTCCCTTGCTTGGGCTTGCTCGGGCTCGCGCGGGCTCGCGCGCGCGTCCCCCGCGGACGCGGCGACAGCACTCTACTCAGGAGCGGACCCGGCTGGACCCGCCTCGAGAGCCGGTGCGAAGGTGGCTCCAGCGGACCTGTCAGGTATCTTGACGTCAAGGAACTTTCTCGAGCTTCAGGAGTCGTCGCGCATGGCCACGATCATCTACACCCACACCGACGAGGCGCCGCTGCTCGCGACGTACTCGTTCCTGCCGATCATCCAGGCGTACGCCGCGAAGGCCGGTGTGGAGGTCGAGACCCGGGACATCTCGCTCGCGGGCCGGATCATCGCGCAGTTCCCCGAGCGGCTCACCGGCGAGCAGCGCATCGACGACGCGCTGGCCGAGCTCGGCGAGCTCGCCAAGCGGCCCGAGGCGAACATCATCAAGCTGCCCAACGTCTCCGCCTCCGCCCCGCAGCTCAAGGCCGCGATCAAGGAGCTCCAGGGGCTGGGCTACGACCTGCCGGACTATCCCGAGAGCCCGCAGAGCGACGAGGAGAAGGACGTCCGCGCGCGCTACGACAAGGTCAAGGGCTCGGCGGTCAACCCCGTGCTGCGCCAGGGCAACTCCGACCGCCGCGCGCCCGCGTCGGTCAAGCAGTACGCGAAGGCCTACCCGCACCGGATGGGCGCGTGGAGCCACGACTCGAAGACCAACGTCGCCACCATGGGCGAGCACGACTTCAAGAGCAACGAGAAGTCCGTGGTGCTCGCCGCCGACGACACCCTGCGCATCGTGCTCGAGGCCGAGGACGGCACCACGACCGTCCTGAAGGACTCGCTGCCGGTCCTGGCCGGTGAGGTCGTGGACGCCACGGTCCTCCAGGTCGCCCACCTGCACGGCTTCCTGCGCAACGCGATCGCCCGCGCGAAGAGCGAGGGCGTGCTGTTCAGCGTGCACCTCAAGGCGACGATGATGAAGATCTCGGACCCGATCATCTTCGGTCACGTGGTCCGCGCGTTCTTCGAGCCGGTCTTCGCGAAGTACGGCGACGACCTCGCCGCGGCCGGCCTCAGCCCGAACGACGGGCTCGGCGGCATCCTGGGCGGGCTGGACAGGCTCCCGAACGGCGCCGAGATCAAGGCGGCCTTCGAGCAGGCGATCGCGGACGGCCCCGCGCTCGCGATGGTCGACTCCGACCGCGGCATCACCAACCTGCACGTGCCGTCCGACGTGATCGTGGACGCCTCGATGCCGGCGATGATCCGCACGTCCGGCCACATGTGGGGCCCCGACGGCCAGGAGGCCGACACCCTCGCCGTGATCCCGGACTCCTCCTACGCCGGGGTCTACCAGACGGTCATCGACGACTGCCGCGAGCACGGCGCGTTCGACCCGGCGACGATGGGCTCGGTGCCGAACGTCGGCCTGATGGCCCAGGCCGCCGAGGAGTACGGCAGCCACGACAAGACCTTCGAGATCCCGACCGACGGCACGGTGCGGGTCGTCGACGGCTCGGGTGCGGTGCTGATCGAGCACGACGTCGCGGCCGGCGACATCTGGCGCGCCTGCCAGACCAAGGACGCGCCGATCCGCGACTGGGTCAAGCTCGCCGTCACCCGCGCCCGGGCGAGCGGTGCGCCGGCGGTGTTCTGGCTCGACGAGACCCGCGCCCACGACGCCACCCTGATCGCAAAGGTCAATGCCTACCTGCCCGAGCACGACACCGACGGACTGGACATCAAGATCCTGACGCCCGAGCTCGCGACGGCGTACTCCCTGGAGCGGATCCGCCGCGGCGAGGACACCATCTCGGTGACCGGCAACGTGCTGCGCGACTACAACACCGACCTGTTCCCGATCCTCGAGCTCGGCACGTCGGCCAAGATGCTCTCGGTCGTCCCGCTGATGGCCGGCGGTGGGCTGTTCGAGACCGGCGCCGGCGGCTCGGCGCCCAAGCACGTGCAGCAGCTGGTCAAGGAGAACTACCTGCGCTGGGACAGCCTCGGCGAGTTCTTCGCGCTCGCCGCGTCCTTCGAGCACCTCGCCGGGTACGCCGACAACCCGGGCGCCCAGGTCCTCGCCGACACCCTGGACCGCGCGACCGGCACCTTCCTCGACCGTGACAAGTCGCCGACCCGCAAGCTCGGCGGCATCGACAACCGCGGCTCGCACTTCTACTTGGCGCTGTATTGGGCGGAGGAGCTGGCGAACCAGACCGAGAACGCCGACCTCGCGGCCGCGTTCAAGCCGCTGGCCGAGACGCTCGCCGCCCAGGAGCAGACGATCGTCGACGAGCTGCTCGCGGTGCAGGGCTCGCCGGTCGACATCGGCGGCTACTACCGACCCGACGACGCCAAGGCGTCCGCCGTCATGCGGCCCTCGGCGACCCTCAACGAGGTGCTGGCCACCCTTGGCTGACCCGACGCCCGACGAGCGGGACCAGCCCTACGACCGCTGGTCCCGCCCGCAGGCGCTGAGCAATCGCGGCTACGCGATCGCCGCGGTGGTGCCGTTCGTGATCGCGGCGATCGGGTTCGGCATCGTCGCGCTGGTCTCGTCCGGTGACGGGGCGGGCAGCGGCGTCACGGTCCGGCTGCCGACCTCCGGCTGGGCGCCGGCGTCGGGCGGCGGCGACGCCCTGATCCAGGGCGTGCTGCGGCTCGACGACCAGCGCTGCGTCTACCTCGAGGCCGGCCAGGACGGCGCCGACCCCGGGAAGGTGTGGGCGGTCTGGCCGGCGGGCTACCAGGCCACCCGCGAAGGTGACCGGCTCACCCTGCTCGACTCCGACGGCAACGTGGTCGCCCACGACGGCGACCAGATCTCGACGAGCGGAGGCTTCGGCCCCGCCGGCACCTTCGCCGGCGAGCCCTGCGTGCCGGCCAGCGGCGAGGTCGCGATCGTGCAGTCCGAGGTCACGGCCACCCCCTGAACGGAGCCACCACCGGCTGCCCCGTCGTCGACGTCAAGAACCGGGGATGTCGGTGAGGTGCTGGTCGACCGCTGCCAGTGCCGTCTCGAGGTCGCCGGTGCGCAGCGCTTCGAGGTACTTCTCATGCTGCGCGACCACCTCGTCCAACGACGCGTGTGTGTCGGCATCACGACGGAAATAGGCCCACACACGGGGCTGGATCATGTCCCAGATCTGTCGGCAGTGCGGCTGATCGGCCTGCTCGATGATCCGGTCGTGGAACTGGATGTCGGCGTCGCTGAGGGCACGGCCATCACCGTCGGACGCAGCGCGACGCATGTCGTCCACGATGCCTTCCAGGTCCGCGAGCTCTTCCTCGCCCATGGTCGGCAATGCATGCCTGACCGCGAACCTCTCCAACGTCATCCGGATCGGGATGAGGATCTCCTCGATCTCCTCCTGCGTGACGCCGAGGACTTCGGTCCCGCGGTAGGGGTAGGAGATGAGCAAGCCTTCCTGCTCGAGCTGTCGAAGTGCTTCGCGCAGTGGGCCGCGACTGACCTGAAGCTGCTCGGAGAGCTCGAGCTCGCGTAGCCGGTCGCCGGGTTTCAGCTGCCCGGTCACGATCGCCTCGCGCAGGATCTGCGCCGCCTGATGGCGTCTCGAGTCGCCATTGATCCGAGGGAGAGGAGCGCGCACAGGGCCTGCTTTCGACGGTGGAAACTTCTTCCACTATACCCATTGACGATTGTCAACAATCGACGATAGGTTCCGGGCACATCTTTTGGAAGCGAGGGTTATGAAGATCCGTGAGGTTCGAACGGCCGGTCTGCGGGGGGCGACTCCCCTGGGGGGATGGACCGAGGAGCTGACGCCGAACGATGTCGTGCACACCCTCGTCGCGGTCCACACGGACGAGGCCGTCGTCGGTCTCGGCAGCGTCTTCACGAGCGAGAACCTGGTACGGGCGGCGCTCGACGTCATCTCGCCGCTTCTCGTGGGCGAGAGCGCGCTCGAACCCGAGCGGGTCACGGAGAAGCTCCACCAGAACACCTTCTGGCTGGGCCGAGGTGGGGCCATCACCCACGCCATCAGCGGCATCGACACCGCGTTGTGGGACATCCTCGGGCAGGTCACCGGTCAGCCGGTGGGCCGGCTCCTGGGCGGTCGCTACCGCGATCGGGTCATGCCCTACGCGTCGGTGCTGATGGACGAGCCCGTTCGCATGTGCGCCGAGCTGGAGGCGCTGCGCGAAGCCGGCTTCCGGGCCTACAAGATCGGGTGGGGCCCCTTCGGGCGGGTTGATGCGCAGACCGACGAGCAGATCGTCAGGGCCGCGCGGGAGACGGTGGGCGCGGACGCCCTGCTGGCTGTCGATGCCGGTGGCAGCGACGCCCACTGGGCCGGCGACTACAAGTGGGCCCTTCGTACTGCCGCCATGCTGGATCAGTACGCGGTGGCCTGGTTCGAGGAGGCTCTGGTCGCGGATGCGCTGGAGGACTTCGTCAAGTTGCGCGACTCCTCTCCCGTGCACATCTCCGGCGGCGAGACGCTGACTCGTCGTCAGAGCTTCACTCCCTACCTCCAAGCCCGTGCCTGGGACATCGTGCAGCCGGATGTCACCAAGGTCGGTGGCCTGAGTGAGGCGCGGCGGATCGCGTGGGTCGCGCAGGAGTACGGCGTCAAGCTGATCCCACACGGCTGGAACACCGTGGTCGGTCTTGCGGCCGACCTCCAGCTCGCCTCGGCGATCCCCGCCACCGACCTGGTCGAGTACCGGACGGGCTCTGCGTACATCGACGAGCTCGGACAGGCAGATCTCAAGCTCGACCAGGACGGCATGCTCGAGATCCCTGACGTTCCGGGTCTCGGCGTCAGCCTCGACGGCGATGCCCTGGATCGCTACACCGATGGCGCGTCGTTGTTCGATGTCTGAACTGGCTATGGACCTCGTCACCGTCGGAGAGGCACTCGGTGTCTTCGCGCCCGTCCCCGACGGCGCGTTGCGTCCCGGGGGCACGGCCTCGTTCGCTGTCGGGGGAGCCGAGCTCAACGTGGCGATCGGGCTCTCGCGGCTGGGCCACCGGGCCGGCTGGGTTGGACGGGTCGGTGACGACGCAGCCGGCCGGGCGATCCGGGCGGTGCTGCGCGCAGAGTCCGTGCATGACGAGTGCGTGCGCACCGACCCGGACGCGGCCACCGGGGTCTACGTGAAGGAGACCGTGGGTCTTCGTGGTCTCCGGGTCTCGTACCACCGCAGTCACTCGGCGGCGACCAGGATGGACATCGCGGGGGCCGACTTCAACTACCTGCTGTCAGGCCGCATCCTGCACCTGACCGGGATCACGCCGGCTCTCTCCGCCAGTGTCGAGGAGCTCCTGCACGAGCTGCTCGCTCGTGCGACCCGCCGAGGCGTCACTGTCTCGTTCGATGCCAACATCCGGCACCAGCTCTGCGGCGGTCGTCCGCCCATGGGGTTCCTCGAGCCGTTCGTCTCCGCAGCCGACCTGTTGTTCTTCTCCGCGATGGAGGCTGAGGAGCTGCTCGGCATCGACGTCGTCGGCGACGCGGTGGACAGGTTCGCCACCTTGCGAGCGAAGGCTCTGGTCGTGCACGACGCATCCGGCGCCTATGCAGTGGACCAGGACGGCGTCACGACCATCGTCGCCCGCCCTTTGCAGGTGGTGGACCCGGTGGGGGCCGGGGACGCCTTCGTTGCCGGCTACCTCTCCGGGTATCTCCGCGGCTGGCCCACTCTGCAGTGTTTGCGCCTGGCGGAGCTCTGTGCGGCACACGTGGTCACCGTCGTAGGAGACCACGACGGGTTCCCCACTGAACCCGAGGCGATGGCAGCGCTCGGTGCCACAGCTCCCCGGACCGAGCGGTAGGACGGCCGATGAACCCCGTTCTCGACGAGCTGCGGCAAGCCGCCGTCATCGCCGTCCTCCGCTCGAGGTCAGCATCCGATGCGGTCGAGGTCGCACGGCTCCTGGTCGAGGCAGGAGTGACCGCCCTGGAGATCACGTTCACCACTCCATCCGCCGACACGGTCATCTCTAGGCTGGTGCACGAGCTGGACGGACGTGTGCTGGTCGGCGCCGGCACGGTCTTGAACGCGGCCCAGGCGGACGCCGCGCTGGCCTCCGGAGCACAGTTCCTCGTCTCGCCCGGGATGCCGGACGACCTGCAGCTCTTGTTCGACAGGTGCGGCTCCGTCCCCTTCATCCCCGGGGTGCTGACGCCGACCGAGTTGATGGGAGCCGTCTCCCGTGGAGCAGAGGCCGTGAAGGTCTTCCCCGCCTCGGCGATGGGGCCGGGCTACTTGTCCGCCCTGCATGGCCCCTTCCCCGATACGGCATTGATTCCGACCGGGGGCATCGACGCTGTCGATGCCCCCGCCTGGATCGCTGCGGGAGCGCTTGCCGTTGGCATCGGGGGCAGCTTGAGCCCACGCGTCCTCAGGTCCGATGCCGATCGAGTCGCGCTTCTGGATCGTGCTCGAGCAGTCGTCACAAGCGCCGTCGCGGCGAGAGCCGCTTTCACGCAAGGAGGGATCTGATGGCCGACCAGCACATCGCGGTCACGGGGGGCGGTTCCGGCATCGGGCGCGCCACCGCGGTCCTCGCCGCCGCTGCCGGGGTTCGGGTGTCGGTGCTCGACAGGGACCACGCAGCCGCCCAGCAGACGGTGCAGGCAGCCACGGCTGGGGATGTGCACGCGTACGCGTGCGACGTCACAGACGGCACTGCCCTGAGCACGGTGCTGGACGCCGCGGAACGAACGTCAGGGCCGATCACGGGGCTCGTCGCCGCCGCCGGTGTGGACCGTGGTGGCCTCGCGCACCAACTGCCCGAGGACGTTTGGCGTGATGTCGTCGACGTCAATCTGACTGGCGCATTCCTCGCAGCCAGGGATGTGCTTCGCAGGATGGTCGCGGCGCGCACCCGAGGAGCGCTGGTCCTGTGCTCCTCGCCGGCTGCCTTCGTCGGCTTCGCGGCAGGTGGCGCCTCGGCCTACGCGGCGTCCAAGGGTGGGGTCAGTGCGCTGACCCGCTCCCTGGCGGTCGACTATGCCGCTCACGGCATCCGGGTGAACGCCGTGGTTCCTGGCGCCACCGAGACGCCCCTGATGTGGGCAGCCGTCGCCCAGGCCGACCGTGACGTGATGCGCGAGCAGGTCGAGCGCGAGATCCCGCTGGGTCGCATCGCTGACCCGACGGAACCGGCCCGAGCCGTGCTCTGGCTCCTCGGGCAGGAATCGAGCTACGTCACCGGCTCTCACCTCGTCTGCGACGGCGGGGTGCTGGCCAAGGCATCGATCAGTGTCTGAACCCAATCGCTCTCGGACCACACCACCGCACCACCAAACCGAACGGAGAACACCCATGAAGCGCAACCGAATGACAGCTGTGTGTCTGGCGGCAGCATCGCTCTTCCTCGTGAGCGCGTGCGGCGGGTCAGGTGACGGCGCATCCAGCGCGCAGGACCAGTCGAGCTCCTCGGGGAAGATCGCCTTCCTCCTGCCGGAGTCCAAGACCGCCCAGTACGAGACCCAGGACCGGCCGTGGTTCTTCAAGAACATGGAGCAGCTGTGCCCCGACTGTGAGGTCCTGTACAGCAACGCCGAGCAGGACGCCCAGCGGCAGCAGCAACAGGCGGAGGCAGCCCTCGTGAACGGCGCGAAGGTCATCGTGCTCGACCCGGTGGACTCCAAGTCAGCAGCTGCGATCGCTGCACAGGCGCACAGCCGCAACGTGCCGGTCATCGCCTATGACCGCCTGATCCTCGACGCCGACATCGACTACTACGTGTCGTTCGACAACGAGGCGGTCGGCGCCCTCCAGGGGAAGTGGCTGGTGGACAACACCGAGCCCGGCTCCACCATCGTGATGATCAACGGCTCGCCCACCGACAACAACGCAGGGTTGTTCAAGAGCGGCGCTCACCAGGAGATCGACGCGAGTGACCTGATGATCGGTCGCGAGTACGACACCCCTGACTGGAGCCCGGACAAGGCCCAGCGTGAGATGGAGCAGGCCATCACCGCACTCGGGGCGAACTCGATCGGTGGCGTCTATGCGGCCAATGACGGCACGGCCGGCGGCGCCATCGCTGCCATGGTCGCCGCGGGTGTCGACCCCCTTCCGCCCGTGACCGGCCAGGATGCTGAAGTCGCCGGACTCCAGCGGATCCTCGTGGGCACGCAGGGCATGACCGTGTACCGGTCCATCAAGCAACAGAGCATGGCTGCCGTCCAGCTCGCGGTCGCTCTCCTGCGCGGCGAGGAGGCACCCGCTGACCTGGAGTTCACCGACGTCGACAACGGGTTCGAGCAGGTGCCCTCGGTGCTGTTCACCCCGGTCGCCGTCACCAGGGACAACATGGCCAAGACCGTCGTCGCCGACGGGTACTGGACGGCTGAGGACATCTGCACCGCGGAGTACGCGGATGCGTGCGTCCAGGCAGGGATCAAGTGACGCCGGCCAGTGCCCTTGAGAGCGACCGCCCAGCGCCGGACACGGGCAGCTACCTCCGGCTGACCGGCGCCAGCAAGAGCTATGGGGCGGTGCGAGCCCTCGCTGACGTGGATCTCGAGCTGCGCGCCGGTGAGGTCACGGCACTCGTCGGCGACAACGGCGCGGGCAAGTCGACATTGGTCAAGGCGCTCGCGGGGGTGCACGCGCTCGACACGGGCGACTTCGTGATCGACGGCAAGCCCACGACCATCTCGAGCCCCCACGACGCCGTCGCCCAGGGAATCGCCACTGTGTACCAGGATCTCGCCCTGTGCGAGAACCTGGACGTAGTGGCCAACCTCTACCTGGGTCAGGAGCCGCGACACGGCCGGGGTCGACTCCTCGACGAGGAGGAGATGGAGTTCAACACCCGACGGCTGCTGGACGAGCTGGCGGTGCGAACTCTCGCTTCGGTGCGCACGGCTGTCGCCTCGCTCTCCGGCGGTCAGCGTCAGACGGTCGCCATCGCCCGGGCACTGCTCGGAACGCCCCGGGTCATGTTGCTCGATGAGCCCACGGCGGCTCTGGGGGTCGCCCAGACCGCGCAGGTGCTCGAGCTGATACGGCGGTTGCGGGATCGGGGCATCGCGGTCCTGGTGATCAGCCACAACCTCGGCGACGTATTCAAGGTCGCAGACCGGGCCGTTGTCCTTCGGCTCGGCACTCTCGCGGGTGAGTACCGGATCGCAGACACCAACCAGGACGAGATCGTCGCCGCCATCACGGGAGCCGACGTCCTCAACCAGAACGAACGGAACCACGCATGACTGCCATCTCCGCCGGCGCGACCGGACGACTTCGTGCCCTGAGGTCCACGGTGACCGCCGGCCGCGGCAGGTCGAACGACCTGAGCTTCCTCCCGGTCTTGGCCGCACTGGCGATCATCTGGCTCGTGTTCGGATCGATGAACGAGAACTTCATCAGTCCGGCCAACCTGACGAACCTCACGCTCCAGATCGCGGCCACGGGGACCATTGCCGTCGGTGTGGTTCTCGTCCTGCTGATCGGCGAGATCGACCTGTCGGTCGGTGCCCTCAGTGGGTTCGCTGCCGGGGTGATGGCGGTGCTCAACGTGCGCGCCGGCCTTCCGGGCCTGGTGGCCATCCTGGCCGCCGTCGCCCTCGGCGTCGCCATCGGCGTGTTCAACGGCTTGTGGATCACCCGCACCGCGGTGCCGTCCTTCGTCGTCACTCTTGCTGGGCTCCTCGCTTGGCAGGGAGCGCTTCTTGCAGTCCTGGGCGGGACCGGAACCGTCAACATCACCGACCCTGGCATCACACGTCTCGCACAAGGCTTCCTGCCTGCCTGGCTGAGCTGGGTCGCCCTGGTCGTCGTCCTCCTCGTCGTGGCCGCTGGGTCCGTCCAACAGCGCCGGCGCAGGGTCGCCAAGGGGCTGGGTGTGCCGAACCCGTCGTGGGCGTTGCTGCGAGTGGCGATTGCTGCGGGCGTCGGCAGCGTCGGTGTCGCCGTGCTCAACGCCGACCGGGGCGTGCCCTACGCCTTGGTGCTGCTGCTCGGCCTGATCGTCGTCTTCGACACGGTGATCCGTCGCACCCGTCTCGGCCGGCACATCATGTCCGTCGGCGGCAACGCCGAAGCAGCACGGCGGGCCGGCATCAACGTCAACGGCATCCGCGTGTTCGTCTTCGCTGCTGCCGGTGGAGCCGCCGCGCTCGGCGGCGTCGTCGCGGCATCTCGGCTGTTCGCGGTGAACCAGAGTTCCGGTGCGGGCGACCTGCTCCTGAACGCGATCGCCGCAGCCGTCATCGGCGGGACCAGCCTGTTCGGAGGGCGCGGCAGCGTCTGGGCTGCGTTCCTGGGGGCGCTCGTCATTGGCTCGATCTCGAACGGGATGGACCTGCTCGGCTATGTCACCTCGATCAAGTTCCTGGTGACCGGAGCCGTGCTGCTGCTGTCCGTCACCGTCGACGCCCGTGCCCGCGAACGCCGCCGCAAGGCGGGCGGGCCCGCTTAACAGCACTCACACCACACCAGACGGAGGACAGTAGTGATCGACAGCCCAACCCGACGTGCGCCTATCGGTGCGGCCACCTGGGTCATCGCAGATGGTTGGATCCCGCCGGCTAGCACGGGGCCCGAGCCCGAGATGACCAGCCATGACACCGTGTGCATCTTGAACGCGTCGGACAGCGACGCGACCGTCTCGATCGACATCTACTTCGTTGACCGAGAACCTGCCGGCCCGTACGTGCTCGACGTCCCTGCCCGACGGGCGCTGCACCAGCGGGTGAACGACCTCACCGATCCTGAACCCATCCCGGTCGGCGTCGACTTCTCCTGCGTGATCCGCAGCGACATCCCCGTCGTCGTCCAGCAGACCAGGCTCGACAGCCGACAGGCGGCCAATGCACTCATGTCCACGATCGCCTATCCGGTGAGCTGACGCGGCTGAGTCAGCGGTAGAGACCGAGGAAGCTGCGGGCGGCGGCGTCGACGATCTCGTCCGGTGTCGCCTCCAGGGAGCCGGTCAGCCACCGGCCGATCAGCTCGGCCATGCCGCCGATGAACAGCGCGCCGGCGATCTCGTCGTCGTGCCCGCTGCGACGCGAGCCACCCCACAGCGTGCGGGCCTCCTCGGCGGAACGGCTCGCGAAGTGGTGCAGCAGCTCGGTACGCCGATGCCGCAGCGCAGGCATCGTGCCGGCCTCGATGATCGCGACCCGACCCTTGCGCGGGTCGTCCA
Source organism: Nocardioides sp. (assembly GCF_030019515.1). Classification (GTDB taxonomy): domain Bacteria; phylum Actinomycetota; class Actinomycetes; order Propionibacteriales; family Nocardioidaceae; genus Nocardioides. Next base: position 86,495 of record NZ_JASEEQ010000014.1, on the reverse strand, counting down.
GCAGCAGCTCGACGAACGCCCGCACCGAGGCCACCACCCGTCGGGTGGGGTCGTCCCCGGCCGCCTCGGACGCGGTCGAGGAGCGCTCCTCGATCTCCACCGCGATCGCGTCGAGCACCGCGGTGAGCGCCTCGTCGAGGTTGCGGAAGCTCTCGTAGAAGTACCGCTCGGTGAGCCCGGCCTCGGCGCAGATCCTGGTCATCGTGGTGCTGGTGGCCGGCTCGGCCCAGACCGCGAGCGTCGCCTCCATCAGCCGGGCGCGGCGCCCCGCGACCCGCGCCTCGGCGGGCACGCCCCGGTACACGCCCGACCGCACCGCCATGGCGCCAGCCTCTCACGCTCCGCCACGACCATCACCAGCTCGACCATCCCCCCCGTGGAATAGGCGCCGGGGGGCGCCCGGTTGCAGACTGGCAGTGCCACGACGACCGGAAGGCCTCGCCCCACCCATGACGACCACCGCGCCTGCCGCGGGGCTGGCCCCGAGCAGCCGCGCCTCGCACTTCGCGCTCGCGGTGCTGGCGCTGGCGCTCGGCGGCTTCGCGATCGGCACGACCGAGTTCGTCACGATGGGGCTGCTGCCGCAGATCGCCGACGGGATCGGCGTCTCGATCCCGGGCGCCGGCCACGTGATCTCGGCGTACGCGCTCGGCGTGGTCGTCGGCGCCCCGCTGATCGCGGTGCTCGGTGCCCGGCTGCCACGCCGCGGCCTGCTGGTCGGCCTGATGGCCGCCTACGCCGCGTTCAACCTGCTCAGTGCGGTGGCGACCGGGTACGGCGTGCTCTTCGTCGCCCGGTTCCTCGACGGGATGCCGCACGGCGCCTACTTCGGGGTCGCCTCGCTGGTCGCCGCGAGCCTCGCGCCGCCGGCGCGGCGGGGTCGCGCGGTGGCCTCGGTGATGCTCGGGCTCTCGGTCGCCAACGTGGTCGGCGTCCCTGCCGCGACCTGGCTGGGGCAGCAGGCCGGCTGGCGCGCGGCGTACCTCTCGACGGCGGTGATCTCGGCCGCGACGATCGTGATGATCCTGCTCTTCGTGCCCTCCTGCCCCGGCAACCCGGCCGCGACCGGGCGCCGCGAGATGCTGTTCTTCCGCAACGGCCAGGCGATGCTCACGCTGCTGGCGGGCGCCGTCGGCTTCGGCGGGCTGTTCGCGGTGTACTCCTACATCGCCCCCACCGTCACCGAGGTCGGCGGGCTCGCGGAGTCCACGGTGCCGGTCTTCACCGCAGCCTTCGGCGTCGGGATGGTCGCCGGCACCTGGCTGGCCGGGCGACTCGCCGAGTGGTCGGTGTTCCGGTCCCTGATCTGGTCCGGCGTCGGCTCCGGCCTGGTGATGCTCGTCGTCTGGGCGGCCGCCCCGCACGGCTGGCTGCTACTCCCGGCCGTGTTCCTGGTCACCGCGATCGGCTCGGTGCTGGTGATCAACCTCCAACTGCGGCTGATGGCGGTCTCCGGCGAGGCGCAGACCCTCGGCGCCGCGATGAACCATGCGTCACTCAACCTCGCCAACGCCCTGGGCGCCTGGCTCGGCGGCGTCGTGATCGCCGCCGGCTACGGCTACCGCGCGCCGGCGCTGGTGGGCGGCGCGCTGTCGGTGGTCGGCGTGGCCGTGCTCCTGTGGTCGGCCTCGGTCCACGGGCGCGACGAGTCTGCTCCGGCGTACTCCGAGGCCAGCAGCTCGTAGCCGACCAGGTCGACCGGGGTGCCGTCGCCGGTGTGCACGGCCTCGGGCCGGACGCCCGTACGCCGCATCCCGTTGGCCTCGAGCACCCGCGCCGAGGCGAGGTTCGGCGCCGAGGCGTAGCCCGCCAGCCGGTCCAGCCCGAGCGTCTCGAACGCGTGCCGGATCGCCAGGCCCGCCGCACGCGTCGTGATCCCGCGCCCGCGGGCCTCCGGATGGGTCCAGTACCCGACCTCGGGCTCCTCGGCGATGCGGTAGATGCCGACCACGCCGAGCAGCGTCTCGTCCGGAGGCGCGCAGACCGCCCAGGTGATGGTGTGCCGGGTCGCGAGCCGCTCCGCGACCTGGTCGATGTAGGCGCGGGCCTCCGCCACGCCGGGGTCGCGGGGCAGGAACGCGAGCCAGTACTGGGTGCCGGGATCGCCGATCCCCTCGACGATCCGCGGCACGTCCGCGTCGGTGAACGGACGGAGCCGGACGCCGTCGCCCTCGACCACCGGGTTGTCCAGCGGGCGGGTCGGCTCGGTCGGCATGCGCACACCCTGCCAACCCCGGGTGTGACGGGACAAACCGATAACCGGCGCCCCGCCGGGTCGTTGCCCCGGCATGCGTCTCCTCGCCGGTCTCGTGGCCCCCGCTCTCCTGTCCGGCCTCCTGCTCGTCGCTCCCGTGCCGGCCGCGACGTCCTCACCGTCCTCACCCTCCTCGCCGTCCACGGGTGCCGCCTCGTCGGACGGCGGCACCCGGGCCCGGACCGCCGGCCGCTGGATCGTGGACCCGCAGGGCCGGGTCCTGGTGCTGCACGGGCTCAACATGGTCTACAAGGTCGCGCCGTACGCCCCCGACGAGGTCGGGTTCGGGCGCGACGACGCCCGGTTCCTGGCACGCCAGGGCCTCACCACCGTCCGGCTCGGGCTGATCTGGAAGGCCGTGGAGCCGGAGCCGGGGGAGTACGACGACGCCTACCTGGCGCGGATCCGGCACACCACCGAGGTGCTGGCCGCGCACGGCATCTGGACGCTGCTGGACTTCCACCAGGACCTCTACAACGAGCGGTTCCAGGGCGAGGGGGCGCCCGACTGGGCGGTCCAGGACGAAGGCCTCCCGGCCCAGCCCCAGCTCGGCTTCCCGTACAACTACTTCGGCATGGCCCCGCTGCTGCGCGCCTTCGACCACTTCTGGGCCAACGACGCCGGCCCGGGCGGGGTCGGCCTCCAGGACCGGTACGCCGCCGCCTGGGCGCACGTCGCGGACTACTTCGCCGGCGTCCCGCGGGTCCTCGGCCTGGACCTGTTCAACGAGCCCTGGCCGGGCTCGGCGTGGTCGACCTGCGCGAACCCGGCCGGCTGCCCGGTGTTCGACGCCCAGCTGCAGGCGTTCTCGCAGCGGGCCGCCGACGCGATCCGCGCGGTGGACCGCCGCACCACGGTGTTCTACGAGCCGAACGTGCTGTTCAACAACGGCGCCCGGACCCACGTCGCGCCGACCGGCGACCGGCTCGGCTTCTCCTTCCACGACTACTGCCTGACCGCGGAGGCGGATGCGGAGGGGGCGGGACAGCAGGCCTGCGACACCTTCGACGACCTGGTGTTCCAGAACGCCGTCCAGCACGGCACCGACCTCGGGCACCCGCCGCTGCTCACCGAGTTCGGCGCGACCACCGACCGGACCACCCTCACCACGATGGTCGACCGGGCGGCGGCCCACCGGGTCGGCTGGCAGTACTGGGCCTACTGCGGCTGCGACGACCCGACCACCACCGGACCGGGCGCCACCCAGGCGCTGGTCCTCGACCCGTCCCGGCCCCCGGTCGGCGACAACGTCGACCGGCAGAAGCTGACCGCGATCGTCGTGCCGCACCCGCTGGCCGTGGCCGGCGTGCCGACGGCGTACTCCTTCGACCGCGACAGCCGGGCCTTCCGGGCCACCTGGAGCACCCGTCGCGCCGGCGGCGGGCGGTTCGCGGCGGGGAGCCGGACCACCGTGAGCCTGCCGCGGCTGGTCTACCCGGACGGCTACCGGGTGCGCGTCACCGGGGGCCGCGTCGTCTCCGGCCAGGGCGCCAGCGTGCTCGTGGTCGTCCAGGGCCGCGGTGCCACCGCCGTGCGGCTGGTCGTGGCGCCCCGTGAGCACGGGCCCTGTGACCGTCGGCGCCGGCCGGTCGTGAACAATGGACGCCATGTCCACCACGACCGCCCCCGAGGTCTCGGCGTCCGTCCAGGGCTCGGGAACGTCCCGCCCACGGGTCCTCTCCGGGATCCAGCCGACCGCTGACTCGTTCCACTTCGGCAACTACCTGGGCGCGCTGCGGCAGTGGGTGGACCTCCAGGAGGAGTACCAGCCGTTCTTCTTCATCGCCGACCTGCACGCGATCACGGTGGAGCAGGACCCGAAGGTGCTGCGCGAGCGGACCCTCCGCGCGGCCGCCCAGCTGATCGCGATGGGCATCGACCCCGACCGGTCCGCGATCTTCGTGCAGTCGCAGGTCCCCGAGCACGCCCAGCTCAGCTGGGTGCTCCAGTGCCTGACCGGCTTCGGCGAGGCCCGCCGGATGACCCAGTTCAAGGACAAGTCCGCCAAGGGCGGCGAGGGCGCGGCCAGCGTCGGCCTGTTCACCTACCCGATCCTCCAGGCGGCCGACATCCTGCTCTACCGGCCCCACTACGTGCCGGTGGGAGAGGACCAGCGCCAGCACCTCGAGCTCACCCGCGACCTGGCCCAGCGCTTCAACAGCCGCTACAAGAAGACGTTCCGGCTCCCCGAGCCCTACATCCTCAAGGCGACCGCGAAGATCACCGACCTCCAGGACCCGACCTCGAAGATGTCCAAGTCGGCCTCCTCGCCGTCCGGCATCGTGGAGATGCTCGACGACCCGCGGGCCTCGGCGAAGAAGATCCGCTCCGCGGTCACCGACTCCGGCTCCGAGATCCGCTTCGACCCCGAGACCAAGCCCGGCGTCAGCAACCTGCTGACGATCTTCTCGGCGCTCACCGGGCGCGCGGTCCCGGACCTCGTGGAGGAGTACGAGGGGCGTGGGTACGGCGACCTCAAGAAGGAGCTGGCCGAGACGGTCGTGGAGTTCGTGACGCCGTTCCGCGAGCGCACCCTCGAGCTGCTCGACGACCAGGCCTTCCTGACCGACGTGCTGCGCCGGGGCGCCGAGCAGGCCGGCGCCGTGGCGGCCGCGACCCTGCGCGACGTCTACCAGCGGGTCGGCTTCGTCGCGGCGGGCCAGTAGGGTCTGCCCCGTGTCGACGATTGGCGTAGCGGTCGCGATCCCGGAGCCCTGGGCCTCGGAGCTGCAGGACTACCGGAAGGCCGTGGGCGACCACACCGCCGCGATGATCCCCACCCACATCACGCTGGTGCCACCGACCGAGGTCGAGCCGGACCGGATGGCCGAGGTCGAGCGGCACCTCGAGGACGTGGCCGCCAGGTCCGGCCCGTTCCGGGTGCACCTGCGCGGCACGGGCACCTTCCGGCCGGTCTCACCGGTCGTCTTCGTGACCCTGGTCCAGGGCATCTCGCGCTGTGAGCAGCTCGCCAAGGCGCTGTGCCGCGGTCCGCTCGACGTCGAACTGCAGTACCCCTACCACCCGCACGTGACCGTCGCGCACCACCTCGACGACGACCTGCTCGACCAGGCGTTCGACGAGCTCGCCGGGTTCGAGTGCCGGTTCGAGGTGGAGCGGTTCCACCTCTACGGGCACGACCCCCACCTGGGCTGGCGCCCCACCCGCGACTTCCCGCTCCAGGCGGTCCGGGGTCGCTGACCGGCGCCAGCCGGGTCGCCGACCACCGGATGGCAACCAAACGTGCGCCGAGGGCGTCTGAACTGCGTAGCATCCAGCCACGTCCCGGTAGCGGAGGTCTGACATGAGTCGTCGGCGTCGAACTGCACGCGAGAAGGCGCTCCGGCTGAGGGCCGTCCGAGCCAAGGAGCTCCGGCGCCGGGCCCGGGTGGGCCGCGCCGCCGGCGCCGCGACCGCGGCCGCCGTCGGTCTGGCCGGTCTGGCGGCACCCGTGCCGGCCCTCGCGGCTCCCTCGAGCGCCTCGAGCGCCGCGAGCGCCCGGGTGCAGTGCGGGGGTGGTGTGCCGACGCCGGCCAGCTCGCCGTCGGACATCACCGAGGTCGCAGGCGCGATCTTCTTCATGGCCGACGACGGGGTCCACGGCCGGGAGCTGTGGAAGTCGGACGGGACCGCGGCCGGCACCGTCCTGGTCAAGGACCTGATCACGACCGACGGCTACTACGACCGGCCGTCGCAGCTCACCGCCGTGGGCGGGACCCTGTTCTTCACCGCCGACGACGGGACGCACGGCCGCGAGCTGTGGAGGTCCGACGGGACCGCGGCCGGCACCGTCATGGTCAGGGACATCGATCCCGGCAGCCAGTCCTACTACAGCGGACCGTCCTCGCTGACCGCGGTGGGCGACACGCTGTTCTTCACCGCCGACGACGGCAGCCACGGCCGGGAGCTGTGGCGGTCCGACGGCACCCGCGCCGGCACGGTCAGGGTCACCGGCCTCCCGTCGGGTGGCGGCTACTACGACAACGGCCCCTCCAACCTGGCCGCGGTGGGCGACACGCTGTTCTTCACCGCCGACGACGGCACCCACGGCCGCGAGCTCTGGACCTCGGACGGCACCCGCGCGGGCACGGCGATGCTCAAGGAGATCAGGCCGGGTGAGTACGGCGGGACGCCCAGCGGGTTCGTCGCGGCCGGGGACACGGTGTTCTTCACCGCCCGGGACGGCGTCCACGGCGCCGAGCTGTGGAAGTCGGACGGGACCGGCGCGGGGACCGTTCTCGTCAAGAACATCAACCCGGGGGCCGGATCCGCGCGTCCCGACTACCTGACCGCGGTGGGCGACACGCTGTTCTTCACCGCCGACGACGGCGAGCTCGGCCGGGCGCTGTGGAAGTCGGACGGCTCCGAGGCGGGCACGGTCCTGGTCAAGGACGTCGATCCGGGCGCCGAGTCCTACTACGGGACCACCGGCCTGACCGATGTGGCCGGGACCCTGTTCTTCCGCGCCGACGACGGCGTCCACGGGCAGGAGCTGTGGAGGTCGGACGGCTCCGAGGCGGGCACCGTGATGGTCAAGGACATCAACCCGGACGTCTACAGCAGCTCGCCGTACTGGCTGGTCGGCGCCGCGGGCACGCTGTTCTTCACTGCCGGCGACGGGTTCCACGGCCGGGAGCTCTGGACGTCCGACGGCACCGAGTCCGGCACCGTGATGGTCGAGGACATCCAGCCGTCCGGCGTCAGCTACAGCCCGACCTCCCTCGCCGCCGTCGGCGGGACCGTGTTCTTCCGCGCGGACGACGGCACCCACGGCAGCGAGCTCTGGAAGTCCGACGGCACTCCGACAGGCACGAGCCTGGTCGCGGACATCAACAAGGGCGGCGGGTTCGCCGTACCGTCGAAGGGCAGGGCCGACACCGACGCCGGCACGCTGCGCCTGAAGGTGTCGGTCGACGGTGCCGGCACCCTGGTGGTCGCCCCGGTGGCCGGATCGGAGATCCGCCGGTCGACCACCGACATGGTCAGGGCGGGCACCACCGCGGTGACGCTGAGGCCGACCAGGGCCGGCCTGCGAGAGCTGCGGAGGACGGGCGAGCTGCAGGTCCGGGCGCGGTTCACGTTCACGCCGTGCGGCGGGACCGGAGCCAGCGTGGTCCACCGGTACACGCTGAGGATGCGTTGAGCGCTGCAGGGGATGCCACCGCGGTCGGCTTCCACCACAGCGCCTCCTTCCCGGGGGTGCTCGAGGAGGCCGGGTGCTCCCTGCTGGTCTCGACCTACCAGGCGGGTCAGCTGGTCGCCATCGGCGTGCACGAGGGCCGGCCGACGTTCTCGTTCCGCAGGTTCGACCAGGCCATGGGCATCGCGGTCGGGTCGGATCGGATCGCGGTCGGTGGCAAGGGCCAGGTCTGGTCGCTGAGCGACCACTCCGAGCTCGCGCCCCGGATCGCGCCCGCCGGCCGCCACGACCGGTGCTGGCTGCCGCGTACGTCGATCGTCACCGGCTCGATCCAGTGCCACGAGGTCGCGTGGGGGACCACCGAGGACGGCCGGCCGGACCTGTGGGTCGTGAACACGCTGTTCTCCTGCCTGGCCGGTCTCGACCCGACCTACAGCTTCGTGCCGCGCTGGCGACCGCGGTTCGTCTCGGGGCTCGCCGCGGAGGACCGCTGCCACCTCAACGGCCTCGCGATGCGCGACGGCGCACCGGCGTTCGTCACCGTGATGGCGCAGACCGACACGGCCGCCGGCTGGCGCGCGGTGCGCAACGACAGCGGGGCGGTGCTCGACGTCGCGTCGGGTGAGCCGGTCACGACCGGCCTGGCGATGCCCCACTCGCCGCGTTGGTACGACGGCGACCTGTTCGTGCTGAACTCCGGCATGGGCCGGCTCGAGCGGGTCGACGTCGCGACCGGCCGGCGGGACGCGGTCGCAGTCGTCCCGGGCTACTCCCGCGGCCTCGCGCTGCACCGCGGCCTCGCGTTCGTGGGCCTGTCGAAGATCCGCGAGACCGCGATCTTCGGCGGCGCCCCGATCGCGGCGTACCACGACCAGCTCCTGTGCGGCGTGGGCGTGATCGAGCTGGCCACCGGGAACACCGTCGCCACGCTCCAGTTCGACGCCGGCGTCACCGAGATCTTCGACGTGCAGGTCCTCCCCGGCACCCGCTGCCCCACCCTCGGCGGCGACGACGAGGTCTGGCTGCTGCCGGCCTGAGCCTGAGTGGCTTAGTGACCGTGGCGCATGGCCTGGTGGAGGTCCCAGTTGAGGCGGGAGATCACGTCGAACGGGATCTCCTTGGGGCAGGCCGCGACGCACTCGCCGATGTTGGTGCAGCCGCCGAACCCTTCGTGATCGTGCTGGGCGACCATGCTGACGACGCGGTCGTCGCGCTCCGGCTGGCCCTGGGGGAGCTCGCCGAGGTGGGTGATCTTGGCGCCCATGAACAGCACCGCCGAGCCGTTCGGGCACGCGGCCACGCACGCTCCGCAGCCGATGCAGGTCGCCGCGTCGAAGGCGCGGGTCGCGTCCTCGCGGGGGACCGGGACCGAGTGCGCCTCGGGGGCGGAGCCGGTGTTGACCGAGATGAAGCCGCCGGCCTGGATGATCCGGTCGAACGCGCCGCGGTCGACGACCAGGTCCTTGATCACCGGGAAGGCATCGGAGCGCCAGGGCTCGATGACGATCTCGTCGCCGTCGTTGAACGATCGCATGTGCAGCTGGCAGGTGGTCGTGACCTCGGGACCGTGGGCCTGGCCGTTGATCATCAGGCCGCACGTGCCGCAGATGCCCTCGCGACAGTCGGAGTCGAACGCGACCGGGTCCTCGCCCTTGACGTTGAGCTGCTCGTTGAGCACGTCGAGCATCTCGAGGAACGACATGTCCCCGGTCACCTCGTCGACCTCGTAGGTGTGCATCGCGCCCTTCGAGGCCGCGTCCGGCTGCCGCCAGATCTTGAGAGTCAACTTCATTACTTGTAGCTCCGCTGCTTCATCTCGATGGCCGTGTAGACGAGGTCTTCCTTGTGCAGTACCGGCAGCTCGCCATCGCCGGCGAACTCCCAGGCCGCGACGTACGCGAAGTGGTCGTCGTGACGAAGCGCCTCGCCGTCCTCGGTCTGCGACTCGGCCCGGAAGTGGCCTCCGCAGGACTCGCGCCGGTTGAGTGCGTCGATGCACATGAGCTCACCGAGCTCGAAGAAGTCGGCCACCCGGCCGGCCTTCTCCAGGGACTGGTTGAGGCTGTCGGCGGTGCCGAGGACCTTGACGTTGCGCCAGAAGTCCTCGCGCAGGCTGCGGATCAGGTCGATCGCCTTCTTCAGGCCGTCCGCGGTCCGCTCCATCCCGCAGTACTCCCACATGATGTTGCCGAGCTCGCGGTGGTAGGAGTCGACGCTGCGGGTGCCGTTGGTGCTCAGGAAGTGGGCGACCCGGTCCTCGACGGACTTCTTGGCCTCCACCACCGACGGGTGGTCCTCGGCGATCTTCTCGAACGGCCCGTCCGCGAGGTAGTCGCGGATCGTCTGGGGCAGCACGAAGTAGCCGTCGGCGAGGCCCTGCATCAGCGCCGAGGCGCCGAGCCGGTTGGCGCCGTGGTCGGAGAAGTTCGCCTCGCCGGCCACGAACAGCCCCGGGATCGAGGACTGCAGGTCGTAGTCGACCCACAGGCCGCCCATCGTGTAGTGCACGGCGGGGTAGATCCGCATCGGGACCTCGTACGGGTTCTCCCCGGTGATCCGCAGATACATGTCGAAGAGGTTGCCGTACTTCTCCCGCACGGCGTCCTCGCCCAGGCGGCCGATCGAGTCCTTGAAGTCGAGGTAGACGCCGCGGCGCACCCCGTCGACCTCCGGGCCGACGCCGCGGCCCTCGTCGCAGACGTTCTTCGCGCCGCGCGAGGCGATGTCGCGGGGGACCAGGTTGCCGAAGGAGGGGTAGATCCGCTCCAGGTAGTAGTCGCGGTCCTCCTCGGGGATCGTGCGCGGGTCCTTGTCGCAGTCCGCCTTGTTCTTGGGGACCCAGATCCGGCCGTCGTTGCGCAGCGACTCCGACATCAGGGTCAGCTTGGACTGGTGGGCACCGGAGACCGGGATGCAGGTCGGGTGGATCTGCGTGTAGCAGGGGTTCGCGAAGTACGCGCCCTTGCGGTGCGCGCGCCAGCTCGCCGTGACGTTGGAGCCCATGGCGTTCGTCGACAGGTAGAAGACGTTGCCGTAGCCGCCGCTGGCCAGGACCACCACGTCGGCGAGGTGGGTCTGGATCTCGCCGGTGACCATGTCGCGGGCGATGATGCCGCGGGCGCGGCCGTCGGCGACGATCAGCTCCAGCATCTCGTGGCGGGTGTACTGCTCGACGGTGCCGGCCGCGACCTGGCGCTCCATCGCCTGGTAGGCGCCGATCAGCAGCTGCTGGCCGGTCTGGCCGCGGGCGTAGAACGTGCGCGAGACCTGCACGCCGCCGAACGAGCGGTTGTCGAGGAGGCCGCCGTACTCCCGCGCGAACGGGACGCCCTGGGCGACGCACTGGTCGATGATGTTCGCGCTGACCTCGGACAGGCGGTAGACGTTCGACTCGCGCGAGCGGTAGTCGCCGCCCTTGACCGTGTCGTAGAAGAGCCGGTAGACGGAGTCGCCGTCCTCCTTGTAGTTCTTGGCCGCGTTGATGCCGCCCTGCGCGGCGATCGAGTGCGCCCGGCGCGGGGAGTCCTGGTAGCAGAAGGACTTCACGTTGTAGCCGGCCTCGCCGAGCGTGGCGGCGGCGGCACCGCCGGCCAGGCCGGTGCCGATGATGATCACGTCGAGCTTGCGCCGGTTGGACGGGTTGACCAGGCGGGCCTCGAACTTGCGGGTGTTCCACCGGTCCGCGACCGGGCCGTCCGGCGCCTTCGCGTCGGCGACCGGGTCGCCGGGGCGGTAGTAGCCCACAGCGTCGTCGCCGTGCGCGCCGGGCGCGTCGTGGCTGGGCTCGGGCGTGAGGGTGGTGTCCGGCATGTCGGTCATGTGTGCAGCCCTTACTTGGAGATGACGCCGGCGAGGACGAAGATCGGCACGAGGGAGAAGCCGCCCGCGATCACCACGGCGAGGATCCAGCCGAGGCTCTTGGCGTTGCGGCGCGCGCGGGCGTTGTTGGTGAGGCCGAGCGTCTGCGCCGCGCTCCAGACCCCGTGCTGAAGGTGCATCCCCAGCGCGAGCATCGCGACCAGGTAGATCACCGTCAGCCACCAGGAGTTGAACGAGTCCACCAGCAGGTTGTACGGGTCGTTGGTCGACCCGCCGGACACGTTGACCTTCCCGATCGTGAAGTTGATCAGGTGCCACACGACGAAGAGCAGGATCGTGACGCCGCCCCAGCGCATCGTCCGCGAGGACAGGCTGGAGGCGAGGTTCTTCTTCATCACGTACTTCGTGGTGCGCGCCTTCGCGGACCGGTGCCACAGCGCGAAGGCGCTGTACACGTGCAGGACCAGCGCGGCGATGAGGGCGACCCGCAGGATCCACAGCAGGCCCTCGCGCGGAAGGATCGGCTCGCCGAACGTGCGCAGGTGCTCGGCGTACGCGTTGTACGTGTCATGGCCACCGAAGGCCTTGAGGTTGCCGTACATGTGCATCAGCACGAAGGCGATGAAGAGGAGGCCGCTGGCGGCCATCAAGAGCTTCAGGGTGATCGTCGAGCGTGAAGCTCGCGCCCCTTTGACCAAGGTCGTCGTTGCCACGATGCAACACGCTACCGCGGCGACAGACCGGTACGCCCCGCGGGGCGTGTGACATAGGCCCGGTTACCGGCGAGTCAGGACCTCCTCGGCGTCGCGGGCCGTCGCGGCGTCGTGAGCGGGGCGCCCACAGGCCCGCGTCCACTCCGAACTCGGCCAGCCGACCGACCATCCAGCGCGAGGTCACCAGCACCCGGTCACAGCGCTCCGCCACGCGGGTGCGCCTCGTGGCCGGTCTCGACGAGCCGGTCGGCGACGGCCTTGACGGTGGTCGTCGTGCCGTCCGACGCGGGGAAGAACCTCTCGGTCACCAGCGCGATCCGCATGTCGTCACAGTCGCTCCGTGGCATGACCGAACTGCTGCGGCCAGGTGGATGTCGGGTGAACCCCGGCGGTGTGGCCTCTTTCACATCCGGCCCGGAGTGTGCAGACTCACCTAGGCAGCACCCATGGCACGAGACACGACTCAGTGAGCACCGGAGCCGGCGGAGGTGGCGATGGCGTCGACGGACGCGCCCAGCACGACCCCAGGATCGACAGGTGTGGACGGGCCCACGCGGGCCCGGATCGGCGCGAGGACGCTGCGTGAGGACCGGTGGTGGCTCGCGCCGCTCGCCACGTTCATCGTGTTCAGCGGCTTCGTCGTGTTCGCCACCTACCGCGCGTTCGCGGGCGACTACTTCTACGCCGAGCCGTACCTCTCGCCGTTCTTCTCGCCCTGCCTCACCGCGGACTGCGTGGCGGGATCCTCGGACTTCGGCCAGCCGCTCTCGTGGTGGAGCCTGTCGCCGGCCCTGGTGGTCCTGATCTTCCCGCTGGGCTTCCGGATGACCTGCTACTACTACCGCAAGGCCTACTACCGCGGGTTCTGGCTCTCGCCGCCCGCGTGCGCGGTCGCCGAGCCGCACGGCGCCTACTCCGGCGAGACCCGCTTCCCGCTGATCCTGCAGAACCTGCACCGCTGGTTCTGGTACGCCGCCGTGGTCATCGCGCTGATCCTGACCTGGGACACGGTGCTGGCCTTCGGCCCGGCGCCGGGCGAGCCGGATGGCATCCACATGGGCCTCGGCACCCTGCTGATGGTGGCCAACGTCGTGCTGATCTGGCTCTACACCCTCGGCTGCCACTCCTGCCGCCACATCACCGGCGGCCGGCTCCGGCACTTCTCCAAGCACCCGGTCCGCTACCGGATCTGGACGCTGGTCTCGCGGCTGAACAACCGCCACGGCACCTACGCGTGGTACTCGCTGTTCTCGGTCGCGATCGTGGACTTCTACGTCTACCTGCTCGCCACCGGCGCCTTCGACGACCCGAGATTCTTCTGATGGGGGACCGGCACCCGATGACGGGCAACGAGATGTCCGGCGCCGAGGCGGGCGGCATGGAACGGCACCGGTACGACGTGGTCGTGGTCGGCGCCGGCGGCGCGGGGCTGCGCGCGGCGATCGCCGCGCACGAGGCGGGCGCGCGCACCGCGATCGTGTGCAAGTCGCTGCTCGGCAAGGCGCACACGGTGATGGCCGAGGGCGGCATCGCGGCGGCGATGGGCAACCGCTGGCCGGAGGACAACTGGGAGGTGCACTTCCGCGACACCATGCGTGGCGGGAAGATGCTCAACAACTGGCGGATGGCCCAGCTGCACGCCCAGGAGGCCCCCGAGCGGGTGCTGGAGCTCGAGGACTGGGGCGCCCTGTTCGACCGGACCGACGACGGGCTGATCTCGCAGCGCGACTTCGGTGGTCACAGGTACGCCCGGCTCGCCCACGTGGGCGACCGCACCGGCCTGGAGATGATCCGCACCCTCCAGCAGCGCGCCGTGGCGCTCGGCATCGACGTCTTCATGGAGTGCACGGTCACCGAGCTGTTGAAGGTGGACGGCGCGATCGCCGGTGCGTTCGCGTACTGGCGCGAGACCGGCCGGTTCGTCGTCTTCGAGGCGCCGTCCGTCGTGCTCGCGACCGGCGGGATCGGCAAGTCGTTCAAGGTGACCTCGAACTCGTGGGAGTACACGGGCGACGGCCACGCCCTCGCGCTGCGAGCAGGGGCGGCCCTGATCAACATGGAGTTCGTCCAGTTCCACCCCACGGGCATGGTCTGGCCGCCGTCGGTGAAGGGGCTGCTGGTCACCGAGTCGGTGCGCGGCGACGGTGGCATCCTGACGAACTCCGAGGGCAAGCGCTTCATGTTCGACTACATCCCGGAGTACTTCCGGGACGAGACGGCGGACACGGTCGAGGAGGCCGACCGCTGGTACGAGGACAAGAAGAACAACCGGCGGCCACCCGAGCTGCTGCCGCGCGACGAGGTGGCGCGCGCGATCAACTCCGAGATCAAGGCGGGTCGCGGCACGCCGCACGGCGGCATCTACCTCGACATCGCCTCGCGCCGGTCGCCGGACTTCATCCGCAAGCGGCTGCCGTCGATGTACCACCAGTTCAAGGAGCTGGCCGACGTCGACATCACCCAGGAGCCGATGGAGATCGGGCCGACCTGCCACTACGTAATGGGCGGCATCGAGGTCGACGCCGACACCGAGCTGTCGGCGGTGCCCGGCCTGTACGCCGTGGGGGAGTGCTCGGGCGGCATGCACGGCTCCAACCGGCTCGGCGGCAACTCGCTCTCCGATCTGTTGGTCTTCGGCCGACGGGCCGGGGAGGCTGCCGCGTCGTACTGCGTCTCGCTCGGCGAGGGACGCCCGGCGGTGCGCGCCGAGGACGTCAAGGCGGCCGAGCGCGACGCGCTCGCACCGTTCGAGGTCGCCACCGGGCCGGGGGGAGGGACCGAGAACCCGTACACGATCCAGCAGGACCTGCAGCAGTCGATGAACGACCTGGTCGGCATCATCCGCACCCGCCCCGAGCTGGAGCGCTCGCTCGAGGAGCTCAGGCGGCTCAGGGAGCGGGCCAGGCGGATGACCGTCGAGGGGCACCGGCAGTACAACCCCGGCTGGCACCTCGCGCTCGACCTGCGGAACATGCTGCTGGTCAGCGAGTGCATCGCGAGGGCGGCGCTCGAGCGCGAGGAGTCGCGCGGCGGGCACACCCGCGACGACTTCCCCGGACCCAGCCCCGAGTGGGGGGCGAAGAACCTCGTGCTCCGGCTGGCCGCCGACGGCTCCGCCGTCGACCTCGCCCACCAACCGCTCCCGGTGATGCCGGACGAGCTCAAGAAGTTCTTCGAGTGAAGGGGCCGTCATGGGCTACACGCTGAAGATGCGGATCTGGCGCGGCGACCAGGGCGGCGGAGACCTCGGCGACTACGACGTCGAGGTCTCCGAGGGCGAGGTCGTCCTCGACGCCATCCACCGGGTGCAGGCGACCCAGGCCGGTGATCTCGCGGTCCGCTGGAACTGCAAGGCCGGCAAGTGCGGCTCCTGCAGCGCCGAGGTGAACGGCCGGCCGCGGCTGATGTGCATGACCCGGCTCTCCGACTTCGACCCGGCGGAGACGGTCACGGTCACCCCGATGCGATCGTTCCCGGTGATCCGCGACCTCGTCACCGACGTCTCCTTCAACTACGAGAAGGCCCGCGAGCTGCCGTCGTTCGCGCCACCGCCGCGCGACGCCGACGGCAAGCGCCGGATGGCGCAGGTCGACGTCGAGCGCGGCCAGGAGTTCCGCAAGTGCATCGAGTGCTTCCTGTGCCAGGACACCTGCCACGTGATCCGCGACCACGAGGACAACAAGCCCGCCTTCGCCGGACCGCGGTTCTTCCTGCGGTACGCCGAGCTCGACATGCACCCGCTCGACACCCACGACCGCCGCGCGCTCGCCCAGGGGGCCGCCGGCCTCGGGATGTGCAACATCACCAAGTGCTGCACCGAGGTGTGCCCGGAGGGGATCCGGATCACCGACAATGCGATCATCCCGATGAAGGAGCGCGTGGTGGACCGCAAGTACGACCCGCTCGTCTGGCTGGGCAGCAAGATCGGCCTCCGCAACCGCGACAACGACGGGCGTAGCGAGGCGTAGCGCAGGTACAACGTCCTCGCCAAGGGGGCCGTGTGCCGCTGCCGGTCGGGACCGCCCGGAGCGACGATGGAGCATGACGGCAACGGCGGGTGCTCGCACGCACATCGTGCGCCTGACGATCGGCTCGTTCTCACTGGCCGCGCTGCTGGGGGTGGTCGCGCTGCTGGGCGGCGGTGCCCTCGGACGCACCGAGGGGCGGGTGCTGCTGACCACCGTGCTCGTGGGCGTCGCCAGCGTCGCGGTGCTCTGCTACCTCGCGACAGGCGGTACGCCGTACCAGCTCGTCGGGGTCGCTGGCGGCGCGGTCGTGGCCGTCCCGATCCTCACCGGGCTGGTACTCATCTGGGCCGACCTCGGCCAGGACGCGGTCGACCTGGTGGGCCGCACGTTCGGTGTCGGGACGACGGCCGCCGCGACGCTGGCGCAGGCCTGCCTGCTGCTCGTGCTCGGCGCCCGGGGTCGCCCGGCCGTGCGGTGGCTGCTGGCGGGGACGCTGGCGCTCGCGACCGTGCTCGCCGTCGCCCTGTCCGCGCTCCTGGTGACCCAGGACGACCCGCCGGGCGTCGTGCTGCGCGGGATGGGCGTGCTCGCGATCCTCGACGTCCTCGGCACGGTCGTGGTCTCGGCGCTCAGCCGGCTCGGTCCCCCGGCGGGCACCGCATCCGTGACGATCCCGGCGACGCTCGCGACGCGGGTGGACGCGGTGCGGGGCGAGCTGTCCCGCGACGAGGCGGTACAGCATGCGGTCGAGGCCTGGCTGGCGACGTCCCGCGGGAGCCCCGGCATTGTGCCCGCGGCACCGGGACCTAGGTCGTGACCTCCTCTCGAAAACGTCACATCGCGTGGCCTCGCGGTGTACCGCGCACCTATCGTTCGGGGCATGAGTGTGGACGGTGGAGTGGAAGGCGGCCTCGAGGAGCCTGCGCAGCTCGAGCCTGAGCAGGGAGCGCTGGACCTCGCCGACCCGGAGGACGCCTGGACGATCGCGGACTGGGAGAAGGGCGCGGCCGCCGTGCTGCGCAAGGCGCGCCGGCTGACCGACGAGGACCCCGACGACCTGGTCTGGAAGAAGCTCACCCGCCCGACCCTGGACGGCATCGGCGTCACCCCGCTCGGGACCCGAGCGCTGCTCGAGGAGGTGCGGACGACTGGGCGCCCGCCCCGACAGGGTGACTGGGACGTCCGGGTGCACGTCGACGGCGCCGACGCGAAGGCCGCCAACGAGGAGGTCCTCGTCGACCTCGAGGGCGGCGTCACGTCGCTGTGGCTCCAGCGCGGTACCGATCTCGGCACGCTCCTCGAGGGCGTCCGGCTCGACCTCGCCCCGGTCGTGCTCGACGGGATCGACCCCGCGGCTCTCCTCGCGTACGCCGAGGGCCGGGAGCTGCACCCCGGGACCAACCTCGGCGTGCCCGCGCAGGATGCCACCGCCGAGGCCGCTCGCCAGGCGGTCGACCACGGCGTGCTGGGCTTCGTCGTCGACGCCACGGTCGTGCACGACCGGGGAGCCTCCGACGTCCAGGAGCTCGCCTGGTCGGTCGCGACCGGCGCGGCGTACCTGCGCACGCTCGCCGACACCGGCATCGCGATCGAGCAGGCGGCCCGGCTCGTCGAGTTCCGCTACGCGGCCACCGCCGAGCAGTTCCCGACCATCGCCAAGCTCCGTGCCGCACGGCGGCTCTGGGCGCGGGTGCTCGAGCTCAGCGGCGCCGGAGACGTCCCCCAGCGCCAGCACGTGGTCACCAGCCGCCCGATGATGACCCGCTACGACCCGTACGTGAACATGCTCCGCACCACGGTCGCGGCCTTCGCCGCCGGCGTCGGCGGCGCGGACTCCGTCACGGTGCTGCCCTTCGACGGCCCGCTGGGTCGCCCCGAGCAGCTCGGGCGCCGGGTCGCGCGCAACACCTCGCACCTGCTCATCGACGAGGCGCACGTCGCCCACGTCGCGGACCCGGCCGGCGGCGCCTACGCCGTCGAGAAGCTCACCGACGACCTGGCGCTGACGGCCTGGGAGCTGTTCGGGCGGCTCGACGAGGATCCCGAGGCCGACCGGGTCCTCGACGAGGCGATCGCCGAGACCGTGGCCAGGCGCGACGCCGAGATCGCCCGGCGCAAGCGGCCGGTCACCGGCCTCACCGAGTTCCCGAACGCCGCCGAGGTGCTGCCGCAGCGTGCGGCGTACGACGGCTGGAACGACGTGCGCGCCTACGGGGCGGCGTTCGAGGCGCTGCGTGACGACCCCGTCGCCGCCCCGGTGTTCCTGGCGACGCTCGGCACCGTCGCCCAGCACACCGCCCGCGCGACGTTCGCCACCAACCTGCTCGCCGCCGGCGGCGTCGCGGTCGAGGTCGCCGGCCCCACGGCCGACCCCGGCGAGGTGGCCGCGGCGTACGCCGGTCAGCCGGTGGTCTGCCTGGCCGGCTCGGACCCCACCTACGCCGAGTGGGGGGCCGACGCGGCCGCCGCCCTGCGCGCGGCCGGCGCCCGGCACGTGATCCTGGCGGGCAAGCCCGCCGGCCCGCTCGCCGAGGCGGTCGACGACTCCTGTGCGCTCGGGGCCGACGCCTTGGACTTCCTGACCCGGACGAGGGAGAAGCTGTCGTGACCGTCCCGAAGACCTTCCGCGGGCTGCCGCTCACCGGTGCGGAGGCGGGCGCCGCCGCCGACGGGAACGACCGCTCCTGGCTGGCCCCCGAGGGCATCGAGATCAAGGGCCTCTACACGCCCGCCGACCTCGAGGGCCTCGACGCGCTCGACACGCTGCCGGGCCTGAGCCCGTTCCTGCGCGGCCCGTACCCGACGATGTACACCACCCAGCCGTGGACCATCCGGCAGTACGCCGGCTTCTCCACCGCCGAGGAGTCCAACGCCTTCTACCGCCGCAACCTCGCGGCCGGGCAGAAGGGCCTGAGCGTCGCGTTCGACCTGGCCACCCACCGCGGCTACGACTCCGACCACCCGCGGGTGCGCGGCGACGTCGGCATGGCCGGCGTGGCGATCGACTCGATCTACGACGCCCGCACGCTGTTCGACGGCATTCCGCTCGACGCGATGTCGGTCTCGATGACCATGAACGGCGCGGTGCTGCCGATCATGGCGCTCTACATCGCCGCGGCCGAGGAGCAGGGGGTGAAGCCGGAGCAGCTCGCGGGGACGATCCAGAACGACATCCTCAAGGAGTTCATGGTCCGCAACACCTACATCTACCCGCCGGCTCCGAGCATGCGGATCATCAGCGACATCTTCCAGTACACCGCCGAGCGGATGCCGCGCTTCAACTCGATCTCGATCTCCGGCTACCACATGCAGGAGGCGGGGGCGACCAACGACCTGGAGCTGGCCTACACGCTGGCCGACGGCGTCGAGTACATCCGCGCCGGCCTGGCCGCGGGCCTCGACATCGACCGGTTCGCGCCGCGGCTGTCGTTCTTCTGGGCGATCGGCATGAACTTCTTCATGGAGGTCGCCAAGATGCGCGCCGCGCGGGCCCTGTGGGCCCGGCTGGTGCGCCAGTTCGACCCGCAGAACCCCAAGTCGCTCAGCCTGCGCACCCACAGCCAGACCTCGGGCTGGTCGCTGACCGCGCAGGACGTGTTCAACAACGTCGGGCGGACCTGCATCGAGGCGATGGCGGCGACCCAGGGGCACACCCAGTCGCTGCACACCAACGCCCTGGACGAGGCGATCGCGCTGCCGACCGACTTCTCCGCACGGATCGCCCGCAACACCCAGCTGCTGCTCCAGCAGGAGAGCGGCACCACGGGCACCATCGACCCGTGGGCCGGCTCCTACTACGTGGAGCGGCTCACCCACGACCTGGCCGAGCGCGCCTGGGCGCACATCCTCGAGGCCGAGCAGGCCGGCGGCATGGCGGCCGCGATCGAGCAGGGCATCCCGAAGATGCGGATCGAGGAGGCCGCCGCCCGCACCCAGGCGCGGATCGACTCCGGCAGCCAGAAGGTGATCGGCGTGAACACCTACCGGCTGGCCGCCGAGGACCGGCTGGACGTCCTCAAGGTCGACAACGACGACGTCTACCGTCAGCAGATCGCCAAGCTCGAGCGGCTCCGTGCCGAGCGCGACGACCACGAGGTCGAGCGCACCCTCGAGGCGCTGACCAGCGCCGCCGACCAGGGCCCGTCGGGCGGCCTGGACGGGAACCTGCTCGCGCTCGCCGTCGACGCCGCCCGCGCCAAGGCGACGGTCGGGGAGATCTCCGCCGCACTGGAGAAGGTCTACGGGCGGCACCAGGCGGTGATCCGTACCATCAGCGGCGTGTATAGGGCCGAGGCGGACCGGGCCGGCGACGCTGTCGTCGCCCAGGTGCTGGAGGAGACCGAGCGGTTCGAGGAGGCCGAGGGCCGGCGCCCGCGGATCCTGGTCGCGAAGATGGGCCAGGACGGCCACGACCGCGGTCAGAAGGTCGTGGTCAGCGCGTTCGCGGACCTGGGCTTCGACGTCGATGTGGGGCCGCTGTTCTCCACGCCCGAGGAGGTCGCCCAGCAGGCGGTGGACGCCGACGTCCACATCGTGGGGGTCTCCTCGCTCGCGGCCGGACACCTCACCCTGCTGCCGGCGCTGAAGAAGGCGCTGGCCGACCAGGGCCGGCCGGACATCATGATCGTGATCGGCGGGGTGATCCCGCCCGACGACGTCTCGACCCTGAGGGAGATGGGCGCCGCCGCGGTGTTCCTGCCCGGCACGGTCATCGCCGAGTCCGCCCTCGACCTGCTGGCCCGGCTGCGCGAGCAGCTCGGCCACTGATGCCGGACGTCCCGGGCCTCGTCGACGGCCTCGTCGAGGGCATCCGCGAGGGCCGGCGGGCCTCGGTGGCGCGGGCGATCACCCTGGTCGAGTCCACCCGTCCCCAGCACCGGGCCCAGGCCCGCGAGCTCCTGACCGAGCTCGCGCACGACGACCGCGACGCGGTCCGGGTCGGGATCTCCGGCGTGCCCGGGGTCGGCAAGTCCACGTTCATCGAGGCGCTGGGCATCCGCCTGACCGCCGCCGGGCACCGGGTCGGCGTACTCGCCGTCGACCCGAGCTCGGTCCGCACCGGCGGTTCGGTGCTCGGCGACAAGACCCGGATGGCCCGGCTCGCACAGGACCAGAGGGCGTTCATCCGCCCCTCGCCGTCGGCGGGCACGCTGGGCGGGGTCGCCCGCGCGACCGTGCAGGCGATGGGGGTGCTCGAGGGCGCCGGGTACGACGTCGTGCTCGTCGAGACCGTCGGCGTCGGCCAGTCCGAGGTCACCGTCGCGGGCATGGTCGACACGTTCCTGTTCCTCACCCTCGCCCGCACCGGCGACCAGCTCCAGGGCATCAAGAAGGGCATCTTGGAGATCGCGGACGTGATCGCGGTCAACAAGGCCGACGGCGACCGCCAGCAGGAGGCCCGGGTCGCCGCCCGGGACCTCGCGGGCGCGCTGCGCCTGGTGCGTGGCCGCGACGAGTGGGCCCCGCCGGTGGTGACCTGCTCCGCGCTCGACGACGTCGGCGTCGACGACGTGTGGGCACGGGTCCTCTCGCATCGCAGCCACCTGGGCACCGACGGCCTGGCCCGCAAGCGGGCCCACCAGCAGCTGGACTTCACCTGGGCGCTGGTCCGCGACGAGCTCGAGCAGCGGCTGCGGCACTCGCCCGGGGTCCGCGTGATCCGGGAGGAGCTGCGCGACGCCGTGCTCTCCGGCGAGCTGCCCGCGACGGTCGCAGCCGACCGGATCCTCGCCGCCTTCGACGACGGTCGCTGACCGCCGCCCGGGCCCGCCGCGAGACACGATGCGGCGGGCGAACGGCAGGTGAACTAACCTCGACTCGATGCCCGAGGACGAGCCCACCCCGCCGCCGACGCGCGTCGACTCGCTCATCGAGACGACCGTCGGCGAGTCCCACGACGAGCTGATCGCGCTGCGGCGCGACCTGCACGCCCACCCGGAGCTCTCCTGGCGCGAGCTGCGCACCACGGCCCTGGTCGCCGCTCGGCTGCGCCGCAGCGGATGGCGGGTCACCGAGCTGCCCCGCAGCGGGCTGCTGGCCGAGATCGGCACGGGCGGCGCGGTCATCGCGCTGCGGGCCGACCTCGACGCGCTCCCCGTGCCGGACCTCACCGACGACCCCTGGTCGAGCACCGTCGAGGGTGTGACGCACGCCTGCGGCCACGACGTGCACACCACGGCGCTGGTCGGCGCCGCGATCGCGCTCGCCCGGCTGCACGACGAGGGACTGCTACCCGGCCGGGTGCGGCTGCTCTTCCAGCCGGCCGAGGAGGTGATGCCCGGAGGGGCGCTCTCCCTGATCGAGCTCGGCGCCCTCGCCGACGTCGCCCAGCTGTTCGGCCTGCACTGCGACCCGAGCCTGGACGTCGGCCGGGTCGGGCTGCGCGAGGGGCCGATCACCGGAGCCGCCGACCACCTCGAGGTGACGCTGACCGGGGCCGGCGGGCACACCTCCCGCCCGCACCTCACCGAGGACCTCACCTACGCGCTCGGCAAGGTCGTCACCGAGCTGCCCTCGATCCTGTCCCGGCGGCTGGACCCGCGCGCCGGCGTGAGCGTGGTGTGGGGCGTGGTGCGCGCCGGATCCGCCCACAACGTCATCCCCGCCACCGGCCGGATCGGTGGCACCGTGCGGATGCTCGACGCGATCGCCTGGTCGGAGGCGGAGAAGCTGGTGCCGGTGCTGGTCGAGCAGATCGTCGCGCCGTACGGCGTGCACGCGCAGGTCGACTACCAGCGCGGCGTGCCGCCGGTCGTGAACGACGTCGAGTCGATCGTGCTGCTCGGTCACGCCGTGGACCGGGTGGTCGGGCAGGTTGGGCACGTTCCCACCCAGCAGAGCCTCGGCGGCGAGGACTTCGGCTGGTACCTCGACCGGGTGCCGGGCGCGATGGGCCGCCTCGGCACGCGGACGCCGGGCGGCCCGACGTACGACCTGCACCAGGGGAACCTGCGCGTCGACGAGCGGGCCGTGGCCATCGGCGCTAAGGTCCTCGCGCACGTTGCGGCAGGGTCCTTGGTCACCTCGTAGGGGGACCTTTATGAGGATCTTCGCGTCGTCTGGCATCGACTCGATAACAACTTCGTGATGTGGCTGTGAGGGCAGGATGCAGGCCCTAGTGTGGCGGTGTTTCGCGCCCGGGAGGGCGTCCACAGCACACGAAGGAGGCGTCTTGCGACGCACCACGAAGTTCGCAGCCCTGCTGACGGCCGGCATCCTGGCCCTCGGCGCATGCGGCAGCAGCGACAGTGACGGCGAGAGCAGCACCACCGGGTCTGACACCCCGAGCTCCTCCGCCCCTCAGTCCGACGTCAAGGTCGGCATGGCTTACGACGTCGGCGGACGCGGCGACCAGTCCTTCAACGACTCGGCGGCCGCCGGTCTCGACCAGGCGGTCGAGGAGTTCGGCATGACCCCCAACGAGTCCGAGGCTGAGGACGGCGAGGCCGAGAACGCCCGCGAGGAGCGCCTGCGCACCTTCGCCGACGCCGGCTTCGACCCGATCATCGCGGTGGGCTTCGCCTACGCCGCGTCGGTGGGCAAGGTCGCGGCGGAGTACCCGGACGTGCACTTCGCGATCATCGACGACTCCAGCCTCGCGGACGTCCCGAACGTCGCCAGCCTGGTCTTCGCCGAGGAGCAGGGCTCGTTCCTGGTCGGCGCGGCTGCCGCGCTGAAGACCCAGACCGACCACGTCGGCTTCATCGGCGGCGTCGAGACCCCGCTGATCCAGAAGTTCCAGGCCGGCTACGAGGCCGGTGTCGCCGCCGTCAACCCGAAGGTCAAGGTCGACGTCACCTACCTGACCCAGGTTCCGGACTTCTCCGGCTTCGGTGACCCGGCCAAGGGCAAGACCGCGGCGCAGGGCATGTACGACGCCGGCGCCGACATCGTCTACCACGCCGCCGGTGGCTCCGGTGGCGGCGTCTTTGAGGCGGCCTCCGAGTCGGGCAACCTCGCCATCGGCGTCGACTCCGACCAGTACAACACCGCCGACCCGTCCGTCCAGGACGTCATCATGACCTCGATGCTCAAGAACGTGAACGTCGCGGTCTACGAGTACCTCAAGCAGGTCAACGACGGGAGCTTCCCGACCGGCGTCACCACCTACGACCTGTCGGTCGACGGGGTGGGCTACTCCACCAGCGGCGGCATGATCGATGACATCACCGGTCAGCTCGACGACTACAAGCAGCAGATCATCGACGGCAAGATCACGGTCCCGACCGAGCCCAAGTGATCCACGGCTGAACCACGCATCATCAGTGACGGGCCCGCGGGGCACCTTGCCCCGCGGGCCCGTCGCGCCCCCACGCCGCCCAACCGGTAGCGTCAGCGCTCGAGCCTGACAAGGAGGTCACGGATCGTGCCCACTCCTGCCCCGTCCGCGACGGAGCCCACCTCCCCAGCCCCGGACATCGCCGTCCGCCTGCGCGGCATCGGCAAGCGGTTCCCCGGCGTGATCGCCAACGACGACATCAACATCGACGTCCGTCGCGGCACCATCCACGCCATCGTCGGGGAGAACGGCGCCGGCAAGTCCACGCTGATGAAGATCCTGTACGGCGTGCAGCCGCCCGACTCGGGCACGATCGAGATCAACGGCCAGCAGGTCTCCCTGCACTCGCCGGCCGACGCGATCAAGGTCGGCGTCGGCATGGTCTTCCAGCACTTCATGCTCGCCGACAACCTCACCGTGCTCGAGAACGTCGTGCTGGGCGCGGAGAAGCGGCACGGCATCGGGGCCAAGGCGCGCGCCGAGATCCAGCGCATCTCCGACGCCTACGGCCTCGGCATCGAGCCCGACCGCCTGGTCGAGGACCTCGGTGTCGGCGCCCGCCAGCGCGTGGAGATCCTCAAGGTCCTCTACCGAGGCGCGCAGATCGTCATCCTCGACGAGCCGACCGCCGTGCTCGTCCCGCACGAGGTCGACGAGCTGTTCGGCAACCTTCGCGAGCTCAAGAACGAGGGGCTCAGCGTCATCTTCATCTCCCACAAGCTCGACGAGGTGCTCTCCGTCGCCGACGAGATCACCGTGATCCGGCGGGGCACGACGGTGAAGACCGTCGACCCGGCCGGCGTCACCGCCCGCCAGCTCGCCGAGCTGATGGTCGGCTCCGAGCTGCCCTCGCCGTCCACCGAGGCCTCCACGGTCACCGACCACGTGCTGCTCTCGGTGGAGGACCTCTCGCTGCCCAACCCGGGCGGTCGGCCGCTGCTCGAGGACATCTCGTTCAAGATCCACCGCGGCGAGATCCTCGGCATCGCCGGGGTCGAGGGCAACGGCCAGGCCGAGCTGGTCGAGTCGATCATGGGCATGCGTCCCGGGGCGACCGGACGGATCGAGCTCGACGGGACCGACCTCAGCGACCGCTCGACCGGCCAGCGCCGCGAGGCCGGCGTCGGCTACATCCCCGAGGACCGGCACCGGCACGGGCTGCTGCTGGACTCCCCACTGTGGGAGAACCGGATCCTCGGCCACCAGACCCGCCCGCCCGGCGTACGCCACGGCCTGATCCACCGCGGCGCGGCCCGCGAGGACACCCAGCGGATCATCACCGAGTACGACGTGCGCACCCCCGGCCCCGACGTGCTGGCGCGGGCGCTGTCGGGCGGCAACCAGCAGAAGCTGATCGTCGGTCGCGAGATGAGCAGCGACCCGATCCTGCTGATCGCCGGCCACCCGACCCGCGGGGTCGACGTGGGCGCCCAGGCCGCGATCTGGGACCACATCAAGAGGGCTCGACGCGAAGGGCTGGCCGTGCTGCTGATCTCTGCCGACCTCGATGAGCTGATCGGGCTCTCCGATCGGATCGAGGTCATCCTGCGAGGCCGCCTGGTCGGCAGCTTCGACCCCGACGACGTCACGCCCGAGCAACTCGGCTCGGCGATGACCGGGGCGGGGGCACCGGCATGATCGGCCGCTTGACCCGGCTGATGCTGGCCATCAGCACACCCGTCCTGGCCCTGGTCGCGGCGTTCGCGATCACCAGCCTGGTGCTGCTGGCGGCCGGCGACCCGGTGCTCGACGTGTGGGACCAGATCCTCTCGGTCCCCGAGACCCGCAACCTGGCGAACATCATCGACAACGCCACCGTGCTCTACCTCTCCGGCATCGCGGTGGCCGTCGGCTTCCGGATGAACCTGTTCAACATCGGCGTCGACGGGCAGTACCGCGTCGCGGCCTTCACCGCCGCGGTCGTGGCCGGCGAGGCGTGGCTCCCGGGCTACCTCAACACCGCGCTGGCGATCGTCTGCGCGATGGCGGTCGGCGCGATCTGGGCCGGCATCGCCGGCGTGCTGCGGGCCGCCCGCGGCGTCAGCGAGGTCATCTCCACGATCATGCTCAACGCGATCGCCACCGGCCTCGTCGCCTACCTGCTGCGCCAGGTCGCGGTCCGCGAGGAGGGCAGCAACCAGATCGGCACCAAGCAGATCCCCGAGGGCAGCCGGATCCCCAACATCGGCCTCGGCGACGGCACCAGCAGCGTCTACGGCTTCATCATCATCGCCGCCGTGGTCGGCTTCGCCTTCTGGTTCGTGCTCAACCGGACCCGGTTCGGCTTCGACCTGCGCGCGACCGGGCAGTCGACCACCGCCGCGGTCGCGAGCGGCATCAGCGTGAAGCGGATGACCGTCACCGCGATGCTGATCTCCGGAGCCATTGCCGGCCTGGTCGGCCTCCCGATCCTGTTCGGCGACTCCTACACCTACGGCTCGACGTTCCAGTCCGGCCTCGGCTTCGCCGGGATCGCGATCGCCCTGCTCGGCCGCAACAACCCGATCGGGATCGCGCTCGGCGCGCTGCTGTTCGCCTACCTCGACGAGCAGTCCAACCCGCTGCAGATCCTGGTCGGCGTCTCGCCGGACATCGTCGCCATCACGCAGGGCGTGATCGTGCTGACCGTGGTGATCTCCTACGAGATCGTGCGCCGGTACCGTCAGCGCCTGGAACAGCAACAGGTGGCCCGCGCCCTCGAGAGCGAACGCGGCGAGGCGTCCAACGACAAGGCCGAGGAGGTCCCGGCATGAGTGTCCCTGCCACCGCCACCCACGCGGCCCGACCGGCCGCCGTCGCCAAGCCGCGTCGCCGACTGCCGCGCTGGTGGCTGGTCGTCGCGTTCTTCGTGATCCTGGCGGCGCTGTCGGTGCTGGAGATCATCACCGGCGCCAACGACCTGACCTCGTCGGGCACCGTCTCGGCGATGTTCATCGCGACCGTGCCGATCATGCTCGCCGGTCTCGGCGGCCTCTGGTCGGAGCGGGCCGGCATCGTCAACATCGGTCTCGAGGGCATGATGATCCTCGGCACCTGGGGGGCCGGCTACTTCGGCTACCACTACGGTGCCTGGGCGGGCGTCGCCGGCGCGATCCTGTTGGGTGTCCTCGGCGGTCTCGTGCACGCCGTCGCCACCGTCATCTTCGGCGTCGACCACATCATCTCCGGTGTCGCGATCAACATCATCGCGCTCGGCGCGGTCCAGTACCTCGCCTCGCTGACCTTCGTCGGGCTGCCCGGCGGGGGCCAGACGCAGTCGCCGAAGATCCCCGACGTGCAGACGATCACCGTCGACTCGCTGAGCAGCAACCTGCTCGACGTCGAGAAGAAGGACCTCTTCGTCGTCTCCGAGCTCGCGGCGGTGCTGCGGGCCCTGGTGACGAACCTGTCGCTGCTGGTGATCCTCGCCATGCTGCTGCTGCTCCTGAGCTACTGGCTGCTGTGGCGCACGCCGTTCGGCCTGCGGCTGCGCTCCTGCGGTGAGAGCCCGGTCGCGGCCGAGTCGCTCGGCGTGCACGTGCTGCGCTACAAGTTCACCGCCGTGCTGGTCTCCGGCGGCCTGGCCGGCCTGGCGGGCGGGTTCCTCGCGATGGTGGCGTCCAGCAACTACCGCGACGGGCAGACCGGTGGCCGTGGCTACATCGGCCTCGCGGCGATGATCTTCGGCAACTGGCGCCCGGGCGGCCTGCTCGCGGGCTCCGGCCTGTTCGGCTACACCGAGACGCTCGGCCTGCGCCAGGGCGGTGAGTCGGTGCACGCGCTGCTCCTCGCGCTGGCGGCGCTGGCGCTCGCGATGGCGGTCTGGCAGGCCCGGCAGGGCCAGCAGCGGGCCGCGGTCATCACCGGGTTCGTGGCGCTCGCGCTCGGCGCGCTGTACTTCGCGATCGACGAGGTGCCGGGTGACTTCACCCGGATGACGCCGTACGTGATCACGCTGCTGGTGCTCGCCTTCGCCTCGCAACGACTACGGATGCCGACAGCCGACGGGCAGATCTACCGCAAGGGCAGCGCAGGCTAGTGAGCACCCAGGACACCGCGTTCGACTGGGAGTCGCTGAAGGCGGCGGCCGAGGAGGCGATGTCGCACGCGTACGTGCCGTACTCGCGCTTCCCGGTCGGCGCCGCGGCGATCGCCGAGGACGGCCGCACCGTGGTCGGCTGCAACGTCGAGAACGCGTCGTACGGCGTCGGCCTGTGCGCCGAGTGCGGGCTGGTCAGCCAGCTGCACATCACCGGCGGCGGCCGGTTGACCCACTTCGTGTGCGTCAACCGCGAGCGGGAGATCATCATGCCCTGCGGGCGGTGTCGGCAGCTGCTGCACGAGAACGGCGGACCGGGCCTGTTGCTGTGGACGGTCTCGGGTGTCAAGCGGATGGACGAGGTGCTGCCGGATGCGTTCGGTCCCGACGACCTCGATTGACCTGACCGACCCCGCCGTCGTCGCCGACCCCTACCCGCACTTCGCGCGCGAGCGCGCCCGGCACCCGGTGGCGTGGCACGAGCCGACGGGCCGGTACCTGACGTTCGCGCACGCGACGGTCGGCCAGGTGCAGCGCGACCGGCGGCTGGGCCGGCTCTGGAAGGACAAGGAGCCGCTCGACCACCTCGAGCCGTTCAACCTGCTCCACCGCAACCAGATGATGGAGAACGAGCCGCCCGAGCACACCCGGCTCCGGCGCCCGGTCGCCTCGGCGTTCGCGCGCGGTCACGTGGAGCGGCTGCGCCCGCGGGTGCGCGAGCTCGCCGCGGAGCTGCTCGCCGGTGTGGACCCGGCCGGCTTCGACGTGGTCGGGGACTACGCCGAGCCGCTGCCGGTGCTGGTGATCGCCGACCTGCTCGGCGTGCCCCGCACCTACGCCCACTCCCTGCGGGACTGGTCGCAGGCGATCGTGCGGATGTACGAGGTCTCGCCGCCGCAGGAGACGGTCGACGCGGCCGTCGCCGCCGCGATCGACTTCGCCGGCCTGGTGCGCGAGCTGGTGCGGGAGCGGCGTACGTCGCCCGCCGAGGACCTGATCACCGACCTGGTCGCGACCGAGCTGACCGAGGACGAGGTCGTGGCCGCGGTGGTGCTGCTGCTCAACGCCGGGCACGAGGCCTCGGTCAACGTGTTCGGCAACGGCCTCACGGCGATGCTGCGCCGGGGCCTGCGTCCCGGCTCCGACGTGCCCCGCACGGTCGAGGAGATGCTGCGCTTCGACTCCGCCCTCCAGCTCTTCGAGCGGACCGCGATCGAGGACGTGCAGGTGGGCGAGGGAGAGCAGGCGGTGCTCGTCGAGGAGGGGCAGCGGATCGTCGCGCTGCTCGGCGCCGCCAACCGCGACCCGGCGGTCTTCGCCGACCCCGACGTGTTCGACGTGGACCGCGACCCCAACAACCACCTGGCGTTCGGGGTCGGCGTGCACTTCTGCCTCGGCGCCCCGCTCGCCAGGATGGAGCTGGCGGAGTCGGTGTCCGAACTGTTCGAGACGTTCCCCGACCTGGCCCTCACCGGAGAGCCGGAGAGCCGGGGGACGTTCGTGTTGAGAGGGTTCCGTAGCGTGCCCGTGGGAGGAACACATGCCT
The DNA here is from genome assembly GCF_030019515.1 of Nocardioides sp. Lineage (GTDB taxonomy): Bacteria > Actinomycetota > Actinomycetes > Propionibacteriales > Nocardioidaceae > Nocardioides. Next base: position 56,759 of record NZ_JASEEQ010000014.1, on the reverse strand, counting down.
GACCATGACGCCGTCGAGGTGATCGCCGCCAAGCGTGACCGTCACGAGCTGAGCGACAGCCAGATCGACTGGGTGGTCGACGCCTACACGCGGGGCGCGGTCGCCGACGAGCAGATGTCGTCGCTCGCGATGGCGATCCTGCTCAACGGCATGAGCCGGCGCGAGATCGCCCGGTGGACCGCCGCGATGATCGCGTCGGGGGAGCGGATGGACTTCTCCTCGCTCTCGCGGCCCACCGCCGACAAGCACTCGACCGGCGGGGTCGGCGACAAGATCACGCTGCCGCTCGCGCCGCTGGTCGCCGCTTGCGGGGTCGCCGTCCCGCAGCTCTCCGGGCGCGGGCTGGGCCACACCGGCGGCACCCTCGACAAGCTCGAGGCGATCCCCGGCTGGCGGGCCGCGCTGTCGAACGACGAGATGATGGCGCAGCTCGAGTCCGTCGGCGCGGTCGTCTGCGCGGCCGGCGACGGGCTGGCCCCCGCGGACAAGAAGCTCTACGCGCTGCGCGACGTCACCGGCACCGTCGAGGCGATCCCGCTGATCGCCTCGTCGATCATGTCGAAGAAGATCGCCGAGGGCACCGGCTCGCTGGTGCTCGACGTCAAGGTCGGCACGGGCGCGTTCATGAAGGACGTCGACTCAGCGCGAGAGCTCGCCGAGACGATGGTCGCGCTCGGCAAGGACGCAGGCGTCCACACGGTCGCGCTGCTCACCGACATGGCCACCCCGCTGGGTCGCACCGCCGGCAACGCGATCGAGGTCGCCGAGTCGGTCGAGGTGCTGGCCGGCGGCGGCCCGGCCGACGTGGTCGAGCTGACCCTGGCGCTGGCCCGCGAGATGCTCGCCGGCGCGGGCCGCGACGACGTCGACCCGGCCGACCGGCTCGCCGACGGCTCGGCGATGGACGCCTGGAAGGCGATGATCCGCGCCCAGGACGGCGACCCGGACGCACCGCTGCCCGAGGCGCGCGAGAGCCATGTCGTCACCGCTCCGGCGTCCGGTGTGCTGGCCCGCCTCGACGCGATGGCGGTCGGCCTGGCCGCCTGGCGACTGGGCGCGGGCCGGGCCCGCAAGGAGGACCCGGTGCAGGCCGGCGCGGGCGTCGTGTGGCACGCCCGCCCGGGGGACGCCGTGACCGAGGGCCAGCCCCTGTTCACGCTGCTCACCGACGACGCGCACCGGTTCGAGCGTGCTCTCGCCTCGCTCGAGGGCGGCTACGACATCGCGCCCGCGGACGCGCCGTACCTCCCCACCCCGCTGGTCATCGACCGCGTCAGCTGATCCCCCGCCGACTCGGCGCAACTTGCCCGGGCTGCGGGCACAACGCGCCGACTCGAGCCTCCCGGGTGAGCAAGATGCGCCGACTCGGCACCCTGCGGGTCAGGGGAGCAGCAGGACGACCGTCTCGGCGACGCAGGCCGGCTTGGCCTCGTCCTCGATCTCGACGGTGTAGCGCAGCGTGATCTGCTGGCCGGCCGGGATCTCGGCGACCTCGGCCAGCGTCACGTGGGCCCGGACCCGCTTGCCGACCAACACCGGGTTCGGGAAGCGGACCTTGTTGACGCCGTAGTTCAGCTTGGCGCCCGGGGTCTCCAGGGAGAACACCTGGCTGCCCAGGAACGGCACCAGCGACAGCGTGAGGTAGCCGTGGGCGATGGTGCCGCCGAACGGCCCGGTGGCCGCCCGCTCGACGTCGACGTGGATCCACTGGTGGTCCCCGGTCGCCTCGGCGAACCGGTCCACCCGGTCCTGCTCGATCGTGAGCCACTCGGAGGTGCCCAGCTCCTCGCCGCTCGCAGCGGCAACCTGCTCCAGGGTCGTGAAGACGCGCATGCCGGGAACCTACCGGTCCGCCGTACTCGGCGCGGACCGGGCCCGGGAGGTGGAAGGATCGCGGCATGACCGTGTCGTCGAGCCCGTCCCCGAACCCGTCCCCGACCCTCGACCAGGTGCAGCGGGCGCCGAAGGCGCTGCTGCACGACCACCTGGACGGCGGGCTGCGTCCCCAGTCGATCATCGAGCTGGCCGCGGAGATCGGGCACCAGCTCCCGGCCGTGGAGGGGGACCTCTCCGCCGAGACGCTCGGCCGGTGGTTCGCGGAGGCCTCCGACTCCGGCTCCCTGGAGCGCTACCTGGAGACCTTCGACCACACGGTCGCGGTGATGCAGACGGCCTCGGCGCTCACCCGGGTGGCGCGGGAGTGCGTGGCGGACCTGGTCGCCGACGGCGTGGTGTACGCCGAGGTCCGCTACGCGCCCGAGCAGCACGTGCTCCAGGGCCTGAGCCTCGACGAGGTGGTGGCGGCGGTCCAGGAGGGCTTCGACCAGGGCGTCGAGGCCGCCGGCGGGCGGATCGTCGTACGGCAGCTGCTCACCGCGATGCGGCACCAGGCGCGGTCGATGGAGATCGCCCACCTCGCGGTCGCGTGGCGCGACCGCGGCGTCGCCGGCTTCGACATCGCCGGCGCCGAGGCCGGCTATCCCCCCACCCGGCACCTGGACGCCTTCGAGTACATGCAGCGGGAGAACGCCCACTTCACGATCCATGCGGGCGAGGGCTTCGGGCTGCCGTCGATCTGGCAGGCCATCCAGTGGTGCGGCGCCGACCGGCTCGGGCACGGGGTGCGGATCATCGACGACATCACGGTCGCCGAGGACGGCACGGTCAGCCTCGGCCTGCTGGCGGCGTACGTCCGCGACAAGCGCATCCCGCTGGAGATGTGCCCCTGGTCGAACGTGCAGACCGGCGCGGCCACCTCGATCGCCGAGCACCCGATCGGGCTGCTGAAGAGGCTCGGCTTCCGGGTCACGGTCAACACCGACAACCGGCTGATGAGCCGCACCTCCGTGACCCACGAGCTGTGGTCGCTGGTGGAGGCGTTCGGCTACGGGTTGAAGGACCTGGAGTGGTTCACGATCAACGCGATGAAGTCGGCGTTCCTGCCGTTCGACGAGCGGCTGGCCCTGATCACCGACCTGATCAAGCCGGAGTACGCCGCGCTCAAGGCCGAGCACGACTGATACCCGACCGGGCCCGGCCCGGCTCTCACTCGGGCAGGACCGCCCACCAGGCGTGGTCCCAGCCGGCCAGGCCCAGCCGGGCCGCCGCGAACTCGGTGCGGGAGACGTCCACGAGGCGGCCCCGTGCCGGCTCGAAGAAGCGCAGCGCGCCCTCGTGCTCGCCGAGGGCCAGCACGACGTGCCGGGGCAGCCAGCGGCTGCCGACGTAGACCGGGACCGGCTGGTGGACGCGGGTCGCAGCGGTCACGGCGTCGTACCCCGAGGCCGGGGACGTGCGGATCCACCGGACGTCCCGGTCGCCGAGCTGGCGGGCGACCGCCCAGGGCGGGGTCCCGAGCGCCCGCGGCCACGGCAGCTGGAGCCGGCCGCGGTCCACGGTGCCGGTCACCCGGCGGTGCATCGCGAGCACCTCCTCGCGGAACCGGTCGGGCACGGACGGGGCGGCACCGATGTACTCGCCGTACCCGTGGTCGAGGATCATCCGCGTGACGACCAGGACGGTCGCGCCGCAGGAGACCCGGTCGGGCTGGACCAGGCGCTCGCGGAAGACCCGCTCCGGCCAGTCCTCGCTCACCGCAGCGCGCCCTTCCCGATCAGCGCGGTGACCGCGGCGAAGCCCTGCTCCGGGGTGACCGGCTCGCAGCCCTTCGCGACCGCGTGGGCCACCACGCGGCGCTGGTCGCGCATCAGCGCGAGGCCGCGCCGGACCAGGACCAGCGGGGGCTTGCGGTGCTCGCGCAGGTCCCGGGTCAGCCGGCGCCAGAACGTGACGGCCGGGTGCTGGCGCACGCAGTACGCCGCCGCGAGCTGGCCGGTGTCGGTGACGTGCGGCACGACCTCCTGGGCGAAGATGCCCTCGGCGATGAAGAGGTCGGAGCCCTGCAGGTCGAGGGTCTGCATGCCGCAGCGCCCGTCGCGGGCGATCTCGTAGACCGGCACCTCGGCGCTGCCCTGCCGGCACATGGCGTCGAGGGCGGCGAGCGCGTCCTCGAGCCACCACGACCGCGGGTCGTCCCAGTCGACCAGGCCCGCGTTGGCGCCCTCGGTGATCCGGGGGAGGGTCGGGTCGTCGCCATTCTTGTAGAAGTCGTCGAGCCGGAGGACCGGCAGGCCGACCCGCTCCGCGAGGCGGGACTTGCCGGCACCCGAGGGCCCGGCGAGGACGATCACACGCGCGCGCACCGACGGATCAGACCCCGATGGGGTGCCACACGGTCTTCGTCTCGAGGAACGCCGTCATCGGCTCGAGACCCTGGTCGAGCGACCAGTCCGGCTCGGCGGCCGGGGCCCGACGTACCCGCTTGAGGTTGTCGGCCGCGGCGACCTCGAGGTCGGTGGCCAGGGCGGTGTCGCCGGCGACGCCGGTCAGGTCGATCGCGTTGACGTCCATGTGCGCCGCCAGCCACGGGCCGACGGTCGCCGCGGACCCGGTCAGCAGGTTGACCACGCCGCCGGGGACGTCGGAGGTGGCGAGCACCTCGGCGAACGTCACGGCCGGCAGCGGCCGGTCGTAGGAGGACACGACCACGGTGGTGTTGCCGGTGACGATGACCGGCGCGACCACGCTGACCAGGCCGAGCAGCGAGGAGGCCTGCGGGGCGAGCACGGCGACGACCCCGGTGGGCTCGGGGGTCGAGAGGTTGAAGTACGGCCCGGCCACCGGGTTGGCGTTGCCGACGACCTGGGTGATCTTGTCGGCCCACCCGGCGTACCAGACCAGGCGGTCGATCGCCTCGTCGACGACCCCGCCCGCCTTCGCGGCCGAGAGGCCCTCGGACTGGCTGACGGCCTGCACGAACTGCGGGCGGCGGTCCTCCATGACCTCGGCGATCCGGTAGAGGATCTGGGCCCGGTTGTACGCCGTGCGCCCGGACCAGCCGCCGAAGGCCTTGCGGGCCGCGGTGACCGCGTCGCGAGCGTCCTTGCGGGAGGCGAGGGCGGCGTTGGCCACGAACTTCCCCTTGCTGTCCAGGACCTCGTAGGAGTAGCCCGACTCCGAGCGGGGGAATGCGCCCCCGATGTAGAGCTTGTAGGTCTTGCGGACGTCGATGCGCGCGTTTGACGGGGTCACTTGAGATACGCCTCCAGCCCGTGGCGGCCGCCCTCGCGGCCGTAGCCCGACTCCTTGTAGCCGCCGAACGGGCTCGTCGGGTCGAACTTGTTGAACGTGTTGGCCCAGACCACGCCGGCGCGCAGGGAGCTGGCCATCTTGAGGATCAGCGAGCCCTTCTCGGTCCACACGCCCGCGGACAGGCCGTACGGCGTGTTGTTCGCCTTCTCCAGCGCCTCGGCGGGGGTGCGGAAGGTCAGCACCGACAGCACCGGCCCGAAGATCTCCTCGCGGGCGATCCGGTGGGCCTGGGAGACGCCGGTGAACAGGGTCGGCGGGAACCAGAACCCCTTGGTGGGCAGCTCGCAGGCGACCTCCCAGCGCTCGGCGCCCTCGGCGTCGCCGACCTCGGAGAGCTCGCGGATCCGCTTGAGCTGCTCGCCGGAGTTGATCGCGCCGATGTCGGTGTTCTTGTCGAGCGGGTCGCCCATGCGCAGCGTGGACATCCGGGCCTTGAGCCGCTCGAGCAGGTCCTCGGCGATGCTCTCCTGGACCAGCAGGCGGGAGCCCGCGCAGCAGACGTGGCCCTGGTTGAAGAAGATCCCGTCGACGATGCCCTCGACGGCCTGGTCGATCGGCGCGTCGTCGAAGACGATGTTCGCGGCCTTGCCGCCGAGCTCGAGCGTGACCCGCTTGCTGGTGCCGGCGACCGAGCGCGCGATCGCCTTGCCGACCGCGGTCGAGCCGGTGAACGCCACCTTGTCGACGCCGGGGTGGCCGACCAGTGCCTGGCCGGTGCCCCCGGCGCCGGTCACGATGTTGACGACGCCTGGCGGGAGGTCGGCCTGCTGGCAGATCTCGGCGAACAGCAGCGCGGTGAGGGGCGTGGTCTCCGCGGGCTTGAGCACCACGGTGTTGCCGCACGCCAGCGCGGGCGCGATCTTCCAGGCCAGCATCAGCAGCGGGAAGTTCCACGGGATCACCTGGGCGGCGACGCCGAGGGCCCGCGGGTCGGCGCCGTGACCGGCGTACTCCAGCTTGTCGGCCCAGCCGGCGTAGTAGAAGAAGTGCGCGGCGACGATCGGCACGTCGACGTCGCGCGACTCCTTGATCGGCTTCCCGTTGTCGAGCGACTCCAGCACCGCGAGCTCGCGGCTGCGCTCCTGGATGATCCGGGCGATCCGGTAGAGGTACTTGGCGCGCTCACGGCCGGGCAGCCGTGACCAGACCTTGTCGTAGGCGGTGCGGGCGGCCCTCACGGCGGCGTCGACGTCGGCCTCGTCGGCCTCCGCGATCTCGGCCAGCACCTCCTCGGTGGCCGGGCTGATCGTCTTGAACGACGCGCCGTGGCCGTCGACGAACTCACCGTTGATGAACAGGCCGTACGACGGCTTGATGTCGACGACGGCGCGCGACTCGGGTGCCGGGGCGTACTCAAAGGGCGATGGCATGGGGATCAGTCCAGCGTGAAGTAGTCGGGACCGGAGTAGCGGCCGGTCTTCATCTTGGTGCGCTGCATGAGCAGGTCGTTCAGCAGCGTGGAGGCGCCGAAGCGGAACCAGTCGGGGTCCAGCCAGTCCTCACCGGCCACCTCGTTGACCATCACCAGGTACTTGATGGCGTCCTTGGCGGTGCGGATGCCGCCGGCCGGCTTCACGCCGACCATCCGGCCGGTGGTCTCCCGGAAGTCGCGGACGGCCTGGAGCATCACCAGGGTCACCGGCAGGGTGGCGGCGGGCTGGACCTTGCCGGTCGAGGTCTTGATGAAGTGCGCGCCGGCCATCATCGCCAGCCAGCTCGCGCGGCGGACGTTGTCGTAGGTCTGCAGCTCGCCGGTCTCGAAGATCACCTTGAGGTGGGCGCTCTCGCCGTTCTCCCGGTGGCACGCCTCGCGGACCGCCACGATCTCGTCGTACACGTGCTGGTAGCGCCCGGCGAGGAACGCGCCGCGGTCGATGACCATGTCGATCTCGTCGGCGCCCGCGTCCACCGCGTCGCGGGTGTCGGCGAGCTTGATGTCGAGGGCGGCCCGGCCGCTCGGGAACGCCGTGGCCACCGCTGCGACGTGCACGCCGCTGGTGCCGAGCGCCTGCTTCGCGATGCCGGCCATGTCGGGGTAGACGCAGACCGCGGCGGTCGCCGGGCAGGTCGGGTCGGACGGGTCGGGCCGCATCGCCTTCGCGGACAGGGCCCGGACCTTGCCGGGGGTGTCCTGGCCCTCCAGGGTGGTCAGGTCCACCATCCGGATCGCCAGGTCGAGGGCGAACTCCTTGGCGCTGGTCTTGATCGACCGGGTCGCGAGTCCGGCGGCGCGGGCCTCGGCGCCGACCTGGTCGACGCCCGGCAGCCCGTGGAGGAACCTGCGGAGGGACGCCTCCGACCGGGTGACGTCCTCGAACGCGGGATCGAGGATGGTGGAAGTGCTGCTCACCGACCCAGCATAGGGTTGTCCGCGCCATGGACCACAACCGGGAGAGTGCCCTCATGACCGACCCCAGCCCCGACGCCGTCGTGGAGCGTTTCCACGCGACGAACGGGCGGTTCAGCGGCTACCTCGGTCTGGCCTGCGCGGGCGTCGTCCTGGTGCTCGCGATCGTGGCCTGGGGCGGTGAGCACGCGCCCGTGGTCGCCGTCGCGGCGCTGCTCGGCGCCCTGCTGGTGTGGGTGGCGCTGCTCCGCCCGGCCCTCTGGGCCAGCCGGGACCACCTGGTGATGCGGAACATGCTCCACACCGACCACGTGCCGCTCGCGTCGATCACGACGGTGGTGGTGGGACAGGTGCTCGCCGTCGTCGCGGCGGACAAGCGCTACACCTCCCCGGTGGTCGGCTACACCGCCCGCCAGACCCTGCGCAACCGTGCTGGTGCTGCTCGCAACCGCCCGGCCCCGACCGCGATGGACACCTACCAGGTGTTCGTCGAGGAGCGGATCACCCACCTCTCCCGCGAAGCCCGGGAGCTGCACCGCGACGCCGGGGAGGTACGCCGTACCCTCGCCTGGCCAGAGATCGCCGGCGTGGTCGTGCTGGTGGCGGCCCTGGTGGTCGCCCTGGTCGTCTAGATGCCGGCAGCCTGCTTGATGCCGTCGCGCAGCGCGTCGAGCCGGCCGACCGCGGCGATCCGGGCCGCGTCCACGCCACTGTCGGCGGCGACCGGCACCACGACCTCGAGGTAGCACTTCAGCTTGGGCTCGGTGCCACTCGGGCGCACCACGACGCGCGCGCCGTCGGCCAGCAGGTAGCGCAGCCCCTCCGTCGGCGGCAGGTCGGGGCTGCCCGTCGACAGGTCGTCGACGCGCTCGACGGCGAGACCGCCGAGCTCGGCGGGCGGGTTCGCCCGCAGTCGGGCCATCGCCGCGGCGATCTCGCCGAGGTCGGAGACCCGCACCGAGAGCTGGTCGGTCGCGTGCAGCCCGTGCTCGACGGCCAGGTCGTCGAGCAGGTCCACCAGCCCGCGACCGTCCGCCTTCGCCGCGGCCGCGAGCTCGCAGAGCAGCAGCAGCGCCGAGACGCCGTCCTTGTCCCTCACGTGCTCGGGGTCGACGCAGTAGCCGAGCGCCTCCTCGTAGCCGAACGCCAGGCCCTCGACCCGGCCGATCCACTTGAACCCGGTGAGCGTCTCGGCGTACGGCTGGCCCGCCGCCCTCGCCAGCTTCCCGAGCAGGCTCGAGGACACGATGCTGGTGGCGTAGGTGCCCTGCTTGCCGCGGCTCAGTAGCGCGTGGGCGAGCAGCGCCCCGACCTCGTCGCCGCGCAGCATCCGCCAGCCGTGCGGGCCGGGCACGGCCGCTGCGCACCGGTCCGCGTCGGGGTCGTTCGCCACGACCAGGTCCGCTCCGCGCGCCCGCGCCAGCTCCATCGCCAGGTCCATCGCCCCGGGCTCCTCGGGGTTCGGGAACGCGACGGTCGGGAAGTCGGCGTCGGGCAGCTCCTGCTGCACGACGACCGCCGGCTCGGAGAAGCCCGCGGCCTCGAGCACCCGCTGGACCGTCGTACCGCCCACGCCGTGCAGGGGGGTGTAGACGATCGACAGGTCCCGCGGGCCGTCGTCGGCCAGGCCGGCCACGGTGTCGAGGTAGCGGTCGATGATCTGCTCCTCGAGCACGGTGCCGCCGCTGCCGCGCGGTACGTCGGCCACCGCGCCGACCGCCGCGATCCTGGCGGCGATCTCGGCGTCGGCCGGCGGGACGATCTGGCTCCCGTCGCCGAGGTAGACCTTGTAGCCGTTGTCCTGGGGCGGGTTGTGGCTCGCCGTCACCATCACGCCCGCGGCACAGCCGAGCTCGCGGATCGCGTAGGCCAGCAGCGGCGTGGGCAGCGGCCGCGGGAGGAGGTACGCCGTCAGCCCGGCGCCGGTCATCACCTCCGCGGTGTCGCGCGCGAACACGTCGGAGTTGTGCCGCGCGTCGTACCCGATCACGACGGACCCACGCTCCACGCCGGTGCCCTTCCGGCTCTGCTCCTTCAGGAAGGCCGCGAGGCCCGCCGCCGCCCGGGTCACGACCACCCGGTTCATCCGGTTGGAGCCCGCGCCGAGCGCCCCGCGGAGCCCGGCGGTGCCGAACTCGAGCGTCCCGGCGAAGCGGTCGCGCAGGTCGTCGGCGGCGCCGCCCGCCGCCACGTCCGCGATCACCGCCTCCAGTTCGGCACGGGTCTGGTCGTCGGGGTCGTCGGCCGCCCAGGAACGGGCGGTCTCGAGCAGGCTGCTCACATCGTTCGGCACATCGGCAGGCACATCGGTGGGCGCATCGGCGGACGTCATGAGGGCACGATACGAGGGTGGGTCCGGTCTTCGCGTTCGGTGGTCGCTGGTTCGTCCCTGCCCCGCCGATCGCGGTGCACGATGTGCTGGTCGACCTCGAGCACTACCCGGAGTGGTGGCCGCAGGTCGTCGCGGTCGCATCGCTCGGTCCGGACGACGCGCGGGTGCTGTGCCGCTCGGTGCTGCCCTACACGCTCGACCTGGTCCTGCACGCGACGGACCGGTCGCCGTCCCGGCTCGAGGTCGGCGTCTCGGGCGACCTGAGCGGGTCGGTCCGCTTCACGCTCGCGCCGGCCGACGGCGGCCGCGGCACCGACCTCCACCTCGACCAGGAGGTCACGGTGCGCGGGCTGCTCGGGCTGGCGTCGTACGCCGCCCGCCCGGTGCTGCGCTGGAACCACCACCGGATGATGGCCGGGTGCGTGGCTGGTCTCTCCGCCCGCGTCGCCGGGGCCGGGTGATCGAGGGTTGGCCGGGCCTTGCCCGGCGCCGGCACGCGCGCGGAGGCCGCGCTCAGGCGTCGATCGAGCTCATGTCGCCGTACCGCTCGCCGACGACCGCGCCACGCGGGACCGCCTCGTCGAGGGCGGCCAGGTCGGCGTCGGTCAGCTCGACCGTGGCGGCGCCGGCGTTCTCCTCGAGGTAGCGCACCCGCTTGGTACCGGGGATCGGCGCGACGCCGAGCCCGGCGTCGCCCTGCGCCAGCACCCACGCCAGGGCCAGCTGGCCGGGCGTGCAGCCCTTCTCCTCGGCGATCGCCCGCACCCGGTCCACCAGCGCGAGGTTGGCGCGCAGGCCCTCGCCGTTGAGGCGCGGGAAGTACGCCGAGCGCCGCGAGTCGCCCTCGTCCAGGGAGGAGTCCGAGGTGATCGCGCCGGTCAGGATGCCGCGGCCCAGCGGGGCGTAGGGGACCAGGCCGATGCCGAGCTCGCGCAGCGTCGGGATGATCTCGTCCTCGAGGTCGCGGGTGAACAGCGAGTACTCCGACTGCAGGGCCGTGATCGGGTGGGTGCCGTGGCCGCGCCGGATCGTGGTCGCCGAGGCCTCGGACAGTCCGAGGTGGCGGACCTTGCCGGCCGCGACCAGCTCCGCCATGGCGCCGACGGTCTCCTCGATCGGGACGGTCTTGTCGACGCGGTGCTGGTAGTACAGGTCGAGGTGGTCGACGCCGAGCCGCTGGAGCGAGGCGTCGCAGGCGGACCGGACGTACTCGGGGCGGCCGTTGATGCCGAGCCGGGTGCCGTCGGGGAGCCGCTCGTTGCCGAACTTGGTGGCGAGCTGGACCTCGTCGCGGCGTCCCGTGATGGCGCGGCCGACCAGCTGCTCGTTGGTGAACGGGCCGTACATGTCGGCGGTGTCGAGGAAGGTGACGCCGAGGTCGAGGGCGCGGTGGATGGTCGCGACCGCCTCGTCCTCGTCGCGGCGTCCGTAGAACTCCGACATGCCCATGCAGCCGAGCCCGAGCTCGGAGACGGTGAGCGGGGCGACGGTGCCGAGGGTGCGCTGGTGGATGGTCATGCCCCCCACCCAACCCGCTGGACGCGTCAGGTCAAGAGGAGCGGTCCAGCGCCGGCCGCTCCAGCTCGGCCGTCGCGTACGGGCCGCCGACGTGGGCGGCCTCCGCCTGGTCCGCCGGACCGGGGGCGACCGAGGCGGCGAAGTCCTCGGCGTCGTCCTGCGGCTCGTAGCCCAACGCCCGGCCGGGCGCGAGGTCCCACCAGGCGCGGGTGTTGCGCGAGATGCCGTACAGCACCGCGAAGCCCGGCGCGGGCGCGGTCAGTGCGGCCTCGATCATCCGCACGCAGTCGTCGTGGGAGAGCCAGGTCTCGAGCTGGCGCACGGTCTCGGGGCGGTCGAGGAACGACCCGATCCGGCAGGCGACGGCGTCGATGCCGTGGCGGTCGGCGTACAGGCTCAGCAGCGCCTCGGCCGCCACCTTGGCGACGCCGTAGTAGGTGTCCGGCCGGGGGCGGACGTCGACGCCCAGCAGGTCGCTCTCGAGCCCGGCGCGGGGGGTGCGGCCGACCGCGTGGTTGGAGGAGGCGTAGACGAGGCGGCGTACGTCGTGCTCCACCATCGCGTCCAGCAGGGCGCCCGTGGTCACCACGTGGGAGGTCAGCGAGGAGGGGAGGCTCCCCTCGCCGGGGTGGCCGGCGAGGTGGACGACCGCGTCCACCCGCTCCTCCGCGAGCACGGCGGCGACCGCGTCCGGGTCGGTGGCGTCGACGGTGTGCCACGCACCGTCCTCGCCGTCGGGCTGCGGCACCCGGTCCAGGCCGACGACGACGTGACCGCGGTCGGCCAGGCCCAGAGTGACGACGCGTCCGATGCTGCCGGCGGAGCCGGTGACGAGAACCTTCACGCGGCGAAGGCTATCCGTCCCTACTCGGGCAGGGGTGCGGTCGCCATCCCCACGGCCATCGCCACCAGGTTCGCGACGAACCGCTCGGTCGGCAGCTGGGCCCGGCCGGGGGCGTCGCTCCCGTGCGCCCGGGCGCGGTCCGCGACCGAGCGCAGGATGAAGCTGGTGACGAGCGCCATCCGCTCGTTGAGCAGCGCCTCGTCGTACGCCGGCAGCCGCGCCTGCAGCAGCGCGTAGACCGGCATGCCGCCGGTGCGCTCGAGCGCGGCGGTCACCTCGGGGTGCACCCGGTCGTACTCCTCGACGAGCTGGCCGATGATCATCAGGTAGCGGCGGCCGTCGGTGCCGGCCTCGGCGAGCTCGACCGCCGGCCGCACGATCGCCTCCAGGACCGAGGTCAGGTCGTCGTCGGGGCGTTCGAGGGCGAGCTCGAGGAGCTCGCCCTCGCGCCGGGCGAGGAAGGCGGCGTGCTGGTCGACGACCGCGACGATCAGGCCGTCGCGGGAGCCGAAGTGGTAGTGCACCGCGCCCCGGTTGCGCTGGCCGGCGCGCCGGGTGATGTCGACCAGGGACGCCGTGAACACGCCCTGCTCCGCGAACGCCTCCGTCGCCGCCTCGACCAGGGTCCGGCGCGTTCGGGCCGCGGCGCCGGTCGTGCGCGAGGCGGTGGAGGCGGCCACGGTGCGGCTCAGATCCTCGGGACGATGCGGCCGAGCAGGTCGCCCATCCGGGAGGCGGCGGCGCGGCCGGCCTCGAGGACCTCCTCGTGGTTGAGCGGCTCGCCGCTGATGCCGGCGGCGAGGTTGGTCACCAGGCTGATGCCGAGGACCTCCAGGCCGGCCTCGCGGGCCGCGATCGCCTCGAGCGTCGTGCTCATGCCGACCAGGTGGCCGCCGATCGCCCGCACCATGCCGATCTCGGCGGGGGTCTCGTAGTGCGGGCCGGGGAACTGGACGTACACGCCCTCGTCGAGCGTCGGGTCGACCTCGTGGCACAGCGCCCGCAGCCGCGGGCTGTAGAGGTCGGTCAGGTCCACGAACCGGGCGCCCTCGATGGGGGACCGGCCGGTCAGGTTGATGTGGTCGCTGATCAGCACCGGGGTGCCGGGCGACCAGGACTCCTTGAGTCCGCCGCAGCCGTTCGTCAGCACCACGGCCCGGGCGCCTGCGGCGGCCGCCGTACGCACGCCGTGCACGACGGCGGCGACGCCCCTGCCCTCGTAGTAGTGGGTGCGGCTGAGGAACACCAGGAGCTGCTTGTCACCGGCGCGCACCGAGCGGATCCGGCCGGAGTGGCCGGCGACCGCGGCGGGGGAGAAGCCCGGCAGGTCGGTGGTCGCGATCTCGGCCGTCGCCTCGCCGAGCGCGTCGACTGCGGGCAGCCAGCCCGAGCCGAGCACCAGGGCGACGTCGTGCTTCGCCACCCCGGTGAGGTCCGCGAGCCGCTCCGCGGCCTCGGCCGCCAGGTCGTACGGGCTCTGGTGCTGGGTCTGGTCGGGCTGCTGCGTCACGCCTCGGACTCTAATGCTGACGCCGCGGCGGGCACGATTCGAGCCCGATCGACCACGTGGGCATCAACTGCTCCGACCTCGCCCGGTCGGCCGCCGCCGTCGGGTCTGGCTCGTGGTGGTGGCGGTTTCCCCGGCCGGCCGGGGAAACCGCCACCTGTGGGCCGAAACTTCCGCCGACAAGTGGCGGGATTGGCCACGAGGTCACGGCCGGGCCGGTTCTCCACAGGGCGCGGATCAGGCGGTGTCGGCCTTGTCAGTCCCGGGCAAGTGGCCATCATGATGATCCCGTTGACCGATCCCCGCCGCGGACGAGTCATGCTGCGCAAGCAGTTGCTCGCCGCAGGCTACGACGACAAGGCCATCGCACGACGCGTCAAAGGCGGCGAGTGGGTCAAGATCCGACACGGCGCCTACACCGAGGCCGCGACCTGGAACGCCCTGGATGAAGCGGGCCGCCACGCCCTGGCGGCGCGGGCGGTTGTCGCGCAATCGCGCACCAAGGTCGTCGTCTCGCACGTGTCGGGGCTGCCCTTCCTCGGGGCCCCGACCTGGGGGATCGACCTCGACCTCGTGCACGTCACCAGGGAGGACGGCAAGGCCGGTCGCTCGGAGGGGGGAGTCCGCCAGCACCGAGGCGGGATCATCGCCGGCGACGTGGTCGAGTGCGATGGGCTCAGGGTCATGGACGCGACTCGTCTGGCATTGGAGACGACGTTGGTCGCGAACGTCGAGGCAGGTGTGTGCGTGGTCAGCCATCTCCTGCACGCGAGCATGACGACGATGGAGCAGCTGCGAGCGAGGTACGAGCTGATGCAGCACTGGCCGGACAGTCTCGGCACGGATCTGGTGCTCCGGCTGTCCGACCACCGGTTCGAGTCCGTGGGCGAGTGCCGCACCTACTACCTGTGCTTCCACGAGGGTCTGCCGATGCCACAGCCCCAGTACGAGATCCGCGACGAGACCGGTCGGGTCGTTGCCCGGGTGGACTTCGCGTGGCCCGAGCTCGGGGTCTTCTTGGAGTTTGACGGGAAGGTCAAGTACGAGAAGCTCCTGAAGGACGGACAGCGCGCCTCGGACGTCGTCTGGGCGGAGAAGCGCCGCGAAGAGATGATCTGCCGATTGACCGGGTGGCGGTGCATCCGCATCTCATGGGCGGACCTGGCGGACCCAGCGCGAACTGCGGCGAAGATCCGTCAGGCACTGGCCGGCCGCGCCGCCTGAGTCGGACTTGTCGGCCGATACCTCCACTTCGAGCCGGAAGCTTCCCGCGACAAGTGGTGGTTTCCCCGGCCGGCCGGGGAAACCGTCGCAGGCAGCGCCCGGACGCTACAACCCGGTCGAGCGGCAGGGGCGGTTGCGGAGGGCGGCGACGTAGTCGGCGGGGGCGTCGGCGGCCTCGGCGGCGTCGGCGAGGATGCCGAGGTACGACGCGGAGGGCAGCCCGCCCTCGTAGGCGTCCAGCACGTAGGTCCACGCGACGAGCTCGCCGGTCATGGTGGCGACCCGGACCCGGGTCTTGCGGTAGAGGCCCAGGTCGGCGGCCTCCCAGCCGTCCAGGGCGGCCTCGTCCTCGCGGGTGGCGTCGTACACGGCGACGAAGACCTGGTCGATCGGATCCTCGACGATCGTCGACAGCGCGCCGTCCCAGCCGTGCTCCTCGCCGCCGAAGGTGAGCCGCCACCCCTGGAGCCATCCGGTGGTGGACAGCGGGGAGTGCGGGCAGCGCTCGCCCATCCGGACGGGATCCAGGTTGGTCCCGTAGGCGGCGTAGAGCGTCACGCGTGCAGAGTAGTGGAGCACCATGGAGCCGGTCCCGGCCACGTCAGTAGGCTGGCGACCGTGACCCACTTCAACGTCCTCGTCCTCGGCGCCGGCCCCGGTGGGTACGTCGCCGCCATCCGCGCCGCCCAGCTGGGCCAGTCCGTCGCCGTCATCGAGGAGAAGTACTGGGGCGGGGTGTGCCTCAACGTCGGGTGCATCCCCTCGAAGGCGCTGCTGCGCAACGCCGAGATCGCCCACATCATCACGAGGGAGAAGGACACCTTCGGGATCAGTGGCGAGGCGTCGATGGACTTCGGCGTCACCCACAAGCGCAGCCGCGGCGTCGCCGAGGCCAGCGCCAAGGGCGTGCACTACCTGATGAAGAAGAACAAGATCACCGAGCTCGACGGCTGGGGCACGATCAAGGGCCCGCGCGAGGTCGAGGTCGACAAGGACGGCCAGAAGCAGACCCACACCTGCGACAACCTGATCATCGCCACCGGTGCGCGGGTCCGGATGCTGCCGGGCATGAGCGTGAGCCAGAACGTCGTCACCTACGAGGAGCAGATCCTCACCGACCAGCTCCCGGGGTCGATCATCATCGGCGGCTCCGGCGCGATCGGCGTCGAGTTCGCCTACGTGCTGACCAACTTCGGCGTCGACGTGACGATCGTGGAGTTCCTCGACCGGATGGTCCCGACCGAGGACGCGGACGTCTCCAAGGAGCTGCTCAAGCAGTACAAGAAGCTCGGCGTGAAGGTGCTGCTCTCGACGAAGGTCGACCAGGTCGAGGACACCGGCTCCGGCGTCCGGGTCACGGTCAGCCCGGCCGGTGGCGGCGATGCGCAGGTCCTCGAGGCCGACAAGATGCTCGCCGCGTTCGGATTCGCGCCGCGGATCGAGGGCTACGGCCTCGAGAACGCCGGGGTCCGGGTCACCGACCGGGGCGCGATCGAGGTGGACGCGCGCGGCCGTACCAACGTCGACGGCGTCTACGCGATCGGCGACGTCACCGGCAAGCTGATGCTCGCCCACACCGCCGAGGCGATGGGCGTGGTGGCCGCGGAGACGATCGCCGGCGCCGAGACCCAGGAGATCAACTTCGACATGATCCCCCGCGCGACGTTCTGCCAGCCGCAGATCGCGTCGTTCGGCTACTCCGAGGCGCAGGCCAGGGAGCGGGGGTACGACGTCAAGGTCGCGACGTTCCCGTTCAGCGCCAACGGCAAGGCCCGCGGGATGGCCGAGGGCGTCGGCTTCGTGAAGATCGTCGCGGACGCGGCGTACAACGAGATCGTCGGCGCGCACCTGATCGGCCCGGAGGTCACCGAGCTGCTGCCCGCGCTGACGCTGGCCCAGCAGTGGGACCTGACCGCCGACGAGGTCGCCCGCAACATCTTCGCCCACCCCACGCTCTCGGAGGCGATGAAGGAGGCTATCGAGGGCATCGCCGGCCACATGATCAACTTGTGATGTGACGAGCAGCCGGACGCGAGGCACGAGCGCACGGCGTGGGCTCGGCCAGGTCGAGCAGTGGGCGGTCCGACGTGTCGAGACCCCGTGAGACGAAAGGATCGACTGTGAGCCAGCGCGTCGTGATCATCGGCGGCGGCCCCGGCGGCTACGAGGCCGCCCACGTCGCGGCCCAGCTCGGTGCCCAGGTCACCATCGTCGACACCGACGGGGTCGGCGGCTCGGCCGTGCTCACCGACTGCGTGCCGAGCAAGACCCTGATCGCGACCGCGGAGGTGATGAGCGACCTCGCCGACGCCGCCGAGCTCGGCGTGAACTTCCTCGACGCCGAGGGGGACGCGGCGACCTCGATCCGGGTCGACCTCGCCACGGTCAACGCGCGGGTCAAGCGGCTGGCCGCCGCCCAGTCCGCCGACATCGGGCGGCGGCTGGACCGAGACGGCGTCACCGTCCTCCGCGGTCGCGGCAGCCTGGTCGGTCCCGACCGGGTGCTGGCCCGGCTCGCCGACGGCACCGAGCAGGTCCTCGAGGCCGACGCGGTGCTGCTGGCCACGGGAGCGGCGCCGCGCACGCTGCCGACCGCGCAGCCCGACGGCGAGCGGATCCTCACCTGGGAGCAGGTCTACGACCTCACCGAGGTCCCCACCGAGCTGATCGTGATCGGCTCCGGCGTCACCGGCGCCGAGTTCGCCAGCGCCTACCTCAACCTCGGGATCCCCGTCACGCTCGTCTCCTCCCGCGAGCACGTGCTCCCCGGTGAGGACGCCGAGGCCGCGAAGGTCCTCGAGGACGTCCTCACGCGGCGCGGCATGAACGTCCTGGCCCGCTCGCGCATGGAGTCGGTGTCGCGTGACGGCGACCGGGTCACGGTCACCCTGACCGACGGTCGCACCGTCGAGGGCTCGCACTGCATCCTCGCGCTCGGGTCGGTGCCGAACACGGCGGGCCTGGGCTTGGAGGAGGCCGGGGTGGTCCTCAACGACGGCGGCTTCGTCAAGGTGGACCGGGTCTCCCGTACGTCGGCCCGCGGCATCTACTCGGCCGGGGACTGCACCGGCGTGCTGATGCTGGCCAGCGTCGCCGCCATGCAGGGCCGGATCGCGATGTGGCACTTCCTCGGTGACGCCGTGCAGCCCCTCGACCTCAAGACCGTGTCGTCCAACGTCTTCACGGCTCCCGAGATCGCGACCGTGGGCTGGTCGCAGCGCGCCGTGGAGGCGGGCGAGATCCTGGCCGAGGTGGTGATGCTGCCGATGTCGGGCAACCCCCGGGCGAAGATGCAGGGCGTCCGCGACGGCTTCGTCAAGCTGCTGTGCCGGCCCGGCACCCGCACCATCGTCGGGGGCGTGGTCGTCGGCCCGCGGGCCAGCGAGCTGATCCACCCGGTCGCGATCGCGGTGGCCGAGTCGTTGACCGCCGACCAGCTTGCCCAGGCCTTTACGGTGTACCCATCGATGAGCGGCTCGATCGCCGAGGCCGCTCGCCGCCTGCACCGCGCCTAGGCCGACAACTCTCGGGGGGACTCATGATCCGACGGCTCGCCGTCCTGCTGACCGCCGCCGCCCTCGCCGCGCCGGTCGCGCCGGCGTACGCCGAGCGGTCCGAGCGGGTGCCGGTCCAGCGGGAGCCGGCCAGCGTCACCATCTCCACGTGGGGCAACGGCCACGGCAAGGGCCTCTCGCAGTACGGCGCCCGCAACCGCGCGAACGCGCACCAGACCTACGGCCAGATCCTCGACCACTACTACCCCGGGACGTCCCCGGGCAGCGCCGGAGGCACCATCCGGGTGCTGCTGACCGAGGCGCCGACCCGCTCCCTGGTCGTGCTCGCGGGGTCCGGCCTCAAGGCCCGCAGCCTGGCGACCGGCCGGACCTGGACGCTGCCGACCAAGCGGGACGGCAGGGTCGTCAAGCGGTGGCGGATCAAGCCCGCCGGCGACCGCACCGAGATCGCCTACCGCGCCGGCACCTGGCAGGAGTGGCGCCGGCCGCGCGGCGACGCCGCCTTCCTCGGCAGCCGGCCGACCGCCCTGGTGGGCGCGTCGACGTACCGCGGCCAGCTCCGGCTGACCCCCTCGGGCGTCGTGAACGTGGTCGGCGTCGAGGCCTACCTGCGCGGGGTCGTCCCCAGGGAGGTCCCGGCCCTGTGGCCGGCGGCGGCCGTGCAGGCCCAGGCGGTGGCGGCGCGCACGTACGCCGTCTTCGAGCGCGGCAACGTCGCCGCAGGCCGCGACTACGACCTCTGCGACACCGCCGCCTGCCAGGTGTACGCCGGCGCCGCCGCGGAGCACCCCGGCTCCGACGCCGCGGTCGCGGTCACCGCGGGGGAGGTCCGCACCTACGCCGGCGAGCCGATCTTCGCGCAGTTCTCCGCCAGCAACGGCGGCTACAGCGTCGACGGCGGCTACCCCTACCTGGTGGCCGCACCCGACGACCAGGACCAGGGCATCCCCGACGACCCGCACGCGCGCACGTTCACCGGCCCGGAGATCACCCGACACTGGACCGGGCTCGGCGACCTGGTGTCCGTCGAGGTGGTCGAGCGCGACGGCCGCGGCACCCCGGAGGTGCCCGGCGGCCGCGCGACGCTGCTGCGGGTCACCGGCACCGACGGCTCGGTGGACGTCACCGGGTCGACGTTCCGCTCCTACCTCGGCCTGCGCACCACGCTGCTCGAAATTACATAACTGTAGTTCTCTGGTTCACATTGCGAACCGGTGTGGCCCGTGATGCGATTTGGGTTCCCACCCGTCACAGTCGTCCCAGAGGTCACCGATGCGCGCCGTCTCGAGCCTGCTCGCGCTGGCGCTGACGACCCCGATGCTGGCGGCGGGCGCCCTGACGGTGGCCGGCCCCGCCGGGGCCGCCGAGGCCGACGTCTGGAGCGTGCCCCCGACCGCGCGCGTGACGATCAGGGGCCACGGCTACGGGCACGGGCACGGGATGTCGCAGTACGGCGCCGAGGGAGCCGCCCGCCAGGGCCTGACGTACCGGCAGATCGCGAAGTTCTACTACCCGGGCACCGCGTGGGGGACCAGCAAGGGCCGGGTCACGGTGCTGCTGACCGCCGACACGACCGACGACCTGATCGTGGCCGCCCGGCCCGGGCTCACCGTGCGCGACACCGCCGGCAAGGGCCGCACCGTGCTGCCCGACAACGGCGCGCGGCGCTGGCGGGTGGCGGTCGGCAAGGACGGGGTCAACCGCATCGCCTACCGGGACCGGCGCTGGCACCGGTGGCGGGCTCTCGAGGGCCAGGGCGAGTTCTACGCCGGCGGCGACCCGGTCACGCTGGTCACCCCGAGTGGCGAGCGCTCCTACCGCGGCCGGCTCCGCGTCGGGGTGAGCGCCACCGGGGACCGGGTCACGGTCAACGACGTCGGCCTGGAGAGCTACCTCAAGGGCGTGGTGCCGCTGGAGATCCCGGCGTCGTGGAGCGCCGAGGCGGTCCGCGCCCAGGCGGTGGCGGCCCGCACCTACGCGTCGTACGAGCGTCGGCACCCGCAGTCCCGTGCCTACCAGCTCTGCGACACCTGGTCCTGCCAGGTCTACGGCGGCGTCGACGCGGAGTACCCCGCGTCCAACCGCGCCGTCGACGCCACCGCCGGGGCGATCCTCACCAGCGACGGCGCGCCGGCGTTCACCCAGTTCGGGTCGAGCAGCGGCGGCTGGACCTCGGCCGGCTCGGTGCCCTACCTGCCGGCCAAGCGGGACCCGTACGACGGCTGGTCGGGCAACCCGGTGCACACCTGGACCACGACCGTCGACGACACCCGCCTCGAGCAGGCCTGGCCCGCGATCGGGAACCTGAGGCGGATCGCGGTCACCGCGCGGGACGGCAACGGCGACTGGGGCGGCCGGGTCCGCACGATCGCGCTGCGCGGCAGCAGGGGCCGGGTCGTCGTCTCCGGAGACACCTTCCGCGCGGTGCTCGGCCTGCGCTCGACGTGGGTGACCTTCAGGGTCGCCGCCGTCTGAGTCGGCCGCTCTCCGGCCAGAACTGGCTGCAGGTCGCGCGCGATCAGCCGCGGGTTCACCGCGGTCAATACCGACGGACACACCCTGCTTGACCAGATCCAAGGAAATGCTCGACTGATACCGGCTGCCGGAGCCGTGGTGCCCTGTGTCTCCGTGACCTTCTCTACCGATGCGCAGGCCTATGCGGCGGCCGCGACCGGCGCATCTCGCCGGGTCGGTGGGTATCGGGTCGAAATCAGGCATCGAGGATGAGCGCATGGCTCGATCTCGACCTCGATCTGGACCTCGATCTGGACCTCGATCTCGACCGGGACTCGGGCCGCCTTGCGCACGAGGCCGGGTTGCAGCTGTAAGGGGCTGAACTGGTCGCAGGGTCCATTCGTTCCTTCGCGTTCTTCAATGGAAGGCCCTGCGTGGTGCCCGGCGACAGACGCGGTCGGCGCCGCCACCGTCATTACGCAGGGCCCTCCGGATCGGCTACGACACGACGCGAATGGGGGGACCTCGACCTGGCCACCAGTGGGGCCTCTTCATGGCCACCGACAAGTTGTACCCCTGACGGTGCAGGCGGCGACGTGTACCTGACTCCTGCTGGCCCGCCCGAACGGGTCACAGTTCGGCGACTTCGACACTCGCGGGTCTCTTGCCGTTGAGCTACGGATGGCGCCGAGGTGCAGGCCCCACCTGGCGCGACCGGGGAACGCGGGTCTGTTTCAGCTGCGATATGCGCGGGCAGATTTGACAGAGTGCCGCAAGTCCGGACCGGTTGGCGAACATCCTCCATTTGGTCGCTCGCCGCCGAACCTTCTCACGGTCGTCGAGTTGAGCGCTATAGTGCGAGTCGGGGGCACGCGATCAGCTGGGATGGTGCGCGAGCTCCTGTCCGATCGACCCCGACTCGAGTCGCGTCTTCACTTCTGTCAGGAATCGGGCGGCGTCGGCGCCATCGATCAGCCGATGATCGTAGGTAAGACTCAGATACATCATTGATCGGATCGCGATGAGGTCCGACCCGAACGCATCGTTCACCACGACGGGCCGCTTCGCAATCATCCCCGTCCCGAGGATCGCTACCTGGGGCTGGTTGATGATCGGGGTGTCGAAAAGCGCACCACGACTGCCAGTGTTCGTCAGTGTGAAGGTGCCCCCTACCAACTCGTCTGGACTAGACGAGTTGTTCCGCGCACGATCTGCGGCGTCCGCGATGGCACGCGAGAGGCCGCTGAGACTCAAGGCACCGGCATCTTGGATGACTGGCGCGACCAGGCCCCATTCTGTATCAACCGCGACAGCCAGATGTTGCTGCGGGTGGTAGTGCACCGATCCATCCTGCATATCGAGAGACGCGTTGAACGCCGGGAACTGGCGAAGCGCGTCGACCGCGGCCATCGCGAAGAAGGGCAAGAATGTCAGCGCTACCCCTTCCCTGATCGCGAACTGCTCCCTGACTTGGCTTCTAAGCCGAACGACCTCTGAGACGTCGACCTCGAGCACGCTGGTGAGTTGAGCGGAGCTTGCATGTGACTCGACCATGCGGCGGGCGATCAACTTGCGGAGTCTGCTGAGCGGCTGCGGCTCGGCGCGGCTACTTGCACCGCCGCACGCGTCGGCTGCCACCCTCGTCGGCAACTGTGCCGAGTCAACCGTTACGACCTTCCCTGCTCGCGCAGACTCGGCTGCCGAGAGAACGTCTGCTTTTGTTACCCGGTGCTCCCGTCCGGTGCCCTTCATTGCGGTCGGATCCTGTTGGTGCTCTGCCGAGAGCCGTTTCACGAGTGGCGAGAGAAAACCGGCCAGCGTCGCACTTGAAGTGACGCTCCTCGCATGAAGATCGCGCCTGTCGGCGTTGGGAATCTGTGCGAGCGCCTTCTGGCCGGCGGCCGTTCGGGCTGTGGCAGGACGTGCTATCTCATCGTCAGCCGGGTTCGGGGTCCCAGGGGGCTCTTCGGCACCAGTCGTGTCGACAATGGCCAGCGGTTCGCCTACCTGAATGGTCGCCCCGACCTCGGCCGCGATAGCGATTAGTACGCCGGATTCGGTGGAGGAGATTTCGGTGTCCACCTTGTCGGTCGATACCTCCACGAGCACGTCACCGATTGCGACATGAGCTCCGACATCCTTGATCCAGCGGGTGATCGTCGCTTCCGTGACGCTTTCGCCCAGTTGCGGAAGTTCAATGGTTCGTGATTCAGCCATGACCTTCACCGATCCCCGTCTTCGTTCAAGGGGATGCGCCGACCGATCATGCGAGATGCCACACTTCCGTCGCCCAGAGCAACTGGCCATTGTTGTCGGTGAACGTCTCGAGCACGTCCGCGAACCACGCCGACCATCGCCTGTTGACATCGGTCACCCCCATCGTCGAGAAGGCTGTCTCGGTGTCGGGGTGACACTCTGCGTAGGCGACCACCGTTCGGTCCCTCCGGAAGAGTGAGTAGTTCGTGATGCCCGAACGACGGAGTTCGGTGACCATCTCGTCCCAGATCTCACGATGACGTCGTTCGTACTCGGCCTCCCGTCCGGGGAGGATCGTCATGAGGAAACAGGCTCGTTCCATCGAAGTGTCCTTGACTGGTATCGTTGCCGGTATCGGTTCCAGACACGCTAGCAGCATGCACGGTGCACATGGTCTGAGATGGGCCAACCCTCATAGGACAACAGGACAGAAGCAGGAATGAGATGAGCGCTTGGAAGTTGAGCTGCGCGGACTACACCTTTCCGGCGGTGGACCATCGCCAGGCGTTGAGGATCATCGCCGACCTCGGCTTCGACGGTGTCGACCTCGGGTTCTTTGCGGGCAGAAGTCACGTCAGGCCAGAGAACTGTCTGACCGACCCTGCGGCAGCCGGGGAGCGCGCGGCGTCTGCTGTGCGTGAGGCAGGTCTTGTCGTCGCGGACGTGTTCGCCCAGATCTCCGACGACTTTCACGTCGGCTCCGTCAATGATCCGGCGGATCTGACCCGTGCAGCGGCCCTGGACGCCTTGATGCGGTGTCTTGACTTCGCTGCCTCGACCGATGCGCAGGGGATGACAGTTCTACCCGGCGTCCACCACGAGGGGGAGGAGTGGGAGGCCTCCTTCTCCCGTTCCGTCGACGCGCTGGAAGTCCTTGTCGCAGCCGCGGAGAACCGTGGACTTCGCCTGTCCGTCGAGCCGCATGTGGAGAGTCTGGTCGCCACTCCTGTGCGGGCGAGTGCGTTGATTGCCGCCGTACCGGGGCTGACTCTGACACTCGATCCGGCCCACTTCGTCTTCTCAGGACATACGGCAGCCGAGGTGGACGGCCTCCTTGACTCGGTGCGGCACGTCCAGCTACGGGGTGGAGCGCCCGGCGTACTGCAGGCATCGTCGAGCGCCAATGTGATCGACTTCGGTGGTTTGGTAGCGAAGCTGGAGCAGATCGGGTATGACGGCTGGCTGGCCACCGAGTACGTGTGGAGCCCATGGCACGACTGCGATCGCGTGGACAATCTGACCGAGACGGTGCTGTTGCGTCAGTCGCTACTGGCCGATTCAAGAGGGTCGGGGGCGAACTCTGCACTCGGCGCCCGGCAGTGAGCGAGTTTCTGGTTCGCATTGAGTTTGTGGTCCCAGATCTGTCCGACGTCGATGTCGCCGACCTCACGGCGGCGGAGCAGGCCCGATCCGTCCAATTGCAGTTGGAGGGCACGCTCGTGAGGATCTGGCGGGATCCAACTCGCCAGGGCTCATGGGGATGGTGGAAGGCTGAATCGGCAGCGAGTCTGGAGGATGTTCTTGCTTCACTCCCGTTCTGGCCATGGATGGACGCGACTATCTACCCGCTTGAACGCCACCGTTTCGCTCTGCCGAGCGCTGGTGACTGCACCTGTTGCGATCTCGGCGCGTTGGCTGCATTCGGCTCAGATGCGGAGTCGGTCCAGGGCGGCGAGGTCGATCTCGATGCCTAGCCCCGGTCCGGTCAGTCCCCGGAAGACCCCGCCAGCGTGACCCACCGGTGTCGTGACCAGCTCGACCTGGGGTGAACTCGGAAGCGGCTTGAACTCCAGTTGCCGACACCACGGCGTGACGATCGAGAGTGCGAGGCTGGCCGCGGTGACAATCGCTCCTGACCATGCATGAGCATTGATCTCGCGTCCCTGCGCGCCCGCATCCTCGGACGCTTGAAGGAACCCCGTGATTCCTTCACACCGGCCGGGGTCGACGCCGACCACGTCAACGGTGTTCGTGCGGAGGATGCGTGCGATGCCGGCGGGCGTCCACTCCCGCTCGCCGTATGCGATGCGGATGGAGGTGGCGGCCTTCAGCTGTGAGTAGCCGGCTGGATCGTTCGCGCCCAATGGTTCCTCGATCCAGTCGACGTCGAGTTCCTCAAAGGCGTGGGCACGACCGATCGCGTCGTCGAGGGTCCATGTCGTGGTCGCGGCAAGGTCGATCATGATGCGCGGTGATGGCCCAAGCTCTCGACGGAGGGATGCGACAAACCTGGTGTCGCGGTCCAGGTCCAGACCGAGGGCCGCGTCGCCACGCTTGCCGAAGGCGACCTTGATTCCATCGGCAAGATTGCCGTGAACCCAGCCGGCCATCTCCGCGGCCATCGCGTCGAGGTCCGCGCGAAACGCGTGGCAGCTCACGAGGGCCGGAAGAGCGTCGTGAGTGGGGCCGCCGAGCATGTCGACCAAGGATGCGCCAGTCAGCTTGCCCGCAAGGTCCCATAGGGCGATGTCGATGGCAGCGAGGGCGAAGGTCGCGATGCCGCCCTCGCCGTACCACCAGCAGTGGCGCTTGATCTCTGCCCAGGTCGCGGTGTGATCGGAGACATTCGTTCCAACCACGAGTGGTGCCAGTCCAGTCACGATCGCGGCTGTTGCGGCGGTGGCCTCGGGCCACATCGTCACCGCCTCGCCCCACCCGACGGTGCCGTCGTCGGCTACAAGCCTGACCAGCAAGATGTGTCGCGTGCTGTTGGCGTCGTTGGGCTCGTTGTAGCCGATCGGGATGGCTTCAACCTCTGTGATCGTCACGGGGCCGCCACGCAGTCTTCAGGTGCTCGGGACTGCTCACTGCGGTATGCGAGATCGAGCGCTTCGACGGTCCGCGCCCCAAGCGCGCCCGATGCCGGGTTGGATTTCGTGAGTCCGAGAGCCAGGTCGACGAGTCGCTGGCTGGGCAACGAACCGTTGTAGTGACCTGCGCCAGGTTGTAGGGGAAGTTCGACCTGGCCCTGACGATGGTTGAACACACAGACGCGATCCTGGAACAGGTCGACGATGTATTGACCGCGTTCGGCGACCACCTCAACCGCGAGGTGATGCCGGTTGTTGTCGAATCCCATGAATGACGAGGCTCCGGAGACGCTTGCGATCCCACCGCCACGCAGTCGCATCGCGAAGGCGTCGTGAAGCTCGACCCGGGCGTTGGCCGGACGGTGGGTGAGAGCTAACGCCGACGTGACGCTCTCCCCCGTCAGGTGAAGGGCGAGCGCGAGGGCATGAGACAGCTGAGCCTGTCCGTATCCGCCGCCAGAAAGGGCAGGATTGGTCCACGTCTCCGGATCGGGCACGGTCTCGGCGCTCGCGTCGGCGTATGCACTGGCACCGGTGAGCAATCCTCGCGTTGCTGAGGACATGGTGACGCTGACATGTTCGACCTCGCCGAGGTCCGCCTCCCGGATTGCCAGGTGGGCTTGTTCCACGAGCGGGGTGAAGTTCCAGCCGAAGGCGACCAGGAGGTGCCGGTCCAGGCGCTGAGCTGTGTTCACCAGGTCCCACGCCTCGACCGGCGCGATCGTGAACGGCTTCTCGCACAGGACGTGTGCGCCACTCTCAAGAGCGGCCTTGGCGTGCTCGTAGTGGAACTTGGTCGGGCTGGCGACCACCGCGAGATCCAGGCCCGACTCGACCAGCTCGCGGTAGTCCTCGGTGGCGACCCTGAAACCAAACCTCTGCGCTACTCGCTCGAGCTCGACGGCGCCTCGTCGATTCACGCCCCACAGCTCGACCTCACTCCTCGAGGCCAGACTCGGGATGTGTGCCGACACCGCCCAGGAACCAGCGCCGATGATGCCTACACGTAATGGTTGACTCGACAAGACCTCTCCTAACCGAGAGTTCGACTGCGTGAACCGTGGATCGTGAACGGGTCGACTCAGTAGGCGACCAACTGCCGGACCGCTGTTGCAATCCGGGCAGCGTCCGGGATCGAGGCCAGCTCCATCGAGGCCGCGAAGGGTACCGAGATGTTGTCGCTCGCCAGCAGCGTCGGTGGCGCGTCGAGCAACTCAAAGTGCTGGGAAGCGACGCGACTGACGAGGGTGGCGCCCCATCCACCGTCCGGAGGGCCCTCCTGCACGACGAGGAGGCGTGAGGTCTTCGAGAGCGATGTGATCACCGTGTCCATGTCGAAGGGCACCAACGTTCTCGGGTCGATGACCTCGATGTCGATGCCCTCTTCGGTGAGGAGTTGAGCAGCCTCGACTGCGCGGTGTCGCATCTGCTGGTTGGCTACGACTGTCACGGCCGAACCGACCGTGACGACTGATGCCTGGCCCAGTACGATCAGCGCCTCATCCGACGGCTCAGCTGGCACGCGACCCTTCAGCGCGAAGAGGTTCTTGTGCGTGAAGAACAACACAGGGTTGTCATCACGGATCGATGACCTCAGGAGCCCGTAATGGTCTTCAACCGTCCCGGGTGTCACGATCTTGAGACCGGGGATGTTGAGGAACCAGTTCTCGCCCATCTGCGAATGCTGCGGTCCGAATCCGGCTCCGGAGCCGTTTGCCATGCAGATCGTGAGCGGAACAGATGTCTGTCCACCCGACGTGAAGCGGTACTTCGCAGCAGAGTTCACGATCTGGTCGAAGCAGACGCCGGCGAAGTCGGCAAACATGATCTCGGCAACGGGACGAAGTCCCTGGATGGCGGCGCCCACCGCCATCCCCACGATGGCCTGCTCAGCGATGGGTGTGTCTCGAACGCGCTTACCGAATCGCGCCTGAAGTCCCTCGGTCATCTTGAAGGCTCCGCCAGCTGCGCCAACGTCCTCACCCAGGAACACCACGGTCGGATCGGTCGCGAGTTCGTCGGCGATTGCTCGACCAACAACCTTTCGATAGTTGATCGAGACGGTCGCATCCGCAGCCGGAGCAGTTGGTTCCATTGTTGTGCTCATGCGTTCACCCACATGTCGTCGAACCTTGAAGTCGGATCTGGCTCTGGCCACGAGAGCGCTCGGTCTGCGGCCGACCTGACGTTCTCCGCGGCTGCTCGGGCAACGTCCGCCAACCTCGTCTCGCTGACGCCGCCCTCGGCGAGCCGCTGTTCCAGAAGCAGAATCGGATCGCGAGCAAGCCATGCGTCAAGCTCACCCTCGGGGCGGTACGTCGCCGGGTCTGCCCGGGAGTGCCCTGACTGGCGATAGGTCATCGCCTCGATCAGTGTCGGGCCCTCACCCCCGCGCGCTCGCTCGACGGCAGTCATTGCGACTTCCCGGATGGCCATCAGGTCGTTGCCGTCCACGCGGACACCAGGCATCGCGTAGCCGGGGGCGCGGTCGATGAGAACAGTGTTGGCGGTCGTCACGGCGATGGGGGAGTACTCGCCGTACAGGTTGTTCTCGATGATGAAGACGACCGGGAGGCTCCAGACCGAGGCCATGTTGAGTGTCTCGTGAAAGGTGCCGATGTTGGCGGCGCCATCACCGAAGAAGCTAACGCTGACTGCTCGCGTGCCTAGCAGTTGCGCTGCCCAGGCTGCACCGGCGCTGATTGGGAGGTGGGCACCGACGATTGCGAAGGATCCGAGTGCTCCGACGCTGAAGTCGGTCAGATGCATCGACCCACCCTTGCCTCCGCACAGTCCTTCGGCCTTGCCAAGGATCTCGCCGAAGCTCTTGTCCAACGGTGCGCCTTGAGCAAGCACGGTCGCGTGTCCCCGGTAGGTGCACGTCGTCGTGTCACCATGCTGCAAGGCGGCTGTCACGCCGACCGAGACAGCCTCCTGCCCTTGCCCGAGATGCGTGCTTCCTCGAACCAGCCCGGACGAAAACCACTCTTTGACGGTGTCTTCGAACAGACGGATCTCTCGCATCCGCTGCAACAGGTCCAGCAACAGCTCCGTGTCGCGGTCAGGTTCGTCAGTCATGGCTGTGCCCTTCTCATTGATGTGTCGGTGCCACGGCGTCGGGCGAAGGCGAGCAGCTGCCGGCGCGTTCGTACGTCGCCGGCAGCGTGATCACCTGGGCCGGTTGGCCAGCGAGCTGCGCGAGTAGCAACTCGGCCGCGGCTCGTCCCATGGCGACGGGATCTCGATAGATCGTGGAGAGCGAAGGCGAGAGGAACTCGGCAAGCGGGATCCTGTCGCACGTCACCAGAGACAGGTCGCGAGGAATGGCAAGGGCCCGCCCGCGGATCTCTCGCAGGACCCCGATCAGGATCTGGTTTCCACCGGCGATGATCGCCGTAGGTGGCAACTTGCCTTCCAGGAGCTCGCGGGTCGCTGCTGCGCCGTGTCCTTCGGTAAAGGCTCCAGAGCGCACCTGGCAGCTCACGTCCGGATAGCGTGCGACGGCCTCCTCGATCGCCGCGACCCGCTCCCGTGTCGGCCGCACGTGTGGCGAACCGCCGACCAACGCGATCCGGCGATGCCCAAGCCCCACGAGCTCCTCTACCGCGCTCGTGATGCCGCCCCGGTGATCGGACGTCACGGCCCACGGTGGGGACTGTGCGTCGAGCTCCCGATCGATCAGGACATAGGGCGTGTTGCCCGCTTCAAGCGCTTCGATCGTGGGCCGGTGCGTCTCGTCGGCAACGGACAGCAGGAGACCGTCGACCTGTCTCCGGATCAGCAGCCTGATGTGTTCGGCGTCCAGCTGTGGATTGTTGACGGAGTTCATCAACAGCATCGTGTAGCCCTGAGCCTCGAGTGCGAGCTCGGCGCCGAGCGCGATCTCAGCCTGGAGATGGTTGGAGATGTCACCGACGACAAATCCGACCGTCTTCGTCGCGCCCTGGCGGAGCATCTGTCCAACGGCATTCGGTTCGTACCCGAACTCCTCAACAGCTGTCATCACCCGAGCTCGCATCGACTCGCTGACGTCGGGATGGTTGTTGAGCACGCGAGACACGGACGACATTGCGACGCCCGCGCGGTCTGCAACCTGCCGCATGAGCGCCCGGTTAGGGCGTCCGGACGACGACCGGTCCTGGACTTGTCGTGGGAGGTCATCGGGCACGCGAGTCACCCCCTGACAGGATCGGGTGCGGGCGGGGGGCTGGCGCATCGGTCGGAGAACACAGGTGCGTGGTTGGACCCGAGTGGATCGACGGGAAGCACATGGCACTCCTTTCAGCGCTGGGAAACGGTTCCAGTGGCACATCGTCAGGGTACTCAGCACCAGCCTGAGTTTCGGAGCCTCAGTAGGGCAGCCAGCCGCCGCTGACGTTGATCGTTGCTGCGGTGATGAACGAGGCTTGCGGCGAGGCGAGGAAGAGGACGGGCCCGGCGATCTCCTCGGGTGAGCCCAGGCGGCCGAGCGGGGTGTGTGCCACGATGTCTTGAAGCGCGTCCTCCGACAGGTCCTTCAACAGCATGGGACTACGCACCGCGCCGGGGGCGACCGTGTTGACGGTGATTCCAGCAGGCCCGTAGGTACGCGCCAAGCCCCGGCACAATGAGACGACGCCGCCCTTCGACGCGGCGTAGACCGCCGATCCGCCAACACCCCCGGTCCACCACCCCTGCGACGTGGCAGCGATCAGTCGGCCACCCTGCCCTTGATCGGCCATGAGTTCGGCAGCAGCGCGCAGAACGAAGAAGGTGGACCTGAGATTCACCTCTTGCTGGACGTCCCAGTCCTCCGCGGTGATCTCGGCAAGATCGTCACGACGGAGGAGAAGGCCGCTCATGTGTGCGACGACGTCGAGTCCATCCAGCGCGGTGAAAGCGGCCCCGGGGAGCCCGGCGGAGTCGTCGACGGAGCGGAGATCCACAGGCAGTTCGGCAAGAGCGCGCACCTCTCGAGCGACCGAGCGCAATCTTTCGCCATCCAGGTCGCTGACCGCTACCCGCGCCCCCGCTTCCGCGAATGCCAACGCGACCGATCGTCCGATTGCGCCCGCTGCCCCAGTCACGAGGACCCGGGTACCTGGCGCCGGCGAGAGGTGTGCCGGCGCCGTCATCGGTCCAGCCGATGAGCATTGATGTACTCCCAGTCGAGCTCCCAGCCCAGACCCGGATTCGGCTGCATCGGGAGGCGCCCATCGACAAGGGCGGGGCGGTTAGCGATCAGCCTCCACCAGAACGGGTCCCGGTCGGGATGGAAACACTCCGCATATGTCCCGTGCGGGATGCTCGCAAGGAGGTGAGTGCTGACCTGGGGTTCTTCGTGATGCCCCATGCGAACATCGTAGGAGCCTGCGATGGCTGCCGTCCTCCTCCACGCCGTAGGTCCACCGGACCATGACGCATCGAAGTTGCACACGTCGATCGCCCCGGCCTCCATCAGATCCCGGCAACCGCTCGGGGAGAGCTCCGACTGGCCGGCACAAACGGGCAGGCCGCCGCGATACCGAACGTCCCGCATCGACCTGACGTCGTTGTGCCATAGGACGGGCTCCTCGAACCACTCGATTCCGAGGTCCGCAATTCGATGGGCCAGGTCGACGGCATCCTCGACCGAGTAGCCCTGGTTGGCGTCGATACACAGAACGAACTCGTCACCTGCAGCATCTCGCGCCTGCCGGATCCGAGCTGCGTCGATCTCAGGTGTCCTGCCACCCACCTTGAACTTCATCCCCGCGAGACCGAGCTCGTCGCGGTAGTAGGCGACCTCCTCGGCGATCGGTCCCAGCGGTTCACCGTAGTAGCCGCCGATGGCGGTCATGGGAACGCTGTCGCGAGCACCTCCCCAGAGCAACCAGAGAGGCTGGGCGAGTGCCTTCCCAACGGCATCCCATATCGCTGTGTCGACGGCGGCAAGCGCAACCAGTCCGATCCGCCGGTCGCGGAGAATGTCGAATGTGGCCGGATAGGCGACCTGCCAGCAGCGCTCGGTTGCCAGCGCGTTCAGGCCGATCAGGCGTGGCGCGATCTCCTGGTGGACAACGGCATTGATCTCGGCCGCAGCGGCATCCTCGTCGCCGACGTACGCCTCGCCCACGATCCCTTCAGTGGTGATGACCTGGATGATCAGCGTCGCGCGGTGGGTCATTCGGTAGTAGCTGCCCTTGAACTCCCGCGCGAGGGGCACACGCACTGGGATGGTGCGGATTTCACGAATGGGGAGCTGGCGACCCTCAAGCGTTGTGACCGCGTCGACCACAGATGACGCGTGGCTGTCGATGTTGGCTCCCGAAGCCGGGTGGGTGGTCATGGCGTTCCCTTGGGTCGTTGAGTCTAGAACTGGCTGGAATCGCTTCCAGTTCTACACGGCCGAAGTCACGCCGTCAATCAGCTGCGGTGGAAGCAGCAGAACCGCTCTACCGAGCGA
Source organism: Nocardioides sp. (assembly GCF_030019515.1). Taxonomy (GTDB): domain Bacteria; phylum Actinomycetota; class Actinomycetes; order Propionibacteriales; family Nocardioidaceae; genus Nocardioides. Next base: position 24,377 of record NZ_JASEEQ010000014.1, on the reverse strand, counting down.
GAAAGTGGTACGAACCGGGCCATTGACAAGTCGATTCACGGCGTGGTTTTGTTCTGGAACCGATTCCAAGTGACCGCGGTCACGCGGCGCGGGGCTACTGCACACGAGCGGAGGAAGGGACACCATGGAAAACGACAGGCTTCGACTAGGGGTTGTCGGCTGCGGCCTCGCGGCCTCAGCCCTGCACGGCAGCGGCTACAGGACTCTCGACGAGATCGAGCTGGTCGCGTGTACGGACCGCGAGCGCAACTTCGAGGAGCGCACCGTTCCGGTGGCGGGAAGTTTTGGGGCGGAGGCTTATCGAAACGTCGACCAGATGCTCGCCGAAGCCAAGATCGACGCGGTCGACGTGTGTGTCAAGGAGCCAGGCCACTACGAGATCGCGAAGAAGGCACTACTCGCCGGCAAGCACGTCCTTTGCGAGAAGGCGCTAACCGACGACCTGTCGCAGGCGCGTGAGCTCAAGCAGATCGCTGACGACGCCGGCCTGACCTTCATGGTCAACTACAACTACCGCTACATGGAGACCGTCGTCGAGCTGAAGCAGCGAATCGACGCCGGCGAGTTCGGCGACCTGGCGTTCATCAACATCTGCGGCCATGGCTACACGTTCCACCACAGCATCGACCTGTTGCGATTCCTGTGCGGTGAAATCGTCAGCGTCCGCGGGACGTACATCCTCGACGGGAAACCGTTCGAGTATCCCCTCGGGGACTGGGTCTACACCGCCCCGTTCGCCAAGTCGGCAATCTTCGAGTTCGCCAACGGCGGCCTCGGCAGTGTCACCGGAACCGACCGAATCGCGAACGACTTCCCGCTGATGTCGCTCACCTACGCCGGTGTGGACGGGCAGGCCGCGTACCCGGACCTCGTCGGGGACATGAACCACATCGGCGACTCGGGGTCCCTCTTCAATCGCACCTTCCCGCTGGTCCTCAAGGACTTCGCGCACTCGGTTCTCAACAGTGAGGCGTCGCCGATCACTGCCCTCGACGGGATCCGGGCGCTCGAGCTCGAGGACGCGATCTACAACTCGCACCGATTCAACACGTCCGTGGTCCCGTACCACCTCAACGCCTAGGAGTATGACGATGACAACGACACCCAAGGTCTACATGGGCAGCTGGTGCTTCACCTTCGGGTTCGAGCGTCCGGCGCCGCTTGAGACAGTCGTCAAGGTTCTGTCCGCCTTCGGGTTCGACGGCGTCTCGATCGGCGCAGGATTCTCCGATCACGCGCCGGTAGAACGCTACCCGGACAAGGCCTCGCGAGCCCGGCTCGTAGACCTGGTCCGGTCGCACGATCTCGAGGTCGCCGGTTACGCGCCCGATCCCTACGTGATGCCGTGGGCAACCGGCGACGATTCCGTGTTGGCCGCGTACACCAAGTACTTCGACGACTCGCTCTCGTTGGCGGCTGACATCGGTGCACCCGTCATGCGGGTCGATCCCGGCTCCTTCGGGCCGTTGGCGCGTGACGCAGACTATTCCGCCGTCTGGGACCGGGTCGTCACGACCTTCAGCCGTCAGGCGAAGCAGGCCGCCGAAGCGGGCGTCCTGCTCGTCTGGGAACCGGAGACCGGACAGGTCTTCGTCAAGCCCTCAGAGATTCTCCAATTGCTCCTGGACGTCGGGTCCGACAACTTCAAGATCAGCTACGACTTCGGCCACGGCCAGGCGATCGCTGTCATGGCCCACAACCAGGTGCAACCCCTCGAGCAGCTCGAGGGCGGACAGCTGGAATTCATCGCGATGCTCAGCGGCCACATCGGGGATGTCGGCATCAATGACAACGACAACAACACCTGGTCGAACCTCTTCGGCTCGCACCTCGGTCTGGGTCGGGGGGTGCTCGACTTCGAGGCCATCATCCCGGCAATCATCGAGTCCGGATTCCGTGGTCCCTGGTGGGGGCTCGACGTAATCCCGATGGGCCCGATCGTCTGGACCGACGCGTGGAACGGCCTCCCGGTCGTGAAGGATCTCCTTAACCGCCACCTCTAATCGCGCACTGATCTCGGCGCGCATCACCCCCGTTCTCGGGGGTGATGCCGCCTGCCCGGAACTGTCACAGAGGAGCACGACGATGGTCTTGAAAGCGACCGGACTGACGAAGTCTTACGGAGCCAACCAGGCTCTTCGAGGCGTCGACATTCAGGTTGCGTCCGGACAGATCCACGGGCTTGTCGGCGCGAACGGCGCCGGCAAATCGACCCTCGTGAAGGTGCTGTCCGGGGCGATCGACCCAGACTCGGGTTCCATCACGCTGGGTACCTGGAGCGGCTCCTCGCTGACGCCGAGGTCCGCGCACCAACTTGGTCTCGCGTGCATCTATCAGGATCCGGGGCTGGCGCCGCACCTCGATCTGGTGGCCAACGTGCTCCTGGGTCAGGAGGCCACCCGCTTCGGTTCCCTGCTCGCAACGGCCCGGCAGCGTTCGGCAGTGACCGAGATCCTGCGCACCGTGGGACTGAGCAAGCCCTCGGAGACGCTTGCCGGCGCCCTCTCGCCGGCGGAGCAGCAGCTGCTGGAGATCGCCAAGGCCCTGTTCCGGGACTCGCGCGTCCTGATCATGGACGAGCCGACGGCCGCCTTGGGTGAGAAGGAGCGCAGGCAGCTCTTCGAAGTGGTCCGGGGACTGAAGGATCGTGGCGCCGCAATCATCTACATCTCCCACCACATGGACGAGGTGCTGGATCTCTGCGACGTCGTGACGGTCATGCGCGGTGGACAGACGGTGCTCCACCAGAGTGCGGACAAGCTCGACGTCGACACGATGGTCACGGCCATGATCGGCCACGAGATCGCGGCTCGAACCACCGAACCGCGGGAACTGGGCGCGCCCGCACTCCAGCTTCGCGGGGTCGGCCAGGCCGCGGGGTTGTCGGACATCACTCTCGACCTCAGCTCCGGCGAGGTGCTCGGTGTGACGGGTCTGGTCGGATCTGGCCGATCACGACTGGCGCGGGTTCTCTTCGGCATCGAGTCCTTCGAACGGGGCGACATCCAGGTGTTCGGCACGACGTACAAGCCGCGGCATCCCTCGGACGCCATCAAGCGGGGTATCGGCCTGGTGCCGGAGGACCGCAAGAAGGACGCGCTGCTCATGGGGCTGAGTGCCGCAAAGAACATCACGTTGGCCAGGCTCACCAGGAGTGTCCTGGGCCTGTTGAACCTGCGCCGCGAACGCGAGACTGCTGCCCGGTGGGTCGACCACCTGGCTGTCGTACCGCCGTCGACCAGAATCGCGCCCAACGCACTGTCGGGAGGGAATCAGCAGAAGCTGGTGATCGCTCGCTGGATGCACGCAGGCTCGCGGATCCTGATCCTCGATGAGCCCAGCCAGGGCGTCGACGTAGGTGCTCGCGACCAGATCCTGGGCGCCGTGCGCAATTTGGCCGACGATGGTGGAGCCATCCTCGTGATCTCCCAGGACATCGAAGAGCTTCAGCAGATCGCGGACCGCGTGCTCGTCATGCGCGGCGGCCGCATCGTCGGCGAACTCGACCGCCAGCACATCACCGAGGCCGACATCATCCCGCTCGCGATGGGCGCGAACGTCCAGTCCAGCCAGTACACGGAGGCCTTGACATGACAGGGATGACCCATGCCATCACGACCAGGCGGGCTGAGCTGGCCCAGAGGTTGAGCGAGCACAGATCCAAGATCGCCCTCCTGCTCGTCATCGGGACGATCGCAGCCATCACGGCATTCAAGTCCGAGGTGTTCCTCTCCTGGGCCAACTTCGAGAACATCCTCGTGCAGTGCTCAATCATCGGCATCCTGGCGATGGGCACCACGCTCCTGATGGTCTCGGGCGGAATCGATCTCTCCGTCGGATCAGGGGTCTCGCTCGCCGGCGTGCTCCTTGCCACGCTCATGGCTGACGGCTGGTCGCCGTTGATCGCGGTCATCGCGGCCATCATGACGGCGAGTGCGGTCGGGGGCGCCACTGGCTTTCTCGCGGCGAAGTCGTCGCACCACCCATTCGTCCTCACGCTCGGTGTTCTGACGCTGCTGCAAGGGGTCACCTTGCTCGTCTCGATCTCGCCCGTCACGGACATCCCCGAGTCGTTCATCAGCATCATTGACTGGCGCCCTCTTGGCCTCCCGCTCGTGGTCTTCGTGTTCGGGGTTGTCGTGGTCGTCACACACCTCACTCTTACGTACACGGCTCTGGGCCGGTGGCTGTACGCGATCGGGTCGTCCGAGAGCGCGGCCAGGCTGTCCGGAATCCGCATCGATGCCGTCAAGGTCGTCGTCTATGCCATCAGCGGTGTTTTCGTCGGCATCGGGGGCGTCCTGATGACCGCTCAGCTCGCCTCTGCTCAACCAGAGATGGGCAGGGGGTTGGAACTCGCGGCCATCGCAGCGGTGGCCGTAGGCGGCACGCCTCTGGCGGGGGGGCGCGGTGACGTGCTCGGCACTCTTCTCGGGGTCCTTCTCCTGGCTCTGATTGGTAATTCCCTAAATCTGCTGTCGATCACCAGCAGCTGGCAGTTCGTGCTCCAAGGCCTCGTGATCGTGATCGCTGTGCTCGCGCAGCGAAAGACCTGACGGTGCCGACCAACACAACACAAGGAGAGAATGATGTTTGGTAGCAACCAAAGGCGGATCGGCGCCGTTCTGGCCGCAATGCTGCTCGCACTGACAGCAGCAGCCTGCGGAAGTTCAGACGCCAGCGACGGAGGACAGGTCGCCGCCACGAACTCCGCCAAGCCGCTCGACGGCAAGACGATTGCGATCATCCAGTCCGGTGCGGCCGAGTACTACCTCAAGTCGACCGCCGGATCGCAGGCTGCGATCGAGGAGCTCGGAGGTGAGTCGAAGGTCTTCGACTCCGCGTTCGACACGACCAAGGAGCTGGCGAACGTGAACTCGGCGATCGCCTCCCAAGTCGACGGGATCATCCTGTTCCCGCTCAGCGACGCCAGTGCCAAGGCTGAACTTCGGCTGGCCAACAACGCCGACATCCCGGTCTCGGTTCTCTACGGGTACTCCGAGGAGAACGAGGACAACGCGGTCGGTTTCGTGCAGGTCAACTTCTACAACCAGGCCAAGGCGCTTGGTGAAGCCTTCGCCAAGGAGGTTCCGGAGGGCCCGATCGCAATTATCTCGGGTACGGTCGGCCGCAGTGAGGTGGTCGCGTTCCATGACGGGTTTGTCGCGGGCTTCGGTGACGCGAGTCGGATCGTCGAGGAGGTCGCGGGCAACTACGACCGAAAGGTCGCGTTCAACGCCACCCAGGACATCATTACCAAGCACCCGGATCTCGCCGGTCTGGTGGTTGGAAACGAGGACATGGCTGTGGGGGCCGTCGCGGCGCTGGGCGACAAGGTCGGACAGGTTAAGGTGGCTTCACAGAACGGTTCGCCGGAGGGCAATGCCATGCTTCAGGCAGGCAAGCTGGTCGTCACCGTCGGCGCCTCGCCCTCGCAGGAAGCCACGATGAGCGTGCGTCTGCTTGCAAACGCTCTCATGGGGAAGGAAGCAGACCCGAAGCTCTGCCAGACGCCGTGGGCCATCAACACCCCCGACTCGATCGTCTCCGTCAGCTGGGAACCGACGCCGGAGGTAATCGGCAGCGGCCTGGCTGACCCGCCGCCCTGCTCGGCCGAGTAGGACGGAAAGGGGCCCGGGTGTCACCAGCGTCCGTGGGCTGGAGACCCCGGGCCCCATTTCTCCGCATCGAACGTCAGTGATGCGCTGTCTCCCGCAGATCGGAGTCTTGCCCGCTGAGGGCTGCCGGCTTAGGTTCCTATCGTGATCGTCGAGTGGCTGGACGTGCCAGTCGAGGAGGACTCGACCCGATGGATCCAGGATCTCAATCGACAGGAAGCCATCGTCTGCGAGATGAATTCCGACATCGGCCCCACGCACTTGAAGGTCGCGATCTACCTCCCTGCGGATAGTGATAGCTCGGCTGCATGCCGCGAACTCATCTCGCGCTGGCGTCAGTATCTCAACGCAGATCCGACCTAGCTTCGCGATTTCACGTGGCTGAGGGGTGAGTGCGGCTGGGTCTGCTTCTCGATCCGGTGACAGCCGCAAAGGGCGAGCTTGCACGCCCCCTTTTGGGTGTTGACGGGTTGGCACACGCCTGCGTTTGTCGGTTGCGGCTTGTGCTGGCGAAGGCGGATCCGAGTCTTGGACTCTGCCGTATTGGATGGCCGTTCCCGACCTTGCCGGTCCAGAGCCGCGCAACTGACGCGACGGTTTGAGGCAGCGTCGATCAGCGCCCAATCGAGGTGGAAGTACGGTCGCCGTCGGGCGTTCACGTCGGTTCTCGACCAGCAATGTCGGACCACGACGGGTAGGCACTCCCATCGGGGTGCAGCTCAGAAGGACGGCAAGGGGGGCTGATGAACGATCAGGTCACAAGCTGCGCTCGGCGCTGAGAACCGGATCGGGATGTTCGACCGGTGAGCAAGCAGTAGGTAACACACACGCGGTCAAGCCCGCAGGGGACTGCTGCATGGTTCGGTGGCACATCGTTGAGCTGCTGAGCGCGCTCGATGCTCCCAGCAGTAGGTAACCGACACGCGGTCAACTCCGCATTTCATGCTGCTACCGGCCAAGTCGGGGAAGCCCGTTGCGCCGGCGATCACCAGAGTGGCGGGACTCGCTTGTCCTGGTTGGCCACCCGGTCAGCGGCCAGTAGCACGATCCGGGCCCGTTTGACCGGGCCAGCCCTCACCGACCGCGACCGCAACCAACCTTCGAGTCCCTCCCGATCACCATCACGCAACACCAGCGCAGGGGGCAGGACGATTCGCCATGCCTCATGACTTCCCAAGCTGTTCAGGAATTGACGACTCGCGACACTAGGAATGCCTGACCGGCATGGCCCCTACAGGTCGTTGCCGGCGTAGGACTGGTTGAAGCTCTTGTTGGCGAGCGGGAAGTCCGGGACGATCGTGTCCGCGAGCGCGACCGGGAGCGCGGGCCAGTTGAAGAACGACGGGTCGACGATCTTCACCCGGCTCAACCGCCCGGACGGGTCCATCTCGACCCGGTGCGCGATGGCACCTCGCCAGCCTTCCACCAGGCCGAGTCCGTGCCCGCCACCCGGGGCCGCGGTGTTGCTGTCGACGCCGGTGCCGGTGCCGGTGCCGGTGCTGAGGCGATGGACGAGGTCGCCGGCGACCGCCGCGGAGACGGCGATCTCGCGCACCCGGACCCGGTACCGCGCGAGCACATCGCCCCCGGTCTCGACGACGACCTGGAACCGGTCGCCCAGGTCGACGAAGGGGTGGTCACGGCGCGCATCGCGGTCGATGCCGGAGGCCCGGGCCACATAGCCGAGGGTGCCCAGGTCGCGGGCCGACTCGGCGCCGAGGACAGCGGTCCCAGTGAACCGGTCGCGCACGATCGAGTTGCCGAGCGTGATCTCCGCGAGCTCGATGACCTCGGCGGCCACCGCCTCGAGGGTGGCCGGGTCGGGAAGCGCGGCGATCCGGGTCGCGCCGATGCCGACACCGCCCCGGAGCAGCCGGTGGCCCGTCGTCGCCTTGTTCAGGCGCAGCAGCGACTCTCGGATCCGCAGCGCGTGGGCGTTGACGATCCCGTAGCCGACGTCGTTGGCGAGCGCGCCGAGGTCGGCGACGTGGTTGTGCATGCGTTCGAGCTCGAGCAGCAGGGCGCGGGCCAGCCGGTCCCGCTCGGTGACCTCGATGCCGAGCGCGTCCTCGACGGCGGTTGCGAAGGCGGTCGTGTGGCCGACGGCGGTGTCGCCACTGATCCGCTCGGCGAGCTCGACGGCGTCCCCGGGCCGACGGCCCTCGAAGAGCTTCTCGACCCCGCGGTGGACGAACCACAGCCGGGCCTTCATCCGCAGGATGGTCTCGCCGACGACTGAGAACCGGAAGTGACCGGGCTCGATCATGCCCGCGTGCACCGGCCCCACGGGAATCTCGTAGACGCCCTCGCCCTCGACCTCGAGGAACGGGAAGGCGCCGACGTCGGCATCGAACGGCGGCGGCGGCCCAGCATCGCGGCGCATCGGGTACCAGCCACGCGGCCAGTGGCCGTGCCGCACCAGGCGGCGCGGTAACGGGTGTCCGGACGGCGTGATGCCGTAGAGGTCGCGCAGCTCGCGCTCGAACCGGCCGGTGCCGTAGTCGAGGCGGGCGAGCGACGGGATCGTCGGCTCGTCCTTCGGCACCCGGAGCGCCAGCTCGACCGGCGGGTCGCCCGCCCGCACCAGCACGTACACGACCCGGAAGCAGTCGTCGTCCTCGGCGCCGGAGACCAGCGCCACCCGGAAGCCGTCGGCCAGCCGGGCCCCGAGAGTCGGTGCCAGGTCGGCGTGGCTCACGTCGTACGTCGTGCTCACGATCCCCCCAGCACGGACGCGGCCCGGTCCAGCAGGGTGGCGAAGGGCCCGGCGACGAAGCCCACGACGCCGGTCGCGGCCAGCGCGAGGACGAGCGGGAGGCGTGGGCCGTACGGCGCCCGGTCCGGGTCGGTGGCGGCGGCAGCGCCGCCGAAGAGCATCGCCACCACGTGGCGCGACATCGCCACGAACATCACCAGGAGCATCAGTACCGCGACGGCCATCGCCCACCCGAGTCCCTGCTGCACCCCGCCCACCACGATCGCCACCTCGGAGAAGAACAGGCTGAAGGGCGGCAACCCGAGCAGCGCCACCACGCCGACCAGGAACGGGACTGCGACGCCGGGGCGGCGCGCGACCAGCCCGTGGATGTCGGCCATCGTCGTCGTGCCCTCCGCCGCGAGGATCCGGCCGGAGGCCACGAACGTGCTCGACTTGGCCAGCCCGTGGCCGAGCACGTGCAGCAGGGCGCCCGCGATCGCCAGCCGGCCGCCGGCGGCGGCGGCCAGCGCGAGCAGCCCCATGTGCTCGATGCTGGAGTAGGCGAGCATCCGCTTGAGGTCACGCTGCCGGATCACCAGGAGCGCGGCGAGGGTGAGCGACAGCAGGCCCGCGGTCACGAGAAGTCCGCGCATCAACCCGGTGCCGATCACCGGCGTGGCGATGGCCTGCACCCGGAGGATGGCGTAGAACGCGACGGCGAGCAGCACGCCCGACATCAGCCCGGACACGGGTGCGGGTGCCTGACTGTGCGCGTCCGGGAGCCAGCTGTGCATCGGCGCCAGGCCCGCCTTGGTGGCGAAGCCGAGGATGGCCAGCGCGGCCGCGACCCGGACCACCGACGGGTCCAGGTCGGGGTGGGTGGTCGCGAGCACGCTCCAGGACAGGGTCGGCTGGCCGGCGGACCGGGTCGCGGCGTAGAGCAGCACGATGCCGAGGAACGCGATCGCGACGCCGACCGAGCCGAGGACGACGTACTTCCACGCGGCCTCGATCGCGCGGCGGGTGCGGTGGTGACCGACCATGAACGCGGTCGCGATGGTGGTCGCCTCGACGGCGATCCAGAGCACCCCGAGGTTGTCGGCGAGCACCGCGAGCGACATCGCGCCCAGGAACAGCAGGGCGAGCACCGAGTAGACGTGGTCCCGTGGCCGGAGCGGGTCGAGCGCTCCCCAGGCCGCAGTGAGGCCCACCGAGCCGATGACGGTGAGCATGAACGCCGAGAGGGCGTCGACACGGAGCAGGCCGTCGAGCGCCGTCGGTGTGTGGTCGTCGAGCGCCACCCCCACCAGGGCCAGGCCCGAGCCGAGCACGACGACGGCAGCGATGACGACGACGTACCGGCTGAGGAACCGGTTCCGCAGGATCGCGGTGGCGATGGCCAGCACCGTGCAGGCAGCCAGGGGGAGCAGGACGAGGGTGGCCATCAGTCGCGCAGCTCCGAGAGGTCGTCGAGATCGGCCTCGCCGAACTCGGTGCGGATGCGGCTGGTCAACACCTGCAGGATCAGCACCACCAGAAGCACGTCCAACGACACGCCGAGCTCGACGACCAGCGGCACGCCCCCCGCGATGAGGAAGGCGACGGTGGCGATGCCGTTGTCGAGCACGAGGAAGCCGAGCAGCTGGGAGACCGCGTGCCGCCGGGTCGCGAGCAGCAGCATCCCGTAGAGCACGAGGGCGATGCCGACCGGCACCGCGGTCGTCGTCGGCCCGTCGCCCAGCGTCAGCAGCGGCCGGCTCACGAGGTAGGCCAGCATGGTGAGCATCGACAGCGCGATGAGGGATGCCGTGGTGTTGATGACCGGCGTCTCCTCGCGGACGCCGACACCGAGCCGGGCGACGGTGCGGACCAGGATGAGCGGGAGCACGACGGCCTTGAGGACGAGCACCAGCGCGGCTACGGCCAGCAGCTCGGCGTCCGACTCGTGGAGGCCGAGCACGAGGACCAGGACTGCGAGCGCGACCCCTTGCGTGGCCAGCAGCGCGACCTGGGCGTGCAGGGAGCGCCTCCAGACGAGGAGGACCCCGGACAGCAGCAGGACTCCGGTGCTGAGACCGACCAGCTGCGCGAACGTCTCCGAGGCCATCAGCTCGCCACCAGGTAGGACGCGGTGACCGCGAGAAAGGCGAGTACGAAGGAGCCGGCGAGCAGCTCGGGCACCCGGAACAGTCGTACCTTGGCCAGGAACACCTCGACGGTCGCCAGCAACGAACCGATCAGCGCGAGCTTGAGGGCCAGCGCACCGACGGCCACGGCCAGGCCGAGTGCCGTGACCTCGGTCGCGACCCCCCATGGCGCCAGGAGGGTGGCGAGCAGCCCGAGCAGGGCACCCAGGCGCAGCCACGACCCGAGCTCGAGCCAGGCCAGGTCGCGACCCGAGCTCTCCAGGACCATCGCCTCGTGGACCATCGTCACCTCGAGGTGGGTGGAGGGGTTGTCGATCGGCAGCCGCGCGGTCTCGGCCACGATCGCGATCGCGAGCCCCAGCAACGCCAGCAGACTGACCGGCGACCAGATGGTCGCCGGATGGTCGAGGCGGGCCTCGACGATCTGGGACAACACCGACGACCCGACCGGGATCGACAGCGCGTACACCGAGACCAGCACGGTCGGCTCCACCAGGGCCGCGATCGTCATGTGTCGGCTGGACCCCATGCCACCGAAGGCCGTCCCGGCGTCGAGGCCCACCAGTGCGAGCGCGACGGTCCCGATCAGCAGCGCGGCGACCACGACGAACAGGTCGTTGGGCACCCGGTCGAGCGTCGCCGTCCCGAGCACGGGCGTCAGCGCACACAGCAGCAGGCTGGACGCGACCAGCACCAGCGGACCGGCCACCGAGATCCAGCTCACGCCGTCGGCCGTCAACGGCTCCTTGCCCAGCAGCTTGCGCAGGTCGCGCCACGGCTGCAGCACCCCCGCACCGGCGCGCCCCTCGAGGCGGGCCCGCACCTGCCGCATCACGCCCACCAGCAGCGGGGACAGCGCCACCAGGACCGCCGCCTGGCCGACCGTCACCACGGCCGCGCCGGCGCTCACAGCGCGACCACCACGAGCACGGCGACCAGGGCGACGAAGGAGTAGCCCAGGTAGCGATGGATGCTGCCGTTCTGCAGCCGGCGCGCCGCCGCCCCGACGCGGTCGCCGGCGCGCAGCACCGGCTGGTAGAGCCGTGTCTCGACGACCTCGTCGAGCCGCTGGCGGAACTGCACGCGCTCGACCAGGTAGCGAGACTCGCTGTAGTGGGTGACCACCACGTCGCGCTCCGGCCGGACGGCGTCGTCGAAGACCCGCGCCAGGGGTTCGGCGTACGACGTCGCGGTGTACTGCATCCGCGGGCTGATCCGCGCGCCCCCGCACCCCCAGGCGAGGTCCACCCGGCGCCGCCGGCGGCGCCGTGCCGCGGCGAGCGTGACCACGCCGACCGGCGCCGCGAGCAGCGCCGCCACGACGGTCACGGCGACGGGATCGAGCACGCCGCCCGCGATCCCGGGCAGGTCGACGGCCGCCCCCGACCCAGGATCGGCGACACCGGCGGCGCGCCCGGCGAGGTCGGCGAGCGGGCCGGGAACCAGGCCGAGGCCGATGACGGCGACCGCGGCCACGAGCATCGCCGCACGCATGCCGGGCGTCGCCTCCCTGGCCCCGGCAGCACCGGACGAGCGGGGCCGGGCCAGGAAGGCGATCCCGTAGGCCTTGACGAACGTGAGCAGCGCCAGCCCTGCCGTGAGGGCGACGACGGCGACCGAGATCGGCATCATCGCCGCGACCAGTCGATCGTCCGGACGGGCGCCGTGGATCAGCGACTGGAGCAGCGTCCACTCGGCCACGAAGCCCACGCTCAGCGGGAGCGCCGCCGCGCCCAGGGCGCCGAGGGCGAACGCCACGTGGGTGACCGGCATCCGTGCTGCGAGACCCCCCATCCGGTCCAGGTCCCGCTCACCGGTGGCGTGCAGCACGGCCCCCGCGCCGAGGAACAGTGCGGTCTTGAAGGCGGCGTGACTGGTGAGCAGCAGCAGGCAGGCGACGAGCGCCGCGTCCGCCGGGGCCGAGACGTCGTGGGAGCGCAGGAGCATCGCCGTCCCGAGCGCGAGGAACATCAGCCCGATGTTCTCGGTTGTGGAGTACGCGAGCAGGCGCTTGAGGTCGCTGGTGACCGAGGCCTGGAGAATGCCGTACGTCGCGGACACCGCGCCGAGTGCCACCACGACGAACCCCCACCAGGCGGGGCCGTCCGGCAGCAGGCGGAACGCGACCAGCAGTGCGCCGTACACCCCCATCTTGACCATCGCCGCGCTCATCACCGCGGAGACGTGGCTCGGCGCGGCCGGGTGGGCCCGGGGCAACCAGACGTGGAACGGGACCGCGCCCGCCTTGGTCGCGAACCCTGCGATCAGCAGCACGAAGGCGATCGACGCCTGGAGGGACTTGGGGTCGACGGCGCTCATCGCGTCGAAGCCGGTGCCGCCGCCCTCCGCCGCGAGCACGGTGAAGCCCAGCAGCAGCAGCCCGAAGCTCAGGTGGGTCATCGCGGCGTACCAGAGTGCCGCGGACCGCACCTCCTCTCGATCCCGGTGCTCGGTGAGCACCAGCACCGTCGAGGCGAGCGCCATCAGCTCCCACATCAGCAGGAACGAGACGGCGTCCGCGGCCGCGGGCACCAGCTGCATCGAGACCAGGAACGCGGGAAGCGCCACCCAGGAGGTGCGCGAGGCGGCCGGTCCGTGCGCATAGCCGATCGCGAAGACGGCGGCCACGGCGCCGACCGCTCCCGCGACCAGCATCACGAAGCCGCCGAGCGGCGTGGGGTCGAGGGCGACGCCCGTGAGGGGGAGGGCCGTCGACAGCTCGAGCGAGCCGGAGTGGTCCGTGAGCGCGGCGGCGCCGGTCACCACGCCGGACGCGCCGACGGCGGCGGCGAATGTTCCCGCCACGACGTTGCGCAGCCGGGGCGGCACCAGCACCGCGGCAGCGACGGCCGCGGCTGCGAGCACGACCTGCGCGGTCATGCCCAGCTCGACACCGGTCACCGTCGGCCCACCCGCAGGGTCACCGTCCGGTCACCCGGCGCAGCGCCTCGACGATGGCGGACGGCTCGGGCGGGCAGCCCGGGACCTCGAGGTCGACGTCGACCACGTCGTGGACGGCGCCGGCGACGCCGTAGCCGCCCTTGAAGGCGCCGCAATTGCGCGCGCAATCACCCACGGCCAGCACGAGGCGCGGCCGCGGCGTGGCCTCGACGGTACGCCGCAGCGGCTCGAGCATGTTGTGGGTCACCACGCCGGTCACCAGGACCACGTCGGCATGCCGCGGCGAGGCGACCAGGCGCGCGCCGTACCGCTCCGCGTCGTAGACCGGACCGAAGGCCCCCCCGACCTCGATCTCGCAGCCGTTGCACGACCCGGCGTCGACGTGCCGGATCTGCACGCTGCCGGCCAGCGCGGTCGGACGCCCGGGGTGGCCGTCGGGGATCGCCGGCGCCGGCTCGGCGATCCGCCCACTCCGGCGGATCAGCCCGACCAGGCGGGTGAGGCTCATCTGGATTCGCCACTCTCGAGCTCGGCCCGTAGCCCGACCTGCACCGGGAGCAGTCGCAAGATGCGCCGGGCGGCCAAGAGCAGGTCGCTGGTCTCCGGGACACTGATCGAGTAGACGACCTGCCCGCCCTCACGCCGCTGGACGACCAGGCCGGTGTGGCGGAGCACCGCGAGCTGCTGGGACAGGTTGCTCGGCTCGATCACGATCTGCTCGAGCAGTTCGTGCACCGCGTGGTCGCTCTCGGAGAGCAGCTCCAGGATCCGGATCCGTGCCGGGTGGCCGAGCGTCTTGAAGAGCTCTGCCTTCGCCTGATAGAGCGGCACGCTCACGTCGCAGTCATCCCCTCGTCGGTTCCCCGGTATCTCAAAGTGAAGGGTACATGAGTTGAAGAGGTCTTCAATCCTGTAGCCTCCGCGAAGCCGCGCGAAACCCAACCGGAAGGCAGGCACGATGGTCGAGGTCGAGGTCGAGAAGGTGCTGGACGCGGTGGGTCTGACGAACCCACACGTCCGTGAGTACGTCGCACACTGGGCGGCGGTGACCGGCGCCGCGAGGATCGAGGTCGTGTCCGCGGCCGACGACGCCCGGCTGATCGCCGAGTCGCTCGCGGACGGCGAGCTGCTCCCGGCCGGTAAGGGCCGGTACTACTCGCGCTCCTACTTCAAGGACACCGCGCGCGCCGAGGAGCGGACGATCGTGGCGACCTCCGACGAGGGCGACAAGGGCACCTACAACAACTGGAAGCCCGCCCCGGAGATGAAGGCGAAGCTGGTCGAGCTGATGACCGGCGCGTCGGCCGGCAAGACCATGTACGTGATCCCCTACCTGATGGCGCCTGCAGGATCGCCGCTCGACCGATTCGCCGCGGGCGTCCAGCTCACCGACAACCGCAACGTGGTCCTGCAGATGATCCGCATGGCCCGGGTGGGCCTGGAGGGCGTCGACGACCTGGGCAACGACTTCGTCCGGGCAGTGCACGTCACCGGGGACCTGGAGAACCTCGGCCAGGGGACCGCAGAGGACCGCCGCTACTTCGTGACCGTCGCCGACGAGCGCACGATCCTGCACTTCGGCTCGTCGTACGGCGGCAACGCGCTCCTCGGCAAGATCGCCCACGGCCTGCGCCAGGGTTCCTACGACGGCTGGAAGAACGGGTTCCTCGTGGAGCAGTTCATGCTCCTCGGCATCACGGACAAGCAGACCGGCCGGAAGTACAACATCTGCGGCGGCTTCCCGTCCGCATCGGGCAAGACGAACCTCGCGATGACGCTGGCGCCGGACGCCCTGGGCGACCGCTACTACGTCGAGTTCTACGGCGACGACATCGCCTGGATCTGGGTCGACGAGGACGGCGTGCTCCGCGGCTTCAATCCGGAGAACGGGGTCTTCGGCGTCGCGAAGGACACCAACGAGAAGACCAACCCGACCGCGATCGACTCGATCCGCCCGGGCACCGGCGCGATCTTCACCAACGTCGCCTACAACGAGAAGACTCAGGAGGTCTGGTGGGAGGGCCGCGGCGAGAAGCCGACTGATGCCGATCCCGACTTCGGGGGCTGGCGGGACTGGAAGGGCGAGCGGATCGCCGACCGCGCCCACGACCAGGCCGACGACCCCTGGGCGCACCCGAACTCCCGGTTCACCACCCAGCTCGGCAACGTCCCCAACGTCGCGAGCGACTGGGACGACCCGAGGGGCGTCGAGATCCACGGCATCATCTTCGGCGGCCGGACCCGGGACCGTGAGCCGCTGATCCGGGCGATCACCGACGTCGCCGAGGGCGTCTACGACGGCCTCACGCTCGGAGCCGAGGCAACGGCGGCCGCCGACGGTCTCGAGGGCGTGCTGCGCTACGACCCGATGTCGATGCGCCCGTTCATGTCCTACCCGGAGGCGGACTACGCCCAGCACTGGCTAGACGTCATCGGCGCGGCGCGGAACCAGCCTATCTTCGCCCACGTGAACTGGTTCCAGCGCGGCGGCGACGGCCGGTTCCTGTGGCCAGGCTACCGGGAGAACCTGCGCCCGCTCGTCTGGCTGATGCAGCTCAAGAACGGCGAGGTCGCCGGCGTCGAGACTCCCGTCGGCATCCTGCCGACCCGTGATGAGCTGAACCTCGACGGCCTCGACGAGCAGACCCTCGCCGACCTGGATGCGGTGCTCACCATCGACGTCGCGCGCTGGAAGCAGGAGATCGGACACCGCACCAAGCACCTCGACCAGTTCGACGGCCTGCCCGACGAGATCTGGGAGGCCCACCGGCGGGTGTCCGCTGCCCTGGACAAGGAAGCGGACTGACTGGCGCGACGAGCTCGGTGGGCGATCCGTGGCTGAAGATCGCCGGAGGCGAGCCGTCCGTACCCGTGAGTGACGCACGTGCCTGCGAACATGCGAAAAACACGTCGAAGAGCAGCGTCAACCGATGCTGTCGGTCCAGGCTGTCGGCCGGTCGAACGACGGTCGAGGGCCAGCGGCCGCCAGGCGCTGCGTGCAGCGCCGCTTGGAGTCGGCCGCGGCCGTCCAGGGTGGCGCTCGAGTGTCAACGTCGCCCAGTCGCGAGGACCGGGCGGAGCACCAGCCCGGCCACCAGCGCCCAGAAGGCCGCGCCGATGCCGAGCACGGTGATGCCGGAGGCGGCGACGAGGAAGCACACGACGACGGCCTCGCGGCCGGCCTTGTCGTCGAGCGCGCCGACCAGCGCGGCGCCGAGCGTGCCGAGCAGCGCGAGGCCGGCGGCGGCCTGCATGACGTCGCCGGGGGCGGCGGCGACCAGGGTGGTCAGCGCGCCGCAGCCGAGCGCGAGCACCAGATAGGTGCCCGACGCGCTGACGCAGGCGATCCAGCGGCGGGAGCGGTCCGCCCCGGCCGCGGGCCCCGCCGCGAGCGCCGCCGTGATCGCGGCGAGGTTGATCGCGTGGCCGCCGAAGGGCGCGCCGGCCAGGGTGCCGATGCCGGTGACCGTCATCGTCTCGCGCCACGGCACCTGGTAGCCGAAGCTCGACGTGACCGCGACGCCCGGGACGTTCTGCGAGGCCATCGTGACGATGTAGAGCGGCACGGCGATGCTCATCGCGCCCGACAGCGTCCAGCGCGGCGTGGTCCAGGTGAGCGAGGGGACCAGGTCCGAGGCCGAGACCGAGGAGCCGGCCGCGACGAGCACCACCACCAGGGCGACCGCGAGCGCGACCGGCACCGCCCACCGGCGGGAGACGCGGTGCATGACCAGCCAGGCGAGCACGACCGGACCGACGTACGACGGTGAGTCGGCCAGGCCTGTCACGGGCTCGAGGCAGATCGGCAGCAGCACGCCGGCGAGCATCGCGCGCGCCAGCGACGTGGGGATCCGGGCGATCAGCTCGCCAAGGGCCGGCACCAGACCGGTGAGCACGATCAGGACGCCGGTCACCACGAACGCCCCGACCGCGGCCGCCCAACCGCCCGCGACCGCGCCGGTGGACAGCAGCAGGGCCGCGCCCGGGGTCGACCACGCCAGCGTGATCGGAGTGCGGTGCCGGACCGCGAGCCAGAGCATGCCGAGCGCCTGCGTCACGCACAGCGTGAGCAGGCCGGACGCGGCCTCGGCCGCCGTCGCGCCGAGCGCGACCAGCCCGGTGAGGACGACCACGAACGAGCTGCTGAAGCCGACGACCGCGGTGACGACCCCCGCGACGAGCGGCGTGCTGAGCCGGTCGGGCGGGTGGCTCAGGACAGCACCAGCACCAGGTCGCCGCCCTCGACGGCCTGGGTGCCGGACAGCGCCAGCCGCCCGACGGTGCCGGCGACCGGCGCCGTGATGGCGGCCTCCATCTTCATCGCCTCGATGGTGGCCACGGTGTCGCCGGCGGCGACCTGCTGGCCCTCCTCGACCACGATCGTCACCACGCCCTGGAACGGCGCCGCGACGTGCCCCGGCTGGGAGGTGTCGGCCTTCTCGGCGGCGGCGACCTTGGCGGCCACGCTCCGGTCCCGGACGCTGACCGGGCGGAGCTGGCCGTTGATCGTGGACATCACGGTCCGGAAGCCGCGCTCGTCGGGCTCGGTGATCGCCTGCACGCCGAGGATGAGGGTCTTGCCCTCCTCGATCTCGACCGCGTGCTCCTCGCCGCGCCGCATCCCGTAGAGGTAGTCCAGGGTCGGCAGCACCGAGGTGTCGCCGTACCGGAGCCGCGACTCGGTGAACTCCTTGGTCGGGCCGGGGAACAGCAGCTCGTTGAGGGTACGGCGACGGGTCGTGCTGCTCCCGGCGAGGCCTTCGCGCTGCTCGTCGGTGAGCTCCTCGACCGGCGGCTTGTGGGTGCGGCCGGCGAGCGCCTTGGTGCGGAACGGCTCGGGCCAGCCGCCGGGCGGGTCGCCGAGCTCGCCGTGGAGGAAGCCGATCACCGAGTCCGGGATGTCGAACCTGCCGGGCTCCTCGGCGAACTCCGCCGGGTCGGCACCGACCGCGACCAGGTGCAGCGCCAGGTCGCCGACGACCTTCGAGGACGGCGTCACCTTGACGACGTTGCCGAGGATGTCGTTGGCCGCGGCGTACATGTCCTCGATCTGCTCGAACTTCTCCCCGAGCCCGAGCGCGATCGCCTGCTGGCGCAGGTTGGAGAGCTGGCCGCCGGGGATCTCGTGGCGGTAGACGCGCCCGGTCGGGGACGGCAGGCCGGACTCGAACGGCGCGTAGACGCGACGGGTCGCCTCCCAGTACGGCTCGAGCGCGCAGACCGCTCCGAGCGACAGGCCGGTCTCCCGCGGCCCGTGGTCGGTCGCCGAGACCAGCGCCGAGAGCGGCGGCTGGGAGGTGGTGCCCGCCATCGAGGCGGTCGCGGCGTCGACGGCGTCCACCCCGGCGTCGATCGCCGCGAGCAGCGTGGCGAGCTGGCCGCCCGGGGTGTCGTGCGTGTGCAGATGCACCGGCAGGTCGAAGCGGTCGCGCAGCGCGCTCACCAGGGTGCGTGCGGCCGGCACCCGCAGCAGCCCGGCCATGTCCTTGATCGCCAGCACGTGTGCGCCGGCGTCGACGATCCGGCCGGCGAGCTCGAGGTAGTAGTCGAGCGTGTAGAGCGTCTCGTCGGGATCGGACAGGTCGCCGGTGTAGCACAGCGCGACCTCGGCGACGGCCGTGCCGGTCGACCGCACCGCCTCGATCGCCGGCCGCATCTGCTCGACGTCGTTGAGCGCGTCGAAGATGCGGAACACATCGATGCCGGTGGCCGCCGCCTCCTCGACGAAGGCCTGGGTGACGTCGGCGGGGTACGGCGTGTAGCCCACCGTGTTGCGGCCGCGCAGCAGCATCTGGAGGCAGATGTTCGGGACCGCCTGGCGCAGCGCGGCCAGCCGCTCCCACGGGTCCTCGGCGAGGAACCGCAGAGCGACGTCGTACGTCGCACCGCCCCACGCCTCGAGTGACCACAGCTGCGGGGTGGTGCGCGCGACGTGGCCGGCGACCGCGAGCAGGTCGCGGGTGCGGACCCGGGTGGCGAGCAGGCTCTGGTGGGCGTCGCGGAACGTGGTGTCGGTGACCGCGACCCCGTTCTGGGCGCGCAGCCGGCGCGCGAACTCCTCGGGGCCGACGTCGAGGAGCAGCTGCCGGGTGCCGTCCGGGGCCGGGACCTCGAGGTTGACGTCGGGCAGCTTGGTGACCGGGTCGATGCTCACCGGCGCGGCGCCGTGCGGCTGGTTCACCGTCACGTCGGCGAGGTAGTGCAACAGCTTGCTGCCGCGGTCGCCCGAGCCGCGCGCCTGCAGCAGCTGCGGGTGGGTCTCGATGAACGACGTGGTGACGTGACCCGACGAGAAGTCCGGGTCGGCCAGCACCGCCTGGAGGAAGGGGATGTTCGTCGAGACGCCGCGGATGCGGAACTCGGCGACCGCCCGGCGCGCCTTCTCGACCGCCTTGTCGAACGTGCGGCCCCGACAGGTGAGCTTGGCGAGCATCGAGTCGAAGTGGGCGGAGACCTCGGCGCCGGTGTAGACGGTGCCGCCGTCGAGGCGGACGCCCCCGCCACCGGGGGAGCGGTAGGTGGTGATCACCCCGGTGTCGGGGCGGAAGTTGTTGGCGGGGTCCTCGGTGGTGATCCGGCACTGGAGCGCCGCGCCGCGCAGCGTCACGGCCTCCTGCGAGAGCCCCAGGTCCGCCAGTGTCTCGCCGGAGGCGATCCGCAGCTGGGACTGCACGAGGTCGACGTCGGTGACCTCCTCGGTCACCGTGTGCTCGACCTGGATGCGCGGGTTCATCTCGATGAAGACGTAGTCGCCCTGGGGGTCGAGCAGGAACTCGACGGTCCCCGCGTTGCGGTAGCCGATCTCCTGGGCGAAGCGCACCGCGTCGGCGCAGATCCGGTCCCGCAGGTCCGGGTCGAGGTTGGGCGCCGGCGCGATCTCGATGACCTTCTGGTGGCGCCGCTGCACCGAGCAGTCGCGCTCGAAGAGGTGCATCACCCGGCCCTCGCCGTCCGCGAGGATCTGCACCTCGATGTGGCGCGGGTCGACGACCGCCTGCTCGATGAAGACCGTCGGATCGCCGAACGCGCCCTCGGCCTCGCGCATGCACGTCTCGACCGCCTCGCGCAGCTGGGCCGGATCGTCCACCCGCCGCATGCCGCGGCCGCCGCCGCCCGCGACGGCCTTGACGAACAGCGGGTACGGCAGCTCCGAGGCGGACCGCACCAGCGCGTCGACGTCGGTGGACGGCTCGACGCTGGACAGGGTCGGAACGCCGGCGGCCTTCGCCGCCGCGATCGCGCGCGCCTTGTTGCCGGTCAGCGTGAGCACCTCGGCGGTCGGGCCGATGAAGGTGATGCCGGCGTTCGCGCACGCCTCGGCGAGGGCGGGGTTCTCCGAGAGGAAGCCGTAGCCGGGGTAGACGGCGTCGGCGCCGGCCCGGACCGCGACCGCGACGATCCCCTCCGGGTCGAGGTAGGCACGCACGGGGTGGCCGCGCTCGCCGATCTCGTAGGCCTCGTCCGCCTTCAGCCGGTGCTCGGACCAGCGGTCCTCGTACGGGAAGACGGCGACCGTGCGCGCGCCGAGCTCGTACGCGGCGCGGAACGCCCGGATCGCGATCTCGCCGCGGTTGGCGACGAGCACCTTCGAGAACATGCGGACACCGTATAAGCCGGGGGCCGTCCGCTCGACGGCAGCGCGCTCGGCGAGACGGCCGCGGGCTCAGTCCGGCGGTCCGGCGAGGAACGGGGCGAGCAGGTCGGGCGTCGCCGCGAGCGCCACCGCGACGGCGGCGTCCTCGGGGACGTCGAGGGCGCTGACGGCCTGCCGCCCGCCGGCGGTCGTCGCGACCAGCGAGGTCAGGTCGGCGCGGCGCTGGAACCACGTGGCTCGCAGGTTCCAGCCGATCACCGCGTCCACCTCGAGCGCCTCGCGGCGTCGGACCAGGCTGCCCGAGCGCACCACGAAGTGGTCCTCGACCAGCGCGTGCCCCAGCGCAGCGGCCCGGTCGACGGCGAGCAGCACCGCGACCGGCAGCCCGACCGCCGCCAGCACCGGCACCCAGAGCGGCAGGTCCGCGAGCGCGGTCAGCACGAGGGCGGCCGTCGCGATCAGCAGCGCGGGGCCGAGGGCGCGGGTGAAGCGCCGGTTCCGGGCGCGCGGACCGTGCCGGGTGAGCGGCGCGGTCAGCGGGGCGGCGGTGCGCAGCACCTCGCCGGCGACCCGCTCGACCACGGCCCGCGGTGCCGGCGGCACCAGTACTGCGGAACCCGACTCGCGGCGGTCCAGTCCGGTGACGATCGCGGAGGCGCGGGCCGCGCCGGCCAGCCGCAGCCCGATCGGCTCGCCGACGACCACGCCGCGCAGCCGCTCGTCGTCGATCGTGGTCTCGCGGGTGGTGAGCAGCCCGCGGCGCAGCTGCCACGCCCCGCCGCGACCCGGCCCGGTGTGGGTCAGCCGGAAGCCCCAGTTCGTGACGACGTACCCCCCGATCGACAGCAGCGCCACCATGACGACCAGGCCGAGCAGGCCGAGGGGTACGGCGACCCAGAGCGACCAGGCGCCGGCCCCGTCGTGCAGGTTCCTGGCGTCGACCCGGAGGCCGCCGAGGCTGTCGACGACCTGGCTGGTCAGGCCGAGCACACCGGCGGCGAGCACGAGTCCGGAGCTGGTGAGCGGCGCGTATCGGACCCATGCCGGGTCGAGGTCGAGCACCGCCGTGGCGGCCTGCTCCTCCGAGTCGGTGCCTGCGGTGAGCAGGTCAGCACGCAGCCGGCGGGCGCGCTCGGCCGGCAGCCCGTCGAGGTCGAGGTGGTCGTCCTCGTCCGAGGACGCGGTCCCGGTGCCGATCCGCACCGAGGTCAGCCCCAGCAGCCGGTGCACCGGCGGCGCCGTGACGTCGACGGTCCGCACCCGGTCGAGGGGGGTGGAGAGCACGTGCCGGTTCAGCAGGCCGCGGCGCAGCTCGACCCGTCCCTGCGCGATCCGGTAGGACGTGGTCAGGTAGCGCAGCACGCCGAGCGCGATCGGCACCCCGATGCCGAGCAGCTGCAACCAGGTGCCCGGGCCGCCGGAGGCCGTGCCGGCGACGAGGACGCCGATCACCACGGGCAGGAAGCGGCCCAGCTCCTTGACCGGGTAGACCAGCAGCATCCGGGGATCCGGCCGCTGCCAGCCCTGGCCGAGGTCGTCGCTCACGTGGCGTCGCCAGGGACGCTGTCGGCCATCAGCGTCAGCTCGTCGACGAGCGCCAGCGCCCGGTCGCGCTCGAGGCCGTCGATCTCGAGCGCGCCGGCGGCCGAGGCGGTGGTGACCGTGACCGTCGCGAGCCCGAAGAGCCGGGCGATCGCGCCCTCGGCGTGCTCGACGGTCTGGATACGGGACATCGGGGCGATCCGCCGCTCCCGGGCCCACCAGCCGGTCTGGATGTAGACGGCGGTCCCGGTGACCTCCCAGCGGTGCACCCGGTAGCGCCACTGGGGCACGACCACCGCGTACGCCACGGCCCCGAGCGCGACCGGCACCAGTGCCCACCACGGCAGCGGGAGCCAGCCGCCCGCTGGCCCGACGACCACCAGCACGACCAGCAGCGCGCCGGCCTCGAGCGCGGCCCCGAGCCCCCACATCAGCCGGGCCCGTGGGCTGACCCGCTGGCTCGGCTCGCGCAGCCGCGGCTGGATCTGCTCGGTCATGCCACCGAAACTAGCGGTCGGTCGCGCGGACCCCCATCAGGCCCTCACGCAGGAGGAAGCGGCTTGGTGGCCCGCACGATCGCGCCGTGCATGCCCTCGGCGGCCTCGTGGGTGAACTCGACCTCGGCGTCGACGAACCCCACGGCGGCCAACCCGTCGAGGTACTCGCTCCGCGAGAGCGCCCCGGCGATGCAGCCGACGTAGGTGCCGCGCTCGGCACGGTCAGCGGGGCTCAGCCGGTCCTCGGCGACGACGTCGGAGATCCCGAGCCGTCCGCCCGGGGTCAGCACCCGGAACATCTCCGCGAGCACCTTCGGCTTGTCGACGGACAGGTTGATCACGCAGTTGGAGATCACCACGTCGACCGACGCGTCGGGGAGCGGGACGTCCTCGATGGTGCCCTTGAGGAACTCCACGTTGGTCGCGCCGGCCTTGGTCGCGTTGGCCCGTGCGAGCTCGAGCATCTCGTCGGTCATGTCGACGCCGTACGCGAAGCCGGTCTCGCCGACCCGGCGGGCCGAGAGCAGCACGTCGATGCCGCCGCCCGAGCCGAGGTCGAGGACCCGCTCGCCCGGTCGCAGCGCCGCCACGGCGGTCGGGTTGCCACAGCCCAGGCTGGCCGCGAGGGCCTCTGCGGGGACGTCGCCCTGCTGCTCGGCGTCGTAGAGCGCGGCACCGAAGCTGTCGTCGACCGTGCCGCTCGTCCCTCCGCAGCAGGAGTCTCCGCAGCCGTCGCCGTCGGCGACCTGCAGCTGGTCCTGGAGCTTGTCGTTGACCTCGATGTTGGTCGCGCCGTCACGGACGGCGGTGGCGGCCTGGGCGTAGCGGGCTCGGACCTGCTCGCGCAGCTCCTCGGTGGTGGACATGGACCGTTCTCCTTCGTATAGATGAACTTCGATGAATCGAGAATGATCGATGTATCGATGTTTGTCAATACATGTGGCAGAATCGACGCATGGCGACCTCCCTGCCCCTGGCCGACGTGACGGCAGACGTGTCCGGTGTGTGTTGCCCGCCGCTCACCGACGGCGTGCTCGAGCCCGGCGAGGCCGAGCTGCTGGCGCGCCAGTTCAAGGCGCTCGGCGATCCGACGCGGGTGCGCCTGCTCTCGATGATCGCGGCCCAACCCGGCCAGGAGGCCTGTGTGTGCGACCTGATCGAGCCGGTCGGCCTGTCCCAGCCGACGGTGTCGCACCACATGAGGCAGCTCGTCGACGCGGGGCTGGTCACCCGCGAGCAGCGCGGCCGGTGGGCCTACTACCGCGTCGTCGACGCCACCCTGCTCGCGCTCAGCGGCGCGCTGCGCCCGGGCGTCGGTCCGTCGGTCAGTCCTTGAGCTCGCAGATGACCGCGCCGTTGCCGACGGTCTGACCGACCACG
>NZ_JASEEQ010000013.1 GCF_030019515.1 Nocardioides sp. | reverse complement strand
CGCCGGGCTGGCCGCCGGCCTGGCCGTCCCGGCGCACGCGACGCCGGGCGACGTGCACACCGACCGGCGGCCCGCCACCGTGCTCGCCGGCCTGCCCCTCCCCGACCGCGCCGTCGGCCTGCCCGGACGGGCGCTGGTCGCCACCGGATCGCTGCGGCCGGCCCCCGCGCCCGGACCGGCGCGGACCGTCCTCGTCCGGCCCGGCGACTCGCTGTGGGCCCTCGCGGCCACGCACCTGGACGACCCCGGCCGCTGGCCGGAGATCTACGCCCTCAACCGCGACCTGATCGGCCCCGACCCGGGCCTGATCCATCCCGCGACCCGCCTTCGGCTCCCGGCCGACCGACCAGAGGAGACATCGTGAGCAACCAGGTGACCGACCCGACCGTCGTCCCGCTGCGGGCGCCGGTGCCGCTCGCGAGCGTGCAGGGCACGCTCGCCCTCGACCTCCAGCCCCGCTTCGACCCGCCGGACCCGGTCGTCCCCCACGGCCGTGCGGCGGCCGACGTGATCGACATCGAGCAGCCGCTGCGCCGCGGGCTCGAGCAGTGGGCCCGCCGGTACACGCAGGCGGCGGTCGAGATCGTCGGCGGGGACCGGCCGGTCTCCCAGCTGCTGCGCTGGAGCTCGCGCGAGGTCTACGAGAACCTGGACCGGCGCGCCCAGCTCGTCGCCCACGCTGGGCGCCACCAGCCCGGGCAGGGCCGGGTCCAGCCGGTGCGGCCCAAGGTGCTCGGCGTGCACGCCTGCTTCCTCTCCCGCGACGTCGTCGAGGTCAGCGCGCACGTGCGGTACGGCGAGCGCTCGCGTGCGCTCGCCGCCCGCTTCGAGGCCACCCACCAGCGCTGGTGCTGCACCGCGCTGGAGTTCGCCTGACCACCGACTCGCGGCCGGAGCTCGCGAGTCGCGTCGGCCACGCAGGTCACCTAGTGCCCGCGAGCAACGAAGGAGGTCGCGACGGCGCGTTCGAGACCAGGTGAGACGACGCAGGGCGGCGACCGTGGTCACCGCCCTGCGTCACTTCCGGGGTCTCGACGAGCTCGACACCGGCGCGTCTCGCTACGAGACCCGTGCGGTCAGTCCCGTCGGACCGCCGGGGCGGCCGTGGCACTGCTTGAACTTCTTGCCCGAGCCGCAGGGGCAGCGGTCGTTGCGGCCGACGCCGGCGAACTCGTCGTCCGCGTTCGTGGCCGTCGAGCCCTTGACCTCGGCCTCGCCGTCCTCGCTGGGCGCGGAGTAGGCGAGCTTCGTGGGCTTGGCGGGCCGCTCGAGCCCCTTGGCCCGGATCTGCGGCATCTCCGGCTGCTGGTCGAACGACGGCACCGGCTGGCGCATCGGCTCGAGGACCTCCTCCTCGTCCTCGTCGTCCTCCTCGACGTCGACCTGCACCTCGAGGTTGAACAGGAACCCGACCGACTCCTCCTTGATGCCGTCCATCATCGTGGCGAACATCTCGAAGCCCTCGCGCTGGTACTCGACCAGGGGGTCGCGCTGGGAGTAGGCGCGCAGGTAGATGCCCTCGCGGAGATAGTCCATCTCGTAGAGGTGCTCGCGCCACTTGCGGTCGAGCACCGAGAGCACCACGCGCCGCTCGAGCTCGCGCATCACCGTCTCGCCGATCTCGGCCTCGCGGCGGTCGTACGCCTCGTGGGCGTCCTTCTGGAGCGCCGCGATCAGCTCGTCGCGGTCCAGGTCCGCCCGGCCGCCGACCTCCTCCTCGAGAGCCCGGTAGTCGAGGCTGACGGGGTAGATCTGGCGCAGCGCCGTCCACAGCGACTCGAGGTCCCACTCCTCCGCGAACTCCTCGGTGGCACCGGTGACGTAGCCGGCGACCGTGTCGTCGATGAAGGTCCGGATCTGGTCCTGGAGGTCCTTGCCCTCGAGCACCTCGCGACGCTCGGCGTAGATCACCTTGCGCTGGCGGTCCATCACGTCGTCGTACTTGAGGACGTTCTTGCGGGACTCGAAGTTCTGCGACTCGACCTGGCCCTGGGCGTTCGCGATCGCGCTGGTGACGCGCTTGTTCTCGATCGGGACGTCGTCCGGGATCTTGAGGACCTGGAGCACCCGGTCGACCCAGTCGGACTTGAACAGCCGCATCAGCTCGTCCTGGAGCGAGAGGTAGAACCGGGACTCGCCCGGGTCACCCTGACGGCCGGAACGCCCACGCAGCTGGTTGTCGATGCGACGCGACTCGTGCCGCTCGGTGCCGACGACGTAGAGGCCGCCGAGCTCGCGGACCTCGTCGTGCTCGTTGGCGACCTGGGCCTTGATCCGCTCGATGGTGCCCGGCCACTCGGCCTGGTACTCCTCGGCGGTCTCGCCGGCGGGCTCGAGGCCGCGCTTGCGCAGCTCCTCGTCCGCGAGGAACTCGACGGAGCCACCGAGCATGATGTCGGTGCCTCGACCGGCCATGTTCGTGGCGACGGTGACCGCGCCGCGGTGACCGGCGAGCGCGACGATCTTGGCCTCGTCGGCGTGCACCTTCGCGTTCAGCACCGAGTGCGGGATCCCGCGCTTCCTCAGCTTCTCCGACAGGTGCTCGGACTTCTCCACCGAGACGGTGCCGACCAGGATCGGCTGGCCCTTCTCGTGCCGTTCGGCGATGTCCTGCACGACCGCGTCGTACTTCGCCTCCTCGGTGCGGTAGACCAGGTCGGCCTGGTCCTTGCGGGCCATCGGCTTGTTGGTCGGGATCGGCACCACGCCGAGCTTGTAGATCTTGTCGAACTCGGAGGCCTCGGTCATGGCCGTACCGGTCATGCCGGAGAGCTTGTCGTAGAGGCGGAAGTAGTTCTGGAGGGTGACGGTGGCGAGGGTCTGGTACTCCTCGCGGACCTGCACGCCCTCCTTCGCCTCGATCGCCTGGTGCAGACCGTCGTTGTAGCGGCGGCCCGCGAGCATCCGGCCGGTGTGCTCGTCGACGATGAGTACCTCGCCGTTCAGGACGACGTACTCCTTGTCGTTGTGGAACAGCTCCTTGGCCTTGATCGAGTTGTTGAGGAAGGAGATCAGCGGCGTGTTGGCCGACTCGTAGAGGTTCTCGATGCCGAGGTGGTCCTCGACCTTGGTGATGCCGGGCTCGAGGACGGAGATCGTGCGCTTCTTCTCGTCGACCTCGTAGTCCTCGTCGCGGACCAGGCCGCGGGCGACCTTCGCGAACTCGGCGTACCAGTGCACCTCGTCCTGCGTCGGACCGCTGATGATCAGCGGGGTCCGGGCCTCGTCGATCAGGATCGAGTCGACCTCGTCGACGATCGCGTAGTTGTGGCCGCGTTGGACGCACTCCTCGATCGAGCCCGCCATGTTGTCGCGCAGGTAGTCGAAGCCGAGCTCGTTGTTGGTGCCGTAGGTGATGTCGCAGTTGTAGGCCACCCGGCGCTCGTCGGGACGCATCTCCGGGAGGATCACGCCGACGGTCAGCCCCAGGAAGTGATGGACTCGGCCCATCATCTCGGACTGGAACTTCGCGAGGTAGTCGTTGACGGTGACGATGTGGACGCCGTTGCCGGACAACGCGTTGAGGTACGACGGCAGCACCGCGACCAGCGTCTTGCCCTCACCGGTCTTCATCTCGGCGATGTTGCCGAGGTGCAGCGCGCCGGCGCCCATGACCTGGACGTCGAAGGGGCGCAGGCCGATCACGCGGCGGGCGGCCTCCCTGACGGTCGCGAACGCCTCGGGCATGATGTCGTCGAGACTCTCACCGTTGGCGAGGCGCTCCTTGAACTCCGCGGTCATCCCTTGGAGCTCGGCGTCGCTCATCGCGACGAAGTCGTCCTCGATGGCGTTGACCGCCTGCGCGATGGCCTCGAGCTGGCGCAGGATCTTGCCCTCGCCGATGCGGAGGATCTTGTCGAGAATGGCAGGCACGTGGGTTTGGCTCCCTGAAATCGATGGCTGCGCCACTCTACCCAGCCTGCGAAGCACGCCCTAACCGCGCGCCGCGACCGCCGCGGTCAGCGCCGGGGCCAGGTCGCCGCGGGGCTCGACGGCCACCTCGGCGAGCCCGAGCCACCCGGCCAACGACTCGAGCTCGGCCGCCAGCTCCTCGGCGGTGTCGGGCGGGGCCCCGGACTCGGCGTACGCGGCCCGCACCACCAGCCGACCCGCTCCTCCCGCGGAGCCGCACTCGGCCTTCAGGTCGGCCCGGGCGACGATCCGGTCGCGCAGCAGGAACGGCAGCACGTAGTAGCCGTGCACCCGCTTGGCCGCCGGGACGTAGATCTCGATGCGGTAGCGGAACCCGAACAGCTGCTCGGTGCGGGTGCGCTCCCACACCACCGGGTCGAACGGGCTGAGCAGCGCCCGGGCGTCGATCCGCCGGGGCAGCCGGGCGTCGCGGTGCAGATAGGCGGCCCGGCTCCACCCCTCCACCCGCACCGGCACCAGCTCGCCCTCCTCGACCAGGGCGGCGACCGCGGCCGCGGCACCCGCCGCGGACATCCGGTAGTAGTCGCGCAGGTCCTGGACGGTGGCGACCCCGTGCGACCGGGCGGCGCGCCGGACCAGCTCGCGGGCGGCCTCCTCCCGGGAGGGGGTCGGGCGGGCCAGCACGTCGGCCGGGAGCACCCGCTCGGGGAGGTCGTAGCGGATCTCGAACTGGCTGTTGCGCCCGGCGATCGCCAGCTCGCCCGCCGTGTAGAGGTAGTCGAGCATCCGGCGGGTCTCCGACCAGTTCCAGCCCCAGCTGTCCTTGGCGCGGGGCAGGCCGTCGCCCACCCACGACGCAGCGTCGCGGGCCGTCGAGGCACCCCGGTCACGCACCACGGCCAGCAGGTCCTGCTCGAGCCGGTCGTTCTCGGCGACGAAGCCCCACTTGCCGCGCTTGTCGCGCTGCTCCGCCATCCGGTGCTGCATCACCGGCCAGAGCTCGACCGGCATGTACGCCTGCACGTGCGCCCAGTACTCCACGATCCGTCGGGGCCGGCGCTCGGCCGCGCGGTGCAGCAGCCCGACGTCGTACGGTCCGATCCGGGAGAAGACCGGCATGTAGTGCGCTCGCGTGAGCACGTTGACCGAGTCGACCTGCAGCACACCGGTCCGCTCGAGGGTGCGCTGGAAGGTGCGCATCGTCGGGGTCGTGTGCCGCGGGTCGAGGAAGCCCTGCGCGGCGAGCGCGATCCGGCGGGCCTGCGCGTTGCTGAGCGAGTCGACCACGGCGCGTACTCAACCACGAGCCGCGGACATGATGTCCGCGACCGAGGCTCCCGATTCCCTTGTGCAACCACGTCGCAGGGGAGGACGCTCAGGCATCGGCGATGACGGCGAGGAGGGCGATATGAGGCCCAGCAGGATCAGCATCTTCATCGCGGCCATCGTGGCTGCCGTCCTGGGCGGCGCGGTGTCGGGAGTCCCGACCGCGGCACTCGGCACGGCGCCCTCCTCAGGCAGCCACGGCGGTGCAGCCGCGGGCGTGGCCCCGGCACCCGGCAGCGCCGCCCTGCACCTCGGCCCTGCTGCGGTCGGCGCGCCCCCGACCGGCGGTCCGGCGGCCATGCGCCGGGCGGTCGTCACCGGTGGCTCCATCCGCCAGCTCGACCTGAGCTCCTCGGGCCGCGGAGCCAACGACGAGGTCATCAACGCCGCCGTGTCGCCCGGCGGGACGATGCTCGCCTTCTGGTCCCGGGCCACCAACCTCTACCCCAACGTCACGGACGGCAGGCTGCACCTGTTCGTCTCGGAGCTCGCCACCGGGAAGGTCATCGGCGTCGTGGACACGAGCGACGCCGGCGTCCTCGCCAACGACGCGAGCACCTACGACTCGTCACGCGCGCTCACCTGGGCACCGCGGGAGACGGGACAGAGGGACTCGCGTTACATCGCGTTCGGGTCGTGGGCCACGAACCTCGGCCCGGTCGCCCCCGACGGGGGCGGGCCGTACCTGTACGTGAAGACCCTCCAGACCGGCGCCGTCTCCCTCCTCGTCCAGGGCGTCACGGACGCTGCCTGGAGCCCGGACGGACAGAAGATCGCCTTCGTCACGCATGCGCAGTACGGCGCGGACCCCAGCACCGACGAGGACATCTGGTCGCTGGACCTCAGCGCACCGGACACGGCCAACCTGTGGGACGTCAGCACCAACAGCGCTGGAGCGTTCTTCACCGGGCACCCCGCCGGTTCGTTCGAGGCCTCCTGGGCTCCGGACTCGCACCGCGTCATGTTCCGGTCCTGGAACACCGACCTGGTGCCGAACGACACCAACGGATCCGCCGACATCTTCGTCAAGGACATCAACACCGGGAAGACCAGCCGAGTCTCCACGAAGAAGTCCGGTGGTCAGGCGAACAACTTCTCGGAAGGCGGCACCTGGTCACCCGACGGCAGGAGCATCGCGTTCACGTCCGCGGCGGACAACCTCGTGCGCGGGGACACCAACCCGGACAAGGACGTGTTCGTCAAGAACCTCTCGACCGGCGTCGTCCGGCTGGTGTCGACCACGGCGTCGGGGAGGCCGACGCTGTTCCCCAACTACCGGCCGCACTGGTCACCCGACGGCAAGAGGATCGCGTTCATGTCCGGGTCCGTGAGTCTTCTCCCCGGTGGGGTGGTGGACAACAACCACGTCGACGACGTCTACGTGAAGAACCTGGCGACCAACGGGGTACGCATCGTGTCCATCACCAAGTCCGGGCGCTTCGGCAACGGCTACTCGAGCATCTACGAGGTCGGTGGCTGGTCGGACAACGCCTGGTTGCCGGGCGGCCGGGCCATCGTGTTCCTGTCGATGAGCAGCAACTTCGCCAGGACGGATGGCAACCAGTTCAGGAGGGACGTGTTCCTCAAGACGCTCTGACCCCCGGCGCCGCCCTGGACGCCCTGGACGCCCTGGACGCCCTGGACGCCCTGGACGCCCTGGACGCCGTGGGCGCTGAGGACGCGCCGGCACCCGGTTGGCGCCGGCGCTAAGGCAACTCGAGCAGCTTCTCCTTGACGGCATACATCACGGCCTCCATGCGCGAGTGCAGCTGGAGCTTCTCCAAGATGTTGCGCACGTGGTTCTTGACCGTGTTCTCGCTGATGAACAGCTCCTTGGCGATCTCCCGGTTGTTCATCCCCTTCGCGACCAGGCGCAGGACCTCGAGCTCGCGCTCTGTGAGTCGCAGACCCGGGACGTGGTCGCGCTCGGGGCGCGACATCTGCTTGAACTCGTCGATCAGCTTCACGGCCATCGACGGGCTGATCAGCGACTGGCCGTCCGCGACCACGCGGACCGCCTGCGCGACCTCCTCGATCGAGGAGTCCTTGAGCAGGTAGCCGGAGGCACCGCTCTTGACCGCCTCGTAGAGGTCGGCCTCCTCATCGGAGACCGTCAGCATCACGATCTTCGCCGACGGGACGGCCTCCTTGATCGCCAGGCAGGCCTCGATCCCGGACCGCCTCGGCATCCGGATGTCCAGGAGCACGACGTCGGGTGCCGCGGTCTCGGCGAGCGTGGTGCCCTCGACGCCGTCGCCGGCCTCGCCGACCACCTCGATGCCGGTCTCGAGGCCGAGCAGCATCGTCAGGCCTCGACGGAACAGCTCCTGGTCATCGACCACGAGCACCCGGATCGGTTCCCGTCCGACGTCGGTCATTGCGTCTCCCACCACCGCATCATGGCACGATCAGGCCCCCCAGGCTGCATATCCGGGTGGTGACGCGAGCGGCCGGGGTGGCCCGTTCGGGCCACCCCGGCCGGGTCAGCCCGGACCAGCTCGTCGCCTCAGGACGTCTCGAGGTCCAGGGAGATCACTCCGTAGTCGTAGCCGTGCCTGCGGTAGACGACCGACGGACGGTCGTTCTCCTTGTCGACGAACAGGTAGAAGTCGTGACCGACGAGCTCCATCTCGTAGAGGGCCTGGTCGAGGGTCATCGGGCTCGCGGTGTGGGTCTTCTCCCGGACCACCAGCGGGCCGTCGCCGGCCACGTCGATCGGCCCCACCCGCCGCTCGTGGGTGGTCACCTGCTCGTCCGTGGCACCCGTCGCGTCCGCCGTGTCCGCCAGCGCCTGCCCGACCGACACCGGGGTGCGCCGTCCGCGGTGCACGCGCCGCCGGTCGGACGCACGGCGCATCTGGGCCGCCATCTTGTCCAGCGCGAGGTCCAGGGCCGCCATCTTGTCCGCGGCCATCGCCTCGGCCCGGATGACCGGGCCCTTGGACAGCGCGGTCAGCTGGAGACGTACGGCGCGGTCCGCCTGGCGCGGGTTCCGCTCACACTCCACCTCCACGTTCACGCGGATGATGCGATGGTCATGCTTCTCGAGCTTCCCCAGCTTCTCGTCGACGTGACTGCGGAACCTGTCCGACAGCTCGCAATGACGACCGGTGACCACAACTTCCATGTGAACCTCCCGTTGCACAGTTGGTTTCAGCGTTGATCAGCCCCCGAGCGCGCCCTCCTGCGGGCAGGCCGAGGCCCCGGCACCCCTGCTCAGGAGGGGTCCGGTGCTCGAGGTTGAGAGAGGAGTCCGTCCGGCCGACCTGGTCTTCGACCCCACAACCGCCTGCTGAGGTGCTCGCAGCTTGACTGCCACTACTGACCTTCTCCCGACCTGCGCCGCATCTGGCGACGGGGACGAGGCAGGACTTACCACTAAGCCGCACCGTGATCGGCGCTCCCACCGGAGAACGGCGGGAGCCACCTTACGTGGACCGTTTCGCCTGCGACTGGCATCGGCTTGCCGACTGGACCTCCGGGTGGACCCGGGCGTCCCGACGACGCAACCACGGACCCGGACGGACTCCATGCACAGACGTTAGTCGAACCCCTCGGCATTCAAAAGGGACCGAGGTCCCAGGACGCCCGGGGGGTCCGGCCGGGTCGGCGAGCCACGCCGCGGCGTGGCCGCGACGGCCGCCACCGCGACCACCGAGAGACCCACCGACTCGAGCGCGCGCTGGGCCTCGCGAGCGGTCGATCCGGTGGTGATCACGTCGTCGCACACCACGAGGTGGACCCGTGGCCGGCGCCCCCGCAGGCGGCGCAGCGAGGCGGCCGGGCAGTGCATGGAACCGGCTAGGTTGGCGGCTCGCGCGCCGGCATCGAGTCCGGCCTGGTCGAGCACCCCGGCCCGGCTGCGCAGCAGCCGCATCGCCACCACGTCCTGTCCCGCGGCCCGGGCGAGGCCGGCGGCCCGGGCGGTCATCGACCAGGTGGGATCGTGGCCCCGCGTGCGCACCGCGCCCGGGCGCGAGGGCACCGGCACCAGCACGACCGGGCCGTCCGGGCCGTCGAGACCGGCCAGCCCGGACGCGACGGACCGGGCCAGCAGCCGGCCGAGCGGTCCGCCGAGCGACAGCATCCGGCGCTCCTTGTGGGCGAGCACCATCGCGCGGACGGTGCCGGCGTACGCCGCGACCGCCCAGGGCGCCACCAGCCCGGCGGGCGCGGGCGTGGGCCACGCCGGTCGTCCCACGTCGGGCAGGATCGCGGCACACGCCTCGCACAGCGCCCGGCCCGGCCGGGCGCAGCCGACGCACGAGCCGCCGAGCAGGAGGTCGAGGGAGCCGTCGAGGACGTCACGGAGCATGCTCGATCGCAGCAGGTCCCGCCCTGGGGCTCAACCGGGCGGGGCGGGGCCTGTGGATCAGCCCACGTAGCCGAGGTCCGTGATCCCCTTGGGCAGCGGCGTCACCCGCTGGTCGGAGCTGCCGATGTCGACGAGGCCCGTCCGGGTCAGTCCGTACACGGGCTCGTCGCCCGCGGGCGACCCGACCAGCGCGACCAGTCGGCCCTCCACGGTCACCGACGAGGGCTCCTGGCTCGACGGCGAGCCGTCCACCGAGGCCAGCCCGATCGAGGCCAGCGAGGTCGTCACCGGCGGGTTGAGCACGGCCACGCTGGTGGCGCTGCGCCAGGCGATCGCACGAACCGGCAGCGGCGCGTCGACCCCGGTCCCGATCCGCGTCGCTCGGGTCGCACCGAGCACCCTGCCCGTGCCGCCGTGCTCGATCCGGCTGACGACCAGCTCGTCGCCGCCGTTCCTGTGGACCACGGCCACCAATCGGCTGCCGTCGCGCGAGACGAGGAACGACCGGACCTGCTTCCCGGAGACGCCGGGGACCTCCAGCGGGCGGACCCGGGTCCCCTGGACGTAGGCGACGCGAGCCCCGCGCGGGGTGCGGTCGACCAGCCACATTCGCCCGGCGAAGTCCCAGGCCGGCTTGAGGAAGTTGTGTCCACCGCTGACGACGGTCCGCACCCGCGCGCCTTCCCCGGCACCGAGCTCGCCGACCTGCACCGCGCTGCCGTCCGCGGCGATGCCCGCGACCGACTCCGCGTCGAGGCTGACGCCGATCGAGCGCAGGTCCAGGTCGGGACCGGCGAGCGCGCCCTCGACGGGGGCCAGGCCCGTAGGGGTGCCGGAGACGACACCGCCGTGCCGCAGGCCGTAGAGCAGCGGGCTGGCCTGGAAGCCGGCCGGATCGAACTGCGCGCCGCCGTCGACGCGGTACGACGAGACACCGCCCGGCAGCGGGACCGGGTTGCCGTTCACCGACAGCTTGATGCTCTTGATCGCGGGCTCCTGGCGCAGCGTCCACGCCAGCTGCGCCAGCAGCATCTCGGTCGTGTCCGCCGTCAGCGTGCCGACCTCTCCGGACAGCAGGATGTCGGCCACGCCGTCGTCGGAGACCGTCACCCCGACGGTCACCTCGAGCCCGGGCGGGATGAAGCTCTGGGCCACCCGCTCCAGTCCCGGGGAGGGTCCGAGCAGCA
The DNA here is from genome assembly GCF_030019515.1 of Nocardioides sp. Classification (GTDB taxonomy): domain Bacteria; phylum Actinomycetota; class Actinomycetes; order Propionibacteriales; family Nocardioidaceae; genus Nocardioides. The sequence continues at coordinate 140,961 of NZ_JASEEQ010000013.1, read as the reverse complement.
GCGCCTGGGTGAGGGCGGAGGCGAGCTGGTCGCCGCGGGGCACGAACGCCGGCTCGGGGACGAGGATCGAGGCGGTGGGGTCGAAGAAGTACAGGGAGACCTGGCGGTAGTACTGCTGGAACCAGTCCTCGGGGACGATCAGCGCGTCGGGCAGCCCCGCGATGCGCCACTCGCCCTTCTCCAGCGACATCGGGAAGGTGACCGTACGCCGCCCCTGGGGCAGCGACCCGCGCCACGCGCCGCGGCTGTCGAGGTGGTCGGCGTCGGCGAGGGCGATCGCCACCCCGCCCGGCGCCTCGCGCGGGGTCGGTGAGAGCGGGTAGGTGATCGTCTCCTGCTGGGGGTTCCAGGACGCTGCGGCGTCGGCGGTCAGGAACTCGCGGGCGACCTTGGTGCCGATCGGGGTCTTCTGCATCGCGATCAGGAAGCCGCGGACGATCTCGGTCCGGGTCGCGCCCGGCTGCGGGGGCATCGGGTCGAAGGACACCCCGCTGTCGGTGGACACGTCGCCCTCGGACCGGCTCTCGACCACGGGGCCGCTGTCCGGGAGCCGCACGCAACCACTGACGAGCGCCACCAGCAGGAGCCCGGCCAGGGCGGCCGGGACGCGGCGGCTCACGAGACCGGCTCCGTCACGTCCGCGGGCACGAGCGGGAGCGGACTGTGCCGCAGCACGCCTCCGGCGCGGCGCGGCAGCGTCAGCCGGAACTGGGCGCCCTCGCCCGGACGTCCCCACGCCTGCAGCCAGCCGCCGTGCAGGTGGGTGTCCTCGAGCGCGATCGAGAGCCCGAGACCGGTGCCGCCGGTGGTCCGGGCGCGGGCCGGGTCCGCGCGCCAGAACCGGTTGAAGACCATCGACGCCTCCCCCGGCGCCAGCCCGACCCCGTGGTCGCGCACCGCGATCGCGGCGGCGTGGTCGTCGCCGGCGACGAGCACCACGATGCCGGCGCCCGGGCCGTCGGCGGCGGCGTGGTCGATGGCGTTGGTGACCAGGTTGCGCACGATCCGCTCGACCCGGCGGACGTCGGCCTCGGCCAGGCAGGCGTGGCTCGGCGCCGTGACGACCACCCGGACGTGGCGCTGCTCGGCCAGCGGTCGGGTGACGTCGACGATGCGGTGGGCCACGTCGACGAGGTTGACGTCGTCGAGCTCGAGCACCGCGGCGCCGGCGTCGAAGCGGCTGATCTCCAGGAGGTCGGCGAGCAGCACCTCGAAGCGGTCCAGCTCGGTCTGCAGCAGCTCGGCGGCCCGCGCGGTCGCCGGGTCGAAGCCGTGGCGGGCGTCGTGCAGGACGTCTCCGGCCATCCGCACGGTGGTCAGCGGCGTGCGCAGCTCGTGGGAGACGTCGGAGACGAAGCGTCGCTGCACCCGGCTCAGCTCCTCGAGCTGACGGATCTGGCGCTGGAGGTTGCTGGCCATCTGGTTGAACGACGTCGCCAGCCGGGCCAGGTCGTCCTCGCCCGACACCTTGAGCCGCTCCTGCAGCTGCCCCGCCGCAAGCCGCTCGGCCACCTTGCGGGCCAGTCGGATCGGCGTCACGACCTGCCGCGTCACCAACCAGGTCATGCCGGCGACCAGCACGAGCAGCAGGACCCCGGCGGTCAGCAGGGCTCGGGTCACCAGCGCCAGGGTCTCCTCCTGCTCGTCGAGCGGGAAGAGGTAGTAGAGCGTGTAGGACTCCGCGTCGGCGGGCAGCAGCACCTGGGAGCCGACCGCGATGCCGGGCTGCTCGCCGACGACGCCCTCGGTGCTGGTCGTGCGGATCGTCGTGTACGTCCACGCGGTGGCAGTGTCGTCGTCGAAGTGCTCCTCCAACGACTCCGGGACGCTGCCGGTGTCGAGGCCGCGCGTGAAGTTGGCGCCGCCGTCGGAGATCCTGCTCCCCGGGGCCGTGGGCCCGACCAGGACCACCGAGAAGCCGCGCGTCTCGCCGCGCTGGATCAGCGTGGCGGCCAGCGACCGCTGCTGGCCGAAGGCGTCGCTGTCGATGCCGGGTGCGGACTTCAGCAGGTCCCTCGCCTCGGCGGTCTCGTCGTTCGCCTCGGCGACGACGGCGGCCACCCGATGCTCGAGGAGACCCTCCCGCGTCTGCTGGAGCAGGAACCAGCCGACGACGCTGACCACGGCCGCAGAGAGGATCAGCGTGCTCGCGACCACCCGCGCCTGGATCGAGCGCCGCCAGAAGGTCAGGCCCCGGCGGACGGACTCCGGCAGTCGGCGGGAGCTCCCCGGGGAGCGCAGGTGGAGCACCGCAGGCCTACGGGGTTCCGGCCTTGTACCCCACGCCGCGGACGGTCACCACGATCTCGGGGTTCTCGGGATCGTGCTCGACCTTGGAGCGCAGCCGTTGGACGTGCACGTTCACGAGCCGGGTGTCGGCCGCGTGGCGGTAGCCCCAGACCTGCTCGAGGAGCACCTCTCGGGTGAAGACCTGCCACGGCTTGCGGGCCAGGCACACCAGGAGATCGAACTCCAGCGGGGTCAGGCTGATCCGCTCGCCGGCGCGGGTGACCGCGTGACCGGCGACGTCGATGGTGAGGTCCCCGATGGACAGCGTCTCCTGGGTGGGCGCGTCGAACCGGCGTACCCGGGCCCGGATCCGCGCCACCAGCTCCTTGGGCTTGAACGGCTTGACGACGTAGTCGTCCGCACCGGACTCCAGGCCGACGACCACGTCGACGGTGTCGCCCTTCGCGGTCAGCATCACGATGGGTACGCCGGACTCCGCGCGGATCTCCTTGCACACGTCGATGCCGTCCTTGCCGGGCAGCATCAGGTCCAGCAGCACCAGATCGGGGCGGTACTCACGGAACGCCTCCATGGCCAGGTCCCCGCGCGCGACCATGTGGCTCTCGAAGCCCTCCTGGCGCAGCACGATGGTCAGCATCTCGGCCAGCGACGCATCGTCGTCGACGACCAGGATCCGGCCCCTGGTGAGGCCCTCGCCGAGCGAGGCGCTCGTGGTGCCGGCGGGGGCACCGAGGGGCTCAGTCATGGGTCCATCTTGCCCTAGTGCCGGTGCGGACCGGGCCTGATCCCCGTCACCGGGGCAGTCGATCAGTACCGGTACTGGTCGGGCTTGTACGGTCCGGCGGCGTCGACGCCGAGGTAGGCGGCCTGGTCGTCGGTGAGCCGGGTGAGCTTCACACCGAGCGCGTCGAGGTGCAGGCGGGCGACCTCCTCGTCGAGGTGCTTGGGGAGCACGTAGACGCCGACCGGGTACTCCTCGGTCTTGGTGAAGATCTCGATCTGGGCGAGCACCTGGTTGGTGAACGAGTTCGACATCACGAACGACGGGTGGCCGGTCGCGTTGCCGAGGTTCATCAGCCGGCCCTCGGAGAGCACGATGATCGACTTGCCCTTCTCGGAGCCGGTGCCGGGGAAGGTCCACACGTCGACCTGCGGCTTGACGTTCTTCCGCTCGGCGACGCCCGGCGCCTCGAGGCCGGCCATGTCGATCTCGTTGTCGAAGTGACCGATGTTGCCGACGATCGCGTTGTGCTTCATCGACCGCATGTGGTCGACGGTCACGACGTCCTTGTTGCCGGTCGCGGTGATGACGATGTCGGCGTACGGGAGCGCGTCCTCGAGCGTCGTGACCTGGTATCCGTCCATCGACGCCTGCAGCGCGCAGATCGGGTCGATCTCGGTGACGATCACGCGGGCGCCCTGCCCGCGCAGCGACTCCGCGCAGCCCTTGCCGACGTCCCCGTAGCCGCAGACCACGGCGACCTTGCCGCCGATGAGGACGTCGGTGGCGCGGTTGATCCCGTCGATCAGCGAGTGGCGGCAGCCGTACTTGTTGTCGAACTTCGACTTCGTCACCGAGTCGTTGACGTTGATGGCCGGGAAGAGCAGCGTGCCCTCGCGCATCATCTCGTAGAGACGGTGCACGCCGGTGGTGGTCTCCTCGGTCACGCCCTTGATCGAGTTGGCGATCGGGGTCCAGTGGTTCGGGCTCTCCGCGAGGACCTTGTTCAGGACCTCGAAGACGATCCGCTGCTCCGTGCCGGCGGCGGAGGCGGGGTCGGGCGCCTGGCCGGTCTTCTCGGCCTGGACCCCGAGGTGCACGAGCAGGGTGGCGTCGCCACCGTCGTCGAGGATCATGTTCGGCAGCTGGCTCTGCCCGTCCTTGGCAGGCCAGTCGAGGATCTGCTGGGTGCACCACCAGTACTCCTCCAGCGTCTCGCCCTTCCAGGCGAAGACGGGGACGCCCTGCGGGTCCTCGGGGGTCCCGCCGGGGCCGACCGCGATCGCGGCGGCCGCGTGGTCCTGGGTGGAGAAGATGTTGCAGGAGGCCCAGCGCACCTCGGCGCCGAGCGCGACCAGCGTCTCGATCAGGACCGCGGTCTGGATCGTCATGTGCAGCGAGCCGGCGATCCGGGCGCCGGCGAGCGGCTTGCTCTCGGAGTAGCGCTCGCGCATCGCCATCAGACCCGGCATCTCGTGCTCGGCGAGGGTGATCTCGGTCCGGCCGTAGTCGGCGAGGCTGAGGTCGGCGACCTTGTAGTCCATCGTTCGTCTCCTCGGGAGGGTGGAGTCAGGTCTGCGTCGTGCATCTGCACGTCTTGGGATCTCCCACGCGGACTCTGCAAGCGTAGGACGGCGATCGCCGGGAGGCGGAATCCTCGCGCTCAGTGGGCGGGTGCGGACTTCTTGCCGAACGGCAGCAGGTGCATCACGACCATGACGACGGCGCCGACGACCAGGCCGAGGATCGCGGACGCGACGGTGTTGACCATCCAGCCGAGCGCGCCGCCGGCACCGGACACCGCGTGGTGCACCTTCTCCTCGAGGTGGTGCACGGCGTCGTACGGCGCGTGCCAGCCGAGGTCGTCGAGCCCGACCAGCTCGATGTGGCCGCCGACCCACAGCATCGCAGCGGTGCCCACCACCGAGATCGTGGCGAGCAGCCGCGGCATGAACGCCACCAGCCCGCGGCCGAGCCGCTGCAGCGCGGCGGACGAGCGTTGGGTCAGGTGCAGGCCCACGTCGTCGATCTTCACGATGATCCCGACCACGCCGTACACCGCGACCGTGATGACGATCGCCACCACGACCAGGATCAGCAGCCGGCTGACGAACGGCTCGTCCGCGACCTCGTTGAGCGCGATCACCATGATCTCGGCGGAGAGGATCAGGTCGGTGCGGATCGCGCCGCTGACCATCACCTTCTCGGCGTCGACACCTGCCTCCGCCACCGGGAGGGCGTGCCCCTCGTGTCCCCGGATGCGGCTCCAGACCTTCTCGGCGCCCTCGTAGCAGAGGTAGGCGCCGCCGGTCATCAGGATCGGGGTCAGCAGCCACGGCAGGAACTGGCTGAGCACCAGCGCGACCGGGAGGATCAGCAGCAGCTTGTTGCGGATCGACCCGACCGCGATCCGGCGGATCATCGGCAGCTCGCGGTCCGCGGTGACGCCGTGGACGTACTGCGGGGTCACGGCGGTGTCGTCGACCACCACGCCCGCGGCCTTGGTGGTCGCCCGGCCCGCGGCCGCGCCGACGTCGTCGACCGAGGCGGCGGCCAGCCGCGCGAGCGCGGCGACGTCGTCGAGCAGCGCGAACAAGCCTCCAGCCATGACCCGAAGGCTATCGGGCGGGTCGCGGCGGACCCTCCGCCGTCCTCCCTCAGGCGAGGGCGGGCTGGTACACGCAGGCGGAGTCCTCCGCCAGCGGGTCGCCCGTGGCGGCGTACGCCCGGGCGCGCGAGCCCCCGCAGAGGTCGGCGTACTCGCACCGGCCGCAGCGACCGCCGAAGTCGGCCGCCCGGATGCTGCGCAGCACCTCGTTGTCGCGGTAGATGTCGACCAGCGCCCGGTCGCGCACCGAGCCGAGCGGGAGCGGCAGGAACCCGGCCGGGTAGACCTCACCGTCGTAGGCGACGAACACGATGCCCTTGCCGTCGCGGGTGGACGCCGTGTGCGCCGTCGACCGGCCGACCGGGGGCCCGAGCCGCTCGACGAGCCGCTCGCGCAGCTGCAGGTACGGCGCCTCCTGCGGGGCCGGGCCACCCGCCTTGCGCTGCACGACGACGCGGCGGAAGAACGGCGCCTCGACCGTGCGGATCGTGAAGCCGTAATGGGAGGAGTCGAACAGGAAGTGGCACACCTGCTCGTGCTCCTCCGGGGTGATCGCCCCGGTGGCCTGGCCGCGGCCGACGGGCACCAGGAAGAACACCTCCCAGATCGCGACGCCGGTCTCAGCCATGATCGCCGCGATGTCGGCGAGCTCGTGGAGGTTGGCCCGCATCACGGTGGTGTTGATCTGCACCCTCAGCCCGGCGGCGACCAGCGCCCGGATCGCGGGGATGGTCTGCTCGAAGTGACCGGGGATGCCGCGCACGCCGTCATGGGTGCCCGGCGTCGCGCCGTCCAGGCTGAGCGAGACCGCCTTGACGCCGGCCTCGACCATCCGGTCGATCGCGTCGGGGGTCAGCATCGGGGTCACCGAGGGCGACATGGCGACCGGGACCCCCAGGCTGTTGGCATGGGCCACCATCTCGAAGATGTCCGGTCGCAGCAGGCAGTCGCCGCCGGTGAGGATCAGGATCGGGTACGGCCGGCCGAACCCGGCGACCTGGTCGATCAGCGCCCGGCCCTCGGCGCCGGTGAGCTCCCCCGGCAGCGGGTCGGGGGCCGCCGACGCGCGACAGTGGCGGCAGGCCAGCAGGCAGGCGCGGGTGACCTCCCAGAACACCAGCATCGGGCGCTGCGCGTAGTCGACGCTGCGGGGCAGCTCGAGGCCGCCGGGATGGCCGCCGGTGTGGCGGCCGGTGCTGAGTGCCGTGGGGTGGCTCATGCGTGCGCTCCTTGCGCTGCGAGGAGGGAGGTCGCCGTCGCGTCGGCCTGGGCGACGCAACCGGCGAGACCGACGCCGCGGTAGGCCGCGCCGGTCACCAGGAGGCCCGGTGCCGCGGCCAGCGCCGCGTCGAGAGCGGAGAGGCGGGCGGCGTGCCCGACGACGTACTGCGGCATCGCGCCGGGCCACCGCTGCACCAGGCTCGCGACCGGCTCGGCGCGGATGCCGAGCATCCGGCGCAGGGCGTCGCGCACGCCGTCCACCAGCTCGGCGTCGTCCATGGCCAGCCACCGCGTGTCGCCGGACCGGCCGACCATGGCCTTGACCAGGACCTGGTCGTCGGCCGGCTGCGGCCACTTCTGGGACAGCCAGCTGCAGCCGACGACCAGCTCGTGCTCGGCCGGCGGGACCAGGAACCCGGTTCCGGGCGGCAGCGCCGGCACCTGGTCGCGCCGGAACGCCAGGGTGATGTTGGCGACGTCGACGTACTCGATCTCGCGCAGCAGCCCGGCGGCCCGCGGTGCGAGGTCGGCGACCAGGTCGGCTGCGACGTACGCCGGGGTCGCGAGCACGACCTGCCGGGCCGTGACCGTGCCGTGGTCGGTGCGCACGGTGTAGCACCCGGCCGCGTCGCGCTCGATCGTGCGGGCCGTGGTCCCCGTGAGCACGGTCCCGGGGCCGAGCTCCTCGGTCAGGCGGCCGGTGAGCGCCCCGAGGCCGCCGCGCAGGGACACCAGCGGCGCGCTCGGGCGACCGGGCGCCGGGGGCGCGGACCGGCGCCGCCGGCGCAGGGTGAGGTACAGGCTGCGACCCGAGCGAGCCATCGCCGCGATCTCGGGCACGGTGCTGGTCGCGCTGAGGCGGGCCGGGTCGCCGGCGTGCACGCCGCCGAGCAGGGGCGCGACGAGCCGGTCGTAGACCCCGGCACCGAACCGGGGCCGCACGACGTCCGCGACCGAGGGGTCCTCCGGCAGCGGCGTCGGTGGCAGCAGCAGGTCGAGGCCGGCGCGCGCCACGGCGGTGGGGCCGAGCAGCCCGGACCGCAGCAGCGGCCACAGCCGCTCCGGCAGCCCGAACGCGGTCCCGGGGGGCAGCCGGCGGAGCCGGCCGCGGGACCAGATGAACGTGCCGGTGCTCTGCGGCTCGACGACGAGGTCGGCGAGGCCGAGCGAGTCGACCAGCCGCCGCAGCTCGGGCGCCCGGGAGAGGAAGGCGTCCGGGCCGGTGTCGACCGGGTGCCCGGCCACCGACGCAGTGCGGACCTTGCCGCCCGTGCGGCTCTCGCCCTCGAGGACGAGCACCTTGGCACCGGTCTCGAGGCGCTCCCGGAGGAAGTACGCCGTGGCCAGGCCGCTGATGCCGGCGCCCACGACGACCACGCGCGCGTCCGCGCCGTCGTCCCTCCCGTCCGGGGCCATGCGACCATCCTGCTCCCGGTCGCTCCCCCGTGCCCAACCGGCAGGATCGATCCCGGTGTTGCGCTCGTCACGTCACCCGCGAGTGCCCCGAGGACGGTCGCTCAGCGGTGACCGACGTCCGCTCGCGACACGTCCGCGGCCCCGGTCCAGGTCGCGGTGCCGGCGTCGGTCCCAGCCTCGAGCCGGGCCTCGATCCCGGCCTCGATCCCGGCCTCGATCTCCGGTTGGACCTGGTCCCGGACGACGGCCAGGTCCACGGCGCGCCGCACGTGCCGCTCCGCGTAGCCCAGCGGGTCCACCAGGTCGTTGAGCCGCGAGGCGACCGGGCGCCAGGCGAGCAGGAGGGCGAGAACCACGGCAGCGGCCGTCGTCACGCCGAACGAGACCACCGCGTGCGCCTCGGCCCAGGAGTCGTAGCCGGCGTACCCCGCGCCCTTCACGACGAACCCGTGGAAGAGGTAGACGACGAGCGTCCAGGTGCCCATCCGGGTGAACCAGCCGGTCACCCGGGGCACCAGCGCCAGGAACGCGAGCGCGCCCAGCGTGCCGATCGCCAGCACGAGAGAACGGGTGAGCAGCGCGTGGAGGTCGTCGGCGTAGCCCATCTCGTCGTAGCGCGAGCGGTAGTACAGCCACTCGGTGCTCGCCCAGACGTCGGTCCAGGTCGTCAGGATCCAGATCCCGACGAACACGGCGACGCCGACCATCTGCACCCGGGTGTGCCGGAGCAGCTCGAGACGCTCCGGCGTGGCCTTGAGGCCCATCACGAAGAACGGCAGCAGGCCGAGGACCCGGGCGATGTCGAGGGTGTCGCCGGCGTACATCCCGGCGACCAGGCTGACGGCGACCGCGACCGCCAGGCCGGCGGGGAGCGGCCGGAACAGCGGGGTCATCAGCCGCCAGAGGAACAGCGCGGCGAGGTACCACATCGGCCAGTGCGGGTCGCGGAACAGGTCGGCCAGCTCCTCGCCGCCCACGTAGACCCGGAACAGCGCCAACGCGCACTCGAAGACCAGGTACGGCACCGCGACCGTGCGGACCAGTTGCCACAACCGGGTCCGGGTGTAGGCGAACCGCTGGGAGAGGTAGCCGGTGACCAGCACGAACGCGGGGACGTGCCAGGCGTAGAGGAAGTCGTAGAAGTGCGCGGTGACGGCGTTGTCGGGGAGCAGCGTCCATCCGTGCCCGACGACCACCAGGGTGACCAGCGCCATCTTGGCGTTGTCGAACCAGGGGTCGCGGGCGGCCGGGGCGGGCGACGGGTCCGTCGGCCGGGCGGTCGGCGTGTTCTGGGTCGGCACCCTGGGGAGATACCCGTTCGGGGCCGGGCTCAGTCCTCGACGAGGCCGATCCGGAGGTACTCGGCGGCGTATCGGCCGCTCAGCAGCAGCGACGCATAGCGGGCCACCTCGGTCGGCGCGTCCGTGGTGAGGGTCTCGACCCGGATGCCGCGGCCCGCGGCCGCCGCCTGGAGCCGGCCCCGGTGCTCACGCACCACCGGCTCCTCGGCGCCGTCGTCGAGCACCAGCAGCATCGGGCGCAGGTCGCCGGGCCCGTCCGCGAACGGGTCGTCGAACACGTCGCGCGGCCGGGCCGCCTCGAGGACGGGGAGCAGGTGCTCGGCGTCGCCGGCGAGTGCGGTGCGGCCGCTCGCGCGACGGATCGACTCCGCGACCCGGCGGGCCGCCCGGGCGGCCAGCACGGACCCGCCCCAGACCAACGGGTTGGTGTCGGCCAGCGCGATGGCGAGCACCTTGGCCGGGTTGACCGCCAGATCGCGGTGCGGCGAGCACTCGATCGCGACCTGGTCGAGCGCGGTGGCGACCTGCTCGGAGTCGGCGCGCGGGCCCAGCGAGACCCGCTCGAGGTAGTCCAGCACCACGACCGCCGTCGCGAGCTGGTCGCGGGTGTCGGTCGGCAGGATCGTGCTCCACCGGCCGGCGGCGTGCTCCGCGACCCGCGAGCCCGCCGGCGTGGCGACCACCACCTGGCAGCCGCGGCGCACGGCCTCGGCGACCGCGGACGCCGTACCGGTGCCGGCCCCGTCGGGCGCCAGCACCACCACGAGGTCGAGACTGCCCGCCCAGCCGGGCAGCGCCGGGCCCGGCCAGGCGACGAACGGCACGGGGCACCAGGGCTCGAGCACGGCCCGGAGCAGCCGCGAGTCCGGACCGGCGGCGATCACGGCCCGCGGGCGAGCCAACCCGTCGGCCCGCGCGACGGCCTCCGCCGTCGCCACGGCAGCGTCACCCGCGGCTCGGCGCACCCGGGCACCGGACTCAGCGAGGGCGCGCAGCGCGACGTCCGACTCCAGGGTGGTGACGTCGTCGAGGCGGGACTCGTCGAACCAGCTGACCATCGCGGCGGCCCGTCAGGCCTTGCGGGCCTCGTCGACCAGCAGCACCGGGATGTCGTCCCGGATCGGGTAGGCGAGCCCGCACCCGCGGCAGACCAGCTCCGCCTCGACCAGGTCCAGCTCGGACCGGCAGGCCGGGCAGACGATGATCTGCAGCAGCTCGGGGTCGATGTTCACGGCGTTCATCGCGTCTCCTCCTCGGTGCCCGGGCGGTCGGCCCGGATCTGGCCCAGCACGCGGTCGCGCACTTCGGCCATGGTGGCATCGTCGCGTCCCTCGGCGTTGAGCCGGAGCAGGGGCTCGGTGTTGGACGGTCGGACGTTGAACGACCAGTCGGCGTGGCTGACCGTCAGCCCGTCGAGGTGGTCGACGCTGACGCCGTCCGACCCGGCGTACGCAGCCTCGATGGCCGCCAGGACTGCGGCCGGGTCGGCGACCTCGCTGTTCAGCTCACCGCTCACGACGTACCGCTCGTACACCGCGAGGAGCTCCGAGAGCGGCCGGTCCGTCCCGGCCAGGGCCGCCATCGTGTGCAGCGCGGCGAGCATCCCGGAGTCGGCTCGCCAGAAGTCTCGGAAGTAGAAGTGCCCGCTGTGCTCGCCGCCGAAGATCGCGCCGGTCTCGGCCATCGTGGCCTTGATGAAGGAGTGCCCGACCCGCGTGCGGACCGGGGTGCCGCCGAGCTCGCGGACGATCTCGGGCACGGCCCGGCTGGTGATCAGGTTGTGGATCACCGTCGCGCCCGGCTCCTTCGCCAGCTCACGGGCCGCGATCAGCGCGGTCAGCGACGAGGGCGAGACGGCACGGCCCCGCTCGTCGACGACGAAGCAGCGGTCCGCGTCGCCGTCGAAGGCCAGCCCGAGGTCGGCGTGCTCGGCGCGGACCCGGCGCTCGAGGTCGACCAGGTTCGCGGGGTCGATCGGGTTCGCCTCGTGGTTCGGGAAGGCGCCGTCGAGCTCGAAGTACATCGGCACCAGCTCGACGGCGTCGCCGAGGCGCGCGAACACCGCCGGTGCCGTGTGGCCGGCCATCCCGTTGCCGGCGTCGACCACCACCTTGAGCCGCCGCCCGGACACCGGCGCGAGGGCGAGCAGGTGGGCGGCGTACGCCTCGAGCACGTCGTGCTCGGAGATATCCCCGACGGCCGCCGTGGCCGAGGGTCGTCCCGAGCCGGCGGGGTCGCTCAGGACGAGGTCACGGATCTCGGCGAGCCCGGTCTCCAGGCCGACCGGCTGGGCCAGGCTGCGGCACAGCTTGATGCCGTTGTACTGCGCGGGGTTGTGGCTGGCGGTGAACATCGCACCGGGATGGCCGAGGTGACCGGAGGCGAAGTAGAGCTGGTCGGTGGAGGCGAGCCCGATCATCACCACGTCGGCGCCCGCGGCGCTGGCGCCCTCGGCGAAGGCGCCGGCCATCCCGGGAGAGCTCGGGCGCATGTCGTGGCCGACCACGACGGTGCGGGCGCCCACGACCCGGACGAACGCGCGGCCGGTCGCCCGGGCGAGCGCCTCATCGACCTGGTCGGGGACGAGGCCGCGCACGTCGTAGGCCTTGAAGACCGAGCGGACGTTCGCCGGGTCCAGGGTGTCGACCATGCGGAGACTCTATTGGTCCGTCAACGGTGGTCGGTCAGCGGTCAGTCGCTGCTGAGCACCCGCAGGTGTCCGCGCCGGGCGGTCTCGCGGCCGGTCTCGGCGATCGGCGCCACCCGCGGCGGCGGCACCGGGCGGGCGGCCTCGCGCACCGCGTCCGCGAGGGCGAGCAGGTCGTCGCTGGACGGACCCTGGTCGGCCGGGTCGGGCGCCAGCCGCAGCACCTCCCACCCGCGGGGCGCGGAGAGCCGCTCGCTGTGCGCCTCGCACAGGTCGTAGGCGTGCGGCTCGGCGTAGGTCGCGAGCGGCCCGAGGACGGCCGTCTGGTCCGCGTAGACGTAGGTCAGGGTGCACACCGCGGGGCGGCCGCAGGCGGTTCGCGAACAGCGGCGGGCAGGACTCACGGTCCCGACGCTACCCGCCACGCGCACCCGTCCGGATTAGGCTCGCGGCGTGGAGGACCTCCGGCCCGAGAACGGCCCACCGAGGCGGCGCGTGCGCGACCGGCGCGGCCGCGGGATGCGCGGCCCCGCGGTGCTGCCGGCCGTCCCCGGACGGCCCGAGCTGCGCACCGCCCGTGAGCGCTTCGACGACCTCGCCCTCGACATCGTCACCGACATCGACGCGCGCTGGCAGGACCGGCTGGGGCTGGTGGAGTACGCCGTCGAGGACACCCCCCAGATCCCCGACGACTGGTCCCCCGGGACCGTCCCGCTGTCCTCGCTCGTCCGCGGGTCCGGCGCCACCCCGACCCGCCTGGTGCTGTTCCGCCGCCCGATCGAGCACCGCTGCGAGAACCGCACCGAGCTCGAGGCGATGGTCCTCACCGTGATCGTCGAGCAGGTCGCCGAGCTGCTCGGCATCGACGCCGAGCAGGTGGACCCGAGGTACGACGGCGACGACTCCGTCGAGTGACGCGTGCTGGCTGCTTGCAGGTACAGAAGCCAGCCAGTTCACGTCACTCGACGGGAGATGAGTCAGGGCAGGCCGGGCCGCACGTCGGGCACCAGTCCGTTCAGGGCGGGCGTCGTCAGCGGCACCACGGCCGCGCCCGTGGCCCGGCCCGTGCCCTTCACCGAGACCAGCACGGCGCCGCTGATGCTGGTGCGCTCGGGGGTGACGGTCACCAGGACGGCATCCGCAGGGAGCTTCACCGTGACCCCGCGGTCGGGGGTGACGTCGACCCGGGTGCTGTCGAGCTCCCGTCCGGACGCGGAGCGCGCGACCACGGTCACCGAGCCGGTGCGGGTCGCCCCGCTCAGCTCGACCGTCTTCGTGACGCCCTTGCCGCCCTCGGGGAGCAGCACGGTGGCGGGGCGGTCCAGGGCCGGGTCGGCGACCGCGTGCGAGAGGTCGCCCTCGACGAAGGACCGCAGCGTCGTCGTGACGGGCCCGGTCGCGCTGACGAGCAGGCCGGTCGCGCCGTCGGCGATCGCGGGGCCGAGCACGCTGGAGACCGCGACCCGCTGCACGCTCTGCGGCGCGATCCGGATCTCCCGCAGCCCCTTCGGCGCGAACACCGATTCGTCCGTGACGACGCGGACGTCGGCCCGCACCTCGTCGTCGGTCCCGTTGGCGACCACGAGGGTACGGCGTCCGCCGCCGGGCGCGAGCCCCATCAGCAGGTTGTCGGTGGCCGGCTCGGTCTGGGCGGGCAGCCAGTCCTGGGTGAGCTCGGCGGCACCGACCTCGTCGTAGCGGTCGAGCACGCTCGCACCGAGACGGCCCCGCGAGGCGACGACCTCGATGGCCAGCTCGTCCCGACGTGGGATCACCGACCCGAGGTCGAGCCGGACGCTGCTGCCCCCGGGGACCGAGACGCCACGCAGCCCAGCGGCCTCGACGACACCGCCGCGGCCGTAGACGGTGACGTCGGCGACCGCGGTGCCGGAGTCCGGGTTGGCGAGCTCGAGGATGGACGTGTGCCCGGCGCCCGCGCCGACGCCGGTGAACCATGCGTGCGGTGCCGGCGCGGGGCAGCTGACGGCCGTCGGCTCCTTCGTCCCGAACCGGCCGGCGACCAGGCCGGGAGCGGTGTCGTCCTCCCCGGCCACCGCCACGGGGCCGGCGAGACCGGCGACGGTGGTCACCCGCCCTGCGGTGAGGTCCGCGGTCCGCTGCTGGTCGCCGAGGCCGACCTGGACCTGGCCACGGGCGCCGTCCACCGCGCTCGTGAGCGCGACGTCGCCGGCGTCCTCCGGGCCGGAGGGACACACGACCGTCGCCCGGGTGAGCCCGACGCGGGTCGGCGGGTGGTCCACGTCGTCCACGCCGGGGTCCTGGACCAGGAGCAGGGCGAGCGCGCAGAGGATCGGCAGCCCGACGGCGAGCACCGTCGTGAGGTCGGGCCGGAACCCGCGCCGCGTCGAGCGTCGCCCCGGGGCGGCTGGTGCACTGTGGCTCACGACGACCGCCTCCGGCTGGTGGTGGGCAGGCAGAGCACGGCGACCACGACGACCGCCACTCCCTGGGCCACGAGCAGCAGCACGCGCAGCCACGACGTCGGGCCCTCCAGGGCCGAGGAGTCCAGCGGCCGGTCGACCTGCCACGCCCGGGTGGTGCGGTCCTCGGCGCTGGCCTGCACCAGACCGGCTGCCGCGTCCAGCACGGCGGCGACGTCGCCGTCGGCCGGCGACGGCAGGACGACGTACTCGATGCCGCTCCGCCCGAGCCGGTCGATCACGCCGGGGGTCGGCCGGGAGACCAGCTCGCGCACCTCGGCGGTGAAGGACGTGTCGGCACCCGTGAGGTCGAGGATCTCGTCCTCACCGAGCGTCACGCCGTCGCCGCGGCGGACGGTGTAGGTCAGGCCGTCGTCGACGCTGCCGCGGACCACGAGGATCCCGTGCGCGGCGCCGCTCTCGGAGCTCTGCACCATGTACACCGGGATGTCGGTGTCGATGCCGTCGGCGAGGGCGGGGTCGGACCCGGCGAACCACCATGCGAGTCCGCCGACCGGTACGGCGGCGGCCACCAGCGCGAGCCCCACGGCGGCAACCCGTCGCCAGGTCGCGTCGCCCTGCCCGGCGGCGATCGCACCGGTCGTGACCGCGACCACGAGGGCGCCCTGGAGCACCACGACCAGCGCGCCGAGCCCGGCGTCGGCGGAGGTCGCGGCCATCGAGACCGTGACGGTCCCGAGCACGGCCGCCAGGACGGCCGCGACCGCGGCCACCACCCAGCACACCAGCACGGGGATCCGGGTGGCCCGCGGCACCAGCGCGAGCACTGCCAGGACCGCCAGCACCACGCCCAGCCACCACGGGGCGCCCAGGTCGCCGAGCCGCCCGGTGACCAGGCCGAGACCGTCCACGTCCGGCCCGGGGAGCCGGCCCACGTCGAGGAGCAGCGCCTCGGCGGCACCCCGCTGGATGGCAGGGATCCACCACGGCGCGAGCAGCAGCGGGACCAGGCCGACCGCGGTCGCGGGCGGGCCCCAGACGGACCGGTCGCGGCCGGCGCCGCGGACGATCGCGAAGGCGGCGGCGAGGACCACCAGACCGAGCAGCACCGCGAACAGCCACAGCACGGGCGCGAACGAGGTCCCGACCGCCAGCAGCAGTCCGGTCCGCCAGGCCGCCCGCCAGCGGTGGTCGGCGTCCGGGTCGGCGAAGCCGAGCGCGGCGTGGGCGAGCCACGGCAGCAGCGCGGCGACGACCACGACGCCGAGGCGCCCGTCGCCCCAGCCACCGCTGGCGACCGGCACCAGCGCCCAGGTGGCCGACCCCCACAGCAGCGCCCAGCGCGGCGCGCCGGTCGGCGTCACGAGGCGGCCGACCACCCGCAGGAACCGCCAGGCCCCCCAGAGGCCGACCGGCACGGCGAGCACGAGCACGACCGACACCGCGGCCGAGGGGCTCCCACCGAGCAGCGTGGCCAGCAGGGCCAGCGGAAGCAGGTACGGCGGCGCGGGGACGGCGGTCCCGGTCCCGAGCGGGTGCCAGGTCTCGGTCTGGAGACGCCACCAGTCGGACACCCCGGAGGGGGTCGGCGAGAGCCCGCCGCCCGCGACGCTGCCGACTGCCTCCCGGGCGCCGACCAGCGCGGCGAGGACGATGACCGCGAGTGCCAGGGCCACCGGGTTGGTCAGGAAGCGCGCCACCGCGCCGGTGTCCTCGGCGAGCTCGTCCTCCTCGGTGCGCGGCCGGGCGACCGTGCTCGCGGGGGCGTGCTGGGCCGCCGCGATCCGGCGGCGCTCGGCGACGTCCTGGGCCTGGTTGGTCGCCGCCGTGACCAGGTCGCCGAGGAAGTCCAGGCCGTGTCGGTAGGGCAGCCACCACGGCGCGAGCAGCGGCCGGGCCCGCTCCTCCAGGAGCGGGCCCCGGGCTCGGCGCGCACGTCGCGCCGCGCGCACCTCTCCGGGGTGGGCGTAGATCGACAGCAGCGCGGCCAGGTCGTCCAGCGCCTCGCCGACCGCGCGGACCAGCAGGAAGCCGATCATCCGCAGCAGCGTGCCGAACGCCAGCCGCACGGTCAGCCACAGCAGCGAGCGGCGCCGGGCGTTGACCAGCAGCGTGTACAGCGCGGCCCGGCGCTCCTGGTAGTGGGTGTGCCGCCCGGTCAGCGGCGTACGCCGCAGGCCGCGGTGCGCGGCCTCCGCGTGGAACACGACGGCGTCGGGCACGACGACCGTGCGGTGCCCGGCCATGGCGGCGCGCCAGCCGAAGTCGATGTCGTTGCCGAAGATCGGCAGCTGCGGGTCGAGGCCGCCGAGCTCCTCGAGCACCCGTCGGCGCACGAGCATGCCGGCGGTGTTGACCGCGAGCACGTCGCGGATCTCGTCGTGCTGGCCCTGGTCGTACTCGCCGCGCTCGAGGCCGGTCAGCCGGCGCCCCGTGCCCGAGATCGTCACGCCGAGCTCGAGGAGCCGTCTCAGCGAGGGCCACTCCCGCAGCTTCGGGCCGAGGACGTCGACCTCGGGGTCGGCGGCGGCCGCCGCCAGCAGCGCCGCGAGCGCGCCGGGATCGGGGTTCGCGTCGTCGTGGAGGATCCAGATCCACTCGCTGGTGGAGCCGCGCTCACGCAGCTCATCGAGACCCAGGCCCACCGCGGCGGGGAACGACGTGGAACCGGGGGCCGTGACGACCGCTCCGAACGCGTCGTGGAGGAGGTCGGCGCTGCCATCCCTGCTGGTGGTGTCGACGACGACGACGTCGTCCACCGGCGTGCGCTGGGCCCGCAGTCCATCGATCACGGCGGGCAGCCACCGAGCGCCGTCGTGGCTGACGAGCAGCGCTGAGACCGAAGAACCCACGATCCCGAAGACTAACGGCCGGGGGGTGAGGCCCCCTCGGCCGGCGCTCGACTCCGCAGCGCCGGCCCCGAGGTTGGCCTCGGCGGTCGCCTCGGCGTCAGACCGCGCGCTTCTTCAGCTTGCGGCGCTCCCGCTCGGAGAGCCCGCCCCAGATGCCGAAGCGCTCGTCGTTCATCAAGGCGTACTCGAGACACTCGTCTCGCACCTCGCATGTCAGGCAGACCTTCTTGGCCTCCCTGGTCGACCCTCCCTTTTCGGGGAAGAACGCCTCAGGGTCGGTCTGTGCGCACAGCGCACGTTCCTGCCAGCCTGCTTCCTCGGCGTCCCCGTCGAGGAGAAAGAGTTCTCTCACGGCACTCGCCCTTTCGACCCGGTACGGTCGCTCCGCACATCGTGAACGACACTGTGGGAATTACATGCCTGTCGTACCCCGAAAGTCAACCCCGGATCTGCTATGGGGGGTCGGACCGGCGACGAGCGGTCGGTCCCGGTGCGGCAAGGTGTCCGCATGCAGAAGATCACCGTGCTGTCCGGCGGCATGGGCGGCGCCCGGTTCCTCCAGGGTCTGCTCCACGGCATCGCGGGGGGCGTACTCCCCGGCATCGCGCCCGATGCGGTGGTCACCGTCGTGGCGAACACCGCCGACGACCTGTGGATCCACGGTCTCAAGGTGTGCCCCGACCTCGACACGGTCATGTACACGCTGGGCGACGGGATCGACCCCGAGCGTGGCTGGGGTCGCCGCGAGGAGACGTGGAGCGTCAAGGAGGAGCTCGCGACCTACGGCGTGGAGCCGACCTGGTTCGGCCTCGGGGACCGCGACATCGCCACCCACCTGGTCCGCACCCAGATGCTCGACGCCGGCTACCCGCTCTCCCAGGTCACCGAGGCCCTGTGCAAGAGGTGGCTGGACCCGGCCCACGGACGCCGGCTCCGGCTGCTGCCGATGACCGACGAGCGGGTCGAGACGCACGTGGCGATCGCGGACGCGGAGTCGCCCAGCGGCCGACGGGTCGTGCACTTCCAGGAGTACTGGGTCCGGCTGCGGGCCGAGGTGCCGGCGGAGACCGTCGTGGTGGTCGGCCTCGACCAGGCGACCCCCGCCCCCGGCGTGATCGACGCGATCGTCGACGCCGACCTCGTCGTGCTGCCGCCGTCCAACCCCGTGGTGTCGATCGGCACCATCCTCGGGGTCCCCGGGGTGCGCGACGCGCTCGGCGTGACCCGGGCGCCGGTGGTCGGCCTGTCCCCCATCGTCGGTGGCAGCCACGTGCGCGGGATGGCCAACCAGCTGCTCGGCTCCCTCGGGCTCGAGGTGAGCGCGGCCGGCGTGGGCCTGCACTACGGCGCCCGTTCGGCGGGCGGCGTCCTCGACGGCTGGCTGGTCGACGAGGTCGACGCCGACCAGGTCGACCGGGTGCTCGCCGGCGGCCTGGCGTGCCGGGCGGTGCCGCTGATGATGACCGACCCGGACGCGACCGCCGCGATGGCGGCGGCCGCCGTCGAGCTGGTCCGCGGATGACCGGGTCCACTGCTGCCGGCGTCCGCGGGACGTCATGTGCAGGGTGTCACCGCTGCCACCGTCCGCACGACGTCCTCGCAGTCTGGAGAGCACGATGACGCACCTGGAGGTCACCGCACCCGACGGGGCGCCGGAGATCGGCCCCGGCGACGACCTGGTCGCCGTGCTGTCGGCGCTGGTCGACCTCGCCGACGGCGACATCGTGGCCGTGACGAGCAAGGTGGTCAGCAAGGCCGAGGGCCGGGTGCGGACCGGCACCCGCGAGCAGGCGCTCGCCGGCGAGACCGCCCGGGTCGTCGCACGCCGCGGGGCGACCACGATCGTGCGCAACCACCTGGGCCTGACCATGGCTGCGGCCGGCATCGACAGCTCCAACGTCGCGGCCGGCCGGGTGGTGCTGCTCCCGCTGGACCCGGACGCATCCGCCCGCGGCCTGCGCGCGGGGATCCGGCAGCGCACCGGCCACAACGTCGCCGTGGTCGTCACCGACACCGCCGGGCGCGCCTGGCGCGAGGGCCAGACCGACATCGCGATCGGGGCCGCCGGGCTGGTCGTCGCCGAGGAGTACGCCGGGCGCACCGACCGGTGGGGCAACGAGCTCGAGGTCACCCTCCCGGCGGTCGCCGACGAGGTGGCGGGCATGGCCGAGCTCGCCCAGGGCAAGCTCGCCGGCCGCCCGTTCGCGGTCGTGCGGGGGCGCGCCGACCTGGTGCTCCCGCCGGGCGAGGACGGCCCGGGGGCCGCGGCGCTGGTCCGTGCCGAGGGTGCCGACCTCTTCGGGTACGGCGCCCGCGAGGCCGTGATCCGGGCCCTGAAGGGGGATCGCGGCGACCGGGCGCCGTTCGGCGCGCCCGCGGCGGCCGAGGAGCTGGCGGCCGCGATCGCCGACACGGTCGGCCTGGTCGCCTCGCACTCGGGCGGCGCCGCGGGCTACGAGCTGCTGGTCACCGTTCCCCGCGGGCTGGTCCGGCCGGTGGCCGCCCTGGCGTTCGCCCACGGTTGGGACGTGGTCCACACCGATTCGCCGAGCGAGACGCGCTTGCGGCCTGCGCGGCGTTGAGGCCCCCGTAGACTCTGCCGACGACCGACCCGACCGCGCCCGCACGACTGAGGACGAACACCGTGGCCAAGCCCGCCAAGAACGACCGCCAGGCGGTCATCGAGCAGATGCGCAAGAAGCAGAGGAGCGCCGACCAGCGCCGCGGCCTCGCGATCGTCGGCGTGTGCATCCTGGTCGCCGTGCTGATCATCGGGGCTGCGGCGTACAAGCCGGTCAAGGACTGGTGGGACGGCCGCGAGTTCGACAAGCTCGCGCTCGCCGACATCGGCGCGCCCGCGTCCGCGTGCCAGGACATCGAGACCAAGACGGCCGAAGGCAACCAGAACCACGTGCCGACCGGCACGCCGGTGAAGTACACCGATGCCCCGCCGGCGTTCGGGCCCCACTGGAACGAGTCGGGTGTCGCGCCCGCACCGTTCGCGCGCAAGTTCTACACCGCCGAGGACCGGCCCGAGCTCGAGGCGCTGGTGCACAACCTCGAGCACGGCTACACGCTGCTGTGGTACGACGACACCATCGCGGGGAACGACACCGACCTGAACGAGCTGCGCGCGATCGCCGAGAAGTTCGCCGGCACCGACAACTTCCGCTACAAGTTCATCGCGCTGCCGTGGACCTCCGAGGACGAGAACGGCGCGAGCTTCCCCGACGGCCAGCACATCGCGTTCACGCACTGGTCGGCGGGCGGCACCGGTGAGACCGATGCCTCCAAGCAGGAGGGCGTCTGGCAGTACTGCACCGAGATCAGCGGCGCCGCGCTCGACTCGTTCATGAAGAAGTACCCCTACTTCGACTCCCCCGAGCCGAACGCGATGTGATGAGCTGCCGCGGCCTGAGCGTGCGAGGGCCGGGGCCCGGCGGCCAGGTCGAGGAGCCGCGCGGCTGAGGAACGGAGCCGCGACCGGCGTCTCGAGACCCAGTGCCGCAGCGGAGGGGCCAGGCCGGAGGCTCAGGTCAGTTCGCTGCGCCCCTCGGCCTTGAGCGCCTCGACCACCTGCTTGACGTCCTGGGCCCTCGCGCGTGTGGTGACGAGGAGCGCGTCGGGGGTGTCGACGACGACCACGTCGTCGAGACCCACCACGGCGACGGTGCGGCCGGAGCCCGGCACCACCAGCCCGCTCGCGTCGACGACGCGGACCAGGTCGTGGTCGCCGAGGACCGTGGTCGCCGTGGCCGTCGCGCCCAGCAGGGCGGCCAGGGAGTCGAAGTCGCCGACGTCGTCCCAGTGGAAGGACGACGGCACGCACGCGACGCGGCCGGCGGCGGCCGCCGGCTCGGCCACCGCGTGGTCGAGCGCGATCCTCGGTAGCCCGGGCCACAGCTCCTCGAGCCGCCCCGGGTCGGCGGCGATGGCGCGCAGCGCGCCGGCGAAGTCGGCGTGCCAGGTGGCCAGCAGGTCGAGCAGCACGGTCGGGCGGGCCACGAACATGCCGGCGTTCCAGCGGTAGCGGCCGGTGGCGACGTACTCGGTGGCGGTGCGCACCGACGGCTTCTCGACGAACTCGCGTACGGCGGTCGCGCCGGCGTGCCCCGGGAGCGGGTCGCCCAGGTGGATGTATCCGAAGGCCGAGGACGGGAACACCGGCTGGATCCCGAGCGTGACCAGCCAGTCGTCGCGAGCCACGTCCGCGGCGACCCGCACCGCCTCGCTGAACGCCTCCCGGTCGGGGATCACGTGGTCGGCCGCGAAGGAGCCCAGCACGGCCTCCGGGTCCTCGCGCTCCAGCACCGCGGCCGCGAGGCCGATGGCGCCCATGGAGTCGCGCGGGGCCGGCTCCCCCAGCACCCGCGCGGCGGCGACCTCGGGCAGCTGCTCGAGCACGGCCGACCGGTGGGCTGCGCCGGTGACGACCACGAACCGGTCCGCCACCAGCGGGACCAGCCGGTCGTGCGTCCCCTGGAGGAGGGTGCGGCCCTGCCCGGTCAGGTCGTGGAGGAACTTCGGGCTCGACGAGCGGGAGAGCGGCCACAGCCGCGTCCCAGCCCCACCGGCCGGGATCACGGCCCAGAAGTGGTCGATGGCAGCCATGCTGAGAGGCTAGCGGCGTGACGACCTTCGCCGACGTCCTGGCGCGCCAGCTGCGTGCCGACTCCGCCCGCCCGCTCATCACGTTCTACGACGAGGCCACCGGGGAGCGGGTGGAGCTGTCCGTGACGACCTACGCGAACTGGGTCGCGAAGGCCGCGTCGCTGCTGGCCGAGGAGCACGACCTCGAGCGCGGCGGCTCGCTGTGTGTCGACCTGCCCGCCCACTGGCTCGCACCGGTGTTCCTGGGCGCCGCATGGACGGTCGGGCTGGTGGTGACCGGCCCGGAGGACGCGGGGCCTGACGGCGGCGGCCCGGACGCGGTCGTGTGCGGCCCCGGCTCGCTGGAGCGGTGGGCGGAGCGGGCCGATGACCTGCCGGTGCTCGCCTGTTCGCTGCTGCCCCTCGGCGTGCGCTTCGCCGAGCCGTTGCCCGCGGGGGTCCACGACGTCGGGGTCGAGATCTGGTCGCAGCCGGATGCGTTCGCCCCGTGGGACCCGCCGGGCGCCGACGACCTCGCGACGGCGGCGTCGTACGGCGGAGCCACCCAGGGCGAGACGTGGAGCGCGGCCGCCGCCGGGAGTCTTCTCACCGACGGCGGCCGGCTTCTCACGGGGGCGAACCCGGCTTCCCCACCGGGTATCGCCACCTTCACCGAGCCGCTCGTTCGCGGCGGCTCGCTGGTTCTGGTCACCCACGCCGGGCCGGAGCGTCTCGAGGCGATCTACGCCGCCGAGCGTGCCACGGCCCGCTTCCCTTGATCGCGGACGACCAGCCAGTCCTCTCCCCTTGGGGTGCCGGGCTAGCCGGCCAGGTCGTACTCCCCCATCCCCTCGGCCAGGAAGCGGCGCGGCTTGAAGCCGGTCGCCGTTCCCTGGAGCAGCCACAGGTAGCCGGTCGCCTTCTCGCGCACGATCAGGTCCGGGTGCCCACTGAGCATCTCGTCGCTGATCCCGATCACCCAGTCGTACGGCGTCAGGTCGAGGCCGAGCGCCTTGGGGTTGGTCAGGCCGCCGGGCCCGTTCCCGGGGAACAGGGTGAGCCTCGCGCCGCTGCGGAACAGTGAGTCCGGAGCGCCGTCGCCGTCCCACCGCCCGACCGGCACCTGGCGTCCGGCGGCGATCCGCCCGTGCGCGACGTAGCTGGGCTTCAGCCCCGCCAGGCCGTTGCCGGGGTAGATCCGCATCGCGCTGCCCCGCGGCTGGCCCATCAGGTCCGGGTAGCCGTCGCCGGTCATGTCGCCCACGGCCGCGAGCAGTCCGACGTCCTTGAACCCGGTACCGATCCTGGTGGGCCGCTCGAAGTGGCCGGTGCCGTCGCCGCGGCGCACGAACAGTGCCCCGGTCTGCTTGTTCCGGTTCACGATGTCGCCGAACCCGTCGCGGTCCCAGTCGCCCGCGTTGAGCACCAGGTTCGCGTTGGACAGGCCGGCACCGATCGCGATCGGCTTGCCGGTCTCGAACCCGCCGCTGTTGGGGAAGACCAGGACCCGTCCGCCACTGCGCGCGACCACGTCGGCGGTGGCGTCCCCGAGGACCTGGGCGGCGCCCACCAGGCCGCCCACGGAACGGACCCGGGTCACGGGCCCGAACGGCCGCCCGAACGTGCCGTCCCCAGTGGCCGGGACCACGAAGCCGTTGCCCGACGAGCCGTCCCGGACGAACAGGTCGTTGCGGCCGTCACGGGTGAGGTCGCCGATGCCGGTGATCGTCGACCAGCGCTGCCACGAGCCCGCGAGCTGTACCCGGGTGCCGAAGCCGCCCTGGGCGCGCCCCGGGTGCAGCCACAGCGTGCCGTTGGCGTCGCGGCCGAGCAGGTCGGCCCGCCCGTCGCCGTTCAGGTCGCCGGCACCCACGAGCATCGTGTAGCCGCCCCAGGCCGTCCCCCGCCGGACGAGCTTGAAGCCGCCGCCGCTGCGGCCGAGGTAGGTGTCCAGGCGTCCGGTCTCCGGCCAGCGGGCGACCAGGTCGTTGAGGCCGTCGCCGTCGAGGTCGCCGACGGCGGTGATCAGGTCGCGGCCGGCGAGCGAGCGGAACTGCTTGACCGCAGCGCCGAACGTGCCATCCGCGGCACCCGGCCGGACCCGCGCGATGCCGTCGGCGGAGCGCACGACCAGGTCACCGATGCCGTCGCCGGTCAGGTCCGGCGAGGCGAGCACCGTGTCCCCGGAGGCCAGGCCGGTCAGGCCGGTGACGCCCTTGCCGAAGCCGGTCATCCCGCCGGTCGGGATCACGAAGCCCTGGCCGTCGCTGGCGCGGCGGACGATCAGGTCGGGGTGCGGGGTGGAGGCCAGGTTCGACTCCAGCTCGCGTCCCGCCCAGCCGCGCTGCGCCTCGGCGGCGAGCCGGCGGATCTCCGGGAGCTTCGCGTAGAGGTACCTGCCCGGGCACGCGGTCGACGCCGCGTCCCGGTGGCCGTTGATGGCCTCGAAGTACTTCGACCCGACCCACTGCTTGGTCGAGGACGCGTCCACGCCGTGCAGCGAGAGCTTCCAGGCGAACAGCGCGCCGTAGGCCTGGACCATCGCCTGCGAGGGCTGCTTGATGTCGTAGTTGCCGATCGCCGACATCGCGAAGGCGTAGTCGTTGTAGTTCAGGGTGTGGGCGCCGACGACGGGGCGGTCGATGCCGCCGTACCGGCCCTCCCAGATCCTGCCGAACCGGTCGACCAGGAAGTTGTAGCCGATGTCGGACCAGCCGCGGGACTGCGTGTGGTAGGCGTAGATGCTGCGGATGATCCCGGGGACCTCGGCGCGCGAGTAGTCGTTCGCGTTGACCGTGTGGTGCACGAAGCCGGCGTGCACCTCGAAGTAGTGCAGCGAGCTCTTCTCCCGCATCCGCTCGTCGGCACCCCACTGGGCGCGCGAGTAGATCGTGGGCCGGGGGGTGTACGTCGCCGCCTGCAGGTCGATCTCGTCGCCGCCGTCGGTGCCCTCGCCGGGGTCGGTCGCCAGCGCGGCGGTCTGCGCCGACGCGTCGCCGGGGGCGCCGTCCATGGTGTTGGTGTCGAGCGCCGGCTTCTCGACCGCGGTGCGCGCCGCGGCGCCGGGGTCGACCACGGCCAGCCGGAGGTCGGGCGGCAGCGCGCCGGTCGAGGACGCGCGGACCTGCACCTGGTCGACGTCGCCGACGAGTAGGGCGTCGGTGCCGGGGCGGGCGTGTCGGGCCTCCTGGCTGCCCGGATCGGGGCCGTGCTCGAGGTCGTACTCCAGGTCCATCCAGCCCGACCAGCTCGCGCCGGTGCGGGTGCGGACCGCGAGGCTGATCGTGTCCTCGGGCACCGTCGTACCGTGGGCCCAGGTGACGCCGACGGCGCCGTAGCCGACCACGGCCTCGGGTGCGCTGGTCACCTCGCCGCCACCGAGCGCGCCGGCCTTGGTCCGGCTGCTGACGGCACGGGGCGCGGCCTTGGAGCCGGCGGGGGCGGTGAGGGGGTACTCCGCGACCGTCGGGTCGACCGCCTCGGTGGGGACCTTCGAGGGCCGGGCGCTGGCCCGGGTGTACGCGGACAGGTCGGCCGCGAGCGGGTCCTGACCGGCGCTGCCGGTCGGCAGCTCACGGACGACGTCGAGGCTGACGACGCTCGCCGCGGGGGTCAGTGCGGCGAGCACGACACCGAGTGCCAGCAGCTGCTGACAGGCGGTGACGAACGTGGTCTTGCTGGGGGGCATCGAGGTACTCCATGTGCGCGGGGAAGTTCACACGTGGAGCAACTGTCACACCAGTCACAGGGGCCGGGAAGAGGAATTGAGTAACTACAATCTTGTAATTTCCAGTCGACACGCCGATGACTTCAAGATTTGTCAAGAAACTTCACCGCTGTAATTCGCGTCTGGCTCGTCGGCTTCGCCGCCGCGCCGGCCGCGAGCTCGGCCACGGGGTGAGGGCCCCACGCTCTGGTTGCGGTGGGCGCTCGGCTGCGGACCGCCACCTGAGGCGGTGGCCCGGGATATCCGCGGATGGCTATATGTCGGCGCCGAGCTCGTCGTCGGTCTCGCCGGGGTTGTGCTCCTCGCCGTCGGTGTCGTCGTACTTGACGAACTTGATGCCCTCGTCGACGTTGCCATCGAAGGCGAGCCGGCCCTGCTCCAGCACGATCACCCGATCGCACATCTTGCGGACCGAGCCGGCGGCGTGGCTCACGTAGAACAGAGTGCGGCCGCTCTCCCGGATCTCCTGCATCTTCGCCAGGCACTTCTGCTTGAACGGCTTGTCCCCGACCGCAAGCACCTCGTCGGCGAGGAAGATGTCGGAGTCGACGTGGATGGCGACGGCGAAGCCGAGCCGGGCGAACATGCCCGAGGAGTAGTGGCCGACCGGGGAGTCGAGGAACTTGCCGATGTCGGCGAACTCCGCGATGTCGTCGAACTTGCGCCGGGTCTCCGCCTCGCTCATGCCGAGCACGGCCGCGTTGAGGAAGACGTTCTCCCGCCCGGTCAGCTGCGGGTGGAAGCCGGCGCCCGTGGCGATGAGTCCCGCGATCCGACCTCGGGTGAGGACGGTGCCGCTGTCGGGCCGCATCACGCCGTTGATCAGCTTGAGCAGGGTGCTCTTGCCCGAGCCGTTGAGACCCATCAGCCCGATGGACTCCCCCTGCTCGACCGTGAACGAGACGCCGTCGAGGGCCTTGAACGTGTTGCTGATGTCGCGTCCCTTGATCGCAGCCACGGCCATCTGCTTGAGCGTGCGGTGGTAGCGCAGCGTGAAGGACTTGGTCACGTTGTCCACGACGATGGAGGTGCTGCTCGGGTACGTCGTCACAGCTGCTCCGGGATCCGGTTCTCGAACCGGGCGAAGACCCGCTGGCCGATGAGCAGCATCACCGCCGCGATGCCCAGCGCGAGGAACCCGTAGGCGAACAGGTTGTCGGGGATGTGCTCGGCGTGGGTCGTCGCCGGATCCTTCGTGCTGCCCACCCAGAACGCCTGCTGGACCAGCAGCACGGCGTCCGCGATCGGGTTGAACAGGTAGAACTGGGCGAAGCTGCCGAACCTCGCGTCGACCAGGCTGTAGGGGTAGATCATGGGCGCGCCGAAGCGCACGAAGTTCGTCAGGATCGACACGAAGCTGCTGACGTCGCGCAGGAACACGTTGGCCACGCTGAACATCAGCGCCAGCGAGGTCCCGAGCATCGCGATGATCGCCAGTGCGAGCAGGAACCCGAGGAGGTAGACCGGGTCGGGCGTCCAGCCGGTGAGCAGGACGATGATCGTGAGGATCACCAGCTGCGGCCCCATGTGGTACAGCGACACCAGCATCGAGGCGACGGGGAACATCTCGCGCGGCATCGCCATCTTCTGCACCAGCGCCCGGTTGCGCACGATCGAGCGGGTGCCGGCGTTGAACGTCTCGATGAAGAACTGCACGACGATCAGCCCGCAGAAGACGTGCACCGCGAACATCTCGGTGCTGCGGCCCATGATCTTGCCCATCACGAACCAGTAGATGAACAGCTGGGAGAGCGGGTTGATGTAGGACCACAGCAGCCCCAGGACCGAGCCCTGGTAGCGCGCGCTGAGCTCGCGCTGCACCAGCATCCGCAGCAGGTACCGCCGCCGGAACACCTCGATCAGGCCGGCGCGGGGGGCCGGTGGGGTCAGCGGGGCATCGACCACGTGGCCGGCCTCAGTCATCGGCGTCCGGGCCGTCCGTCCACGGCCGGAAGGTCTCCTCCCATGCCTCCGGCGAGGTGACCTCGCCGAGCTTGGCGCGGTACTCCTCGGCCAGCCGCGGCCACTCGCGCTTGAGCCGCTCGTGGATCTCGAGGGTCTTCACCATCTGCTCACGGAACAGCTGGGGGTCGCGACGGTAGAACGCCGCGGAGGCGCCGTCGTTCATCGAGACGACCGCGGAGTCGTA
The DNA here is from genome assembly GCF_030019515.1 of Nocardioides sp. Classification (GTDB taxonomy): domain Bacteria; phylum Actinomycetota; class Actinomycetes; order Propionibacteriales; family Nocardioidaceae; genus Nocardioides. The sequence goes on along the minus strand of NZ_JASEEQ010000013.1, from coordinate 113,077 downwards.
CGACGCGAGTCGGTACCACTTGGCGTCCATGGCCCGGACCTCGGCCTCGGGGTTCTCCTGGGAGAGCTCGCGCGGGGGCTTGAGCTGGCGCAGCGGCTGGAGGCCGGCGCTGAGCAGCAGCGAGAGGCGCCCGGGGATCTCCGTGCCGTCGCGTCCCTTGCGCGGGGGCTTCTTGCGCCGGATCGCGGGGAACGCGTCCGGGTCCACCTCGAGCTGCGCGTCGGTGAACCGCTTGCGGATCGCGTTGATCTCGGCGAGCCGGTTCGGCAGCATCTCGTGCAGCTTGTCCGGTCCGGCCAGCACGTCGAGCAGCGCCTGGTGCCGGATCTCCACCGTCGAGTACTGCATCGAGACGAGGTGGGAGATCTGGTGGTTGCGGCTCTCGCGGATCATCCGGCCGCCCTTGGGGTACGGCGAGTGCAGCAGCGCCGCGATGAACCGGTTGCGCTGGTGGAAGTAGGCCTGCCAGTCCAGCCCGTCGTTCTTGTCGGTCCACGGCACGTGCCAGACCGCGGCGCCCGGGAACGTCACCGTCGGGTAGCCGGCCGCCTTGGCGCGCAGCCCGAACTCGGAGTCGTCCCACTTGATGAACAACGGGAGCGACAGCCCGATCTCCTCGAGGACCCGGCGCGGCACCAGGCACATGAACCAGCCGTTGAAGTCCACGTCGATGCGCTTGTGCAGCCACCGGCTCGAGCGCAGGTTGCGGCCCGCGAGGTCCCAGTCGCTGTAGGTGTCGAACGGTGACTGCCACCAGAAGCGCCACGGCTGGACGATCTCGCCGAAGCTGTGCAGCCGGGAGCGCGAGTAGATGTTGAACATGTGGCCGCCGACGATCGTGGGGCGGCGCGCGAGGTCGGCGAACGTGATCGCGCGGATCACGCCCTCGGGCTCGCACACGATGTCGTCGTCCATCATCATCGTGTACGTCGCGGTGCCCTTGCGGATCGACTCGAGCTGGCCGCGGGCGTAGCCGCCGGAGCCGCCGAGGTTGCCCTGGTCGATGACTCGCAGCAGGTCCCCGAGCGCACCCTGGGCCTTCGCGAAGTCCGGCGAGTCGACCACCTTGTCGGTGCCCTGCTCCATCACGAAGACCGTGTCGAGGTAGGGACGCACCTCCTGGTCGTCGCCGAGCTGGCCGAGGAGCTTCGCGCAGAAGTCCGGGCGGTTCATGGTCGTGATCGCGATGTCGACGGTGCCGTGCTCGGCTCGGTCCTCGGGGACCTCGGCGGTCCACTCGGCGCTCTCGACGACCACGTCGTCGTCGCCGGCGATGATGTCGTACCAGTACCAGCCGCCGTCCACGAACGGCTTCAGACTGAGGTCGAAGCTGAACGTGCTGCGGCTCTCGGCACCGGTGCCGGCGGAGGCGACGCGCTGCGAGTGGCCCTTGGCCATCGACTTGTAGACCAGGAGGGTGGCGCCCCGACCCGCGACGGTGACCGTCAAGGTGACGTCCTTGACGACCGTCCAGCGGCGCCAGTAGCTGGCCGGGAACGCGTTGAAGTAGGTGCCGAACGAGAGCCGGTCACCCGACTTGACCCGCAGCGCGGTGCGCGACTCGATCTGGTCGGGGTGGATCGTGTGGCCGGTCGCCGTGGACTGCCGGATCGCGGCGTTGTTGAGGTCCTTGGCCGCGCGGCTGCCGCCGATCTCGTACTTGTCGGCGTCGAGCCGGGCGTCCTCGGGATCGACGTACAGCGCGAGCACGTCGAAGTCGCGGTCGACCGGCAGGATCTGTCGCTGGAGCAGGCGGGTCGCTGTCATGCGGGGTCCCCTCGAAATTGTGGGCCGGAGGAGCGCAGCGGGGGAAGCAGAGGACGTGGGGTGCTCAATCGTCGACTCCTCCGCTGGTGAGGGGCACGCCTTCGGCGAAGTGCGGCCGGAGCTTGTTCTCGAACATGGAGAGGGCCGAGCCGATGGCCATGTGCATGTCGAGGTACTTGTAGGTGCCGAGGCGGCCGCCGAAGAGCACCATCGGCTCCTTCTTCGCCAGCTCGCGGTAGCGGAGCAGCTTCGCGCGGTCCTCGGCGGTGTTGATCGGGTAGTACGGCTCGTCGCCGTCCTCCGCGAAGCGGGAGTACTCGTGGACGATGACCGTCTTGCCGGGCAGGTGGGTCTTCGCGCGCTCGGGATGGAAGTGCTTGAACTCGATGATGCGGGTGAACGGCACGTCCTGGTCGTTGTAGTTGACGACGCCGGTGCCCTGGAAGTCGTCGACGTCCTCGATCGACTCCTCCAGGTCCACGGTCCGCCAGGAGAGCCGGCCCTCGGAGTTGCCGAAGTACTCGTCGACGGGGCCGGTGTAGACGATCGGGACCTTGCCCTTGTAGTCCTCGGCCCTGAATCGATCGGTCTGGGCGAAGAAGTCGGTCTCGAGGCGGACCTCGATGTTCGGGTGGTCGGCCATCCGCTCCAGCCAGGCGGTGTAGCCGTCGGTCGGGAGGCCCTCGTGGGTGTCGCTGAACCAGCCGTTCTCGAAGGTGTAGCGGACCGGGAGGCGCGTGATGATCTCCGCGCTGAGCTCCTTGGGGTCGGTCTGCCACTGCTTGGCGGTGTAGCCCTTGATGAACGCCTCGTAGAGCGGCCGGCCGATCAGGCTGATCGCCTTCTCCTCCAGGTTCTGCGCGGCCGCGGTGTCGATCTCGCTGGCCTGGCCCGCGATCAGCTCGCGAGCCTCCTGGGGGGTGTGGCTCCTGCCGAAGAACTGGTTGATCAGGCCCAGGTTCATCGGCAGCGAGTAGACCTGGCCCTGGTACTTCCCGAACACCCGGTGCTTGTAGTCGGTGAAGCTGGTGAAGCGGTTGACGTACTCCCACACCTTCTCGTTGGAGGTGTGGAAGAGGTGGGCGCCGTACTTGTGCACCTCGATCCCGGTCTCGGGCTCGCGCTCGGAGTACGCGTTGCCGCCGAGGTGGTGGCGACGCTCGAGCACGAGCACGTTCAGGCCCAGGTCGTTGGCACAGCGCTCGGCGATCGTGAGGCCGAAGAAGCCGGAGCCGACGACGACGAGGTCTGGAGCAGAGGAGGCCACGATGCGTCAGTCTACGGACCGGGACGGCACGGACCGCATCGTCCGCGCGTCGCGCATGGCCCGGATCACATTGCGCGCCTCGGCCCGCCCGCCCCGCAGCGGGCTCAGCACCACGACCGCGGCGGCCACCGCCCAGGGCTTGAGCCGCACCAGGACGTTCTCGCCGTACCTCAGGTGCACGACGAACAGGTTGCGGTACATGAAGTAGCCCTTCCACCCGCTCAGGTCGTGCTGCTGGTCGAAGGGCAGCTGGCGCACGAGCACCGCGTCGCGGACCGCCCAGATCCGGTAGCCGGCGCGGCGCGCGCGCACGGCGTAGTCCACGTCGTCGTAGAAGATGAAGAACGACGGGTCGGGCAGGCCGATCGCGTCCACGACCTCCCGGCGCAGCAGGAACCCCTCGAACGCGACGTTCTCGAGCTCGACACGGCGCGGCATCCGGTCCCGGCTGCCGTACTCGGTCTCGACCATCGCGGTCTTCGGGCGCACCGCGAGCGGGTTGCGCAGGTCGAAGCGGAGGGCGGCCTTCTCGACCAGCCGGCCGTGGGTGTCCTGTCGCACCGACATCAAGCAGGCCTCGTCCTGGCCCAGCAGGACCTCGAGGCAGTCGGGCGCGGGCACGACGTCGTCGTCCATCAGCCAGATCCGGTCGTGCCCGGCAGCGTGCGCCATGCCCACCCCGAGGTGGAACCCACCGGCGCCGCCGAGGTTCTCCTCGACGTGGGTGACCTGCAGCGGCAGCCCGGGGCGGGCGGTGGCCACCTGCTCGGTGAGCAGCGCGCGGGTGTGGTCGCTGCTGGCGTTGTCGATGACGAAGATCGCGTCGGCCGGCCGGGTCTGGGCGGCGAGGCCGTCCAGCATGTGCGCGAGCAGGTCGGCCCGGTTGTAGGTGACGACCACGACCGCGACGCTCTCCCGCGCGCTCATCGCAGGAACCTCCGGTGCCCGCCGAAGTCGCCGCGGAGACCGGCGTACATCGCGCGGACGCTGAGCACCAGCCGACGGGGGTCGGGGCGGGTGAACGTGTAGAACCACGCGGTCTTCGCCACGAACGCGAGCGCATGCGGCCAACCGCGGTACTCGCGCAGGTTCAGGAGGTTGTTGCGGGCCATGCAGTAGTGCTTGAGGTCGCTCGGGCTGTGGTTGTACGTCGTCCGCCCGAACATCATCGGCGCGCCGAGGCTCCCGACCGCCGGGTGGTGGACGCGGGCGCCGACGACGGTGGCGATCCGGGCCCCGGCCGCCTCCGCGCGCAGCCGGTACTCGTGGTCGTCGCCCCAGATGAAGTACTCGGCGCGCGGGAGCCCGATCCGAGCGACGAGCTCGCGGGTGACGAGCACGCCGTTGAAGGGGATCACGATGCCGTCGATCCGGCCGTCGGCCGCCGCGCGCTCCACGTCCGGCAGGCCGTGCACCACGCGGGTGCCACCGGGCAGCCGGATCGGGAAGACCAGCCGGTCCGGCTGGTCCTGGTCGACGACGACCGGGCCCCAGAAGTCGAGGTCGTCCTCGGCGAGCAGGCGCGAGAGGCAGTCCGGCTCGGGCAGTCCGTCGTCGTCCATCAGCCACGTCAGGTCGGCGCCCCGCTCCATCGCCCAGGCGAGGCCGTCGTGGAAGCCGCGCGCGCCGCCGCCGTTCTCGGCCAGGGTGCGACCGAGCACCGGGGTCGTCGGGCGCCCCTCGCCCGCGTCCCGGTCGTCGAGGCCCGCGAGCCACTCCCCGCTGCCGTCGGTCGAGGCGTTGTCGACCACGAGGATCTCGCTCAGCTCCGGCACCTGGTCGAGGCGCTCGAGCAGCCGTTGCAGCAGTCCGAGCCGGTCGTAGGTGACCACGACAGCCACCACGCGTCGGTGCTGGGGCTGCTGGCTCACGCGTCCAGCCTAGGGTCCGAGTCGACGCGACCTGCCCGGGGGCGGGGTCCGAGTCGGCGCAACTTGCCCGCGGACGCGAGCCGAGTCGGCGCAACTTGCCCGCGGGCCGGGCAAGACGCGCCGACTCGGCGGTCTGGGGTGAGCAAGACGCGCCGACTCGCCCCTAACAGGCGGAGCCCAGGTCGTCGGCCTCGTTGGCGGCGTAGCCGGTGCTGAACGAGCCGATCGAGCCGCCGGTGACCGGGTCGCCGTCGTGGCGCTTCTGCTTGTTCGGCGGCGGGGCGGTGCCCTCGGCACGGTCGATCGACTCGGCGACCTTCGTCTTGATCAGCCTGATGTCCGGATCGGCCGTGTTGATCATCGGCGGCACCAGCGAGAGCGTCGAGACCTTCTGGTTGCGGGCCTTGAGGGCCAGCGAGATGAACCGGTCCACCTCGCTGCCGGGGATGTTGGTCGAGATCATCGCCGAGCTCGCGTCCGCGATCTTCTCGAAGTTGCGCAGCGCCACCTGCGGGCTGATCTGCTGGAGCATGGCGTTCATCACGCACTTCTGCCGGGCCATCCGGGAGTAGTCGTCGGAGTCGTCGCGGGCGCGCGCGAACCACAGCGTGTCGTGGCCGTCGAGCCTGCGGACGCCCGGCTGGATGTAGCCGGTGACGTCGTCACCGAGGCCACCGACCGGGATCGGCTGGCGCACGTTGAGGGTGACCCCGCCGACCGCGTCGACCAGGTCCTTGAAGCCCTCGAGGTTGACCATCGCCCAGTAGTTGATCTTCAGGCCGGTGATCCCCTCGATCGCCATGATCGTGGCGTCCACCCCGGGATTGTCGGACCCGCGGAACAGCTCGGTGTTGTCGCCGGCCCAGGTGCTGACGCCGTTGAGGTAGTCGGCGTCGAAGCCGTCGGGGAACTGCTCGTGCATCACCGATCCCCGCACGAACGGGAAGTTCTGCATGTTGCGCGGCAGCGAGATCAACACCGTGCGCCCGGTGTCGGCGTCGATGCTCGCGACGGTCATCGAGTCCGGGCGAAGTCCCCAGCGGCCCGCGCCGGAGTCGCCGCCGAGGAGCAGCACGTTGTAGCGGCCGTCGTGGGCGCCGGTGACCTGGTCGCTGCCGAACATCGTGAGCATCAGGTGCCGCTGCACGCCGACGAGGTGCGCGCCGAAGAGGAGCGAGCCCGCCACGGTCAGGCACAGCACGCCGTTGACGCCGACGACCGCGCGCCGGTGGCCGAGGCTGAGCGTGAGCGGCTGGCCGATCCGCCAGGCGTCGAAGAAGAGGACCGCCCACCCCGTGGCGAGCGCCATCAGCCCGACCCGGATCCAGAACAGCGCGAAGGTGTCCGAGGCGAGCCGGAAGATCAGCTCGTGCCAGAAGATCCCGACGACCAGCGTGGCCAGGAACGTCGCCACCAGCACGAGCCAGATCCGCAGCGCGGCGATGCCGACCCTGCGGTTGCCGGCCACGAGCTGGGCCGAGCCGGGGAGGAGCAGGGTCATCAGCATCAGGGCCATGGCCCTGCGGAAGCGCACCCGAGCGGCGCGGTCGACCGCGGTGGAGCGCGGACCGTGGCTGTCATGCGACCCGGGGGAAGAGACGGGCGGCATCGAGATGCCTCTCTGCTGTGGAACGGGGAAGGGTACTGCTGCTCGCCAGTATCACCAGTCACACCCGTCACAATCCGGCGCGACGCGCCGAAGGACCTGCGATCAGGGGCCGGGGTGGCGGCCCGCCTCGATCGCCTCGCGCCGCGACAGCCGGTTCGCCCGGCGGATCTCGGCCTCGCGCATCCGGCGGATCTCGTCCGGGGTCTCCGGCACCAGGCCCGGCACCCGGCGCGCCTGCCCGGCCCCATCGATGGCGACGAACACGAAGTACGCCGACGCCACGTGCAACGAGGTCGTCGACGGGTCGTTCCACGGCTGGGTCTCGACCCGCACGCCGATCTCCATCGAGGACCGGCCGGCCCAGTTGACCTGTGCCATGGTCCGGACGATGTCGCCGACGTGCACCGGCTCCAGGAACGCCATCTCGTCCATGACCGCGGTGACCGCGGGCCCGCCGCTGTGCCGCGCCGCGACGGCGCCCGCGGTCGAGTCGGCCAGCTTCGCGATCTCGCCGCCGTGGATGTTGCCCAGCAGGTTCGCGTGCGCGCTGGAGGTGACCACTGCCAGCGAGACGCGTGCGTAGGACGGCGGCAGGCCGTGCAGGTCCGGATCCGGTGCCATGCCGGCACGCTACCGCCGGCGTGCGACCACCCCGGCGGTCAGTGGCCCGCCAGCGGCTCGACCGACCGTGACGCCGGTCGGAGGAACCGCATCGGGGAGCCTCCTCGGACCCGTCGTGCGCTCGTAGGGCCTTTGGGCCCAGGACCCCGGGGACCCGCGGCGCCCCGGCAGGGGCCGGTCGGCCCGGGTGCTCGGGCAGGCACGCGCTGAGACTGGTCGCGGGAAGGAGTCCCCGGTGGACCGACTCACACCGCTCGCCGACGCGTTCCTCGAGGTCGAGGACGTCGACCCTGCGGTCTCGCTCGTCATCGGCTCCCTCGCGGTCTTCGACGGGCCCGCGCCGCGGTACGACGAGTTCCTCGCGCTGGTCGACGCGCGGCTCCCCCTGGTCCCCCGCTACCGGCAGCGGCTGCGGACGGTGCCGTTCGACCTGGCCGCGCCGGCGTGGGTGGCCGACGAGCACTTCGACCTGCACAACCACGTGCTGCGCGCCGCCGTGCCCCGCCCCGGCGGGCCGAGCGAGGTCGCCGGCCTGGTGGCCGCGCTGATGGCGCCCCGCATGGACCGGTCCCGCCCGCTGTGGGAGTCCTGGGTGATCGAGGGCCTTCCCGACCGGCAGTGGGCGGTCCTCTCGCGGGTCCACCACTGCCTCGCCGACGGGGTCTCCGGGACCGACCTCTACCGGCTCTTCCTCGACCTGGCGCCGAACACCTCGCCACTCGTCCCGGCGCCCGCCCCGTGCGGTCGTGAGCAGACCCCGACGGCCTTCGCGGCCCTCGGCCTCGGCGAGCTGGCCGGCTACCCGGCCCGGGTGGCGACCGCCGTCGGCCGGCTCTCGCGCACGCCGGTCCGCTCCGCCAACGCCGTCGCCCACGCCGCCCGGGGCCTGCTCGACCTGAGCGGCGCCGCCCGGCCCGTGCACCCGTCCTCCCTCCTGGGCCCGATCGGCGCCGACCGGCGGTTCACCTGGGTCGAGGTCCACATGTCCGAGGTCGCCGACGTACGCCGCCGGTGCGGCGCGAGCGTCAACGACGTCGCGCTCGCGGCGATCGCCGGTGGGTTCCGTCGGCTGCTGCTGGGCCGGCGCGAGAGCCCCGACGCCAGGACGGTCCGCTCCCTGGTGCCGGTCTCGACCCGCGCCAAGGGCGACGAGTCGGTCACCGACAACCAGGTCTCGCTGCTGCTCCCCTACCTGCCGGTCGACGTGGCCGACCCGGTCGAGCGGGTGCACGCCGTGCACCGGCGGCTCCGCCGACTGCGCGCCCACCACGAGCCGGAGGCAGGCATGAGCATCACCTCGACGGCGGAGCTCGGCCCCTTCCCGCTCGTGTCGTGGGGCCTGCGCACCGCCTGGCGGTTCCCGCAGCACCAGGTGACGACGGTGACCACGAACGTCCCCGGCCCCCGCGTGCCGCTGTACTGCCTGGGCCGGCCGGTGCGCTCGATGGTCCCGTGGGTGCCGATCGCCGACCACGTCCGCGTCGGCATCGCGATGCTCTCCTACCAGGACGCGTTGGCCTTCGGGCTGACCGGCGACCACGAGTCGGTGCCGGACCTCCAGGTGCTCGCCGACGGCATTGCGGAGTCCTGGTCGGAGCTGGCGGCACGGTAGCGTCGGGGCATGACTGATCGCCCCCGGGGGGACGGCGAGCCCGGGGACGGGTCTCCCGACTTCCACTGGCTGTACGGCGGATCCGGTGACCCGGACCGTGAGCCGCGACCCGACGAGACCCGGGTGATGCCCACGGTGTCGCGTCCCGGGCAGACGCCACCGCCCGTGCCTGCGCCCGGCCGGCCGGCGACCCAGCCCGGCCGCCCGACGCCCCCTCCACCCGCGGCGCGCCCTCCCGCCGGCCGGCCCCGCGGCCGTCGCCGGGGGCCGGGGTTCTGGCTGCGGATCGTGCTCGCGCTGCTGCTGCTCTGGGTCGTCTACCTGGTCGCGGTGCCGCTCTGGGCGTGGAGCAAGGTGGACAAGGTCGACTTCGAGCCGTCCGGCGACCGCCCGGGCGACCAGCCCGGCACGACGTACCTGCTCGTCGGCAGTGACTCGCGGGCCGGGCTGAGCCCCGAGGAGCGCAAGCAGCTCGGCACCGGCAACGCGGCGGGACAGCGCACCGACACGATCATGCTGCTGCACACCGGCGACGGCCCGAACCTGCTGATGTCGATCCCGCGCGACTCGCTCGTGGGGATCCCGGGGCACGGCACCACGAAGATCAACGCGGCCTACGCGTACGGCGGCCCCCAGCTGCTGGTCCGCACCATCGAGCAGAACACGGGCATCCGCGTCGACGACTACGTGGAGATCGGTCTCGGCGGGCTCGCCGGGGTGGTGGACGCCGTCGGCGGCATCACGATCTGCCCGAAGCAGGCGATGAAGGACAAGCTCGCCAACCTCGACGTCGAGAAGGGCTGCCAGGAGGCCGACGGCACGACCGCGCTCGGCTACGCCCGCTCGCGGCACACCTCGAGCATCGGTGACATCGACCGGGTCAAGCGCCAGCGCGAGGTCGTCGCCGCCGTCGGCGACGAGGTGGTCTCGCCGTGGACGGTGCTGAACCCGGTGCGGTACTGGCGGCTGTCCAACTCGGTCCCGGACTTCTTCGCCTTCGGCGAGGGCACCAGCCCGCTGCGTGCGGCACTGTGGGCGTCGTCGATGACGCACGTGAACGGCGAGAACGGGCTCAGCTGCGTGGTCCCGATCGCGGACCTCGCCGTGCACTGGGACGCCGAGCGGTCCAAGCAGATGTTCCGCTACATCATCGAGGACAAGACCGACGACGTGCCGGCCAGCCTGTGCACGCCGACCGGCCTGCCGAGGAGCGTGACCGGATGAGCTACGAGACCCTGCGCTGGTCGGTCGACGAGGACGGCATCGCCACGTTGACGCTGGACCGCCCCGACCAGCTCAACGCGTTCGACGTGACCATGGCGCGCGAGCTCGAGACGGTCTTCCGCACCGACGCGGTCGAGGACGACGTCCGCGCCGTCGTGGTCACCGGTGCCGGCCGTGCGTTCTGCGCCGGGATGGACCTGTCGGCCGAGGGCAACGTGTTCGGGCTCGACGAGTCGCTGCGCCCGACGCCCGAGGAGTTCCGGGCGGCGTACGACGAGCCGCCGTACCACGACGGGGTGCGCGACACCGGTGGCCGCGTCACGCTCGCGATCCATGCGCTGCCGAAGCCGGTGATCGCGGCGATCAACGGCCCGGCGGTCGGGATCGGCGCCACCATGACGTTGGCGATGGACCTGCGGCTGGCGTCGACCACGGCTCGGATCGGCTTCGTCTTCGGCCGCCTCGGCATCGTCCCGGAGGCGGCGTCGAGCTGGTTCCTGCCGCGGATCGTCGGGATCCAGCAGGCCCTGGAGTGGGTGTACTCCGCGGAGATCCTGAGCGCCGACGCCGCGCTCGCCGGCCGCCTGGTGCGCAGCGTGCACGAGCCGGACGAGCTGCTCCCCGCGGCGTACGCCCTGGCCCGCTCGTTCGTGGTCGGCCGCTCCCCCACGGCGCTGGGCCTGGCGAAGCGCCTGCTCTACCGCAACAGCGCGGCCGCGGACCCGCTCGAGGCGCACCTGTCGGACTCGCTGGCGATGTACTGGTCCTCGATCGGCGATGGGAGGGAGGGCGTCACGGCCTTCCTGGAGAAGCGGGCGCCGACCTTCACCGGCCGGGCCTCGGAGCTGCCACCCGTGTTCTAGGGCCGTCGTTCTAGGGCCGTCGTTCTAGGGCCGTCGTTCTAGGGCCGTCGTTCTAGGGCCGTCGTTCTGGAGCCGACGTCCTGGGACCGTACCTACGCTGCGGGGCCGGACGACGCGTCGGACTCGGCCAGCATCCGCTCGCGGAGCCGGCCCAGGATCCGGTTCAGCAGCCGGGAGACCTGCATCTGGGTGACGCCGATGTCGGCCCCGATCTCGGCCTGGGTGCGGTTGCCGAAGAACCGCAGCTCGAGGATCCGCCGCTCCCTCGGCGTCAGCCCGCGCATCAGCGTGGCCAAGGTGATCCGGGCCTCCGCCGTGGCGAACGCCGGATCGACCGCGCCGAGCCGGTCGCCCAGGGAGTCGTCGCCGTCGACGGCCACGATGTCGAGCGACGCCGGTGCGAAGCAGCCCGTTGCGCCGAGGGCGTCGAGCACCTGCTCCAGGTCGACCTCGAGGTGTCGGGCGAGGTCGCTCGGCCGCGGCGAACGGCCCAGCTCCTGGGCCAGGTCGCCCTCGGCGGCCAGGATGCGCGACTGCAGCTCCTGGATCGAGCGCGGTGGCCGCAGCGCCCAGCCGAGGTCGCGGAAGTGGCGTCGCACCTCGCCGCGGATGGTCGGAACGGCGAACGAGAGGAAGTCGTGGCCACGGCCCGCGTCGAACGCCCTGACCGCCTTGACCAGCCCCAGGTAGGCCACCTGGTCGAGGTCCTCGGTCGCGATCCCGCGCTGCCGGTAGCGCCGGGCGCAGTCGCTGGCGACCCGCATGTTGAGCCGGACGATCTCGTCGCGGATCCGGTGGGCCTCCTGGTCGGATGCCGCTTCCAGCTCCTCGAAAAGCCGGGTCGTGGCCTCTCGTCGGTGCTCCATCTCGCACCTCCTGGGCGATGGTCGGCGGGCGCGCGGGGCGCCCGCCGTTCCGATCCTCGCAGCGGCCCACAGGCGGCACACCACCCTTATGGGGGACCGAACGGTTCCTTCTCGGCCGCGGTTCTCGCGCGGATTTGTCGTCAGGTCGGCCGGTCACCGGCCGAACGAGGAGGTACGGCCGACGCCGAACGCGACCACCCGTGCGCTCGACGAGGCCGTTCCACTGAACGAGGCCGGGGGACCATGGACGCGACGGGTGTGAGCACGACTGCCGCGACCAGGACCGCGACGACAGCCGTCGCAGTGGCCTGCCTGGGCATCACGGCGCACCTGGTCGCACCCTCGGGCCGCGCGGGAGACCTGACCTACCTGATCGGCGCGACTGCAGCGATGGTGATCGCCTGGGCGGGCGTGCTCCGCCGCCCCGCAGGTCGGAGCGTGGCCGTGCTGATCGCGGCGGCCGTGAGCGTGACCGTGGCCGGCGACGTGCTCGAGCGGTGCGTCGTGGGCTGGGCCGGGCTCGACGACGCGGCCTGGCTCGCGGCGGTCGCCTACTTCGCGGGCTACCTGGTCCTCGGGGCGGCACTGCTCCGACTGCTCGCCCCCGCGGCCGGCCGGCGTCGACTGGCACGTCTCGACCCGCTCCTCGAGGCGGCGACCATCGTGACCGTGGCGGTGCTGCTCGTGTGGACGGCCTCCACCACAGCGGCGTTCGAGGCGAGCGACCTGAGCGTCGCCGAGGGGGCGCTCCAGCTCTCGACGCCGGTCGCGGACCTGACCCTGCTCGCGTTCGCGGCACGTGCGGTCGTCGTACGTCGCGGCCGGTCGGCGGCCGGGTGGCTGATGACGGCCGCGCTCGGCACCTGGCTGCTGACGAGCAGCGCGTTCGTGGCGGTGGGAGGCACGCCCCCCGACCGGCTCGACGCCGGCTGGCTGGTCGGGATGCTGCTCCTCGCATCGGCGGCCCTGCCGCGGGATCGCACTGCGCCGGCAGTCCAGGCGGACGGGAGGGCGGTGCGCCGCAGCCACACCACGCGGATGCTGCTCGCGATCCTCCCGGCGGCCGTGCCCCCGGTGGCGCACCTGGTGACCCACCACGACCAGCACGCCCTCTACGTCCCGTACGTCGGGATGGGCGTGCTGCTGCTGATCACGTTGATCCGCGTCGGACGACTCCTGGCATCCGAGGACGCCGCCCACGCCGAGCTGGCCCGCAGCCACCAGTACTTCCAGGCGCTCGCCGACAACACGGTGGACGCCATCCTGGTCGTCGACGAGCGTCTCGACGTCGTGTTCTCCTCCCGTGGCGTGGAGGAGTCCCTCGGCCCCTCGAGCCGGCGCAGCCTGCCCGCGTGGGCCGAGGCCGCCGGGCTCCGGCTGCACGACGGGCTCGAGGACGCGCTGGAGCGGACCCTGGCCGCCCCCGGAAACGTCGTGCAGGCGGAGCTCCATCTCGTGCCGGCGGAGGCGGAGCATCGCTGGGTGCTCGCCCGGTTCGTCAACCTCCTCGACGACCCCGTCGTCCGCGGGATCGTCATCTCGCTGTCGGACTCGACGGCCCGCAAGGAGATGGAGCTGGAGCTGGAGCGGGCGCGCGACGACGCCCTGGCCGGCTCGCGCGCCAAGTCGACGTTCCTCGCCACGATGAGCCACGAGATCCGGACACCGCTCAACGGCGTCCTCGGGCTGACCGAGCTGATCCTGACGACCCGTCTGGACGGCCAGCAGGACCGCTACGCCGAGGGGATCCGGGTGGCCGGCGAGGCACTCCTCCAGGTCATCAACGACATCCTCGACTTCTCGAAGATCGAGGCCGGCCATCTGGAGCTGGACGAGGTCGACCTCGACGTCGCACGGCTCCTCGACGAGACCGCGCGGTTGGTCGCGGGGCCCGCCCAGGAGAAGGGGCTCGAGCTCGTCGTCCGCTGCTCGCCCGAGGTGCCGCTCGGGCTGCGCGGCGACACCGTCCGCCTGCGCCAGATCCTGCTCAACCTCGCCTCCAACGCGATCAAGTTCACGACGACCGGCGAGGTCCTCGTCTCGGCGCGCCTGGACCGGGCGATGGCCTCGGACGTGGCCACCGTGCGCTTCGAGGTCCTCGACACCGGCATCGGCGTCGACCCCGACCAGCGCGAGCACCTGTTCGACGCCTTCACCCAGGCCGACTCCACCACGACCCGGCGCTTCGGCGGCACCGGGCTGGGGCTGGCGATCAGCCGCCAGCTCGTCACCGCCATGGGCGGCGAGATCGGCGTCGAGCCCCGCGCGGGCGGCGGTAGCCGGTTCTGGGTGGTGGTGCCGCTGCCCGTGAGCGCCGTCCAGCCCTCGCCCCGTACGGCACTCGCCGACGCCTGGCAGGGACAGCCCGTCCTGCTCGTCGACGACAGCGAGGGCTGCCGCACGGCGCTGGCCGAGCAGCTCACGCGCTGGGGCATCGAGGTGGACCAGGCGTCCTCGGGCGAGGAGGCCCAGGTCCTGCTGCACCGGGCGGCAGCCGCGGGCATGCCGTACCGCCTCGCGCTCCTGGACCTGTCGATGCCCGGCCTCAACGGCCTCGAGCTCGCGTCGTGGGTCCAGGCCACGCCCGAGCTGGCCGGCACGGCGACGATGCTGCTCACCTCGGGCACGGACGTGCTGCCGACCGCCTCGCTGCCGGCGGGGCTCGCGGCCCGCCTCGTCAAGCCGGTGCGGCCCTCGGCGCTGAGCGAGGCGATCTCGAGACTCTCCCTCGCCCCCGGCGCCACGCCCCGGCCGGAGCCCGCCACCAGGAAGCCGGACGCCCGACTCCTGGTCGTCGAGGACAGCGAGGTCAACCAGCTCGTGGCCGTTGGCATCCTCGAGCACCTCGGCTACCAGGTCGACGTCGCCGCGGACGGCCTCGCCGCCCTGGAGGCGCTGCGCACGCGGAGCTTCGACGCGGTGCTCATGGACTGCCAGATGCCCGTCATGGACGGCTACCAGGCGACGGCCGAGATCCGTCGGCTGGAGCTGGGGGGCCCCGGCCTGCCGGTCATCGCGATGACCGCCTCCGCGGTCGCCGGCGACCGCGAGCGCTGCCTGGCGGCGGGCATGGACGACTACCTCACCAAGCCGGTGACGGGGGCGGGCATCGAGGCCGTCCTCGCGCGTTGGCTCCGGCCACCCTCGGGGGCGGCAGCCGGTCCGGTGTCCGCCGACGCGTGAGCCTCAGCGGCCGACGGCCCGCTCGAGCTCGGCCTTGTTCATCGACGAGCGCCCCTTGATGTTCTTGTCGCGGGCCTCCGCATAGAGCTGGTCCCGGGTGCGTCCCCCGGGCCCGGAGTGCGAGCGCAGCCCGCCGCGGCGGGAGGAGGAGATGTCCTCGGTCGACGTCCGGCTGCGCTGGCGCGCCTCGCCGCTGCGGGCGCGCTCCTTGTTCACCGTGCGCGCGGCGATCTCCTCGGCCTCGTCCTCGGAGCGTCCGCGCTCCTCGAGACCGTCCTTGATGTGGTCGTACTGCCGCTCGCGCTTCTTGCTCCACTGCTGCTGGGGCATCGGTCGACCTCCTCGGCACTCGGATGCCCACCGGTACCCAGCCGGCCGGCCCGGATGCGCGACCGCCCGGGCCTGGTGCCCGACGACGACCCACGGAACGCCCGGAGGCACCGACCGGCTCGATGGGCGCGGGTCAGAGGTCGCTCTGCACTCCCGCGAGGAGCTGCCGGGCCATCACGATCCGCTGGACCTGGTTGGTGCCCTCGTAGATCTGGGTGATCTTGGCGTCGCGCATCATCCGCTCGACCGGGTAGTCGCGGGTGTAGCCGTAGCCACCCAGGACCTGCACGGCGTCGGTGGTGACCTCCATCGCCACGTCCGAGGCGAAGCACTTCGCCGCGGCCCCGAAGAACGTCAGATCGCTGTCGCCACGCTCGGACTTCCCCGCCGCCGCGTACGTCAGCTGCCGGGCCGCCTCGACCTTCATCCCCATGTCGGCCAGTAGGAACTGCAGCCCCTGGAAGTCGCTGATCGGCTTCCCGAACTGGCGCCGCTCCTGGGCATAGCCCAGCGCGTAGTCCACTGCCCCCTGGGCGATGCCCACCGCCTGCGCCGCGATCGTGACCCGGGTGTGGTCCAGGGTCCGCATCGCGATCTCGAACCCGGTGCCCTCCGCCCCGATCATCCGGTCCGCACCGATCCGGACGTTGTCCAGGTAGACCTCCCGGGTCGGCGAGCCCTTGATCCCGAGCTTCTTCTCCGGGGCACCGAAGGAGACGCCCGCGTCGGACTTCTCCACCACGAAGGCGCTGATCCCCCGGCTGCGCTTCTCCGGGTCGGTCACCGCCATCACCGTGTAGTACTCCGACTCCCCCGCGTTGGTGATCCAGCGCTTGACCCCGTTGAGCACCCACGTGTCACCGTCGCGCACCGCGCGGGCCTTCATGCCCACCGCGTCCGAGCCCGCATCCGGCTCGGAGAGGCAGTAGGAGAACCCGCCCTCACCACGCGCCAGCGCCCCCAGGTACTTGACCTTCAGCTCCTCCGAGCCGGCGATCTGCACCGGCAGCGACCCGAGCTTGTTCACCGCCGGGATCAGGCTCGAGGAGGCACACGCCCGGGCCACCTCCTCGATGATGATCACCGTGGCCAGGGCATCCGCACCGGCACCGCCGTACTGCTCGGGGATGTGCGGAGCGTGGAAGTCCGCGGCCAGCAGCGCCTCCGCCGCCTCGCGGGGGTAACGGGCGTGCTCGTCCACGTCGGCCGCGAACGGCGCCACCTTCGCATCACATACCGCACGGGCCGCCTCGCGGACGGCCTGGTGCTCCTCGGAGAGGGCGTAGAGAGAGAACTCGGTGCTCATGGGTCGGACTCTATCCACGGGCAACCGTGCTGTCCGGGCCGGGCATGCGAACGCCCGGCCGGGGCAGAACCCGGCCGGGCGTTCGTCGGTTCGCGTTGGATCAGGGCGTCACTTGATGATGGCCGAGATCGGCTTCCCGGCCGCGTCCTTGCTGTCACCAGCGGTGAACCCGTCTCCCTTGTAGCTGAAGACGGCCTTCTTGCCCTTCAGCGCCTTCGGGAAGGTGAAGACGGTCTTGCCGTTGCTGTTGAGCTTCTCGGAGAAAGCCTTCTTGCCGACCTTGGCGACGACCTTGCCGGACGGCGTGCTGTACTCGTTCGTCACGGTCACGTTGACCTTGTGCCTCCTGACGGCCTTCACCGTCATCTCGCTGGCCTGCTTCCCCAGCGTGACAGTGCCGAGGGTCGCCGGCGCGTCGGTCGAGCACGCGACCGGCACACTCGGGCTCCCGTGGGACGTGCTGGAGAACGTGAAGGCCCCCGGCAGCTTGACGTCGTAGGTCCCAGCCTTCGGGGTGGTGAACGTCTCGTTGATGCCGGTGGCGTTCACCGTGGAGGTCCCGTTGCCGTTGTCGGTGATGTCCGTGACGGTGAGCGGAGCCCCGATCGTCGCCGCACCGAGAGTCATCCCGAAGTCATCGACGGTGCCACCGTCGATCCCGGCGCCCTGCAGGAGAACCGAGGGAACGGTGAGGTGGGCCTCCACGCCGAGCAGCGGGGTGATGGTCAGGCCCGCGGGCGCGGTCGGCGGGAGCAGCGGCACCGAGATCGCCAGCGGGAAGTCGCCCAGCACGCTCCCAAGCGCCGAGCAGGTGTACGTACCGGTGACGTCGGCCGCCTCGGCCGCGCTGGTGGTGGCGCCGACCAGCGCACCAGCAGCGAGGGCGGAGACGGCACCGGCTACCGCGGTGCGGGTGGCAAGACTGCGAAGATTCATGGAAAGTGCTCCCTCCCGAGCAACTCAGGTCGCGCTACCACTCGGTAGCGCGAGATCGGGTCACGGTAACTCCTCCGCGACGCGGCCGGGGCCAGAACCTCAGAACTCTGATCGATTCCTGCGATTTCCCTCCTGACTAGGCTGGGACCATGGCGGACTGGCAGGACCCGGAGCGGGTCCGGTTCATGCTCGACGACTGCGAGACCTGGGCGGTCGTGGGTCTCTCCGGCGACCCGAGCCGGACGGCGTACTCCATCGCCGCCCTGCTCCAACAGCGCGGGAAGCGGATCGTCCCGGTGCACCCGGACGCCCCGACGGTGCTGGGCGAGCCGGGCTACCCGACCCTGGCCGACATCCCGTTCCCCGTGGACGTCGTGGACGTCTTCCGGCGCTCCGAGGCGGCCGGTGAGTTCGCCGACCAGGCCGTCACCATCGGCGCGAAGGCCGTGTGGTTCCAGCTCGGCGTGATCGACGAGGACGCGTTCGCGCGGACGACGCAGGCGGGCGTCCCGATGGTGATGGACACCTGCCCCGCGATCGAGTGGCGCAAGCGGCGCTGAGCGGCGGATGAACCTCGTCGTCCCGCCCGGGCCGGGCCTGCCCTCCGGCCTCGTGGTCCCGGAGGCCGAGCTGGTGGAGCGTTTCTCCCGGTCGCCGGGGCCGGGCGGGCAGTCGGTGAACACCACCGACAGCCGCGTCGAGCTGGAGTACGACGCGGCCGTGTCGACGGTCCTCACCGACGCTCAGCGTGCCCGGGTCGTCGGCCGGCTCGGCTCGCCGGTGCGGGTGGTCGCCACCGAGCACCGCTCCCAGCACCGCAACCGGGTCGCCGCCCGGGAGCGGCTCGCCGAGCGGCTCCGCGAGGCCCTCGCACCGCCGCCCCCACCCCGTCGCCCGACCAAGCCGACCCGCGGCTCCCAGCAGCGCCGGCTGGACGCCAAGAAGCAGCGCGGACGGACCAAGTCGCTGCGCGGGCGGGTCCGGGACGCCTGAGGCCGAGCGGATGGGGCGTGTCGTCTCAGTCCGCCAGCCGGGCGAGCTCCTCGTCGACGATCGACGGATCGAGCTTGGTGAAGATCGGCGTGGGCTTCGAGACCGGGGTGCCGGGCACGATCGGCCGGCGCTGCCAGGCGGGGAAGCCGGAGTACTCGCCGGTGATGATCGGGTACGGCGCGCCCCCGTCGAGGTCGTCGACCTCCTCGATCCGCGGCATCGGCGCGAGGTCGCCGGCTCCGCCGAGCGCCTTGTCCACCTCGTTGGCCGCGAACGGCAGGAACGGGCTCAGCACCAGGTTGAGGTCGGCCACGCACTGCGCGACCACGTGCAGGATCGTGCCGAGGCGGTCGGGGTCGTCCTTGATCTTCCAGGGCTCGGAGTCGGAGACGTACTTGTTGACCTCCGCGACCGCACGCATCGCCTCGCCGATCGCCTGCTTCTGCCGGTGCCGGCCGATCAGGTCGCCGACGGTGCCGAACGCCGCCCCGACCGAGTCGAGCAGGGCCTGGTCATCGGCGGTCAGCTCGCCGGCCTTCGGGATCTCGCCGAAGTTCTTCGCGATCAGCGTGGCCGTGCGGTTGACCAGGTTGCCCCAGCCCGCGACGAGCTCGTCGTTGGTGCGGCGCACGAACTCCGACCAGGTGAAGTCGGAGTCCTGGTTCTCCGGGCCCGCCGCCGCCACGAAGTAGCGGAACGCGTCGGGCTGGTAGCGGCTGAGCAGGTCGCGCACGTAGATCACGACCCGCTTGGAGGAGGAGAACTTGCGGCCCTCCATCGTCAGGAACTCCGAGGAGACCACCTCGGTGGGCAGGTTCAGCTCGCCGTACTCGCGCGGCGAGCCGCCCTTCGCGCCCTTCCCGGAGTAGGCCAGCAGCTCGGCCGGCCAGATCTGGCTGTGGAAGGTGATGTTGTCCTTGCCCATGAAGTAGTACGACAGCGCTTCGGGGTCGTTCCACCACTCCCGCCACCGCTGGTCGTCACCGATGCGGCGGGCCCACTCGATGGACGCCGACAGGTAGCCGATCACCGCGTCGAACCACACGTAGAGCTTCTTGGTCGGGTTCTCCCGCCAGCCGTCGAGCGGCACGGCGATGCCCCAGTCGATGTCACGGGTCATCGCCCGCGGCCGGATCTCCTTGAGGATGTTCTGGCTGAACCGGATCACGTTCGGCCGCCAGAGGCCGGTCGCCTCGCGACCGTCGAGCCACTCCCCCAGCGCGTCGGCCAGCGCGGGCAGGTCCAGGAAGAAGTGCTGGGTCTCGATGAACTCCGGCGCCTCGCCGTTGATCTTCGAGCGCGGGTCGATCAGGTCGTGCGGGTCGAGCTGGTTGCCGCAGTTGTCGCACTGGTCGCCACGCGCGCCGTCGTAGCCGCAGATCGGGCAGGTGCCCTCGATATAGCGGTCCGGCAGCGTCCGTCCGGTCGAGGGCGAGATCGCGCCGTACGTCGTCTGCTCGACGAAGTAGCCGTTCTCGTAGACCCCCAGGAACAGCTCCTGCACGACCGCGTGGTGGTTGCGCGTCGTCGTGCGCGTGTAGAGGTCGTAGGTCAGGCCGAGCGAGGTCAGGTCCTCGGCGATGACCCGGTGGTTGCGGTCGGCCAGCTCCTGCGGGGAGAGACCCGCCTCGTCGGCGGCGATCAGGATCGGCGTGCCGTGCTCGTCCGACCCGGAGACCATCAAGACGTCGTGCCCCGCCATCCGCATGTACCGGCTGAAGACGTCGGACGGCACGCCGAAACCGGCCACGTGGCCGATGTGGCGCGGACCGTTGGCGTACGGCCAGGCGACGGCGGAGAGGACATGACTCATGAGGCAATCCTAGGGACCTGGGACCCGGGTCCTGACCGCCGCATCGCGCTAGCGTCGGTCCGGTGGACACCCTCATCGCGGAGGACCTGCTCCTCCTGCTGCTCGACGACGACAGCGGCAAGCTCACCCTGACGTCCTATCCGCAGACCGTGCTGGGCGGAGCCCTCCTGGTTGAGCTCGCGACCACGGGCGCGGTGGAGGTCGAGGAGACGACGGGCGTGTGGCACGCCGCGAGGGTCCGAGCGGTCGCGGGAGCGGCTCCGCAGGACCCGGTGCTGCGCACGGCGTACGACGTCGTGGCGGCGAAGCCGCGCACCGCGCGGGACCTCGTGGACCGGCTCGGCAGGGGCACGCGCGACGCGCTCGCCGAGCGGCTCGCCGCACGCGGCGTCCTCGAGCGTCACGACGACCGGGTGCTGGGGCTGTTCCCGCGCACCCGCTGGCCCGCGGTCGACTCCGGCCGCGAGCAGGAGGTCCGCCGGCTGCTGACCGCCGTCCTCGTCCAGGGGGTCGAGCCGGACGAGCGCACCGGCGCGCTGGTCGCGCTGCTGTCGGCCATCGACAAGCAGCACTTGGTGGTCGACCACGAGGGCCTCTCCGCCGGCGAGGTCCGCAAGCGGGCCAAGCAGATCGCGAAGGGCGACTGGGCCGC
The DNA here is from genome assembly GCF_030019515.1 of Nocardioides sp. Classification (GTDB taxonomy): domain Bacteria; phylum Actinomycetota; class Actinomycetes; order Propionibacteriales; family Nocardioidaceae; genus Nocardioides. Next base: position 92,164 of record NZ_JASEEQ010000013.1, on the reverse strand, counting down.
CAAGGCGGTCCGCGACGCGATCGTCGCCGCCACGGCAGCCATCACCGCGGTCGCGGCGACGACGGCCGCCGGCGGCGCCGCGAGCACCTGACCGGGGCGGCCCGGCGGGTCAGTCGATCGGGCGTCCGGCGAACGCGGCGAGCCGCTCGTAGGTCCCGGCGTCCTCGGCGGCCGACTGCTCCGGGCCGAACACCCCGCTGCGGTTCTCCGGCGTCAGGCCGGACCGCAGGAGCTCCAGCGCCCGGGTGGCGACCTCCCGGTCGAGCCGCTCGACGGGGAAGCCGATCGCCCGCGCCAGGTCCCAGGTGTGCACGGCGAGCTCGGCGGTGGCCATGTCCGCGCTCGACTCCGTCTCACCGCCGTGCTCGTGCCACCAGTGGATCAGGTCGTCGGCCGCGACGCGGAACGCCGGGCCCCACTCCTCGGTGACGTGCGCCGGGGCCGACCAGTCCGGCTGCTCGCCGCGGGCCATCGCGAGGAAGTTCGCGGGCGTCGCCACCAGGTGGTCGGCGAGGGCCGCGACGTCCCAGTCAGCGCAGGGCGTCGGTCTCTCGAGGAGGTCCCGATGCACCTGGTCGAGCACGTCGCCGGCCTGGTCGAGCGCTCGCGCGAGCACCCGGACGTCGTCGCCCCAGTCGGCCTGCGCGTGGTGGGTCGTCATGCACCCACGCTAGGGGCGCCGGTCAGGTGAAGTCGAGGGTCTCGGTGCGGCTGCGCTTGAGCTCGTAGAAGTGCTCGTAGGCCGAGAGTGTGACGAATGCGTCCCACATCCGGCCGGCGTCCTCGCCGCGCGGGGCCTTGCTCAGCACCGGCCCGAAGAAGGCTCGTCCGTCGAACGCGATGGTGGGGGTGCCGACCTCGTTGCCGACCTGGTCCATGCCGAGGTGGTGGGAGCGCGCGATCGCCTCGTCGTACGACGAGTCGTCCATGGCGTCGGCGAGCGTCAGATCGAGACCGGCCTCCGCGAGCGCCCCCTCGACCATCGCGCGGTCCCGGTCCTGCTTCTCGATGTGGATCCGGGTGCCCATCGCCGTGTACAGCGGCAGCAGGACCTCCTTGCCGTACTTCTGCTCAGCGGCCATCAGCACGCGCACCGGCTCCCAGGCGGTCGAGAGGAACTCGCGGTAGTCGTCCGAGACGTCCTTGTCCTGGTTGAGGTAGGCCAGGCTCATGATGTGCCAGGTCACCTCGATGTCGCGGACCTTCTCGACCTCGAGGATCCACCGCGACGAGATCCAGGCGAACGGACAGGCCGGGTCGAACCAGAAGTCAGCGCCGGAACGGGTGTCGGTGGTCGTGTCGGAGGTCATGTCAGTTCCAACCGAGCACGCCGAGGACTATTCCCGCGGCCGCCCCGCCGGCGACGTACCAGGCGCTGTTGAGCTCGGTGCGCCACATCAGCAGCAGCGTGACCACGAAGATCCCGACCGTCCAGCCGTCGACCAGCGCCGTCCGGCCGAGCTGCCACGACACGCCGGCCATCAGGGCGAGGGCCGTCGCGTTGAGTCCGTCGAGCATCGTCGAGGTCCACGGTGAGGAGCGGATCCGGTCGGTGATCCGGGTCAGCAGCCCGACGAAGACGAACGATGGCAGGAAGATCCCGACCGTGGCCAGGAACGCCCCGGGCAGCCCGGCGACGAGGTAGCCCAGGAACGTCGCGGTCGTGAACACCGGCCCCGGCGTGACCTGGCCGATCGACACCGCGTCGAGGATCTGCTGCTGGGTCACCCAGCCCAGCCGGTCGACCAGGTCGCCCTCGAGGAACGCCAGCAGCACGTAGCCGCTGCCGTAGAGCACCGCGCCGATCTTGAGCATCGTGAGGAACAGCTGGGCGAGCTGGCCCCCGGTCGGGTCGGGGAACAGCACCGCGAGCGGCGCGAGCAGCCCGTGCCGCGGGCCCGCCGCCCGGCTCACGAGCCGCGCCAGGCCGGCGAGGGCGGCGCCACCGAACAGCACCACCAGCTCGTGCACGCCGAGGAAGTACGCCGCCAGACCGGCGGCGGCCAGCAACCCGAGCCACACGGTCTTCAGGACCGTGCGAAGCAGTGCCACCAGCGCCCAGGCGACGATCGCCAGCACCGCCGGCACCACGCCGTAGAGCAGCCACTCGGCCGACGGGGTGTCGCCGTACTCGACGTACGCCCAGGCGAGCGCGGTGACGATCAGCGCCGCCGGGAGGATGAAGCACAGGCCGGCGAGCAGCAGGCCGCGCCAGCGGGCTCGGTCGTAGCCGAGGTGGATGGCCAGCTCGGTGGAGTTCGGCCCCGGGATCAGGTTCGTGGCGCCCATCAGGTCCACGAACCGCTCGTCCGTGACCCACCCGCGGCGGCGGACGAGCTCCTCGCGCATCATCGCGGTGTGGGCTACGGGACCGCCGAACGCGATGGTGCCCAACCGGAGGAAGAGCAGCGCGACCTCGCGGGTCCGACCCGGCTCGCTCACAGGCCCATCATGCCGGGCGCATGTCCTTTTCCTCGACCACGACCCGGGTGGCAGGATGCGTCGCATGCCTGGAACCAACCTCACCCGGGACGAGGCCGCGACTCGCGCCGCGCTCCTGGACGTCACCTCGTACTCCATCGACCTGGACCTCACGACCGGCGACGCGACCTTCGGCTCGACGACCACGATCCGGTTCACCTGCACCGAGCCCGGCGCCGAGACGTTCGCGGACCTCGTCGACGCGACCGTCCACGAGATCACGCTGAACGGCGAGTCGGTCGACCCGGCCACGGCGTACGCCGACAGCCGGATCGCGCTGACCGGCCTGGCCGCGGAGAACGAGCTCGTCGTGCGGGCCGACTGCACCTACTCGCGCACCGGCGAGGGCCTGCACCGGTTCGTCGACCCCGCCGACGACCGGGTCTACACGTACTCGCAGTTCGAGGTCCCCGACGCCCGACGGGTCTACACGACGTTCGAGCAGCCCGACCTGAAGGCGCCGTTCACGTTCACCGTCACCGCCCCCGAGGGGTGGAAGGTCGTCTCGAACTCCCCGTCGCCCGAGCCCGAGGCCGTTGCCGGGCAGAGCGGCAAGGCCGTCTGGCGGTTCGCCCCGACCAAGCCGCTGTCGACCTACGTGACGGCGATCGTCGCCGGCGAGTACCACGAGGTCCAGCACGTCTACCGCGGCAAGCACGGCGACATCCCGCTGGGTCACTACTGCCGCCAGTCGCTCGTGGAGCACCTCGACGTCGACGAGCTGGTCAAGATCACCGAGCAGGGCTTCGGCTACTTCGAGGACGCCTTCGACTACCCCTACCCGTTCGGCAAGTACGACCAGCTCTACGTGCCGGAGTACAACATGGGCGCGATGGAGAACGCCGGGTGCGTCACGCTGCGCGACGAGTACCTCCCGCGCAGCCGCCAGGACCGGGCGTTCTACGAGTTCCGGGTCGAGGTCATCCTCCACGAGATGGCGCACATGTGGTTCGGCGACCTGGTGACCATGAAGTGGTGGGACGACCTGTGGCTCAACGAGTCGTTCGCCGAGTGGGCCTGCTACCACGCGGCGGTCGAGGCCACCGAGTTCACCGAGGTCTGGACGGGCTTCACCAACGCCCGCAAGAACTGGGCCTACCGCCAGGACCAGCTGCCCAGCACCCACCCGATCGCCGCGGACAACGTCGACCTGCGCGCGGTCGAGGTCAACTTCGACGGCATCACCTACGCCAAGGGCGCCTCGGTGCTCAAGCAGCTGGTCGCCTGGGTCGGCCTGGAGAACTTCCTGAAGGGCGTGCGCACCTACTTCAAGAAGTTCGAGTACGGCAACACCGAGTTCAAGGACCTGCTGGCCGCCCTCGAGGCGTCCTCGGGCCGGGACCTCGAGGCGTGGGCCCAGGAGTGGCTCCAGACCTCGGGCGTGAACACGCTGACGGCCGAGTTCGAGCTCGACGACGAGGGCAGCTACTCCTCCTTCGCGATCCGCCAGACCGCTGCGGCCGAGCAGCCGACGCTGCGCCGGCACCGGCTCGGCGTGGGCCTCTACGACGCGGTGCCCGACGCCGCGGGGAACCGTCGGCTGGTCCGCCGTACCTCCTTCGAGACCGACGTCGCCGGGGCGCTCACCGAGGTCGCCGAGCTCGTCGGCCAGCGCCAGCCGGACCTGTTGCTGCTCAACGAGGGCGACCTGGCGTACGCAAAGATCCGTCTCGACGAGCGCTCGCTGGCCACCGTCGTGGGCGGGATCGCGACCCTCGACGACTCGCTCGCGCGCGCGCTGTGCTGGGGAGCGGCCTGGGACATGACCCGCGACGCGGAGATGAGCGCGACGGACTTCGTCGCGCTCGTGCTCAGCGGCATCGGCAGCGAGACCGACGCGTTCGGCGTGAGCCGGATCCCGACGTACGCAGCCCAGGCGGCCACGCTGTACTCGGCCCCGGAGAACCGGTCCGCCCTGCGGGCGACCTGGGAGCAGGGCCTGCGCAAGCTGCTCGACAACGCCGAGGCCGGCAGCGACCACCAGCTCTCGTTCGCTCGCGCGTACGCCGGCGCGGCCCACAGCGAGGCGGCACTGGACGACCTCGAGGGCCTGCTCGACGGCACGCTCACGTTCGAGGGACTGGCAGTGGACACCGACCTGCGGTGGACCCTGCTCGGCGGGCTGGCGAAGAACGGACGCGCCGACGCCGACCGGATCGCCGAGGAGCTGGCCCGCGACAACACGATCTCCGGGCAGGAGCACGCGGCTGCCTCCCGGGCCCTGCGCCCGACCGCCGACGCGAAGGCCGAGGCGTGGGAGATCGCGATGGTCCGCGACGACGTCGCCAACGAGACCCAGCGCAGCGTGGTGCTGGCCTTCCAGGTGTTCGGCCAGGACGAGGTGCTGGCGCCGTACGTCGAGAAGTACCTCGAGGCGGCCGACACCATGTGGGAGGAGAAGGGCACCCAGCGGGCCTCCACCGCTCTGGAGTTCATCTTCCCCAAGCAGCTCGCGAGCCAGGACCTGCTCGACCGGGTCGACGGCTGGCTGGAGTCCTCCGCCGCGAACCCGGCCGCCAAGCGCTACGTGCGCGAGGGCCGTGCGGACGTCGCCCGGGCGCTCGCCGCCCAAGCCAAGGATGCGCGGAGCAGCGACGCATGAGGAACGAATGCGGCGCGTGGGCTCCGCCGGATTGAGCAAGCGCCGCGGCTGAGGGACGAAGCCGCGACGGTCTCGTCGAGATCCGGTGGGACGACTGAGTGGGACGATGGAGGGCGGTGACCGCTTCGGTCACCGCCCTTGCCCGTTCCGGCTCGGGGCCGATCGCCATGCCCACTCACGGACCTCACGCGCCCTACAGCAAGTCAGTCCGAGTGGAGGGTCTCGGGGCCGCGCGCATGGTCGGCGAGCATCTGGATGCCGCGCCGCAGCCCGCCGACGAGGTCGCCCTCGGCGAAGGTCGTCTGCATCTGCAGCGCGGTCAGCTCGACCTCGGCGTCGGTGAGGTGGCTGCGGACGACCGCGCCGGTGACGACCTCGAGGGCCCGCGCGGCCGGGTCGACCAGGATCAGGACGCTGCGCTCGGGTGCGACCAGCGAGCGGTGCAGCCGCGTGGCGAACGCGCGCGGCTCGCCGTCGGCTCGCCCGACGAACACGCTGAACTCGTAGCGCGAGACCTGCTCGGCCGTCCGGATCGCGTCCTCGATGGCGAACCGCTCCGCGCCGCCCAGCTCACCAGCGCGCACTTGCGCCCCCGGAGCCTGTCGCGCCGGCCTCGGCGGGCGGCAGCTCGGCCGTGCCCTGGCGCGGACCGCCGAACCACTGGTCGTCGGCCTGGCCGGCGGCGAGCGCGTGCCGCTCGCGTCGACCCGGGACCATCACCAGCAGGGTGATCACCGCGATCAGCAGCGCGGGCACGCCACCGAGCAGCAGCACCGCGTACACCGGGTCGACGCCGTCGGCGACGGGCCACCCCTCCGGGGTGTCGGCGCCCGCCGGGCCGGAGGCCAGGAGGACGAGCGACCCCGCGAAGAGCACGACGGTGCTGCGGAGGACGCCGCGGAGGACGCTGCCGGGGACGCTGCTGAGGACGCTGCTGGGGACAGGGTGCGCGAGCTTCGTGGTCACGCCGCCAGCCTATCGGCTCGGCGGGGTCGAGCAGCCTTGCCCCGGTGCGGTAGACATGGGGCCCATGTTCGGGTTCGAAGACACCAGGTGCGACCCCTCCGACACCCTCTGCAACGCCGTCTTGGACTGGACCGACAACCAGAGGCTCGCCAACGCCTCCGACATCCTGATCGGCAAGCCGCTCGCGATCATCAGCCTGCTGCTGCTGATGATGGTGGTGCGGTGGGTCCTGCACCGCCTCGTGGACCGGCTGGTGCTGCGCGCCGAGGACGGGGTCCTCCCCGACCGGATGAGCCGGTTCGGGCTGCGGGGCAAGGCAGCACAGCAGGCCACTGCCCAGGACCTCGCGGCCTCGACCCGCCGGGTGCAGCGCGCCAAGACCATGGGCGACCTGCTCAAGAGCGTGCTCACCGGTCTGCTGATCGCGGTCTTCGGCACCATGGTCCTCAGCGAGATCGGGGTCAACATCGCCCCGATCATCGCCAGTGCGGGCATCATCGGCATCGCACTGGGCTTCGGCGCCCAGTCGCTGGTCAAGGACTTCCTCTCCGGCATCTTCATGATCTTCGAGGACCAGTACGGCGTGGGCGACGTCGTCGACGTCGGCGAGGCCAGCGGCACGGTCGAGGCCGTGAGCCTGCGCGTCACCCGCCTGCGCGACCTCAACGGGACCGTCTGGTACGTGCCGAACGGCGAGATCCTCCGGGTCGGCAACATGAGCCAGAACTGGTCGCGGGCGGTGGTCGACGTCGCGGTCGCGTACGGCGAGGACGTCGCCCGGGTCACCCGGGTCCTCAAGGAGCTCGCGCACGACCTGTGGGAGGACGACGACTTCCACGGCATCATCATCGAGGAGCCCGAGGTGACCGGGGTCGAGGTCCTCGGCCCCGAGTCGCTGACCCTGCGGGTGCTGCTCAAGACCGCGCCGATGGAGCAGTGGGGCGTGGCCCGCGAGCTGCGCCAGCGGGTCAAGGCCCGCTTCGACCACGAGGGCATCGAGATCCCGCTCCCCCAGCGGGTGGTGTGGCACCGGGAGGACACCGCCCACCAGACGCCGACGGGCCCCACCCCCGGAGGGGAGGAGCCCGTCGAGAGCTGACCGGGTCGGTCGGCCCGTCAGGCGAGCGACGCCTCGAGGGTGATCGTGGTGCCGGCCAGCGCCTGGCTGACCGGGCAGCCCTCCTTGGCGGCCTGGGCGGCGGCGACGAAGTCGCTCTCGCTCATGCCCTCGACGACCCCGGTGACGGTCAGCTTGATGCCGGTGATGCCGGTGCCGGGGGTGAACTCGACCTCGGCGCTGGTGTCCAGGGCGGTCGGCGGCGTGCCGGCCTTCGCGAGGCCGTTCGACAGCGCCATCGAGAAGCAGGACGAGTGTGCCGCGGCGATCAGCTCCTCGGGGCTGGTCCTCCCGTTCGGCTCCTCCGCGCGCGAGGGCCACGACACGTCGTAGGTCCCGAGGCCGGAGGACTCGAGGGTGACCTGGCCGGCCCCCTCGAAAAGACTGCCTTCCCAGTGGGTCGTAGCGGTTCGGGTCGTTGCCATGGACGGATCACTCCTCGTGCGTCGGCTTGGAAGTCCGGAACGCCGCGAGTCTTGCACGCCGGCGTCCTGCGCTCCGGCGACGACCGCCAGAATGGACCGGTGAGCACCTTCTACGACGAGATCGGCGGCTTCGAGACCTTCCGACGGATCGTCGCGACGTTCTACGAGGGGGTCGCGGAGGACCCCGTGCTCCGGCCGATGTACCCCGAGGAGGACCTCGGACCCGCCGAGGAGCGGTTCCTGCTGTTCCTCGTGCAGTACTGGGGCGGGCCGACGGCGTACTCCGACAACCGCGGCCATCCTCGCCTGCGGGCCCGGCACGCACCGTTCGCGGTGACCCCCGAGGCCAAGGAGCACTGGCTGCGCCACTTCCGCGCCGGCCTGGACGAGGTCGCGCTCACCCCGGAGCAGGACGCGCAGTTCTGGGACTACGTCACCCACGCCGCCCAGTTCATGGTCAACAGCCTCGAGTGAGAGCGCCGGCAGAAATCTCCGAGATCGTGTAACACCGGACGCGGGTCGCGACAGGTGTGGGGTGACCGGGCGGGAGACCGCCGACTCAATCCCCGACACAGGAGGCCCAGCATGCGCAGGACCACCACCGCTGTCACGGCGACCGCGGCACTCGCCGCTGCACTCACGTTCGGTACGGCGTACGCCACCCAGACGGGCACGGACAGCGACGACGCCAGCGCCACGACGACGAGCAGCTCGCCCGTCCTGAACAAGAACGGCCACGAGGTCAACGAGCACGCGGCCTTCGGCCAGGCGCGCGCGGCCGAGGCCCGCGCCCAGCACGAGGCGACCGAGACGCCCACCTCCGAGCCGAGCGAGGAGACCGAGGCCCCCGAGACCGAGGCCCCCGAGACCGAGGCCCCCGAGACCGAGGCGCCGGAGACCGAGGGACCGAACGAGCACGCCGGCACCCACCCGGACACCCACGCCCTCGAGGGTGGCACCGAGCACGGCCAGGACGGCCTGGAGCACGGCCACCAGGGCGAGCACGGTGACGACGGCGACCACGCCGACGGCCCGGACGAGCACGCGGGCGACCACCCGAACGAGCACGCCGCACCCGAGCCCGCTGAGGGCTGACCCCAGGACCGGCGGTCCCGACGTTGACCCACCCCCGACTAACGTCGGGACCGCCAACTCTGGGAGGACGACCATGGCCGACCACCGAACCCGCGGCGCGCAGCTGCGCACGCCGGCACCGACGCTGGAGCCGGACGATGCGTTCGTCGCACGACTGAGCTCGCTCGCCGCGGCCGGCGCTCCCGCGCCGGCCGGCGCAGCGGCACCGCGCATGACCTGGCGCGTGGGCCTGGCCGCGGCGAGCGTCGCGACCGTGCTGGTCGGCGGCACCTGGCTCAGCGGGTTCGCCGACACCGGCTCGCCGGCTCCGCCGGCGACCCCCCCGAGCGGCCCGGCCACCGTCCCGGGCACGACCCCCGACGCATCACCCGACGGCTCGGCGAGCAACCGGCCGGACGTATCGGGCGACGCGACCCCGGGCGCCGGCCCGTCCGCGTCGGACGATACCTCGGACGGACCGGACGAGGGCGGGCCGACGAGCACGCCGGGAGTCGGCCAGGGACACGAGCCCGGCGACGACGCGACCCGTGAGCACCAGGGACCGGGCCCCGACGACCACGCCGGCGACCACCCCGACGAGCACGCCACCCAGAAGGCGGACAATGCGGACCAGGCCGCCGGGGAGCACCCCGGCGGCGGAGCAGGCGGCAGACAAGCCAGGTGAGCAGCGACGACGACGTGGTGGCGTCCGCCAAGCGGGGCGACGCCGAGGCGTGGCGCGCCCTCTACCGCAACCACGCCGGTCGCCTGCTGGTCTGGCTGAGCACCCGTCCCAGCGGTGACAGCGCGGTCGCGGCGGAGGATCTCGCCGCCGAGTCGTGGCTGGTCGCCGCCGAGAAGATCCACGACTTCGACGGCACGGCGTCGGAGTTCGCCGGCTGGCTGTTCGGCATCGCCCGCAACCTCGGCGGCAACGCGCGCCGCCGCAGCCGGCGTCGCGGCACCTACGCCACCGACCCCGGCGAGCTCGGTGAGCCCGGCCCGGTCGCGGGCCCGGAGTCGTCGTACGCCGCCCAGGACTGGGTGGTCCGCGCCCTCGCGACGCTGCCGCCCCGGGAGCGCGACGTCGTCGGCTGCCTCGACGTCGTCGGCCTGGACGTGGAGACCACCGCGCGCGCCCTCGACATGTCACACGTCGCGGTGCGGGTGGCCCGGCACCGCGGGCTCAAGCGGCTGCGCCTGGCCGCTCCGGACGCTCAGGGGGCCAGCAGCGAGCCCAGCGCCTCGAGGTAGGGCTCGGGCGGCGCCACCGACCGCTCGGTCCGCGGGTCGAAGAACACGATCGCGACCCGGGCCCGGGCGAGGACGGTCTCGCCGTCGAGGATGAGCGACTCGATGGTCGCCGAGCGCTGGCCGACCCGCGACGTCCAGGACCAGGCGTCGTACGCCTCGGGCCGGAACAGGATCGGCACGCGGTAGTCGACGTCGGTCTGCGCGACCACCAGCGAGATCGGCTCCAGTCCGCGCCACAGGTCGGCGGTCAGCCGGATCCGCGTCTCCTGGAGGTACTCGAAGTACTTCACGTTGTTGACGTGGCCGTACACGTCGACGTCCGAGAACCGCACCTGCACCGGCGCGTGCGCCGCGACCTCCGGCCGCGTCGACGCGACCGGCACCCGCGGAGCCGGGTCGTCGGGCTCGAGGAAGGTCGCCAGGGTCTCCCGTTCGACCGCCGCGAGCCGGCGCGGGCGCTCGCTGGCGAAGACGTACGGCGTCAGCACGGTCTTGGCGCGGACGTACACGTGCCGCTCGCCGTCCCGCTCGTGGAAGATCTCGTAGGCGAGGGTGAAGGTCGCCGCCCTGATCTCGGTGACCCACGACTCGATGGTCACCGGCTCGAACCCGAAGGCGAGCGGAGCGAGGTAGCTCACCTCGTGGCGGACGACCACCACCCCCTCGGCCAGGTCGCCCGTGCCGGCGGCGGGCCCGTGGGTGCGGAGCATGTCGACGCGGGCCTCCTGGAGGTAGTCCACGTAGACGACGTTGTTCACGTGCCCCAGCGGGTCCAGGTCGGCCCAGCGCAGGGGGCACCGGTAGGTGTGCCGCACGGGTCGATGCTGCCAGAGGAGACCTGGAGGAGCCGGGTGCGGTCAGTGGGTGAGCACGAGGCGCCGGTAGTGGGTCCGCACCGACTCGTGGCGGGCGAGGCGGTCGTGGCGGTTGCTGACGACGAACTCGACGAGCACGCCGGCGGCGACGACGGAGGCGATCAGACCGAACACGACGAACGCGAGGCCGAACGCGGCGAGGGTGGCGTAGAAGACCATGGCAAACCTCTCTACAGATGTAGACTCTACGTATGTAGAACGTAGCTCCGCCGGCCGCCCCGGACAAGCGCAGGGGTAGTGTCCCCGCTCACCGGCCCGGAGAGGTCGGAGCAGAGAGGTCGTGATGTCCGCGAGCCCGCGCCGTCGTCATCTCCTCGACGCCGCGCTCCACGTCATCGCCGACGAGGGGCTGCGCGGCCTCACCCACCGAGCCGTGGACCGCCGCGCCGGGCTGCCCGAGGGCAGCTGCTCGGCCTACTGGCGCACCCGCGCGGCGCTCCAGCGCGCGCTCACCGAGTACGTCGCCGAGACCCTCCTCGGCGACGTAGACGAGCTCGCGGAGCAGCTCCGGACCGACTGTGAGAGCGAGCAGGAGAGCGTCGACGCGGCGCTGTCGCTGTTCCTGCGCTGGCTGGACCAGCGGGAGCTGCTGGTCGCCCGTCTCGAGCTGAGCATGGCGGCGACGCGCGACCCCGGCCTGGCCGACCTGCTCGTCGACCACCGGTCCCGCCTGGTCACGCTGGTCGAGGGGATCATGACCACGTCGGGCAAGGGGTACCCGCGCGACCGCGCCGAGGCCCTGGTGGCGTCGTACGACGGCGTCCTGCTCGCGGCCCTGCTGCGACCGCCGGCCGCACGACGCGAGTTCCTGGCCCGGTCGCTCGAGCTGATCGGCGAGCAGCTCGGCGGTCGCGACGGGGCGTGACGAGGGTCTCGTCCACGCCGCGAGGACACGGTCTAATCTGGCCGGACACCTCGATCCACCCCTCCGATCACCCCCGATCACAACCTGAGATGGAGCTTGCATGCCCGAGGCAGTCATCGTTTCCGTCGCCCGCTCCCCCATCGGCCGGGCCAACAAGGGCTCGCTGAAGGACCTGCGGCCCGACGACCTGAGCGCGTTCATCATCAAGACCGCCCTGGACAAGGTCGAGGGCCTCGACCCGCACGCGGTCGACGACGTCTACCTCGGCTGCGGCCTGCCCGGCGGCGAGTCGGGCAACAACATGGCGCGGATCGTCAACGTGCTCAACGACATGGACGACGTCCCGGGCGCGACCATCACCCGCTACTGCGCCTCCTCGGTGCAGACCACGCGGATGGCGTTCCACGCGATCAAGGCCGGCGAGGGCGACATCTTCATCTCCGCCGGTGTCGAGATGGTCTCCCGCTTCGCGAAGGGCACCTCCGACCACTGGCCGGACACCCAGAACCCGCGCTACGACGAGGCGATGGCGCGCACCGAGAAGACCGCCGAGGGCGGCGTCGACTGGCACGATCCGCGTGAGGACGGGCTGCTCCCCGACGCCTACATCGCGATGGGGCAGACGGCCGAGAACGTCGCGCGGCTGCGCGGCCTGGACCGCAAGGAGCTCGACGAGTTCGGCGTGCGCTCCCAGAACCTCGCCGAGAAGGCCATCAACGCCGGCTTCTGGGCCCGGGAGATCACGCCGGTCACCACGCCCGACGGCACCGTCGTCAGCCAGGACGACGGCCCGCGCGCCGGCGTCACGTACGAGGCGATCTCGCAGCTCAAGCCGGTGTTCCGCCCCGACGGCGTGGTCACCGCCGGCAACTGCTGCCCGCTGAACGACGGGGCGGCGGCCGTGGTGATCATGTCCGACACCAAGGCGGCCGAGCTCGGCGTCACGCCGCTGGCGCGGATCGTCGCGACCGGCGTGAGCGGCCTCTCGCCCGAGATCATGGGCCTCGGCCCGGTCGAGGCGACCAAGCGGGCCCTGGCCCACGCCAAGATGAGCATCGGCGACATCGACCTGGTCGAGATCAACGAGGCGTTCGCGGCCCAGGTCGTCCCGTCCTACCAGGACCTCGGCATCGACCTGGACCGGCTCAACGTCAACGGCGGCGCGATCGCGGTCGGCCACCCGTTCGGCATGACGGGCGCCCGCCTCCAGAACACGATGCTGAACTCCCTGGACTGGCACGACAAGACCACCGGCCTGATCACCATGTGCGTCGGCGGTGGCCAGGGCATGGCGCTCATCCTCGAGCGGCTGTAGCGGGGCCGCGCAGCGGACCCGCTGATGGTGGTCGAGCGAGGCGCGCGACCGAGGAACGAGGTCGCGACCGCCGTGTCGAGACCGACCACCGTCGCGGAGCGTTTCTACCGGACGCCCCGGCCGCGGTCCGCGGCCGGGCGTCCGGCGTCCCACGATGGAGGTCACACGGCACGTCGGTCGATGACGCCCACGCCGTTCGGGAGGACGAATTAGACTGCCGGGGTGAACGACACCGGGGGAGACGACGCGCGCTGGCTCGACGACCAGGAGCAGCGCTCGTGGCGGGCTCTCCTGATGGGGATGACGCTCCTTCTTGACCGGCTGGACGACGAGCTGCGTCGCCACTGCGACCTGTCGCTGGTCGAGTACGAGATCCTGGTCCGCCTCTCCGAGGCTCCGGACCGCCAGATGCGGATGGCCCAGCTCGCCGACGCCCTCGCGCACAGCCGCAGCCGGGTGACCCACACCGTCGCGCGGATGGAGCACGCGGGCCTCGTGCTCCGCAAGAGCTCCCCCGACGACGGCCGCGGCGTGGTCGCGAGCATGACCGACAAGGGCTTCGACCTGCTCGTGCGGATGGCGCCCACCCACGTCGAAGGCGTCCGCGCCCACCTGGTCGACCTCGCCAGCCGCGAGGACTTCGAGGCCGTCGGCCGCGTGATGAACGCCGTCGCCGACCATCTCGTCGAGGCCCACCCCGAGATGGAGATGCGCTGACCTCGACGCGTGTCAGCGCGTCGAACGGAAGCGGGTCGAGCGAGCGAGCGAGCCTGCGAGCTCGCGACCGCGGGTCGAGACCCAGTAGCTGTGTGGGGCATCGACGTGGCGAAGGTCGAGCGAGCGCCCGCGGCTGAGCCTGCGAAGCCGCGACGGCGCGTGTCGAGACCCAGTCGGCACGTGGGGCATTGAAGCGCGCGAGACTCCGTGAGCGAAGGCAGGTCGGCGAGGCCGCGCACCGGCACGGGGATCTCGACAGGCTCGATCACCGGTGGCCGCTCGACCACCGGCCACCGAGGCCCGCTCAGTCCCGCGTGAGCCGCCGGTGCGTGACCCGGTGCGGGCGCGCTGCCTCGATGCCGAGACGCTCGATCTTGTTCTCCTCGTAGGAGGCGAAGTTGCCCTCGAACCAGAACCACTTCGCCTCGTCCTCGTCGTCGCCCTCCCAGGCGAGGATGTGGGTGGCGATCCGGTCGAGGAACCAGCGGTCGTGGGAGGTGACCACGGCGCAGCCCGGGAAGTCGAGCAGCGCGTCCTCGAGCGAGGACAGCGTCTCCACGTCCAGGTCATTGGTCGGCTCGTCGAGCAGCAGCAGGTTGCCGCCCATCTTCAGCGTGAGCGCGAGGTTCAGCCGGTTGCGCTCGCCGCCGGACAGGACGCCCGCCTTCTTCTGCTGGTCGGGTCCCTTGAAGCCGAACGAGGCGACGTAGGCGCGCGAGTTCATCTCGAAGTTCGCGACCTTGATGAAGTCCAGGCTGTCGGAGACGACCTCCCAGACGTTCTTGTTCGGGTCGATGCCGCCCCGGCTCTGGTCGACGTAGGAGATCTTCACGGTCTGGCCGACGGTCAGCACGCCGTCGTCGGGCTCCTCAGCGCCGGTGATCATCCGGAACAGCGTGGTCTTGCCGACGCCGTTGGGTCCGATCACGCCGACGATGCCCGCACGCGGGAGCGTGAAGGACAGGTCCTCCATGAGGGTCCGGCCCTCGAAACCCTTGGTCAGGCCCTTGGCCTCGAGCACCACGTCACCGAGCCGCGGGCCGGCCGGGATGTTGATGTCGGAGGTGTCGATCTTGCGGGCGCGGTCGGCCTCGGCGGCCATCTCCTCGTAGCGGGCCAGACGCGACTTGCTCTTCGCCTGCCGGGCCTTGGGGTTGGAGCGGACCCACTCCAGCTCCTTCTCCAGCATCCTGGCGCGCTTCGCGTCCTTCTGGCCCTCGATCTTCAGGCGATCCTTCTTGGTCTCCAGGTAGGTGGAGTAGTTGCCCTCGTAGCCGTGGATCTGGCCACGATCGACCTCGGCGATCCACTCCGCCACGTTGTCGAGGAAGTACCGGTCGTGGGTGACCGCGAGCACGGCGCCCGGGTAGCTCTTCAGGTGGCCCTCGAGCCACTGCACGGACTCGGCGTCGAGGTGGTTGGTCGGCTCGTCGAGGAGCAGCAGGTCGGGCTGCTGCAGGAGCAGCTTGCACAGCGCGACCCGGCGCCGCTCACCACCGGAGAGGTTGTCGACCAGGGCGTCGGGCGGCGGGCAGCGCAGCGCGTCCATGGCCTGATCGAGGCGGCTGTCGAGGTCCCACGCGTTCGCGTGGTCGAGGTCGGTCTGCAGGTCGCCCATCTCGGCGAGCAGCGCGTCGTAGTCGGCGTCGGGGTCGGCGAGCTCCTCGGAGATCGCGTTGTAGCGGTCGAGCTTGCCCTTGATCTCGCCGACCGCCTCCTCGACGTTCTCCAGGACTGTCTTGCCCTCGGTCAGCGGCGGCTCCTGCTGGAGCATGCCCACGGTGGCGTCGGGGTCGCGGATCGCGTCGCCGTTGTTGGGGTGGTCCAGGCCCGCCATGATCTTGAGCAGGGAGGACTTGCCGGCCCCGTTGGGGCCGACGACGCCGATCTTCGCCCCGTGCAGGAACGAGAGAGTCACGTTGTCGAGGACGACCTTGTCGCCGTGGGCCTTGCGCACGTTGCGCAGGGTGAACACATATTCCGCCATGGGGCCCGAGCCTAGTTGGCGAGCGGTGGTGGGGCCCGATCGGGGGGCCGCGGCGCCGACGGGCGGCCGGCCTCACGCGGCGGCCTCCTGCTGCGGCGTGTCCTGAGCGGGGGCAGGCCCGGCGGCGTCCGCCGCGCCGCCGTGGTCGGGGCGCGGCGTGCGGGTGAACCGGCTGGTGCCGCGGGCCAGGTCGTGGCCGATGTGGGTGGCCTCGATCTCGAAGCCGCTGACCTCGACGTTCTCCGCGTTGACCCACACCCGCAGGTCGAGGCGGCCGTGCACGACGATCGGATCGCCGCGGTGCAGGGAGGAGGCGCAGTTCTCGGCGAGCTGGCGCCAGACGTTGACGGTGTACCACTGGGTGGCGCCGTCGGACCAGTTCTCCGTCCGCCGGTTGAAGCGCCGCGGGGTGCACGCCACCCGGAAGCTGGCCACCGGGACGTCACCGGCGCTCCGCAGGGTCACGTCGCTGCCCAGCCACCCGTGCAGCGTGATGAGCGATTCGTTCATGGAGGTCTCCTTGCCTCGGTCGGGGTTGTCCCTGATCGAGGCTGGGCGGCCGCGCCGACACTCGGACGGTACGGCGGGAGACGCTGTGGAGACCGGTGCCGGAACCTGTGCTGTGGACGACGGGCGGGTCGGGCGACCGGGCGAGCGGGCGTCAGGCGAGGGCGCGGGTCAGCCCGTTGCGGACCGCGGTGTAGGCGGCCAGCTCGATCTCCACCGGGTCCACGACCAGCTCGTGGGAGACCTCCGCGACCGCGCCGCGCAGCCGTTCGTCGGCCGCCTCGGCGCGCCGGCGCGCGGCCCGGGCCACCCCGATCCGGCACAGCAGCGCGAGCAGCAGGCCGAGCCCGACCCCGCCGACGAGCAGCACCAGTGCCAGCGCGACGCCGGCGATCTGGGGGGTGTCGTTGTCCTGGAGCTTGCCGGAGCCGGCGAGCACGCCGGTCCACACCAGCCCCACGACGCTCGCGGCGAGCAGGAGCCAGTGGACGACCCGCACCAGGCCGGCCCAGAACGGCAGCCGGCCGGTGCCGACGTCGGCGTCCGCGAGGGCGCCGTCGAGCCGGTCGCCCAGGTCGTCGAGCCGGGACACGGACGCGCGACGCACCGCCTCCACCCAGGGCGTGGCGAGGCCGCTCGAGACGTCGTCGGCAAGGGTCCGGACCTCGGTGTCGACCCGCGCGCGCTGCACCTGCGCCGTCTGCGGCGAGGCCGTGCGCGCCCGGCCCGAGAGCTGGCGGCCATCGGCGCCCAGGTCGAGGTCGAGGTGCCGCAGCGGGTCGGGCTTGATCCCGGCGAGCCAGGTGAGCACGGGCCAGCCCGTGGCGCGACCCAGGCGCATCCGCGACGAGCGCTCCACGGCGTCGACGATGGTGGGCACCCCGGCAGCCTCGGCGAACGCGTCGTCGAGGGCCGTGACCCGCTCCGGGGAGAGGATCCGGGTCGGCGCGTCGCCGGAGGCGACCGACAGCTCGGTCGCGGCCGCCTTGACGTCCGCGTCGATCCGCGACCGGGTGGCCCGCTTCTCGCCGGCGCGGCGGGCGATCTCGGTGCGCAGCTCCGTGATGCCGGTGCCGTTCCGGGCGCTGACCGGCAGCACCGGGACCCGGTCGAGACCGTCGGCGTCGAGGAGCCGGCGTACGTCGTCGAGCATCGACGAGCGGCGCTCCTCCGGCACCGTGTCGATGTGGTTCAGGACGACCAGCATCACGTCCTGGTGCTCGGCCGAGGGCGCGAGGTAGCGGTCGTGGATGGCCGCGTCGGCGTACTTCTGCGGGTCCAGGACCCAGACCAGGAGGTCGGCGAGGTCGACCAGCCGGTTCACCTCGAGGTGGTGGGCGACCTCGGTGGAGTCGTGGTCGGGCAGGTCGAGGAGCACCACGCCGTCCAGCTCGGAGTCGGCGCCGCGCCGGCCCGAGTCGAGCATGGAGTCCCGCGTGGTCTGGTGCCGCGGCGGGATGCCCAGCCACTCGAGCAGCTCCTCGGCGCCGTCCCGCCCCCACACGCACGCCGAGGCCCAGGAGGTGGTCGGCCGGCGCACGCCGACGGCGGAGAGCTCGAGGCCGGTGAGGGCGTTGAACGTCGAGGACTTGCCGGAGCCTGTGGCGCCGCCGATGGCGACCACCGTGTGGGTCGCGGACAGCCGCAGCCGCCCGGCCGCCCGGTCGACGACCCCTTGCGCCTCGGCGACCAACCCGTCGTCGAGGCGGCCGCGCGCCGCGTACGTCGCGGCGTCGAGGCCCTCGATGCGGGCACCGATGTCGGTACCTCGGGTGACCAGCTTCTTGGCCCCCTCGAGCAAGGACGTCATGTTCTCCCTCGACCCGGCAGCGGCGGGGTGCAGCGGTGGGACAGTTCGATACCCACCCTAGGGGGTTGGGTGCTCACGACGTGGGCTCGACTCCCGACCGGGCCTGCTCGAACCTCCGGTCGTCGATCCGGCGCGAGGCCGCCCGCAGCAGGTCGGGAGCCGCCGCCGGCAGGTCGAGGCCGTCGAGGACGGCGACGTACCTGGTGCGCTCGGACTCCGCGAGCGTGGTGAGGCGGCGCTCCAGCGAGGCCCCCGCACGCTCGATCAGCGCGGCCACGGTCGCGTCCCCGAACACCGCGTCGAGCAGGGTCCGCCCCAGGTCGTCCGCCACGGGCGCTCCGCGCCGGAACGTCGCGACCATGAGGGCGACGCCCAGACCATGCACGCCATAGGCGAGGAAGCGGGCACTGGTGCGCTTGTCGGCGGCCTCGGCGCGCACGAGGTCGAGCACCTCCTCCTGCCAGGCGCGCACCTCCGACTCCGCTCGGCGGCGCAGGTCGCCCGCGGCCCTGCCGAGGTCGTCGCGGCCGGCCAGGAGCCCCGGGCCCACGTCGGACTCCGCCCAGGCGGTGTGCACGCGCGTGGCCGCGGACTCTGCGTGGTCGAGCACCAGGGCCTCGGCGGCCGCCTCGACCGCCAGCAGCACGCGGTCGGCCTGCTGGGGCGTGCCCCTGACCGCGCTGACGACCCGCTCGCGCAGCCGGCCGACGCGGTTGTCGAGGCTGCGCAGCAGCTCGCCGGTGCCGACCAGCTCCTGCCACCGGGCCAGGACCTCCCCGCGCAGCAGCGTGCCGTCACCGGACTCCCGCACGAGCCCGGCAGCGGCGTCGTCGTACGCCTCGTTCGCCCGCGCCCGCAGGTCGGCCGCCGCCTCGAGCTGCGCCGCCACGGCGTCGGCGACCTGGTGGGTCTGTCGGCCGAGGGCCCGGATCGTGCCGTCGAGGGTCTGCCGGACGACCAGCGCGCGGGCGTCCCCGTCCTCGGCCAGCGCGGTCAGCCAGCCGCGGATGTCGGCGACCTCCCTGGCCGCGAGCAGCCCGTCCTCGGTGATCGGGGCCTCGTTGACGGTGAACAGCGGCGAGTCCTTCAGGCCGCGGCTGGCGAGCATCCGGGCCAGGTGCGCGGCCACGGTCTGCACGGCGTCGGCGGGGGTGCGGTCGAGGACGACGGCGACGGCCGTGGAGCGCTCCGCGGCCTGGCGCAGGTAGTCCCAGGGCACCTGGTCGGAGTAGCGGGCGGCCGAGGTCACGAACAGCCACAGGTCGGCCGCCGCGAGCAGCTGGGCGGCGATCGTGCGGTTGTGCTCCTCGACCGAGTCGACGTCCGGGGCGTCGAGGACGGCCAACCCCTCGGGGACGGTCTCGCACGCGACCAGCTGCAGCGCGTGCGGGTCGTCGGTGGCGTGGTCCGTGCGCACCAGGTCGGGGAGCAGCCGGTCCTGGCCGAACCAGGTCGCGTCGTCGGGGTGGTGCACCAGCACGGGCGAGCGCGTCGTGGGCCGCAGCAGGCCGGAGGCGGTGACCCGTCGGCCCACCAGCGAGTTGACCAGCGTCGACTTGCCGGCGCCCGTGGAGCCGCCGACGACGACCAGCAAGGGTGCGTCGACGGTCATCTGACGCGGGATGACGTAGTCCTCGAGCTGGTCGATCATCTGCTGTCGCGACGTACGCCGCTCCTCCACGCCCGGGACGTCCAGCGGCAGCCGCGCGGCCTGGAGGGCGCCCCGCAGCTGCACCAGGGCGGTGAGCATCCGGGTGTCCATCTGGTCGCTCTCGTCGCGGGAGAGACTCATCGGGTCGGTACCACCTGTCCGGGGAAGGCGATCGACGGCCGCAGGGCCGCGATCCGCTGGAGGAACTGCTGTCCGCGCTCGGCGTAGTCCGGCGGCGGGGTGCCGCGCAGGAACCGGTAGTGCAGGAAGCCGAGCTCGATGGCGGCCTGCTGGTAGTCGCGCACCACGCGCTCCGCATCGCGGCCACCCACTCGGCGCGCGTAGGCACGGCTTCGGCGCCGGGCTCCGAGGTCGACCACCCAGCCGATGTCGGTCGCCGGCATCAGGCCGCGGCGCGCGGCGTCGGTCAGGGCGGCCGCCAGCACCCGGCGCTCCGAGCTGCGCACCCACACGGCGAAGCCGGCCAGCGCCACGAAGGCGGGCGCCATCAGCACGACGTACGCGATGACGAAGTTGTCGAACCCGTAGACCGTCGACGTGTTCCAGACGGCATGTGCGACCACAGCACCCGCGTACCCGCCGAGCGGCCACAGGATGCGGGCGGCGTGGCTGCGGGAGTTGACGGCGAGGCCCACGCCGATGCCGGTGAACGCAGTGAAGAGGGGGTGGGCGAACGGGCTGAACAGGCAGCGCACCACGAACGTGGCGGTGAGCGCCTCGGTGCCGCCGGGGCCCGCGCCGTCGGTGCCGTTGTACGCCGCGGCCAGGTAGAGGATGTTCTCGGTGAAGGCGAAGCCGATGCCGACCATGCCGGCGTACACGATGCCGTCGAGCACGCCGTCCAGCTCGGCCAGGCGCCACCACAGCAGGAGCAGCAGGAAGAGCCCCTTGCTCGCCTCTTCGGTGACCGGCGCGACGACGGCGAGGCTCTGGTTGTCGGTGAAGGAGACCACGAAGCCCCCCACGCCCTGGATGAGCAGCGCGGCCGCGGTGGCCACGAAGCAGCCCCAGAGCAGGCCGGCGGCGAGCAGGGTGCGCGGCTCCGGCTCGTAGCGGTCCAGCCACAGGTAGCAGGCCACCAGCGGCCCGACCGGCAGCGCGGCCAGCACGGTCGCCAGGGCCAGCGAGCCGGGTGCGCCCGAGAAGACCAGCAGGGCGAGGATCGCCAGCGCGCCGAGGCACACGAGCACGGTCACCACGACCGCGAACGCGACCGACGAGGTCGCACGGTCGCGGCGGGCACCAGGCATGGACGGCAGCCTATCGGGGGAGGTCGGCGCGGCCGTGGTCGTGGCGGCGCGCGGCGTAGAGTGGGCGCGTGAGCGAGCAGACCCCTCCCGAGGGCACCGACCCGTCCACCCAGCCCGCCGCGCCGCACACCGAGTCCCACGACCCGGCGGTCCCGGCCGCGTACGCCGCGTTCATGCGCGAGGGCTGGGGCGATCGCGAGCTCGACCTGCCGGTCGAGCCTGTCGCCGCTCCGGCGGCGCTCCGCCGGGCCCGGCTCGCCGAGGCGTTCCCCGGTGAGCGCCTCGTGCTCCCGGCCGGCACCTTCAAGGTCCGGGCCAACGACACCGACTACCGGTTCCGCCCCGACACCGCCCACGCCTACTTCTCGGGCAACCAGACCAGTGACGCCGTCCTCGTCGTCGCCGACGGTGAGCCGGTGCTGTACGCCCGGCCGCGCTCGTCGCGCGAGACCGACGAGTTCTTCCGGGACCGGCAGTACGGCGAGCTCTGGGCCGGGCGCCGCCCGTCGCTCAAGGAGATGTCGGACTCGCTCGGCCTCCCGGTGCGCCACCTCGACGACCTGCCCGCCGCCCTCCAGGGCGCAGGGAAGACCCGGGTCCTGCGCGGCGTGTCCGCAGCGGTGGACGCAGCCGTGAGCCCGGACGAGGCCCGCGACTCCGAGCTCGCCCGCGTCGTCTCGGAGATGCGGCTGGTCAAGGACGACTGGGAGCTCGAGCAGCTCCAGGAGGCCTGCGACATCACCACGCTCGGGTTCGAGGACTCGGTGCGCGAGTGGGCCGACGTGCTGCGCTACGGCGAGCGCTGGATCGAGGGCACCTTCTTCCGTCGCGCCCGGGCGATGGGCAACGACATCGGCTACGACTCGATCGTCGGCGGCGGCTCGCACGCCACCACGCTGCACTGGATCGAGAACTCCGGCCAGATCACGCCCGGCGAGCTCGTGCTGCTCGACATGGGCGTGGAGAACCGGTCGCTCTACACCGCCGACGTGACCCGGACCCTGCCGGTCGACGGCCGCTTCACCGACCTGCAGCGCGAGCTCTACGACCTCGTGCACGCCGCCCAGGAGGCCGGCATCGCGGCCGCGGTCCCCGGCCAGCCGTTCCGCTCGATCCACAACGCCGCGATGGAGGTGCTGGCGCACGGCCTCGAGGGCCTGGGGCTCCTCCCGGTCTCCGCGGAGGAGGCGCTCGACCCCGAGAGCCGGGTGTACGCCCGCTGGACCCTGCACGGCACCAGCCACATGCTCGGTCTCGACGTGCACGACTGTGGCCAGGCGGCTCCGGAGGCGTACGCCGAGGGCACCCTCGCTGCGGGCATGGTGCTCACCGTCGAGCCCGGCCTGTACTTCCAGGAGGACGACCTGCTGGTGCCCGAGGAGCTGCGCGGCATCGGCATCCGGATCGAGGACGACATCCTGGTCGCCGCCGACGGGCCTCAGAACCTCTCCGCCGCACTCCCCCGCACCTCCGGGGACGTCGAGGAGTGGATGGGCGCGCTTCGCCGCTGAGCGCGCCGGTCGGCCGGTCGATGACCACGGACCGACCAAGCGCGCTTGGGGCTGCTGCGGCATACTGACGGCGAATTGGCGATGCCGTCGAACGACACCGAGGTTGTACCCACGGTGTCCCGACTGCACTTCCGATTCCCCGCCCCCGTAGCTCAGCTGGATAGAGCAGCGGCCTTCTAATCCGCCGGTCGCAGGTTCGAGTCCTGCCGGGGGCGCCTTCAGATCGTGCCGCTGCCGGCCGACGCTCAGCCGTCGACCCCGGTCGCTGCGTGCGCCTCGCCGACCGGCTTGCTCTGGGACGACCCGCGCTGCCGCAGGTAGATCGCCAGGACCGCCATCGTCGCGATGGCCAGGAACTCGCTCTGCCAGTTCTGCAGCGTCCGGTTCCAGAAGTCGGCGTTGAGCAGGTAGGAGCCCCAACTGACCGGGTCCTGCATGCGCTCCAGGCGGGTCTGGTTGTACGACGCCCAGCCGGCGACCGACTGCACCGACCAGGAGGCGAGGAAGATGACGCCCATCACCATCGCCAACGAGGACGAGTACACGCGGGTCCGCCAGCCGCCGCGTGCCCATGAGGGCGAGTCGTCCTGGGCGTACTCCCCCACCAGCTGGTCCTCGTCGGACTCCCGCCCGACCTTGTCCAGCTCCTTGGACTCCGGCGAGCCACGCTGGACCAGCCAGACGGTGGCCGTGAGGTAGAGCCAGAACTGCAGGAACTCGCTCTGCCAGTTCTCCGCGACGTCCACCGCGAAGTCAGCCGACGTGAGGTACGAGCCCAGGCCGATGCTGCCGAGGCCCTCCGCCACCTGGTCTGCGTTGAACTGGTGCCACCCCGCGAACGCCTGGCCGACCAGCGAGGCCGCGAACAGCATCCCGAAGAACAGACTGAGGGAGTTCTCCCGGACGAAGGTCCGCACGGCCCGGCCCATCAGGCGTGCCTCAGGGCGATGACCATCAGGTAGAGCAGGCCGGACGAGATCAGCAGGAGATAGCCGAAGAACACGACGCGCACGTCACCCTCCCTTGACCTGGCAGTCGTAGGGGCCGTGCGGCTGCGGCCGACAGGCCGCCGCCATCACCCGCCACCCGAACTGGAACCGGGACAGGAACGCCGTGTCGTCGCCGTAGCGGACCTGCGCCGTCGTGCCAAAGACATGCACCGAGCCGACCGCCCCCGCTCCAGGCAGGTCCTCGGAGAGGATCGCCTCCCGGCAGGGCGCCTCGGCCGACTCCTCCAGCTCCTGGACGGTGCCGGGCGCGAGGGCGTCACAGGCGGCGCCGCCGTCGTGGGACCCGACGGCGGCGTAGAACGAGTCGGCGACCCGCCGGACCTCCCCGTCCTGGCTGTTAGCGCAGCCGGCGACCGAGACCAGGACGACCAGGCCGACGACCGCTGTCGCGACGCTGCTCCCCCGCGCTCGGACCATGGTCCTGAGGTGCCCGCATCGAGCCGGACCCAAACGGACGAGGTACGTCGACGCTTCCGGCCGCGAGCGGCCTGCGGGTGTGCGTGGGTGGCGGCGTCCGGCGGGACTCAGCGGTCCTCGGGACGGTCGGCCTCGGCGATCGGGTGCTGGTACTGCTCGCGCTCCGCCGGGTCGAAGTCCTCCTGGTCGGGGCGGTTGACGTGCTCCTCCGGCGACTCGTCCAGCGTCTCGGCCGCGCTGGCGTCCGAGATCCCCTCCTCGTCCGGGACCGCGTCGGTGTCGACGGCCCGGAGCTCCTCCACCGGCTGCTTGGTGCGCTCTCGATCTCCCATGCCGGTCGGGTACCCGCCCGCGGCACGGGCATTCCCACCAGGTGGTCGGGCAGGGCCCCTCAGCGACCGGTCGCCACGCTGCGCCCGCGGTCGGGCGTGAACCCGTGTGTCATGCCCCAGGCGACGGCCTGCGCGCGCCGGGTGACCTCGATCTTGCGGTAGGCGGTGCGGATGTAGGTCTTCACCGAGTTGATCGAGAGGTAGGTCTGCTGGGCGATCTCCTGGTTGCTCAACCCCTGGGTGATCAGGGCCAGCACCTCGGCCTCGCGGGCCGTGAGTCCGACCTCGCGGCCGGGCCACACCCCGCTCACGTCCCGGTCCACGGTCTCCGCGGACGGCGGCGGAGACACGGTCTCCCCGCGGTGGATCGCCTCGATCGCGGCCACGATCTCGCCCGCGCTCATGCCCTTGGAGAGGTAACCGGCGGCCCCGTGCTCGAGCGCGCGCCGCACGAGGTCGGGCTGCAGGTTCCAGCTGAAGATCACGACCGGCGCCGTGTCGCCGGCGAGCAGGTCCTCCAGGTCGACCGCGTCGCCCTGCACCTGGCCGAAGGTGTCGTAGAGGACCACGTCCACGTCGCTGATGACCGGCAGCTGCGAGTCGAGCTCCACGACCGCGACGCGGTCGTGGTGGGGGGCGAGCATCGCGGCGACACCTGCGATGACGATCTCGTAGTCGTTGACGATCGCGACCCGGATCGGTGAGCTGGGCATGGCGTCACCCTATGCCGCCGTCCCATGGACGTCAGTGTGATGCGGTCGACACGCGCGCCAATCCCCGGAATCAGCACGCATTCGGGATACAAAGGTGCTGGCCCCGCTTGGTATGAGCTCGCGGGGCCTATTCCTTTCCGGGACCTGGCAGGGCGAGGGTCAGGCCGACCCGGACGCGGCGTACGCGTCGATCTCCCCGAGGATGCGCGACTGCACGTCAGGCTCGGCGA
The DNA here is from genome assembly GCF_030019515.1 of Nocardioides sp. Classification (GTDB taxonomy): domain Bacteria; phylum Actinomycetota; class Actinomycetes; order Propionibacteriales; family Nocardioidaceae; genus Nocardioides. The sequence continues at coordinate 67,034 of NZ_JASEEQ010000013.1, read as the reverse complement.
AGGACGCGCGTACGGCGGTGCGCGCCAGCTCGGCCACCCCCGCCTGGTCGAGGCCCAGCAGGTCCGCCGCCACCTCGTACTCGCGGTTCAGCGTGGTGTTGAACATCGGCGGGTCGTCGGAGTTGACGGTCACGACGACCCCGGCGTCGCGGAACGCCCGGATCGGGTGCTCGTCCAGGGCCGCCACCGCCCGGGTCGCGACGTTGGAGGAGGGACACACCTCGAGCGGGATCCCACGTTCGGCGAGCAGCACGAGGAGCTCCGCGTCCTGGGCCGACGACGTGCCGTGCCCGATGCGCTCGGCGCCCAGCAGGTCGATCGCGTGCCGGACCGTCTCCGGACCGGTCGTCTCCCCGGCGTGCGGCACGCTGTGCAGGCCGGCCGCGCGCGCTGCGTCGAAGTGCGGCCGGAACTGCGGGCGGGGGACGCCGATCTCCGGGCCACCGAGCCCGAAGCCGACCAGCGCGTCGGTGCGGTGGTCGAGGGCGTACGCGAGGGTGGCGTCCGCCGCGGGCAGGCCGGCCTCCCCGGGAATGTCGTAGATCCACCGCAGCACCAGCCCGAAGTCGCGCTCGACGGCGACGCGGGCATCCTCGATGGCCTCGGTGTAGGCCTCGATCGGCATGCCCTTCCCGAGCTCGTGCGGTCGCACGGAGGTGTACGGCGTGCAGGTCAGCTCGGCGTACCGCAGGCCCTGGCCGGTGGCCATCTCCCGCCCGATCTCGTGGGTCAGGTAGCGGATGTCCTCGGGGGTGCGGACCAGGTCGACGACCGCGAGGTAGACCTCGACGAAGTGCGCGAAGTCGCGGAACTCGAAGAAGCGGCGCAGGGCGTCCGGGTCGCTCGGAACCGTGCCCGGGTGCCGCTCGGCGAGCTCGGAGACGATCCGCGGTGAGGCGGATCCCACGTGGTGGACGTGCAGCTCCGCCTTCGGCAGTCCGGCGATGAAGGTGGCGAGGGGGTCGCTGGTGCTCACCCGACGGAGTCTCCCAGCGCGGGGCACGGAAGCGGAAAATCCCGACGCCTCGATCAGCCCCGCCGGTCCGCGGAGGGCCTCGGGACGTCAGGCGGGCGGCGCAGCAGGCGACACCGTCCGTCTGACGTCCCGGGGGACCGCTCGAGCCGGTCGAGACCCCGGATCCATGCCGGCGCTGCGGGTCAGCCGATCTTGTCGACCAGGTTCGAGGCGAGGTCGTCCATCGTCCGACCGTCCTGGAACACCTTGCCGTCGAGCAGCACCGTCGGGGTGCCGCGGACGCCGGCGTCGAGGGCGGCCTGGGTCGCGTCGCCCACCCACGCCTTGCCGTCGCCGGCGGCGAGGCCCTTCTTCAGCTCGGCCTCGTCGGCGCCCGCCTCGACGGCGAGCTTGATCAGGTCGTCGTCCGAGGGGAACGGGCCGGACTCGCTCGGCTGGTTCTCGTACAGCAGGTCGTGCAGCTTCTTGGCCACGTCGGGACCGGACTTGTCGAGGACGACCGCGAAGACGGCGGCGGAGCGCTCGGAGTAGTCGCCGATCGTGGAGAGCAGGTTGAAGGGGCGGTACTCGACCTGCACCTTGCCGTCCGCGGCGAGCCTGGCAAGGTCGTCGCGGCTCGCGTCCTCGAGCTGCCCGCAGTAGGGGCAGAGGAAGTCCTCGTAGATCACGACGTCGTGGGGGGCGTCGTCCGGGCCGATGGTCAGGCCGTACTTGCTTCCCCCCGCGGCGGGCGCCTGCACGTCCTTGGACGTGTCGAGCGCTCGGGACAGGAAGTACCCGCCGACGATGATCACGAGCAGCGCGAGAACGACCCCGCCGACCATCAGGTTGCGGCGCCGGCGTTCCTGCTGCTGCTGCTCATGCATTGCAGCTGCCGCGCGCTCGGCGCGACCGACGGGACGGCTCTTCTTCGACATCAGGGTCCTTCGGGCTCGGGGACCCGGCCGAAGAGGACCGAGTCCAGTGCCAGGCGCGTGGACGGCAGCCAGGCGACGAACAACGAGACGAGCAGGAGGGCGCCGTCGCGGGCGATCTCCCAGGGGTACTTCGAGGCCGCGTCGGGGTCGTAGCCCCCGCCCCCGAAGCAACCGCAGTCGATGGTGATGCCGCGGGCCCACACCGACGCGATGCCGATGATGAACGCCACGAACAGCAACGCGGACACGAGGGCCGACGCGCGGGTCAGCAGGCCGAGGACCAGGGTCGCACCCACCACGATCTCGACCACGGGGAGCAGCTGCCCGACCGGCTCGACCAGCGACGCGGGGAGCAGCTGGTAGGCGCGTACGGCGTCGACGCTCTGGGCGGGGTCCGGCAGCTTCACGGCGCCGGCCGCGATCCAGACGCCACCGGTCACCAGGCGCGCGAGCAGACCCAGCCACCCCGTCACCCTCGTCGCCACGTCGCGACCCTAGAGCCCGAGGCTGAACACTGACTGAGAGCAGGGCCGTCCCACGCTCGGGTCTAGGGTGGCTGCCGTGAACGAACGACTCGTCTGGATCGACTGTGAGATGACGGGCCTGGATCTGCGGGCCGACGCCCTGATCGAGGTGGCCGCGCTGGTCACCGACTTCGACCTCAACGTGCTCGGGAGCGGGGTCGACCTGATCGTCAAACCGCCCGCAGAGGCTCTCGACCAGATGAACGAGTTCGTCCGGGACATGCACGAGCAGTCCGGGCTGCTGCGCGAGCTCGACTCCGGGATCTCGCTCGACGACGCCGAGGAGCAGGTCCTGTCCTACATCAAGGAGTTCTGCCCCGACGGCAGCCGCCCACCGCTGGCCGGCAACACCGTGGCGACCGACCGGGCGTTCCTCGCCAGGGACATGCCGACCCTGGAGACCTTCCTGCACTACCGGATCGTCGACGTGTCCTCGATCAAGGAGCTCTCGCGCCGGTGGTACCCCCGGGCGTACTTCCAGGCGCCGGCCAAGCGCGGCAACCATCGGGCCCTCGCCGACATCCAGGAGAGCATCGAGGAGCTGCGCTACTACCGCGACGCGGTCTTCGTGCCGTCCCCCGGCCCCGACAGCGACGCGGCGCGGACGATCGCCCTCAAGCACGGCGGCTCGCTCACCGGGCTCTCCGGCGCGGAGGCCTCGGAGCCGGCGTCCGAGACGGGGGCCGATTCTGCGGATCAGCCGTAGTTCCCCTACACTTTCGGTCGGTCCCGACACCTCGGGATCGCTCATGGTGGGTGTAGCTCAGCTGGTAGAGCACCTGGTTGTGGTCCAGGTGGCCGCGGGTTCAAGTCCCGTCACTCACCCCAGGCACATCGGGCCCCCGACCAGTCAGCTGGCCGGGGGCCCGATCGCCTTCGGGGCCGGTCGGCTCACTCGGGGAGGGCGTCGTACGCCGTCTCCCGGCTCGCCAGCATCGCGACGAGCGCCAGGGCCGCCACCGCGGTCAGGTACCACGCAGGCGCCAGGACGCTGTCGGTGACAGCGATCAGGGCCGTCGCCACGAGCGGTGCGGTGCCCCCGAAGAGGGCGTTGGCCGAGTTGAAGCTGAACGCGAAGCCGCTGTAGCGCACCGAGGTCGGGAAGATCTCCGAGAGGAAGACGGGCAGCGTCCCGTCGTTCATCGTCAGCATCACCCCGAAGGCGACCTGGATCGCCACCAGGGGGACCACCCCGACGCGACCGGCCAATGCGAACAGCGGCACCGAGGCCAGCACGAAGAGCACCGACGCGGAGATCAGCATCCGGCGCCGGCCCCACCGGTCCGAGAGCCGCCCCATGCCGAAGATCGCCCCGATGTACACGGTGAGCGCGATCGAGGAGGACAGGAACGCCGTCGTCTCGCCGAGGTCGAGCTCGGTGGTCAGGTACGTCGGCATGTAGCTGAGCAGCAAGTAGAACGCGACCGCGTTCAGCGAGGTGACACCGAAGGCGATCACGACAGCGCGACGATGGGTGCTCAGCAGCACCCGGATCGGCGACCGCTCGGCGACCTCGACGGCCGCCTGACGGCGCGCGCACAGCTCCCGGAACCTCGGGGTGTCCTCGAGGTGCAGCCGGATGTAGCGGCCGATCAGCCCGAACGGCCCGGCGAGCAGGAAGGGCAGCCGCCACCCCCAGCTCTCGAGGGCCGCATCGCTGAGCAACGCGTGCAACACGGTGGCGAGGACCGATCCGAGAAGCAGCCCGGCGGCGGTGCTCGCCGGGACGATGCTCGTGTACAGCCCACGCTGGCGGTCGGGCGCGTACTCGGCCAGGAAGGCCGACGCTCCGGCGTACTCACCGGAGGCCGAGAACCCCTGGCAGAGGCGGGCCACCAGCAGCAGCGCGGGCGCCCCCAGGCCGATCGTCGCGTAGCCCGGGATCAGCGCGATCGCGAACGAGGCCCCCGACATGATGAGGATCGAGACCGACAGTGCCGCCCGGCGCCCGTATCGGTCCCCGACGTGGCCCCAGAAGATGCCGCCGATCGGCCTGACCACGAACGAGATCGCGAAGACGGCGAAGGTCGCGAGCAGCGCCGTGGTCGGGTCCGAGTCCGGGAAGAACACGTCCGCGATCACCGTGGCGAGGTAGCCGTAGGCGGCGTAGTCGAACCACTCGACGAAGTTGCCGATGAAGCTGGCAGTGGCCGCCTTGTGCAATGACCGCCGGTCGACGGCCTCTCCTGCCCCCCCACCGGGGAGAACGGCTACCTCGCTCACGGTGCGCGCCCGTCGGGTGCGTCAGCCCGGGAGTCGCGCGGCGGAGGCCGGATCGGCGGGCGGCCCGTCAACCTGCCGACGCCCCCGACGGAGACTGGACACGACCTCGCCCATGCCACCTACGACGATGAAGGCACCGCCGACGACCTGCATCACGCTCAGCGCCTCGGAGAACGCGACGACGCCGACACCGGCACCGACGACGCACTCCCAGTAGGAGACCGTCGAGAGCTCGACCGCTCGCAGGTGCCGGCCGGCGACGGTCAGCAGGCCGAGAGCCCCGAAGCCGATCAGCGCGGCCATCACGATCAGCCACACCCAGCTCGAGCCGTCCATGTCGGCCAGGCTCGGTCCGGAGAACAGGAAGATGATGCCGATGCCGACCGCGCCGAACACGAAGTTGTAGAAGCCGCGCACGTCGCTCGCGACGTCAGTGCGGTAGCGCGACAGGAACAGGAACAGGCCGTAGCCGGCGCCCGAGAGCAGCCCGAGCATGTCGCCCTTGAAGGTGTCCCCGGAGAAGGACAGGCCGACGGAGACGCCCGAGCCGTCGATGCTGACGAGGCCCAGGATCAGGATCATCCCGAAGAAGACCAGCCCGAGGAACAGGGCGGTCAGCGGCTTGATCCGCTCCTTGAGGAAGATCGCGGCCAGGATGGCCGAGATCAACGGACCGGTGTAGATCAGGAAGACCGCGTTGGCGAGCGAGGTGAACTTGGTCGCGGACACGTACGCCGCCAGGCAGGTGCCGAGCGCCATGCCGCCGACGATCATCGCCGGTGAGAGCCGGGTCGACCGCAGGGCCGGGAGACGACGGGCGAACGCCAGGATGAACAGGCAGCCGGTCGCGCCGGCGAGCATCCGGAAGAACGCGATCACGTCGCCGGTGGTCGAGATGTGCCGGGCGAAGTACCCGACGAAGCCCATCAGGGTGGCCGAGACCGCCATGGTGGCGAAGCCGAGGTTCTTGTTGACGTGGAGCTGGCCGGGGGCCGCGGGGGCTCCCGGCCGGGGGATCGACGTGGTGGTCATGATGCCTCTTCGGATCGAGCGCTGGGTGGCGTGGGGCTGGGCTCCCGGGTGCCGCCACGGCGGCACCCGGGAGCCCGCTGGTCAGACGAGAGTGACGTCACCGAAGGCGGTGTCGGTGAAGTACTCCTCGCAGTCGCCCTCGCGGTTCACGTCGGCCGTCGCGCAGTGCAGGCCGCCGCCGAAGGGGTAGGCGTCGCGGAAGTCGATCGGGATCACGTTCATCCCGAGCTTGTCCATCTGCTCCTGCTGGTGCACCTCGGAACCCTCGACGATCACGGTCTTGTGGTCCAGGACCAGGCAGTTCATCGACAGCCAGACCGAGCTGTAGCACAGCGGCGGGGGCTCGGTGTGCGCCGGCTGCGCCGCGTCGACGATCTCCCAGCCGTTCTTCTCGAAGACCGCGCGCTGGTCGTCAGGAAGGCGACGGTGCGGGTTGTTGATGATCAGTCCCGGACGCAGCGGCACGAAGGTCGCGTCGATGTGGATCGGGTAGGGGTCGCCGGGGAAGTTCACCGCGTGCACCCGGAGGTCCGGGTAGCGCCGCTTGAACCACTCCATCGCCTTGCGGTTGGTGGTGAGGCCGTGCTGGATGAACAGGTCCTTGCCGAGGCGCAGCACGTCGGCGGCGTCGAAGAGGATCTCCTTCTCGGTGGTGACGAAGTCCTTCGCCGCGGTGCGCTCGAGGCGCTCCTCGAGCGAGATCTGCTCGTCGTAGTAGTTGTGCTTGTACGACGCGTCGCTCAGGCGCGGCCGCGGCGCCTGGCTCCACAGGAACTCGGGGTCCTCGTCGAAGTACCGCTCGAGCAGCGGCCGGTAGGCGAGGTACTCCCAGTAGCGGCAGCGGAACGACATCGCGGCCTCGACGATCTCGTTGCCGATGGTGAGCAGTACGTCGCGCGGGGGCATCGCGGTCATCATCGACTCGGTGCGGAAGTCCGGCGTGTTGACCGGGGCGTTCCACTGCAGCGGCGTCGGCCGGTCGACCTTCACGCCGCGCTCCTCGAGGATCTTCACGAGGTTGTCGAGCTGGGCGTTGGCCTTCTCGACGGTCTCGAGCGGCCGGGGTCCCCAGCTGCCGCGCATCGGGCTGTCGATCGGGACCTTCTCCGAGGTGGCGGGCTCCTCCGGCGGGATGCAGCTGTGGTCCGCCCGTCCGACGATGACGTGCTTGAGCGGGTCGAAGTCGTTCCACGAGTTGACGATCTTGGTCATCGCGTGACTCTCCTGTTGGATGCGCTCCCGATCGGGAGCTGGTTGGACTCCTCCAGGACGGGCGCCACGAGAAATGCGAGAACGCGCAGGAGACGGACACGGTTGCACCAATCCTGGAGCGGATGGTGGGCGACCGGTCGGCGGTCCACGTCTGCGCGTTGTCCACACCTTCGTCCGTCGGCGCGCCCGGATACAGAGGAGGACGACCCGCAATTTCCGGGGACCTTGGTCCCGGGGCCGTCACTCCCGCGCAAGCTGCAGCAGGGCATGGAACTCCACCTCCGTGAGCGATCGCGACCGGCCGGCCTCGAGGTCCCCCAACAGGACCGGGCCGACCCGGACGCAGACCAGGCGCTGCGGCGGCTGGTGCAGCGCGATCAGCAGCCGGCGGGCCCCCCGCTTCGTGGTCTCGCGCAGCGAGATCTCGACCATGCTCGAGCGCGGGGCGCTGACCACGACCCGGAAGTCGTCCACGCCGAGTCGGGCGCCGTCCACGACGACTCCCGCACGCAGCTGGGCCTCGAGCCCGGGCGGGACCGGCCCCGGCAGCTGCGCGAGGTAGGTGCGGGTCAGCGCGCGAGCGGTCAACCGGCCGGCCAGAGCGCCGTCGTTCATCAGGATCTGCAGCCCAGCCGTCTCGGCGTCCAGCCGTCCGACATGGAAGAGCCCTCGGTTCGCGGGACCGACGAGGTCGCCGAGGCAGGCCCGCCCCAGCGGGTCGTGCATGGTGGCGACCACGCCCGGCGGCTTGTTCACGACGACGTACTGCAGGTCACGGGCGGTGTCGACCGGGCTGCCGTCGACGGTGATCGGGGTGACCGCCGGATCCACCTTGGTCAGGGGGTTGGTGACGACGACTCCGTCGACGCTCACCCGCCCCGCGATGATCAGCTGGTCGCAGACGCGACGCGAGCCCGCACCGGAGCGCGCGAGAGCCTTGTCCAACCTGACAGGGTTCGCCGCGATGGCTGTCATGCCTCGACGGTGTCAGGGCCAGGCACCTCCGCCCAGGGACGAACGACCCCGGCACGCGGGCGGAGGGCCCGACCGTGCGTCCGGACTGGCGTCCGGAGCCTCCTCAGATCCCGTCGCGCTCGATCGGGCAGCTCATGCAGCGCGGGCCGCCCCGGCCCCTGCCGAGCTCGTTGCCCTGGATGGTCACGACCTCGATCCCGTTGCGGCGCAGGAACGTGTTCGAGGTGAGGTTGCGCTCGTAGGCGACGACGACCCCGGGCCGAACGGCGAGCACGTTGTTGCCGTCGTCCCACTGCTCCCGCTCGGCGGCGTGCACGTCCTGGGTCGGGGTGAGCACGTTGACGTGGTCGATGCCGAGTGCGGCGGCGATGGCGTCGTGCATCTGGTCCGGGGCGTGGGCGGTGACCGCGAGCTCGAACTCGCTGGCGCCTGGCTCGACGGTGTACGACGGCAGCATCCCGAGGCCGGCGTACTTGGTGAAGGTGTCCTCGTTGACCATGGTCATCACGGTGTCCAGGTGCATGAACGCCCTCTTGTGCGGCATCGAGACGGCAACGATCCTGCGGGCCCGGCCGGACGCGAACAGTCGACGGGCCAACCGCTCGACGCCCGCGGGGGTGGTGCGCTCGCTCATCCCGACCAGGACCGCGCCGCGGCCCAGAACCAGGATGTCTCCGCCCTCGGTGGTGGCCTGGCCGTTCGTCGATCCATCGCCCCAGACGTTGAACCCGGTGCCGGCGAAGAACGGGTGCCAGCGGTAGATCGCCTCGTAGTGGACGGTCTCGCGCATCCGCGCCCGCTTGCGCATCGAGTTCACCGACACACCGTCGTAGATCCACGCGGACGTGTCGCGGGTGAACAGGTGGTTCGGCAGCGGCGGGAGTAGCAGGTCGTCCAGGCCGAGCGCCTGCACGACCAACGACGGCGGCTCGGGGATGCGCTCGAGCAGCTCGCGCTTGGTGATCCCCCCGATCAGGAGCCGGGTCAGCTCCCGGTCCTCCATGTCGGTGAAGAGCTGGTAGAGGGCGTCCAGCGCCATCGGGCCGTAGACCCGCTCGTCGAGGGACTCGGTGAGGATGTGCTTGCGGGCCTCCGGGATCGCAAGGGTCTCGCTGAGCAGCTCGTCGAGCAGGTGGACGCGGACGCCGAGATCGCGCAGCGTCCGGGCGAACGCGTCGTGCTCGCGCTGAGCCTGGTCGACCCACAAGACGTCGTCGAACAGGAACTCGTCCTTGTTCGTCGGGGTCAGCCGTCTCATCTCCAGGTCGGGCCGGTGCAGGATCGCCTGTCGCAGACGACCCACCTCGGAGTCGACGTGCAGGGTGTTCATGAGGATGCCTCCTTCGCGACCGGCCCGGGGGTCGGTGCCGCGGGCAGCGTCGGTCGCCTGATGGGCGCTCGGTCAGAGCGCTCGGGTCCTCCAAGGACGGCGCCCGGCGAAGACAGTGGCACGCGCAGGACACCCGGCACCGGCCCTGGAGCGGATGTGGGCGACCGGTCGGCGGTCCACGACTGCGCGTGCCCCCACCATGCGGGTGGCCCGGGCGCCCGGGCAGGGGCCCACGTCACCGGCCGCCGGGACGAACGTCCTCGTCCGCGGACGGCTCGATCAGGCGCTGCCGACCACCTCGGAGTGCACGGCCGCGATCCTGTCCCAGCCGGTCGCTCCGAGCGTGACGACCGCGACCGGGAAGATCCCGAGGTTCTCCTTGTCGATGTGCACCGAGAGGTGGTCCAGCAGCTCCTCGACGCGCGCCTCGAGGTCGCCGTCCTCCAGGCCGAGGTCGGAGAGCGCCTCGTCGAAGTCGGCATGCTCCCCCTCCAGCTCGGCGACGGCGTCGCCGAAGTCGCCCTGGTCCTTCAGCGCCCGGAACAGGCCGCGCTCCTCCCGGTCCACGTGGTGTCCCAGGTCGTGCGCGAGCCGGGCGAGCAGCTGCCAGGCGCCGCGACGGTCACCGGTGTCGAGATGACGGCGGATCTCCCCGCCGACGTCGAGCAGCGCGAGGTGCTCGTCCATGAGCTGGGCGATCGGCTCGACGCCACGGCAGCCGCAATGCTCACACACGCGAGTCGTCCCACCCGCGCCGCGGGCGGTGGCTGCCGAGCAGCTCGTCACGTCCCCGGTAGACGATGTAGGGCCGGGTCAGGTAGCCGACCGGAGCACTGAACACGTGCACCAAGCGCGTGAACGGCCACAACGCGAACAGCCCGAACGCCACCAGGGCGTGCAGCTGGAAGCCGATCGGCGCGTCGCCCATCAACGATGCGTCGGGCTGGAAGGCGAGGAACGAGCGGTACCAGATCGAGACGCCCTCCCGATAGTTGTACTCGCCGCCGACCGTCATGACCGACCCTGCCACGGTGTTCCACATCCCGAGCACGATCGCCGCGGCCAGGAACGCGTACATCACCTTGTCCATGACGGTCGTGGCCGAGAACACGGGTCCGACGGTGCGGCGCCGGTAGATCAGGATCACCATGCCGACCACGGTCATCACGCCCGCGATCAGGCCACCGGTCACCGCGACGACGTGGTACGCCTCGTGGCTGATGCCGACCGCGTCCGTCCACGACTGCGGGAGGAGCAGCCCGATGATGTGTCCGCCGACCACGCCGAGCATGCCGAAGTGGAACAGCGGCGACCCGAGCCGCAGCAGCCGGTCCTCGTAGAGCTGGGAGGACCGGGTGGTCCAGCCGAACTTGTCGTAGCGGTAGCGCCAGAAGTGCCCGACCACGAACGTCGTGAGGCACAGGTAGGGCACGATCACCCACAGGAAGGTGTCCATGGTCAGCGTCCTCCGGGGAACGACGGCATCGGCAGCGCGACGGGCTGGTCGGGCTGGGCGGGCTGGGCGGGGCCGGGGTCGAAGCCGGGCGTGGCATACGGCGTGAGCCCGACCTCCTCCTCCGGGGGACCCTCGGCTGCCAACCGCCGGACCGCCTCGATCTCGTCACCCTGCAGCGGTGGCAGCGTGGCGGTGACCGCCTCCACGGCCCCCGCCCACCGAGAGCCGGCGTCGACCAGGGACAGCCGGAGCAGCTCGAGCCCGGCGCGGTGGTCGAGGATCAGCTGCCGCCCGGACTCCTGGTCCACCGTCGCGGCGAACTCGAGCGCGACGCACAGGTGGTCCGGCAGCTCCTCGTCGGAGAGCTCCACGCCCGAGGCGAGGTAGGTCTGCTTGAACCGCAGCAGCGCCACGCCACGCTTCCGGGTGTCCCCGTGGGCGAAGTAGGTGAGGAAGAGGTTGTGCCGGCGCCGGCTGTCGAAGGTGTCGACGTACTCCTCCTCCAGGTCGGTCAGCGGGGTGCCGTCGAGCCGGGCGACGGTCTCGCGCAACGGCTCCCCCACCGTCCCGGGCAGCTCGTGCGAGGCCCGTCGGACCAGCTCGAGCCGGTCGAGCAGGTCCTGGTCGGGGTAGCCGAGCAACAGCGACGCCGACTGCCAGGCGATCGTGAGCTGCTCGGGTGACAGGGCGGTCCTGGTGGAGCGGCGACTCATCGGAAGTCCGCCCCTCCGGTCAGCCCACCCGTGCCGCCCGGACCGGTCTCCCCGTCATGGCTCGTGTCCGGCGTGCTCCCCTCGGCCACCTCACCGGGGCCGTCGGGGCGCGGCGGGAACAGGCCGCTGGGCTTGCCCCGGCCGTCCCAGTTGAGCAGGTTCACCCGCGAGCCCTTGTCGTCGGGGCTGGCGAGGGTATCCGCGGTCTGCCGGTTCTGCAGCATCTGGAAGTTCTCGACCGCGATCGGCGTCGGCACGCCGGAGCCCTCGCCGAACAGGTCCTGCTGACCGCCGCCGTACTCCGAGACCGCGCACTCGGTCCCCAGCTCCTCGAGGGAGTGCGCCTGCTCGGAGTGGGCCGCCGGGATCACGTAGCGCTCGTCGTACTTGGCGATCGCGAGGAGCCGGTACATGTCGTACATCTCCTCCTCGGTCATGCCGACCGCCGCAGGGATCGCCGGGTTCGGCTCACGGCCCATGTTGATGTCGCGCATGTAGGAGCGCATCGCGGCCAGCTGCTTGAGGACCCGGTCCACCGGGGCGACGTCGCCGGCCGTGAAGAGCTCGGCGAGGTACTCGATGGGGATCCGCAGCGCGTCGATCGCCGCGAACAGGTTGCCGGTGTCCTCGGCGTCCTCGCCGGTGTCACGGACCACGTCGATGACCGGTGAGAGCGGCGGGATGTACCAGACCATCGGCATGGTGCGGTACTCCGGGTGCAGCGGCAGCGCGACCTTGAACTTGTTGATCAGGGCGTGGATCGGCGAGCGCTGCGCGGCGTCGATCCAGTCCGCCGGGATGCCGGCGGCCTCGGCGGCCCGGACCACCTCGGGGTCGTCGGGGTCGAGCAGGATCGAGCGCTGGGCCTCGTAGAGGTCGTGCTCGTCGGGCACCGAGGCGGCCTCCAGCACCCGGTCGGCGTCGTAGAGCACCAGGCCGATGTAGCGCAGCCGGCCGACGCAGGTCTCCGCGCAGACCGTCGGCAGACCGACCTCGATGCGCGGGAAGCAGAACGTGCACTTCTCCGCCTTGCCGGTGCGGTGGTTGAAGTAGACCTTCTTGTACGGGCAGCCCGAGACGCACATCCGCCAGCCGCGGCAGCGGTCCTGGTCGACCAGCACGATGCCGTCCTCGGCGCGCTTGTAGATCGCGCCGCTGGGGCAGGACGCCGCGCACGACGGGTTGAGGCAGTGCTCACAGATCCGCGGCAGGTAGAACATGAACGTCTGCTCGAACTCGAACTTCACCTTGTCGGCGATCTTCTTGAGCATCGGGTCGTACTTCGCGGTGGCCGCGGAGCCGCCGAGGTCGTCGTCCCAGTTCGACGACCACTTGATCTTCATGTTCTTGCCGGTGAGCAGGGACTTCGGCCGCGCGACCGGCGTGTGCTCCTGGGCGGGTGCGTCGGTGAGCGTGGCGTAGTCGTAGGTCCACGGCTCGTAGTAGTCCTGGATCGAGGGCAGCTTCGGGTTGGAGAAGATCGTCGCGAGCTTCTTCAGCCGGCCGCCGGCCTTGAGCTTGAGCCGGCCGCGGCTGTTGAGCTCCCATCCCCCCTTCCACTCCTCCTGGTCCTCGTACGTCCGGGGGTAGCCCTGCCCGGGCCGCGTCTCGACGTTGTTGAACCAGACGTACTCGGTCCCGGTCCGGTTGGTCCACGCCTGCTTGCAGGTCACGGAGCAGGTGTGGCACCCGATGCACTTGTCGAGGTTCATCACCATGGCCATCTGGGCCATCACCTTCATCGGTCACAACCTTCCGAGGCGTCGAGGCCCCCGCGGAGTTTCGGAGCGAGGAACGAGCGGAGCACTTCCTGGGGTGCCATTCAGTACTCCACGTCCTGCGACCGGCGACGGATGACCGTCACCTCGTCGCGCTGATTGCCGGTCGGGCCGATGTAGTTGAACGCCCACGACAGCTGGGCGTAGCCGCCGATCAGGTGCGAGGGCTTGACGAGCAGGCGGGTCAGCGAGTTGTGGATCCCGCCGCGCTTCCCCGACGTCTCCGCGAGGGGGACGTCGATCAACCGGTCCTGGGCGTGGTGCATGTAGACGGTGCCCTCGGGCATCCGGTGCGAGACGATCGCCCGGGCGACGACCACACCGTTGCGGTTGACCGCCTCGATCCAGTCGTTGTCCTCCACGCCGACCTTGGCGGCGTCCTTGTCGGACATCCAGATCGTCTGCCCACCGCGCGAGAGCGACAACATGAACAGGTTGTCCTGGTACTCCGAGTGGATCGACCACTTGTTGTGCGGCGTCAGGTAGCGGACCGTCACCCCCTCGACCGCCCCGGTGCCGGGTCCGGCGACGTCGCCGATCGGGGGCTCCGCGAACAGCGCCCCCATGTTGAGCGGCGGCCGGAAGACCGGGAGGCCCTCGCCGAGCTCGAGCATCCAGTCGTGGTCGAGGTAGAAGTGCTGGCGTCCGGTCAACGTGTGCCACGGCTTGAGCCGCTCGACGTTGATCGTGAACGGCGAGTACCGCCGGCCGCCCGACTCGGAGCCGGACCATTCCGGGGAGGTGATCACCGGGACCGGCGCGGACTGGGTGTCGGCGAAGGTCACCTGCTTGCCCTCGTGCTCGGCCGCGAGGTCGTGGAGCTCGCGACCGGTGCGCTTCTCGAGCTGCTTGAAGCCCTGCACGGCCAGGTGGCCGTTGGTGGTGCCGGACAGCGCGAGGATCGCCTCGCAGACGTGCACGTCGCGTTGCAGCGACGGGCGGCCGTCCGCGACGCCGCCGCGGACGGCGCCGTTCTTGGCCCGCAGGTAGTCGATCTGCTTGCCGAGCTCGAAGGTCACGCCCTTCGTCGTCGCACCGAGCGTGTCGAGCAGCGGGCCCAGCGCGTTCATCTTCGCGCTCACGGCGCCGTAGTCACGCTCGACCTCGACCAGCTTCGGCATCGTGACGCCCGGGACCGGTTCGCACTCCCCGAGCTTCCAGTCGCGGACCACGCCGTGCGGGTTGGCCATCGCATCCGGGGTGTCGTGCATGAGCGGCACGGCCACCACGTCGCGCCGAGTGCCCAGCCGCGGGCCCGCGAGCTCGCTGAACTTGGCGGCGATCGCCCGCCAGGTGTCCCAGTCGGTCCGGGTCTGCCAGGGCGGCGCGATCGCGGGGTTGAACGAGTGCACGAACGGGTGCATGTCGGTGGTGTTCAGGTCGTGCTTCTCGTACCACGTGGCGGCGGGGAAGACGACGTCGGAGAAGATCGTCGTCGACGTCTGCCGGAAGTCCAGGGTCATCAGCAGGTCGAGCTTGCCCTCCGGCGCCTCGTCGTGCCAGGTGAGGTCCCGGGGCCGCAGTGGCTCCGGGGTCTCGGTGGCGCGCACCGAGCTGTCCGTGCCCAGCAGGTGCTTGAGGAAGTACTCGTTGCCCTTCGACGACGAGCCGAGCAGGTTGGCGCGCCAGATCGAGAGGATCCGCGGGAAGTTCTCCGGAGCGTCCGGGTCCTCGCACGCGAAGTTCAGCGACCCGTCCTTGAGCCCCTCGACGACGTGGTCGGCGACGCTGCGGCCGGCCGCGGCCGCCTCCTCGGTGATCGCGAGCGGGTTCTTGTCGAACGTCGGGTACGACGGCGACCAGCCCAGCCGGGCGCTCTTGGCGATCACGTCGGCGGTGCTCAGGCCGGCGAGCTGGCCCTCTCCGGTCCGCGCCGAGAGGGTGTCGGCCCCGAACTGGTCGTAGCGGAACTGGTCGGTGTGGAGGTACCAGTACGCCGTCTGGATCATGTTCCGCGGCGGCCGGTTCCAGTCCAGGGCGTTCGCGACCTGGTTGTAGCCCGTGATCGGGCGGACCTTCTCCTGTCCCACGTAGTGCGCCCAGCCACCGCCGTTGACGCCCTGGCAGCCGGTCAACGTGGTGAGCGCCAGGAACGTCCGGTAGATCGTGTCGGAGTGGAACCAGTGGTTGGTGCCGGCCCCCATCAGGATCATCGACCGGCCCTTGGACTCCTCCGCGTTCTGGGCGAACTCGCGGCCGATCCGCGCAGCCGCCGAGGCGGGCACGCCGGTGAAGCGCTCCTGCCAGGCGGGAGTGCCGGGGGCCTCCGCGTCGTCGTACCCGGTCGGCCACTCGCCCGGCAGTCCGGGGCGGCCCACGCCGTACTGCGCGAGCATCAGGTCCAGCACGGTCGTGACCAGGTGGCCCTCCACCGTGCGCACCGGCACGCCGCGGCGCAGGTTCCCGGCGGCACCGTCGAGGTTGTCGAAGCGGGGCACCTCGAGCTCGACGGACTCCGCGCCGGGGCCGGCCAGGCTCAGTCGGGGGTCGACGTCGCCGAGATCGAGGTTCCACTTGCCCTCGCCGCTCGCGCCGAACCGGTGCCCCAGGGCGCCGTTGGGCACGACGGGAGCGTCGGTCGCGGCATCGATGAGCACCGTCTTGAAGGCGGCGTTCTCCTCGTCGCGGTGGCCGGCGAGGTCCTCGGCGGTGAGGAACTTGCCGGGCCGGTGCACACCGTCCGCGCCCACCTCGACCTTCACCAGGAACGGCAGGTCGGTGTAGCGCTTGACGTAGTCACGGAAGTACGGCGTCTCCCGGTCGACGTAGAACTCCTTGAGGATGACGTGGCCCATCGACATGGCCAGCGCCCCGTCGGTCCCCGGGTTGGCCGGCAGCCACTCGTCGGCGAACTTCACGTTGTCGGCGTAGTCCGGGGCGACCACCACGACCTTCTGACCGCGGTAGCGCGCCTCGGTCATCCAGTGCGCGTCAGGGGTCCGGGTGACCGGCACGTTGGAGCCCCACATGACCAGGTAGCCGGCGTCCCACCAGTCCCCGGACTCGGGGACGTCGGTCTGGTCGCCGAACACCTGCGGCGAGGCGACCGGCAGGTCGGCGTACCAGTCGTAGAAGCTCAGCATCGAGCCGCCGATCAGGTGCATGAACCGCGCGCCGGAGGCGTGCGACACCATCGACATCGCCGGGATCGGGGAGAACCCGGCGACCCGGTCCGGGCCCCACTTGGCGATCGTGTGCACGTGGGCGGCGGCGACCATCTCGACCGCCTCGTCCCAGGTCGCACGCACCAGGCCGCCCTTGCCGCGTGCGGCCTTGTAGGCGCGGGCGCGTTGCGGGTTGTCGACGACGTGGGCCCAGGCCTTGACCGGATCGCCGCCGTGCTGCTGCTTGGCCTCGCGGTACATCTGGAGGAGGACACCGCGCACGTACGGGTAGCGCACCCGGGTCGGCGAGTAGGTGTACCAGGAGAAGGCGGCGCCGCGCGGGCAGCCGCGGGGCTCGTACTCCGGCTTGTCCGGGCCGGTCGACGGGTAGTCGGTCTGCTGGGTCTCCCAGGTGATGATCCCGTCCTTGACGTAGACCTTCCACGAGCAGGATCCGGTGCAGTTGACACCGTGCGTGGAGCGCACGACCTTGTCGTGGCTCCACCGATCCCGGTAGAAGTCGTCGGCCTCTCGGCCGCCCGTCCTCGTCAGGGTGCGCAGATCGTCCGAGACGGTCCCCCGGGTGAAGTAACGCCGACTTCGCACCAGTGCATCGCTGAGTGGTCCGTCGAGCCCAGGCTTGGAGGTGCCCTCGATCGTCACGCAGGAATCCTCTCGGTTCGGTGGTCGGCTGCAGTCCGTCGTACCACGGTCAGGGTGAGCAGGAGGGTCAGGGCGGCAGTCACCGACAGCATCCACAGCCCGATGCCGTAGGAGTCGGTGCGTCCGTAGACGTAGCCCATCACGAGCGGGGGCACGAAGCCGCCGAGACCGCCGGCCGCGCCGACCAGGCCGGTGACGCCACCGACTCGCGAGGGCTCGGTGACCTTCGCGATCAGGGCGAAGGTCGCGCCGCTGCCGGAGCCGAGCGCCGCCGCCATCGCGAGGAACACGACGGTGCCGACGCCGTCGAGCGGCGGGTCGCCCGCGGAGATGCCGGCACAGACGGCGACGACGGCGTACCCGCCGGCGAGCACGGGGACCGCGCCGAACCGATCGGAGAGCCAGCCGCCCACCGGGCGCATGATCACGGCGACGACGACGAAGCCCGCCATCCGGTTGGAGGCGTCCGCGGGGGTCAGGCCGTGGGCGGTCTTGAGGTACGCCGGCAGGTAGACCGAGAACGCGACGTACCCGCCGAAGGCGACGGCATAGAGGATGCAGGCCTGCCAGGTGATCGACAGCCTGGAGTTGGCGGCCAGGCGCGAGGCCAGCGACGTGGTCGGGGCGGTGCGGCCCGGGGCGTCGCGCAGGATCAGCCAGGCCGCGGCGGCGTAGACCGCGAGCACGGCGGCCGTGATCAGGAACGGCGCCTGGTCGTCGATGTTCTTGTACAGCTTGACCGTGGTCAGCGCGCTGATCGCCGTGCCGCCCATGCCGGCACCGAAGACGCCGACCGCGAGCCCGCGCTTGGCCGGCGGGAACCATGCGTTGACGAACGGCACGCCGACCGCGAAGGCGGTGCCGGCGACGCCGAGGAAGAAGCCGCCGACCAGCATCAGGGTGTAGGAGTCGAGGGCGACGAACGCCAGGAACAGGATCGGGACGATGGTGATCGCCGAGATCACCGGGAACATCACCCGGCCGCCGTACTTGTCGGTCAGGGCACCGACCAGGATCCGGCCGAGTGAGCCGACCACGACCGGGACCGCGACCATCAGCGCGACGTCGGACTCGCTCAGCGTGCCCACCCGGCCGTTGTCCCGGAACAGCGGGCCGAGCGGGCTGATCAGCGCCCACGCCCAGAAGTTCACGGCGAAGCCGATGGTCGCCATCACCAGCATCGTCCACGGCCCACTCAGGCGGCGCTGGCTGCCCACGATGCCCTTCTCCGTCACGGTCATGCCCCACCCCTCGAGATCGCGTCCACGACCACCTTGTCCGAAATACCTGACGTTGCCAACCGGGACACCCCCAACTAGTCGACCACCCTCGGCGGCCCTCCCGAGGGTTTTACTACACTGGACTCCGTGGAAAACAGGGGCAGTTGGTCCTCACCTGACGGTCCCCGAGCCGGCGCCCGGCTCCGCGGCGGCCGGGACCCGCTCTCCCCGTCCCGTCGGGCGATCCTCGAGCACCTGCGCGACCAGCCGCAGCCGCTCACCCTGGCTGCCCTGGTGCGGATCACCGGGCTGCACCCCAACACCGTGCGCGAGCACCTGGACGCGCTGGTGCGCCGCGGCCTGGTGCGCCGGATCGACGGCCGGCCCCAGGGTCGCGGCCGGCCGGCCCACCTGTTCGAGCACGTCGACCACGGGCACGGCGAGTACGCCCGGCTGGCCGTCGCGCTCGCCGACGCCCTGGCCCTGAGCAGCAGCGACCCGACGGGACACGCGGCCGCCGTCGGGGAGGAGTGGGGGCGCGAGCTCGCGCGCAAGCGCCGCGCCCGGACCGGGGCCGCCGGGGGCGCCCGGGTCGAGGTCGTCGGGGAGCTCGACGACCTGGGCTTCGCGCCGCGCCAGGGAGCGGACGACAGCGAGGTCCTGCTCACCCGCTGCCCGCTGCTCGAGGCCGCCCACCGCGCCCCCGGGGTGGTGTGCGGCATCCATCTCGGCATCATCCGCGGCATGCTCGACGAGCTCGGCGGGGACCCGGCCGGCAGCGAGCTGGAGCCGTTCGCCGCACCCGGCTACTGCCGGCTCGTGGTGCCGCCGGTCTGATCGCGGGGCGCCCCTCCAGCATTCCGCCTCGGCACCCGACGCACTGCGCCCGGGACCGTGTGGTCCCGGGCGCAGTGTGTGGAGCGGGCGGACGCCCGGCCGGCTACCTCAGCTGGTGATCTCCACCATCGTCGGAGCCAGGGCGCCGTCGTACTCGAGCATGCCGAGGTACGACGAGTCCGGGTCCAGTCCCGAC
The DNA here is from genome assembly GCF_030019515.1 of Nocardioides sp. Taxonomy (GTDB): domain Bacteria; phylum Actinomycetota; class Actinomycetes; order Propionibacteriales; family Nocardioidaceae; genus Nocardioides. The sequence goes on along the minus strand of NZ_JASEEQ010000013.1, from coordinate 47,878 downwards.
CAGCTGACGTCGAACGACGTCTCCTGCTGATCCACGACCGGGACCGGGTTGGGCGTCACCGTGAGGTTGCCCAGGGTCGCCGCCGGGCCCAGGTCGTAGGACCGGAGCTGGTAGTCCATCGGCGAGCCCGTGCCGCCGGCTGCGAAGCCGTCGACCTCGATCACGTAGAAGCCCTCGTCCGGTGCGGTGATCGTCACCGACTCGTCCGCCGAGCCCGTCGCCGACTGCCCGACCTGTGCCACCAGGGTGTCGGGGTCACAGGAGGTCGGCGAGTAGTAGACGAACATGTCGAGGTCGGCGGCGTCGTCGGCCGCGTCGAGGTCGAAGCGGGCGAGCCGGCTGTCCGCCCCGATCTCCACGCACTCGAGGTTGAAGTCGTCGACCGCGACCGAGTTGTCCACGGTCTGCGCCTTGGCGAGTCCGCTCGGGTTCACGACCAGGTCACCGGTATAGCCGGCCGTCACCGGCACGGTCACCGAGCCCTCGGTGCCGGTGCCCTGGATCGAGGCCGGTGCCTTGACCGACACCGGGCGGAGGGCGACCGGGAGCCGGACCGTCGTCGGACCGGTGAGGGTCACCCACCCCATCGAGAACTCGCCGAGCGGTGCGGTCGTCCGCGTGAAGTCGAACGTCAGCGTCTCGATGTCACCGGGGCGCTTCGCGACCAGCTTGGTGGCGCTCGGAGTCGCCGCGAAGCCGGGGACCGACACCGAGACCGTCCAGGTGCCGACCCGGTCGGAGGTGAAGGTGCGGTCGAACGACGTCGAGGACGTCACCTGGCCCTGGGCGAGCGAGGGGCCGTTGAGGTCCTTGGCGGCGAGCGCCGGGACCCCCGTGTCGAAGCCCTGGCCGGTGATGAAGCCGAGCCACTCGCGCGGGGTGGACGTGACGAACAGGCCGGGGCTGAAGAACCGCCGGGGCTTGACCTGGCCGGCGCCTTGGGCGAACAGGTCGTTGGACGTCTTGCCGTCTGCGTCCTTGACCCGGCCGGCGGTGGTCATCATCGCGGACTTGATCTTCATCGGCTGCCACGTCGGGTGGACGCTCAGCATGAACGCCGCCAGGCCGGTGATGTGCGGCGCGGCCATCGACGTGCCCGAGTAGAGGTCGTAGTGGCGTCCCGAGTTCGACGGCGGCGCCACGGCCGCGAGCACGCTCACGCCCGGAGCGGCGATGTCCGGCTTGAGCAGGTCGGCGTCGTTCGCGATCGCCGGGCCGCGCGAGGAGAAGCCGGCGATCTGCGGGAGCGGCGTCGTCTTGTTCGTGAGGTTGCCGGGCTCGATCCGGGCGGTGGCGGCGCTGCCCTTCGCGTCCAGGTAGGCGAAGACCCTGGCCGCGTCGGTGTTGGTGATGTGCACCGTCGGCACCGAGTGGAAGTCGGCGTCCAGGCTGTTCTCCGACGGGTTGGCGAGCACCATCCCGACCCCGCCGGCGCGCGCGACCTCGGCACTCTTGGCCACCCGGTCGTAGACGCCTCGGGTGCAGACCACGATCTTGCCGGTGACCTTGGCGGGGTCGAGCGTGTCGGGGCCGCAGAGCCGGGCGTCGGCGGCGTCGCCACCGGCGACGACCGAGGCCTCGGAGTCGACGAGCTTCTTCGACGAGACGGCCTTGTCGTTGATCGAGGCACCCACGATCTTGGCGCCGTTGCCGAGCACCAGGGTGTTCTCGAAGTTGTGGTGGGTCGAGGCCGCCACCGTGGTCAGCCAGGGGCTGTTGTGCGCCACGGTGGAGGCGTCCGGGCCGGAGTTGCCGGCCGAGGCGGCCACGAAGACGCCGGCCTCGGCCGCACCCTCGAAGGCGAACTCGGTCAGCTCGATGACGGTGTCGGTCTCGCCCGAGATCGAGAAGTTGAGGACGTCGGCGCCGTCGGCGACGGCGTCGTCGATCGCGGCGACGATGTCGCTGGTGACGCCGGACGCGCCGCCGTCGTCCTGGGCCCAGAGCACCTTGTACGTCGCGATCCTGGCGGCGGGCGCCATGCCGGAGATGGTCCCGAACCGGACCCCCTCGGTCCTGACCCCGTCGACGATGTTGCCCGCGGCGGTGCTGGCGGTGTGGGTGCCGTGCCCGTTGCCGTCACGCGTGGAGGCGTAGTCCTCGTCGAGGATCGTGTTGCCGCCGGCGAGGTAGCCGTCGCTGTAGGAGCGGGCCCCGATCAGCTTGGTGTTGCAGTCGTCGGCGGTCCAGTCCTCGCCGAGCTGGCACTCGCCTGTGAACACACCGCCGTCCGCCTTCTCCATCCGGGTCGCGGTCCCGGTGCGCGAGATGTCCCACTTGGTCTGGGGCGTCTCGGTCAGCGGCGAGCCGGCGAAGGACCGCGCCTCCGGCCAGATGCCGGAGTCGAGGTCGGCGACCACGATACCGGCGCCGGCCTTCTTCTGGCCGCCGTGCGTGGCCCACGAACCCCTCTTGCCGGTGAGGCCGAGGAAGCTCGGCGTGTTCCAGGTGTCGGCGTGGACCAACTGGTCCTTCTGCATGATCAGCACACGCCGGTCCGACGAGAGCTCGAAGGCCTGCTGCTGGGTGAGCTCGGCCGAGAAGCCGTTGGCAGCGATCGTGTAGCTCTGGTCGACGTCGGCGCCGACGGAGCCGGCGATCGAGCGCTGCGCCGAGCGCAGGTGGGCGGTGTAGGTGCGGACCCGCTGCGAGCGCGCGTCGAACTGGCGGCCGCCCGCGGCGCGGGTGGCTGCGAACCGCGGGTTGCTCCCGTCGTACCGGGTGGCGCTGGGCTCACGCAGGAGGACGACGTAGCGTCCTGCGGCGATGCTGGTCGAGCCGGTGGCCGCGGGCTTGGCCTCCGCGGCTCCGACCGAGGCCGGTGTTCCGACCAGGAGGCCGGCCACGACCGCCCCCACCGAGAGAAGGCCGGCACCGCGCCGCAGCGCGCCCGACCTGGAGAAGTGAACTGACACTTAGGTCTCCCCTACCGAGTGTCCGCCGAGACGGACTGCTGCCGAATGGAGGTGCAGAGCTCCGGTGGTCTCCCACGTTCACCGACAGGACTGCACCCGCGATCACCCAACGGCCAAACACCCTCCGCGTCAAGAGGCCACGCGCGCGAGCCCGTCCCGTGGCCGGATCGTGATGCAGCGGCGTCCGGCTGCGGGGCGACCGGCCGGGTCAGTCGTTGTAGATCTCGCAGTTGCGAGCGAGGCGGTTGGCGGCCGTGTCGAACGGCGCGACCGCCGGCCCGTCGGAGCCGGACTCACCCGCCACCCGCTGTGCGTCGACCGCCTCGCGGACCACCGCGATGTCCTCGGCGAGCGGGCCGAGCGCGTGGCCCTGGGCGTCGGCGAGCGCGGTCACCAGCTCCTCCGCCTCCGACGAGTCCTCCGCCGACGGGGAGCCGTGCACGAACTCGATGGCGCGGGGCATCAGCTGGGCCGGCGGGTGGTAGAGCTCGGCGCAGGTCTTGCGCGCGCTCACGGGCTCCTCGGACGGTGGGTCCGCGGGCTGGCTCGATGCCGACGTCGTACTCGTGGGACCGGGGTCGGTCGCGGTCGTGCCGCCGTCGTCCCCGCACCCGGCCAGGACGCTCGCGACCAGGACTGCTCCGGCAAGGGCGGCGAGAGGTCGGCGCATGACCTCACTGTCTCGCGTTTGCGCCGCGAGGTCGACCCAGCGGGGCCTCGGAACGCCTGCGGGTGGCGGGATGTCATACGGACGGTGGCGACAGCGGCACCGCCCGTACGAGGTCCCGGGAACGCCGCCGGCGGTGCGGACCCGCGGCCGCCGCGGGAGAGCCCGTCAGCCGGGGATGTGGCCGAAGCGGCCGTGCTGGAAGTCCTCGTAGGCCTGCATCACCTCGGACTTGGTGTTCATCACGAACGGCCCGGCCCAGGCGAGCGGCTCGCGGATCGGTCGGCCGCCGACCACGATGACGTCGAGCTTCGGCGAGCGGCTCTCCTGGCGCGGGCCCGCGGCCACGGTCAGGTAGTCCCCGGCCCCGAGCACGGCGGCCTGGCCGGTGTGGATCGGACGGGCGTCGGTGCCGACGGTCCCGGCCCCGTTGAGGACGTAGACGAGGGCGTTGAAGTCGACGTTCCAGGGCAGGTCGAGGCGAGCACCGGGCTCCACCGTCGCGTGCACCAGCGACATCGGCGTGTACGTCGAGCCCGGGCCGGCGTGTCCGTCGACGGTGCCCGCGATGACCCGGACGAGCGCACCGGCATCGCTGCTGGTGAGCAGCTGGACCGAGCCGGACCGGATGTCCTGGTAGCGCGGGTCGTTCATCTTGGCGTCACGCGGGAGGTTCACCCAGAGCTGGATGCCGTGGAACAGGCCGCCCTGCTGGACCAGCCACTCCGGCGGGGACTCGATGTGCAGGAGGCCGGAGCCGGCGGTCATCCACTGGGTGTCGCCGTTGGTGATGGTGCCGCCCCCGCCGTGGCTGTCCTGGTGGTCGAAGACGCCGTCGATGATGTAGGTGACGGTCTCGAAGCCGCGGTGCGGGTGCCAGGGGGTGCCCTTGGGCTCGCCCGGCGCGTACTCCACCTCGCCCATCTGGTCCATCATGACGAACGGGTCGAGGTGCTGGAGGTCGATGCCCGCGAAGGCGCGGCGCACCGGGAACCCCTCGCCCTCGTAGCCCTGCGGCGCGGTGCTGACCTGCCACACGGGGCGGGGCTGGTCGCCCAGCCCGGGCTCGCGGAGTCGAGGGAGGACCGTCAGGTCGGCCACGGTCACAGCGGGCATGCGGCCCACCTCCTGCTGTCGGTGTCGGGGTACCAGACCCAACGGTGGTTGAAAGTTGGATATTCCGACGCGGGGCGTCGGGCTCCGCGATGCCGGTGTCGCTCACCTCGATCACCGTGTCCTTCGGACCCGCCAGCAGCCGGACCGCGATCCGACCGCCCTCGCGGGTGCACCTCGCCGCGTTGCCGGCCAGGCTGATCACCACCCGCTCGAGCATGCCGCGGTCGCCGAGGAACGGGACCGGCCCGTCCGGCAGCGCCGCGGTCAGCTCGAGCGAGCGACGAGCACTACGTTGGTCCGATGACTTCGTCGAAGAGCAGCTATGACGTGGTGGTCGTCGGAGGCGGGCACAACGGCCTGGTCGCCGCCGCCTATCTCGCCCGCGCCGGACTCTCCGTGCTCGTGCTCGAGCGGCTGGCCCACACCGGAGGGGCCGCGGTCTCGGCCCAGCCGTTCCCCGGTCGGCCGGCCCGGCTCTCCCGCTACTCCTACCTCGTCTCGCTGATGCCCGAGCAGCTGGTCGCCGACCTCGGTCTCGACCTCCGGCTCGCGTCGCGGTCGGTGGCGTCGTACACCCCGACGATCCGCGACGGCCAGGCCGACGGGCTGCTCGTCGAGCGGACGGCCGGTCCGGGGACCGCGCAGTCCTTCCGCCGACTGACCGGCGGCGACGAGGAGTACGCCGCCTGGCGGCGGTTCTACGCCGAGATCGGCGAGCTCGCCGCGGTCGTCGCGCCCACCCTGCTCCAGCCCCTGCCGCTCGAGCGTGACGTCCGCGACCGGGTCCCGGACCAGGTCTGGCACGACTTCGTGACCACCCCGATCGGGCAGACGATCGAGGCCCGGTTCACCGACGACACCGTGCGCGGCGTCGCCGCGACGGACGCGCTGATCGGCACCTTCGCCTCGTTGCACGACCGGTCGCTGGTCCAGAACCGGTGCTTCCTCTACCACCTCCTCGGCAACGGCACCGGCGAGTGGCGGGTGCCCGTCGGCGGGATGGGCGCGGTCACCGACGCGCTCGGTGCCGCCGCCGTCTCCGCCGGCGCCGAGATCCTCACCTCGGCCGGGGTGAGCGGCATCCGGGCCGGCGAGGACGCCGCCGAGGTGAGCTGGCACGACGGGATCGGCACCCACACGGTGGCCGCGCGCCACGTGCTGTCGAACGTCGCGCCCTGGGTGCTGCGGATCCTCCTCGGGGAGGGCGAGGACCCGGACGCCAAGCCGCAGGGGGCGCAGCTCAAGATCAACCTGCTCCTCGACCGGCTCCCCCGGCTGCGGTCCGGGGTGGACCCCGAGGTCGCGTTCGCCGGCACCCTGCACCTGGCCGAGGGCTACCACCAGCTCGAGGCGGCGTACGCCGACGCGGCCGCCGGCCGGGTGCCGTCGGTGCTGCCGGGCGAGATCTACTGCCACTCCCTGACCGACGCCTCGATCCTGGGCGACTCACCGGCCGGCACCCACACGCTCACCTACTTCGGAGTGCACACGCCCGCCGCCCTGTTCGACGCCGACCCCACCGGCGCGAAGGAGGTCGCGGTGGCTCGGGCCCTCGCAGCCCTCAACGAGCACCTGGCCGAGCCGATCGAGTCGTGCCTGGCCGTCGACGCCGACGGCAACCCATGCATCGAGGCCAAGACTCCGCAGGACGTCGAGCAGGACCTCGCCATGCCCGGCGGGCACATCTTCCACGGCGACCTCGAGTGGCCGTGGGCACCGAACCGGGCCCGCCTCGAGACGCCCGCGCAGCAGTGGGGAGTGCAGACCGACGTCGGGTCCGTGCTCATGTGCGGCTCCGGGTCGCGTCGTGGCGGCGCCGTCTCCGGCCTCGGCGGGCACAGCGCGGCCCAGGCCGTGCTGGCGATGCGCTGACCGCCGGTCGACTTCTCGCCGGCCGCGAGTCGCGGGGACGTCATACCGACCGAGCCACGGGTAGCCCCCCGTCTGACGTCCCGAGGACGGTTGGAGCAGGAGCGCCCGATTTCTCGCGGCCCGGACCCGCTGGTAGAGTTGACGTCGCTTCACAGCGAGCGCCATTAGCTCAATTGGCAGAGCAGCTGACTCTTAATCAGCGGGTTCGGGGTTCGAGTCCCTGATGGCGTACCGACGAGGGGCCGCGGCTGGACACCAGCCGCGGCCCCTTCGCTCTGCCCGGCGGGAGCTGCCGGGATCCGGGGACCCGTCGGGCGGGAGCGTCGCACTCACCGCCCGGGAGGTCGAGGTCCTCGCCCTGATCACCCAGGGCATGAGCAACCTGGAGATCACCGAGCACCTGTACCTCTCCGATCGGCTCGGTCAAGACCTACCTCCGCTCGGCCGACGCGAAGATCGGCGCGTCGTCGCGCGCCCGGGCGGTGGCCTGGTACCTGCTGTCCGGCTTCGCGCCGCCGGACCCGGGCGGCCGCCTCTTGCATGAGGCCGCGCTCCTCGGGGCACCCAGGGAGCATGAGCAGCGACACACGCGCCAGGCAGGCGCGGCGCGACGACGCCGGCGACACCTCCCCCGACTCCGCCGACGGCTCCTCGAGTGACCACGCGGGCGACCCGGACAGCGGGAAGATCGGGTCCCCGACCGACCTGACCCGGCGCTCCTGGTTCTTCGTCGCACGCAAGACGGTCCGCGAGTTCTCCGACGACCAGTGCACCGACCTGGCCGCCGCGCTCACCTACTACGCCGTCCTCGCCGTCTTCCCGGCCGCGATCGCGCTGACCTCGCTGCTCGGCCTGGTCGGCCAGGGCACCAACAGCGTCGAGACCCTGCTCGGCATCGTCGAGGACCTGGGCGGCGCCTCGATGGTCAACAGCATCCGGGACCCGCTGATCGAGATCAGCCGCTCGCAGGCCGCCGGGCTGGCGTTCGTGCTCGGTCTTGCTGGTGCCCTCTGGTCGGCGAGCGGGTACGTCGGCGGGTTCAGCCGGGCGATGAACCGGATCTACGAGATCCGCGAGGGACGGCCGGTGTGGAAGCTGCGACCGCTGATGCTCCTGCTCACCCTGGTGCTGGTCGTGCTCGCCGCCGTCGTGCTGCTCGCGCTGGTCGTGACCGGCCCGGTCGCCGACTCCGTGGGCTCCGCCCTCGGCGTGGGCAGCACGCTGCTCCTCGTCTGGAACATCGCGAAGTGGCCGGTGATCGCGGTCGCCGTCGTCGTGATGGTCGCGCTGCTGTACTACGCCACGCCCAACGTGCGGCAGCCGAAGTTCCGGTGGGTCAGCGTCGGCGCGGTGCTCGCGATCCTCACCTGGGCCCTGGTGTCGGCGGCGTTCGGCTACTACGTCGCGAACGTCTCCTCCTACGACAAGACCTACGGCGCCCTGGGCGGCGTGATCGCCTTCCTGCTGTGGGTGTGGCTGACCAACCTGGCGCTGCTCTTCGGCGCCGAGCTGGATGCCGAGCTCGAGCGCGGCCGCGAGCTCCAGTCCGGCATCCCGGCCGAGCGCTTCATCCAGCTGCCGCCCCGGGACACGCGCAACATCGACAAGGCCCGGGCCAAGGACGAGGCCGACGAGCGTCGCGGCCGGGCGATCCGGCTGCGGGCCCGCCGTACCCACGCCCGACGCAGGAGGGACTGACATGGCCCTGACCTCGGTCTGGCGCGACCGGCACCCGGTCCCACCCCCGGCCCCGGCGGACGTCTCCGGCGAGTGGGATGTCGTGGTGGTCGGCGCCGGCATCACCGGCCTGACGACGGCTGCCCTGCTCGCCCGGGCCGGGCGATCGGTGCTCGTCCTCGAGGCCCGCCATGTCGGCGCCGGCACCACCGGCGGCAGCACCGCCAAGGTCAGCGTGCAGCAGGGCACCCAGTTCTCGAAGATCGCCCGGCGGCATCCCATCTCGGTGCTGCGCAAGTACGCCGACGCGAACGTCGAGGCGCTCGCGTGGGTGGAGCGGTTCTGCGCCGACCATGACGTGGCCGTCCAGCACCGGTCGGCCTACACCTACGCCACCACGACGTCGGGAGTGCGCTCGGTGCGCTCGGAGCTGGAGGCCCTGCACCGGGCCGGCGTCGAGAAGGCCACCTGGGTCGACGACCTGCCGCTGCCGTTCCGCGTCCGCGGTGCCGTGATGGTGCCCGACCAGCTCCAGCTGGACCCGCTCGACCTGCTGGATGCGCTCGCGGCGGACGCCCGCGCCCACGGGGCGACGATCGTGGCGGGCGCCCGGGTGCACCGGGTCCACGGGGGCCACGGGCAGGCGCCGTACGACGTCGTCACCGACGTCGGCAGCGTCGGCGCCGGCACGGTGGTGCTGGCGACGAACATGCCGATCCTGGACCGGGGCGCGTTCTTCGCCCGCGCGAAGCCCTCGCGCTCCTACGGGCTGGCGTTCCGGACCACCGAGCAGGCGGTCGACGGCATGTACCTCTCCGCCGACGCGCCCACCCGCTCGCTGCGCGACACCCCGGCCCCCGACGGCGAGGGGAGCCTGCTGCTGGTCGGGGGCGACGGTCACAAGACCGGAGCGGCCACATCGGAGCGCAGCCACCTCGACGGGCTGAGGGAGTGGACGCTGGGCCACTACCCCGGTGTCGTGGAGACCCACGCCTGGTCGGCGCAGGACTACGTCCCGCACCACGCGCTGCCGTGGGTCGGCCCGATCCTTCCCGGCGCCGACCGGCTGCTGGTCGCGGGCGGCTACTCCAAGTGGGGCATGACGAACGGCGTCGCGGCCGCGCTGGCGCTCGCCGGACGGAGCCTGGGCGGACACCAGGAGTGGGCGGCCGCGTTCGACCCGTGGAGCAGCCGCGAGCTGGCGGGGCTCCCGGAGAGCGCACGGCTCAACGCCTCCGTCGCGGTGGAGCTGACGACCGGTTGGCTGCGCCCGCTGCTGGCCCTCGGCTCCGGCACGGTCGACGAGGGCGCCGGCGAGGTCCGGCTCGACCGGGTCGGGACGCCGACCGCGGTGTGCCGGGTCGACGGGGTCGAGCACGCGGTCTCCGCGGTGTGCAGCCACCTCGGCGGGATCGTGCGGTGGAACGACGCCGAGCGCAGCTGGGACTGCCCGTTGCACGGGTCCCGCTTCGCCCCGGAGGGGCAGGTGCTCGAGGGGCCCGCGACCTGCGGGCTGCGCCGCCGCTGACGGGCCGCCGGCCCCGGCGAACCCGGACCGACCCGCAAGTTCCTCAAGGAAGCCACAAGGTTCGTCCACCGCTCGGGAACGGTTCGTGCACGAGCCCGTTCCGGGCCGATCCGGGATGTCACGCTCCACTCCTCACCCCGATGATCCCGAGGAGTCCCACCGTGCGAGCACGACTCGTCTGCGCCGCTGCTGCCGCAACCCTGCCCGCCGTCCTGGCACTGGGTGGCACTCCGGCCGTGGCCGAGGCGGACCCGAGCGGCAACAACGGCACGATCAAGGTCGCCGAGGTCGACCAGGTCGGGACCGAGAGCAACGACCCGCACGTCGGCTGCACGTTCGCGCTCGAGTGGTACGGCTTCGACGCCGGTTCCGCCTCGGTGGTGACCTTCGAGAGCCAGGACCAGGACGTCACGATCACCGGGGTCCACGGCGACGCCACGGTCGAGCTCGAGGACGACGCGGCCAACGGCGGCACCGACCTCGACCACCGCGAGATCTACACGCTCGACTTCGCCGGCGAGCCGCACCCGGAGCAGGGCTACCACGTCAAGGTCACCACCGACACCCAGGGCTCCCGCGGCGCGGACTCGAAGTCCAAGACGTTCTGGGTCGGCCCGTGCGAGACCGAGGAGCCGGGCGAGGACGACGGCCCCACGGAGACCGGGCCGGGCAGCAGCGTCCCGTTCAGCTGGGACTGGCGGTACGCCGACCCCACGTGCAGCGGTGTGACCGTGGCCTACCCGGCCGACATCCCGAGCGGGCAGGCCAACGACGTCAACGTCCGGCTGGAGACCGACCACGGCCAGGTGACGCTGAACTTCCACAACAACACCGGCACCTGGGGCGGGACCACGGTCTTCGACTTCGCCAGCCACCCGGGCTGGCCGGCCGGGCTCGCGTCGTACGACGTCGCCTGGGTCCAGGTCGGCGGCACCAACTACCACTGGCAGGGCGACGTGTCCTGCACGACCGACGGCGACCCGGTGACCCCGGACGTCCCGCAGGAGGTCGTCGGGCTCGACGGGTTCAACACCGGCAGCCTCAGCCTGCGGCGCGGCGCGACGGCCCCGGCCGACGGCGTCGCGGTCGACAACGCGGAGGCCGCGGTCGTGACCCTGGAGCGCTACGTCGGTGGCAGCTGGCAGGCCGCCCGCAGCTTCGCGACCACCAGCCGCGGCACCGCCCGCGTCATCTTCCCCCGCTTCACCCAGCGGGGCACCTACACCTACCGCCTGACCGTGTCGCAGACGCTCGACACGACGGGTGACACGACGGGGACGCTCATCGTCCGGGTCCGCTGACCCGCGAGCGTGCCGACGGCCGGCGCCCGGTGCCTGAGGGGGGACACCGGTCGCCGGCCGTGTCCTGTCGGCCGGCGCCTCAGCCTCAGCCGCGCACCACGAAGCGGCGCAGCAGGTCCTGGCGGATCTGCGCGTCGGTCCAGGCGAAGTGCACCCACTGCTTGCGGGCGAACATCCGGGTCTGGTCGCTGGAGTACGGCGAGCGCGGGTCCTCGGACTGGCCGTAGGTCAGGATCGTGCGGGCGTCGACCCGGCCGCCGGGCAGGAACGAGATCGCCTGGATGTGCGACGAGCCATAGGTGATCGGCCGGTAGTGGTCCCTGTTGTCCCGCGCCCAGCGAGACGCCAGCGCGTTGGCGTTGCCGACCGAGTCGCCGGTGCCACCGCCGAGCGGGATGGGCGGCGCGCCGCGGTCCCCGGCCACCTGGAGCGAGCCCCAGGTCGCGTCGAACGGGATCCCACGGTCGCGCAGGGACGCGATCGCGTCCGCCATCGCCTGCACCACCTGCGGGTTGGCGACGTTGAGGTCGCGCGGCGTGTCGAGCGGGTCGGCGGGGTCGAACGGCGTGAGCCAGACCGGGTCGACCGCGTCCACGGGCGGGCTCGGCAGCCGCGCGACGAACTCCTCGAAGATGTGGGTGCCGACCGAGTCGGTGTTCGACCGGCCGTCCCAGTCGTGCAGCACCTGGCAGGCCTCGGTCTCACCGGTGGCCGCGCACACCGTGTCGAGGTCGCCGTTCGCGCGCATCACCTCGGCGGTCATCAGCCGGTTCTCGTGCTCGTGCCCGCGCAGGCTGCGGGGTGACTCCTTCTTCCCCGAGGCGAGCCGGTCGATGACGTAGTGGGAGACCATCCGGGTGCGCATCGTGCGCACGCAGCGCTCGCAGCCGATGATCCCGGCGTAGCCCTCGAGCGGCTCGGCCGGGTTCGGCAGCCAGTAGGAGTCGTTGGCGTTCATCACCCAGTCGCGGCGCACCTCCATCGGCAGGTTCGCCGGTCCGAAGATGCCTGGGCGCTCGGCGTCCTCGTCGGTGCCCCACGCGCAGCGCGAGTCCGCGAACGTGCCGTCGAGGCCAGGCAGCCCCGCCACCTCGTCGAGCACCAGGCCGGTCGGCGTCATGCACTGCTGGGCCAGGGCGTCGGGGACGTTCGGCACCACGGAGTGGTCGGCGTACAGGACGTCGCCGTGCCGGTCCGCGGCGGTGGTGTTGACCCACGGCATCCCGGCGGCGGCGTCCTGGCGCCGGAGCAGGTCCCGCACGCTGGTGGCCTTGCCCATCTGGAGGAAGGTGTCGATGGTGCGCAGGTGCTCGGCGTTGGCGTCGCGGATCGCCCAGACGCTGGTCGGGCTCCACGGCATCAGCAGCGCCGGGGCGTCGATCACGAAGCCCTGCGGGGTGCGGTAGAGGTCCTCGGTCACCGTGCCGAGCGTCCCGTCGTCCTTCCGGACGCGCACCTTCACGGTGTCGTGGAGGAGCTCCTGCGGCCCGGCGTCGGTGAGGTACGTCGTGCCCGGGCCGACCGTCTTGTACTCGTAGGGGGTGAAGCGATAGGCGGTGGACACCGTGTGGCTCCACGCGACGTCCTTGTTCCACCCGATGTTGACCACCGGCGAGCCGATCAGGGACGCCCCGGCGACGTCGTACCGGCCCGGGATCGTCAGGTGCTGCTGGGTGAAGTGGTAGCGGCCGCGCCACGGGAAGTGCGGGTTGCCGAGCAGCATCCCCTTGCCGGTCGTGGTCGCGGCGCCGCCTACTGCGGTCGCGTTGGACCCGAACGGCGCCTCCGGGTCCCGGCCGAGGCCGCGCAGCAGCGCGTCGCGGTCGACCTGGGCGGCCTTCACGGGCAGCTCGGGCAGTCCTGGGTCGTCGGCGCTCGGCGGGTCGGCGTCCACGATCTCCTTGACGAAGACGCCGGCGGAGGCGAGCAGGTTGGCGAGGTAGACGCCGTACCAGAGATCGAGGGCGGTCACGTCCGGCTTCAGGTAGCCCGCGCCGCGGCAGGCCGGGTCCGTGACCTGCTGGGACCGGAGGAACTCGTTCGCCCCGGCGACGTAGCCGCGCACCATCCGGCGGGCCTGTGCGCCGGGCCCGGCCACCGGGTCGCGCAGCAGCTTCTCCACGACGTGCCGCTGGCGGAGGTCGGTGACGAACGCGTCGACCTGGAGGTTGGACGCCTGCAGCGTCACCTGGTCGTTGTAGCGCGCGTCCGGCCCGAACCAGCGGGACCGCTCGCCGCGTCCGGTGACCAGGGTGTCGGCGAGCGTGCAGGCGGAGTCCTGCGCGGCGGCGTACCCGCTGCCGAAGCCGAGCGACCCGAAGTCGGAGGCGGTGATGTGCGGGATCCCGTGCTCGGTGATCTCGACGGTCGCGCGGTAGCGGTCGGGGTGGGGTGGCGCGGCGTCCGCGCCTCCGGACGGCAGCGTGGACCCGGTGAGGGGCACGAGGGCGGCGGCGGCGGTGGCGGCGAGCAGGCGGCGGAGCATGCCCGCTCAACGGGCGGGGTTACTGGCGGGTTACGACCCTGGTCAGAGATAGAGGCCGGTGGCGCTGTCGCCGACCCGCTCGGCCGCCACGGCGTGGATGTCGCGCTCGCGCATGACCACGTAGAGCTCCCCGGCGACCTCGACCTCGGCCTTGTCCTCGGGCTCGAAGAGCACCCGGTCGCCCACCTCGACCGCCCGGGCGTGCGGCCCGACCGCGACGACCCTGGACCAGGCCAGGCGGCGGGCGCCCATCGCGGCGGTGGCCGGGATGACGATGCCGCCGGAGGAGCGGCGCTCGCCGGACTCGCGATCGACCTCGACGAGGAGGCGGTCGTGCAGCATCTTGATGGGCGTCTTGTCGGAGCCCGGGGTGGTCATGCCGGCCACGTGCTAGCGCACGACCTTGCGGACGACCACGAAGAAGGCGACGACGCCGACGACGGCGCCCGCGGTCTTGAGGATGTTGTCGGTCCGCGGCCGGCCGGTCTGCACGTCGACGAAGTGCGCCTTGATGCTGCTCACCTCGCGGCTGGCGATGGTCTTGGGGTGCACCCGGTGGAGGAGCTGGTCGATGGTCGTCGCCAGGTGCTCCCTGGTCTCCTCGATGTCACGCTCGAGGGAGGACAGCTGGTTGTCCTGGCTCACGGGTACTCCTCCGACGTCGGTGTCGGTTGGAGGCTATCAACCGCTGCGCCCCCGCCGCAGGGTCGGGGCACGGCCGTCCGCGGGTCGAACCCGAAGGGCAGCTCGAGCCGGTGCGCGCGCATCAGCGCGTCGTCGGTGAGGACGTCGTACGTCGACCCGTCGGCGACGACCGTGCCGCCGCTGAGCACCACCGAGCGCGGGCACAGCTCGAGCGCGTACGGCAGGTCGTGGGTGACCATCAGGACCGTCACGTCGAGCGACCGCAGGATGTCGGCGAGCTCGCGCCGGCTCGCCGGGTCGAGGTTGGAGGACGGCTCGTCGAGCACCAGGATCTCGGGCTCCATCGCGAGCACGGTGGCGACCGCGACCCGGCGGCGCTGGCCGAACGAGAGGTGGTGGGGCGGGCGGTCGACGTACTCCTCCATGCCGACCTGCTCGAGCGCGTGCAGCACCCGGCGGTCGAGGTCGGCGCCCCGCAGGCCCAGGTTGGCCGGCCCGAACGCGACGTCGGCCCGGACCGTGCCCAGGAACAGCTGGTCGTCGGGGTCCTGGAAGACCACGCCGACCCGGCGGCGGATCTCGGCGAGGTGGGCCTTCTCGACGCTCAGCCCGCTGACGGCGACGGTGCCGGCGCCTGCCGCCAGGATCCCGTTGAGGTGCAGCACCAGCGTGGTCTTGCCGGCGCCGTTGGGGCCCAGCAGCGCGACCCGCTCGCCGCGGTGGACGTGCAGGTCGACGCCGAAGAGGGCCTGGTGGCCGTCGGGGTAGGCGTAGGCCAGGCCGCGCACGTCGAGGACGGGGGTGCTCATGGTCCGCTCACGCCCGGGCGGGAGTCCTCGGCGGGCATCCGCCCGGTGTAGCCGCGGGAGAGCATCGCCAGGTGCACCCGCTCGCCGCGCTCGTAGGAGCGGATGAACAGCGCGCCCGCGGACCTGGCGAGGACCGGCCAGTGCCTCGGGTCGCGTGCGGAGAAGCCGCGGGACTCGCGGGCGACCCTCATCCGCTGCATCTCGCCGCCGACGACGTCGAGGTAGCGGACCATGAACGCCATGATCTGCACGAGCTGCTGCGGCACCCGCAGCCGCTCCAACCCGACGAGGAGGTCCTGCGGCTCGGTGGTCGCCGCGAGCGTGAGGCTCGCGAGCACGCCGAGCGTGCCCTTGACCAGCAGGGCGATGCCGGCCTCGAGGCCGTGCTGGCTGACACCGATGCCGAGCACCTCGGTCTGCGGGCCGGTCGCGACGAACGGCAGCAGCACGGCGAACACGACGAACGGGAGCTCGACGACCGTGCGCTTGAGGAGGTACGTCGGGGGCACCCGGCTCACGCCGATCACGACGCCGAGGAGCACGGCGTACGCCGCGAAGAGCGCGTAGGCGTCGCGCGGCGTCGCGACCACGACGACCGCGAAGGCCAGCAGCGCCAGGACCTTCAGGTGCGCCGGTGCCCGATGGACGGGCGAATGCCCGTGGAAGTGCAGCTTGTGGCCGTGGCCGGCGCCCACGTCAGGACTGCTCGTCCTGCGGGTGCCGGCGCCGGACGGCGTAGGTCACCCCGCCGGCGAGGCCGAGCACGATCAGGACCCCGAGGACGCCGGTGCGGCTGCCGTAGTCGCCGAGCAGGCCGTCGCGGCCCTTCTCGGTGTGCGCGAAGCCGTGGTCCTGGGAGACCCGGGTGAGGCCGTCCGGGTCGCTGTCGGCGAACCGGCTCACGACGCCGGCGAGCAGCAGCACGACGACGGCGACGCCGAGGACGACCCACCTGAGGGAGACGCCCTTCCTGGCGACCCTGCTCATCCGACCACCGACTTCTTGATCACGAGCTCGCGCTGCACGAGCACCGGGCGGGCGCCGTAGACGAGGTCGGGGCGTACGGCGATGATCGCGCCGACCGCGAGGCCGGTGATCACGCCCTCGCCGATGCCGATCAGGGTGTGCACGCCGAACATGGCCGTCAGGAGCGTGTCGAACGGGATGTCCGCCGTACCGCCCAGCGCGTAGAGGACGACGAAGACCGACGCGGCCAGGGGCACCGACACGAACGCGCCGACCCCGGCCTGGGCCGGCGTCAGCGAGAGCCGCTTGGGGAGCACGAGCTGGAGCAGCCGGAAGACGACCCAGCCGACCAGGACGGTCGTGATCGCCATCAGCACGATGTTGGTGCCGAGCGCGGTGATGCCGCCGTCGGCGAAGAGCAGCGCCTGGACCAGCAGCACGACGCTGACGCAGAGGACGCCGGTCCACGGCCCCACCAGCACCGCCGCGAGCGCACCGCCGATCAGGTGGCCGCTGGTGCCGGCACCGACCGGGAAGTTCAGCATCTGCACGGCGAAGATGAACGCCGCGACCAGCCCGGCCATCGGCGCGGTCCTGTCGTCGAGCTCCCGGCGGGCCTTGACCAGCGCCACGCCGACCACGGCGACGGCGACCGCACCCGTGGCTGCCGAGGTCGGGGCGTCGAGGAAGCCGTCGGGGACGTGCATGCGCTCTCCTGCTCAGCCAGTAGGTTCGTCCGTAGACCCGAGAACGTGCCCACCCTACGCTATTGCACATCACTTGCAACAAGGAGCCCGACCCGTGACCGAGCGCCTCTCCCCGGGCGACACCGCCCCCGAGTTCACCCTCACCGACGACACCGGCGCGGAGGTCGGCCTCAGCGACTTCCTCGGCCGCAAGGTGATCGTGTACTTCTACCCGGCCGCGATGACGCCCGGGTGCACCAAGCAGGCCTGCGACTTCACCGACTCCCTCGCCTCGCTGCAGGCGGCCGGCTACGAGGTCGTCGGCATCTCCCCCGACAAGCCGGAGAAGCTCGCGAGGTTCCGCGCCCGCGACGGGCTCACGATCACCCTGCTCTCCGACCCGGACAGGTCGGTGCTGAGGCAGTACGGCGCGTACGGGGAGAAGAAGCTGTACGGCAAGACGGTCGAGGGCGTGATCCGCTCCACGGTCGTCGTCGACGAGGACGGCAAGGTCTTCCTCGCGCAGTACCACGTCAAGGCCACCGGCCACGTCGCCAAGCTCCGCAGGGACCTCGAGCTCAACCTCGCCGACGAGGAGCCCCGCTGAGTCGAGTCGGCGCGTCTTGCCCACCCAGGAGGGCCGAGTCGGCGCGTCTTGCCCGGGTGCTGTGGAGAGCGCGGGCAAGATGCGCCGAGTCGCAGCCACACGGCGGGCAAGATGCGCCGACTCGACACCGTGCGACACTTCACCCCGCGCGCCCGTAGCCCAATGGGTAGAGGCATCAGGTTTAGGTCCTGACCAGTGAGAGTTCGAGTCTCTCCGGGCGCACCGCCGAGCGTCGCGGGACGCGCGGGCGCTCAGCCCTCCTCGCGCAGCCGCGGCTCGGTGCCCCCCTCGGGCTTGATGCCGGTCTTGTCGGCGTAGAACGCCCGGATCCGGTCCATGTCGGCGCCCACGTCGCCGCTCAGCTCGAACGTCGGGCCCCAGCCGACGGTGCGGGACGGCGCGTCGAGGAAGGCCAGGGTGACCGGCAGCCCGGTCTGCTGGGAGATCCGGTAGAAGCCGGACTTCCAGTACTCCCCCTTGCCCCGGGTGCCCTCCGCGGCAATGCCGAGCAGGAACGTGTCGTCGGTCGCCGCGTCGGCGATCAGCGCCCGGATCGTCGCCCCGGGGTTCGCCCGGTCTAGCTCGACGGCCCCGCTCGCCCGCATGATCGGCGCCAGCGGGCCCTTGAAGAACGCGTCCTTCACCAGCAGCCGAACCTGCACGTTGCTGTCCCAGGCCAGCAGCATGGTCAGCACCCAGTCCCAGTTGGAGGTGTGCGGGGCACCGACCAGGATGCCCTTGCGGGGCACGACACCGACGGTGTGCCAGCGCGAGAGCCGCAGCAGCAGCCGGGCGAGGTTGCGGCGGACGAAGAAGTGCCGCGTCATCCGAGGATCCTCGCGACGATCGGCGCCATCCTGCGCAGCGCCCATCCGCGGTGCGAGATCGCGTCCTTGTCCTCGACGCTGAGCTCCGCGGTGGTCAGTCCGTGCCGGTCGTCGGCCTCGAAGAGGACGTCGTAGCCGAAGCCCCCGGTTCCTCGGGTCTCGTGGATGACCCGGCCCGGCATCACGCCGCTGGTCAGCTCCTCGCCCCCGTCGTGGCAGAACGCGACCGCGCACTGGAAGTGGGCGGTACGGCGGTCGTCGGGCACCTCGGCCAGCTGGGCGAGCAGCAGCTCGTTGTTGCGGGCGTCGCTCTTCGGAGGTCCGGCCCAGCGCGCCGACAGCACCCCGGGCATCCCGTTGAGAGCGTCCACGCACAGCCCGCTGTCGTCGGCCAGCGCCGGGAGGCCGGTGGCGGCCCGACCCGCGCGCGCCTTGAGCAGCGCGTTGCCCTCGAAGGTGGGCTGGTCCTCGACGGGCTCGGCGTACCCCTCGACGTCGTCGATGCCGACCACCACGATGCCGGGCACGTGCTCGCGGAGGATCCGCTCCATCTCCGCGATCTTCTTGCGGTTGCGCGAGGCGAGGAACACCTGCCGGACGGAGTCGGTCACCGGCTCAGCGCCTCCTGCTGCAGACGGGTGAGGTCGGCGCAGCCCTTCTCCGCCAGGGCCAGCAGCGCGTCGAGCTCGGCGCGGTCGAACGCGGCTCCCTCGGCGGTGCCCTGCACCTCGACGAACTTCGCGCCGCCGGTCATCACGACGTTCATGTCGGTCTCGGCCCGCACGTCCTCGACGTAGGGCAGGTCGAGTCGGGGTACGCCGTCGATGATCCCGACACTCACCGCGGCCACGGAGCCGGTGAGCGGCTCGCCGGTCAGCGCCCCGGTCGAGCGCAGGTGCGCGACCGCGTCGGCGAGCGCGACGTAGGCGCCGGTGATCGCCGCCGTCCGGGTACCGCCGTCGGCCTGGAGCACGTCACAGTCGAGCTGGATGGTGTTCTCGCCGAGAGCCTTGTAGTCGATGACCGCCCGCAGCGACCGGCCGATCAGCCGGCTGATCTCGTGGGTGCGGCCGCCGATCCGGCCCTTCACCGACTCCCGGTCCGAGCGGGTGTTGGTGGAGGCGGGGAGCATGGCGTACTCGGCGGTGACCCAGCCCAGGCCCGACCCCTTGCGCCACCGCGGCACGCCCTCGCTGGCCGAGGCGGCGCAGAGCACCTTGGTCCTGCCGAACTCCACGAGCACCGAGCCCGCTGCGTGGTCGAGCCAGTGCCGGGTGATCGTGATCGGGCGGAGCTCGTCGTCGGCACGGCCGTCCGCGCGTGGTGCTGCAGTCATGCCCAGGACCCTAGCCGGGCGGGCTACTTCACCTCCGCGCGGAGCACCCGCCAGGTGCCGAACCCGAGCGGCAGACCGAGCCAGATGATGCCGGAGACGACGAGCTGGGCCCACTCCGTCCCGGTGCCCGACATGTTCCAGATCACCTCCTGCGCGCTCTGGAAGTCGATCCACGGCCGCAGCGCCTCGAACCAGCCCATCAGCGCCGCGCCGAGCGCGAAGAGGCCCGGCAGCACCCACTTGTAGACGAAGAACACGACGATGGCCGCCGGCGTGTTGAGGAACAGTGCCGCGAGCGCGAAGCCGCCGAGCATCGCGAGCACCTGGGTGATGAGGAACGCGGCGAAGTCCGACCAGCCGAACGTCCAGTCGACGTGCCCCTCGATCAGGCCGTAGAGCAGGTTGCACACCAGCCCGATCACGATCGAGACCGCGACCGTGGCGAGCGTGAGGAGTACGCCGACCAGCGCCTTCGCACCGATCACCAGGGGGCGGCGCGGCTCGAGGGCGAAGGTCACCATCGCGGTCCGCTGGCTCCACTCGCTGGTGAGCACCATGATGCCGAGGACCGGCAGCAGGAACGACGTGAGGAACGCCGCGGTGCCGATGAAGTCGCCGAACGCGATCGCCTCGTCCTGCGTCGTCACCACCGCGAGCACGATGACCTCGGCGGCCAGCACCAGCAGCCCGATCACTGCGAGCAGCCAGAAGCCGGCGCGGGTGTCGTAGGACTTGCGCAGCTCCACCCGCACCAGCCGGTGGAACGGGGTCGCCGGGGTTCCCGAGAGGTCGAGTGTCGCGGCCGTCACCTCACTTCACCTCGGCACGGAGCACCCGCCAGAGGCCGACGGCGAGCGGCACCGCCAGCCAGATGAAGCCCGAGACCACGAAGTAGGACCAGTCCTTGCCGGTCATCGTCGCGTCGACCAGGGGGCTCTGGGCGGAGTTGAAGTCGATCCAGGGGCGGATCGAGTCGAACCAGTCCATCAGCTGGGCGCCCAGCTCGAACAGCCCGGGGAGCACGAAGGAGTAGACCATGTAGATCACGATCGCGGCCGGGGTGTTGAGGAGCAGCGCGGCGAACGCGAAGCCCGTGAGCATGCCGACGACCTGGAGCAGCACGAACGCTGCCGTGTGCGCGACGCTCGCGTTCCACACGGTCGGGTCGTCCGAGAGCACGCCGTACAGCGCGTTGCAGACCGTGGCGAGGCCGAGGGCGATCACCACGGCGGCCACCGCGAGCAGGAGGCCGACGACGAGCTTCGCGGCGATGACGTTCGGACGGCGCGGCTCCAGCGAGAACGTCACCATCGCGGTCCGTTGGCTCCACTCGCTGGTGAGCAGCATGATGCCGATGATCGGGAGCAGCACCGCGATCGAGAAGCTCGTCGAGGTCAGGAAGCTGTTGTAGGACAGGGAGACGTCGTCCTGGGTGATGCCGACGGCGAGCTGGATCACCATGACCAGCGCGGTGAGGATCGCGGTCGAGAGCAGCAGCCAGAAGCCGGCGAGCGTGTCCCGTGTCTTGCGCAGCTCCACCCGCACCAGCCGTCCGAACGGCGTCGGGGTGGTCGAGGAGAGATCGAGGGAGTGTCCGAGGCCGGAGGCGGGGATCGTGGTCATGCGAGCACCTCCCGCTGCGTCTCGGAGGTGAGCTCGAGGAACAGGTCCTCCAGCGCGCCCTCGGCAGCCCGCAGGTCGGTGAGCACGATGGCGTTCTCGGCCGCGGTACGCCCGATCTCCACCGGCTCGGCCTCGACCCGCAGCCCGTCGCCCGCGCTGGCCACCGTGAGGCCCCGGGTCCTGAGTGCGGTGGCGAGGGCCTCGTTGTCGAGGGCGGTGACGAACGTCGATGCCGTCCCGTGAGCGCCGGCGAGCAGCGACTTCTTGTCGCCCTGCGCCACGATCCGGCCGTGGCCGATGAGGATCATCTCGTCGGCGATCAGCTCCACCTCGTTGAGCAGGTGGCTGGACAGCAGGACCGTGCCGCCGCGCTCGGCGTACCCCTTGAGGAGGCCCCGCATCCAGCGGATGCCGGCGGGGTCGAGGCCGTTGGCGGGCTCGTCGAGGATCAGCACCGACGGGTCGCCGAGCAGCGCATGCGCGATGCCGAGGCGCTGCTTCATGCCCAGGGAGTAGTTGCGCAGCCGGCGCTTCGCCTCGGCGGGCGTGAGCGAGACCAGCTCGAGCATCTCGTCGATGCGCTCGGCCGGCAGCCCCATCGTGCGCGCGCCGAGCTCGAGGATCTCGCGACCGGTGCGGCCGGCGTGCTGGGCCGAGGCGTCGAGGAGGACGCCGACGTGCCGGCCCGGGTTGGGGATGTCGTTGTACAGGTGCCCACCGATCGTCACCCGGCCCGCGGTCGGCGGGGTCAGGCCCACCATCACCCGCATGGTGGTCGTCTTGCCGGCGCCGTTGGGACCGAGGAAGCCGGTCACCCTCCCGGGCTGGCAGACGAAGCTCACGTCGTCCACCGCGGTGAACGAGCCGTACTTCCTGGTGAGGCCTTCGACCGTGATCATGGGCTCTACCCTGCCGGATCGGCGGGGGGCGGGCATCGGCCGGGCGGATCGCTCTGCGGAGACCAAAGTAGGGGGCGCCCCGCGCCCTGAGCAGCCTCCGGCCGGACCGCCGCCGTCCTAGCCTGGCGGCGTGGACCGGCCGACACCCGAGGACTACCAGCCCCACCTGCGGGCCTGGAGCCACGTGTGGCGCGTCGCGCTGATGCTCGCGATCAGCGCCCTTGCCTGGCTGACGGTCGTCGAGAACCAGGCGGACACGAGCGAGCTGTGGTCGGTCGCCGACGTGGGCCTGGGCCTGGGGGCCTACGTGCTGGTCTTCTTCCGGCGCCGCTGGCCGCTGCCGGTCGCCGTGGCCACCGCGCTCGTCGGCGCGGTCTCGGGCGTCGCGGCGGGACCGGCCGTGCTCGCGGCCGTGTCGCTGGCCACCCACCGTCGGTGGCGTCAGCTCGCGGTGGTCGGCTCGCTCAACTTCGCGGGCGCCCAGCTGTTCAGCACGCTCACCGCCTCCGACGACGACCCCGCGTGGGTCATCCTGATCGCGAACGCCGTTGCCACTGTGGGCATCCTTGGCTGGGGCATGTACATCGGGTCGCGGCGCGAGCTGATCTGGACGCTGCGCAGCCGGGCCGAGCGGGCGGAGGCCGAGCAGGGGCTGCGGGTCGCCCAGGCGCGGAGCAACGAACAGGCCCGGATCGCGCGCGAGATGCACGACGTCCTCGCGCACCGGATCTCGCAGATCTCCATGCACGCGGGTGCCCTCGCGTTCCGCGACGACCTCACCGCCGAGCAGATGCGCTCCAGCGCGGCGGTCATCCAGGAGAAGGCCCACGAGGCGCTCACCGACCTGCGCGGGGTGCTCGGCGTGCTCCGCGACGACGCGACCGGGGAGCGGCTCCGCGCCCCGCAACCGACGTACGCCGACCTCCACGACCTGGTCGAGGACGCGCGCGGTTCCGGGCTGCGCGTCGAGCTGGACGACCTGGTGCGCGACGAGCCGCCCGAGGCGGTCGGCCGCACGGTCTACCGCATCGTCCAGGAGGGCCTCACCAACGCCCACAAGCACGCTCCGGGTGCCCTGGTGACCGTACGGATCAGCGGCTCGGCCGAGGACGGCGTGGACGTCCTGCTGCGCAACCCGCTCGGGTTCGGGACCTCCAGCACCCCCGGCGCCGGGCTCGGGCTGGTGGGCCTCACCGAGCGTGCCGAGCTCCGCGGCGGGCGGCTCGAGGCCGGCCCGGACGGCTCGACGTTCGTCCTGCACGGCTGGATACCGTGGGCGGCATGAACGCGGCCACGACGGTGCTGCTCGTCGACGACGACCCGCTGGTGCGCTCCGCGCTGTCCCTGATGCTCGGCGGCCAGAGCGACATCGAGGTGGTCGGCGAGGCCGCCGACGGCCACGAAGGCGTCCGCCTCGCAGCAGAGCTGCGGCCCGACGTCGTGCTGATGGACATCCGGATGCCCCGCCTGGACGGCCTCGGCGCGACCCGGCAGCTGCACGCCCGTCCGGCACCCCCGCGGGTCATCGTGCTGACGACCTTCGACGCCGACGAGCACGTGGTCGAGGCCCTCGCGGCGGGCGCGGACGGCTTCCTGCTCAAGGACACCGCGCCGCCGCAGATCATCGACGCGATCCGCAAGGTCGTCGACGACGAGCCGATGCTCTCACCCTCGGTCACCCGCACCCTGATCCGCAGGCTGCGCGACCAGCCCGACACGGCCGCCGACGTCGCTGCGGCGCGGACGGCCGAGGCCCAGTCCCGCCTGGGGCTGCTCACCGATCGGGAGCGCGACGTGGCGCTCGCGGTCGGCCGCGGCCTCAGCAACGCCGAGATCGCCGGCGACCTCTATCTCTCGGTGCCCACGGTGAAGGCCCACGTCTCCCGGCTCTTCGACAAGCTCCAGGTGACGAACCGGGTCCAGATCGCGATCTGTGTCCACGACGCTGGACTGAGCTAGGGATCACGGCCCCGGGGGCTGAGCTTGCGAAGCCCCCGGATCCGGCGCGATCCCTACAGCTCGTAGACCGCACCCGGACGGGCCAGCTCGACCGTCCCGTCGTACGCCGCGACCGCCTCGGCCAGCGCGTCCGCGGGCTCGTGCCAGGGCGGGACGTGGGTGAGCACCAGCCGGCGGACGCCGGCCCGGGCCGCCACCTGCCCGCCGTCGGCGCCGGTGAGGTGCAGGTCGGGTGGGTTGTCGTCGACGGAGCGGAACGAGGCCTCGGCGAGGAACAGGTCCGCGTCGCGCGCGAGGTCGTCGAGGGCCGCGCAGGGCCCGGTGTCGCCGGTGTAGGCGAGCGTGATGCCGTCGGCGGTGACCCGCAGTCCGTACGCGGGCACCGGGTGGTTGACGGCGACCGGCTCGACCAGGAACGGGCCGATCTGCTCGGGGCCGTGCCACTCGCGGAAGTCGAACTCGTGGTGCATGCCCGGGTCGCTCGGCAGGTCGTAGGCGCGCGCCATCCGATCGGCGGTTCCGGCCGGGCCCCACACCGGGATCCGCGGCTGCGGGCCGAGCGGGTGGTACTTGCGCAGCACGTAGTAGCCGGTGAGGTCCAGGCAGTGGTCGGCGTGCAGGTGGCTGAGCAGCACCGCGTCCACGGCCAGCGGGTCGGCGAAGCGGTGCAGCGCACCCAGCGCCCCGTTGCCGAGGTCGAGGAGCACCCGCCAGGTGCGCCCGGCGGCGTCCTCGGCCTCGAGGAGGTAGCAGCTGGCCGGGGACTCCGGGCCCGGGTAGGAGCCCGAGCAGCCGACGATCGTCAGTCGCATCGCTCCACCGCCAGCCCGCCCACGAACTGCGACGCGCCCACCATCTCGGGCCCGAGGAACCGGCGCCCGATCGTCTCGAACTCACCGGGGGCGCCGGTCGTGAGGAAGGAGTACGCCGGCTCGCCGGTCGGCCGGATCAGGTCGGTCTGCACCAGCATCTTGTAGACGTCCTTCGCGCACTCCTCGGCGCTGCTGACCAGAGTCACGTTGTCGCCCATGACCAGGGAGATCACGCCGGTCAGGAGTGGGTAGTGGGTGCAGCCGAGGATCAGGGTGTCGACGCCCTCGGAGATCAGCGGGTCCAGGTACTCGTGTGCGACCGAGATCAGCTCGTCGCCCGAGGTGACGCCGGCCTCCACGAAGTCGACGAACCGCGGGCAGGGCTGGGTGACCAGGCGCACGTGGGGCGCCGCCGCGAAGGCATCGTCGTACGCCATGGACTCGGCGGTGGCGCGGGTGCAGATCACGCCGATCCGCCCGGTGCGGCTCGCGGCAACCGCGCGACGGGTCGCGGGGTAGATCACCTCGACGACGGGCACGTCGTAGCGCTCGCGGGCGTCGCGCAGCATCGCGGCGCTCGCGGAGTTGCAGGCGATGACCAGCGCCTTGACGCCGCGCTCCACGAGGTGGTCGAGGCACTCCAGCGCGTACTCCCGCACCTCGCCGATCGGCTTGGGGCCGTACGGCTGGCGCGCGGTGTCGCCGACGTAGACGATCGACTCGTGCGGCAGCTGGTCGATCACCGACCGGGCGACGGTCAGTCCGCCGAAGCCGGAGTCGAAGATGCCGATCGGGGCGTCGGTGGTGACTGCCGACGACGGGTCGATCGTTGCTGGGCGCACAGCAGCCAAGGCTAGAACCTCACGCCCTCCTCCGCATGGCCACGCGACCGAGGTCACGGGAGATCACGGTCACGGTCCGCCTCGGTGGGTACCGTCGGCCCCATGCGTCTCCCCCGTGTCCTCGTCGCGGTCGCCCTGTCCGTGACGACCTCCGCCGCCCTCGCCGGGTGCTCGGCCGCCGACCGACCGGCCGCCGACGCGCGGCTCTCCGCCGCACCGACCGCCCCGCCCGCGGCGACCCAGGTGCTCGCGATCTCGGTCGACGGGCTCAACACCGACGCGATCGACCGGCTCGGGAGCGACGGCGCTCCCACCCTCCACCGGCTGCTCGCCGAGGGCGCCGGCACCCTCAACGCGCGCACCGAGTACGAGCAGACCGTCACCCTGCCCAACCACGCGAGCATGATGACCGGACGCCGGATCACCGCCGCCAAGGGCGGACACGGCGTCACGTGGGACGACGACCGGCCGGGCTCGACCGTGCAGCAGGCCGCCGGTCACGGCGTGGCGTCGATCTTCAGCAGCGTGCACGCCACCGACGGGAGCACCGCGCTCTACACGACGAAGTCCAAGTTCGGGCTCTACGACCGATCCTGGCCCCGCGGCATCGACACCTTCCGGGTCCGGGAGAACCAGCGGCGGCTGGTCCGCCTGGCCCGCGCCGACCTGGCCGACGGGGCGCCGACGTTCACGTTCCTGCACCTCTCCCTGCCCGACCGGTTCGGGCACCGGTACGGCGGCATGTCGGAGCAGTACCTCGCCGCGGTGCAGCGCACCGACGCCCAGCTCGGGTCCGTGCTGCGCACACTCGCCGGCACCGACGTGGTCGTGCTCCTGACCGCCGACCATGGCTTCGCCGCCGGCAGGACCGACCACTCCGGCCGCCGGAACGTCGAGAACTACCGGATCCCGTTCCTCGCGTGGGGCCCCGGCGTCGACCACGGCGACCTCTACGCGATGAACCCCGACTTCGCCGACCCCGGCACGAGCAGGCCGTCGTACGCCGGGAGGCAGCCGGTGCGCAACGGCGACCTGGCCAACCTGGCGGCCGGCCTGCTCGGGCTCGACGCCGTGCCGGGGAGCGCGATCGATGCCGACCAGGCGCTGACCGTCAGCGACTGAGCCAACCGAACGACACGCTGAACGACTCGGACGGCCTCGACACGCCGGTCGCGGCCTCGCTAGTCGAACAGTCGCGGCTGCGGCGGCCCGAGCGAGGGGTCGACGCCGTCGAAGAGGCTGCTGACCGACTCGCCGGCGTGGATCCGCTCGATGGCCTGGGCGAACAGGTCGGCGATGGTGCGCACCTCGAGCTCGGGCCAGTCGGCAGGAGGCGGCACCGTGTCGGTGGTCACCACCTCGGTGATCATCGGGTGTCCGCGCAGCCGCTCGATCGCCTTGCCGACGAAGAGCCCGTGCGTGCACGCGATCGCGGCCTCGGTGCAGCCCTGCTCGGCGAGTCGGTCGAGCAGCTCGACGATGGAGCCACCGGTCGCGATCTCGTCGTCGAGCACGATGGCCCGGCGCCCGGCGACGTCGCCGACGATGGCGTCGATCACGACCTGGTCGTCGGCGAGCCGCTTCTTGCTGCCGGCCGCCACCGGCAGCCCGAGCAGCCGGGCGAACTGGCTCGCGGTCTTCGCGTTGCCGAAGTCCGGCGAGACCACGACGGTCTCGTCCGGGTCGGCGCCCTGGAAGTGGTCGGCGAGCACGCCGAGCGCGGTGAGGTGGTCGACGGGCACCGAGAAGAACGCGTGCACCTGCGGCGCGTGCAGGGTCATCGTGATCACCCGGTCGACGCCCGCGGCGTCGAGCAGGTCCGCGACGAGCCGACCGCCGATCGAGAGCCGGGAGGCGTCCTTCTTGTCCGACCGCGCGTAGGCGTAGTACGGGATCACCGCGGTGATCTGGGCCGCCGAGGCGCCGCGGGCGGCATCGACCATCAGCAGCAGCTCCATCAGGTGCTCCTGGGTCGGCGGCGACAGCGGCTGCACGATGTAGACGTCGCGCTGGCGGCAGTTCTCCTGGAGCTGGGCCTGCAGGCAGTCGTTGCTGAACCGGGTCAGCTCGACCGACGACAGCGGCACCCCGAGGCCCGCGCAGATCGCCGAGGCGAGAGACCGGTGGGCACTGCCGCTGAAGACGACGATCTCGCGCAACTGTGCTCCTGACGACCGGACCGGTGCAGGGTCACCGTAACCCCTCCGGCGACACCCCGGAACCGCAACCGGCGATTCGCTGGCCCGCACGCAGCCCCGGGGCCACAATCGGCCCATGGACGCAGACTCAGCGGACCCGGGCTCGGTCGACGCCGCACTCGCCGCCGAGGCCGCCCGCCGCGCCGCGGAGGAGGAGCTCGAGCTGCTCCGCCAGCGCATGGAGAACGCCCAGGCGCTCGCGAACATGGGCGACTACGACTGGCACATCCCCACCGACACCAACCGGTGGAGCGACCAGCTGTTCCGGATCTACGGGCACGAGCCGCAGTCGTTCAACGCGACCTACGAGCGCTTCCTGTCGCTGATCCACCCCGAGGACCGCGAACGGGTCCAGGCGATCCACCAGCACGCCTACGCCACCGGCGAGCCGTACGAGATGATCGAGCGGGTGGTCCGGCCCGACGGCGAGGTGCGCTACCTGCACTCCAACGGCCAGGTGATCATGGGCCCGGACGGCAGCCCCGAGCGGATGCGCGGCACCTGCGTCGACGTCACCGACCAGGTGCTGGCCGAGCGCGAGCGGGAGGCCGCGGCCACCCGCCTGGGCGAGGTGCGGCTGCGCCGGCGGCAGGCGGCCGAGATCAACGACAACGTCGTGCAGGGCCTCACCGCGGCGATGTACGCCCTCGAGCTGGGCGACGCCGCGGGATGCCAGGCCTACCTGGACCGGACCCTGGGCTCGGCGCGCACGATGATGCACGACCTGGTCGAGCCGCTCACCGAGGGCGAGCTGGACGCCGGCGACCTGGTGCGGATGGAGCCGGCCACGCTGCGAGACGGATAGAGACGTCCCGCTGGGCTACTGGGTCTCGACACTCGATGTGACTCTGGTGGTCGCGACCTCGTTCCTCGGCCGCGCGGCTCGCTCGACCACCATCAGCAGGTCCGCTTCGCGCCCCTGCTAGGCCCAGAGCTGGCCTTCGAGGCGGTCCTCCGCCTCGTCGACGGTGCCCTCGTAGGCGCCCGTCGAGAGGTACTTCCAGCCACCGTCGGCGACGACGAAGGCGATGTCGGCGCTCTCCCCGGCCTTGACCGCCTTCGCGGCCTGGCCCAGGGCGGCGTGCAGGATCGCGCCGGTGGAGATGCCGGCGAAGATGCCCTCGAGCTCGAGCAGCTCGCGTACCCGGCGGACGGCGTCGCGGGGCCCGACCGAGAAGCGCGAGTCGATCAGGGCGGCGTCGTACAGCTCCGGGACGAAGCCCTCGTCGAGGTTGCGCAGGCCGTAGACGAGCTCGCCGTAGCGTGGCTCCGCAGCGACGATCCGCACCTCGGCCTTGTGGGCCCGGAAGAACCGGCTGACGCCCATCAGCGTGCCGGTGGTGCCGAGGCCGGCGACGAAGTGCGTGATCGACGGCAGGTCGGCGAGCAGCTCGGGGCCGGTGCCCTCCTCGTGGGCGAGCGCGTTCGCGGCGTTGCCGTACTGGTAGAGCATCACCCAGTCCGGGTGCTCGGCGGCGACCCGCTTGGCGACGCGGACCGCCTCGTTGGACCCGCCGGCAGCCGGCGACGACACGATCTCGGCACCCCACATCCGCAGCAGCTGGCGGCGCTCCTCGGAGGTGTTCTCGGGCATCACGCAGACGATCCGGTAGCCCTTGAGCTTCGCCGCCATCGCCAGCGAGATGCCGGTGTTGCCGGACGTCGGCTCCAGGATCGTGCACCCTGGGCGCAGGGTGCCGTCCTTCTCGGCCTCCTCGATCATCTTCAGGGCCGGGCGGTCCTTGATCGAGCCCGTGGGGTTGCGGTCCTCGAGCTTGGCCCAGAGGCGTACGTCGGCGCTGGGGCCACAGAGTTGGGCGGAGAGCCGCGGCAGCCCGACGAGCGGGGTGTTCCCGACGGAGGCGAGGAGGTTGTCGTACCTCATCCGGCGATCGAGCCCGTCGAGATCATCCCCCGGCCACCGCCGGCAGCACGACGATCTGGTCGCCGTCGCTGAGCTCGGCGTCCAGCCCGCCGATGAACCGGACGTCCTCGTCGTTGACGTACACGTTGACGAACCGGCGCAGGTCGCCGTCCTCGATCAGCCGATCCTTGAGCCCGGGGTGGCTGGACTCCAGGTCGTCGATCAGCGCGCTCAGGCTGGCCCCCTCACCCGTGACGGCCTTCTCGCCGCCGGTGTAGGTGCGCAGGATGGTCGGGATCCGGACCTCGATGGCCATGGTCACTCCTCGTTGCTCGGCGTCAGCTCGTCCACGACGGCGACCTCTTCCTCGGTCACCTCGCCGTCGACGATCCTGTAGGACCTGAACTCCACAGGCCCCTCGTTATTCCCTTCCGAGGGATCGGTGCAGTGCTGTGTGCTGACCAGCACGTAGTGCGCCCCGGGCTCGCTCGCGAGCCCGATGTCGGTGCGACTGGGGTAGGCCTCGGTCGCCGTGTGCGAGTGGTAGACCACCACCGGCTCCTCGTCGCGGGCCCACATCTCCTTGTAGAGCTGGAGCAGCTCGGTGGAGTCGAACTCGTAGAACGTCGGCGAGCCGGCGGCGTTGACCATCTCGACCAGGCGCTCGGGACGGTCGCTGCCCTCGGGGCCCGCGACGATGCCGCAGGCCTCGTCGGGGTGGTCGCGGCGGGCGTGCGCGACGATGGCGTCGTAGGTCGCTCGGGCGATGGTCAGCACCATTCCAGGGTAGGCGGTCAGCGACGGAACCTCGTCGCGGTCTCACCCGCGAGGACGTCGTCGATCCGTTCGCGGAGCCAGCCGCTCATGGGCGGCAGCGCGTCGATGGGCCACCAGCGCACGTCGGTGTTCTCGTCGTCGGCCACCCGCGCCTCCCCCGACACCCAGGTGCAGGTGAACGTGAGGTCGAGGTACACGCCGAGGTCGCCGTTGCCGTGCACCACCTGGGGGCTGGCACCGACGGAGGCGAGCCGGTCGACGCTGACCTGGACGCCGGTCTCCTCCAGCGCCTCGCGGGCCGCCCCGACGGCCGGCTCCTCGCCCGGGTCGAGGATGCCGGTGATCGGCGCCCACTCGCCGTTGTCGACCCGTCGGGTCAGCAGCACCTCGGCGCCGGCCGGACGGTCGCGCAGGACGACGGCGGTGACGGCGGGCAGCCAGAGCTCGATGGTGCCGACCAGCTGGCGGAGCTCGGCGACGAACGGTGGGATCGGCATCGGCGTGCGCTATCCCGAGAGGGCCTGGACGAGGGTCTCCTGCAGGTAGCCGACCCACTCGTAGATGTCGTGCGCCTGCGCCCGGGGATCGTCGTCGGGCAGCGAGTGCCAGTACGCCTCGTCGCCCTCCTCGACCTCGAGCCGGGTCGCGAGCGCGAGCCGCAGATCGGTGAACGAGCGCATCCAGGTCTCGGCGGTCGCCTCGTCCAGCTCGAGGTCGATCATCAGTCCGTCCTCGGTCAGCTCCGGCGGCAGCCCGGCCTCCTCGAGGCCGTCGATGATCGAGACCGCCGCGGCCGCCTTTCCGTCGCGCAGGGTGCCCTCGGTGAACCGTCGGAACTCCGAGGCCGCCTCGGCGTCGCTCGGGTAGGCGGTCGGGAACAGCCGGGCCAGCACCGGGTCCTCGGGCGCCTGGGTGGGCCCGGAGAAGTCCATCATCGCCTCGAACGGGTCAACGGTGTCGCGCGGCACCGCGGCCTCGTTGCGGAGCAGCTCGACCAGCTGGCCGGCCAACGAGCGCAGCAGGTCCGCCTCGAAGCCGGTGAAGTTCGCGATGATCAGCTTGCTGCGGCGGTGCCGCTGGAAGCCACTCACGCCCTCGTCACTCCGTGCTCTCGGGGGGTGCTCACGGATCGATCACTCCTGCTTGTCCATCGTTGCCCACAGGCCGTACTCGTGCATGGCCTGCACGTCCCGCTCCATCTCCTCCCGGGTCCCCGAGCTGACCACCGACCTGCCCTCCTCGTGGACCTCCATCATCAGCTTCTCCGCCTTCTTCTTGGAGTAGCCGAAGTACTTCTGGAACACGTAGGTGACGTACGACATCAGGTTGACCGGGTCGTTCCACACGATCGTCACCCAGGGCTTCGAGGTCTGGGTGATCTCGTCGGGAGTGAGGGTCGGCTCGACCTCGACGGGGGCAGACACGGTGCCCATGTTGGCACACTGGGCCACGTGTCCCTCACCCCCGCACCGAGCCCCGGCCCGAGCACCGCGCTCCTCACCGACCACTACGAGCTGACGATGCTCCAAGCCGCCTTGACGGCCGGGACGGCGGACCGCCGCGCGGTCTTCGAGCTGTTCCCACGACGACTGCCGGCGGGCCGCCGGTACGGCGTGGTGGCCGGCGTCGGCCGGGCCCTGGACGCGATCGAGCGGTTCCGGTTCGACGAGCAGGCGCTCGCCGCCCTGACCGAGGTGGTGGACGCGCCGACACTGGAGTGGCTGGCGTCGTACCGCTTCTCCGGCGACGTGTGGGGCTACGCGGAGGGCGAGGCCTACTTCCCCTACTCGCCGCTCGCGATCGTGGAGTCGACGTTCGCCGAGGCGGTCCTGCTGGAGACCCTGCTGCTGTCGATCTACAACCACGACTCGGCCATCGCCTCGGCCGCCTCCCGAATGACCCTGGTCGCCGGCGACCGACCCTGCATCGAGATGGGATCGCGACGCACGCACGAGGAGGCCGCAGTGGCCGCCGCGCGCGCGGCGTACGTCGCCGGCTTCGCGACGAGCTCGAACCTGGCCGCGCGGCAGCGGTACGGCGTGCCGTCCGCCGGCACCAGCGCCCACAGCTTCACGCTCCTGCACGACACCGAGGCCGACGCGTTCCGGGCCCAGGTGGACTCCCTCGGCGTCGGTACGACGCTGCTCGTGGACACCTACGACGTGGCGGAGGCGGTGCGGCTGGCGGTGGACATCGCCGGGCCCGAGCTGGGGGCGGTGCGCCTGGACTCCGGCGACCTCGGTGCCCTGGCGCACGAGGTCCGGGCGCAGCTCGACGGCCTCGGGGCGACCGGGACCCGGATCATCGTCACCAGCGACCTCGACGAGTACGCGATCGCCGCGCTGGCCGCGGCGCCGGTCGACGGGTACGGCGTCGGCACCCAGCTCGTCACCGGCAGCGGGCACCCCACGTGTGGATTCGTCTACAAGCTGGTGGCGCGCGCCGACGACGCCGGCCGGCTCCTGCCGGTCGCCAAGAAGAGCGTCGACAAGACCTCGATCGGCGGTCGCAAGTACGCGTTGCGGCGCCGCGACGCCTCGGGCACCGCCGAGGTCGAGGTGGTCGGCATCGGCACGCCTCCGGTGGACGACGGCGACGACCGTCCCCTGCTCGTCCCGCTCGTGCGCAACGGGGAGGTGGTCGGCCGCGAGTCGCTCGACGACGCCCGGGCCCGCCACCTCACCGCACGCGCCGAGCTGCCCGTCGCCGTCCAGCAGATGTCGCGCGGGGAGCCGGTGATCCCGACCCTGCATCTCTGAGTGACTGCACGCCGGCCGGCGGGTTCTGCGGGACGGCATACGGACGGAGCAGGCAGTAACACCGCCCGTATGACCTCTCGGAGACCTCCGTGTCGACCGCGGGCCAGCCTCCCTCGAGCGACCTGAGGGCGGTCAGCCGGGAGGCGTCTCGGGCCCCGCCCGGAGGCCGGCGAGCTGGGTGGCCAGCGAGGGTGCGATCGGCAGCCGGGTCAGCAGCGTGGCCTGGTAGGCGTGGTACACGTCGGGCTTGCCGGACCACACCCCGGCGACCGGCCGGTTGTCGGGGTCGAGCTCGTGGAACCAGCTGCCCGCGCCCGGGAGGCGGTCCACGAAGTGCCGGTCCGCGAACTCCCACCAGTCCCGTTCGAGATCGGCGTAGCGCCGCTCCCCCGTACGCCGGGCCAGCGCGGCGGCCGCCCCGATCGCCTCGGCCTGCACCCAGTGCATCCGGTCGCGCACCACGGGGCGGTCCGCCCAGTCGGTGGTGTAGACGAACCCGGGGGCCCCGTCGACGCCCCAGCCGATCTCCACGGCGCGGGCGAAGAGGGCGCGAGCGTCCTCGAGCAGCCACGAGGGCGCGTCCGGGTGCGCGGACTCGAGCTGGAGGAGCAGCCGCGCCCACTCGAGCAGGTGCCCGGGGGTGACGCCGTACGGACGGAACTGGTCGGCGGGGTGGTCGACGTTGTACTCCGGGAGCGGGGTCCAGCGCTCGTCGAAGTGCTCGGGCAGCCGGTGGCCCCGGCCGGCGGCGACCTGGTGGATCAGGTGCTCGGCGATGCCGAGTGCGATCCGGTGCCACCGGGGCTCTCCGAGCACGTCGCCGAGAGCCAGCGTGGCCTCGACCGTGTGCATGCTGCCGTTCGCGCCCCGGTAGCCCTCGGGCTCGGCGAGGTCGCGGGCGTAGCCGTCGACGACCCGTCCGGCGGCGTCGAGGAAGTGCCGGTCCAGGACGGTGACCGCGTCGCCGAGCAGCGCCCGAGCCTCCGGCACGTCCGCCGCGGTCGCGCTCGAGGCGGCCAGCGCGACGAAGGCGTGGTCGTAGGCCAGCTTGCGCTCCGCGGCCGGCGCGCCGGAGCGCATCACCGCACCCAGCCACCCGGGGTGCTCGGTGTCGCGCAACGGGCCGTCGGTCAGCGCCCGGACCCCGAGGCGGGCCAGCTCGGCGGCCTCCGGTTCACCGCGCAGGGCGGCGAGGGCGAAGACGTGCGTCATCCGCGCCGTGATCCAGGTCTGTACCGGTTCGGACGGGTCGACGTCCCCGCGGTCGTCGAGCCAGCCGAACCCGAGCCCGGGCAGGGCGCTGCGACGGGCGAAGGCCAGCAGCCTCCGGCCCTCGGCCTCGGTGTCCATCAGGAGTCCATCAGCCCTTGACCGAGCCCGCCATCAGACCGCCGACGAACCAACGTCCGAGGATGATGTAGACGAGCAGCGTCGGCAGCGAGGCGATCAGCGCACCGGCCATGCTGGCGGAGTAGTTCTGCAGCTGGCCGCTGGCGAGGAAGTTCAGCGAGATGGTGACCGGGCCGTTGCGCGAGTTCGAGAAGAACAGCGCGAACAGGTAGTCGTTCCAGGCCGAGGTGAACTGCCAGATCAGCACGACCACGAACGCCGGCGCGGAGATCGGCAGCACGATCGAGGAGTAGGTGCGCAGCATCCCGGCACCGTCCACGCGCGCCGCCTCGATCAGGTCGGTCGGGACGGAGGCGTAGTAGTTGCGGAAGATCAGCGTGGTGATCGGGATGCCGTAGACGACGTGCAGCACGATCAGGCTGGGGACGCCGTTGGGCACGCCGAGGTTCTGCATCAGCTGGACCAGCGGGATCATCACGGCCTGGTAGGGGATGAACATCCCGAACAGCAGCAGCGTGAAGACCACGTCGGCCCCGGGGAAGCGCCACTTCGCGAGCACGAAGCCGTTCATCGACCCGAGCATCGCCGAGATGATCGAGGCCGGGATGACCATCGAGAACGTGCGCAGGAGGGCCGGCGAGAGGACCTCCCAGGCCCGGCCCCACCCGGCGGTCTCCCATGACTCCGGCAGTGACCAGGCCCGGCTCGGGGTCGCGTCGCCGAGGCCCTTGAACGAGGTGACGAACAGGACGTACGCCGGCAGCAGCACGACGAGCAGGAAGAAGATCAGCAGGACGTAGCGGAGCGTGCGCATCGCCGTCGAGCCGCCGTTGCGGTCGGACCGCCGGCCGGCGGGCTGGAGGACGGCGTCGGCCGTGGGAAGAGCCGTGGTGCTCATCGGGTCAGCCGCTCCTGCCGGTAGGTGTAGACGAGGTAGGGGATGATCAGGAACGCCACGATCACGAGCAGGATGGTGCCGATCGCCGCGGAGCGGGCGTAGTCGCCACGCGTGAACTCGACCCACATCTGGATCGCCGGCACCTGGGTCGTGTAGTTCGTCTGTCCCGCGATCGCCATGATCAGGTCGAAGACCTTCAGCGACATGTGGCCGACGATCACGATGGCCGAGAGAGCGACCGGGCTGAGCTGCGGGAAGATCACGTGGCGGTAGAGCTGCCACTCCGAGGCGCCGTCGACGCGGGCCGCCTCGCGCAGCTCGTCGGGGATCCCCCGGAAGCCCGCGAGGAAGAGCGCCATCACGTAGCCGGACAGCTGCCAGACCGCGGGGAGCGCGATGGCGACGACGCCCCAGTTGGGGTCGGTCCACCACTGGTTCTGCAGGAAGCCGAGACCCACCTGGTCGAAGAGCCGGTTGAGGCCTCCGGCCCGGTCGCCCTCGGCGTTGTTGAGCAGCCAGCGCCACACGACACCGGAGGCGATGAACGAGACCGCCATCGGGAACAGGTAGACGGCCCGGAAGAAGCCCTCGCCCTTGACCCCCTTCTCCAGGAGCCAGGCCCACAGGAAGCCCATCACCAGGGTGCCGACCAGGAAGGCGCCGGTGTACTTGAGCAGGTTCTTGAGCGAGTAGACGAACGTGTCGTCCTGGAACAGCGTCCGGTAGTTGTCGAAGCCGACGTAGGCGACGTCACCGCCGATGCGGTGGTGCTGGTCGGTCAGCGAGGTGTTGAAGTTGACGCCGATCAGGCCGTAGACGAAGACCCCGATCAGGATCAACGACGGGAGGATCAGCAGGACCGGGGGGCCCCATGATCGCCAGCCTCGGTTCACCATGCACTCCTTCTCACCGTTGCCTGCCCGGCACGCCTGGTCGGATACCGGTCGGCCCGACCCCGAGGGGCCGGGCCGACCGAGCCGGGATCAGCCGGCGTTCCTCTCAGCTGCGGCTGCCAGGTCATCCTGGAAGCCACCGAGGTCACCGGTCGAACCGTACTTCGCGACGGCCGAGGTGATGTCGGTCAGCCAGCTGATCGGGGCCGCTGCGCCGTGGGCCAGCGACGAGACGATGTCGTCGTTGGCGTACGAGTCGATCGCGGTCTGCTGGTAGTCGCCGAACCCGGAGGTGTCGGCCTCGATGTTCGCCGGGATCGAGCCCTTCTTCATGTTGAAGGCGGTCTGACCCTCGGGGCTGGCCACGGTGGAGAGCCAGGCCTCGGTGGTGGCCGGGTCGGGAGCGCCGACCGGCAGGGTGAAGGAGTCCGCGAGGAAGTCGAAGACACCGTCGGTGCCGGGCACCGGGTAGGCCAGGTAGTCCGTACCCAGCTTCTTGCCCTGCTCCTCGAAGGCGGCGACGGCCCAGTCGCCCATCACGTTGAACGCCGCGTCGCCGTCGATGACGAGCTGGGTGGCGTCCGGCCAGTCGAGCGACTGCCGGTCCTGGTTCGTGAGCTCGAACAGGGTCTGGTAGTCCTCGAGCGCGGCGCCCACCTCGGCACCGGCCCAGTCGGTCGTGCCGTCCCAGAGGCCGTTGTAGCCGTCGGCGCCCAGGTCGGCGAGCAGCACGGTCTCGAACAGGTGGACCTGGGTCCAGTCAGTCGCGATCGAGAGCGGGATCGAGCCGGCAGCCTTGATCTTCTGCAGGTCAGCGATCCACTCGTCGAGGCTCGCGTACGTCGCCTTGGGGTCGACGCCCGCGTCCTCGAGCACGGCCGGGTTGGCCCAGACCACGTTGGCGCGGTGGATGTTGGACGGGACGGAGTAGATCTTGCCGTCCTGCTCCAGCCGGTCGAGCAGCGTCTGCGGGAAGTACTCGTTCCAGCCGTTGTCCTCGTACATCTGGGTCAGGTCCTCGATCTGCCCGTTGTTGATGTAGTCGGTCAGCTCGGCGCCCGCGTGCGCCTGGAAGGTTCCGGGCGGGTCGTTGGTCTGCAGCCGGGAGGCCAGCACGTTCTTCGCATCGCTGCCGGCGCCACCGGCGACCGCACCGTTGACGAACTTGATGTCCGGGTACTGGTCGTTGAAGACACCCACCAGCGCGTCGAGGCCGGCCTTCTCGCTGCCCTCGGCCCACCAGGTGAAGACCTCGACCTCGCCGCTCGCGGCCGCGCCGTCGGACGAGCCGTCGTTGTTGCCGTCGCTGTCGCTTCCTCCGCAAGCAGCCAGGAGCACGAGGGCACCAGCCGCAACCATCGCGCTCATCGCGCGTCGCGTGCGATTCATCTTTCCTCCATATGTCGGTCATTTGGTGTTGTGGCGCCTTCGCGATCCCGCGGCTGCCCGCCGCGCGAAAGGACCTTTGGAGTCGACCGAGTGCTCCTGCCGTTCACGCTAGGAGCCCTATTAGTTCGGGTCAAGGATCAAAGATGGGAAATTATCAAAACGTTATGTCCTGAACCCGGATGAATCCGGTATTCTCGCCGCATGGCTCACGGCGGATCCCTGGGCGAGCTGCGCGCCGCCAACCTCGCCTTGGTGATCGCGATCATCGAGCAGGCCGGATCGCTGTCCCGCGCCGACCTGATGCGGCGCACCGGCCTGTCCCGCTCGACGGTCTCCAGCCTCGTCGTCCAGCTGATCGAGCAGGGCGTGCTGGTCGAGCGCCTCGACCGCGGCACGCCGTACAAGGGCCGCAGCGGCCGACCGCCGATCCTGCTCGAGCTCGCGACGCTGACCGGGGTCGTGGCCGGCATCGACGTCGGGCACCGCCACGTGCGGGTCGCCCTGGCCCGGCCCGACTCCACGATCGTCCTCGAGCGCTCCGTCATCCTGGACGTCGACGACTCACCGCGCGAGTCGATGGACCGGGTGGCGACGCTGCTCGACGAGCTGCTCGCCGAGTCCGGCCACCAGCGCGAGGACGTGCGGGGGTCCGGCCTGGGCATCCCGGGCCCCGTGGACAGCGACGGCCGGATGACCTCGGGGATCCTCCCCACCTGGCGCGGGCTCCGCCCGGCCGACGAGCTGGCGGAGCGGACCGGGCTCGTCGCCCGGGTGCACAACGACGCGCACCTCGGTGCCCGCGGCGAGCTGGCGTACGGCGCGGCGCGCGGCCACCGCGACGTCATCTACGTCAAGGCTTCCACGGGTGTCGGCGCCGGGCTGATCGTCGACGGCCACCTGGTCACAGGCACCACCGGGATCGCCGGCGAGCTCGGCCACGTCCAGGTCGACGTGAACGGCGTGATGTGCCGCTGCGGGAGCCGCGGTTGCCTCGAGACCGAGGTGTCGGGGCCCAAGCTCGTGGCGCTGCTCCAGCCGGCGTACGACGAGCGGCTCACCGTCCCCCGCGTCCTCGAGCTCGCGCAGGCGGGCGACGCGGGCGCCACCCGGGCACTCAACGACTTCGGCCGCCGGATCGGCCGGGTGCTCGCCAACATCGCCAACATGCTCAACCCCGAGCAGGTGGTCGTCGGCGGCGGGTTCGGCTCGGCCCCGGCCCTGCAGGCCGGGGTCCGGGACGCGCTGGACCGCTACGCGCAGCCGGCCACCGCCGCCGCGATCACGGTGCTCGGGGGTGCGCTCGGGGAGCGCGCGGAGGTCATGGGCGCGATCGCCGTGGCCCTGGACCCGCCCGATGCACCTCGATCCGGCCGGCAGGTCTCCCGGTCACCCGTCGCCGGGTGACAGACTCCGGGGCATGAGCGAGTCGAAGCGTGCCCTCGTCGTGACCGACGTGCAGAACGACTTCTGCGAAGGCGGCTCGCTGCCGGTCGAGGGCGGCGCCCGGGTGGCCGCGGACATCGCCGAGGTGCTGCACCTGTGGAGCACGCAGGGGCCCGGGGCACCCGAGTACACGCACGTGGTCGCCACCAAGGACCATCACGTCGACCCGGGCGACCACTGGTCCCGCGAGCCCGACTACCGCGACTCCTGGCCGGTGCACTGCCGGGTCGGGACCGACGGCGCCTCCTTCCACCCCAACCTCGACCCCCAGCCGTTCGACGCGATCTTCTTCAAGGGCGAGCACCAGGCGGCGTACTCCGGGTTCGAGGGCCGCACCGTCGACGGGGTGGGGCTGGCCGACTGGCTGCGCTCTCAGGGCGTGACGGAGGTGGACGTATGCGGCATCGCGACCGACTACTGCGTGCGCAAGACCGCCCTGGACGCGGTCCGGGCCGGCTTCACCACGCGGCTGCTCGCGGACCTGTGCGCGGGCGTCGCCCCGGACACCTCGGCTGCGGCGCTCGAGGAGATGCGGGCCGCCGGGGTGACCGTTGCCTGACCTCGGGGTCGCCACCGCTGACGGTGTGCTGCGCCTGACGTTCAACCGCCCGGAGCTGCTCAACGCGCTCACCGGCGAGATGGCCGACGAGCTCGCCGGCACGATCGAGGCGGCGACCGGCCGGGACGAGGTACGGGTCGTGGTGATCACCGGGACGGGCTCGGCGTTCTGCGCCGGCGCGGACATCTCCGGCGCCGACGCCCACGAGCACCTCGACGTCTCCGCCCTCGACCGGGCGAACCGGATCATCCGCGCGATCACGTCCTGCCCCAAGCCGGTCGTCGCCGCCGTCAACGGGGTGGCGGCCGGCGTGGGGTGCTCGACCGCCCTCGCCGCTGACCTGGTCGTCGCCGGCTCCTCGGCGTCCTTCCTCCTCGCGTTCTCGCGGATCGGCCTGATGCTCGACGGCGGGGCCTCGCTGACGGTGGCGGCCGCGGTCGGCCGGGCCCGGGCGATGCGGATGGCGCTGCTCGCCGAGCCGCTGGGGGCCGCCGAGGCCCACAAGGTCGGCCTGGTCAGTCACCTGGTCCCGGACCACGAGCTCGCGTCGTACGTCGACACCCTCGCCGGGCGCCTCGCCGCCGGACCGCCGCTGGCCCTGGCCGCGAGCAAGAAGGCGGTCAACGCCGCCACCCTCGCCGGCCTGGACGCCGCCCTCGAGCGGGAGCGCACCGGCCAGAGCGTCCTGCTCCGCACCGCGGACGCCGCCGAGGGGATGCGGGCCTTCTCCGAGCGCCGCCGACCGGTGTTCCGCGGCGAGTAGCCGGTCCGCCCGCCGCCGCATGTAACGCGGGGTTCTGGGATCTGGTGGCCCTGTTGGAAGGGGGTCACCAGACCCAGCAACCCCGCGCTACAGCGGTTCGGTGGTCGGGCCTCAGCTCACCGTGATCGGCTGGTCGCCGGAGACCAGGCGCCAGTCGACGGAGGCGAACTGGGTCGGGTCGATGGTGCCGTGGGCGGTGACCCAGTCGATGAGCAGCTGGCGGATCTCGTTCTGCCGGTTGTAGACGACCGGGGCGGTGGAGACCGCCGGGAAGCCGCCACCACCGGACTGGCGGTAGTTGTTGACGGCCAGCACGAACTGGTCGGCGTCGACGACCGCCTTCCCGTCGTAGGACAGCCCGACGATCCGCGACCCGACCTCCTGGGAGATGTCGATGTCGTAGGTCAGGGGCGCGTCGAGACCGGCGATGGCGTCGTAGTTGTAGTCGGGCGTGCCGTTGGGCGCGGTGGTGGTCACCGCGTTGGTGACCTGGTCCATCGTGAACGGCCCGGTGCCGCTGACCAACTTGTAGTAGCGGGCCGTGTACTCCAGGTAGGCCTTCAGGTCCGCGCCGCTGACCTGCACGGCCAGCAGCGTGTTGTCGTAGATGTAGAGGCCCGCGACGTCCCGCACGGTCACCTGTCCGGACGGGAACGACGCGCCGCGGTTGAACGGCGCCGCGATCGACAGCACTGGGAGCGCCGCGGCGTCGCCGCTGAGCCCGGCCTTGACCGCGTCCGCCTGCACGAAGTTCACGAAGTCGATGATCGGGACGTCCTCGACCACGGCCCGGGCCGCCGACATGGCCTCGACCGACGTGCCGATCGGGCTGTTCACGTACGACACGACGGTGTCGTGCTGCTCCTGGACCGCCGCAGCGACCGCGGCGTCCGCCTCGACCGTGTTGGAGTTGAGCAGCTGGGCGCCGCTCCCGGTGACGATCCACTTGAGCCGGCCGCGCTTGGTGTAGGACTCGTGCACCACGAGGTCCATGACCGCCAGGCGCATGCCCCAGTAGTACGGCTCGCACAGCAGCACCTGCTGGCCGGTGGCCTTGTTGCGCACGAACCGCTGTGGGATCTCCTTGTGCGCGTGGCCGACCAGGATGGCGTCCACGTGCGGGACCTGCTCGGCGACCAGCGACGCGGCGTTTTCGGGGAACGGCAGGGCGTCGCCGTACGACGAGGAGGTGTCCGCGCCGGAGTGGGCCGAGACGATCACGACGTCGCAGCCCTTGGCTTTCATCTTCGGCACGAACTTCTTGGCCTGCTCGACCAGCCCCGGGAACTCCATCCGCCCCTCGACGTTGGCCTTGTCCCAGATCGCGATGCCCGGGTTCGTGAGACCGAGGACGCCGACGCGGAGCCTGCGGCCGCGGCCGACGCGGAACGTCTTGATCACGTACGGCGCGAACGCGGGCAGCCCGGTCGCGGGGTCGACCGCATTCGCCCCGAGCAGCGGGAAGTTCAGCTGGTCCTCGAAGGTCCGCAGCGTGTCGAGGCCGTAGTTGAACTCGTGGTTGCCGAGCGCGGCCGCGTCGTAGCCGACCAGGTTCATCGCCTTGGCCATCGGGTGCACGCCGCCCTGGGTGATCGGGGCGATCCGGGCGTAGTAGTAGGCCAGCGGCGTGCCCTGGATGGTGTCACCAGCGTCCAGGGTCAGGATCGGATCGCCGCGGCGCTCCTCGCGCATCGCCTTGATCAGGGTCGCGACCTTGGCGACGCCGATGTCGTCGTGGGCGGAGTTGTCGAACTCCTTGTTCTTGAAGTAGTCCCAGTTGTACACGTTGCCGTGCAGGTCGGTGGTGCCGAGGACGGTCAGCCGGACGCCTCTTCTGCCGATGCGGGAGTCCACCTCCGAGGCGTACGACGGCGTGACATACCCGGACGCGGCGAGCGCCGCGCCCCCGGTGACGCCACCCGCGAGGACGGCGCGGCGCGACGGCATGGCTTGGGACACAATCTCCTCCTGAAATAGATAGGGACGAGAAATGTCCTACCATCCCGGCCGCCTAGCCGCCCCATCTATCGACTAACGCCTCGATCACAGTCAGATTTCGGTTGGTCGCGACCCCGAGGTGACGCTCGATCACGGCGTTGGTGAGCCGTGCCTCGTGGTAGCTCTCGCCGAGCAGGAGGTGCACGGCGCGACCGGAGACCCTCGCCACCTCCTCGGCCGTGGCCAGCGCCTCGACCGCCGCGACGGCGGCCGGCGACGGCTCCTCCTTCAGCAGCGAGACGTAGTGCCGGCCCCGGTGCCCGAAGCTCGCGGCCCGCTCGGCGATCTCGCGCAGCTGCACCGGCGTGAACACGATCGTCGGCACGTCGAACCCGCGGTCGGCCTCGAAGACCTCCTCCAGGGTCCGCTCGATCCTGGCGCGCGAGCGCAGCCGGGTGTCGAAGCGGACGTTGCCGGTGTTGATGTAGGTCTCGACGTCGGTGCCGCCGGCCGCCTCGACGGCCGCCCGGATCGCGTCCTTCGGGAACTTCCGGGTCGCCCCGAGGTTGATCGCGCGCAGGAAGCCGATGTAGGTCGCCACCCGCCGCATGATGCCGCGTGGGCCACCTCACGTGGAACTACATAGGTTTGCTATGTATCGTCGACGGACGTGCCCCCGCCCGACCCCACTGACGCCGACCTCGCGAGCGACCTGGTGGTGCACGCCGCCCGCCTGGTCCGCGCCGTACGCCGGGAGCTGGAGCTGCCCGCCGGCATCCGCGTGATCTCGCTGCTCGACGAGCACGGGGCACTCGGCGTCACCCAGCTGGCGGCGGCCGACCGCTGCTCGCAGCCGACCATGTCGGCCCTGGTGAGCCAGCTCGTCGAGCGCGGCTGGGTCACCAAGGCACCGAACCCCGACGACGCTCGCGGCAGCGTCGTGGCACTGACCGACGCGGGTGGCGCCGAGCTCGCGGTCGTACGCCGTCGCCACGGCGAGCGCATCGCCGCGCTCGTCGCCGACCATCCCGCACTGACGACAGAGGACCTCGCCACGGCGGTCGCCGTGCTGCGGGGCGTCCTCGAGAAGGGCAACCCCTCGTGACTTCGTTCCTCAAGCAGCCTCGGGCCGTGTGGGCCGTCGCCTTCGCGTGCGTGATCGCCTTCATGGGCATCGGTCTGGTCGACCCGATCCTCAAGGAGATCGCGGCCGACCTCGGCGCGACCGGCAGCCAGGTCTCGCTCCTGTTCAGCAGCTACATGGCGGTGATGGGCGTCGCCATGCTCGTGACGGGCGTCGTCTCGAGCCGGATCGGCGCGAAGCGCACGC
This sequence comes from Nocardioides sp., assembly GCF_030019515.1. Classification (GTDB taxonomy): domain Bacteria; phylum Actinomycetota; class Actinomycetes; order Propionibacteriales; family Nocardioidaceae; genus Nocardioides. Next base: position 4,145 of record NZ_JASEEQ010000013.1, on the reverse strand, counting down.
TGCTCTCGGGGCTGCTGCTCATCATCGTCTTCGCCGCCCTCGCCGGCTCGTCGGGTTCCGTCGGAGCCGTGATCGGCTTCCGGGCCGGGTGGGGCCTGGGCAACGCGCTGTTCGTCGCGACCGCGCTGGCGACGATCGTGCAGTCGTCGAAGGGCTCCGTCGCGCAGGCCGTCATCCTCTTCGAGGCCGCCCTCGGCCTGGGCATCGCGACCGGCCCGCTGGTCGGCGGCCTGCTCGGCGAGCAGTCCTGGCGCGCGCCGTTCTACGGCGTGTCCACGCTGATGACGATCGCGGCGGTCGCGACCGCGCTGTTCCTCCCGGCAACGCCACCGCAAGGTCGGCGTACGTCGCTCGCCGACCCGTTCCGCGCCCTGCGCCACCCGGCGCTGCTGCTGCTCGCGCTGGTCGCGGTCTTCTACAACCTGGGGTTCTTCACGCTGATGGCGGCCGGGCCGTTCGCGCTGCCCAGCTACGGGATCATGGAGATCGGCTGGACCTTCTTCGGCTGGGGCGTGCTGCTGGCGTTCACCTCGGTGGTCGTCGCGCCCCGGCTGCAGCGGCGCTTCGGCACCCTGCCCACGCTGACCGCCGTGCTCGCGCTGTTCGCGGCGGTGCTGGCCGTGATGGCGACGAACGCCGGGAACGAGACCGCGATCGCCGTCGGCATCGTCGTCATCGGCGGGCTCCTCGGCATCAACAACACGCTGGTGACCGAAGCGGTCATGGGCGCGGCTCCGGTGGAGCGGCCGGTCGCGTCCGCGGCCTACTCCTTCGTCCGGTTCACCGGCGGTGCCGTCGGCCCGTACGTCGCGATGAAGCTCTTCGAGCGCCACGGAGCGGCCGCGCCGTTCTGGTTCGGCGCCGCCGCGGTCACCGTCGGGGTCGTGATCGTCGCCGCCGGCAGTACGACGATCCGGCGAGCCCTCGTCGACACGCCCTCGCCAGATCCGGAGGCCGAGGCCGAGGCGGAGCTGCTCGGCGACCTGGCCTGACTGACGATCAACGCCCCGGCTGCCGTGGCGGCCGGGGCGTTGCTCCCTCCCAGAAGGGAGACCGTGGGCGCCTCCCTCCCGGGGAACGCTCGTCGACCAGCCTAGGCGCACTCGTGGGTCGTATGCCTCAGAACGCGCGATGACCCGTTCCGGGGCACAGGACCGATCGCGTCACAGGTTCCCGCGGAGCTCCTGCTCGCGCTCGATCGCCTCGAACAGCGCCTTGAAGTTCCCCTTGCCGAAGCCCAGGGAGCCGTGCCGCTCGATGAACTCGTAGAAGACCGTCGGTCGGTCCCCCATCGGCTTGGTGAAGATCTGCAGCAGGTAGCCGTCCTCGTCGCGGTCGACCAGGATCCTGCGCTTCTTCAGCTCCTCGATCGGCACCCGCACCTCGCCGATCCGGGCGCGCAGCTCGGGGTCGTCGTAGTAGGAGTCCGGGGTGTCGAGGAACTGGAGGCCGTTCGCGCGCAGGATGTCGACGCTACGCAGGATGTCGTTGGTCGCCAGCGCGATGTGCTGGCAGCCGGCGCCGTCGTAGAACTCGAGGTACTCGTCGATCTGCGACTTCTTCTTGGCGATCGCCGGCTCGTTGAGCGGGAACTTCACCCGGTGGTTGCCGCTCGCGACCACCTTGGACATCAGCGCGGAGTAGTCCGTGGCGATGTCGTCGCCGATGAACTCGGCCATGTTCGTGAAGCCGAGCACCGAGTTGTAGAAGGTCACCCACTCGTCCATCCGACCGAGCTCGACGTTGCCCACGCAGTGGTCGATCGCCTGGAACAGGCGCTTCGGCTGCCCCTCACGCCGGGTGACCGTGGTCGACGCCGCCGCGTAGCCGGGCAGGTACGGGCCCGAGTAGCGCGAGCGGTCGACCAGGGTGTGGCGGGTCTCGCCGTACGTCGCGATCGCGGCGAGCCGGACCGTGCCGTGCTCGTCGGACTCGTCGTGCGGCTCGACCAGGATCGTGGCGCCCATCGCGCGGGCGTGGTCGATGCACCTGTCGACGTCGGGCACCTCCATCGGCAGGTCGACGACCCCGTCGCCGTGCTTGCGGTGGTGGTCGAGCACCGGGCTGTCCGGCGTGACTCCGCCGGTGAACACGAAGCGGGCGCTGCCGGAGCGCAGCACGTAGGACTTGGAGTCGCGGCACCCGTTCTCCGGGCCGCGATAGGCCTCGAGCTCCATCCCGAGCGCGAGCTGGTAGTACGCCGCGGTCTGGGTCGCGTTGCCGACCACGAAGCACACCGCGTCCTGGGCGGTCACCGGGAACGGGTCGTTGGCGGCGTCGTACTCCACGAGTCCGACCAGCTCCTTGAGCTGGTCGAGGGTCAGGTCAGCCTTGAGCTCGTCCCGCGTCAGTGTCATGGCCGCAGCGTGGTCAGGATCACACAGGATGTGCAACACTAACCCGACACACTGGACAATCTGCACAGTCGAAGGGATCGGGATGGACGACCTCGACAGCAGGTTGATCGAGTTGTTCGCCCAGGAACCGCGCCTCGGCGTGCTCGAGGCCTCCCGGCGCCTCGATGTCGCCCGCGGCACCGTCCAGGCACGTCTGGACAAGCTCACCGCCGTCGGGGTGATCACCGGCTGGGGCCCGGACCTCTCGCCCGCCGCGCTGGGCTACCCGGTGACGGCGTTCCTCACCCTCGAGATCCGCCAGAGCGCGCGCCAGGGCGGCCACGACACCGTCGGCGCCCACCTCGCCTCGATCCCCGAGGTGCTCGAGGTGCACACCATCACCGGCGCCGGCGACCTGTGGGCACGCGTGGTGGCCCGGTCGAACTCCGACCTCCAGCGCGTCATCGACCGGGTGCTCGAGGCGCCGACGATCGTCCGGTCCTCGACGGTCATCGCCCTGGCCACCCAGGTCCCCTACCGGGTGCTTCCGCTGGCGCGAACCCTCAACTGAGCGACGGTCCCGCCGATCTGGGGGACAACGGCGGTGGGCGATCCCCTGCTGCCTCCCCGCGTGAGGACGAGGAGCATTCGTGTCGAAGTTCATGGTCAGGGTCGGCGACCTGCGGATCGGGGCGCGCCTGGGCGCCGTGTTCGCACTGTGCGGACTGGTGTGGCTGGGCGCGTTCGGCCTGGATCTGAAGACCCAGCACGACGCCGCGGCGGTCGAGGACCAGGTCACGGCGGCCGAGGAGGGTCTGCAGATCAGCGACGAGCTGCTGATCGCGATCAACGAGATCAGCGGCTGGCAGGCGCTCTACATCGATGACGCCGCGGCGTTCGGCACCGAGAAGGGCCTGGCCGACGACGCCTACAACGTGCAGGGCTTCACCGAGTCGAAGCAGGGGATCGAGAACCTCTTCGCCACCATGGACACCTCGATGCTGACGCCCGAGGAGAGCGCGATCATCACCGAGGCGAAGGCGAACTTCGACCAGTTCTTCGCCGAGGACGTCAAGCTGCGCGCCCAGCTCAAGAGCCAGGGCCTCGACGCGCTGCCCGCGGTCATGAACAGCATCAACGGCGGACCCGCCGGCGAGTCGTGGTCGGCGACGTACGACGCGTACGACCGCTTCCACAAGCTCATCGACACCCGGGTGGAGAAGCTCCGGCACCAGCAGGACGCGGACCTCGCGGCCGGCAAGCGGCTGGTCCTGATCGCCCTCGGTTTCGCCGTCGCCGTGGCCGTCGCGATGCTGCTCCTGGTCACCCGTTCGGTCGTGCGGCCGATGCGGCACCTGGTCGACCAGCTGCGTCGGGTGGCCGACGGGCACCTGGACGTGCGCTCCGGCCTGCGCCGGGGTGACGAGGTGGGGCAGATGTCCACCGCCCTCGACGAGGCGCTCGAATCGATCTCCGGCTCGCTGCGCCACATGAGCACGAACGCAGACGACCTCACCGCTGCCTCCGAGCGGCTGAGTGCCGTGTCGACGCAGATGTCCGGCACCGCCGCCGACGCCGCCTCCCAGACCGACCTGGTGGCCGCGGCCGCGGACCAGGTCTCCCACAACGTGCAGACGGTCGCCGCCGGCACCGAGCAGATGTCGGCGTCCATCCGCGAGATCGCCCACAGCGCCACGGACGCCGCCGCGGTCGCCGGCCGCGCCGTCGAGGCGGCCGAGGCCACCACGGCGACGGTCGCGAAGCTCGGCGAGTCCTCCTCCGAGGTGGGCAACGTGATCAAGGTGATCA
>NZ_JASEEQ010000012.1 GCF_030019515.1 Nocardioides sp. | reverse complement strand
GCCCCGCCGCCCCCCGGGCGCCCGGCGCGCCCCCCCGCCGCCGGCCCCCCCCCCCCCCCCCCCCCCCCCCCCCCCACCCCCCCGGCCCCCCCCCCCCCCCCCCCCCCCCGGGTCGGCTGCCCGTCGAGTGACGCGTGGTGGCTGACCCGCAGAGGGTTTCCCAGCCATTTCCCGTCACTCGACGGGGGAGGTGCTGCACCATGCGGAGGTGACCGCGACCACCCCGGCCCCGCGCTCCGCGTTGGCCGAGCCGACCACGAACCCGCCGGGCCGCTGGATCGCCGCGATCACGCTGGCGAGCATCGGACTCTGGGCGGGCTTCTTCGGCCCGATCCAGGTGCTGCTCGCCCAGCAGGCCGAGGCCATCTCGCCGGACGACAAGTTGGTGGTGCTCTCGGTCGTGCTCGGCCTGGGCGCGTTCGTGTCCGTGGTGTGCAACCCGGTCTTCGGCGCCTTCTCCGACCGCACCACGCTGCGCGCCGGCCGCCGGCTGCCCTGGGTCGCCGGCGGCGCCGTGGGTGGCGCGCTGTCGCTGCTGCTCCTCTCGGTCGCCGACAACGTCGTCGTGATGGCGATCGGCTGGTGCGGCGTGCAGGCGACGCTGAACGCGATGCTCGCCGCGGTCACCGCGACGGTGCCCGACCAGGTCCCGGTCGGCGAGCGCGGCCGGGTCGGGGGCATCCTCGCGGTCGCCCAGACCGTCGGCGTCGTCGGCGGCACCGGCATCGCGTCGGCCACCGGCAGCATCGCGACGGGGTACGCCGTCACCGCCGGCGTGCTCGTCGTGCTGACGCTGCCGTACTGCTTCGGCTCCCGCGACGTCCCCCTCACCCCGGACGAGCGGCCGTCGTGGTCGGGCTGGGGCGGGTTCCTGCGGTCGTTCTGGGTCTCGCCGCGCCGGCACCCCGACTTCGCGTGGGCCTGGATCACCCGCTTCCTGGTCAACCTGGGCAACGCGCTCGGCCTGCTCTACCTCCTTTACTACCTGCAGGACGTGATCGGCGTCGACAAGGACGAGGCCGACGACCGGGTCTTCCTGCTGACCGCGATCTACGCGGCGGTGATCATGGCGACCACCGTCGTCTTCGGCATCTGGAGCGACCGGACCGGCAAGCGCAAGGTGTTCGTGATCTGGTCCGGCGTCGTGGGCTCGCTCGCGTCGCTGCTCCTCGCGGTCGGCCAGACCTGGCCGGCCGCGGTGGCCGCGGCGGTGCTGATGGGGATCGGCTACGGGATCTACACCTCGGTGGACTTCGCCCTGATCACCCAGGTGCTGCCCGGCGCCGAGGACCGCGCCAAGGACCTGGGCGTCATCAACATCGCCAACGCGCTGCCCCAGGTGTTCGCGCCGTTCATCGCCGCGCTCATCCTGCTGGTCGTCGAGGCGGCCGGCGGGGTCACCGAGACCGACGGCGAGCGCTTCTCGGTCGGCTACTTCGTGCTGTACGCCGTGGCGTTCCTGGTCGCCATCCTCGGCTCGGTGTTCGTGACCAGGATCCGCTCGGTCCCGTAGGCGGACGCCCCTGCTGCGGGTCGCCCACAGACGTCATGCGGAGGGTGTTACTCGTTGCTCTGCCGTGTCTCAGGACAGTGTCACCCGTTGCTCCGTCCCGATGACGTCGTGCGACCCCCCGGCTCAGGGAGTGGTGGCGCGGGCGGCGCGCGAGATCGACATCGCGAGGCCGGTCAGGTGCCCGAGGCGGGCGAGCTCGGAGTCGAGGAAGGCCGGGCCGCCACGCCGGCCGAGGACGACGATCTCGGACTTGTTCAGCCGGGCGGCACAGTGCAGGTTGTTCTCGTCCTCGGAGTCGATCGTCTCGGCGCGCTCGATCGGCTGCCAGGCCAGGTCCTTCGGGGCGGCGCCGGTCGCGTGGACGATGCCGTCGGCCTTGCTGACCCGGGCGGCCCAGTCGGCGCGGAACACCACCGGTAGCCGGTCGATCAGCCGCCCGAGCGCGTGCTCGGGGTCCGCGGTCAGCTCCTCGACGGCCTCGAGGTCGAGGAACAGGTTTCCGCCCGCGGGGTACCGGCCGATCCACAGCACCCGGACGCCGTCGAGGCCGTGGAGCGTCGACACCACGGAGTCGGGCATGGCGCCGGGATCCATCTCCAGGAACACGTCGTCGACGGCCGTGCCATCGTGGCGCTTCTCGACGATCTCGATCGCCTCGATGTCGCCGCCGGCCTCACCGATGGCCGTGGCGAGCCGCCCCAGCGACCCCGGGACGTCGGGCAGCTCCACGCGCAGCAGGTAGGGCATCACAACTCCAATCCACCCTCGACCCTAGTCTCCCCACGTTGCGTCGGGGTTACGTCAGCGGCGCGCGAGACGCAGCCGCAGACCCGTGGCGCGCTCGGCCAGGGTGTCGACGGCAGCGCGTACGGCGGCCTCGGAGCCGACCACGCGCACGTGCTGGCGGGCGCGGGTGACCGCGGTGTAGAACAGCTCGCGGGTGAGCAGCCGGGAGCCCTCGTCCGGGAGCAGCACGGTCACCCGGTCGGCCTGGCTGCCCTGGCTCTTGTGGATCGTCATGGCGTGCATCGTCTCGACCGCCTCGAGCCGGCCCGGCGCGAACTCCCTGAGTCGCTCCGACCCGGCGACGAACACCCGACGCCGTTGGCCCTGGCGCACGACCACGCCGCTCTCCCCGTTGTAGACGTCGAGCGCGTAGTCGTTGCTGGTGACCAGCAGCGGCCGACCGACGTACCACTCCGCGTAGAGGTCCACCTCCGGGTCCTCGGCGAGCCAGCGCTCGACGAGGCGGTTCCAGCGCCGCACGCCGTAGGGGCCCTCGCGGTGCGCGCACAGCAGCCGGTAGCGGTCGAGCTCGGCCAGCGCGCGGCCGGCGTCCTCGTCGTGGGCGGCCGCCCAGATCGCCCGCGCGGCGGCGAGCGAGTCGGGCCGCAGCGCGGCCTCGACCTCGGCCTGGTCCGACGTCTCGACCCAGGACACCTGGTCCGACGGCGTGCGCAGCACGCGGACCACCTCGTCGGCCACGCCGGAGCGGAGCGCGGCGGCCAGGGCCTCGATGTCCTCCTCGGACCGGAAGTTGGTGCTCAGCGCGGCGACCGGGGAGTCCGGTCGGCCGTCGTAGCCGGCGACGAGGTCGCTCAGCACCGCACCCGCACCGACGGGCGTGAGCTGTTGCGGATCACCGACCAGCACCAGCCGGGAGTCCGCTCGCAGCGCCTCGAGCAGCCGGCCCATCATCGTCAGCTCGACCATCGAGGACTCGTCGACGACGACCACGTCGTACTTGAGGCGGTTGGCGCGGTCGTGGCGGAACCGGGTCGCGTTGTCCGGGCGCCAGCCGAGGAGCCGGTGCAGCGTCAGCCCGTCCAGGCGGCCGACCAGCGCCGGCGCCTCGGGCCAGGCGACCGCGACGGCGGCGAGCTCGGTGGCCACCGCCTCCTGGAGCCGGGTCGCGGCCTTGCCGGTCGGCGCGGCGAGCGCGATCGAGAGCCCGCTCCCCTGTCCTGCGGCCTGGTCGGCGAGCAGCGCGAGCAGTCGGGCCACCGTCGTCGTCTTCCCGGTGCCGGGCCCGCCGGTCAGGATGGTGGTACGGCGACGCACGGCCGCGACGACCGCCGCCCGCTGCTCCTCGCTGAAGTGCCCGCCGCTGACCTTCGCCAGCGCCGCCACGAGCCGCTCCTCGTCGACCGCTGGCGGCGCGAGCGACAGCCGGGCGGCGAGGTCGTCGTGGACCTGGCGCTCGAGCCGGTGGTACCGGTCGAGGTAGAGCAGGTCGTGGTCGAAGCGGACCACGCCGGCGTCCACGAGCGGCGACGCGGCGATCGGCCACGCCTCCGGCCAGGGCAGGTCGGGCGCGGTCGTGGCGACGGTCGCCAGGTCGAGGCAGACCGAGCCGCGCCGGACCGCGCGCACCGCGAGCGCGACGGCCAGCAGCATCCGCTCGTCGGCCTCGCCCCCCAGGACGCAGATCCGGGTCGCGACGTGGATGTCGCTGGAGGTCAGCACGCCGGCCGCGTTGAAGGTGGCGAGCAGGCCGGTGGCGCCGGTCGCGATCCGCCAGTCGTGCTCGTCGGCCGGCTCGAACAGCTCGCTCATCGGTCGGCACCCCCGTCCAGGAGGTCGGAGAGCTCCTCGACCAGGGCAACCGGTGGCCGCCAGGCGAAGACGCCGCACGGGGCGCCGTCGACCGCGGGGGCGTCCGGTCCGCACATGCCGCGCAGGTAGAGGTAGAGGACGCCGCCGAGGTGCCGCTCGGGGTCGTAGCCGGGCTGACGCCAGCGGAGGAAGCGGTGCAGGACCGCGGCGTACAGCAGCGCCTGCAGGGGGTAGTCGGAGTGGCCCATCGCGGCGTCGAGCGCGTCCGGCGCGTAGCTGTGCGCGGTCAGCGGCTCGTCGGTGGGACCGAGCCAGTTGGTCTTGTAGTCGACGACCAGGTAGCGCGGCCCGCCCTCGGACCGCAGCCGCAGGACGACGTCGACGGAGCCGGTGAGGTAGCCGCGCAGCGTCTGCTCGCCGAGGGGGCCCTCGAGGTGGGCGGCGTAGGCGCGGACCGGGTCGCCGGCCGGCAGGTGCCGCTCCAGCAGCGGGCGGAGGTCGCCGAGCAGGCCGTCGCCGAGCGGGAGCTCGAACTCCATCTCGCGCAACCGGTCGCCGAGCGGCACCTGGCGCAGCGTGGTGTGGTCGGCGAGCGGGCCCAGCGACGAGTCGCAGACCGCGACCAGGGCATCGGCCAGCTCCTCCCGGTCGAGGTCGACCGGCCACCAGCCGAGCTGCTCGTCGATGTGGCCGAGCAGCTCCGCACGCAGGTCCGGGGCCTCGGGGTCGGTGTGCTCGAGCACCGCATGCACGAGCGACCCGAACGTCGCCCCCACCGGCAGCCCGGCCATCGGCGAGGGCACGTCGCCGGCGACCGGGGGCGGGACCGGCGCGGGCTCGGGGGCGAGCTGCTCGTCGTCCTTGGCGGTCACCTCGGGCTCGCTTGCGACCGCGCCGACGGGCGTCGGGGCCTCGACCCTGCTGAGCGAGGAGTACGACGCTCGCCGCCACTCGGTGTCGACCGTGCGGGTGAACGTCCGGGCGGCGAGGTCGGGCGTTGCGGGCAGGGGCGGGTCCGCGCCCGGGTCGGCGTGGATCGCGGCCTCGGGGCTCGGCCCGCCGCGGTCGCGCCACGCGGAGAACAGGGCGATCACGGCGTCGTCGTCCGGCACGGCCGGCGACTGCGGGACGGCCGACGACACCGCACCGTCGGGACCCTCGAGGTCGCGCATCAGCATCCGGTGCAGCGGCGAGGCGACGGCGTTCTTGGTCGGCGCCCACCAGGCGACCACCTGCGACTTGGCCCGGGTGGTCGCGACGTAGAGCAGCCGCAGCCACTCGCCGGCCTCCTCGTCCGCCCAGCGGCGGGAGTGCTCGGCCCAGCTGTCCGTGGAGCGCCCGCCGCTGCCGCCGACGTCGAGGCAGCGGGTGCCGGCGTCGTCGTGGAACAGCGGGCGGGTCGGCTTCGGGACGAACCGGTCGGCGAGCGCCGGCAGGTAGACGACGGGGTACTCGAGGCCCTTGCTGGCGTGGATCGTCACGAGCTGGACGGCGGCGGCGTCGGAGTCGAGGCGGCGGGTGCGCTCGACGCCGCGGCCGGCCCGACCCTCGGTCACCTGCCCGCGCAGCCAGGTGAGCAGCGAGGGCAGTCCGTACCGCTCGACGAGGGTGACCTCGTGCAACGCCTCGCCGATGTGGCGCAGGTCGGTCAGCCGCCGGTCGCCGCCGACCTCGGCGAGCACCCGCTCGGGCAGCCCGGCGCCCCCGCCGGTGCCGATGGCCGCCGCCTCGAGCACCGCGGCGAGGCCGCGGGTGGCGAACAGCTCGACCCAGCCGCGCAGGGTGTCGGCGACCTCGTCGGTGAGGTCGTCGCCACGGGCGTCGAGGTCGGCCGCGGTGTGTCCGAAGAAGCAGGTCAGCGCGGCCGACCGCACCCGGGTGCTGCGGTGCGGCTGCTCCAGCGCCTCCAGCAGCGTGAGCCACTCGACGGCGGCCGGCGTCGCGAACACGCTGCCACCGCCGGCGATCACCGCCGGCACGCCGGCCTCGAGCAGCGCCTCGCGGACCGCGGCGAGGTCCGCGTGGCGGTAGCTGATCACCGCGACGTCGCGCGGCCGGATCGGCTCGCCGCACCAGGTCGCGCCCGACGCGAGCAGTCGGCGTACGTCGAGCGCCAGGTCCGTCGCGACGTGCGGACGGATCTGCCCGACCGTGAGCGTGCTGCTGCCGCGGCGCCCGAACGTGTCGCGCCGCACGACCCGCAGCCGGAACGGGTGCGGGGCCGGCGCACCCTGCAGGCGGGACTCGCGGTGGTGCGCCGTCACGTCGCGCACCACGATCCGCTCGTCGCCGAGCTCGGCGCCGGCGAGCAGGGCCTGGAAGGCGTCGAGCAGCGGGCCGTCGCTGCGCCGGTTGACCGCGAGGGTCTGTCGGGTCGTCGCGGTCTCCGCGGCCCGGAGGTACGTGGTGACGTCGCCGCCGCGGAACGCGTAGATCGCCTGTTTCGGGTCGCCGATCAGCACCATGGTCGCGTGCCCGCTGAAGGCCCGGTCGAGGACGTCCCACTGCACCGGGTCGGTGTCCTGGAACTCGTCGACCAGCACGATCCGCCACCGGGCCCGCATCCGCTGGGCGGCGGCGCTCTCGGGCTGCTCGAGGGCGTCGGCGAGCTGGGAGAGCAGGTCGTCGTAGGACAGGATGCCGAGCCGGCGCTTGCGACGGTCGAGCTCGTCGCGGACCGTGCGCGCGAAGCTGACCCGCCGGCCCGCCGGCGTGGTGCGGTCCTCGTCGGCGGGCTCGAGGGTGGCCTGCGGGTCGCCGACCGCGGCCCGGGCGATGGCGAGCGCCTCGGCGAGGTCGAACGCGGGCGGCCCGTCGCCGAACGCGAACGCGCGCAGGTAGAGGTCGTCGACCGTCTCCTTGACCAGGTCGTCGAGGTCCTCGACCAGTCGCGCCCGCGAGTCGGTGTCGCCGGCGACGCCGAGGGAGTCGAGCACCATCGAGCAGAACTGGTGGGTGGTGGCGATGGTCGCGGCGTCGAACCCGGCGAGCGCCTCGGTGACCCTGCGGTGACCGAGTCGCCGCTCCTCGGCGCTCCACGAGCGCAGCAGCGTCACCAGGTCGGAGTCCCCGACGTCGCCGGCGACCGGGTCCGGGCTGAGCACCCGCTCGGCCTCGACCAGCTGGGCGCGCACCCGCTCACGGAGCTCCTGGCTGGCCGCGCGGCCGAAGGTCACCACGAGCATCTGCTCGAGCCTCGCCACACCCTCGGCGACGTAGCGCGTCACGAGCGCGCCGATGGTCCAGGTCTTGCCGGTGCCGGCGCTGGCCTCGAGGAGGACGGTGCCGGTGGGCAGCGGGTCGGCGATCGAGAACGGCGCCATGGTGCTCACAGGGGTGCTCACAGGGGTGCTCACAGGGGGCCCACCCTCTCGGCGCTGGTGAGCAGCGGCTCCCAGATCGCCCAGGCGAGCTCGCCGAGACCGGCGTCGAGCAGGGCCTCGACGGGCGCCGAGGCGCCGTAGACCCGCTGGTGGTAGGGATCCGCGTCCTCGCCGGTGATGCCGAACCGGTTGTGCGGGTCGGTCGCCCACTCGCGCCGGGCCGCCTCGATCGGCGGGGTGTCCTGGCCCATCAGCTCCCGCGCGTGGGCCTCCGCCCAGGCGGCGCCGGTCTTCACCGGCACCGGCAGCGGCGCGCACAGGCCGCGGTCGCGCAGCTCGACCAGGTCGCGCAGCCGGTCGGCCGCGCGGTGGTCGATCGGGCCGCTGAGCGCACGCTTCGGGCCGGCCCGGTCCTTGCCGATCGCGTGGGCCGTCCAGTGCTGGTCGGGGTAGGTCGCCGACAGCGCGAGCAGGTCGACCCACGCGTGCAGCCGCTGCCGGGCGTTGAGCCGGGAGTAGCCCAGGCTGACGACCCGGCTCCCGTAGACGCCGGGCACCGTGCCGGTGAGCCGGCGTCCCCCGCCGAGGTCCACCTCGACGTCGACCGAGCGACGCTCGCCCTCGCGCACCTCGGCCGTGCGTGACCACAGCCGCTGGCACTCCTCCGCGACCTCGTGCAGCGCGATGGTGCCGAGCCGGCCGGGCGGCAGGGTGCCGGCGAGCTGCTCGGCCGTCAGCACCGCGACCGGGTCCTGGCCGGCGAGCAGCTCGCGCAGCAGCCGGTCGCCGATCTGCCACTTCTCCAGGCTGTCGAGCGTCACCGGGATCGCGTCGGCCAGGTCGTCGGGCTCGAACGGGGCCGCCACGTCGAGCCGGCCGCGCAGGAAGGTCCGGACCGGGTGGGCCAGGAAGTCGCGCAGCTCCTGGAGCGACACGTCCGGTGGCCTCCCGTCCGGGCCGAGCCGCGGGGGCAGCGCCCGGTCGAGCAGCGGCGGCGGCTCGCGGCGTACGCCCCACGCCGAGCGTGCGCCGGCCAGCGCCGCGGTGTCGAAGCTGAACGGGGTCTCGCGGACGAAGTTGCGCGCGTCGTAGGGCTGGAGCGGGTGCCGGGTCAGGACCCGGTCGCGGACGGCCTCGGCGGCGGTCCGGTCGGCGGCGTCGAGGATCTCGCCGAGGGGTACGGCGGGCGGGCGGCTCGCGCCGGACTGCTCGTCGGCACCGGAGTAGGTGATGACGAGGTGCTCGGTCGCGGCGAGGACCGCGTCGAGGAGCAGCTGCCGGTCCTCGCTGCGTGCGTCGCGCTCGCCGGTGAGCGGGTGGCGGCCGAGCACGTCGTCGCCGTCGACGACCCCGGCGCGCGGGAACACCCCGTCGTCGAGGCCGACCAGGCAGACGACCCGGTGCGGCACCGAGCGCATCGGCACCATGGTCGCGACGGTGAGGCTGCCGGTGCGGAAGTTGGCGCGGGTCGGGCGCCCGGCCAGCCGCGACTCGAGCATCGCGCGCACGTCGGAGAGCCGCAGCTCGAGCCCACCCTCGTGCGACGACGCGGCGGCGCGGGCGAGCTCGCGCTCGAACTGCGGCACCTGCCACGCGTCGTCGGCCGCCACGTCGACGAGCGAGCGGACGCCGTCGCGCAGCCCGGTCGTCCAGTCGGCGACGGTGCTCGCCCCGGCGAACGCGGTGAGCGTGCGGTCGACGCGCTCGACCAGCTCCGCGAGCCGACCCGCGAGGTCGATCTCGGAGCTGGCGACGTCGTCGAGCGGCAGTCCCCGGCCGAGATGGTGGTGGTCGTCGCCGCTCATGGCGACGCCGAGGAGGATCCGGTCGAGCCCGGTCCGCCAGGTGTTGTGGGGGAACCGCTCCATCCGGAACGCCGAGCGGGACTGCTCGTCGAGGCCCCACCGCACCCCGGCGCGGGCCACCCAGCGCGACACCCGGTCGAGCTCGTCGTCGGTGAACCCGAACCGGCGGCGCACCGGGTCGGTGCCGGCCAGGTCGAGCACGTCGGACGCGGTGACCCGGCCGCCGGCCACGCCCAGCAGGCCGCTGGCGACGGCGAGGAGCGGGTTGGTGCTGGTGAGCGCCCGGTCGGCGAGCTTCACGCGCAGCCGGTGGGCGGGGTGCCCGTCGAGGGTCGCGAGGCCGAACCCGGCCGAGATCAGCGGCGCGTAGGTCTCGATGTCCGGGCACATCACGAGCACGTCGCGCGGCTCGAGCGTGGGGTCGTCCTCGAGCAGGCCGACCAGCACCTCGCGCAGCACGTCGACCTGGCGGGCCGGTCCGTGGCAGGCGTGCACCTGCAGGGTGCGGTCCCCGTCGGCGAGGTGGCGGGCGGCGCGCTCGTCGTACGACGGGGCCTGGTTCGCGCGCAGGTCGTGCTGGAGCCAGCCGAGCAGCGTGCCGCCGCCGGCGGTCGAGCCCGTCGAGACCTCCGCAGGCGGAGCCAGCCCCTGGGCGGGAATGCCGTCGAGCAGCCGGCGCAGCTCGCGCGCGTCGCGGCCGAGCGAGGCGAGCAGCGGGTGACCGACCCGCTCGACCGAGTCGTCGTCCTCGCGGGGCACCACCCCGCCCAGGTCGGCCAGGTCGTCCCAGAGCACCGGCGAGGGCTGCGGCAGGAACAGGTGCACGTCGCGGTGCTCGCCGAGCGCCTTCAGCAGCGCGACCTCGGTGACCGGGATCCGGGTGTGGCCGAACAGCGAGAGCCGGTCCGGCAGCGGCAGCCCGTCCCCGCCCGCCCGGAGCGCGGCGCACGTCTGCGCGTGCCGGACGTCGGGGGGTGGTGCGTCGACCTGGGTGACGAGCCGGCGCCAGAGCTCGGGCTGCCAGGCCAGGTCGGGGGGCAGCCCCTGCTCGTCACCGTGCTCGCCGGCGCCGCCTTCGCGCCAGGCGGTCACCAGCGTGGGCCGCTGCACGGCGTACGACGCGAACAGGCGGGCCAGCCGCAGCGCGACGGAGTAGCGGCGGTTGCGGCGCAGCTCGCCGTCGGCGCCCTCCACGCCGTGGCCGAGATGCCGGGCGAGCGTCGTGAACTGCGGGTCGCCGAGGCTCTCGTCGATGGTCGCGAGCAGCGGCCAGACCAGCCGCTCGGGGTCCCACGGGTCGTCGCGCTCGCGGCCGAGCAGCAGGCTGACCAGGCTGCGGGGGTTGAGGAACCGGACCCCGGCGCACACCCCGTCGCCGCCTCGTGGACCGGTGCCGAGGCGGTGGCTGAGCCGCTGGGTGAGCCACCGCTCGACGCCCTTGGCCGGGACGACCACGACCTCCTCGGCGAACGGGTCGGCCAGCGGGGTGCTCAGCAGCTCCCCGAGCGCGTCCGCGAGCACGTCGGTGCGCGGGGCTCGGTGGATCTGCAGGGTCACGCCGCGACCCTATGCGGCCGTGGGGACAGCGCGGGGCCGGTGTCGAGTTTCATCGGCCGGCCGACAGACCTCGTGCCTGGACGATGCAACTTCATCGTCCAGGGTCGAGTTTCATCGGCCGGCCGATGAAACTGGGAACCCGCTCGTGAAGCTACGCGTCGCGCCGGCGCAGCACCACGTACGCCGCGGCCAGCAGCACGGCGATCTCCGCGACGAAGACCCCGAACCCGGTCCAGGCGTCGAGCAGGTCGGGGTTGAAGGAGACCGGGGTGGCCACCACGGAGCCGGCGTTGCCCGGCATCAGCTTGGTCAGCCACTCGCCGAAGGTCCCCGGCACCAGGTTGACCATGTTGCCGAGGATCAGCATCAGCGCGAGCACCACCGAGATGGTGCCGGCGGTGTGCCGCAGCAGGAAGCCGACGGCGACGGTGAACAGGCCGATCCCGGCGAGGAACAGCCCGGAGCCGTACATCGAGCGCAGCACGTCGCCCTCGAGCGCCATCCCGATGCCCTCGCGGTCGAGGAAGTAGTTGCCGCCGAGGTACCCGGCGAGCGCGGTCACGGTGCCGACGACGAACAGCACGGCGACGAGCACGACGGACTTCGCGGCCAGCACCCGACCGCGGGACGGTACGGCGGCGAACGTCGAGCGGATCATGCCGGTGCCGTACTCCGTGGTGACCACGAGGGCGCCCAGGACGACGGCGGTGATCTGGGCGATCATCATCCCCCAGGTGATGAACGATCCCGGGGACTCGTCGGCCTCGGGCGAGGCCAGCCAGTCGGCGTTCCCCCAGCACATCAGGATCGTCAGCCCGGCGCCCAGGACGAAGGCCGCGATCAGCGTCCACCAGGTCGAGCGGACCGTGCGCAGCTTGACCCACTCCGCGCGCAGCGCCTCGACGAAGCCCGGTCGCCGGGCGTCCGGCGCCACGACCAGCGAGCCTGACTCGGTCAGGGTGGCGGTCATCGCCGGGCTCCACTTCTGGCGCGCTCGGTGGCGGTGGGCTCGGTGGCGGTGGGCTCGGTGGCGGCGTGGTACTCCACGCTGTCGGCGGTCAGGGCCATGAAGGCGTCCTCGAGGGAGGACAGCACCAGGGTCAGCTCGTGCAGCACGAGGCCGTGCCGGAACACCAGCTCCCCGACGGCCGACGCGTCCAGGCCGACCACCCGCAGCTCGTCCTCGACCCGGCTCACCTCGAGACCGCGGCCGGTGAGCAGGTTGCCGACGTCGCCGAGCGCGGGCGCCTTGACCCGCACGTACGACGCGGCGTGGTCGCTCATGAACTCGCTCATCGAGCAGTCGGCGAGGATCGAGCCGCGCCCGATCACCAGCAGGTGGTCGGCCATCAGGGCCATCTCGGACATCAGGTGGCTGGAGATGAACACCGTCCGGCCCTCGTCGGCGAGCTGCCGGGCGAAGGTGCGGACCCAGCGGATGCCCTCTGGGTCGAGGCCGTTGACGGGCTCGTCGAGCACGACGACGGGTGGGTCGCCGAGCATGGCGGCGGCGATGCCGAGGCGCTGGCCCATGCCGAGGGAGTAGCGGCCGGCCCGCTGGCCGGCCACGGCCTCCAGGCCGACCAGCTCGAGGACCTCCCCGACCCGGGTCGTCGGGATGCCGTTGGACGCCGCCATCCACCTCAGGTGGTCACGTGCGGACCGCCCGGGGTGGATGGCGTGCGCGTCGAGGAGGGCGCCGATCTCGCGCAGCGGCGCGGGCGCCGCGGCGTACCGGTGCCCGTTGACGCTGACCGTCCCGGACGTCGGGGCGTCGAGGCCGAGGATCATCCGCATCGTCGTGGACTTGCCGGCGCCGTTGGGGCCGAGGAAGCCGGTCACCCGGCCGGGCTCGACGACGAAGTCGATGCCGTCGACGGCGACCCGGCTCTGCCCCTTCTCGGTGGCGAAGCGCTTGGTGAGTGCGTGGGCACGGATCATGGGGTCAACCCTGCGGCGGCCGCACCGGTCCGCGCATCGGGGAGCACCCCGGGCCCGACCCTGGTACTCGACCCGGGGTCGCCCCGGGTTCCGCGGATCGGCTGCGGCGTACGGACTGACCCGGGCCGCGCCGCGCGGCGGTTTCCCCGGGTACCCGGGGAAACCTGCACTGTTCGGCCGAAACTTCGGCCTAGAAGTGACAGCTTTGCCCGAACAGCCCCAGGGGCGGCGCCCCCGACCAGCCGACCCCCCGGGGCGGCCGCGACCCGCCGGCCCAGCCGGGCGGGCATCGCCGTCTCGACCGGCATACTGCGGGGAGCCGGCGGGAGGCCGGCGGCTCGGCGGGAGGACAGGCACGATGGTGGAGGGCGGCGCGACCGCGCACCAGGAGGACACGCGCGCCGGCTGGTCGGACTCCGCCGCGCGGGCGGTGCTCCAGCTGATGGTGGAGTCGGTGGCCGAGATGGTCGGCTTCGAGGTCGCCGCGTTGTCGGTGGTGCTCGACGGCAACCTGGCCACCATGGCCTACACCGGCCCCGAGGAGTTCCGCGACTACCTCTCGGCCTCGGACCCGGTCACGGTCCTGGACCCGGTCCTCGCCCGGGCGGAGAGCTGGGGCCGGTTCCGGTTCCTTGCCGCCGAGGACTACGACGCCGCCACCCTCGAGGGGCACTGGATGGTGGTCGCCGAGGAGCAGGCCGACGTACCCGACGCCTGGCACCCGATGGATGTCCTGGTCGGGCTGCTCACCGACGACGACGGCAGGCTGGTCGGCGCGATGTCGGTGGACCGGCCGGTCTCCGGCCGGCGGCCCGACCCGGCTCAACGACGGCTCCTCGAGAGGTACGCCGCGCAGGCCGAGCGTGCCGTGGTGACGGCCTTCGAGCGGGAGGAGCTGGTGCAGCAGGTCGCGCACTCGGAGGCGGCTCGCCGGCTGATCCGATCGGCCTCGATGCCGGCCCAGGCATCGCTGCAAGCGGTGCTCGACCACACTCACGGGCCGCTGGTGGAGGGCTTCGGCGCCGCCGGTTCGTGGATCCAGGTCCTCGATCCCGAGAGCGGCGGTGTCGGCTACGCCCGGACCCACGAAGGCGACGTGGTCACGCTCTCGGACCGGATGATCGACCTGGCGCACGGTCTGGCACCGCGGCTGTGGGAGGCGCAGCAGGTGCTCGTCGTCGCCGAGGGCGTCGAGCCGTCGCTGTCGGCGAAGTCCGGCGCGGGGCCGCTCCTCGAGGAGGCGCGCCGCCAGATCGCCGAGCTCGGCCTGGCCTCCGCGATGGCGGTCCCGCTGGGCGCCGGTGCCGAGTGCCTCGGGTTCCTGGTGCTCTCGCGGCGCGCCCAGGACCCGCCCTGGTCGTCGGTCGAGATCGGGTCGGCCCTGCAGATCGGCTACGACCTCGGCGCCGCGCTGATGACCGTGCTCGCGCTGGAGCGCGAGCGCGGCCTGGTGCGCGAGCTGCAGCAGCTCGATGACTACCGCAGCCAGCTGATCGCCACGCTCTCCCACGAGCTGCGCACCCCGCTCACCGTGATCTCCGGCAACCTGGAGCTGCTCGGCGACCTCGACCTCGACGAGGCGGCGCGGCACTACCAGGTGGCGATGACCCGCGGCTCCACCCGGATGCAGAAGGTGGTCGACGACCTGCTGCTCCTGGCCCGGGTGAGCGACCCGCAGCACCCGCTCGTGCGGGTGCCCGTCGACCTCCACGCGGTGTCCCGCACGACCGTCGACCTGCTGGCCTCGTCCGCGCTCGCGAAGGGGCTGGACCTGCGCCTGCAGTGCGCGCCCGACCCTCTCCTGGTCCCGGGCGACCCGGCCGAGCTCGACCGGCTGCTGACCAACCTGGTCAGCAACGCGGTCAAGTACACGCCGTCGGGCGGGACCGTCACCGTCGCGGTGGAGCGCCGGGGGGATGACGCCGTCCTGGCGGTCGCCGACGACGGGATGGGCATCTCGGAGGAGGACCAGGTCGGCCTGTTCCGGCCGTTCTTCCGCACTACGAACCCCGACGCGCTCCGCGAGCCCGGCACCGGGCTGGGCCTGACGATCGTGGCCACCATCGTCGACCGTCACGCCGGCGAGGTGCGGGTGCGCTCCCGCCCGGGCGAGGGGACCACCTTCACGGTCACCCTCCCGGCCGGCTGACGCGCCGCAGACTGACCGGGTCCGGACCGGTCCGGACCGGTTCGTATTAATTCCGGTTCATCCCGTGACAATAGGCCGTTGTCCCTCTAAGTTGACCGCATGAAGAGCTCCGTGGGGGGGTCCTCGGGCGGAAGCGCCGGGGAAGGGCAGCACGAGCCGCTGGTCGAGCACCTGGTCAGCGAGACGATGCAGCGGGTGCCCGGGTCGGTCACCCGTGAGGAGCTGAGGTCCGCCGGACGCGCCGCGCTCGCCGCGGCGAGCCGCGAGCACGACCCCGTCCACGACGGGGGCTTCCAGCGCTACGCCGCGGCGCGGATCCGCGGAGCGCTGGTCGACACGCTCCGGTCCATCGACTGGCACGCGCGCGGCCGACAGCCGCTCACCCCCGCCGACCCGGTCCGGGCCGACCGGCTGCGCGATGCGCTGGCGGTGCTACCCGAGGACCGTCGCACGGTGGTCGAGGGCTACTTCCTGCGGCAGCGGGAGGTCGCCGACCTGGCCACCGACCTGGGGCTCGACGAGCGCGAGGTCGCGCGCCTGCGCACCGACGCGCTCCGCGCGCTGAGCCGGACCCTCGGCGCGGCGTTCGCCGCCGACCGTCAGTTCCCGGCGTCCCTGTCGGCCGTGCCGGCCTCGTCGTCCCTGTCGGCCTCGTCGTCCCTGCGGTCCGACAGCTCGGGCACCGGCTCGCCGCGGATCCTGAACCGGCGGTAGCTGTACACGATCAGCCCGATCGCGATCAGCCCCGAGGCGACCTGGGTGACACCGGTCGCCGCGCCGCCGGGCAGCCACCACTGCTCCCCCAGCGGCCACCAGCCGGGAGCGGCCGGCCCCCAGATCCACAGCGCGCCGCACCCGATCAGGCCGACGGCGATCGTGGTGGAGAACGCGATCCGGCGCCGGTTCTCCACACCCTCGGCGGCGCCGCGGAGGGCCCGGATCTTGACCGGCTCGAGGCGGCGCTCGGCCCACTCGTACTCCTGGGAGAGCACCACCAGGCCCGCGAAGATCATCAACAGGCCGGGCCCGGGGAGGACCAGGGCGGCGACGCCCGCGACCACCAGGACCCAGCCGAGGACCTCCACCGCGACCCGGCGCACGACCGCCTTCATGGCCAGAACTCTGACACGAACGCCCGCCGCGCGTCCCACCCACTAGCGTCTCGCCCGTGAATCCCCTCGCGCGCGCTCTCACCCACGGCGTCCTCAACCGGGGCGTCCATGCGGTCTGGCGATGGCTGGACCGGGCCGGCGAGATCGTGCCCGGCACCCGCGCCGCGGCCGCGTTCGGCAGCTTCGGCGCCGACAGCTGCATCGACTTCCCGCCCGCCACGCTGCTGAACCGCCGCTCGATCCACCTCGGGTCCGGCGTGCTCGTCGGCCGCCAGGCGACGCTCTCCGCCGGGTACGGCGAGGACGACCCCCACATCCCCGACCGCGCGCTGGTGATCGGCGACCGCTCGATCCTGGGCGCGCGGGTGAGCATCACCGCGCACGCCTCGATCACGATCGGCGAGTCGGTGTTCTTCGGGCAGAGCGTGTTCGTCACCGACGCCAGCCACGGCTACCAGGACCCGACCCGGCCGATCGGCGAGCAGTTCGGCGCGCACCAGCCGGTCTCCATCGGGTCCGGGTCGTGGATCGGCCACGGCGCGGTGATCCTGCCCGGCGCGCGAATCGGCCGCAACGTCGTGGTGGCCGCGGGCGCCGTGGTCCGCGGCGAGGTCGAGGACTTCGCGGTGGTGGCCGGCAACCCGGCGCGCGTCGTCCGCCGGCTCGAGCCCGAGGTCGGCTGGGTCGACTCCCGCGGCGGTGTACGCCCCGTCCTCGAGGGCCTCTTCGGCTCCGACCCCGTCAGGCGACCAGGCTGAGGTCCTCGAGCACCACGTCGGCGTCCACGGTGGACAGCGGGACCAGCCGGGCGTGCAGGTGCGGCGGGATGGAGATGCGCAGCAGCACGGCCAGCGAGCCGAGGGTGGCGACCGCCGCGTAGATCAGGTTCGCGTCCACGTCGGCCAGGACGCCGTACGCGCCGGCGAGCAACGCGTCCAGGATCATCAGCGCCCACGCGGAGGCCGCGATCGCCGAGACGTCCGGGCTGCGCCACGCGGTGAGCGCGGCGGGCGTCACCAGCAGGGCCACCGAGAACCCGAGCACGACCGTCGCCGGCGCCGGGCCGACCCAGAGCGCCGAGAGGCCGGCCAGGGACACCGTCGCCGCCCACACCGCGGGCAGCCACAGTCGCGCGCGCGACCCGCCCCGCAGCCAGGCGAGCACCACCGCGCCCGCGGTCGCGGGCACCGCGACGGCCGCGGGCAGCGCGACCCACAGGTCGCGCTCGAGCACGCCGAAGACCGTCCACGCGACCCCGCTGATCGTCGAGCTCGCGAGCGCCGCGACACTCACCCCGGCCGCCGTGGTCATCCGTCGCAGCTTGCGGAACTGCGGGACGGTGTAGCCGGCGGCGAGCAGGGTGCCGGCCAGGCCGACGAGGGTGGCGAGGGTCAGGTTCACAGCTTTCTCTGGCTTTCAGCGCGGGCGCGCGAACGTACGACGCGACCGCGGCACGAGGAACGTGCGGCGGTCGCGACGTGAAGTGGATCTGGAGGCGTGCTACAGAAAGATTACCCGTCCAATCAAGAAATGGCGAACAATATTGCGGCCTGCACACTCATGGACGGCGTGATCTTTGGCACAGGTGAGGCGGAAGTCAGAGGTCGGTGACCCGGACCCCCGCGTGCGACCGATACCGGCGGTTCACGCTGATCAGGTTGGCGGTGAGTGCCTCGACCTGGTGGGCGTTGCGCAGCCGGCCGCCGTACACCCCACGCACCCCGGGGATCGTGGCGCACAGGTCCTGGACCAGGTCGGTGGCCTCGCGCACGTCGCCGAGCACGAGCACGTCGGTGTCGACGGAGGTGACCTCGGGATCCTCGAGCTTGACCGCGCTGACGTTGTGGAACGCGCCGACGACCGTGCTCGCGGGCAGCAGGGCCTGCGCCTGCTGGGCGGCCGAGCCCTCCTCGACGGCCAGCGCGAAGGCGCCCTGATTGTCGAAGCCGAGCGGGTTCACGCAGTCGACGACGACCTTCCCCGTCAGCTCCGCGGCGAGGCCGGCCACCAGCTCGCCGTGGCCCTCCCACGGCACCGCGACCACGACCAGGTCGCCCGCCGTGGCCGCGCCCGGGTTGTCGGCGCCGGTGACGTCGCCGCCGGTGGCCGCGGCGAGCTCGGCCGCGGTCGCCGCGGCCCGCTCGGCGCTGCGGCTGCCGATCACGACCGGCAGCCCTGCTGCGGCGAACCGGCGGGCCAGGCCACGGCCCTGTGGGCCGGTGCCGCCGAGGACGGACACGGTCTTGCCGGCGAGGGACTCAGGAAGGTTGCTCATGGCCTGCACTCTGTCAGGGCAGCGCGCGCCACCGGGACCTGCTCAGGGAGTGGAACCGCCCACACCGTGCACCACCAGGTCGGCGAGGGCGCGGTACGCCGCCGCGTCCACCAGCCCGGACGCGGCCGCGATCCGGCCGCCCTGGATGGCGGTCATCACCTGGGCGACCGCGGCACCGACGAAGGACGCGTCGACCGGGCGCAGCGAGCCCACCGCGACGCCGGCGCTCACCAGGTCCTGCACCCGCTCGGCGGCCAGCCGGGTGTTCGCCTCGTAGATCTCCGCCGCGGGCGCGTACGCCTGGAGGTCGACGTAGAACCGCTCGGACGCCGGCGCCAGCTCCTCGGCGACGGCGGTCAAGTACACCGCGAGCCGAGCGCCCGGGTCAGCCTCGGCCGCGACCTGGGCCTCGATCCGCTCGGCGGCCCGCCGGAAGAAGCCGCGCACCGCCGCCAGCACGACCTGCTCCTTGGTCTCGGCGACCCGGTAGATCGTCGTGCGCGAGCAGCGCAGCCGGGCGGCCAGGTCCCCGATCCCGAACTCGAGGAAGCCCTCGGCGAGGAACAGCTCGATCAGCTCGTCGAGGAGCTGATGGCGCGGGGGTGGCACGGCGTTGACGCTATCAGTACCAATCGGCGTAACGTGGTACTCATGCCTGCATCGCGCCAGCTGCCCACCGACGAGGCCGTCGACCTGATCGCCCTGGTCCGCCAGATCGCCGCCGACGAGCTGGCGCCGCGCTCGGCCGAGGCCGAGGCCACCGAGACGTTCCCCCGGGACGTGTTCGGGATGCTCGGCCGGACCGGCCTGCTCGGCCTCCCCTACCCGGAGGAGCACGGCGGCGGCGGCCAGCCCTACGAGGTCTACCTCCAGGTCCTCGAGGAGGTCGCGGCGGTCTGGGCGAGCATCGGGGTGGGCATCTCGGTGCACGCCCTGAGCTGCTTCGGCCTCGCGACCGTCGGCACCCCGGCCCAGCAGGCCGAGTGGCTGCCCGCGATGCTCGGTGGCGAGCTGCTCGGGGCCTACTGCCTCTCGGAGCCGCACGCCGGCTCCGACCCCGCCGCGATGCGGACCCGGGCCCGCCGCGACGGCGACGAGTACGTCCTCAACGGCGCCAAGGCGTGGACCACCCACGGCGGGTACGCCGACTTCTACAAGGTGATGGCGCGTACCGGCGACGCGCGGGGTGACATCTCCTGCTTCCTGGTGCCGGCCGACACCGCCGGGCTGTCCGCCGACCCGCCGGAGCACAAGATGGGCCTGACCGGGTCGGCGACCGCGACGATGCGCTTCGACGACGTCCGGGTGCCGGCCGAGCGGCTCCTGGGCGCGGAGGGCGACGGCCTCAAGATCGCGCTGGCCGGGCTGGACGCGGGCCGGCTCGGCATCGCCGCGGTCGCGACCGGGCTCGCTCAGGGCGCGCTGGACCGGGCCGTCGCCTACGCCCAGGAGCGCGAGACCTTCGGCCGGCGGATCATCGACCACCAGGGCCTGGCCTTCGTGCTGGCCGACATGGAGGCGGCGGTGCAGTCGGCCCGCGCCACCACCCTGCACGCGGCGCGGCTCAAGGACGCCGGCCTGCCCTACGGGCGCGAGGCCTCGATCGCCAAGCTGGTGGCGACCGACAACGCGATGCGGGTGACCACCGACGCCGTCCAGGTGCTCGGCGGCTACGGCTACACGCGCGACTTCCCCGTCGAGCGCTACATGCGCGAGGCGAAGGTGATGCAGATCTTCGAGGGCACCAACCAGATCCAGCGGATGGTGATCGCGCGCGCCCTGGACCGCGGGGACGCGGGAGGTCTCACCGTCGCGCCCTGAGGAGCCCGGGCCGAGCTCCCACCCGAAGGTCGCGGTCACACCGCGAGGCGAGCCGGCCACGCACGGCCGCGGCAGCGGCCGCCCGGCCGGGGTCGACGCGCACCTCAGGGTTCGCTTAATCGGCCCTCGCCGAGGACGGCGCCCCGACCTACAGTGGGGGACATGGCCGAGCCGACCGAGGTGCTGCGGGCGCTCTGGGACGTCGACGAGGCGACCCAGGCCGCCGTCGAGCTCGAGCACGCCGCCCCGGCGAAGGTCTGCAAGCGCACGCAGGGCATGACCTTCGACGGCTTCGCCGAGCCCGGCACGGACCTGCGTGAGGCGTGGCGCGACCGGCTGGCCCGTGAGGGCAAGCTCGGCACCGGCGAGACGATCCGCGACCTGGTGCTCGGCCGCGACGCATGAGCGGGCGCAGCGAGCTCATCGTTCAACACAGCGCCGGACGTGCCTCATGCGCGCACGGAGCGAAGCGAGTACGTGCATGAGCGAGCGCAGCGAGCTCATCGTTCAACACAGCGCCGGATGTGCCTCATGCGCGCACGGAGCGAAGCGAGTACGTGCATGAGCAAACCGGGGGGCGTCGCCGAGCTGACCGACGCGCTCCGCGGTGACGGGTACCTCGCCGATCGTGGCCTGTCCACGGCGACGTACGTCGCCCTCTCGCTCGACCGCCCGCTGCTCCTCGAGGGCGAGGTCGGCACCGGCAAGACCGAGATCGCCAAGGCGCTGTCCCGGGTGCTCGGCCGGCGCCTGATCCGGCTCCAGTGCTACGAGGGGATCGACACCAACCAGGCGCTGTACGAGTGGGACTACGCCCGCCAGCTCCTCCAGATCCGGGCGCTGTCCGAGCGGAGCCTCGACGACGAGGCCGCGGTGGACGCACTGTTCGGGCCGAAGTTCCTGCTGGAACGGCCGCTGCTCGACGCCGTGCGCGCGGGCGACGGCGCCGTCCTGCTGGTCGACGAGGTGGACCGCGCGGACGACGAGTTCGAGGCGTTCCTGCTCGAGCTGCTGTCGGACTTCCAGATCACCATCCCCGAGATCGGGACGATCGTGGCCGAGCGGCCGCCGCTCGTCGTGCTCACCTCGAACCGGACTCGCGAGCTGCACGACGCGCTGAAGCGGCGCTGTCTCTACCACTGGGTCGACTACCCCGACGCCGAGCGCGAGCTGGAGATCGTGCTGGTGCGGGTCCCCGGCGTCGCCGAGTCGCTGGCCCGCAAGGTGGTCGCCGCCGTGCAGCGGCTGCGCCAGCTCGACCTGGCGAAGGCGCCCGGCGTCGCGGAGACCATCGACTGGGTGCGGACGCTGGAGGTGGTCGGCGCAGACGACCTCGACTCGCAGACCATCGAGGACACCCTGGGCGCGGTGGTGAAGGAGCGCGACGACCTCGACGTCGTGCGTCGCCACGTCCACGAGCTGGCCCCCGGTGGCTGACCCGGACTCGGGGGGAGCGTTCGTCGAGACCCTCGTCGGCTTCGGCCGCGAGCTCCGGGCCGCCGGGCTGCCGGTGGGGACCGGCGACGTGGTGACGTTCTGCGCCGCGATGGAGCCGCTCGACCCGACCGACCTGATGGACCTGTACTGGGGCGGCCGGGCGTCGCTGGTGAGCCGCCGCGAGCAGATCCCGACGTACCACGAGACGTTCCTGCGCTACTTCCTCGACCACCCGGCGCCCCAGCCCGACGAGGCCCGGCCGTTCACGGTCCCGCAGCGCGAGGAGGCACGCAGTGCGCTCCAGCTGCCCGAGACCGAGAAGCGCGGTGAGGAGCGGGAGGACGAGGAGGCGATCCTCGGGCTGATGGCCTCGGACGTGTCCGCGCTGAAGCACAAGGCGTTCGCGTCCTGTACGCCGGAGGAGCTGGTCGCGCTGCGCCGCATCATGCGCACCGTGCGGCTGACCCCGCCCCGCCGCCGCTCGCGGCGCACTGCGCCCGCGGCGACCGGGCCGCGACCCGACCTGCGGCGCACGGTCCGGGAGGCGATGCGCACCCACGGTGACCCGGCCACGCTGCGTTGGCGCCGGCGGCGGGAGCGGCCGCGGCCGCTGGTGCTGGTGCTCGATGTGTCCGGGTCGATGGCGGACCACTCGCGGGCGCTGCTGCAGTACGCCCACGTCACCTCACGCGCCACCAGCAGGGTCGAGGTGTTCTGCTTCGGCACCCGGCTCACGCGGATCACCCGCGAGCTCGAGCACCGCCGGCCCGACCAGGCGCTCGACCGCGCTGCCCGCGCGGTCGTCGACTGGGAGGGCGGCACCCGGATCGGCGCGTCCCTCGACGCGTTCGTCCGCGACTTCGGGCGGCGTGGCACCGGCCGCGGCGGGATCGTGGTGATCTGCTCCGACGGCCTGGACCGCGGCGACCCGGCGCTGCTGGAGTCCGCGATGCAGCGGCTCTCCCGGCTCGCCCACCGGGTGGTCTGGCTCAACCCGCACGGCACCGAGCCGGCCTCGCTCGGCATGGCGGTCGCTGCGCCGTACGTCGACGACATCCTGACCGCCCGCAGCCTGGCGGACCTCGAGGAGTTCGCCAGGAGCCTGGCGTGACTGCGTCATGATCAGGCTCGGCTCACTGGCCGGCTACCCGTTCGACGGCCCGCGGGTGCTGGCGGGCTGGGCGCCGCCCGCGGTCGCCGCGGTCTACGCGGTCCTCTACCGGCCCGACACCGGCAGGGAGCAGTACGCCGTCATCTACGTCGGGCACAGCGAGGACCTGTCCGCGGAGGGATTCCCGTTCCGCCACCCGGCGGCGCCGTGCTGGGTGGAGCGCGCAGGCGGGCGGTTCGGCGTGCACGTCGCGACGTACGAGATCCCGGGCGGCTTGCCCGGGCACCGGGCCCAGCTCGCCGAGGAGCTGGTGTCGATCTACCGGCCGCAGTGCAACGACCGGCAGTTCGACGCCACCTGGCGCGAGGAGTGGATCGGCACGTACCGGGCGCCGACCACCGGTCCCCTCACGACGCGGCGCTCCCCGGGCGGCGGCGACTCCTCCCCCGGATCCTGACCGGGGAAGGCGGGCAGGTCACCGCCCGCCGCGGGCGTCAGCCCCCGACCGGCTCGTAGCCGACGGTGTCGTGCAGCCGCGACCGTCGGTGGCCCGACGCGGGTGCGGCGGGCGGGCGGGCGGTCGTCGACGGCTGGTACGTCGCGCCGGCGACGATGCCCTCGGCCATGCCGTACAGCAGCGGCAGCGCGCCGGCGACCACGCCGCCGGTGCGGTTGATGTGCTCGAGCCCGCCGAGGATCGGCTGCGCGTTCGCCTCGATGCGGTGCACGATCTCGGCGCACTCCTCGAGGTTCACCGCGATCCGCATCAGCTGGGTGCCGACGACGTACAGGTAGAACGCGAGCCCCGCGATCAGCAGCAGGATGTCGACGACGGAGAGAACGACGAGCGTGGTCACATCCGCACCTTTCCGAGGACCCGGCCGAGGAACAGGTGGTGCTCGAGACCCTCCGCGAGCACCGCGTCCACCCCGGCCGCGGTGGTGGCGATCAGTGCCGTGTCGTTCGTGTTGGTCTCCGCCTCGAGCAGCGTCGCCTTCACCGACGCGACCCGGGTGTCGATGGTGCGCACCTCGACCACCAGGATCGTCAGCAGCGCCGCGACCGCGAGGACGACGACGAAGCCCCCGATCACGGCCCCCCACCACAGGTTCTCCTGGGTGTCGGTCAGCATCGCGACCATGCCATTCATCCGTCAGCCTCCCAGGCGCTTCCGGCCGCGGTTCAGGCCCGCGACGATGGTTCCGGCGCTCTCGATCGTGGTGTTCAGCCCGGCCAGCCCGGCGGTGTTGGTCACCGACCGTCGCAGCGAGGCATCGATCGCCGCCGCCTGCTTCCCGATCTTGTGCGCGAGCAGCAGGATCGGCACGACCAGCGCCACCACGACGAGTACGACGACGATGCCGACCGTGTAGCCGATCGTCCATCCGGTCTCCGCCATCACGGTCATCGCTACACCGCCTCGCAGAAGTCGCGGACCGGCTTCAGGCTGGCGTTGACGGCCGCCACGGAGGCGGGCACGGTCGCGGTCCGGTCGGCGACGACGCCCACGCCGGCGAGCACGCCGTCGAGGGTCCTCGTGACCGCCATCAGGTGGCCGATCACGCGGATCAGGCCGAGCGCCGCGGCGGCGATGATCAGGACGGCGAGGACGACCGTCACCCAGGCAACCAATGGCATCTCACATCACCCCAACAGGCTCAGTTCAACAGTTTCGCGACGGAGCCGGCGTACCTGACCGCACCCTGCGAGACCGCCGCGACGGTCGCGCCGGTGGTCGCCAGCGTCTCGGGGACCTCCTCGAGGTCGGCGGCGAGCGCGCCGCCCCCCGCGAGGATGTCGTCGGCCGCGCCCCGGATCCGCTCGAGCGCGGCGAGGACGCGGTTGAGCAGCGCCACCAGCACGGGCACGACCGCGACCAGCAGGACGATGTTGCCGATCCACCACAGCATCAGCGGCTCCTCAGCTCGGGTCGGTAGGGGAGGAAGAAGCGGCGGAAGACGCGCATCAGCGCCATCCGGGCGGCCTGCAGCCCGATCGCGAACCCGCTGGCGGGCTTCGCCGTCGCGGCCACGGTCTCGCCACGCTCCAGCGCGTCGATGCGCTGCTGCGCGTTGGCCGCGAACTGGCCCATCAGCACGGCCGTGACGTCCGAGATCATGCCGCGGCCGTACTGCGCCGCGGCGCCGGAGAGCTGGAGGTCCTGCTCGAGATACACCTTGGTGCCGCGCCCCTCGGAGGTGAGCACGGCGGTCACCGTCATCGACGCCTGGCCACGGCCCTTCTTGTCGGCGCCGGACGCGTCGATGACCATCCGCTTCGCGGCGTCGTGACGCTCGACGATGCGCGCCTTGCCGTCGAACTCGAGCTTCACCGGGCCCATCCGGACCCCGACGCCGCCGCCGTACGTGTCGTCACCGAGGTCCTCGGTGAGCTCGGCCCCGGGCAGGCAGGCGGCGACCTGCGGCACGTCGCCGAAGAACGCCCACACCTTCTCGATCGGCTGGCCGACCTCGAAGTCGTTGCGCAGCAGCATGTCAGGCCTCCGCCTTCGCGAGGAACGCGTCGCGGCAGCCGACGCAGCAGAAGTGGTAGGTCGTGCCGTCGACCTCGGCCGGGAAGTGCGCGGCGTCGGCCGGCACGGTCATCCCGCACACCGGGTCGACCACGTCCGCCACGGTGAGCAGGGGGAGCGCCCGGCGTACCGGCTCGACGGCGAAGCCTCCGGCAGCGCGCACCTGGACCAGCTCGGCGAGGATCGACACCGCGATCTCCTGGTGGGTGGTGCGGCCGAGGTCGAGGCCGACCGGAGTGCGCACCCGCTCCAGCAGGTGCTGCGGGACGCCGCGCTCGCCGAGGTAGCCCAGCACCGCCTCCCCGCGCTTGTGCGAGGCGACCAGGCCGAGGTACGCCGGCATCGCCGAGGCCGCGTGACGGACCACGTCCTCGTCGCCGTGCCCCTGGGTGGCGACCACGACGACCGAGCGCTGGTCGACCTCGGCACCGACGAAGTCCGAGCCGTCGATGAGCTCGGTCCGCCAGCCGAGGGCCCGGGCCAGCTGCGCCAGCGTCTGGGCCATCGGCGAGCGGCCGACGACGACCAGGTGCACGGGCGGGTGGACGGGCTCGATGTAGATCTGCAACGCACCCTCGCTCTGGCAGGACATCGGGATCGCGGTCATCCCCTCGGGCAGCACCAGCTCGTCACTCGCGCCGAGGTACAGCAGCCGCGGCTCGCCCTCGCGGATCACCCGCTGCGCCTCGCGGATGACGGTCGGCTCGGCGCACGCCCCACCGATCCAGCCGTGCACCTGGCCGTCGGCGGTGACGTAGGCGCGCGACCCGATCTGGCCGGACGACGGCGCCTGCCGCCAGACGACCGTGGCGACGGCGTACTCCTGGCCTCCGAGGTCGGCGGAGATGTCGGGCTCGTTCATGCGTCGGTCCTGATCGGAGGAGCGCCGGACACGTCGTGGCGCTGGGTGATCGCCTCGTAGACGCGGTCGGGCAGCAGCGGCATGTCGACGTTCCGCACGCCGTACTGCTTGACCGCGTCCATGACGGCGTTGACGAACGCCGCCGGGCCGCCGACCGTCGCGCACTCGCCGATGCCCTTGGCGCCGATCGGGTGGTGCGGGCACGGCGTGACGACCTCGTGCAGCTCGTAGCCGGGCGTCTCCCACGCGGTCGGGAGCAGGTAGTCCATGAAGTTCGAGCCGATGCAGTTGCCGTCGGCGTCGAAGGTGATGAACTGCATGGACGACATGGCGTACGCCTCGGTGAGGCCGCCCATGATCTGGCCCTCGACGATCATCGGGTTGATGCGCACCCCGCAGTCGTCGACGGCCACCACGCGGAGCACGTCCCACACGCCCGTCATCGGGTCGACCTCGACCGTGACGATGTAGCAGCCGAACGGCCAGGTCAGGTTGGGCGGGTCGTAGTAGGCGTTGGCCTCCAGCCCGGGCTCGAGGCCGTCGGGCATGTTGGAGTACGCCGCCATCGCGCACTCCTGGATCGTGACGCCACGGTCCGGCGCGGACCGGACGTAGAACCGGCCGAGCTCCCACTCGACGTCCTCCTCGGACACCTCGAGCAGGTGGGCGGCGAGCTTGCGCGCCTTGGCCCGGATCTTGCGCGACACCATCGCGACCGCCGCGCCGGCGACCGGCGTGCTGCGCGAGGCGTAGGTGCCCATGCCGAACGGCGCGGTGTCGGTGTCGCCCTCCTCGACGACGATGTCCTCGGCCGGGATGCCCAGCTCGTGCGCGACGATCTGCGCCCACGTGGTCTCGTGGCCCTGGCCCTGGGACTTCGCGCCGGTGCGCAGGATCGCCTTGCCGGTCATGTGGACCCGCAGCTCGGCGGAGTCGAACATCTTGATGCCGAGGATGTCGTACTCGCGGCTGTTGCCGGCGCCGAGCGGCTCGGTCATGCAGGAGATGCCGATCCCGAGCAGCCGCCCCTGCTTCGCGGCCTCGGCCTGCTCGCGCCGGAAGCCCTCGTAGTCGATCGCGTCGAGGCCGACCTGGAGGCACTTGGCGTACTGGCCGGAGTCGGTGAGGAAGCCGAACGGGGTGCGGTGCGGGAAGTCGTCGTCGCGGACGAAGTTCATCCGGCGGAACTCCGCCTGGTCGATGCCCAGCTCGTCGGCGGCCGCCTGCATCATCCGCTCCTGGAAGAACATCGCCTCGGTGACGCGGAACGAGCACCGGTACGCGACGCCGCCCGGCGCCTTGTTCGTGTAGACGCCGCGCGCGGTCAGGTGCGCGGTCGGGATGTCGTAGCAGGAGAACGTCGAGTGCAGCAGGCCGATCTTGAACTTGCTCGGCTGGGCGTCGCCGAAGAACGCGCCGTGGTCGGAGTCGGTGTGCATCCGGACGGCGAGGATCTTGCCGTCGCGGCGCAGCGCCATCTCACCCTCGAGGTAGACGTCGCGGCCGAACCCGGTGGAGATCAGGTTGCCGCTGCGGTCCTCGATCCACTTGACCGGCCGCTCCAGCAGGATCGACGCGAGGATCGACATCACGTAGCCCGGGTAGACCGGCACCTTGTTGCCGAAGCCGCCGCCGAGGTCCGGCGAGACGATCCGGATCAAGTGCTCGGGGAGCTCGGCGATCAGCGCGACCGCGGCCCGCACGATGTGCGGCGCCTGGGTGGTCATGTAGACGGTCAGCTTGCCGGTGGCGCGGTCGAAGTCGGCGACCGATCCGCAGCACTCCAGCGGCGACGGGTGCGAGCGCGGGTAGTGCATCCGGATCGTCGAGACGTGGTCGGCCTCCGCGAACGCACGGTCGGTGCCGGCCCGGTCGCCGACCTCCCAGTCGAAGATGACGTTGTCGGCCTGGCCCTCCTTGTCGTCCCGGATGATCGGGGCGTCGGGGGCCGTCGCCTGGGTCGGGTTCACGATCACCGGCAGCTGCTCGTACTCGACCTCGATCGCCTCGCAGGCGTCCTTGGCGATGTACGGGTCGTCGGCGATCACGCAGGCGACCTCCTGGCCCTGGAAGCGCACCTTGTCGGTGGCCAGCACGGCCTGCGTGTCGTAGCTCAGCGTCGGCATCCAGGCCAGGTTGCGGGTCGCCATCATCTCGCCGGTGAGCACCAGGCGTACGCCGGGGATGTCCCACGCCCTGCTGGCGTCGATGGAGACGATCCTGGCGTGCGCGACGGGGCTGCGCAGGATCTCCATGTGCAGCATTCCGGGCAGCACCACGTCGTCGACGTAGTGGCCCCGGCCGCGGAGGAAGCGGTTGTCCTCGACGCGCTTGCGGCTCGCGCCCATCCCGCCGATCTTGATCTCGTCCAGGGCCCGGCTGGTCGTCGGTGCGGGCTCGGTGGCGGTCACTCGCTCTCACCGCCCTGCGTCTTCGCGGTGTTCATCTTCTGGGCGGCCCAGAGCACCGACTTCACGATGTTCTGGTAGCCGGTGCAACGGCACAGGTTGCCAGACAGCGCGAACCGCACCTCGTCCTCGGTCGGGTCGGGGTTCTCCTCGAGCAGCGCCTTCGCGGCCAGCATCATGCCCGGGGTGCAGAAGCCGCACTGCAGGCCGTGCTCGTCCTTGAAGCCCTCCTGCAGCGGGTGCAGCTCGCTCGGTCCGGCCAGCCCCTCGACCGTGGTCACCTCGTGGCCGTCGGCCTGCACCGCGAGCATCGTGCAGCTCTTCGCCGGCAGCCCGTCGACCAGCACGGTGCAGGCGCCGCAGTTCGTGGTGTCGCAGCCGGTGTGGGTGCCGGTGAGCTTGAACCCCTGGCGAAGCAGGTGCGCGAGCAGCAGCCGCGGCTCGACGTCTGCGGTACGCCGCTGGCCGTTGACGCTGACCGTGATCCGGCGTACCGGCACGTCCTCGGCTGCGGCCTGGGGGATCTCTTCGTACAGGCTCGTCATGCTGCCGCCTCGCTGGTCTGGGACACCCGGGTCAGGATCCGGGTCACGAACGTGTGGATGACGTGCCGCTTGTACGCCGCGCTGCCGCGGTGGTCGGACGTCGGCTGCGCCGCCTCGGCCGCGAGGTCGGCGGCCCGCATGATCGCCTCGCCCGTCAGGCCCTGCCCGACGAGCGAGTCGGCGGCGGCGCGGGCGTCGACGGTGCGGCTGCCGACCCCGGTGAGGGCGATACCGGCCCGGACGACCCGATCGCCGTCGATCTCCAGCGCGACGGCGGTCCCGGCGGTGGCGAAGTCGCCGACCCGGCGCTCGAGCTTGAGGAAGCCGCCGGCGACCCGGGCGCGGGGCGGCGGGAGGACGGCCTCGACCGCGACCTCGTCGTACGCGAGGACGTTCTGGAACGGCCCGGTCACGAAGTCGGTGATCGCGATGTCCCGCCGACCGCCCGGGCCCTGCGCGACGACGTGACCGCCGAGGGCGGTGACCACCGCGGCCCAGTCACCTTGGGGATCCGCGTGGCACAGCGAGCCGACCAGGGTGCCGCGGGTGCGTACGACCGGATCGGCGATCAGCGGAGCGGCGGCGGCCATCACCGGCTGGGCCTGCGCGACGTCGAGCGACCGCTCGAGGTCGCGGTGCCGGCACAGCGCGCCGACCCGGATGCCCCCGTCGGCTGCGACGTCCAGGTGGTCGAGGCCGGGCAGGTTGTTGATGTCGACGAGCAGCTCGGGCGCCGCGAAGCGCAGCTTCATCAGCGGGACCAGGCTTTGGCCGCCGGCCAGGACCTTGGCCTCCGCGCCGCCCTCGTGGAGGAGCTGGATCGCCTCGTCGATCGTGCGCGGCGCCTCGTACCGGAACCGGGAGGGGTACATCAGTCCCCCTCCTGTCGGTGCTGCGGCGCCGTCGGGTCCGGGATCGCGACCGGCAGCGACTCGACGTCCGTGGGGTCGGGGCGCGGGTGCTGGTGCGGCGGCCACGGCCCCTGCACCGGCTGCCCGGCGACCTTGAGGAACTCGACGAACTCGGGGAAGGCCCACACGGTCGGGCTCTTGCCGGTCTTGGGCGCGTTGGCGATCAGCTCGTACATCCGGGGGTTACCCCGGCTGTGACCATCGGACTCGACAGGCACAGGCCGCCTCCTCGGGGTGAGTGGTGGCGTCACTGTGCTCCCCGTCACAGGGGGCGTCTACAGCGGATCAAGGGTTCGCTTAGGTGGCCCCCGCGTGCTGCTGCCTGCGGGACGTCATACGGAGGGTGGAGGGGGACACACTGTCCGTATGACGTCCCGGCGGGGTGCGGGCGGCGGGGAGGCGGGGGCGGGGTGGGTCAGGCGGCGGCCGGCCGCCAGCCGCCGTCCCGGAGGCCCTGCTCGACCTGTGCGAAGAACTCGGCCGGCCGGAGGCGGAGCCCCAGCAACGGCAGCCGCAGGAACGTCTCGCCCTGGAGCACCACGGCGTTCTGTCGCAGCGCATCACCGACGACGTTCTCGGCCCAGGTGTGGTGGATGCCGTCGATCTCGAGCACCAGGCCGAACTCGGGCCAGTACAGGTCGAGGTAGTAGCGGTTCCGCCCGTCTCGGCGCAGCACCTGGCGCGCGGGAGTCGGGAGTCCCCGCCTGCGCAGCTCACGCGCCACGTCGATCTCGCCCAACGACCGGGCTCCGTCGAGCAGCTCGTTGAGGATCTCGTGGAGCAGGAGCCGGCGCTTGTCCCGCCTGATCCGCAGCATCTCCTCGCCGAGCGTCGTCGGCGGTGCCAGCCCCTGCTGCACGGTGATCGTGAGCACGTAGGTCGCCTCCCGGTCGGTGCGCGCCCACAGCGCGGCCCGGATCGTCGCGGTCTCGACGCGGGTCCGCGGGATCCCGTCGCCGACGATGTCGGCTGCCTCCCAACGGCGGGTCTGCCGGATGTTGAAGCGCCGGTTGCGCCGGACTCGTGCGCCGCGCGGCACCGATACCCGGACGGGATGGAGCTCGTAGCGCTCGAGGCCTGCCGCGACGAGTGCGGACCCGCCGTCGAGGCAGGCCCGCGGCCCGCCCTGGAAGACCGCGGCCCACCTCTCGCCCTCGCCGGACAGCTCGGAGTTGTGCAACTGCACGGACTGGTCACCAATCAGCTGCCAGCGCCGAGCTCGTACCTGCCCCGAGATCTCCCAGCGGGTGATCCCGAGCGCGTAGAGCTGCGGCCGGGAGAGCACACCGCCCTGCCGCTCCGCCAGCTCGCGGGCGGCGGCGAAGCGGTCGTCGTCGTACGAGGGTCCTCGAGTCATGTCGCACCACCGTGGACCGTCGGTGCGACATCGCGCTCGCCGCGCGACGTTCACGGTGGATGTCCCTGCACCCCGCCGCGGCTGTGGACGCCGACCGGGCTCGCGCTCCCCTCGCCTCCCCGGGACGTCATACGGAGGGTGGAGGGGGACACACTGTCCGTATGACGTCCCGGCGGGGCGCGGGGGCGCGGCCTCAGCTCCAGAGCGTCACGTGCACGGCGGGCTTGAACCGGCCGTGGGTGACGCCGCGGCCGCGCAGCATCGCCTGGGTGGCGCGGGGCGTGGTGACGAAGCGCGCCATCTCCGCAGCGGCCGGCGTGGCCCGCTCGCCGCCGAGGATCGAGATGTTCCAGGTGCCCTGGCCCTGGACCGGGCGGCCGGGCACGCGGACCAGCGCGCCGGCGGCGAGGTCCTGGGCGACCGCGAACGCCACCGCGAGGGTGATCCCCGCGCCGCGCTTGGCCTCCTCGAGCGCCGCGGCGTGGGACTGGAAGATCTGCTGTCGCTCCTCGGGTACGCCGATCCGCTGCAACAGCCCCGGGATCACTCCGGAGTCGTCGGCCGCCGACGGTCCGACCAGCCAGGTCTGGTCGCGCAGCATGGCGATGCCGGGCTGGCCACGCGTGATCGGGTGCTCGGGGCTCACGACCGCGAGCACCTGGTAGTTGAGGAACAGCTTGCTGGTCAGCGCCGGGTCGCCGGTGGCCGGGCGCGGGCCGACGGTCGCGTCGACGGTGCGGGTGAGGAGGAGCTGCTCGAAGTCCCGGGCGCGGTGGACGCTGAGCTCGACGTCGAGGTCGTGGGCGCGGTCGGCGAACAGGCCGATCAGCCCCGGCGCGGCGTACTCCGCGAACAGCGCGGTGGTGCCCAGCCGCAACATCCGGCGGCCGACGCCGGCCTCGCGCACCTCGAGCACGGTGCGGTCCTGGAGGCCGAGCAGCTCGACCGCGCGGCTGGCGAGCCGGAGCCCGCCGGGTGTGAACGCGAGGCCGGACGCGGTGCGGCTGAAGAGCTGGTCGCCGAGCTCCTTGCGCAGCTGGCCGACATGCAGCGAGACCGCGGCCTCGGACACCTCGAGCTCGGCTGCCGCCGCCTTCACCGAGCCGAGCCGTACGACGGTCGCGAACGCGCGGAGCTGGGTCGGGGTCACCGGGCCCACCTCGCCAGCAGCGCCTCGTACTCGGCCTCGATGTCGACGTCGGCGGGGACAGGCCCATCGACGTCCACGGTCACGAGCGAGGGTCCGGCGGCGTCCACGAGCCGCCACACAGCCTTGTCGCCGTGGAGGCTCGCCAGCTCGCCGAACAGGGCGCGCCCCAGCCAGAACGGGTGGCCGAGACCGTCGTCGTACCGGCACACCGCGAGGTCCGCGTCGACAGCGGCCACCGCCCGCACCGCGGACTCGGAGATCTCCGGCTGGTCGCCGAGCATCAGCACGAAGCCCGCGGCCGAGCTGACGGCAGGCAGCGCCGCCCCGATCGAGGACGAGCAGCCGGCGCCGAAGTCCGGGTTGCGCACCACGTCCACGCCCGTGAGGTCGACGGTCGCGGCGACGTCGTCGGCCGCGCCGCCCAGGGCGACGACGACCTGGCCGAACCCGCACCGGCGCACGACCGACAGCGTCGCGTCGAGCAGCGTCGCGTCGCCGAGCGGCAGGAGCTGCTTGGGCCGGCCGAGACGGGACGAGCCACCGGCCGCCAGCACGAGCGCGGTGACGTCACTGAGGAGGCGTGGCACGGCCCTGCATCGCCTCCCAGACTCGCGACGGGGTGAGCGGCATGTCGGCGTGCCGCACACCGTACGGCGCGAGCGCGTCGATCACCGCGTTGACGACCGCCGGCGGCGAGCCGACGGTCGCGGACTCGCCGACGCCCTTGGCGCCGATCGGGTGGTGCGGTGACGGGGTGACCGTCATCCCGGTCTCCCAGTCGGGCACCTCCTTGGCGGTCGGGATCAGGTAGTCCATGAGCGAGCCGCCGAGGCAGTTGCCGTGCTCGTCGTAGCCGATGAACTGCATCAGGGCCATGCCGACGCCGTCGGTCAGGCCGCCGTGGATCTGGCCCTCCACGATCATCTCGTTGATGCGGGTGCCGCAGTCGTCGACGGCGATGAACCGCCGTACCTTCACGACCGCGGTGCCGGGGTCGATGTCGACGACGCAGATGTAGGCGCCGTAGGGGTAGGTGAGGCTGTCGGGGTTGTAGGACACCTGCGCGTCCAGCCCGCCCTCGACGCCCTCGGGCAGGTCGCCGGCGCCGTGCGCGCGCATCGCGACCTGCTCGATCGTGACCCCGGAGTCCGGCACGCCGCGCACGTCGAACCGTCCCCCAGAGCTGTCCTTGGTCCACTCCAGGTCCTCCGGCGCCACCTCGAGCATCCCGGCCGCGATCAGCCGCGCCTTCTCGCGCACCCGCCGCGACGCGATCACCGCCGCCGCCCCGGACACCGGGGTCGACCGGGACCCGTAGGTCCCCAGCCCGTACGGCGTGTTGTCGGTGTCGCCGTGCACGACGTCGACGTTCTCGGGGTGGATGCCGAGCTCCTCGGCGACCAGCTGGGCGAACGTCGTCTCGTGCCCCTGCCCCTGGGTCTGCACCGAGATCCGCAGCACCGCCGACCCGGTCGGGTGCACCCGCAGCTCGCAACCGTCGGCCATGCCGAGGCCGAGCATGTCCATGTCCTTGCGCGGCCCGGCGCCGACGGCCTCGGTGAAGAAGGAGACACCGATCCCCATCAGGCTCTGGCCGTCTCCGGCGTGCTCCCGCCGCGCGGCCTGCTCGGCGCGGAGCTCGTCGTACCCGGCGATCCGCAGCGCCTCCTGCATCGTCGTCGCGTAGTCGCCCGAGTCGTACACCCACCCGGTGCGGGAGGTGTACGGGAACTGATCGCTGCGGATGAAGTTGCGCAGCCGGAGCTCGACCGGGTCGA
Organism: Nocardioides sp.; assembly: GCF_030019515.1. GTDB lineage: Bacteria > Actinomycetota > Actinomycetes > Propionibacteriales > Nocardioidaceae > Nocardioides. Next base: position 127,320 of record NZ_JASEEQ010000012.1, on the reverse strand, counting down.
CGCCCAGCTCGTCGGCGAGCAGGTCGACCATCCGCTCGACGAGGTAGACGGCCTCGGCGATGCGGAACGAGCAGGCGTACGCGACCCCGCCCGGCGCCTTGTTCGTGTGCACCGCGGTCATCGAGCAGTACGCCGCCTCGATGTCGTAGCTGCCGGTGAACACGCCGAAGAACCCACCGGGGAACTTCCGCGGCGCGGCAGTGCCGTTGAACGCGCCGTGGTCCGCGAGCACGTGGCTGCGCAGCGCGAGGATCCGCCCGTCGCGGGTCGCGGCGATCTCGCCCTGCATGACGTAGTCGCGGGCGAAGCCGGACGCGATCAGGTTCTCGGTGCGGTCCTCGGTCCACTTCACCGGCCTGCCGGTGAGCATCGAGCCGACGATCGCGCAGACGTAGCCGGGGTAGATCGGCACCTTGTTGCCGAAGCCGCCACCGATGTCCGGCGAGATCACCCGGATCCGGTGCTCGGGGATGCCGGCGAACATCGAGTACAGCGTGCGGTGCGCGTGCGGCGCCTGGGTGGTCGCCCAGAGGACGAGCTTCTCCTCGACCCGGTCGTAGTCGGCGACCGCCCCGCAGGTCTCCAGCGGCGCCGGGTGCACGCGTGGGAACACCATCTCCTGGCGGACGACGACCTCGGCCCGGTCGAACACCGCCGCGGTTGCGGCCGCGTCGCCGGTCTCCCAGTCGAAGCAGTGGTTGTCGGCCTTGCCCGCGACGTCATCGCGGATGAGTGGCGCGTCCGGGTCGAGCGCGCGGCGGGCGTCCACGACCGGCGGGAGCACGTCGTACTCGACGTCGATCAGCTCGAGCGCGTCGCGCGCGGAGTACCGGTCCTCGGCGACGACGAACGCGACCTCCTGGCCCTGGAACCGCACCTTGTCGGTGGCCAGCACGGCCTGCCGGTCGCCGGAGAGCGTGGGCATCCAGGCCAGACCGCGCTCCTCGAGCATCGCGCCGGTGACGACCGCCTTGACCTTCGGGTGCGCCTCGGCGGCCAGGGTGTCGACGGAGACGATCCGGGCGTGCGCGACCGGCGACCGGAGCACGGCGAGGTGCAGCATGCCCGGCAGCGCGATGTCGTCGAGGAACTTCCCGCGGCCGCGCACGAACCGCCGGTCCTCCTTGCGGAGCATCCGGCCGTGCCCGACCGGGCCCCGGTCGACCGTCGTCATGCCTCGCTCCTCCCCTCCGGGTGCACGGCGGCCCAGCGCACCGACCGAACGATGGACGCGTAGCCGGTGCACCGGCAGATCTGCCCGGAGATCGCCTCGCGGATCACGTCCTCGCTCGGGTCCGGGTCGCGGTCGAGCAGCGCCCGAGCCGACATAAGCATCCCCGGGGTGCAGAACCCGCACTGCAGGCCGTGGCACTCCATGAAGCCCTGCTGCACCGGGTCGAGAACCTCGTCCTGTTCGAGGTCCTCGACGGTGCGGACGTCGTGCCCCCCGGCCATCGCGGTGAGCACCGTGCACGACTTGACCGGCTCGTCGTCGTACAGGACGACGCAGCTGCCGCAGTTGCTCGTGTCGCAGCCCCAGTGCGTGCCGGTCAGGCCGAGCTCGTCGCGCAGGAAGTGCACCAGCAGCAGCCGCGCCTCGACGTCGCGGGTGACGGGCTCGCCGTTGACGCTCAACGTCACCTCCACGCGACCACCCGCTCCCAGGCCGTGCGGAGGGTACGCCGGGTGAGCTCGCCGGCCAGGTGGCGCTTGTAGTCCGCGCTCCCCCGACTGTCGGTGACCGGCCGGCAGGCGGCCTCCGCGATCGCCGCGGCCTCGGTCCAGGCGTCCTCGCCCGGCGCCCGCCCGCGCAGCGCCTCCGAGATCGCAGGGATCCCGGTGGTGTTGGGTCCGACCGCGGCGAGGCCGACCCGGGCGTCGGCGATCGTGCCGTGCTCGTCGAGCCAGAGCGCGGCGCCGGCCGCGGCGACCGCCCAGTCACCGGCCCGGCGGTCGACCTTCGCGTAGGCACTGCTGCCGTGCGGGCGCATCGGGATGCGCACCTCGATCAGCATCTCGTCGTGCCGGACCGCCGTCTCGTACGGCCCGCGGTGGAAGTCGTCCATGGACACCACCCGCTCGCCGTCGCGGCCGCGGATCACGCAGCTGGCGTCGAGCGTCGTGCAGACCGAGGAGAGGTCCTCGGAGGGGTCGGCCTGGCAGAGCGCACCGCCGAGCGTGCCCCGGTTGCGGACCGGCGGGTCGGCGATCACCCGCTCGGCGTCGCGGAAGATCGGGCAGACCTCCGCGAGCGCGACCGACTCGAGCAGCTCCCGGTGCCGGGTCATCGCACCGATCCGCACCCGGGTCGCGCCGATGTCGATGTAGCTCAGCTGGCCGTGCAGGTCGTTGATGTCGATGAGGTACTCGGGGTTGGCCAGCCGCAGCTTCATCATCGGCAGCAGGCTGTGCCCGCCGGCGATCAGCCGCGCCTCGTCGCCGAGCCGCGTCAGCAGCCCGATCGCATGCTCGACGCTGGTCGCGCGCTCGTACTCGATCGGCGCCGGTACCTGCACGCGGCCGATGCTACGGGGACCCACCCCGACGGGTGGGAAATCGTCCGGAGCGATCAGTGACCGCTCGGGCTCCAGCCCGTCGAGCCCGGTGGCGGTGCGCTGGTGAGGACGACGAGTCGCTGGGTGGTGCGGGTCATCGCGACGTACCGGTCGACGGCGCCCTCGACGCCGGCGCCGAAGGTGTCGGGGTCGACGAGCACGACGAGGTCGAACTCGAGGCCCTTGGCGAGCTCCGGGGTCAGCGAACGGACCCGCCCGGTCGGGCCGAGCCCCTCGACCGCGGGCGCGGCGATGACGGCGGCGATGCCCTCGGCGTGCGCGGCGAGCCAGGAGCCGAGGACCGTGGCCAGGTCCGCCGCCGGGCCGTGCTGGACCGGCACGCCGGTGCTCCGGACCGACACGGGGACGTTGGCGTCGGGCAGGGCCGCGCGGATCACCGGCTCCGCCTCGGCCATCACCTCCTCCGGCGTCCGGTAGTTGATGCTCAGCGAGGCCAGCTCGACCCGATCGAGCCCGATCCGGTGCAGCCGCTCCGCCCAGGACTCCGCGAACCCGTGCCGGGCCTGGGCGCGGTCCCCGACGATCGTGAGGCTGCGCGAGGGGCAGCGCAGCAGCAGCATCTGCCACTCCGCGTCGGTCAGCTCCTGGGCCTCGTCCACCACGACGTGCGCGAACGGCCCGGCCAGCAGGTCCGGGTCGGGCCTCGAGACGGCGTCCTCGTCGACCAGCGCGCCCTGCAGGTCCTCGACCCGCAGCATCGATATCACGCGCATCTCGGAGTCGTCGGTCGCGATCAGGTGGTCGACCACGTGGGACATCTCCTCCGCCTGCGCGGCGAGCGCGGCCTCCCGCTGGCGCCGGCGCCTCGACACGTCCGGCTCGCCCAGCCGCTGCGGACGATCTCCTGCTTCTGCTCGTCGGTGAAGACGTTCTCGATCACCTTGACCTGGATCAGTGGCATGACGTTCCCTCTCGGTCCCGGCACCCCCGGTGGGCGCCTGGAGCAACGCTCGCGCAGGCGTGCGGGCCGCGCGTCGCCCGCAGCGGCCACCTTCCGCGGTCTCCGCCCCTGGCCCGAACGGGCCAGGGCGCGCCGGTCGGGGGCCGAAGGACCTGCGAGAGCGCGGCGATGCCGCGCGGGACCGAGAAGATCAGCGCCCCGGTGCGCCCGGCCTGGACCGTCTCGCCGCCGGTCGCGCGGCCCGGCCCGGGGTCCCTTGCCGCTCCGTCGGGATCGGCCTAGGTTGCTCCCACCTGTGATCTGGTTCACGTCCTCGGGAGGGACCCCATGCGCATCCTGCTCTCCGCACCGGTCGTCGCCGTCCTCGGTCTCGCCCTCGCCGTCCCGTCCGGTGCGGCCGGCGCGACCGAGAGCCCGGGGGCGGTCGGCCGGCACCCCGCCGGCTACGCCCAGCACGCCCCACGCCCGGGCGTGACCGACGAGGACTTCTACTTCGTGATGGGCGACCGGTTCGCGAACGGCGACGCCACCAACGACGAGGGCGGCCTGACCGGCGACCGGCTCACCACCGGCTTCGACCCCACGGCGAAGGGCTTCTACAACGGCGGTGACCTCGAGGGCCTGCGATCCCACCTGGACTACATCGAGGGGCTCGGCACCGACGCGATCTGGCTGACGCCCATCTTCAAGAACAAGGCGGTCCAGCTCGAGGACGGGCCGTCCGCGGGCTACCACGGCTACTGGATCACGGACTTCACCACCGTCGACCCCCATCTCGGCACCAACGAGGACCTCGCCTCGCTGGTCGCCGACGCCCACGAGCGCGGGATGAAGGTCTACTTCGACATCATCACCAACCACACCGCGGACGTGATCGGCTACGAGGAGGGCGACCGGACGGCCTACGTGTCGAAGGACGCCGTCCCCTACCGCGACGCCGACGGCGATCCGTTCGACGACCGCGACCCCGCCCAGATCGGCGACCCGTTCCCCGCCCTCGACCCCGCCACGTCGTTCCCCTACACCCCCGTGCTCGACCCCGACGAGCAGGACCTCAAGGTCCCCGCCTGGCTCAACGACGTCACGAACTACCACAACCGGGGCAACACGACGTTCACCGGCGAGGACAGCCAGTACGGCGACTTCTTCGGCCTCGACGACCTGTTCACCGAGAAGCCGGAGGTGGTGACCGGCATGATCGACATCTACCGCACCTGGGTGAGGGACTTCGACATCGACGGCTTCCGCATCGACACGATGAAGCACGTCGACGACGTGTTCTGGCAGCGGTTCGGGACCCGGATCCAGCAGCTCGCCGCGGTCGACGGGAACCCGGGCTTCTTCATGTTCGGCGAGGTGGCGCTCGACGGCAGCGACGCGGCAGCCAAGGCGTTCACCTCGCACTACACGACCTTCGACCGGATGCAGGCCGTCCTCGACTTCCCGTTCCAGGACGCCGCGCGCGGCTTTGCGTCTCGCAGTGCCGACAACCAGGGTCTGGCCCGGTTCTTCGCCAACGACGACTGGTACACCGACTACAACTCGAACGCCTACTCCCTGCCGACGTTCCTCGGCAACCACGACATGGGCCGGATCGGCCACTTCCTGAAGGCCGACAACCCCGGCGCCGACGACGCCGAGCTGCTCTCCCGCGACCGGCTCGCCCACGAGCTCATGTACTTCTCGCGGGGCAACCCGGTCGTCTACTACGGCGACGAGCAGGGCTTCACCGGTGACGGCGGCGACCAGCTCGCGCGACAGACGATGTTCGCCAGCCAGGTGCCCGAGTACCAGGACGACGACCAGATCGGCACCGACCGCACCGGCGCCGACGACAACTTCGTCACCGACTCCCCGATGTACCGGTCGATCAGCCGGCTCGCCACGCTCACCGCGCGGCACCCCGCGCTGCGCAACGGCGCCCAGCAGGTCCGCTACGCCTCGGACGGCCCGGGGATCTTCGCGTTCTCACGGGTCGACCGCAGGCACGACCGGGAGTACGTCGTCGCGCTCAACAACAGCGAGGACCGGGCGAGCGCGGCGGTCCCGACGTACCTGCGCTCCGGCGGGTTCCGCAAGGTCTACGGGTCCGGGCCCTCGACCCTCACCAGCCGGGCCGACCGCAGCCTGCACCTCGCCCTGCCCGGGCTCTCCTCCGCGGTGTACGTCGCCACCGACCCGATGCCGCGATCTGCGGCGGCTCCCCGGATCTCGCTCACCCGGCCGTCGCCGTCCCCGGTCTCGTGGGGACGGGTGCACGTGCGCGCGCGGGTCTCCGGGTCCGCGTTCGCCGAGGTGACCTTCCAGCGCCGGCTCGACGGCCACGGGAAGTGGCGGACCATCGGCGTCGACGACTCCGCGCCGTACCAGGTCTTCCACGAAGTCACGGCGCTGCCGCCGGGCCTGCCGGTGCAGTATCGCGCTGCCGTGCTCGACAACGCCGGCCACCACCGCGGTTCGGCCGTGCGTACGTTGCGGGTGCCTCGAACGCAGGTCACCGTGACCGCGCCCGCCGACGGCGGCACCGTGAGCAGCATCGACCCGGTCACGATCACCGCCACCGTCGACCCGGAGCGGTCCTTGCAGGCGGTGGAGTTCGAGCGCAGCGTGGCCGGCGGCCCCTGGACCAGTCTCGGCACCGACAGCTCCGCGCCGGTCTACCTGATCACCGACGACGTCTCCGGCCTGCCGCTCGGCACGACGGTGCGCTACCGCGCCACCCTGAGCGAGCAGCGGGTCGTGCAGCGCACCAGTGCCCCGGTTACGGTGACGACCGCCGAGCCATCGCCCGCCGTCGACTCGGTCACCGTGGCGGGCAGCCTCCAAGACGAGCTCGGCTGTCCCGGTGACTGGCAGCCCGACTGCGCCGCCACCCACCTCGCCTTCGACCGCACCGACGGGCGCTGGCACGGCACGTTCACGCTGCCGGCAGGCGACTACGAGTGGAAGGTCGCCATCGACGACTCCTGGGACGTCAACTACGGCGCCGGAGGCGCGGCGGGCGGCAGCAACCTGCCGCTGAGCGTCCCCACCGGTGGCGGGTCCTACGTGTTCACCTGGGACCAGGTCACCCACGAGCCCTCGGTGGCCCCCGCCGGCTGAGGTGCTCCCCGACGGTCGGGCCCCCGATCGGCCATCTCGCGGGCCCCTTCGTCAGGGAGTACCCCGAGGGTCTGACTTGACCGGTAAAGCAGAGGGCGCTACTGTATCGGTACAGAGCTTGACTGGTACAGAATGAAAGTGATGCGTCATGAACGACGTCCTGGCCGCCGGCCTCGCCACCCGGCTCACCACCCTGCACGTGTCCAGCGCCCGCCCGGACGCCCCGGTCGTGACCGAGCCCGCTCGGCGCCCGGCCGCGACCCGCGCGGTCCGGGCCCGGATCGCGAGCGAGCTGCGCACGGTCGCCGGCTGGGTCGAGCCCCGGCCCGTCGGGACCTGCCAGCCGAGCTGACGGTCCGGGTGAGGCCCGCGCCCGCCGGGCGGAGCGGCGATACTGGGTCCGCCATGGCCAAGGTGACCCTGCAGTCGATCGCCGACCGAGTCGGCGTCAGCCGGATGACGGTGTCCAACGCGTTCTCGCGCCCGGACCAGCTTTCGGCCGAGCTGCGCGAGCGGATCCTCGCCGCCGCCGACGAGCTCGGGTACGTCGGGCCCGATCCCGCCGCCCGGGCGCTGGCCCGGGGCCGCACCGGGTCCGTCGGCCTGCTGATCAACGGCAGCCTCAGCGAGGCTTTCGAGGACGCCGTCTCGGCGGTCTTCCTCGCCTCGGTCTCCGACGAGCTCGCCAGTCGCGGGCTGGCGCTCACGCTGCTGCCCGCCTCGTCGGACGATCGGTTCGTCCCCGCGCGCGACGTCGCGGTCGACGGTGCGCTGGTCTACGTCTGCGACCCGACCTCGCCCGACATCGGCTGGCTCGAGCGGCGCCGGATCCCGATGGTCGTCGTCGACCACGACACCCGCGGCGCGATCGCGTCGGTCAACGTCGACGACCGCGGCGGCGCGCGGCTCGCCGCGCAGCACCTCGTCGATCTCGGTCACCGCCGGATCGGGCTGGTCACCCTCGCGACCGACCCGGGCGCCGTCAACTATCCAGCCCACGAGCGGATGCTCGGCTGGCACGATGCACTCGACCCGGCCGGGGTGGAGCCGACGTTGGTGACGACGCCGTATGCGCCTCCCTCGGCGGCGTACGACGCGGCAGTGTCACTGCTCGACCGAGCCGACCGACCCACCGGCGTGGCCTGCTTCTCCGACGAGTTCGCGTTCGCGACGATCCGGGCGGCCGAGTCTCTCGGCCTCCGGGTGCCCGTGGACCTCTCGGTCGTCGGCTTCGACGACAGCGTGCTCGCGACCGCCAGCCGCCCGCCTCTCACGACGATCCACCAGGAGGTGCCGGACAAGGGCCGGGCGGCCGTCGCCGCGATCGCGGAGCTGCTCTCGGGCGGCCGGCCGGAGCCCGTCGTGCTGCCCACCGCGCTCGTCGTGCGGGAGAGCACGGCCCCGCCGGGCTGAGCGCCCCGATCGAGCCGGGCGGTCAGGTCGCGATGAACAGGATCTCGTCGCGTCCGTACTCCATCCCGGGGTGCTCGGCGGCGAGGTGCTGCTGGGTCAGCTCGACGAGCTCGTCCTCGTCGGCGCCGGTGATGGTCGTGCCGCACGGACAGGTCAGCCGGGTCTTCATCCCGCCAGCCTAGGCTCAGCCGGCCTCGGTGCCCACCGGCAACGACACCCGGAACACACTGCCGCGTCCGCACTCGCTGTCGACCTCGATCCGGCCGCCGTGGCTCTCCACGATCGCCTTGGCGATGCTCAACCCGAGCCCCACCCCCTGGATCGCGGACTCGGTGGCGGCCCGGGTCCGGAAGAATCTCGTGAACAGCTGGCCGCGCTCGGCCTCGGAGATGCCGATGCCGTTGTCGGCGACCGTCAGCTCGACGCGCTCGCCGTCCCGGCGCACGCTGACGCGCGCCCGACCGCCGCGCGGTGTGTACTTGATCGCGTTGGACACCAGGTTGTCGACGACCTGTGCGAGCAGTTGCGGGTCCGCCACGACCAGGACGGGGCCGCGCAGGTCGCACTCGATCTCGACGCCCTCCGCCAGGGCCATCGGGGCCGCGGCGTCGACGCTCGCGATCGCGATCCGGGCGAGGTCGACCTCCTCGCGCTCGAGGGGCACGGGCCCGCCCGCGTGGTGTGCCTCCTGCAGGAGCGCCTCGACCAGGGCGGTGAGCCGCGCCGCGTTGCGTTCGACCACCCGCAGCTGCGCGACCGCCTGGGCCGACAGGGTGTCGTCCTCGAGCAGGATGGCGACATAGCCGACGATCGAGGTCAGGGGCGTGCGCAGCTCGTGGGAGACGGTGGCGACGAACTCCTCCTTGACGGCCAGCGCCCGCATCAGCTCGGTGATGTCGGTCGCCGCCACCACCGCCCCCACGACGTTGCCGGCCGGGCTGACGGAGCGGCGACCCGACACCGAGACCGCCCGCCGGGTCGCGGGGTCGGCGCCGGACCACATCCGGTAGTCCTCGAACTCCTCGCCGCGCGCCGCCCGGGCACTGGGCAGCTGGTCCGCCGTGAGCCGGGTGGTCCCGTCGGCGGCGAAGGTGTCGCCCGGCCAGGGCAGGTCGTCGCCGGGGAGGGAGAGCCTGATGAACTCCTCGTAGCGACGGTTCATGCCCACCAGCCGACCGCGCTCGTCGAGGAGCATCAGGCCGACGTCGGCACCGTCGAACACCTCCTGGGAGGTCTGGCGTTCCGCCTCGAGGGTCTCGAGGGTCCGCTGCAACCGCTGCTCGCCCTCCTCGGCCTGACGACGGGCCAGCTCGGCAAGGTCCAAGCCGGCGGCCAGCGCCAGCGCAACCAGGCCGGCGGCGACCGGCATCGGGACCGCGCGGGACAACCCTTCGCCTTCGAGACCGTGGACCGCCAGGGACGGGAGGGTGATCAGCAGCAGGGATCCGGCCACCGTGATCAGCGCCCCGGGCATCCGCAGCCGGTTGCCCAGCCAGAGGGCGGGCAGCACCACCAGCAGGGACGTGCCGCCGTCCTGTGGCCCGAGCGAGCTGACACCGACGACGCCGAGATCGGCGACGGCGAGCGCCGCGATCACCGGCGTACGACGCCACGACCTCGGGAGGACCATCACCACGAGCAGGATCAGGAGCGCCAGCGCCGCCCCGCGCAACGGCCAGTTCCCGTCACCCAGAGGGACGCCGCCGGCCCGACGGAGCAGCCGGTCCAGGACCACCAGCAGCACGAAGCCCGCCTGCAGGCCGCGCGGGTCCGGATCGCCATCCACCCAGGCGAAGGGACGCAACGCGCGGCGCAGGCGCTCGCTCTGGTCCATGGCATCCACCCCTGTCAGCCCGCTCGCCAACTCGGCCGTCGCCCGATCCACGCTCGTCGCGGGGGGCCCATCGGCCGGGTCCGATCCGACCTGACCTGAGCGCCGGGCGCCTGGCTCAGCCGGTGGCTCGGGCGGCGCCGTGGAGGCGGGCCAGCAGCCAGAGCAACGGTACGGCGGCGAGCGCGGCCACGGCCAGGCCTCCGGGCACGGCACTCATCGAGGCCACCGCCGAATGGTCGGGATCGGCACGCACGCCCCACCATTGGTCGCTGGCCACGCTGACGCACTCGACGACGTAGAACGCGGGCGGTGCCGCGCAGATTGCCGAGCGGCACCGCCAGCCGCGCGGCCACTGCCACGTCGGCCGCGACCACGCAGGACTCGTCCCGGTCGCGGTGGAACGTCGGGTGCAGCACCATGGTCATGCCGGGTCCACTCTGGTCACCCGGCCGGGCCGTGGGCAGGGACGAAGGTCACGATGCGCCGAGACGCGGTCCCGGGCGACGGTCCCCCTAGCGAAGCTAGGTGCTGGTGTCAGCTGCAGGCCGGGCGGCGGGGCAGCATCCGGCCGATGTCGTCCGGCCCGAAGGACGGTGGGCGGTTCCGCACGGCGCGTCCCCAGCCGTTGGCCTCGCCGACGGCGACGTCGAGTCGACCGCCGCACCTCAGCTCCGCGTACGGCAACCACGAGCGCTGTGACTCGTGCCCGTCGAGCCGCACCACACGCACCGCGCGGCCGGTCCCGCGGACCGGAGAGCCGGGAGTGAGCCGGATCGTCAGGTCGGCGCCGGGCAGGTCGAGCGTCACGCGGCGGAACCGGGGCGCGAGCACGGTGAGCACGTCGGTGCCCGGCACGGCCGGATAGAGGCCGATCGCGTTCAGCACGTACCACGCCGACATCTGCCCGAGGTCGTCGTTCCCGGGAAGTCCGTCGACGGTCGCGCCGAACAGGTCGGAGAGGGCTCGGTCGATGATGCGCTGGGTCGTGGCCGGGCGCCCGAGCCAGTGGAACAGGTGGGGCGCACCGGAGGTCGGCTCGTTGCCGAGGAACGCGTGCGGCGCGGTCGGGCCGGCGTTGAGCCTCGCGAAGAAGCGGTCCAGCTCGCGGCGGGCCGCGACCGGCCCGCCGATGCGCTCGAAGAGACCGGCGGGGTCCTGCGGCACCAGCCAGGTGTACTGCGCGCCGTTGCCCTCCACGAACCCGGTCCCGTCGGCGGGGTCCTGGTCCACCCAGTCGCCGGTCACCGAGCGCGACTGCGCCACCCCGGTGTCGGGGTTGACGACGTTGCGCCAGGAGGCCGACCGGCGGGCGATGGCCCGCCTCTCGGGCCGGCAGTCGCCGTCGCGTCGGCACAGCTCGGCCGCGAACCGCGCGATGGCGAAGTCGGCGACGGCGTACTCGAGCGTCGTGGCGGTCGGCCCCCACACCAGGCCCGGGTCGATGAAGGTCGAGTAGACGCCGGTGTCGCGCTCGTAGGGGATGTAGCCGCGTGCCAGGTAGTCGTCCTGCCCGGGCCGCTCGACGTACCGCGAGTTCGCGCTGCTGCCCTGGGCCGTGGCGGCCTTCACCATGGCGTCGAGGGCCGCGCGCCGGTCGAAGCCGGTCGCGCCCAGTGCGCTGATGCCGGCCAGGCTGATGGGTGCCGGGTCACCGACCATCATCCCGGTGTGGGCGGCCGCGACCGGCCACTTCGGCAGCCAGCCGCTCTGGCGGGCGTCCAGCACCAGGGACTGCGCCAGGTCGGCCGCGCGGCGCGGCCAGACCATGGCCAGGAGCGGCACCTGGCTGCGGTAGACGTCCCACCCGGAGAAGTTGGCGTACTTGGTCCGGGAGGTGTGGTGGACCTCGCCGTCCATGCCCAGGTAGGAGCCGTCGACGTCGTCGAACGTGCTGGGGTGGATGAGCGCGTGGTACAGCGCGGTGTAGAAGGTACGGCGCTCCTCGCGGGTGTTGCCGCGGACCGCGATCCGGGAGAGCGCCCGGCGCCACGCGGCGCCGGCCAGCGCGCGGACCTCGCCGAAGCCGCGTTCGCCGATCTCGCGCTCGAGGTTCCGGCGGGCGCCGTCGACGCTGACGAAGGAGACCGCGACCTTGGCCCGGACCTCGTGGTCCGCGGCCGTGTCGAAGCCGACGTACGCGCCGGCCTGGGCGGTGCCGGACGGGTCGCCGGGCAGCTGCTTGGGCAGTCCTTGGAGCTGTTGGTACTTCAGCCGCGGGTCGGCGCCGAGGTCCCGGGCACTCGTGGACCCGGGGGACAGGACCGCCTTGGTCCAGGTGCCGTAGGAGTCGAAGGGCCGGTCGAAGGTGATCGCGAAGTGCAGGGTGTAGCGGCTGTCCTGGTAGCAGAAGGCGCCGCTGCCGCTGGTGCCGCTGACGGTACGACGGCCGGGGTCGACGTCGACCTCGGCGAGAGTGTCGGCCATCGAGCTGCCGCCGGCGTTGACGAGGAAGGTGCCGCGGTCACCGGCGAAGTGGAAGCGCCCGGCACCGGCGCGCGTGCGCGCGGCGAGCTCGACATCCACCGCGCGGTCGGTCCCGGGGTCGAGGGTCACGGCGTACCGCCCGGGGCCGGCGTGCTCGTGCTCGTGGCTGAACGTCGGCAGCAGGTCCGCGCGGTAGTCGGCGGACAGGCCACTGACCGGCGAGGAGTCGATCGTCCCGGCCACCGGCAGGATCGGGACGTCGCCGAAGGCGGCGCAGCCGGCACCGCTCAGGTGGGTGAGGCTGAAGCCGCGGATCCGCGAGTCGGAGTAGGTGTACCGACCGGTGAAGTTGTCCAGCGACGGCACCGTGTCGGGGCTCCACTGGAGCATCCCGAAGGGGGCGACGGCGCCGGGGAAGGTGTTGCCGGCGCCACCACCGGTGCCGAAGTCGGGCTGGCCGGACAGGGTGCCGGTGAAGACGTTGACGAGGCTGGTGGGATCGCTCGCCCCGTCGCCGGCCTGGGACCTCGACGCCGGCTGGCTCGCGGCGGACGACGCGTCCGCCGGGACGGTCGTGGACAGCGCGAGCAGGACGGCCAGGAGGACGGCAGGCAGCGACGGTCGAGACCCCATGCCGCTGGCAACGAGCCGACGGCAGCGGAGTGACGAGAGGGACGGACCGGGCAGGGCGGGGAATGACGAACGGCCCCTGGCCGGCGGATTCGCCGTCCGGGAGCCGTGTCGGATCCGGTCGTACTCGGCGCGCCCGTAGGGATTCGAACCCCAAACCTTCTGATATGTACCCGCTGAGCGTGGTTCCCGCGCTCGCCGAGACGCCCGCGGCCGCCACTGCCGCGGCGTCCGAGACCGCCGGCCGGATGGGCGTTGTCATCCCCATGCCCGCGCGCCGTCGCCTCGGATCCACGGGCGAGGCCCGGCCGGGGTGCTCGCACGAGCCCGCAGTGCACGGCCACGGGCCGGGCCTCGTCCTCGCCTTCCGTTCCCACCGTTCCGAGGAGTCTGCATGACGACCACGAGCACGACCCGGGGCCCGGACATCGTGACGGCGTTCCTGGAAGCTGTGTCGGCAGTCGAGCGTGGCACGAAGGACCCGAGCCTCTCGGTCGAGGAGTTCGAGGACCTGGTCGCTGAGCGCGAGGGCCTACGCCGCGAGATCCGAAACCGGCTGCTGGGGGTGTGAAGGTGACCATCAACGAGTTCAACGAGATCTATCCGGTGCGACGGATCCTGCCTGAGACCTGCTGGTGCGGGGCGGAGAACCGGCGGGCCGAGGACCACATCTGCGGGGAGTGCCCCGAGCACTGCGAGCTCGCCGCGCACCGCGAGGGCCGACCCAGCCCCGCGCGGGTCCGGGCGGCGGCCGCGAGCCGCCCAGCCGCCGCGTGAGCAGAGCCCCCGGCGCTACCTCCTGGGGGCTGCCCTCTCCGACTGTGATAGGGACCACTACCGTCCGAAGGATGAGCGCTCACGTTTCCGCGGCGTGGCTGGCCGCGATCGATGCCTGGATCCTCTGGAACCTCGCGCAGGGGAACTCGTCCCAGACCGCCTACACCCGGCGCCAGCATCTGCAGCGCACCGCCCGCAGCATCGGGATCGAGAGCCCCTGGGAGGTCACCGGCCCCGAGCTGCTGTCGTGGTTCGCGTCGCAGCAGTGGGCGAACGAGACCCGTCGGGCGTACCGGACCACGCTGCGCGGCTTCTACCGGTGGGGCGCCGAGTCCGGTCACATCGGGTCCTCGCCGGCCCTGGCGCTGCCGAAGGTGAAGCCCGGGCTGCCGAACCCGCGGCCGGCGCCGGACTCCGTGTACCTGCCGGCGCTCGCCGCGGCGCGGCCGCGGGAGCGGCTCATGCTGCGGCTCGCCGCCGACCACGGGATGCGGCGCGGGGAGATCGCGCTCGTGCACTCGCGTGACCTGCTCGAGGACCTGGACGGCTGGTCGCTGGTCGTGCACGGCAAGGGTGGGAAGGAGCGGATCCTCCCGCTGCTCGACGACGTCGCCGCCACCCTGCAGTCCCTCCCGCCGGGGTGGGTGTTCCCGGGTGATGACCACGGCCACCTCTCGCCGCGGTGGGTCGGGAAGCTGGTCAACCGGCTGCTGGCCGACGACTGGACGATCCACAAGCTGCGGCACCGTGCGGCGACGATCTGGGAGGAGACCTCCGGACACGACATCTTCGGTGTCCAGGAGCTCCTCGGACACGCGTCGCCGGCGACCACGCGGCTCTACACGAAGGTCAAGAACGACCGACTCCGCGGGATCGTCAACGGAGCCTCCGGCCCGTCTCCCCCACTCGCCACGGCCGGCCGGCCGGCCCGGCGCCGCGCCGCCTGAGCGGCCGCGGTGGGTGTCGTCACGACCGGGTGCAAATACACCTGGTCCTAGCGTCCGGTGAGTGCCGAACCAGCCCGCGACGCCGAACAGGACGCTGCGGATCCCCGACGAGATCTGGCAGGAGGCACGGCGCATCGCGGCCGACCGCGGCGAGAACGTGACCGCGGTCGTGATCCGTGCGCTCGAGCGGTACATCCGCCAGTTCGGGGACGACCACAACGGCGACGGCTGAGCGGGGCGCGTTCGCTCTGGCGGGTGCGGTTACGCCCAGTTCCACCAGTAGTAGCCGTCGTCGCCGATCTTGACGGTCACGGGTGCCTGCTGGCCGCCGGCGGAGACGATGCAGGTGACCTCCTGATCGGCGCGGATCATCTTGTTCGGGCACTCCACGTGGGCACTGGTGGCGCCCTGTTCGCGTGCCCACTTCGCGATGTCGGCCTCGATGGAGTCGCCCTGGAACTGGACGATCTGCGCGAACGTCAGCTGGCCGAGGATCACCAGCCCGATCGCGGCGACCCCCACAACCGGGATCGCCGGCGTCGACTTGATCCTGATCGTGCGGAGGACCAGGTAGAGGAACGGGATCAGCACGCTGACGGGCGGGAAGTCGCGGCCGCTGCCGTCGACGGCGGCCCGGACCCGGCGGTGGTCCAGGACGCAGCTGACCGCGGCCGCCAGGGCCAGGACGCCGCCGGTGGCCACCGCTGCGGCCGGCGCGAAGTACGCGATCGGGACGTAGGCGAGCGGCAAGGTGGCCGCGGTCCACGCGAACGTCGGGTCCACGCGAGCTCGCGGGGCCGAGCCGGCGGGCACAGGCGGTGAGGCGGGGTCGTCCATGTGCCGGAGCATAGGGCGACCGAGTGCGGCCGGAGGCTAGAACAGGGCCGGTCGCTCGTCGGCGCCGAGGTAGCACTCGAGCTCGGCCGCCAGCTGCGTCCAGAGGTCTCGCTCCCGGGCGAGCGCGGCCAAGGACGCCGGTGGGGCTTCCGGGACGGCCCAATCGATCCGGGTCTGGCAGTCCCGCGTCATGGACCGGGAGCAGCCCGCGCACGAGCCGAGCAGCGCGAGCGCGGCCACACCCGGTAGGAACGGGCTCGGCTCCCCAGGCGATCGGTTAGACGACGACCCAGTCTGCTTCGTCCTTCGGGAGAATGCCGATGTGCGGCACGACGAGGCGGTCGCTGAAGATGGCGTATTCGCTGCCGACGTGCTGGTGCTGGGCGGTGTGCTTGATGTTGAACCGCGCACATCGCAGGTCTGGGTAGAGCTCGTCCGTGATTCGGGCGTCGCAGTCGTAGGTCATGAACCACCGCAGGTCGGTCCCACGAAGGACCTCGGCGACGCCGCGATGGTCGTCGTAAGACAGTTTGTCTAGGTAGAGCGCGTCGCCCTGCACGATGTATGGCGGATCGACGTACAACATCACGTCGGGAGCCTCTGCCAGGGAGCTGATGAAGTCGCGGGCGTCGAGCTCAGTCAGGTGGACACGGTGGCGGAACTCGGCGATATAGCGGATCCGATCGACAAGGTCCGTGCGGTTGAAACGCGCGTCAATGAGCCACTGTCCCGTCTGCTCCAGGCCGCCGATCGGTCGAGCCGTCAAGATCCCGGATCGGTTGCAGCGGTTCAGGAAGAAGGTCGCGAATCCGAGCTCGAGGTCATCACGGTCGGCCGGCGCGGAGTAGATGGTTCGTTGCTCGTGCCACGTGTCGATGCTGACGTCGGCGTGCTCGATGGACCGAACCAGTTCGTCGGTTCGGTGGTACACACAGCGCCAGAACGCAGCAATGCCTGGGTCGAGGTCGTTGACGTGGATCTCGTCGACCACGCCCTCGGCTAGCAGCTTGAGCGCTGCACCCGCGCCTCCTGCAAATGGCTCTGCGTAGGCGAGTGGCCGTGGATCCTGGGCTCGGATGAGGTCGGCGATGTATCTCGCGAGTCGCGCCTTCCCACCGGGATAGCGGAGGGGG
Organism: Nocardioides sp.; assembly: GCF_030019515.1. Taxonomy (GTDB): domain Bacteria; phylum Actinomycetota; class Actinomycetes; order Propionibacteriales; family Nocardioidaceae; genus Nocardioides. The sequence continues at coordinate 110,746 of NZ_JASEEQ010000012.1, read as the reverse complement.
CTGTAGTACCCGAGAGCCGGCTTGGTCGGGGCATTGTCACCGGTGGGCATGGCCGTCATCGTGGCAGTCCGCGGGCGTGATGGCCAGCCCAAGCGCGGCGTGTTTACGATCCACGAAGGGTGTCTTCGACCAGGTCGTCGAGAGCGCGCAGGAACGGCTCGTGTGCCTCGCACTGGGTGCGTGCGATGTCGGGGTGTGCTCGGTAGTCATGCCGATGAACGAAGAAGTGCATGGAGTCCACCGAGAGCTCGCCGGTGCCGGAGGCAAGTGCGTCCCAGATGTGGGGGAACCGTCGGTCCGTCGGCTTGGTGTTATGGGGGTCCAGCAGGTGGAGGCACCGCTGGACTCGGGCGTTGCACCCGCCGCCCGTCTTCTTCCCGAGTGCGTCGAGCACATCGAAGCTGTAGAGATCGAGGAGCACGCGGTTGAGGATCGCGCAGGTGTAGGCGTAGTCCTTGTACGCGAGGGTCTTCATTTCAGCGAGGACGGCGCGCGTCTTGCCGCTCCCGTGGGTCAGCTGGAGGGAACCGTAGGGCCGCCGAGCGGGCTGGGGAGCCTTCCGGCGCCGTGATCGGGTGCTGCGCTCGCTCGCGCCGACGGGGGCGCCGACGGCGGGGTGGGCCGCCTCTACCCGGTCGTCGCTGGTGGGAAGGTCGCTCGCAATGGCGTCGAGGTAGCCGACGACGTCGTCTGCGACGTTGATGCTTCGGCTGTTGAGCTCAGGGGTGCCCAGATCGGAGAGTAGCCGGTGCATCGCTGCTCGAAGGGCATTGTCCGAGACCGTCCACCGGACGCTTCGGCCATCGATCTGCATACCCAGCCGGAGACGGTTCTCGGGCCGGATCAGCACCCGGCCAAGCGTGGTGATCCCCTTCTTGAAGGCTCGGTCGACAAGGGCGAGCATCTCGTCGTCGTCCGCGAACTGCTGGCGGAGCGCATCGAGGAGGTCGACGGCGCGGCCGGATTGCTCGCTGGATGCGCGCCGGCCAGCGACCCGCCCGTCGCCGGTCGCACCACCTGCCTCGTGACGGGCCTTGCCTTCGGCGTCCCACTCGATCGTTCCGGCGCCTTTGTGGAAGCCGACGTTCGTATGCTTCATCGTGATCCAGTGATCGCTCGCCTCGACGTCCGAGGTCACGACGCAGTCCACGGTGCGAGGAATGGGCGCCACGCCGCCGAGCTTGGCCCAGCGGCCCCGGTACGCCTTCATCTGACGGTCGCTCGCACCAGGAAGCTCGGGAATCACGTCGGGGTTGGTCATCGCCTTCAAGGCGGCCATGCGGCGGTTGCCTTCGAGCACCCTCCACCGGGCACCTTCCGGCTGAACGATCGGGAGGCTCGACGGGTCGAGACCGCGAGTGGCGATGTCGGTCGCCAGGTTGAGCATGTAGTCGCGGTCCTTCGGCTCGCTGAACAGCGCCAGGAAGCACTCGTCCTGCGAGGTCACGGGGCGATGACGATAGTTCTTCGGGTTCAGCAGCACGCTCGAGACCGGGATCGGCTCGACCTCATAGTCCGGCACCGAGAACCTCCCCTGCACGTGTGATAGTCCCGACAGATGATGGCCCACCTGGTGGCGGATCCGCACGCAAATCGCTCCGTCTGACGTCACTCAGCGGAACCTTGGAACCACCCCAGTTTGTGTCGCCCCTTCGCCTTCGGCCCCTCTTCCGCGGAGCCTCCGAAGAGCTTGGCGTGGTCATCGTCTAGCGCCCGTCCGAATGGTCATCGTTCAGCCGCTGCGGAGATCTGGTCGAGCACGTCGTCGCTGGTGGCGGCGTACCGGGTGGTGGTGGTGACCGACGCGTGACCGGCCGCCCGGGAGACGCCGAGGAGGTTCCCGGTCTCCGCGAGCCCCACGGTGATCCATCGGTGCCGCAGCTGGTGGAACGTGCCGTCGACGCCGGCGCGCTGGATCGCCCGATTGACCTTCCGCTGGAGTGCGTCCTCGCTGTAGGCCTTCTCGCCGGCGGTGACGATGTTCCCGGTCCCGGGTGGGCCGATCGCGTCCATCAGGATCGGGCCGACAGTGATGAGGCGTTCCTTCTGGCCCTTGCCGCGAACCAGGAGCCGGCGGTGCTCGGCGTCGTAGTTGCCCCAGTCGGCGGTCGCGGCCTCGGAGACCCGGAGGCCTCCGTACCCGCCGAGCGCGACCGCGCGGCGCATGTCGTTCTCGAGGGTGGTGAGGAGCTGGTGGAACTGGTCGCGGGTGAACGGCCGCGGGAGGCCGGCCGGGACCTTCGGTGCGTCGAGCCGGACGGTCGGGTCGTCGTCGCGGTGGTCCCACCGTTGGCACCACTTGTAAAACGTGCGGAGGTTCGCCAGGTCATTCGCGCGGGTCGCGGGCTTGAGGTGCGCCCGGGCCGACCACCAGGCCTCGACCTCCTCGCGGGTCGCGTCGCCGGCGTTCCCGACCGACTTCAACGTCGCCCGCCGGCGGGCCACCGTGTTGACGGGGACCCGCTCGTGCACGCACCAGTCCAGGTACGCGACCGTCAGCTGGTCGGTGATCTCCTCGGCTCGTCGGCTCATCGGCGGCCCCGGGGATACCAGGTCAGCCAGATGACACGGACGTCGTCGGGCGGCGGGGTGTGCTTCGGCAGCCGGAGGTTGCGCAGCTGGTAGCGCACGGTGGTGGCCGCGGGCTTGCGTCGTCGTACGACGCGGACCTGGTCGACCAGGTACCTCGAGCCGGCCTCGGTTGCGATCCAGTCCCCGACCGCGGGCGCCTGGTCCTCGGCGGGCAGGTCGATGAACAGGCCGCAGCCTCCACCGACCTCGACGACGTCGCCGGTCGCGCTGAGGACGACCGACGGCGTGGTGTGCTTCGCTCGCCGTACCGGGCTCACGGTCGTCCCTCCCACGGCTGGGGTCGCGCCGATGCTGGCAGGTAGAGCGGGTGCCTGGGCTGGCCGTGCTTGGTGACCCCGAAAGCGTGGAGGGCGGTCCGCATGCCTGGCAGCGCGAGCACCTGGGCAACGCGCGCCGGCCGGGCGTTGGCGCCCCAGGCGGCGATGATCGGCCTGCACTGCCGGGCGGCCGCGGCGGCGTGGCGGGCAAGGTACTCGTCGTTCTCGGGTCCGACCGGGTCGTCGGCTTTCCACAGGTCCTCGGGCTTGGTCGCGCGAAACGCGTAGAGGTTGAGGACGTGGATCCCGTCTGCGCCGATCGTGCGGGCGAAGCCGACACACCGGCGGATGGTCGGGTCGTCGAGCTCAGCATCGGCGGTCGACGGGTTCAGCATGACGAACGTCGCGGGGAGACCGTCGCCCCAGCGGCGGCCCAGCACGTACCGGTAGCGACCGTCTTCAGAGAGCCGCGCGGCCCGGGCGACGTCGACGCTAGGCGGGTACACGCCGCCGCCCGACCGCGCTGCGGGTGCGTTGAAGAGGCTCAACTCGCTGTCGAGGGGCATCACTCAGCCCTTCCCGCAGGTCGCGAAGTGGGGCATCGCGCGGAGCTCGGTCGGGATGATTGGCTGCTCGTCCTTCTTGAGGACGCGGGCGACCAGGCGGCCGGCGTGGCCGGGCGAGACCGCGACGTTGCCGTCGGGGTGCTCGACCGGGTCGAGCGGCATCGGCTTGCCGCCCGGGCCGGTGTCGCGGGCCGCGGTGACGGCCCACACGACCCGGGAACGGCACCTCGAGCAGACGGTCTCCTGACCGGGGAGGCGGCGGAGCTCGTGCTCGTCGATGCGGCCGGTGGGCTGGCGCCAGTCGGGGTCGATCTCGCCGCGCAGGGTGATGCACTGGAACGGGCCGAGGTTGGCGCGCTCGCAGGCCGCGCAGGTGCCGGGCTGGTCGTCGGGCAACACGGGTAGGTGGGCGGTCGCTGGGTGCCCGCAGCCCGGGCAGACCCGCGTGCGGGTCTCCGTATCGATGGTGGTCATGACTGGTCCTCGGAGGTCAGGCGGCGGTGCGCAGCCGCGTCGCGGAGCGCCTGCCGGTAGAGGCGATCGGCGTCGGTGCCGCCGGTCTGGGAATCGGCGCTGGCGGCCTCGCTGGCCAGCTCGCGGGCAGCGCGTTCGAGGTCGGTGACCTGACGGTCGCGGACGCGCAGCTGCCGCCGGCACTCGGTGGCAAGGTCCTCGGCGCGCTGGGTGCGCTGCTCGAGGTCGATGACCTGGTGCACGCGGGACTCGGCGTCGATCAGCTGCCGTAGTCGGTGCCCGAGGCGGGGCTCGAGGAACATCGACAGCCCGAGCAGCTCGTCGTCGGTGGTGCTCACCGCGCGCTCCAGGTGATCCGGCCGCTGTGCGGGAGGTCCTCGCAGACGTGGGCGCCGGCGTGGCCTGCGGGCAGGCCGCAGAAGACTGGCCGCTCATCGCCGCCCGGTAGGGGCCAGCCGATGTCCGATCGCTCCCAGCAGGGGCCCGGCTCGATCGTGGGAGACAGCGCCCAGATCGCGAGGCGGGCGCCGAGCCAGATCAGCGCGGTGGCGATCGCGGAGCCGAGGAGGCCGTCACCGGGCGCGTTGAAGGTCGCAGCGGCCGCCGCGGTGCCGAGGCAGGCCATGCTCACGCCGAGCGCGCCGAGGCCTCGCCGAAGCTGGCCGGTCGTCATGGTGCGTGCTCCTCGCCGCGGATGTGGGCGAGGGTCCGGACGCACGCGGTCAGCCAGTGCTCACGGAGCGTGGACCGGGCGTCGTCGGTCGACGGGTTGAGCGCGCCGTCCACGCAGCCGCGGGCGCAGAGGGCGGCGAGCTCCGTCATCTCGTCGTCGGTAGCGGTGAACTGCTGGACGACGTCGACCGGGGTGAGGTAGCCGCCGACCGCGGCGAAGCCGCCGGCCTCCAGCGTCTCGACCGCGTGGACCTTCGGCGGCTCGCCCGGGTTGAGTGCGAACACGAGCAGCTCGTGGGTCGCGCCCGGGAAGTGGAGCTCGGCGGGCGGCCAGCCCTCGACTGGGCTGAGACGGACCACGCTGAGGACGAACTGGGTCCACAGGGGGTGCCACGGCCCGGTGAGCAGCCACCAGGTCACGGTCGTGGCGGACCCGCGGACGGCGGGGTCGATGCGGAGACGGATCGCGGTGCCGGCCGGCCCGGTGAAGGTCTCGCGCGGCCCGCTCACCGGTCGACCTCGAGCGCGTGCTCGCCCGCAGTCGCCGCCGCGATGGTCTGACCCGGACGGATCGGGACACGGTTGCGCCAGGAGACCTCGACCTCGTCAACCTCGAGGGCGGCGAGCAGCGCGGCGCACTCCTCGTCGGCGAACGTCCCGTCTCCCCAGCCCTGCCCGATCTGGTTGCACGGGCCACGGAACCCGAGCTCCCAGTCGATGATCGTGTAGCAGAGCACGCCCTTGGGCTCGAAGGCCGCCTGGCGGGTCAGGATGGCGAACCGGTCCGACGTAGCACGAACAGTCCACCAGCGACGGGTGTCGCCGAGTCCGTCGTCGAAGCGGGCCCTGGTCCCGACGGTCAGGTCGGCGCGCCACGCGTCGCGGATGCGGGCCGCCTCTTCGGGCGGCATCGTCTTCACGGGGAGGTGCACATGCCCGCCACGGTGCCACGGTCGAACGCCTGTTCGACGGCGCCACGCCGCGTGAATACTATGAACGTACCTTATCGGTCAGTTTCCGAACGGGTGCTCGAGGCGGGGTCGGGGAGGAGCGCAGGGACCGTGACGACGCGTGCGAGCGACGGGACCGGGCAGCGTGGCCGGGTGTCTCCGCGGCACGTCTGGGTCCGGTTCGGGTCGCTCGCCTCCCCTGGGGTGCTGCTCGACTGGCGACGCACCCGGTCCGGCCGGTGGGAGGCGCTGGTGGTGTACGCGACCGGCGGCGGGACCGTCGACGTCACCGTCACCAGCCAGTGGCTCCCGGCCGACCACGTCCGGCCGGCGGATGACTGAGACGACGAAGGGCCCGGCCCGCCGTCCTTCGTGAGGACGACGGGCCGGGGTGACGCACGCGGGGCCGACGAGAGGGCGGCCCGGGCGCCGGTCAGTGGTTGAAGGCGCCGCCGCGGCGGTGCCAGTAGAGGTAGTCGAGGACGGGGTAGAGCAGGCCGGCGTAGCACAGCCCGAGAACCAGGTGCCGCCGCGGCGGGCGGCGCACGTTCAGCCCTTCGGCTTGGGTGCGGCGGCGAGGAACGGGAGGAACCGGCGCAGGAACCGCTCGGTGACCGGGAGCGCCATCACCCGGGTGACGCCGGCCGAGACGGCGAGGAAGGCGCCTGCGGCGCCGGTCGCGAGCTCGGGGCTGTCCTGGGTGGCCGCCTGGTAGACCAGCGGTGCGGCGGCCGCGGCCGCGACGGCCGCCTGGAACACTGTGCGGATGGTCGAGCGCCACGGGCGGCGGACCTGCGTGGGGGTGACCGCTGCGCCGACCACGACGCCCGTGGGGGTCGTGACGGTGGTGGTCTCCTGAGGCTCGTTGGCTGTCATCGGTGCTCCTTCGTGGTGTAGGTCGCGACGGCCGGGTCGTGGTCGCCGACGTGGAAGCCGGACAGGACGTGGGCCTCGTCGGCCCGGTCGCGGGCGAAGACGCCGTCGATCAGCCGGTGGCCGTGGGTGCCGACCGGGGACGGGTTGCCCGACCAACACGAGACGAGGCCGCGGCGGGCGAGCAGTCGACGCGGGAGCGCGTCGGGTGTGCGCAGCGACCAGTTCCAGTCGCCGGCCAGGTAGGCGGGGCGCTCGCGGTGCAGGTGCATGTCCGCGACGACCGCAACGACGGCCTCGCGGTACATGGCGCGCCGGGGGCCGGGCCAGAGCTCGACGTGCGCGGGGGTGTGGATGTTCCCCACGACGGTCTCGCGGTCCAGGAGCATGTCGCGGAGCACGACCACGGTGCCGAAGAGGTCGTCGAGGACCGCGCGCTTCCCGGGCACGGCGGGGACGCGGCGGCCGTCGGCTGCGAGCACGGACCGGCCGCGCATCAGCTGGAACCGGTCGGCGTCCCAGATGATCGGCGGGGCGCTGGCGACGTCGCGCGGCTTGTAGAACGCGAACCCGAGATCCCGCAGGTCCGCCAGCGACGCGCGTCGGGCGGGGCCGCCGTACTCCTGGAGGCCGGCCAGGTCGACGTGCTCGACGAACCGGCGCAGCGCGGCGTCCGCCCGGTGGTTGTCGGAGCGCTGGTAGAGGTTGAAGGTCCCGACCCGGGTGGCGACGGGCCCGGCCGAAGCGGCTGGCATCAGTCGATCCACTCGATACGGGTGGCGCCGCCGTGGCCGTGCACGGCGAGGATGTGGTCGATGGAGTCCCACACGCAGGTCTGCGCAATCGCGGCCCGCCACCGGGTGACGACCCGGCCATCGTCGAACTCAACACCGTCAGCGACGTGCCCGCGGCCGGAGACGCCGGAGATGTCGTCGTCACGGATGAGCCGGAAGCGGCGCACGGGCTCAGCCCTGTTCGCGGAGCTTGTCTCGGCGGGCCCGCAGCTGCTTGAGCCAGGACCGCAGGCCGCGCACCCGGATCTCTGGGGCGTCGTTGGCGATCGCGCGCTGGAGCGCGGCCCGCACGAACGCGATCCGGTCGTCGATGTCCCACTTCTCCGGTTTGGCCTTCCGCCGCCACACGACCACGCCGTTGACGTCCGCCGACCAGCCGACTAGCCGACCGCCGCACCACGGCCCCAGCTGCTCGATGCGCGCCAGGCCGAGGTAGCCGGTCCGCACGTAGTCGGTGGTCAGGCAGCGGCCCTTGCCGAGCGAGAGCGCGATGTGGCCGTGTCGGCCGTTGACCCACCAGACCGGGACACCCCAGGGGATCTGGTCGGTGTCGTCGGTCTTGTGCCGGTGCCCGGCCTGCTCCCAGCCGGTCTCGGCGTCCGGGTAGAGCGGGTCGACCAGGAACAGGGACCGGATGACCTTGAGGCAGTAGCCGACGCCGAGGAAGACCGCGCCGCGCACCCACTCCCAGCCGAGCTGCACGGCCTCCCGGGAGGTGTGCGGGGCGTCGCCGGGGGCGCCGAGCTCGTCGAGGTCGTCCTGGGCGTCGCGCTCGAGGATCTCGGCGTGCGGGTACGGCGCCGGCTCGGCGCCGTCGTCGAGCACGGGCAGCTGCGCGATGAGCTCCTCGATCTCCTCGGGCGGCTGCAGGTCGGCCAGGCCGAGCGGTGCGTTCATGTAGGACTCCTCGTTGGGGCAGGCGGACAGGGCGTCTAGCAGCAGGGCGACGCGGAGACGAAGGCTCAGGACTCGGTGACGGTGCAGCCGTCGGCCGTGCACATGACCGTGTAGGTGGTGGCTTGCACCGGGTTGGTCTGGACGGTGAAGGCGAAGGTGAACGGCCACGGGTCAGCGCCCGCCGGGCCGCGCTCGCCTTGCGGCCCGGTCGGACCCGCGGGGCCAGCCGGACCGACAGGGCCCTGAGGCCCCTGTGCGCCCGCTGGTCCGGCTGCTCCCGGCCGCCCAGCCTTCCCCCGGTCACCAGGATCACCCGCCGGCCCGCGGGCCCCTACGGGCCCCCGCGGGCCCTCCAACCCTGGGGCGCCGGCCGGTCCCGGGACACCGGCAGGGCCTGCGGCCGGCGGGACGACCGGGCTCCGGCCGGCGTCGATCAGCCGGTCGTTCGCTCTCGCTAGCGCGGTGGCTAGGTGGTCGACCGCCGCGTGCAGCTCGGCTCGGTCGCTCCGGGACTCCTCATCGTTCTGGGCGGCCTGGTCGAGCTGCACCTTCTGGCCGATGACCAGGACGAGCAGCAGCACGAACAGCCCCACTCCGAGCACCGCGGCCGTGACCATCGCCGCGGTGACGGTCCGGGTCGATGGCACCCACGCGCGCAGCCTGGACATGGTTCATCACCCCGTGAGAGAGAGGACGAGCGTCAACACGAGGCCGACGATGGACAGGAGCGTGGTGATCGCGGTGAGGGCGATCGTGAGGGTCATCTGGCGCCGCCAGTTGCGGTCCGCCTGCCGTTGGGCCTGATCGTTGGCCCGCTCGGTCTCGCGCTCTTTCTGCAGGGTCTCAAGGTCCTGGGCGACGTTGACGAGCGCGCTCTGGTCCGCCTTCGACTCCTTGAGCGCACCGATGTCCTGGTGGAGGTTCGCAGCCATGCCCTGGTCTGCCTTGCGCGCCTCGAACCACACCTGGGTGCGGACGAAGTTCTCTTCGATGTAGGAGTCTCGGCGCTCGAGCCGGCCAACGATCCCCTGGATCTGGTTCGCGAGGTCCTTCATCATCCGGTAGAGCTCGCCTGGCGTCGGGTCGTCTGCGCTCATCTGGGGCCATCCGCCGGGTGCTCAACGCGCGACAAGGTGACCTCCTACGAAGGGGTGTCGTGGGACCCCGACGCCGGGCGGCTCGAGGCGAGACGGTACGAGTTCTCGGTCGCGCCCGAGCAGTCCGTCCTAGGGTGCAAGACATGACTGTGTCGACGACCTGCCTGCGGTGCGGTCTCAGCTACGGGATGCCCGGCTTCACGTTCACGAACATGACGCTGCAGAACAACGCTGCAGGGAATTTCGTGATGCGCTGCCCGCGGTGTGGCCACGAGCAGGACGTGACGGGCGGAGTCGACGGCACCTACTCATCGGACGCGAGGGGGAACCTCCGTCTCGTCGCACGCCTCGCGCATGCGAGCCGAGACGAGTTGGAAGTGGTGCGCGGTCAGCTGGCTGAGGCGATCGCCACTCGGGATTCTGCGCTAGCTCAGGCAGCGCTGGCCCAAGCCGGACTATCGGACGATCGCGTTCCAGACGGGTCCATGTCACTGCGAGAGCAGCGGCTCTGGCAGTTTGTACAGGTCCTACTTGGTGTGATCGCCGTTGTGGTCGCCATGAAGGCTCTAGGGACTACGCCGGTGACGCCCGAACGCGTACAGCAGGTGTGTGCCCAGGTCGAGCGCGACCAGCGAGCCCAGGGCGCTGGTCGCGCCGGCCGAAACGACCCCTGTCCTTGCGGCAGCGGCCGCAAGACCAAGAAGTGTCACGGAGCCCCGGAGTCGGTACGGCAGCGGCTAGCTCGCCCGCAGGGCGACGGCCCACGCTAGGAGCACGAGTTCCAGTGCGACGACCGCCACGTAGATCGGCCTTGATGGGCGCAAGACACCAGACAAGGACAGCACCACCAGGACGATGCAGATGGTCGCGCACCACCAGGCAATCATGAGGCTCCTCACCCGCTGGGGTCATCGTCAGTCCTTGGTTCGCGACATGCCGGGTGCCACGGTGTAGGTGACCTCCACCGACTTTCCAGGGGCTAGGCGCACGGCGCAGTTGGTCTGCTGGAAAACGGAAGCACCGTCGACCTTGACGAGGCTGACGGTCCCGGCGTTGATGTAGACGGTCTCGTACCGGCTCCCGGCGGTGTAGGTGAACGGGCTGGCGCCTACGGTGATGCCGGCGGTAGCGCCGCGGCTAGTGTCACCAAGGTTGTTGGCGATCAGCCGGTTGGTCCCCGATGTCGGCTCCCCGGCGATGGCCGCGATCGTGTTCCCGGTGAGATCGTTGTCGGTGATGATCAGGTCGTTGACGGTCGTGACGTTGAAGAAGATCCCGTAGCCGTTGCCGCCGAGTCCGAACCCGGCGCCGATCAGGTTGTCGGTGATGCTCAGGCCCGACACGGCGCCGTTGACGAGGATTCCCGCGTCCCCGGTGTTGTCGCAGATCGCACAGTTGGCGATGCGGGTGTTGCTGACCGCGGCGGCGTTGATCGCGATGCCGCCGGAGCCGTTGAGGAAGATGTGGCAGCCGAGGAAGTCCGTGCCGTCGATGGTCCCCGCCCCCGAGGTGGCCATCAGGACGCCCCAGTTCGTCGCGCTGCCCATCCAGCAGCGCAAGAAGCTGGAGCGGGCGATCGCTCCCCCGGCTGCACTGAGGCTGACGCCCGTGGTGCAGTTGTCGAAGAACGTGCTCTCGGCCCACAGGCTCGTGACGCTCTGCCCGGCGCCCGGCTGCACCAGCAGGCCGGTGCCGGCGTGGAGGAGCTGGCAGTCCTTGATGACCAGGTCGCCGACGTTGGTGACGTAGATGCCGGCGTAGGTCTGTGCGGCAGCGTCGGTGGTGATGTCCTCGACCGCGACGGCGAACCCGCCGTCGACTCGCACCGCGATGCCGGTCCCGGCCGTTCCGTCGCGGATCGAACCGTGCGCGATTGCGGCGGACGTTGCGGCCGTCCGAACGCCGCCGATGGCACCCGCCGTGGTGAAGTGCTCGATGCGGAAGTTGGATGCCGTCGAGAGGACGTCTACGTACCAGCCTGCCGTCCTCGTCACCGTGGCGCTCATGGCGACGTGACCGATGGTGACCTGCCCGGCCGAGACGGTGAAGATGTTGGCGGTGGCGCTGGTGGTCTGGATCTTCGTGCGTGGCCCAGTTCCCCGGATCGCGCATGGCTTGGTGACCGTGATCGCCGTGCCGACCTTGAACGTTCCGGCTGGGAACCAGACGGTGCCGCCGCTGGTGGGCAGGGAGTCGTGAGCGGCCTGGACCGCGGCGGCCGAGTCGTCTACCCCGGTGTTGTCGGCGCCGCCTCCGTAACGGGCGTCGGTGACAACCGCCCAGCCGAGCACTCGGGCGATGGTTTCGTGGGGGGTGGTCCACGAGACGCCGTTGGCGACGGTGCGGTCCCGCATGAGGATCGCCAGGTCGTCGGCGTCGATGGTCGGCTTGCCAGCGAACGATCCCGCCAGGAGTGCTCCGGCCTCGGTCTCAGGATCGGCGAGATCGGCGGTCTTGGGGACGTTCTCGTCGACCCACTCCGCCTGCTGCTTGAGGTGGATCGGCGGGTTGTTGGGCTCACCCGAGCCGGGCTCCGGGTAGGGCACACCTCTGGGGGTCGTGGCGATCGCCATCAGACGTCGGTTCCTTCCTCGGGCACGTGGTAGACGCTGGTGGCCTCGACGGGCGAGGCGCTGTCGTAGAGCGGGAAGGCGGCGAGCGCGTCCTCGTAGGTCGGGCCGTGGTACTCGGCCATGTGCTCGTAGGTGGCGCCCGACTCGACGTGGACGTCGACGAGGATCCCGACGGGTGTCTGGGTCTTCGCGGCCGCGAGCACGGCAACGCTGCCGCCGGCGGGGACCTCAGCGGCCCACACGCGGACGCCGAGCCGCCACGGCGAACCCTCCCGCTCGAGCAGGTCCACCCGGCGGCTGTTGGTCGCGAGGAGGATCGCTCGCACGGCGCCCTTGATGGCCTCAGGGGTGCCGCGGCGCCACGTGGCGCGGTCGCGGACGTAGTCGCGCTGCTCGGCGAGGGTGAGGCCGCCCGGGACGCTGGTCCCGGTGGCCGACCCGATCCACCGGGGCTCCGGTGTGGCGTCAAGGTCGAAGGCCGCGGCCCATCCCCGATCCGTGGCCGCGAGCCGGTCGTCGGCGTCCCGCAGCGGGTCGGCCAGGCCGTCGAGCAGGTTCGGTAGCGCGTCGCCGGCCCGAGTGACGAACGCGCGGCCGAGCGCCTCGAGGACCCGGTCGACGAGGTCGGCCATCAGGACACGGTCCCGGTGATCGTGGAGGGGGCGACCGGATCGGTGAGGGACGCGGGCAGTGGCGCCACGCCGGGAAGCTCGAAGTCAGCCGCGGACCCGTTGATCGTGATCGACGCCAGGTAGGCCACGCCTGGCGCAGATCCGGCGATGCGCGCGAGCTGCAGCAGGCGAACGGTAGTGACCGGCTCCCACGCCGTCTCGTCGTCCGCGGTCGTCCCCCAGGCGGAGAGCCAGTCGGCAATCGCCGACTCGATGGCCGTGGCGACCACGGCAGGGTCCGCGCCCGGCTCGGCCACGGCGTCGTAGACCACGTCGATCACGGTGTACGTCGGCTCCTCGACGTGGATTACGAAGTTGACCTCGCGGGAGGCCTCCAGCACGGCCTGCACCTGGGTGGCCACGGCCGAGCTCACGGGTGCGCCGGCGTCGTCGATCGGGAAGACCGTCGCGGTGCGCTCGGCGGGAGTGCCGGGGTCGGCGGGGTCGTACAGATCGACACCGAGCGCGCGGTGCACGCCCGGAACCGAACGGGCGAGGGCGGCGAGATCGGCCGCACGGACGCCGCCCGGGCGCAGGGTGGCGAAGTAGTCGACCAGGCGCGAAAGGTAGTCGCCGAGCACCTCGGCATCAGCGCCACCGGTGCTCGGCGCGGTCGCCTCCGCGGAGATCACGGTGGCGGTGGACACCACGATCGTCAACGTGCCTGCGGGGACAGTGTTGCCGGCGTCCCCTGCCTTGGTGGCGGTCATGGTGACGTCCACGGTCGACCCGACCGAGGTCACGTCTTCGAGCAGCTCGAAGGCCACCTCCGCGCCGTCATCGTTGATGCCGATGACGGTGAAGCCCTGGGGCACGACGGCTCCGGCGCCCGTGACGGTGAGGGTCACCGGGATCTCCGCGTTCACGCCGAGGTAGGCGGGGAAGCCGAAGGCGGTCTCACCGAGGCCGGCGACGGCCTGCTCGAGGACAGTGATGGTCGTCTGGTTCAGAAGCGCGATCTCGCGGCCGAGCTCTTCGGCCAGGGCGACCTCGGGGGCACCCTCCACGGGCTCCCAACCGGGGAGGCGTACAGCGAGTCCATCGAGGATCCGGTCGGTCACCGAGTCTTCGTCGGTATCGATCTCGGGCGGGTCCCAGGGCATCGACTACTCCTCCTCCTCGAGGTCGGAAGGGGTGGGATCCGGCGGGTAGACCGAGACCTGCTGGTCGACGAGCGTCTCGGCGAGCTGCTCGACGAACACGGACTCGGCGCGGTCCTCCCACTCGGTGACGGCGTCGGCGATGACGTCGTGGCTGACGCCGCTGCCTAGGGGGTCGGAGAGGCCGTAGCCCGGGACCGAGCGCCGCTCGCCCGGGCGGGTGTCGAGCAGCAGCGCGACCGACTGGGTGATCTCCCGGTCACTGTCCTGTTCGAGTGCGCTGAGGGCGCCGGACCCGGAGACGCGGAGCGGGAGGGCGAGGTGCTTGGGCATCGGGTCATTCCCCCGTTCCTGGGTAGGCGGCCGGCCAGGCGGCGTTGACGGTGGCGGTGACGCCGGCGACGTGGCGGGCGCCTGAGACCGCGATCAGGCGGACGGTGCCGTCGTGGCGGACGATGAGGCTGGCGCCGGCGACGGGCGCCCCGGTCGCCGGGTTGTAGACGCCGCTGACGGTGGCGTTCGCGTCGGGGCGGAACTCGGTGGGGAGCGTGAAGAGGTCGAGGGCGCCGGAGAACGCCGCGGCGACCGGCTCGCGGGTCCACACCGCGACCACGTCGCCCGTGCGGCGGACCAGGAGCTCGAGGTCGGGGAGGTCGACGATGTCGCCGGCGTCGACGACACGACGGACCCCTGTGTTGCCGTGGAACCGTGCGGTCGCGTCCTCGTGGTCGGCAATCGCGGCGTCCGCCTTGGCCTGGGCTCCGGCCTGGGTCTCGAGCTCCGCCGTGTTGGGGATGCCGTGCACTTCGGTGGTGTCGGCGGCGTGGCCGCCCAGCTGGCTGTCGGCGTAGGCCTCGGCCTGCTCGCGGGCGGCGTCCGCCTTCGCCAGGGCTCCCGCCTCGGTCTCGAAGCCGCTGGTGTCGACGGCCGGCTGCACCCAGGGCCCTTGCGGAGTCCACGTGAGGACCACCTGCTCGTCGACTGCTACCTGGGTGGGCCCCTGGCATGGGCCGACGGGGGTGCGGGGGTCGCCACCGATCGGGACGGCCCAGATACCGGAGTCGTCGACGCGCACGATTTTCGCGGTCACGGGCGGGCGGTCGATGGTCCGCGGCGCCTGGCCCACGATTTGGTCGAGCGTCACCCGCGGTTCCCCCTCACACCCATAGCGCGGCCCCGGTCCATCCGCCGCCGGCCGCACCGCCGAACACGCCAGTCCCGTAGGCGGATCCCTTGGCCTCGACCGTCGAGCCGTTGCCCAGGCAGATCGCGACGTGGTGCGTGTCGGTGGTCTGGATGAACAGGAGCGCGCCCCGGATCCTGAGCGCTGTGCTGACCGCGATCGTGCGCCCGGCGGCCTGGCAAGCGGCCCACTGACCGGCCGAGGTGCGTGCCGGGATCTGACGACCAGCCACCCGCGTGGCGGCGTACACCAGGCCCGAGCAGTCCCAGCCGCTTGGTCCGTTGCCGCCCCACACGTAGGCGTCACCGGCCTGGGAGAGCGCGAACCGGACCATGCGCTCACGTGCGGCGTTGGCCGCCGCGCCCCCGCCGGATGAGCCGGCGCTGCCGGGCACGAAGTCAGGATCGCCTAGGTCTCCGGGGCCAGAGCGCTTGGGCTCCTTGAGCACGTGGCGAGCACGGATCAGGCGGACGGTCGCCCGAGTGCTGGCCAGAGGCCGGGTGAACTCTCCGACCAGCCACTTCCCCTCTGCGGGACCCATGTCGTCGCCCATCGTGCAGACCGACCCCGGCCGCAGGGTCCACAGCTTGGAGTCGACCGTGAGCGTGGCCTCGGAGACTCGCTTCGCGATGTCGAGGTCGAAGTCGATGTCGTGCACGCCACCCGCGTGCTCTCGCAGCCGGATCGGCTTGCGGTCGCGCTCCATCAGCCACTCGTCGCCACCGACGACGAGGCTCGTGCCGGTGGAGAACCGGCGCCAGTGGATCGCCTCGGCCATGTCGCCCAGCACGTCCCAGGAGTTCGTCTTCTGGCCGGCCGCCGAGCGCTCCAGCACCGAGGAGACCTTGGCTCGCTTCGTCGGGTCCACCGCATAGGGGACCTTCGCCTCACGGGCGAGTCTGATGGCGAACTCCTGCCGGGTCGTGGATCCCGCCGGCGCCGAGAGTGGCTTCGTACGGCGGCGCAGCGCGGCCGCGATGCCGTCCTCGAAGTGGAGCGTGAACCTGCTCCCGATCTTGCTGAAGCCGACGAGCTCGAAACGGACGCCGGCGACCTCGGCCCAGGAGCGGTACTGCGTCAGCGGGGAGCGCAGTACCTTGCGCTCCGCGTCGACGACCGGCACGTCGAGGGTGTTGGCCCCGTCCATGGTGAGCTTGATGGTGGGCTGGTCGGCGACGGCCTCGTCGAGCACGAGGTTCCGGGCACGCTGGTGGTTGAGCAGGACCAGGTCCTCGACCAGGTCGGAGAGCGTCTGGCCGCTCACTTGCCCTGCCTGTGCCGGGCCTTCTTGGCGGGACTCTTCACGACCGACGGCTCGAGGTACTGCTTCAGCGTCAGGGTCAGCGCTTGCTGAACCCGGCGCCCGCCAGGGTCACGGATCTTCGCGCCCCACACCATGTCCGCGACGACCCAGCGCATGGACTTCGGGAAGTGCAACGGCCCGGTGATGGCCAACACCGGGGGCTCGCCGGTCTTCTTGGTCTTCACGAACCACGACCGGACCGCACGGATGTCCTTCTCGATCACCTGGTCGCGGCCAGGCGAGACCTCAACCCCGTCGAGCAAGAGCGGCAGAACATACGCCGAGGCGGACTGCCCTACCCACTCCACCCCCGACTGGCGCCGGGGACGCGAGACGTCCTGCCAGCCCGCGGAGCCCTCGCGAGGGTCGTCGTCTCCGATGAGGTCGAACCACACACCCGGGCCGGCCGGTCGAGTCGGCTTGATGTGGACCCGGCGCTGGGTGCCTGCGTGCACGGTGTGTGTCAACGGGGGGAGGTGGAGGCCGCCAGAGGGCGTGATCACGCGCGGGCGGCCTTCGTCTGCAGGTTCCGCACCGTGCTCTCCATCAGGACCTTGCCGTCCAGGTACAGCTGCACCACGGTGTCAGGCACGGCGACCTCGTCCGCCCAGCCCGCGACGTCGGGGAGGTCAGGCCCCTGTGGCACCGTGACCCGGCCAGCGCTTGGCACGGGCCGGGGGTGCTTGGGTGCGCGGAGTCCGTCCCACTTGTTGCCGCTGCTGCCCGGCGTCGGGGAGCCGCCGGGGAGGAACACACCTTGCCCGCTCAGCTGCTGGAGCTTGGACTGCAAGGACTGGACGCGGAGCTCGGCAGTGCCGACACCGTCGAGCACGACGGTCGGCCGGGACTCGGTGCGGTCGAGCACACCGAGGATCCCGATCAGGCGGTCTCCGGAGCGGACGGCCTCGTCCATCCCGGGAGTGGCGACCTTAGGCGTGGGCCGCTTGGTGCCGAGGAAGTCGAACTGGGTGTTGACGTCCTTGATCTTCCCGAGGGGCCCGACCAGCAGCTCGTCGAGCGCCCGCATCCGACGCTTGTAGTCGTCGACGTTGCGCCGGCGCTCCTGAGCCAGCAGCTCCTCCTGCGACATCACCTTGGTGACGTCGAGGCCAGGCAGCCCTGGGTGGACGTTGTCGGGGTCGCTGTTGGCCATGGCGAATCCGAGCGCCGTCAGCGCGGTCCCCAAGGTGTTTCCGACCATGCCGGGCACCCACTTCGGCCCGCCGCCCCCAGGTCCGCCGAAGGGGGTGGGGCCGCCGGGCTTCCCCGTGGTCGGGAGACCGCCACCGCCGTTGACCACCCACACGGGGAGCGGCTTGGCCGTCGTAGCGATCGACCCGAGAAGGCTGCCGCGGTCGAACGCCCCGATTCTCTTGGCCGCGAGGCCGCCGAGCGCGGCGATCGCGATGCCCTGCTTGGCCCAGTCGGGGAGGTTGTTGAAGGCTTCGAAGACCGCCTTCGCCTTGGGGGCGATGACCTTGAACGCGTCAGCGGCGGTCTCCAGGCCGGTGCCGATCGCGGGGATCACCGACTCCGCGAGCGGGCGGGCCTCCTCGAGGAAGTCACCGACCGCGGGGACGGCCTTGCGGGCGAACCGCTCGATGGCCGGGATGCCCCGGTCCTCGAAGACCCCGACCCACCGGTCGAGCACGGGTGCGCCCTTCTGGACGAACCACTTCTCGACGCCGTCGAGTGCCGGGAGGAGCACCAGGCCGATGCGCTCCTTGATGTTGCCGATCGAGACCGCCGCCTTGTCGCCCCAGGTGGCCTGTGCCTCGGCGACGCCGCCGACCTGGGACTCGACCTCACCGAGGATGATCTTCTGGGACTTGAGAAGGTCCCCCTCCTCCACCAGGCCCTTGATCCGGTCCTGCTGCTGCTGGGTGAACGTCACCCCGGACCGGGACATCGCGGAGAGTCCCTTGATCGGGTCGTTGAGCGCCTTCGCCAGCATCTTCGACTGCGAGGTGATCGACCCGAACCCGGCCTTGGCCAAGTCAACGGCGTCGCGGGTCGCGCGGCTGAAGATCTTCGAGCCCTTGCCGATCTCGTTGCGGACGTTCTTGAACGTCAGGACCATGTTGGCGCCGGCCTGGATCTCCTCGTCGTCGACGCCGACCTTGTCCGAGATCGCGCCGGCGAGACGCCCGACCTGCTTAGCGGTGACGTTCGCGACCTGGCCCGTGGCCTTGATCTCGGAGCGGGTGACGGCGCCCACCTTCTGCGACTCGCGGGCCTCCGCGATCGAGTCCTTCGACAGCTTCGTGAGCGCGATGCCCGCGCCGACGACCCCGGCCGCGGCCGCCCCCATCCCGTAGACGACGGCGCGGCCAGCGATCCTCCCGCTCCGGCCGAACGAAAGCAGGCCCGCGGCGCCGTACCTGGCCTTGCGGCCTGCACGGTCGGCCTCGTCGCCGACCCGGTCGAGCTTGTCGCCGACGTCGTCGAGCCCGGACACGGTCTCGTGGCGGTTCTTCAGGGAGAGCCGGAGGCCAACCTCTTCCTCAGCAGCCACGACGACTCACCTCCGCCTCGCCATCACCTTCAGGAATCCGCGCATGACCTGGCCGAAGCCGGTCGTGGTGCTCGCCGCTGTCGTGCGGGCGAGGTAGTCCAACCACCCACGGATCTCGTCGGACCGCTGGCGGTTCGCCGCCGCGAGAGCCGCCGCGGTGATCTGGGCGTCGTGTGGTGCGAGAGCCAAGACCCTGAGGGGGTCGAGGCCGTACTGGACTGCGACCCCGGCCAGCTCGATGGCGGGGTCGCCGGTCAGTTTCCCGCGATCTCCTCGTCGGTACGGCGCGCCACCATGCCTGACCATTCGGCGAGCTCGCTAGCCGCCGCGATCACGTCGCCGTCGGTCAGGTAGAGCGTGCGCACCGTCTCGACCGCGCTGGCGTCCTCGGGCAGACCGAGCAGCTCCCGGAGCCGGCTGTCGAACTTCGGCCAGTCCTCGGGGTTGCCCTCGGGCTGGCCGTCGACCTCGCCGAAGACCCCGATGCACGCGTGCGAGAGGGCGACGGCGTTGGCGATGACGAGGCGGTCAGGGTCCTTGGACTCGCGGGCGCGCTTGTTCGCCAGGTCGAGGGTGCGCTGGTCGACGGGCTTGTAGCGGACGTAGACCGGAGGGTCGAGGCGGGGGACCGCGAGGTCCAGGTACAGCTTCGCGGCTGCTTCCTCGCGCCGGCGGCGCAGTCCGGCCAGGGCTGAGCCCGGCGCAGCGGCGCGCTCGCCCTCGTCGGGCTCGTGCTCGGTGGCCATCAGGCGCGGCCGGTGACGACGATGGTCATCTGCCACATGGAGACCGACGCATCGTTGGAGTCGGCGTCCGGGTCGCTCATGCCGGCGAGGCGGCCCGTGTAGGTGAACGGCTTGCCGGCGGGTGCCCCGTCGTCGTCGAGCGGCTGCTTGGAGACCGAGGCCAGCGCCCTGCCGACGCGCGGCACCAGGGAGCGGTAGACCTCGACGTCGCGGACACGGTCGAGCTCGCGTCCGACGGTGAGGTCGCCATATGTCGGCAGCGCGCCGTAGGAGTTCTCACCCACCATGCCGCCAGGGCGGTGCTTCGCGACGTCCGCGGTCGGCTCGCCGCCTGAGGCGGTGTCGAACGTCCCGAGTGGGCGTCCGTCGACGGTGGCCGTGATGAGGAACTGCTGAGAGGTGGTCATGCCGCCACTCCTTCGGCGATCGCGGTCGTCACGTCGATGATGACCTTCTCGGTGTGCGGGGTCAGGGCGACCGCGGCGAGTGCGTGGAGCTCGCCAGCGGCGATCGTGGTGCCGGTGTTCGGGCTGCGGGTGTCGACGTCGAAGGCCTCGTCGGCGCTCGAGCCGTACAGCGCGGGGTTGGGGTCGCGCTGCCACAGGGGCAGGAAGTAGCCGCGGAGGGTGCCCTCGAGCTCGGCGAAGAGCTTGCCCTGGCCGTCGATCTGGCGGCCGAGGAACTGCTCGACCAGCGCCGAGATCCCGTAGTGCAGCTGCATGGCCATGCGGCCCCAGTTCAGCTGGCGGAAGTTCGGATCCGAGGAGATCGAGACCCAGCCGTAGAGCGTCGGGACGCCGCGGATGTTGCGGATCACGGAAACGCCGGCGTCGTGCAGGTCGTCGAGCTCGGCGTCGGTGTAGGTCGCGGTGACGGCGATGCCGCGAGAGATGACACCCGCGCCGACACCCTGGTCGAAGGCCGGGGCCGCGTTGGCGTGACCAACGCGGGCGTCGCTGCGGGCGGCGAGGCCCGCCGCGATCACCGAGCCGGGCACCTCGCGGGCCAGGCCGGCGCTTCCGGGCACCGTGGCCCACGGGGCGATGAGGCCGGCGCGCTCGGCGCCGGCTCCCGCGGCGAGGCCGGCGGCCGCGGTCGTCAGGTCGGCGGCGGTCGCATCCTTGGCAGCGTCGAGGAGGACACAACGCTTCGTCGCGTCGGCGTGGGCGAGGAGGGCGGCGTGCGCTGCGGCGGTTTCGACGCCGGGGATGAGGACCTGGCCGGGCCCGAAGTCAGCCGTGAGCTGATCCAGCGCGGTGGTCCACTCCGCCTCGGTGACCGCAGCGTTGTCGACCGCTGCGGCCCTGAGGACGTAGACGGCAGGGGCGCCCTGGGTGAGAGCGTCGCCCACCCACGCGGCCTGGACGGCAGGAACGTTGGCCGCGAGGGCGTCTGCGGCTGACAGGCACTTCGTCGGCGCCGATGGCCCGGTGACTCCGGCGTACACCAGAAAGGCGGTGCCGGTGTCCGTGGGCGCGCCACGTCGCTGCAGCGCAGCGGTGACGTTCACGATGATCTGAGGACGGGACATACCTACTCCTGGTGGGTGCGGGTAGCGGAGTTGTTCAGTTGACGGTCAGAGCGGAGTCGGTGGACTTCACCACCGGCGCCGTGAGGTCGGCGAGGTCGGCGATGTTGCGGACCTTCACTCGCACGTCGACGGTGCAGCCGCCGAGTGTGCGCGCGGCGCTGGTCTGCGGGAGGTTCCTGTAGGACTCGCCGGCGAGCCGGAGACCGGAGGCGATCCCGCCGAGGGTGCGGTGGCGCAGCAGGCCGGCGCGGATGAGCGCCGCCCAAGTGCGGATCCGGTGCGCGGTGTCGTTGTAGTCGGCGCCGCGGTCGAACATGCCGACGCGCACCAGCCACTCGGCGTCGACGCCGGTGCTCGACTCCCTGGTGTCACCGACGGTGCCGGTCGTGGTGACTGCCGCGGCGGGGAACCGGGCGGACTGGAGCGCCTCCAGGGTGGGGACCTGCGACCAGGTCGTCGGCATGACGAACGGCTTGGTGTCGGCCGGCTCGTCGAGCCCGAGTGCCTCGATCAGCACCGGCAGGGCCGCGACCAGCACGGTCTCGGCGCCCGTGCAGACGTCGTCGGCGGTGACCAGCCGGAACGTCACAGCCGGCCGTCCGTGATGTAGTCGAGCGCGGTGCGGGCCCACTCCTCGACGACGTGGGACGGCGGGGTCGGGGTGGGGTCGCGGCGCGGCATCCGGCTGGTGCCGTACCGGTGGAACCTGGCGTGGTCGGCGTCGGTGGTGACGGACGCTTCGTCGCCGAGGAGGTCCTTGCTGCTGGTCAGGTCGTGGAGCAGGTCGCCGCTGTCTACGAGGACCTGGCCGCCGCTCTTCTGCCGAAGCGTGTTCGGGCTCAGCGCCGGCCAGGCGCCGTGGCCGCTGGTGGCGAAGACGTCGCGCTCGTAGTCGTGCATCTCCTCGACCAGCGCGCCGAGCAGCCCGTCGGGGTGCTCGAGGCGGTCACCGATGTTGTCGAGGAGCCGGAGCGCGGCACGGTCCTCGACTTCGATCTCGAGCATCAGGTGGTGTACCCGGGTGTGTAGTAGTTCGGGTAGCAGGGCCAGAACCCGAGTGGGTCGGGGCAGGCGGGTGGGAAGTCGCCCTGCGGGACGGGCGTCGTGGGCACGTCGCCGCCGGCGCTGCTCGACGCGCCGAGCTGGGCCAGGAGCCGTTCGTAGCGCGCCTGGAGAATCGCGCCGCGGCTGCCGTCGCCGAGCTGCTGCTCGGGGAACAGGGCGTACTCGATCTGCGCGGCCACGCCGATCTCGATCGTCCGCACGGCGAGGTCGCGGTACGCGCCGGCTGGCGGCTCGGCGCCGGTGACCGCGACGACCTCGGTCGTGATGCCCTTGACCTCGGACTCGAAGAGCGCGTACTCCTCGCTCGCGGGGTCGAGGATCGCGGGCTGACGGGCGAGGAGCAGCGCGTGGACCTGCTGAACGTCCACGTCGGCCGCGAGGCCTTCGAGCGCCATGCGCTGCTCCTCTCCCCGGTCAGGACTGGTCGCCAGAGCTGCCCGCGCCGCCGCTGCCGCGGCTGCCCTTCGGCTCCTTGACCTCGGTCAGGACGCCGCGCTCGACGAGCCCGGCGACGTGGGCGGGGTCGGCCTCGGCCGGGACGGTGTCACCCGCGTGGAGCTTCACCGTCCCGCCGGTGGCCAGCCGTACGAACGCGACCAGGGAGTCGTTGACGACGTGAGCCATCAGGAGCCCTGGCTGCGCTCGATGACTCCCTGCAGCTTCTTGACGAGGCCGGCGCGGTTCTTGCCGCCCTCGCCGACCTCGGCCTCGAGCGCGGCCGTCGCCTTGTCTGCGTCGTCTCCGACCTCGGCGAGGATCGCCTCGATCGAGCCCGGCTTCGGGCCCTCGTCCTTGGCGACGGTCGTCGGGGCGACGTCGGCGCGCACGTCCTCGGGCAGGCCGGCGAGGATCGCCTGGTACTCCGCGGCGGCACGCTCGGCGATGGCCCGGGCCTGCTCGGCCTTGGTCTTCTCGAGCTGGCCGGGCTTGACCACGGCGCCGGCCCCGACGAGGCGCTTGGCGTCCTCTGTGTTGAGTTCGACGATCGCGCCGCGGCGGTGCCGGATGAACTCCAGGGGCTCGCCGGGCTTGGAGGTGATCTGGTCCCAGCGGGGCGCGACCAGCTGGTACTTGCCGGCCTTGACGTCGTTGAGGTCCATCAGGGCGTCACCACCCCGGTGATCCAGCACGCGGCGAGCGGCTCGTCGATGCCCGAGGCGCGCTTCATCGTCGCGTCGGACCGGTGCGACTCGGTGGGGCCGCCGTTCGGGCCGTTGCCCTCCGGGTAGAGCGGCGTGACCTCGAGCGGCCGCGGGTCGGTGTAGAACCCGACGGTCTTCCGCTTGAGCACCAGGACCCGGTCCTGCGGCCAGAACCGCGCCTTGAGACCGAGCATCCCCATCACGTCCTGGGGGAGCTTCCCGGTGTAGGCGATGTTCTCGCCGGCGATGTTGCCGCCGTACACCTTGAGGAAGTCCTCGTTGTCGAGCAGGACGGGGGTGAGGCTGCCGGGCACGACCGTGGTGTCGGCCTCGTAGCCGTAGGTGGTGCCGGCGGTGTCGTCGCCGGCGGAGGCGATGACCTCGGCGGCGGCGGCGAAGTCCCGGCGCGGGCGACCGCTGGCGGTGTCCCACGCGGCCGAGGCCGGGATCGCCGGGATCGCCGGGTTCAGCAGGAGCTCCCGCATGGCGACGAAGCGCGCGCGGATCATGCTGTTGGTCAGCGCGGTGATCTGCCGGTTGACGGCAGCGATGTTGTTCTCGCGCTTCATGTCCTCGGAGATCCGGACGCCGGCGCCCTTCTTGGTGGCGACCGCGAGCCGCGGGAGACCGCGCTGGGTGCCCAGGACCGGGATCTCCTCGAACTCGATGAGCTCGGAGACCTCCCCGTCGAGGAACACCGAGGCGCCCTCCTCGAACGCGACGGTCGAGGCGTCGCCCTCGTAGCGCAGGATGATGTCGTCGATGAACTGCCCGTCGAGCAGCTCGAGGATGCGCGCCGGCAGGAACAGCGGGTTCCGGCGGATGTCGTCGACGGTGATCTTGCGACCACCATCGAGGGTGAGCTGGGTCATCTCGTGCTCCCTCAGTAGATCCAGGCCAGAGCGACCGTGTCGGCGGCGGCGACGCCCCCGACCTCGGTGCACTCGCCCACGATGGTCCGGGCGTCGGGAGTCGCTCCCGCGGGCGTGACGTGGCCGTTCGCGGCGGCGACGAGCTTGTCGCCGAACGCAGCGGCCGCGGCGTAGGTGACGGGCACCTCGACGCTCTTGGCGACGTTGACCCGCGTGCCGGTCGGGGCGGTGTCGAGGACGCCGTTGACCGGGTCGGTGACCAGGGTCGCGACGGCGTCGTTCAGGGCGACGCCAAGGACCTTGGCCGAGCCGGCCGCGGCAACGCCGGCGCCACCGGTGCCGGTGGCGCGGCCCTCGACGAGCTGGCCACCAGTGATGGCCTCGAGGGCAGGGTAGGACTTGGGTCCGGTCTGCCGGACCTGCGGGATGGCACCCATGTCAG
The DNA here is from genome assembly GCF_030019515.1 of Nocardioides sp. Taxonomy (GTDB): domain Bacteria; phylum Actinomycetota; class Actinomycetes; order Propionibacteriales; family Nocardioidaceae; genus Nocardioides. The sequence goes on along the minus strand of NZ_JASEEQ010000012.1, from coordinate 86,431 downwards.
ATCTCCCAGTTCTTGTAGGTGGGGTCCTCACGGATCTCGGCGAGCGAGGTGGGGCCCTCGGTGCCGTCGGGCGCGTCGCCGTGACCGTGCTCGCCGGTGGGGACCAGGTCGGCGGCGGCCGACAGCAGCTCGCGCGTGCCCTCGGGGTCCTTGTCGAAGCGCGTGGCCCAGTCCGCGCGGGACGTGGCCGGGAACTTCGTCTTGTTCGCGTCGAGGAACGCGTCGCGCTCCATGTCGTGCAGCTTCTTCGCTGCGGCGACGCCGGCCGCGGCCGCGGCCTCGAGGTCCCGGAGGCGGACCTCGGGAACGACGACGTCACCGGGGGTGACGGCGGCCGTGGGGCTGGCGGGACGCTCCTCGAGGTTCTCCTCGACGACTGCGGCGACCGCGGCGACGATGGCCGCCTCGTCCGCGTCCGCGGGGAGCTCGAGCTTGTCCCGCATGGTGGTGAGCTGCTCGTCGCTGAAAGCCACGGCAGGACCTCCTTCGGTGGTGACGGACCCGCCCGCGGATGCAGTCGGGGGCTTGGGGCGCTCGCCCTGCCATGCGGCACGGGCGGCGGGGTGGACGTTCTGCTCGAGGATCTGGAGGTCGTGCGCCGCGCGGGCGAGCATCTCCTCGTCGAGCTCGTCGAACTCGTCCTCAGGTGCGACCGGGGGGCTGCCGATGGCGATCCGGTTCCCGACGCTGTCGGCAAGGCCCGCGGCGACGGCCTCCTCTGCGGTGTACCAGGTGCCCCAGCCGTCGTTGGCGAGCATGACCTCGCGCCACTGCTCGGGGGTGCCGCCGGCCTTGCCCGCGTAGACGCCGGCGTAGTTGCGGCTCTGGCCACCGATCCACACGGCGGCGCGGTGCAGCTCAGCCTCGTTGCCGTACATGCCGGTGGACGCGTCGTGGAGCATCATCTGGGAGCCCGGGCACATCACGATCTCGTCGCCGGCGATCGCGATCACCGATGCGGCTGAGGCGGCGAGGCCGTCGACGACGACGACGATCTTCGCGCGGTGGTTGCGCAGCAGGTTGCTGATGGCGACCCCGTCGTAGGCGACGCCGCCCGGGGAGTGGATCCGCACGTAGATCACGTCGGCGTCGATCTCGCGCAGCGCCCGGGACACCGACTCGGCGTCGAAGCCGCGCCACCAGCCACCGACGACGCCGTAGAGCCAGAGCTCCGCGACGGTCCCGGTCTCGGGCTCCGGAGCGTCGTCGCCGGCCGCGGCCAGGGCGACGCGGGACCGGGTGCCGGCGAGCATGGCGGCGTCGGCGCGCAGCTGAGCGGGGGTCCGGTACTTGGGGGCGAGCACGGTGGCGGGCTTGGTCACGATTCCTCCTGGCGGGCCGCGGGTCGGCCGGTCTGCTTCGCGGGGATGCCGATGGCGGCGCGGACGAACTCCTCGAGGTCCTTGTCGGCGGTCAGCACGCCGGCCTGGACGAGGGCGGCGAGGGCCTGGACCAGCGCGTCGCGGCGTGCGCCGATCTCGTCGAAGACCAGGCGCGGGGCCCGCTCGCCGGGCCAGTTCCACCGCACGAGGTCGGCGACGACGTGCCGGCTGGCGGTGCGGGCGATGTCCTTCGCGGTCTTCTGCAGGGCGAGGAGAAAGGCGTTGAAGAACGTCGACCCGAGGGCGTAGGACCCGGTCCCGGACTGTGATCCGAGGTTGAGGAAGTTCGCGAGCATCGACCCGGCGATCCGCTCGTCGTGGCGCCGGATCGTCTTGTCGAGATCGGGGAGAGTGCCCTCCACACCCTGGAGCGTGAGCTTGGCACCGTTCGGGATCGCGACTCCGGCCTCGCGGCCCACGCGCACCGACGTGGCGATCGCCTTTCCCTTGGACAGGTCGGTCTCACCGTCGGCGGCTTCGTAGACGACGATCGGGGCGCCGGCGCGCTCACCGAGGATGAGCTCCAGGCGCTGCGCGCGGCTGGACATCATCCATGGGCCGTAGCCCGGGCGGAGGAGGGACTCGCCTCGCCAGTTCCCGCCGCGGCGGTTGCGGACGTAGACGACGATCCGGGACACAGGCAGCGACCGCGGCTTGTTCCTGGCGGTCGTGCTGAGGAGGCGGCTCGTGGGGGTCTGCTCGAGCGAGATCAGTCCGCCATCGTCGGCAATGTTGAACCGGGAGATGGTGCGCCCGGAGCGCCAGCCGAGCTTTCCCAGGTGCCAGAGCCCGTCCGGACCGTCGGGGCCACCGATGGCCTTCTGCTCGAAGATCGAGTGGCCGTAGCGGAGGTACTCGTCGACGGCGATCGGGGCGTGGTCGTCCCAGGAGAACTTGTCCTCAAAGGGCGAGCTGGTGTCGTCGTCCTCGTCACTGACACCGACGATCGGGACACCGAGGTCGCGCGCGCAGTGCCGCGTGATCTCGGGGTCGACGCCTGTGCCGTCGAGACGCCACCCGGTGCCGAGGATCGTTTGGACGACAGCGGAGAACACGCCCGAGACGTTCGGGCTGGTGAGCATGTCGTCGTACACCTGGTACGCGAATGGCCACCGGAGTTCGGGGACCTTCTCGAGAGTGAGGGAGTCCCACCAGTCGGCCGAGGGTGCGCCGGTGTTCCCGATGCCGAGCTCGCGCTGCGGGACCGGGGTCGTCTGCGGGGGTGCAGGAGGAGCATCGACCACGGGGCGTCCTCCTTGTGTCAGAGCGGGATGTTGTTCCAGTCGGGGGCGTCGAGCAGGTCACGGCTCAGGGCGGTGCGGTCGACATCGCCCCCCTCGGAGATGCCGACCGGTGCGGGCGGCGGCGGCTTTGCCGTGGTCATCCACTGGTAGGCGGCCGTCGACGCGGCGACGACTGGGGTGCCGACCTCGTCGTCCCAGACCTCCGCGTTGCTCTTCGTGAGGTGCGTGGTCGCGCCGGGGATCGCGGCGTCGAGCTCCTCCTGGCCGACGTGCACGAGCGTCTTCTCCTCGACGGCCTTGATGAACGCAGCGCATGCCTGGCCGGCCTTCACGGAGTTGATGGGCTCGTGGCCGATCCCGGCCTTCGTCATGTCCGCGACCAGGCCACCGGCCGGGGTGTTCGGCCGGAGCCCGACCTTTCCGAGGACGTTGCGCTTCCCGTACAGCCCGACGAGCGCGGCGACGATCCAGGAGGTGCCGGGCTTGGTCGTGGTGATGACCAGCGTCTTGCCGTCCGGCCCCGCGCCCGCCGCGGCGATCGTCGCGGTCGACCGGTCAGGTGCGACCTCGAGGGTGAGCACGACCTGGTCGGGTGCCGGCGCGGTGGCGTCCTTGAGCCTCGCCCACTGGTTGAGGTCGATGACCCCGGACGTCTCGACGTTCGGCGGGTCCTCCCACCAGACCATGAACTCGCGAGCGAACTCCATCGGCGGCATCGCCTGCCTCATGTTGCGGATGGTCTCGGGGAACACGCGCAGGCCCCAGGCGGGCATGATCTCCGCCCACCGCTTCTCGTCGTCGAGCGCACACCCGACCGCGTCCTTGGCGTGCCGGCAGTGCCGGGACTTGCAGCCGATCCACGGCTGCCGGTCGCCCCATTCGGCGTAGAACTGGCGCGCGGTCAGCCCGTTGCGGCCGCGGTGCCGGTGGTCGCGCAGGACCTGGGAGTAGAGCTTCCCTGCCGATGAGGCGACCACGACCTGGGCGTCGGGGATGGTGGTGAGGATCGGGTAGAGCGATCCGACCTGGGAGTTCTGCAGCGCGAACCCCTCGTCGAGCACCAGCTTGTCCGCGGCGAGCGCTCGACCGGAGTCCTTGCCGCGCGCCTTGTACTTCAACCGGGTGCCGTTGAGGAGCCAGATCTCCCAGGACCCGTTGCCGGTGTAGATGCCCGGGGTGTCGCGGTCACCCTTCGCCGGGTTGAGCTCGGCCCGCAGGAGCGGGGTGTCGAGCAGCCGCTCGCGAAGGTCGATGAACGCCTCTTCGGTGGCGTCGAGCTCGTGCGCGGTGTGGAGGATGAACGGTTCCTCGGTGACGTACATCCACCCGATCTCCATCATGATGATGGAGGACGTCTTGATGTTCTGCCGCGGCCCGACCAGGTCGATCTCGAACGCGGCCGGCCGGCCGAGCGCGTCGACGCCGAAGGTCTGGTCGAGGATCCACTGCTGGTTCCCGTCCGGGATCAGACCGGCTTCCGCGGTCACGTCGGCGACCTCCGGGCCCAGCGTGTAGACGTACTCGACCTCGTGGCACCAGGCCGCCGGGTTCTTACGCTTGGCGAGCTTCGGCCGCCGCGCGCCTCTTCTCGTCACGGCGCCTCCTCGCGGACGCGAGCTGGTCCTCTTGCTTCGCGGCGCCAACGGCGAGTCGCAGCATCAGGCGGTCGAGCTCGCGCGACGCTGCGGCGATCGACGAGGCCGTGTCCTTCGTCGAGCACATCCGGTGCGCGAGGGTGAGCGCCTGCTGGCCGAGCACGGTGTCGAGCTTCCCGATCCGGCGGAGCTCCTTGGTGGTGAGGTCGACGATCCGCGGTAGCCGAGGGTCGACGTCTTCGGGCTTGGCCCGGCGCCGCGCCTGCTGCCGGCAACGGTCACCGCAGTACTTCGCGGTCGACCGCCGGGCCTCGAACGCCTCGCCACACTGCGCGCAAGCCTTCTGCACCGCGGCTCCTTAGCGTGACATCGACCTCTCGGGGAGAGAAGAGGGGAGAGCTTGCACTCCGGCGAGTTGCGACCGTCAGATTTTTCAGCCGAACAGGTCGAGCGCGGGCGGCCGATGGTCGCGGTCGGTGACGAGCGTCCCGTCGGGTAGGTCGCGGCGGGCGTCGTTGCATGCGCGGCACGCGCCGCGGAGGTTGGTCCGCGTCATGGCCAGGTCGGGACGCTGGACCACGGGGACGATGTGGTCCGCGGTGGTCGACACGATGGTGCAGATCCCCGCGATGCGCAGCTGGCACGTCGGCTCCTCGAGCACGACCTGGTCGCGCAGCGTCCGCCATGCCCTGGTGTTTCGGGGGTCCGGCCAGTCGCGGCCGGCGTACCGATACACGCGACGACCGGTCACCGTTGCTCCTGCTGGTGGTCCGGCGTCGGCGGATGCCACGCCCGAGTCTTGACCGGTCCCGGGGCTGCTGACGACGCGAGCACCACGTGGATCCGCACCGGGGACGTGGCCACCGTTCGACGCCGGACCACCAGACAGTCCAACCCCGCGAGCCGGAAGCCCCTCCGGTCACGGGGTAGAACGACAGAACCCCGAGCGCTGATGCGGCTCAGGGTTCGTGAGGAGACAGATCTCCCGCTGGCAATATCTTGCATCATCGGACCTACTCCTGTCCGCTAACCGCCGGAATCGGCTCTGTCGGCGCGTCGTGCTAGCCGGGCTGCCCGGGCATCGGCGAGCGGTCTGAGGTCCTCAAGGCGGTACGTCGGGACCAGGCCGCCGCGTCCCCGGCCGGGGACCAGGCCGGCCGGGGTGACGCGCTTGCGGTGTCGCCACGTCGAGATCAGGTCGGCCGGCACACCGAGGACCTGTGCGGCCTCCTCGGTGGTGTAGGTCCGGTCGGTCAACGCGCGGCCTCGATGGTGACCTTGATGCCGTGGGCCTTCTCGTAGGCCTCGACGAGCTCCGGACGCACCCTGCCGCGGGGGACGTACTCGATCAGGCCTTGCTCGTGCGCCCAGACCTTGATGACGCGGGAGCAGAGCGGGACCGGCTCGTTCGCGCGCCGTTGCGCGGCCACGATCCGGGAGGCCGGTGCGGCCGTGTGGGTGCGGATGCCTCCACGCGTGTCGACCGCGTCGGTGCGCAACTTGAGCCGCTCCGCGGCCAGCTCCTGCTCCACACGGGCGAGCAGCCTCTCCAACTGCTCGACCCGGCTGCCCACCTGGACGCCGCTCATGACTGCGCTCCGGTCGAACTGATGACACCGAGTCCGAGGTCTCGCAGGACCCGCTTCCTGGCCTCCATGAGGTGCGCGCGTCGCTCGGCCTCGGGAACGTGGTCGATGACCGCCCGAAGGCCGTCATAGGCAACCTCGCCGAGCCGCTGCTCCAGGGCTTCGATCAGGTCGTCAATCAGGCCATCCGAGTCATCCTCGAACGTCAGGGCCGCGCCGCATATCGAGCACACCTTGGACCCCTCGACCCAGGTGTGAGCGCACGGCCCTTTCGATCGGGTGGCCGCGAAGACCCGCACATTCTCGGTGGTCATGAGCGCTCCCCTCCGGACGGAAAGACCACAGACACCGCGCCCGACTCGGGGTGGAACGGGTTGCGCTGCGTCTCCGACCAGTGGCCGTGCCATTCGCCGTTGCTCTCGCACCCCCACCCGTCGATGCGCTCACACCACTTGACCCGTGGCGTGTAGTGCATCCACACCTCGTGTACGTCGTAGGGACCCGAGCCGATCACGGGATCCGCCAGCAGCGCGACGTGCTCGGCCGTGTGACCGTGCCCGTCGAAGATCGCCGCGTTGCCCTCGCGGTCGCCGGAGCGCATCCAGACGAGTTGCGCTTTCTCGGTGGTGAGCGGCGCGTCAGGCATCTTCGCCGTCCGGGTGCTGGGCCGCGACGTGGATCACGTCGACGTCCGTCGGGGTGATGTGGATGACGGCTTCGGGCTGGAGCGGCAGCAGCGCAGCGGCGTCGACCCGGACCGTGAGCCGAGTGACGACCGCGTCCCCGCGGATCTGCTGAGGCCGGTTCTTGGTGATCCGCTCGACCTTGGCGCCGTCAAGGACTGGGCGTCCGCTGCTGTCGCGGCGGCGGCCCCAGATCGGCTCGACGACGGCATAGAACGTGGCGTCGACGTAGTCGGGTTGCTGGTGAGTCACGGCGGTGGGTCCCTTCACGCGGTCTTGCTCGAGATGGCGTACTTCTCGACGTCGGAGAGGCCGTAGCCGGCGGACTGGAGGAACCGCAGGTAGTAGCCGTGGCGGTTCTTGGTGCCGTCGCGCCGCCAGGACATGCGGTCCGTGGAGGCCTCGTGGGCTGCGATGATCTGGACGAGCGCGATCACGAGTGCTCGGTTCTCAGTGGTGCCCTTCGGGATCTCGACGCGGTGGCCGTAGCCGTGTGCCTTCATCGGGAGGCCCCATGTGGTGCACAGCTGCTCGCGGGACGTCTGGTTGCCCTCGTGGGTGAGGACGTAGCGGTCCTCGGAGAGGGTGCGGGCGATGAACGCCCCGGTCCCCCTGGGTGGCGTCTTCAGCTTGGCGAGCGAGCTGCCGATCCAGTCGCGGCGCACCGCTTCGGCGGAGTCCCAGGCTTTGTTGTTCTCGATGACCAGTGCGCGTTCCTTGCGGGCCTTCTCGCGCTGCTCGGGGGTCATGTCGTCGGCGGCGGGGCGGCTGCCGCTGCTGCTCGCCCATGAGTCGGTGTGACCGTGCTTCTTGGGGTCCTTGCAGCCGTACACGACCCTGGGGACCTGGAGGTTCCGGGAGCCAGGAGGCCGCTCGTTGCCCTGACAGGGGTTGCCGTCGGCGTCGACCCACTTCCAGCTGGTGGTGAGCCAGGCGACGTGGCCGGGGCACGTCTTGTGCGCGGCCGCGGTGATCTCCTTGCCCTTGTCGTTGCGGAGCCGGTCCAGGGGCTTGGTCTTGTCGTCGTAGTTGGGGTGCTTGACCACGGGGACGCCGGCCTGTTCGAGGTCGGCGATCAGCGCGGCGCTGAGGCGGTCGATCAGACGCTCGTCGCGGGCGCGCTGCACGGTGTGGGCGAACTGGCCGGGCTGCTCGATCGCGGTGACGATGAGGGTCTTCGCGGTTTCGGTGTCGTCCTCGAACTCGGCGACGACGGCTGCCTGGTCGAGGGTGAGGGCCTCGTACTTCGCGGCGGCCTTCCGGGCGAGCTTGGATCCGGAGACCCGGGTGGCGGTCTCGACCTTGTCCTTGGCCATGCGCGCCTGGGCGGCGATCTCGTCGGCGGAGAGGCCGAACGCGGCCAGCTGCTCGACGACGCCGATCTCTTCGCCGGCGGTGAGGCCGGCGCGGTGGGTGTTCTCGTCGCGCTGGGTGATGATCCGGTCGATCTCGTCGGCGTCGGTGTCGTCGACGTGGCCGGCGACGTAGACGGGGACGCTGTCGCGGCCGGCCTCGATCGCGGCGAGGGTGCGGCGGAAGCCCATGCGGACGACGAGGCGTCCGTCCTGGGCGACGCGAGCGGTGATGGGCTGGAGGACGCCGACGGCGCGGACGGAGGCGACGAGGTCGGGGTCGGGCTGGGCGTCGCGGATGTTCCGCTCGAGCAACAGGGTCCCGGGTGGGACGTGGACGGTGGTGCCGGGCTCGATCGCGTTGGTGGTGGTCATGAGGAGGGGCTTCCTTCCGGGTGGGTGGGTGTTCAGTCGCCGAGGATCGGCAGGTGCAGGGAGCCGAGGCCGGCGATGCGGGCCTGGCGTTCGACGCCGTGGGTGAGGATCAGGTGGGCGCCGACGGTGTCTCGGGTGCCGCGGAGCAGGGCGAGGGCCGTGCGGACGGTGTCGTGTCGTACCGCGGTCTCGGTGGTGTCGGCGCGTGATGCGAACCGGGCGGCGTTCTCCTGGGCCTGGAGCGGCCTGGTGGTCGTGGTGGTCATTCGTGGTCGCCTCTTCCGGGCTTGTCGTGGCGGTCGGGGATACCGGAGGTGGAGTGGTGGACGCAGTCGCGAGGCGCCGTGTGCGGGCTGGTGTTCATGCAGGACCCGGGTCCGGTGGTGGACGGACACACGAACGTCGGGGCCGTCATCGGGTGGCCTCGCCTGGGTGGTCGTAGTCGCAGTGCCAGGCCAGGGTTCGCCAGCCGCGGGCGCGGTAGCCGCAGCCGATCGGGCAGGCGGGGCCGAGGACGAGGTCGGCGAGCCAGGCGAGGAGGTTCCTCATTCGCTGCTCACCTCCCAGACGGCTTCGACCGAGGTGAGAGCGGCGTCGGATCCGTCGCACATCGACGCCGCGTCGGGAACGTGCTCGAGGTAGGCCTTGAGCTCACCCGCGGTCAGGGCCTCGGATCCGGTGCTGGTGATCCAGGCGCGGATCTCGCTCACAGGAACCACCGCCAGGTGGCGTACACGACCGCCGGCGCGATCGTGAGGGCGGTGAACTCGACGACCCAGAGGAGGAACGCGATCGCGTCCCGCGGGCCGCTCTGGTCGGCGGCCGCCGGCGTCTTGGGCTGGTCGTCGAAGAGGTTGCTCATCAGGAGTCCTTGGGGTCGTCGTCGAGGGCGCGGATGGTGTCGCAAGGCCAGGCGGTGAAGACCTGGTCGGTGTCGTGGGTGCAGTGGGTGCAGGCGATGACGGCGGGCTCGCAGGTGACGCACACTTCGCCGCCGGATCCTTGGGGGTCGTCGATGTGCTGGTGGATGACCAGCTGCTGCTCGACACCGCGCTCGGCTGCCTCGGCCTCGTCGGGCTCGAAGTGCTCGCCGGGGCAGTTCTCGGCCCACTGGTAGATGACGGTGCGCTGGTGGAGGTCCCGGACGCGTCGTGCGGCGTCCTGGGCCTTGGTCTCGAGCACGGTGTTCTCCTTGATGAGCTTGATCCGGTCGATGAGGTCCCAGACGGGCCGCTGGGTCTTGTCCTTGGGGTTGTCGAACCACTCGTGGCGGTAGGTGACGGGGTTGGTTTTGCACTGGCAGATCGCGGCGGGGCAGACGCAGGGGCGGAAGTGCTTGGAGGTCCAGCGGGGGTCGCGTTCGCAGCGGATGAACGGCTGGGGGCGGCGGCGGGTGGCCTCGTAGCGGATCAGGGTGTGGTTGCCGCAGTGCGGGCACGGGTCGGGGCGGTGGGATCGGTCGTTGCCGTCGACGACGACCGAGACCTGGTCGGCGAGCTGCTCGAGGTCGCGTTGGATCGGGGCGAGGAGCGTGACCGAGGGTGCGGCGTCGACGAGCCGGTCGAGCCGGTCCAGGAGCTGCGGGATCTCGTCGGTGGCGTCGGCGGGGACGATCGTGGTCACGGCGGGCATGGGGCCGATGAACCCGGCCGGCCGGGCCGCGGCCGCGACCGCGGTGCGTGCGCCGGCGAGGAGCTCGGGCTCGGGGTCGGGGTGCCCGGAGGCAAGGAGGACGCGGCGGATCCGGTGGATGTGGCCCAGCAGGGCGAACGCCAGGTCGGCCTCGGTGGCGATGCCGCGGAAGTTCCCGGGTGCGGGGATCTCACCGGTGCCGGCGGCGATGCTGGTGCGGTTGAGCCACTTCAGGCCGATGATCGGCTGGCCGGTGTCGTCGCGGCGGAGCGGCTGGGAGCGGCGCTCGGTGCGCTCGATCGTCGTCATCCGGTCCAGGGCGTCGCGGCCTTCCGCGGTGAGGAACCCCTGGCCGCGCTGCCGGGTGTCGGCCAGGAGCGCCAGGTCGGGGGCCAGGATCCGCAGGTCGGCGAGCAGCGAGTGGATCTCGGTGCGGTAGACCGCGGCGGTCGCGAACTCGGCGTCGATGAGCGCCCGGTCGACGAGGCGGCTCACGACGCGCTCCGGGCGGTCTGGGCGTCGCGGCGGCGACGTGCGATCTCGGCGCGGGCAGCAGAGGCGTGCTGGTTGGCCTGCTCGAGCTCTCGCGCGCGCGGACCAGTTACTGAAGCAGAAGAACGAGGAGAGGGCCGGTTGTGGGGACGGTTGGTAGGGATGGTTTGGGTGACATCTGTGTCACCCGGTGGGGTGACATCTGTGTCACCGGAGGGGGTGACATCTATGTCACCCGGTGACATCTGTGTCACCCGGTCCCGGGCCTTTCGTCCCCGGCCCTGTGGATAACTCTTCGAGCGGTGCTGGGTCGTGCCGTCGCAGTCGTCCGGGCAACGCACGAGGATCTTGTAGAGGTTCGCTCGCAGGTGCTCGGGTGTGTCCCGGTCGCCGCCCTGCTGGAGCTCGACCTGGAGCTCCCCGAGGCCGGGCTTGGGCTTGGGGCAGCAGCTCGTGGCGCAGTGCTCGCCCTTGGGCAGCTGGAGGTGGTTGATGGCGCGCTGGACGGTGCGCTCGGTGACGCGGGCGTACTTCGCGAGCGTCGCGACGCTGGGGTAGGCGCCGCCGTCGCCGTCGTGGTTGGCGATGCCGATCATGACGACCTTCTCGGTCCCTGCGGCCAGGCTGTGATGCAGCACGACCGCCATCGCCTCGACGCTCACTGGGGGTCCTTCCGGGTCTCGAAGTTGGTGATCGGTGCCGCGCCGGCGGGCGGACAGACGTGGGGGACGTGCCAGGGCATCGCGTAGACCTCGTCCTCGGCCTCGGCCCACCCGATCCGGCGGCGGACCATGAGGTCCTCGACCAGGTCGCGGACGGGCCAGGCGCGGATGCCCTCGACGGGGTGTGCGGGCGCGCCGGCGTGGGTGCGGCCGTCGACCGGGGCGGGCTCGTACTTGCGCCAGCCGCCCCGGACGCCGTACCGGAACCACTTGATCGGGAAGTGGCAGCCGTGGCAGCGGATCAGCCGCCCACGGGTCCGCCGGTTCCTGGTGGTGCGCCCGGTGACCATCAGGTGCCCCCGGCGGGGTCATGGCGTGGCCACGCCGCGTCCAGGACCTCCTCGAGCTGGTCCGGGCGCACGAGCACATCGCGAGCCCTGGGGCCGTCGGAGGGGCCGACGATGCCCTGGGCCTCGAGCTCGTCCATGATCGCGCCGGCCTTCGCGAACCCGACCCGGAGCTTGCGCTGGAGCATCGACGCGGACCCGAACTGCGTGGAGACCACGAGCTCGGCGGCCTGCCGGTAGAGGTCGACGTCGCCGCCCTTCAGCGCATCCGCGATCGCGGCGAGCTTCGGGACGTCGTCCTTGGTGAACGTGACGCTGGTCGGGAGCTTGGTGACGTTCGATGGAACGTCGCCGGCGGTGATGACGCCGGCCGCGTGGCGTAGGCAGAACCCGCCCTCGGCGCACGTCGAGCACTCCTGCTCGTCAGGGTTCTCCGGGGGCACCGGCAGCACCAGGCCGCGGACCTCGGGGTCGCTCTTGGTGAACACGACCAGGGCGGCGCCGCGGGCGGTGGAGAACGTCCACTGGATGGGGCCGGGTGCGTGCTTGGCGACCTTCCCGAGCCGCTCGGCGACCGACGGGTCGATGAGGACCCGGCGGGTGGTGCCGGGGGTGAAGGCGTCCAGGGCGCGGCGCCAGTCCACGTAGTCGGCCTCGACGACAGGCAGGTAGACCCGCTCGACGTCCTTGGAGTCGATGACGCAGAACGTCGGCTCCATCCCCTCGAGGGTCGCCTGGGTGCCCTGCTGGCCGGCCGGGAGGCGGACGTCGAAGATCAGCTCGGCCTCGACCTGGCCCTCGACGTACTCCTCGGGCGGGTAGCGGTTCGCGAGCGAGACCAGGTAGCCGAGCATGGACCGGCCGCGGCCGTCGGTGTCCGCGGCGACCACGGTGCGCAGGGGGAGCTCGGAGATCTCGGGCTCGTTGGCCCACTCGCGCAGCTCGGGGACCCAGGCGGTCAGGAGCATGGTGTGGCGGTCCGTGGCGATGAGCCGGACGCCGGCGTCGTACTCCTCGATCGCGACCGTCTTGAACGTCAGCGGGAACAGCTTTTCGGTGCCGGCGGCGTTCGCGACCGCGAGCCACGCGTGGGCCAGGGTGGGGGCATCGAACCTCATCAGCGGACTCCCTTGGAGATGTGGGCATCGCGGTCCCGGGTCTGGGGTACCGGCGGCCGCGGGGACGGGCAGCAGTCGTCGTCGGCGACGTCGCCGGACACGGAACCGGCAGGCACCGGCGGCGACTGCGTGTCGTCGACCCACGCGCCGACCCACACGTTGATCCGCTTGTTGTGGGTGTTCGGCTTGAGCGAGGACCGCTCCCCCACGGGCCGGATCTCCTGGCGCGTGTAGGCCGCGGAGAACCGGCCGCCGGCGAGGCCGCGGCAGTTGATGTCGGGCGGGAGCAGGTCGCGGATGTCGTTCGCGGAGAACGGCTGCCCCGTCTGCGCCATCCAGCCAATCGCCTGGTCGTACAGCGCCTTGTCCCAGTCCGAGGCGTTCTCCTCGGCCTGGGCCATGCCGGCGTCACGCAGCGCGCACGCCTCCGCGATCAGCTCGCTGGCGCGGGCCCGCGTGATCGGCGCGGTCTCTACCGCGGTGGCGGTCACGGGGCCGGCTCCGGTGAGGAGGCGCCGGCGATCGTCTTGTCCAGGTGAGACCGGCGCTCAGCCGGGGTGCCGACGATCGCCCAGAACTCGGCGTCCACCGTGGCGGCGGCACGGCGGTGCTCGCCGTCCGCGAGGTCGACCAGCCAGCCGACGATCACGACCTCGCCCTCGACGGTGTCGCGGACGGCCGTGACCTTGTGCCGCAGCATGGTCTGGTCGGCGAGCGCGCGAGCCAGGGTGATGGCGTCGTCCCACCACGGGGAGAAGAACGGGCGGCTGGTCACGACTTCGGTCCGTCCTGCGCGGCGAGCCACTGCTTGCGGGCCCGCTCGAGGCAGCGGGCCTCGGCGGCGGGCATGAACCTGCGGCGCGGGGGACGCCGGTGCGGCGTGGGGTCGCGGAGGGTGACTTCGTCGCCGCGCTGCTTCGGCTCGGCCTGGCGCTCGGCCTGGCGCCGCTGCTGACGAGTCTCCGCGCTGGTGGGCCGCGGGTTCCGCTGGAGCGGGTTGCCGTCCAGGTGAGCGGGGACCCGGTCGACGCCGCGGGGCTGGGCGTTGCGGGCCGCGGCGGCTTCCCGGGCCTTGTCGTTGGCGGCCTGGGCGCGGGCTGCGCGCCACTCGCGGAGCGCCTCGACCTTCCGGGCGGCGGCGGCACGGAGCTCGGCGCGCTTCAGGCGCTTCTCGTATCGCTGGGCGGCGGTGGGCTTGTGTCGTGTCTTCAAGGGGGGCTCCTTGGTTGTCGTCTCGAAGTGGTTGAGGTCGGCTGGTCGCGGGCGGGTCAGCTGGTGTCGATGCCGGCGGCCGCGGCGAGCTCGCGGTCCCGCCGGGTGAGGTAGCGGCCTGTGTTCGCCCTGTCGATCGCGCGGTCCATCGCGGCGGCCTTGCGGCGCTCGGCCTGGGCGCGCAGGGACCGTTCGGTCTCGGCCGCGTGCGCCGCGTCGCGGGCCGCCCGCTGCTCGGGGGTGAGGCCGGCGACGCGGAGGTGGTCGCGGCGCCGGATGATCGCGACCTCGAGGTCGAACCGGTCGGCCGCGGCCGGGTCGTCCGGTCGGTGGCGGGTGATGGTGGGGACGCGGCCGTGCAGCTGGTTCGCGACCAGGCCGACCGCGTAGGTGTCGTCGACGGTGCCGGCTATCGCGACCGCTACGAGAAGGTCGTCGATGCTCAGGCCGGCGAAGAACCGGGCTCGGTCGTCGAGACGGTTCGGGGGCTGCTCGGCCCGGCGCGCTGTGGCGGACAGCCGGGCCGAGCAGCGTGCGCAGATCCGCCGGCCTGCGAGGTCGAGCGCAGCAGCGAGACGCTCGAGCACGAGCAGGGGACGGGTTCGCGCCTCGCACACCGGCCGGACGCCCCGGGAAGTACGTCCAGATGGTGTGATCGGGCCGGTGTAGGCGTGGAACACCGACGAGCGAGGGCGGGCGACGAGCACGGCGTGTGCTCGCGCGGCGACCAGGGCGGCGGGCATGGTCACGTCGGCCGCCTCGTGCTGGTGGCCAGGCGGTGACCCTGGACGGGGGAGGCCAGGGTCACCGCGTGGCGGGCGCACGACCACGACGAACCGGGGACGCGAGAACCCAGCGATGTGCACCGCTGGTGGAAGGTCGCGGCCCGGCGGGTGTGCGCGGCTTGGCCCGTCCGGCGACGGCACATGGAGACGCTGACGCCGGACGGGTGCTGGAGGAGGAGACCGGTCATCGGACGCGGTTTCCTGGGGGGACGTGGCCGGCGTGCTTGGCCAGCGCGATCGCCGAGACGTTCATGAACGTCGTGGGCGGGACGCCTTCGACGAGCATCGCTCCGGCCCGCGAGAGCAGGAGCAGGCCGACGCGGCACACGAGCTCGCGGTCGACGTCGGGAAGGATCTTCGCGATCTCCTCGGCGAGCCTGTCGGCGAGCTGGTTGCTCGGGCCGATCACCCGGTCTCCTGGGTCGGCGAGCGACCGGCGACGTACCTCGACCAGGGTGCTGAGGATCTGCTCGTAGGTGACCTCGTCCTCGTGGTCGGGGTCGAGTACGAAGTTCACGCCGCCGTCGGGCGCGGCTCGCCAGTTCCCACGCATCAGGAGACCGCCGCCTCGGCCGGTGCGAGCAGCTGCTCGAGCGGGACGTCGAGGAAGGCGGCGATGCGCTGGAGCTCGTCGATCTGGAACTTGGCGCGGCCGTTCATCCGGTCGTTGATCGCGGAGCGGGATGCGCCGATGGCGTTCGCGATGTCAGCGTCGGTGACACGCCGGCGCGCCTTGGCGGCGCGGACGTTCGCGGCGATCGCCTCCTGGTCGGTGACTTGCGGCATGACGGCGACGATTGCAGGAATATCCGGCAGATTGTGGGAAGGGGCCGCGCATCAGCGTGTCGCAAATTGGGGAATTCCGAGTCAAGGCGTCGCGGGGTGCCGGGTTATCCGGTAGCGTGCGGGTATGACCTCAACAGCCGCCGAGAGCGTCCGGTCTCTCAGCTCCGTCGCCGCGGCACGCATCCGCGGCCTGCGCGCTGAGGCTGGTCTCAACCAGACTCAGCTGGCCCGTCAGGTGGGTCTCTCCCGCACGGCGGTCTCCGACCGCGAGGCCGGGATCAAGCCGGTCAACGTCGACGAGCTGCCGGCGTTCGCTGATGTGCTCGGCACGTCGATCGAGTACCTGCTCGGGCTGACAAATGACAGGAGCCCCCGCCGGGTTGCGCCTGGCGGAGGCTCCATGTTCGCGGTCTCGGAGGGCCGGGACCAGCTGCGCGCCCGTAGGGATTCGAACCCCAAACCTTCTGATCCGTAGTCAGATGCTCTATCCGTTGAGCTACGGGCGCTCGCCGCACACCGGGGTGAGCGACCCGACGAGGATAGCCGACCGCTCGGTCACGGCTGAAATCGGTGCCGACCCCGGTTCGGAGACCGGTCGGCGGGTCCCGCCGCGGGCCTCGGAACACGACCTCGATGAGGTCAGACTTTGATCCCGAAAAGGCTCAACAGAGCCTGATTCGTACTCCTCGGCCGACGCTGTGATCCGGCCCACGGGGCGTTGAACGATCCAATGTGCTGCCCGTGATCGGCACGGGTACTGTCGCCGCACCCCGGGCCCCCGACGTCGGTCCACCGTCGGCTCCCGGGCACACGATGTCGCCGCCAACGACGCCGAGCGATCCAGACCGACTCCACGACAGCCCGTCGACCGTGTCGACGGCCGGAGGCCCCGACTCCTCGGACGGCCACCGCGAATCCGCGAGAGGGAACCAGGCAATGACCGCCGAGACACAGGCTCCGATCACCACGCCCACGACCGAGGTGTCGGGTCCGCCGACCAGCCACCCGGGCATCCTCGACTTCGTCACCGAGGTCGCGGAGCTGACCCGGCCGGACCGCATCCACTGGTGCACCGGCTCGGACGAGGAGTGGGCCGTCCTCACCGACGCCCTGGTGTCGACCGGGACGTTCACCCGGCTGAACCCGGCGCTCAAGCCGAACTCCTTCCACGCCGCCTCCGACCCGATCGACGTCGCGCGCGTCGAGGACCGCACCTTCATCTGCTCGGTGGACGAGCGGGATGCGGGGCCGACCAACAACTGGATGGACCCGCAGGAGATGAAGGCGCTGATGCGCGACCTCTACCGGGGGTGCATGCGCGGCCGGACCATGTACGTCATCCCGTTCGTGATGGGCCACCTGGACGCCGAGAAGCCGATGTTCGGCGTCGAGATCACCGACTCCGCCTACGTCACCGCGTCGATGCGGGTGATGGCCCGGATGGGCAGCCACGTGCTGGCGCGGATGGAGGAGCTCGAGGCGGACTTCGTGCCGGCGCTGCACTCGGTGGGCCACCCGCTCGAGCCCGGCGAGGCGGACGTCGTGTGGCCGTGCAACGACACCAAGTACATCGTGCAGTTCCCCGAGGAGCGCGCGATCTGGTCCTACGGCTCCGGCTACGGCGGCAACGCGCTGCTGGGCAAGAAGTGCTACGCGCTGCGCATCGCCAGCGTGATGGCCCGCGACGAGGGCTGGCTCGCCGAGCACATGCTGATCCTCAAGCTCACCTCGCCGCAGGGCACGGTGAAGTACGTCGCGGCTGCGTTCCCGAGTGCGTGCGGCAAGACCAACCTCGCGATGCTCCAGCCGACCATCCCGGGCTGGACGGTCGAGACCCTCGGCGACGACATCGCCTGGATGCGGATCGGCGAGGACGGCCGGCTGTGGGCGGTCAACCCCGAGTACGGCTTCTTCGGCGTCGCGCCGGGCACCAACGAACACACCAACCCGAACGCGATGACGACCATCAACAAGGGCAACTCGGTCTTCACCAACGTCGCGCTCACCGAGGACGGCGACGTGTGGTGGGAGGGCCTGGAGAACCCGCCGGCCCGCGCCACCTCCTGGAAGGGCGAGCCCTGGACCCCGGAGTCCGAGGAGCTGTCCAGCCACCCCAACAGCCGCTACTGCACCCCGATCAAGCAGTGCGACATCCTCGCAGCGGAGTACGACGACCCGCGCGGCGTACCGATCGACGCGATCCTCTTCGGCGGGCGACGCAAGACCACGGTCCCGCTGGTCTACGAGGCCCGCGACTGGACCCACGGGACGTTCCTCGGCGCGACCCTCTCCTCCGAGACGACGGCCGCCGCCGTCGGCGCGGTCGGCGTGGTGCGGCGCGACCCGATGGCGATGCTGCCGTTCATCGGCTACAACGCGGGCGACTACTTCAACCACTGGATCACCATCGGCAAGGACAACGACGCCGCCAAGCTCCCGCGGATCTTCTACGTCAACTGGTTCCGTCGCGCTCAGCTGGATTCTGGGCAGGACGGCGGCTTCCTGTGGCCGGGCTTCGGCGAGAACAGCCGAGTGCTGAAGTGGGTCGTCGAGCGGATCGAGGGCCAGGCCGCGGCCGTGGAGACCCCGATCGGCTACGTCCCGACGCCGGAGTCGCTCGACACCGACGGCTTGGACCTGTCGGCCGACGACCTCGCCGCGGCGCTCGCGGTCGACCCGGAGGAGTGGCAGGCCGAGATCCCCCAGATCCAGGAGTGGTTCGAGAAGTTCGGCGAGGACCTCCCCGCCGTGCTCTGGACCGAGTTGGACGGCCTGCGCGCCCGCCTCGGCTCCTGACCCAGGCCCGGAGTAGCCGGGATCACCTCGAGAGGACGCCGTCCGGAACCCGGACGGCGTCCTTCCGTCGTCCGCCTGTGGGATCATCGGCTCACAGGTTCGGCGCTACGGGGGGTTGGGTCGAAAGGGGAGGGTCAGGGTGGAGACCTACGGTCCGGAGGACCGCGCTCTCTTCGAGTCGGGGGGCACGGCTCTCTACGAGGAGATCGTGTCCGCGGGTGGGCTTCCGGACGGTGACGCCCGGATCCTCGAGGGCGGCGAGCTGCACCTGGCCTTCGGGCAGCTGAGCGACCTCAACCTGATCCGCCACGACGACGAGACCAACACCTGGGTGGCGGAGGATCCGAGCAGCGTGCAGTCGAGGGTGGTCTCGCCCCTCAGCCAGGAGGGCGCCAAGCTGCTGGAGGAGTCCTCCCACTGGGCGCACGCCTTCGGCGTGCTCACCCAGGCCTGGCGACGCGCACCGCAGGGCGGCGACACCGGCCCGTTCACCTACCTGCACGAGCACGCCATCGACCCGTTCATCGCCGCCCTGGTGAGTGAGTGCGAGGAAGAGGCCCTCACCGCGCAGCCGCAGGCCGGCCGGGACTCCGGGAAGTTGGCGCTCGCGGTCCTCCGGGACACCGCGCTCCTCGAGCGCGGCGCGAAGATCCGCACGCTCTACCAGCACAGCGCCCGGCGCAGCAGCGTCACCCGCGAGTACGTCGCGGCGGTGACCGAGCGGGGCGCTGAGGTGCGCACCCTCGACGAGTTCTTCAACCGGATGATCGTGATCGACCGGCGGGTGGCGGTGATCCCCAGCCCGAACGACCTCAAGGTCGCGATCGCGGTGCGCGAGCCCTCGGTCGTCGCCTACCTCGTCGACGTCTTCGAGCGCTCCTGGGAGCGGGCCCGCCCGTTCACCAGCCGGGAGGCCTCGGTGATGAAGGACATCGCGGCCGAGCAGCGTTCGATGACGCTGCGGATGCTGATCGAGGGTCACTCCGACCCGGTCTCGGCCAAGCGGCTCGGGGTGAGCCCGCGGACCTATGCCGGGTACGTCGCGGACCTCAAGGAGGAGTTCGAGGCGGAGACCCGGTTCCAGCTCGGCTACACGATCGGACGGTTGGGCGTCTCCGGGACGGAGGAGCCGCTCGACGACGAGGACGAGGCGGGCTGACGACCTAGGAGCACGACTACCGGAAATACAGCGAGGGCAGTGACCGATGGTCACTGCCCTCGCGAGGTCGAGTCGGGCCGGGGGGGTGGCGCTGGGACCGAACAAGTGGGGGTGAGTTGGGTCCCCGACTCGACCGAGCTGGTCGCCGCCCCTAGCGGGTCGAGCGCCAGCCCCAGCTGGTGTCAGCGTGCGCCGGAGCCGAGATCCCCAGAAGGCCGATGCTCATCGTTGCGGTGACGACCGCGATGGCAACCTTTCGTGCAATGTTCATGTCCCTCTCCACCTTCTAAGTCATCGAGTCCCACGGAAGACCCGGTGCCCCTAGTGTGGGCGCCCACGCGGCAAACCTGTGAACGAACAGGTGCCTCAAGATTCTGCATTGCATGTTTCTGCAATCCTGCAGGGTTCTGCAGCCCGGATCGGGGCGCTATGGGCCCGGATCCGGTGGCAAGTCGGGTGCCTGGCGGTCGGACTGTCCCCCGTGGCAGTCCCATCGCCGGCTGCGCCGACGCCGGTCGGGAGCGTACCGGGGAGAGCGGCCGGACGTCGCCCGAGTTGCAACAACCTGCAATCCGCTCAGCGATCAGGCGCGGAGAAGCGCCCTGACCCGAACCCCGGCGGCGAACCTCGAGCGCACACCCAGCGCCTCCATGAGCTCGGCGAGGTCGGACCGGACGGTGCGGACGCTCACACCCAACGCCTCCGCGATCGCCGCGTCCCTCGTGTCCTCCGCGAGCAGGACCACCACCTGGCGCTGCCGTGGGGTGAGTTGGGACAACCCGCCGGCAACCGCCTCCTCGGCCGGGAAGGAGGAGGTCATCGCGACATGCCAGTAGTGCCACGCCGCAGCCAGGCAGCCGGGCGCGGTCACGGCCATCAGCGTCGGCTCGTCGTCGATGAACGGCCCTTGGAGCAGGACGTAGCGCCGGTCGACGATCTTCATCTGCACCGGGCCGACGCCGAAGCGGTAGCAGCCCGGCTCCTCGCTGGCCAGGAACAGTCGCGCCTCTGGGTCGCAACCGTCGTGGTCGAACAGACTGACCATCCGCAGGCCGTGCTCGATCAGCCACCGGTTGTAAGGCACGCTGACCCGCATCTGGGGCATCGTCCCGGAGGGACGCACCGACATCAGCTCGCGCCAACCGCGAATGTCCTCCCGCATCCACTCGTTGATGCCGGAGTAGGTGCGCGCAACGACCTCCGCGCCGCGCGACTCCCCACGAGCGAGCGCCGCGGCGACCTCGCTGCGCCGGACCTGGAGCGCGGCGGCGGCGTCCAGCGCGGCCTGACGCTGTGCCTCGCGGATCCGACTGTGCGGGCCGATACCGACCCCGACCTGCTCGACCATCGAACGTTGGAACCCCCGAAATCCTCGCTGCACCTCACCGTAGCCGGGGGCCTCGGCGGGCGCGGAAGAACGAGAGAACCGCCCCGACACGCGAGGCGGCGCCGGGGCGGTTCGGCTGGCGGAGGCGGCGGGATTTGAACCCGCGAGAGGGGTTTGCCCTCAACCCGCTTAGCAGGCGGGCGCCATAGACCGGACTAGGCGACGCCTCCCCGACAGCCCGCACAGGCTACAAGGCCCCGGCGCGGACGACCAATCAGGGTGCTACAGCGGCCGCAGGCCCTGGCCGTGCTGGAGGTGCCGTTGGAGGTCGCGCACGAACTCGTCCCGATCCGCCGCCAGGGCGTGGACCGGGATCGTGGTGGTGCGACCCTCGGTCAGCCTCAGCCGGACCACGGGGACACCGCCCGGCGAGGCGGTCACCGCCTCCTCGACCTCCCGCCAGCCCGCGGCGGTGACGCCCGCCCCGCGCACCAGCCGGACCCGGTAGCCCTCGGCCCCGAGGTGGACCACGGCGACCCGCTGCGAGATCACGTAGGCGGCGGTGAGGGTGGCCGCGGCCCCGACCACCGCGACGGCCAGCAGGAGCACGCCCGGCAGCCGGAGGGCGACGACCAGCACCGTCACCACCACCAGCAGCACGGCGAGAGAGACCAGGAGTCCCCCCACGAACCGGGCAGCGAAGGCCGGCGCGAGCCGATAGTCGGACACCTGGGGGGCAGCGGAGCCGTCAGCCATGGCTTGATTGAACAAGACACCGGATTCGCACCCCGCAGCGGGTTGTGGTCTCGCCCGACCGGGGTGACACTCGAAGTCCCCCCACCGCTCCGGGCCGCCGGGAGGTTCCGATGACCGTCACCACGACCGGGATGTCATTCGCGCTGCAGGGCCTGCGCCAGGCCCTCGACTCCCTGAGCGAGCCGGGAGCCTCGCTCGGCAGCTGGCGGTGGTCGGTCCGCCAGCAGATGGCGGGGGTCCGCGACGCTCTCCTCGCCGAGGCGGAGCACGCCGGCGAGGGCTGGCTGGTCGCCCGCAAGGGCAGCGTGCTCCGCGAGCGCACGATGCTCCTCACCCGGCTGAGTGCCCTCGGCACCCCGGTGCTCGAGAGCGACGAGGTCGACGCGGTCCGCGCCGAGCTCGACCGGCTGCTGGTCGACCTCGGTCGGCACGCCCAGCGGCTGCACGACCTGGCCTACGACGAGGTCGAGCTCGAGCTCGGCGGCTCGGAGTAGCCACCGAGCTCTCGGCCGCACGCCCCTACACTCGTCGGGTGTCCCGGGCCCGCCCGGGCACGGAGGGGTGCCGGAGTGGCCGATCGGAACCGCCTTGAAAGCGGTCGTAGGGAGACCTACCGCGGGTTCGAATCCCGCCCCCTCTGCGCTGTCTGCTGCCCCGGACCGAGCCCGCGGAGTCCGGGGTCCAGCAGCGAGGTCGAGTAGCCGCGCGGCCGAGGGACGAGGCCGCGACCGGCATATCGAGACCGACCGCCGCAGCGGAGGAGGTCAGCCGGCGACGATCTCCACGAGCACGTCGCCCTCCTGGACCACGTCGCCCGGGGCGACCTTCACCGCACGCACGGTGCCGGACGCCTCGATGAGGACCGGGATCTCCATCTTCATCGACTCCAGCAGCACGACCGTGTCCCCCGCCGCGACCGGATCGCCTGGAGCCACGGCAACGCTCAGCACGTTGGCCACCATCTCCGCCACGACCTCGGTCACCTGCTCACGCGCCATGATCGTGAACCTAGTCGTTACTCGCCCGTAGGCTCACCGCAGCGCCCGGGTGCGGCTCGGTTCGGGGCGCAGCGCGGTCGCCTCCTCGGCGCGCCGGCCGCGACGGCCCCCGCCGCCGCGCGGGCCGGTGAGGGCCAGGTCGAGCCGGATCACGACGAAGCCGAGCACCAGGCCGACGACCACGCCGTACACCGCCGAGAGCCCGCTCTCCAGGAGCGTGATCCGCGGGTTCACCAGCGCCACCGCGACCGGCAGCGTCGCCGCCACCCCGAACGCGCAGACCCACCAGCCCTGCCGTCGCCGGGCCCGCATGTGGGTGCCCCAGGCGAGCGCCGGGACGCCGAGCAGCGCCTCGAGCGGCCGGGGGAACGCGCCGAGGTGGTCGCGGCTCCAGTCGACGACGCCGAGCAGGCTGTCGACCAGGCCCGGGGTGCCGTAGCGGCGCAGGAGCTCGGCGTACGCCAAGGTCACCGCGAGCAGGACGCTGCCCATCAGCACCGTCACCACGCCGCGCCGGCCCAGCCCGTGCAGGCCGGCGCCGAGCCGGTAGACGATCACCAGGGCGCCGAAGAAGGACAGCGACAGGGTGGCGTACTCGAACCGCTCCACGGTGACCACCGGCTCGAACCCGACGGTCGCCAGGGCGCCGATCGCGGCGACGACGACGGCGAGCGACACCTCGCGCACCACGTGCACGAAGCGGACCGCCGGCACCGTCGCCATCACGGCCAGCACCGCCGAGACCGCACAGGTCAGCACGGCCGCGCCGGTGCGCAGCGAGTCGTCGTCGCTGACGACCACGACCACCCCGAGGACCAGGGCCAGCAGCCCGACCACGACCGGACGGCCGCCGGTGCGCGCCGCGAGCGCCCAGGCGTACGCCGTCACCACGGCGACCGACCCGTAGCCGCACAGCCAGCCGGGGCCGACCTCGGCCAGGCAGGACACGAGCGCCCCCAGCCCGGCGAGCACGACCAGCACCCACACGACGACCGGGACCCACGAGCTGGCGACCCGCTCGGCACGGGTGCGCAGCCCGGTCGCGGCCCGCGTCCGGCGCGACGGCGGCCGCTCGGCTCGACGACGCGGGGCGGACCTGGACACGAGAGGTGAGGTTACAGACGCCGGTTCGCCAGGGACGGGTTGGTCCGGCGGGCGGCCGCGAGCTCCTCGAGGTCGACCGTCGCGGTCAGGACCGCCGCGTCCTCGCCGGCCTCCGCCAGCACGTCGCCGAGCGGGTCGACCACCATCGAGTGCCCCGCGTAGCGCGGTCCGGGCTGGCCCGCGGCGGCGACGAACACGGTGTTCTCGATCGCCCGGGCGCGCACCAGGGTGCGCCAGTGGTCGACCTTGCGCGGCCCGGCGACCCAGGCCGACGGCACGACGAGCAGCTGCGCCCCGCCATCGACCAGCGCCCGGGCCATCTCGGGGAAGCGCAGGTCGTAGCAGGTCATCAGGCCCACTCGGACCCCGCCGATCCCGACCACCACCGCCGGCCCCGTCGGTCCCGCGCTGAGCCGGTCGGACTCGCGGTAGCCGAAGGAGTCGTAGAGGTGCACCTTGCGGTACGACGCGTCCGCGGCGCCGCGCAGCACCAGGGTGTTGAACGGCCGGGCCGGGTCGTCGCCGGCCTCGAACATCCCGGCCACGACCGTGGTCCCGCGCTCGGCGGCCACCCGCGCCACCTCGACCGCGAACGGCCCGTCGAGCGGCTCGGCGTACGCGCTCACGTCCGAGCCCGCCTCCCCGAAGTCGCGGGCGAACGCCTCGGGGAACACCACGAGGTCGGAGCCGGCCGGAGCGAGCTCGGCCAGCAGCCGGCGGTTCGCCTCGGGCTCGAGGCCGGAGGCGTGCTGGACAAGGGTGATCCGCAGGCGGGGTGCGGGGGCGACGGGGGGCACGCACCCAGGGTGCCACCGGTGGAAGACTGACCGCATGGTCCTCCCCCCGGGCACCACGGGCTTCTGCGCGATCGTCCTCGCCGGCGGCCGTGCCGAGCGCCTGGACGGCGCGGACAAGGCGTCGGTCGAGTACCGCGGCCGGACCCTCCTCGAGCACGCGATCGAGGCGCTCCTGGACGCCTCGGAGGTCGTGGTCGTCGGCGACCCGGTGCCGACCACCCGGCCGGTGACGTTCACCCGCGAGAGCCCGCGGTACGGCGGCCCGGTCGCCGGGCTGCTCACCGGCCGCGACGCCCTGGTCCGCACGCCCCGGACGCTCGGCGTGCTCGCGGTGGACATGCCCCGGGTGACCTCGTGGACGTTCCGGCGGCTGCACGAGGCCGCGGTCGGGCGCGACGGGGCGTTCCTGACCGACCAGGACGGGTACCGTCAGCTCGCCGGGGTCCTCGACGCCGCCCGTCTCGACCAGGTGCGACCCGACTACGAGGGCCAGCACGGCATGGCCCTGCGCCGGCTGCTGAGCGGTCTGGACCTCGTCGACGTGCCCCCCGAGGGCGACGAGGGACGCGACGTCGACACGTGGACCGACCTGCGCGACCTGTGACGCTGCTGACGAGGGGTTGCGAGCCGGCCGGGTTACCGGAAATCTGGCCCCTGTGAACCTCCACGACTGGATCGACGAGCTGAGCGACGTGCTCGATGTGGACACCGAGCTGGACGAGGCGCTGATCCTCGACCTGGCCCGGGCCGCCGCCCACAACGTCGCGCGACCGGCGGCGCCGATCACGACGTTCCTCCTCGGGTTCGCCGCCGGGTCGCAGGACGCCGACCCCGACGCCGTGGAGGCCCTCGCCGCCAAGGCACAGGCCCTCGCCGACGGCTGGGACCGTCCGGCGAACGCGCCCGACCCCGACGACATCAACGACCCGGTCCCGGACGACAGCGTCGTGGACCACACCGGGGACGTCTTCGACGACGAGAGCGCCGCGGACGACGGGGACGCCGGCGACGACCGGGAGGACTGACGCCGGCCTGCGCAGCCGACTCCTAGGCTGACCCCATGCGTGCCGTGATCGCCAGCGGGGCCGGCGGCCCCGAGGTCCTGTCCGTCGCCGAGCTCCCCGACCCCGAGCCGGGCCCCGGCGAGGTCGTGCTCGCGGTCGCGGCCGCCGGCCTCAACCGCGCGGACCTGCTGCAGCGGCAGGGCTTCTACCCGCCGCCGCCGGGCGCCTCCGACGTGATCGGCATGGAGTGCAGCGGGACCGTCGCCGCCGTCGGCGAGGGGGTCGAGGGCTGGACGGTCGGCGACCGGGCGTGCGCGCTGCTCGCCGGGGGCGGGTACGCCGAGCTGGTCGCCGTACCGGCCGGGCAGCTGATGCCGGTGCCCGAGGGCGTCGACCTGGTCACCGCCGCCGCGCTGCCGGAGGTGGCGTGCACCGTGTGGTCGAACGTGTTCATGGTCGCCGGCCTCACGCCCGGCGAGACGATCCTGGTGCACGGCGGCGCCGGCGGCATCGGGACCTTCGCGATCCAGCTCGCGCACCGGCTCGGCGCCCGGGTCCTCACCACGGCCGGCACCGCCGAGAAGCGCGCCGCGTGCGCGGCCCTCGGCGCCGACGTCACGATCGACTACCGCGACCAGGACTTCGTCGAGGAGGCCCGGGCCGCGACCGAGGGGCGGGGCGTGGACGTGATCCTCGACAACATGGGGGCGAAGTACCTGGACCGCAACCTGGACGCGCTCGCCACCGAGGGCCGGCTGGTGATCATCGGGATGCAGGGCGGCACCCGGGCCGAGCTGGACATCAACAAGCTGCTGCGCAAGCGCGCCGCGATCATCGCCACCACGCTGCGGGCCCGGCCCACCGAGGAGAAGTCGGCGATCTGCGCCGCGGTCGTCGAGCACGTGTGGCCGCTGGTGGCCGAGGGCCTGGTCCGGCCGGTGGTGCACGGCACCCGGCCGATCGCCGAGGTCGCTGCCGCGCACGCCCTGATGGAGTCGGGCGAGCACAGCGGGAAGATCCTGCTCACCGTCCGGCCCGAGGCCGACCCCGGGTGAAGCGCGCACCGGGTGGATACGGTGGTCCCATGAGCGAGCAGCCCGGACAGGACGAGCAGGAGCAGCAGGTCGTGATCATCGGCCCCGACGGCCAGCCGATGGGCTCCGTCCCGGCGTCCGCGCTCGACCGCGGCGAGGGCGGCGAGGGCGGCGACGAGGACGACGAGCGGGCCCTCACCGACCTGGTCGAGCAGCCGGCGAAGGTGATGCGGATCGGCAGCATGATCCGCCAGCTGCTCGAGGAGGTGAAGGCCGCGCCCCTCGACGAGGCGAGCCGCAACCGGCTCAAGGAGATCCACCAGGCCTCGATCAAGGAGCTCGAGGCCGGGCTCGCGCCGGAGCTGGTCGAGGAGCTGGACCGGCTGACGCTGCCGTTCACCGAGGACACGGTCCCCTCCGACGGGGAGCTGCGGATCGCGCAGGCCCAGCTGGTCGGCTGGCTCGAGGGCCTCTTCCACGGCATCCAGACCGCGATCTACGCCCAGCAGATGGCCGCGCGCGCCCAGTTCGAGCAGATCCGCCGGGCGCTCCCCCAGGGGATGACCCCTGCCCCCGGCCAACCCACCGCCGACGGGCAGGCTCCGCGCCCGGGCGACTCGGGCGGCATGTACCTCTAGTCCGTCCCAGCAGGTGGTCGTCCGGCTCGCACCTGGCGGCCGGAACCCGCAAGCGCCCGGATCGCTAGGCCCGACGGCGGCCCAGGCCGGCGACGAGCAGCAGACCGAGCACACCCGCGATGACGAGCGCGGCCCCGGGCGCGG
This sequence comes from Nocardioides sp., assembly GCF_030019515.1. Lineage (GTDB taxonomy): Bacteria > Actinomycetota > Actinomycetes > Propionibacteriales > Nocardioidaceae > Nocardioides. The sequence goes on along the minus strand of NZ_JASEEQ010000012.1, from coordinate 59,423 downwards.
CGACCCGCTCGAAGCTGGTGGGCTGCTCGCCGACCACCGTGAACGTGGCCTCCGGCGGCTCGGGCGGCGTGGCCGGACGGCCCTCGCCGAGCAGCCGCTCCACGCGACGGACCAGGGCGTCGGTCGCGGGCGCCGTCCCCGCGGTGCTGGTGGTCTCGAGGTCGGCGCCCTGCGTGAAGAACACGTAGTCGGTGCCGGTGCTCAGGTCCGGCAGCCCGCAGGCTCGCGACCGGGCCGGGCTCGTGACCGTCGCCTCGGTGCCGTCGAGGTCGCCCTTGTAGAGCCGGTCGATGCGGACCGTGTAGACCACCGTCCGGCCCTGCTCGGCCCGCTCCTCGACCGAGCCGGCGAAGACGTCGTCGGCCTGCATGGCCTGCTGGCCCAGGCCGGTCCGCGACGCCGGGCAGGCCAGGGCGGGCGCAGCCGTGGCACCGGTCGCCACGACCCCGCCGCCGGCCAGCAGCAGCGCGGCCAGCAGGACTCGGGGCAGACGGGTCGGGGACACGGCGACCATCTCAACAGATCACAGGTCGAAGACACCAGCCAGGACCCGGGCCACGCCGTCCTCGTCGTGCCCGGGCGCGACGTGGTCGGCGGCTGCGGTGACGGTGGGGTGGGCGTCGGCCATGGCGTACGACGTGCCGGCCCAGGCGAGCATCGGCAGGTCGTTCGGCATGTCCCCGAAGGCGATCACCTCATCCGCCTCGACCCCGAGGTCCGCGCACAGCAGCGCGAGCGTGGACGCCTTGGTCACCCCGGGGGCACTGATCTCGAGCAGCGAGCTCGCGGAGGACCAGGTGATCACCAGCCGGCCGCCGAGCGCCTCCTCGGCGAGGTCCCAGAACTCCTGCGGCGCCAGCTCCTCGTGGCGGGCGAGCAGCTTGACCGCCGGCCGGTCGAACAGCTCGGCGAGCGGTGCCCGCCGGGCGTCGTCCGGCAGCGGGTGCCGCTCGAGGAAGGCGGGCTCCAGGCCGATGCCGTCCACGGTCTCGACCGCGAACGTCGTACCGGGCAGGGCGGCACGCAGCAGCTCGCACGCCTCGAGCCCGAGCCGCGGGTCGATCGGGCGGAGCAGGTGCACGTCGTGGCGGCCGACGTCCCAGACGAGGGCGCCGTTGGCGACGACCGCGAGGCCGTGCTCGCCGACGTAGTCGAACACCTCCTCGGCCCAGCGCAGCGGCCGGCCGGTCACGAACACCACGACCGTGCCGGTCGCCTCGACGGCGGCGAGGACCTGGCGGGTGTACTGCGAGACCGTGCCGTCGGAGCGGACCAGGGTGCCGTCGAGGTCGGTGGCGACCAGGCGCGGTGGTCTCGAGGCTCGCACCGCCCGCACCTCAGCCACCGGTCGGCAGCGGCCTCGCCATCACGAGCTCGCCGTCCTCGTTGCTGCCGCGCAGCTCGGTGAAGCCGCACTTCGCGAGCACCCGGACGCTCGCGGTGTTCGCGGGGTCGACGCTGGCGCGGACCCGGACGCCCACGCGGTCGGTCTCGGCGAGCAGGGCGCGCAGCGCCTCGGTCGCGAACCCCCAGCCGCGGGCCTCCGCCACGAGGCCGAAGCCGACCTCGGCCTCGGGGACCCCGTCGCCGGCCGGCTGCGGCGGCCCGAAGAAGCCGATCGACCCCAGCGCGGTCTCGCCCCGCACCACGTGGCGCGGCGCCCACGGGTCGTCGGGCCGGTAGATCGTCGCGGCGTCCCGGTCGTCGCGCCGCGGGTAGTCGCGGTGCCAGCCGTCCCGGTGTCGGCCCGCGCGGATGTCGGCGGCGTCCTGCGGCGTCCACAGCGGCAGCCGGAGCCGCTCGCTGGTGACGACCTCGGGCAGCATCAGGAGCGCCCGTCCCCGAGCCCCTGGGTCGAGGAGGGCGTGCTGCGCCCGTCGCCGAACCACTGGTCGAGCTCGGTGGCGACGCCGTCGTCGTAGACGGTGCCCGTGACGTCGTCGGCGGCGGCCAGCACGTCCTCGATGGCCTGGCCCATCGCCACCCCGCGGTGGGCCCACTCGAACATCTCGAGGTCGTTGCGGCCGTCACCGATTGCGAGCGTCTCGTCGGAGGAGACGCCGAGCTCCTTGGCGACGTACTCCAGCCCGGACGCCTTGGAGACGCCGACCGGGGCGAGGTCGAGCCACGCGGTCCAGCCGACGACGTAGTTGGTGCCCTGCAGCCCGAGCCCCGCGGCGAGGGCCACGAACTCGTCGGCGGTCGACTCGGGGTCGCGGATGATGACCCGGCTGACCTCGATGGCCAGCAGCTCGTCGATCCCGGTGACGATCATGTCGCCGGAGAGCTCGCCGTCGGGGAAGTGCGAGTTGACCCGGTAGCCGACGCCGCGCTCCTCGACCGCGACCAGCGCCGTCGGGTGCCGGTCGAGGATCGCCTCGACCGCGGGCCGGGCGTCGAAGGTCTCCTCGTGCACGACCTCGAGGGGCGGGTAGCGGAACACCACGGCGCCGTTGGACGCCACCACCCACAGCCGGTCGCGGTCGGCGCCCTGCAGCTCGAGCAGGTCGGCCACGTTGGTCATGCCGTGCGGCGAGCGACCGCTCGCCAGCACCACGTGGGCTCCGGCGTCCAGGGCGCGGCGCACCGACGCCTTGACCGCGGGGGAGATCTCCTCGCGGGTGGTGCCCGAGCCCTCAACCCACTTCAAGATGGTGCCGTCGATGTCCAGGGCGACCAGGCGGGGCCGCCAGCCGTCCGCAGGCGCGCTCACGTGGTGACCGGCTCCAGGACGTCGCGGCCGAGCCACGGCTGGAGCGCCTTCGGCACGCGCACCGAGCCGTCGGCCTGCTGGTGGGTCTCGAGTACGGCGACGATCGTGCGGGTGATCGCGCAGAGCGTCCCGTTGAGCGTCGAGATCGGCTTGATCTCCGACCCGAACCGGCCCCGGGTGTCGAGGCGCCGGGTTTGGAACTCGGTGCAGTTCGACGTCGAGGTGAGCTCGCGGTAGCGGCCCTGGGTGGGGATCCACGCCTCGCAGTCGAACTTCCGCTGCGCCGAGAGGCCCAGGTCGCCGGCGGCCACGTCGATCACGCGGTAGGCCAGCTCGAGCTTCTCGAGGAACTCCTTCTCCCACGCGAGCAGCCGCTGGTGCTCGGCGTACGACTCCTCGGTCGTGGTGTAGACGAACATCTCGACCTTGTCGAACCAGTGCACCCGGATGATGCCCTTGGTGTCCTTGCCGTGCGAGCCGGCCTCCTTGCGGAAGCACGGGCTGAACGCCGCGTAGCGCAGCGGCAGCGCGGCGCCATCGAGGATCTCGTCGGAGTGGTAGGCCGCCATCGGGACCTCGGAGGTCCCGACGAGGTACATGTCCTGGCCCTCGATCCGGTAGACGTCGTCGGCGGCCTGGCCGAGGAACCCGGTGCCGTCCATCGCGCGCGGCTTGACCATCGACGGCGCGATGACCGGCGTGAAGCCCGCCTCGCGGGCCTGCTGCATCGCCAGGTTGACCAGCGCCAGCTCGAGCTCGGCGCCGGCACCGGTGAGGAAGTAGAAGCGCGACCCGGACACCTTGGCGCCCCGGTCGAGGTCGATCGCGCCGAGCAGCCGGCCCAGCTCGATGTGGTCGCGCGGCTCGAACCCGTCGGCCGCGAAGTCGCGCGGCGTGCCGATCTCCTCGAGCACGACGTAGTCGTCCTCGCCCCCGGCGGGCGCCTCCTCGGCGGCGATGTTGGGGATGCCCATCAGCGCGGCCTGCCAGGTCTCCTCGGCCGCGCCCTGGACTGCCTCGGCCTCCTTGACCTCGGCCGCGAGGGTCTTGGTCTGCACCAGCAGTGCCTGCTTCTCCTCGCCGCTCGCCTGCGGGATCAGCCTGCCGAGCTGCTTCTGCTCGGCACGCTTGGCCTCGAACGCGGCGATCGCGCGGCGGCGCTCACCGTCCGCGGCGAGCGCCCGGTCCACGACCTCGTCGGACAGACCGCGCTTGGCCTGGGCGGCGCGCACGCGGTCGGGCTCGTCTCGGAGGACGCGCGGGTCGATCATCTCGGGGTCCCCGCGGAGTCGGGAGCGCAGCGAGTGACTTCGTGGGGTGAGGTCATGTCGCAAGGCTATCCGGGCCGCACACCGCGAGCCGCACCGATTCCTCCCCGGGCGCCCGGCATGGAAAACTCGGGCCCGTGCTCGACCGCCCCCGCACCACCCTGCTCACCTGGACGGCGGCGCTCCTCGTCCTGTTCGTCCTGGTCACGACCGCCGTGCAGACCGGCTGGGGCCCGGTGACGTCGATCGACGACCGCGGCCGGGGTGTCGAGCAGTGGGCGGTCGACGAGCGCTGGCTGCGGATCCCGCTGCGGTGGATCGAGATCGGCTTCGGCGCGATCGGCACCTGGGTCATCGTCGGCGTGCTCGCCGTACTCCTGTTCGTCCGGCACCACCGCCGGGCCGCGGTGTACGCCGTCGGCGTGCTGGCGGTCACCAAGATCGCCACCACGCTGCTCAAGGGCGTGTTCGGGCGGCACCGCCCGGACTGGCAGAACACCGAGAACCTGCTGCACAGCAACGCCTACCCCAGCGGCCACTCCTCCTCGATCGTCGCGCTGGCGGGCGTGGCCGCCGTGCTGGTGATGATGCTCGTCCGGCGGCGCAGCGCCCGGCACGCGGCGTACGCCGTGCTCGCGGTGCTCGTCGTGGTCGTCTGCCTCGACCGGGTGCTGCTCGGCCGCCACTACCCGAGCGACGTGGTCGGCGGCGCGCTGCTCGGCGCGATCGTCGTGCTGCTGGGAGTGGTGATCCAGAGCCCGCTCCCCCGCAGCCACGCCGCGAGCGTCGAGCCGCTGGCGGAGGTCTTCGGGTCCGAGCACCGGCTGGCGGTGATCCTCAACCCGATCAAGGTGGAGGACGTCGGCCAGTTCGAGGCGCTGGTCAACGCGATGGCCGCCGAGGCCGGCTGGTCCGCGCCGAGCTGGCACTACACGACCATCGAGGACCCCGGCACCGGGATGGCCGAGGCCGCCGCCGTCGCGGGCACCGACCTGGTGCTGGTGTGCGGCGGCGACGGCACCGTGCGCGAGGTCTGCGCCGAGCTGGCCGGCACCGGCATCCCGGTGGGGATCATCCCCGCCGGCACCGGGAACCTGCTGGCGCGCAACCTCGACATCCCGCTCTACCTGCGCGCGGCGATCGACGTCGCCCTCACCGGCCAGGACCGCGCGATCGATCTCGTGGAGGTCTCCGGCGACGGCTTCGAGGACACCCACTTCATGGTGATGGCCGGGATGGGCTTCGACGCCGCGATCATGGAGGGCGTCAACGAGGACATCAAGAAGCGGGTCGGCTGGCTGGCCTACGTGCTCTCCGCGCTCAAGTCGCTGATGTTCCCCGCCGTCCGGGTCGAGGTCTCGGTCGACGACGGACCGTTCACCAGGCACCGGGCCCGCACCGTCGTGGTCGGCAACGTCGGCTTCCTCCAGGCCGGGATGCCGCTGCTGCCGGACGCCGCGATCGACGACGGCGTCCTCGACGTGGTGCTGCTGCACCCGAACCGGTTCCTGTCCTGGATCCCGCTGGCCTACCGGGTGCTGGCCAAGCGGCCGCGCACCGACGACCTGATCAACCGGATGACCGGCCACACCGTGGTCGTGCGCGCCGCCACCGACACCCCCCGCCAGCTGGACGGCGACTCGATCGGCCCGGGCCGCGAGCTCCGGATGACCTGCGTCCACGGCCGGCTGCTGGTCCGCGTCCCGCGCTAGACCGCGAGTCGGCGCATCTTGCCCGCCCAGGAGGCTCGAGTCGGCGCATCTTGCCCGCCCAGGGAGCTCGAGTCGGCGCACATCTTGCCCGCCCAGGAGGCTCGAGTCGGCGCGTCTTGCCCGCACAGGAGGCTCGAGTCGGCGCATCTTGCCCGCCCAGGAGGCTCGAGTCGGCGCATCTTGCCCGCCCAGGGGGCTCGAGTCGGCGCATCTTGCCCGCTCTGTCCACCGAGTCTGCGAACGGTGCGGGCACTTCGCGCCGACTCGACAGTTCCCGGTGAGCAGGACGCGCCGGCCCGGCGATCGGTAGGTCAGCGCGGCGTGAGCCGGACGACCGGGAGCTCGCGGCCGGTCCGTGCGGCGTACGTGGCGTAGTTCGGCCAGGTCCGCAGCATCGCCGCCCAGGCCTCGTCGCGCTCGGGGCCGGCCAGCAGCCGGGCGTCGGCGGCGACCGTGTGGCCCCGGAAGGTGACCAGCGGCTCCTCGGCCGCCAGCAGGTTGGCGACCCAGGCGGGCGGCGTCGGGGCGCCCCAGTTGGAGCCTGCGACCAGCCAGCCGTCGCCCTGCGGGACACACAGCAGCGGCGTCGACCGCAGCACGCCGGTACGCCGCCCCGGGACCTGGAGCAGCAGCTCGGGCAGTCCCGCGAAGGTGAGCAGGTCCAGCCGGCCGCGGGTGAGGCGCTGGATCGTCAGGTCGAGACCGACGATCACGCGGTCGAACCGCGGCAGCCAGGGCTGTGCCCCCAGGCGCAGTGCCAGCCACCGCAGCGGGTTCATGGCCGGAGCATAGGCGCCGCTCAGCCCCGGGGGCGGGCGTTCTCGACCGCCTCCAGCTCCTCGGGCGAGAGCTGCTGGTCGCAGCGCCACCCACGGATGCTCTTGGCGTAGGTCCGGGCGTCGCTGCGGCCGTGGATCGAGGTGAGCACCACGCCGTCGCCGCTGTCGTCGAGGAGCGCCAGCGACCAGGACAGGTGGCCACCCATGTCACCGAACGCGTCGTAGCGCACCACCGCGAGGTGGCGCAGTGCGGCCGCGGCCTCGGCCCGCAGCGCCGCCACCTCCCGGCGCAGGCCGTGCACGTCCTCGGGCAGGGCGTCGACTCCCTCGCCCCGGCCGGGCGCAGTCCGGCGCAGGGTCACCGCACCGACCACGAGGGCGACCAGCAGCGCGACGACGGCGACGAGCACGGCCAGGATCTCCACGGGCCCGAGACTATGTCGCGCCCCCTCCGCCGGCCGGCCACCGGATCCGGCCTGGCGCGCCGCGGGGGCCGACGCGACGGGCGGACGCATCGACGGCGGACACCCCACCCGGGCGGTCGGCCGGTGCGTGGGACGATGAGCGCCGTGACCCGACGCATCGCCTACCAGGGGGAGCCCGGCTCCAACTCCCACCAGGTCTGCAAGCAGCACTACCCCGACTGGGAGGCGGTGCCCTGCGCGTCGTTCGAGGACGTCTTCGCCGCCGTCGAGGGCGGCCCGGGGGCCGCACCGATCGCCGATCTCGCGATGATCCCGATCGACAACTCGATCGCCGGCCGGGTCGCCGACATCCACCACTTCCTCCCCGGCTCGGGCCTCCACATCATCGCCGAGCACTTCCTGCGGATCCGCTTCCACCTGCTCGGGGTGCCGGGCTCCTCCCTGGAGACGATCACGACCGTGCACAGCCACGTGCACGCGCTGGGCCAGTGCCGCAAGGTGATCCGCGAGCACGGCCTGACGCCGGTGATCGCGGGCGACACCGCGGGCGCCGCCCGCGAGGTCGCCGAGCTGGGCGACCCGACCCTGGCCGCGATCTCCCCGCCGTTGGCCGCGGAGATCTACGGCCTGGAGGTGCTGGCCACGGACGTCGAGGACGAGGAGCACAACACCACCCGGTTCGTGGTGCTCTCCCCCGACCTGGTGCAGGCACCGGCTGGCAACGGTCCGGTGGTCACCAGCTTCATCTTCAACGTCCGCAACCTGCCCGCCGCGCTCTACAAGGCCCTCGGCGGCTTCGCGACCAACGGCGTGAACATGACCAAGCTGGAGAGCTACATGGTCGGCGGAGAGTTCACCGCGACCCAGTTCCTCGCCGAGGTCGACGGGCACCCCGACGACCTCGCGGTCAAGCGCGCGCTGGAGGAGCTGGCGTTCTTCACCACCGACATCAAGGTCCTCGGCGTCTACCCGGCCGACCCGTTCCGCGCCGAGGTCTCGTCCGCCTAGCCGACCCGCCGGCCTGGACCGGTCGGGCAATGCCTGCACTTCTCGGCCGAAGTTTCGGCCCACAAGTGACAACTTCCCCGGGTACCCGGGGAAACCGGCGGCGGCGAGGAGTGCTCTGCAGGTCAACGAGTAGGTTCGCCCTCGTGGACCAGCCCGCGGACCCGCGCACGACCGACCTCGGCTTCGCGCGCGTCGACATCGACCGCGCCCACCGCACGGGCGATCCCGAGGTCGTGTACGGCGCCGGCAAGACGCCCGACCAGGTGGTCGCGATCCTGCGCGCCCTGCACGAGAAGCACCCCGAGCGCGCCGTACTCGCCACCCGGGTCGCGGCCGACGCCCTCGACGTCGTCGCGCGGGCGCTGCCCGAGGCGACCGTCGACCTGGTCGCGCGCGCCGTCACCGTCGGGCCGCTGCCCGAGACCCACGGCACGGTGGCCGTGGTGGCGGCCGGCACGTCCGACGCGCCGGTCGCGGCCGAGGCCGCGCTGACGGTGCGGGTGCACGGGTCCGCGGTCGACCTGATCACCGACGTCGGCGTCGCCGGCCTGCACCGGCTGCTCGGCGTGCGCGAGCGCCTGGACGCCGCGGACTGCCTCGTCGTCGTCGCCGGCATGGAGGGCGCCCTGCCCTCCGTGGTCGGCGGGCTCACCGGCGTACCTCTCGTCGCGGTGCCGACCAGCGTCGGCTACGGCGCCTCCCTCGGCGGCGTCGCCGCGCTGCTCGCGATGCTCAACTCCTGCGCGCCCGGGATCACGGTGGTCAACATCGACAACGGGTACGGCGCCGGCGTGCACGCGGCGCGCGTCGCCCGCCGGAGCGCCCGGTGACGACGGCCTGGGTCGACGCCTCCGCGGGGGCCAGCGGCGACATGCTGCTGGGGGCCCTGGTGGGCGTGGGCGTGCCGGTCGCCGTGCTGCAGGCCGCCGTCGACGCGGTCGCGCCCGAGCCGGTGACGCTGCGCGTCGAGGACGTCCGTCGCGGCGGCCTGGCCGCGACCCGCTGCCACGTGGACGTCGCCGACCGGGCGCAGCACCGCACCTGGCGCGACGTACGCGCGCTGCTGGAGAAAGCCGCCCTGGACGACGCCGTCCGCGACCTGGCGCTGCGCGCGTTCGCGCGGCTCGCGACCGCCGAGGCGGCCGTGCACGGCACCAGCCCCGACGAGGTGCACTTCCACGAGGTCGGCGGCCTGGACGCGATCGCCGACGTCACCGGGGTCGCCGCCGGCTTCGTCCACCTCGGCGCCACCGCGGTGACCGTCTCCCCGGTCGCCGTCGGGTCCGGCTCGGTCCGCACCGAGCACGGCACGCTGCCGGTGCCGCCGCCCGCCGTGGCCGAGCTGCTGCGCGGGGTGTCGTCGTACGCCGGCGCCGCGACCACGGAGGCCTGCACGCCGACCGGCGCGGCGCTGCTGACCACGCTGGCGACGGCATACGGCCCGCAGCCGGCGATGTCGGTCGACACCATCGGCGTCGGGGCCGGCGGCCGCGACCCCGAGGGCCATCCGAACGTCCTGCGCCTGTTCGTCGGCGCCGGACTCGAGGCGCGACCCGCTCGCCCCTCGACCACCGAGCAGCCGCTGCTGCTGGAGTGCAACGTCGACGACCTCGACCCGCGGGTCTGGCCGGCGGTGATCGCGGCGCTCCTCGAGGCCGGCGCCTCGGACGCGTGGCTGACGCCGATCCTGATGAAGAAGGGCCGCCCGGCGCACACGCTCAGCGCGCTCGTCGACACGGGGCGGGCGCCTGCCGTCCGGGCCGCGATCTTCCGGCAGACCTCGACGATCGGACTGCGCGAGCAGCCGCTGGCCAAGCATGCGCTGGAGCGCGAGATCGTCGCCGTCGACGTCGCCGGGCAGTCGGTCGCGGTCAAGCTGGCCCGCCACGACGGCGCCGTGGTCAACGCCCAGCCGGAGTACGACGACGTGGCGCGCGCCGCGGCCGCCCTCGGCCGTCCGGTCGTCGACGTCCTCGCGGAGGCCGCCGCCCGCGGCCGCGCCTTCCTCACCCAGCGAAACGAGATCTGATGGACCCGGTCGTCATCGGCCTGACCTTCCTCGCCATCTTCGTGGTCGAGCTCCCCGACAAGACGTTCCTCGCGACGCTGGTGCTGGCCACCCGCTATCGCCCGATCCTGGTCTGGCTCGGCGTCGGCCTCGCGTTCGCCGTCCAGACGACGGTGGCGGTCCTGCTCGGCCATGCGGTCTCGTTCCTGCCCGACGACGCGGTCCGCACCGGCGCCGGCCTGATGTTCCTGGCCGGGGCGGTGATCCTGATCCGGGAGGGCCGTGGACACCAGCAGGCCGCAGCCGAGGAGACCCCGCCGACCGACCGCGACGTGCACGGCCTGCGGGCGGTGGTCGCCAGCTTCGTGGTGCTCTTCGCCGCCGAGTGGGGCGACCTGTCGCAGCTGCTCACGATCTCGCTGGTGGCCAAGTACGAGCAGCCGTTCTCGGTGTTCGCCGGCGCCCTCGGCGCGCTGCTGGTCGTCAGTGGCCTGGCCGTGCTGGCCGGGCGCCAGCTCCAGCGCTTCGTGTCCCTGCACGTGCTGCACTACGTCGGCGCGGCGGTCTGCCTGACGCTGGCGGCCTTCACTGCCTACGAGCTCCTCACCTGAACTCACTAGAGTCTCAGCATGGCTTCTCCCCACGGCGCCGACAGCGAGGTCGGCACGCTCCAGACGGTGATGCTGCACCGGCCCGGCAACGAGCTGAAGCGACTGACCCCCCGCAACAACGACCGGCTGCTGTTCGACGGCATCCCGTGGGTGAGCCGGGCCCAGGAGGAGCACGACGCGTTCGCCGAGGCGCTGCGGGCCCGGGACGTGGAGGTGCTCTACCTCACCGACCTGCTGACCGAGACGTTCGCGAGCGAGGCCGCCCGCGACCACGCGATCACGACGGCGCTGGCGGGCCTGCACCTGGGCGACACCATGCGCGGCTACCTCAACGGTCTCCTGCACGACGCGGGCCCCGCGGAGCTGACCGCGTACCTGACCGCTGGTATCCGTAACGACGAGGTCCGCGGCGGCCTGGGCCTGGTGACCTCCCTGCTGGCGCGCGACGACTTCCTCATCGACCCGCTGCCCAACCTGCTGTTCACCCGCGACTCCTCGGTCTGGGTCCGCGACCGGGTCGCGGTGACCTCGCTGGCGATGCCGGCCCGCGCCCGGGAGACCCAGCTCACCGAGCTCATCTACACCGAGCACCCGCGGTTCCGCGGCACCCGCAAGATCCACGGCTGGCACCACGAGCACGTCGAGGGCGGCGACGTGCTGCTCCTCGCGCCCGGCGTGATCGCGGTCGGCGTCGGCGAGCGGACCACGCCGGCCGGCGCGGAGCGGTTCGCCCGCCAGGTCTTCCACGCGGACCTCGCGCACACGGTGCTCGCCGTACCCATCGCCCAGGAGCGCGCGACCATGCATCTCGACACGGTGTGCACGATGGTCGACGTCGACAAGATCGTGATGTACCCCAACATCGCCGACTCCCTGCAGGCGTACGCCGTCACCCTCGCCGAGCGCGCCGACGACGACCGCGACCTGGTGCTCGCGGTCGCCGGCCCCGAGCCGTTCCTCGTCGCGGCCGCCAAGGCGATGGGGATCGACACCCTGCACCAGATCGACACCGGCCTCGACCCGGTCACCGCCGAGCGCGAGCAGTGGGACGACGGCAACAACACCCTGGCGCTCGCGCCGCGGGTGGCCGTCGCCTACGAGCGCAACGACGAGACCAACGACCGCCTCGAGGAGGCCGGCATCGAGGTGGTCCGGATCGCCGGCTCCGAGCTCGGCTCGGGCCGCGGCGGGCCGCGCTGCATGAGCTGCCCAATCGTCCGCGAGCCGCTGCCGGTGGGGTAGGGGCTGGCCTCGCCGGGCCTGCCGCGGGTCCGACCCTGTTGTCGTTTGGTCACCAACCGCGGGCATTTCCTGCCGCCGGGGGGCGTCGTTCCCCGCGCACCTGACGCAACTGCTCGTGGGAGCGCGACCGGACGACGGATGCGTCAGGTGCGTGGGGACTGGCCGCGGGGATTCGCGAGCCGCAGTGACAAGACCGGACCGCATCCACCGTTTACACGGACGCGAGGCTCGGGAAGGATCCGCCCCGGGAGGACCGACCGCGAGAGGCGGATACATGGCTGAGTCGTTCTACGAGGCGTTCGCGCCCGAGGAGATCGCGCGCATCGCCGCGGCGGGCACGCGCGTGCACCTGCCCCAGGGCTGGTCCCCGATCTGGGAGCAGACGCCCGCCGACAAGGCGTACCTCATCCTCGACGGCACCGTGTCCGTGCGCCACAACGGCGAGGAGATCGCCCAGCTCGGCGCCGGCGAGATCGTCGGCGAGGCCGCGATCGTCAACCGCTCCCTGCGCACGGCCTCCATCGTCGCGCTCACCCCGTTGGAGCTGATCCACTTCACCGACGACGCGGTACGCCGGCTCTGCGACGAGATGCCGTCCTTCAGGTCGGCGCTCGAGGCGGTGGCCGTGGAACGGTTCGGCCGAAACTGACCGAGCTGCCGCCCGAACAGCCTCCGCCCGACCGGCCCGCGGCCCTCGCGGGGGCGGAGGAGACCGTCGAGGAGCTGCTCCTCGGGGCGCTCCCCCACCTGACCCGCGGCGAGGTCGCCGAGCGGGCCGACGTCCCGATCGAGGTGGCCGAGCAGCTGTGGCGGCTGCTGGGGTTCGCCCGCACCGGGCCGGCCGACCTCGCGTTCACCGAGGCCGACGTCGAGGCGCTGCGGCTGACCCGCGAGCTGATCGAGCTCGGCATCCTCGGCCCCGACTCGCAGGCGGCGCTGGTGCGCACCTGGGGCCGCAGCTACGCCCGGCTCGCCGAGTGGCAGACCAGCCTGCTCGCCGACATCGCGGTGGCCGACGCCGACCCGGAGCGCCGGCTGGCCGAGCTGGCCGAGTCGGTGCTGCCCCGGGTCGAGGCGCTGCAGAGCTACGTGTGGCGCCGCCACCTCGCCAGCGCCACCGGCCGCGCGCTGGCGGTGGAGTCCGCGGCCACCCCGGTCAGCCCGCTGGCGGTGTGCTTCGTCGACATCGTCGGCTACACCTCGCGCAGCAAGGCCCTCGACCAGGCCGAGCTGGTCGGCTGGCTCGAGCAGTTCGAGGACGCCGCGACCGGGGTCGTGGTCGACCACGGGGGCCGGATCATCAAGACGATCGGCGACGAGGTCCTCTTCGTGGCGGACCGGCCGGTCGACGCCGCGGAGGCGGCGCTCCGGCTGACGGCGCGCGGCGCGGACGAGGCGGACCCGTTCCCGGCGGTGCGGGCCGGGATCGCGTACGGCGACGTGGTCAGCCGCCTCGGTGACGTGTTCGGGCCGACGGTCAACGTCGCCGCCCGGCTCACCTCGGTGGCCCGGCCGGGCACGGTACTGGTCGACGACGGCTGCTACGCGGCGCTCTCGGGCCGCACCGGCGACGGCGACCCCACCGGCGACCCCACCGGCGAGACGGCGGGCGACGCGGCCGCCGCCGCGGCCATCGCCGCGACCGGAGGCACTGCGGCCGGCGCTGCGGTCGCGGACACTGCTGGCGAAGAGGCCGGCGAAGAGGCCGGTGGCGAGGACGCGGGGACGCCGTACGCCTTCCGCAGGATGCGGCGGGTCTCCGTCAAGGGCTACTCCCGCCTGCAGCCCTGGGTACTGCGCCGCGCCGAGTGACGGTGCACCAGGATGGCCCGGTGCACCCCACCGACCCCGCCCACCCCGTCGACCCCGTGAGCCCAGTGAGCTCGGTGGGCTCGGTGCTGCTCGCGACCTTCGAGCTGGTGCCGCGCGGCGAGGACGGAGGGGAGCTGCTGCGCCGGGCGTTCGCCGACGTCGGCATCGAGGCGCAGTGGGCGGTGTGGACCGATCCGGTGGTGGACTGGTCGAGCGCGGACACCGTCGTCGTCCGCTCCACCTGGGACTACCACCGCCGACTGCCCGAGTTCCTGGCGTGGGTCGACCGGGTGGCGGCCACGACCCGGCTGGTGAACGCCCCCGAGGTGCTGCGCTGGAACGCCGACAAGCGCTACCTGCTCGACCTCGCCGACGCCGTGCCGGTGGTGCCCACCATCGACGTGCCCGCGGACGGTCTCCTGACCGGTCTGACGGCGGCGCTCGCGGAGCACGGGGCGGTGGTCGTGAAGCCGCGGGTCGGCGCGTCCGGCGTCGGCGTCGTGGTGGCCGAGCGGACCGACGACCTCCGGCTCTCCGGGCTGACCGCCGGGCCCTGGCTGGTCCAGCCGCTCGTGGCCTCGGTCCGCACCGAGGGCGAGGCGTCGGTCTTCGTGTTCGCCGGCCGGGCGGTCTCCCAGCTGCGCAAGGTCGCGCCCCCCGCCGACGTCCGGGTCCACGAGGAGTACGGCGGCACCACGACGCCCGTCGCCCTCGACGCCGACGCCGCGGCACTCGCCGAGCGGGCCGTCGCCGCGGCCGGCGAGCGGTGCGGCGCGTCGCCGGCGTACGCCCGGGTCGACCTGCTGCACCACGGCGGCCGGCTGGTCGTCAGCGAGGTCGAGCTGATCGAGCCGGGGCTCTACCTGGACCTGCTGCCGGGCAACGCCGGCGCGTTCGCAGCGGGCCTGCGCACATGAAAAGGCTCGGCCGTTGTCGACGGGGGACACGACAACGACCGAGCGCTGCGAATCTACGTCCCCGCCGCGGGTCAGACAACTCCCACACGCCGCCGTCCTCCCCCGGATCCGCGCGGCGGCCAGGTTCTACCTGATGGTGACCTGCCGGTTGGCGAGCCCGGACCGCGCGGCCCGCTCGTCGGCGGACAGGTCGGAGGTGTCGGCGAGAGCCTTCGCGAGGTCGGCGGCGAACCGCTCGGCCGGCTCCTCGAGCGGCTCCGGGCCGGTGCCGAGCGGGAGGTCCCACACCGGCGCGAGCAGCCCGTGCGCGCGGAACATCCCGACGAAGCGCGAGCCCTCGACCAGGCCGTCCCTCCCCGCGGCGTGCAGCCGCGCGAGCGCGTCGAGCAGCCGGTCCTCGGGCTCCGGCATCACCCAGCGCAGGTGCTCCTTGGTGCCGACGTTCGTCCAGTACGCCGCCTCGACCGTGGTCAGTCGGGCCGTCGGCAGGGCCGCGGTGTTGGCCTGCTCGAGCGCGGCGGCCATCCCGGCCCGCTCGCTCTCCGCGACGTCACCGATCCAGAACTCGAACCCGTCGTGCACCGTCACCGCCAGCCGGTCCCCGGTGACGAGGTCCTGCAGGCGCGGGCCCTCGCCCGGAGGGTCGGTGAGTCCGACGATGCCGGCATCGGCGCTCAGCGCCCTGGTCAGCACCGCACCGAGGTCGCGCGCAGGGTCGCCGAAGTTGTGCTGGACCTGGAGCCCGAGCCAGATCTCCCCGCTGTCGCGCACCATCGCCGGCGCCGCCATCGGCAGCAGGGTGCACAGCTGCACGGACCGGTCGACGTCGTCGACCAGGGTGAGCGGAGCGGTGGCCGAGGGCACCAGCTCCCGCATCGCGACGATGTCGCACTCCGACGGCAGGCCCTCGAAGGGCCGGTTGACGAACGGCGCCGGCGCCCCGCCCGCCGCGCCGTGGCAGGCCTTGTACCGCTTGCCGGACCCGCACGGGCAGGGCTGCCGCGGCCCGACCTCCCCGGCGGCAGGCTGCTGGTCGCGGGCCTTGGTGCGGGACTTCTTCGCCATGCGCCCGACCCTAACGGAGCCGCGCCAGCGGGTCCGTTGATGGTGGTCGAGCGAGGCGCGCGGCTGAGGCACGAAGCCGCGACCGCCGTGTCGAGACCCGAGCCACGTCAGCGGATCGGTTGCCGGTGGTCAGCGAGCAAGACCCGAGACTGCGGGTCGAGACCAGCGCGCCGGCACGAGGTCACAACCGCGTGTCGCGACTAGGAGTCAGCCTCGCGCTGGTCGAGCAGGTCGCGCACGTACGCCGGCCGGTCGGTGATCACCGCCGCGACCCCCAGCTCCAGGCACAGGTCCAGCTCGGGCGGGGTGTTCACGGTCCAGACGTGCAGGTCGTGGCCGCTGCAGGTGATCCGGGGCCCGAGCCACCGGTGGTCCATCAGCTCGTCGATGCCGGGGCCGACCAGCCAGTCCGCCCCGATCAGTCGGCGCAGCGCCGGCCAGTTGCGGGCCCGCTCGAGCAGCATCACCAGCTGGATGCCGGGGGCCAGCCGCTCGGTCCGCTGCAGGGCGGTCCAGGAGAAGCTCATCACCCGGACCGGCGACCCGGGCCGCTCCCAGCCGAAGTGGCGCAGCTGCTCGACCAGGCGCCGCTCCACCAGCCCGCCGTACCGGGTGGGGTGCTTGGTCTCGATCGCGATCTCCACCGGGCGGTCGTAGTCGGCGACGGTCTCGAGCAGCGTGCGCAGCGTCAGCACCCGGTCCAGGCGCTCGTCGCGGAGCGGCGCCTCGTCGTCGAGGTCGGCCCACGGGTTCTTCCACGAGGCGAAGTCGAGCTGGTCGAGCTCGGCCAGCTCCATGGTGGAGACCAGCCCGCGGGTCCGCGCCGTACGCCGGAGGTCGCGGTCGTGCACGCAGACCAGGTGCCCGTCCGCAGTGAGCCGCACGTCGCACTCGACGGCGTCGGCTCCGGCGTTCAGGGCGGCGATGTAGGCGCCGAGGGTGTGCTCGGCGTTCTCGTAGCTCGCGCCGCGGTGGGCGACGATCTGGGGCCTCACCGGGCGCGGTGCTCGACCAGGCCCACGAGGTTGCCCTCGGAGTCGCGGACGAAGGCCTGCCACTCGTCGGTGCCGCCGGGGCCGAGGGTGTCGTCGGCGTGGGTGAAGATGACGTGCGGCTCCGAGGCGACCTCGGCCCCGGCTCGGCGGACCCGGGCCACGGCGGCGTCGATGTCCTCGACCCGCAGGTACAGCGTGGAGCTCGGCGCGCCCCGCTCGATCAGCAGCCGTACGCCGGCGAGGTCGAAGAACACCAGGCCCGGCGGGTCGTACGTCGCGGTGGGCGGGCTGCCGAGCAGCATCGTGTAGAACGCGGTCGCCCGCTCGAGGTCGTCGGCCCGTTGCGCGATCTGGACGAGATCCACTCGTAGATCGTCTCAGGAGAGGGCTGGTTCGCGACAGCACGTGGGCGGCGTGGCCGGTCGGGTCGGGTGCCTGAGCACGCGCCGGGGCGCGTCCTGGAGCCCACGGCCCGGACCCCGGCGGTCAGCGCGAGCGCAGGAACTTGCCGAAGTGCGGCACGGTGAACGCGACGCTCCCCCGCTCGGCGGAGTAGACCAGGCCCTTCTTGATCAGTCCGTCGCGGGCGGGTGAGAGCGACTGCGGCTTGCGGGCCAGGTGCCGGGCGATGTCGGCGGTGGCGACGGCGGCGTCCCCGTGCTCGGCGCCGAGGTCGGCCATCGCGGTCATGTAGTCGCGCTCCGCGGGGGTGGCCCGGTCGTAGCGGGCGCCGAAGAAGCCGACGGCGAGCTCCGCCTCGGCCTCGGGCGCGGCGGCGTGCACGTCGGCCACCCGGATCGGTGAGCCGACCGCGGCGTCCCAGGTGACCTTGCCGTAGGCCTGCACGAAGTAGGGGTAGCCGTCGGTGAGCCGGTAGAGCTCGTCGAGCGCGTCGTCCTCGAACGTCACGCCCTCGCTGCCGGCCGGGACCCGCCACGCGCGGTCGGCCATCGGGCGCGGCAGCCGGTCGACCGAGACGTAGCGGAACAGGCGCTCCGCGTACGACTTCGAGGCGGCGAGCGCCACCGGCAGATGCGGCAGCCCGGCGCCGACGACGATCAGCGGCGCACCCTGCTGGCTGATCTCGTGGCAGGCGCCGCAGAGCGCGGCGAGCTCGGGCAGCGCGATGTCCTGCATCTCGTCGACGAACAGGGCGACCCCGACACCGAGGTCGCCGGCCAGGGTTGCGACGTCGGTGAACAGCTCGACCAGGTCGAGCTCGAGGTCGCCGGAGTCCGCACGGCCCCGGGTGGCCGGTACGTCGACCGGCGGGGTCCAGCGGGTCCCGGCCCGGGACGCGGCGCGGCGCTCGTCGACGCCGGTGCGCAGCGCGAAGCTCTTCAGGACGCCGGCCACCGCGTCGACCCGGTCGGGGTCGCGGTGCCGGTGCGCGACCTCGCGGATCGCGGCGTGCACGGCCTGGGCGACCAGGAGCCGGATGCTCTGGTCGGGTCGCGCCTCGATCTTGCCGGTGCCCCAGGCCCGGCGTACCGCCTGGCCACGCAGCGCGTTGAGCAGCACGGTCTTGCCGACCCCGCGCAGCCCGGAGAGCACCATGCTCCGCTCCGGCCGGTTGCCGGCCACCCGCTCCAGGGTCACCTCGAACTGGTCGAGCTCACGGTCGCGACCGGCCAGCTCCGGCGGTCGCTGGCCCGCCCCGGGCGCGTACGGGTTGCGGATCGGGTCCATGTCAGGACCGTATCCGCCTGTCTAGCGGATTTCGTAGACAACGCGCCGCGGGGCGGTGGGGTTCGGCTGTCGGCAGCCGAACCCCGCACGTCACGCCGAGGCGGCCGGCGTGTCGTGCGGGCTCCGGCTGCCAGGTGGACCGGTCAGGCCGACTCGGCCGAGCCGAGCCGGTCGCGGGCCTGCTCGTAGGAGCGGACCAGGCCGGCGCGGAGCATGTCGATCAGCTCGGGCACCTCGTCGATCGCGAGGCGGAACGAGCCCGCACACACGTTGTCGCGCCACAGCGAGAGCACGACCAGGCCGGCGTCCTGGTGCCAGGAGACCCGGAGCGCGCGGTCGCCGCCGCGGGCGTCGAGGAAGATCGACCCCGTCTCGGGGAGCGGGCGTACGGCGGGCACCTGACCATGATGCTCCCGCTGGTCGCGGCCTGTCACCGGTTCGCATCCACCGCGAGCGGTTCGGCCGCGGGGCGTTCGGGGCACCGGGGCACCATGAGCACCCTGGAGATCGCCTGGGGCATCGCCCTGATCGTCACCCTCGGTGCCCTGCCGGTGGGCATCCTGCGCACCGTCGCCTACCGATCCGGCGAGATCGACCACACCAGCACCATGCGGGTCGCGGCCACCTTCGCGCTCACCCTCGGCCTGGTCGGCCTGGTCGCCCTCGCGGCGCTGAGCATCGCGCTCCTCTGAGGCGGCCGGCTGGGCCGGTCGGCGCACCCGGCCAAGCCCTAGACTCGGCCGCGTGCCCGAGCTGCCCGAGGTGGAAGCCCTGGCCCTCGACCTGCGGGGCCGGCTGGACGGCCACGCCATCGCCAAGATCCACATCGCCGCGTTCAGCGCGCTCAAGACCTTCGACCCGCCGGTGTCCGCGCTCGAGGGGACCCTCGTCGACGACGTGACCCGGCACGGCAAGTTCCTCGACATCGAGGCCTCCGGCCTGCACCTCGTGCTGCACCTGGCCCGGGCCGGCTGGGTGCGCTGGCGCGACGAGGTGCCGACGATCCCGCCCAAGCCGAGCACCAAGTCCACGCTCGCGGTCCGCATCGTCCTCGAGGACCAGTCCGGGCTCGACGTCACCGAGGCCGGGACCCGCAAGAGCCTGGCGATGTACGTCGTCCGCGACCCGCGCGACGTCCCCGGCATCGCCAGCCTCGGGCCGGACCCGCTGACCGACGAGTTCACCATCGACCGGCTGCGCGAGATCCTCGAGCGCGAGGGCCGCAAGCAGCTCAAGGGCGTGCTGCGACACCAGGGCACCATCGCCGGCATCGGCAACGCCTACTCCGACGAGATCCTGCACGCCGCCCGGATGTCGCCGTACAAGCCTGCGGGCACCCTCACCGACGACGACCTGCAGGTCCTGTACGACGCGCTCCGCACCACCCTCGGCGACGCGGTCGAGCGCTCCCGCGGGCTCGCCGCGAGCGAGCTGAAGGGCGAGAAGAAGACCCACCTCGCGGTGCACGGACGCGCCGGCCAGGACTGCCCGGTGTGCGGCGACACGGTCCGCGAGGTGTCCTTCGCCGACTCCAGCCTGCAGTACTGCCCGACCTGCCAGACCGGCGGCAAGCCGCTCGCCGACCGACGCCTCAGCAAGCTGCTGAAGTAGCCCCGAGCAAGGGAGCCCGATGACCCAGGTCCCGACCGTCCCGATCGCCGACGTGCCGCACCCCCTGCCCGACGGGCTCGTGGTGCTCGACGTCCGCGAGCCCGCCGAGTGGGAGCAGGGCCACATCGAGGGCGCCGTGCACATCCCGCTCGCGCTGCTGCCGCTGCGCCACCTCGAGCTGCCCGACGCGCAGACGCTGGTGGTCTGCAGGGTGGGCGCCCGGTCCGCCCAGGCGGTGGCCTGGCTCCAGCAGCAGGGCCACGACGCGGTCAACCTGGCCGGCGGGCTGCTCGACTGGGAGGCGGCCGGCCGGCCGATGGTGAGCGGCACCGGCCAGCCTCCGCAGGTGGTCTGAGCCGAGCCGACGAAGCGCCGCGACCCCGCGCCTTGTAACGCGGGGTCCCGGGATCTGGTGACCCTGCTGCAAGGGGGTGCCCAGATCCCATGACCCGGCGTTACCTGCGGGGCGGGCGGATCGGCGCGGAAGCTACGGGCTCTCGGTCAGCTCGCTCATCTGCGACTCGAGCTCGGACATCATCGACTCCATCTCGGAGGGGTCGACGCTCGGCAGGTCCGACGGGTCGATGCTCGGCAGGTCCGAGGAGCTGATGCCGGGGATGTCGAGCGGGCAGTTGTCCGTGGTCCAGGTGCTGAACGCCTCCCCGTCCGCCTGGTCCTCCTCGCTGAAGTCGTCACCGAGGTTCTGCAGGTCCTCCAAGGTGGCGTCCTCGTCCAGGTTCTTGGCCTGCTCGACGAACAGCTCGAAGCCGTGCCGGGCGTCGTCGGGCATCTCGCCGGGCGTGCCGATGTCCTCCATGTCGGCCGCCCAGTCCTTGAGCGCCGAGATCACCGCGGAGGAGTCGCCGGAGGTCGCCTGGGACAGCACCTTCGCGAACAGCCCGTTGAAGCCCTCGCAGAAGTCGTCGGTCGACGCGTCGTCCGGCGCCTGGGCGCCCGAGCCGCCGTCGCTGCCCCCGCACGCGGTCAGTGCGGCCATCAGCGTCAGGCCCACCGCCGCGGCGCCACGTCGCAGGATCAGTGCTCGTGTCATCTGTCCGTCTCCCGTCTCGGTGGTCCGTCGGGCTCCGGCCCGTCCGGTGCGCCCATGCTCCACCCGCCGAGGGCCGGCGCGACAGAGGAGAAGGCCCCTGGGAGGGGCAGCTGCAGCGCCCGCGCGAGGCCGCGCAGGTACGCCGCGCGCGGGACCTCGACCGCCCCGAGCGAGGCCAGGTGCGGCGTCAGCCACTGCACGTCGAGCAGCCGGTCGGCCGCCCACGCGTCGCTCAGCGTCCCGACCAGCGCCACCAGGGCGACCTTCGACGCGTCCCGCTCCCGGTGGAACATCGACTCGCCCGCGAACAGCCCGCCGATCGCGACGCCGTACAGCCCGCCGGCCAGCCGGCCCTCGCGCCAGGCCTCGACCGAGTGCGCCCAGCCGAGCCGGTGCAGCGCGCCGTACGCCGTCCGGACGTCCTCGTCGATCCAGCCGCCGGAGCGGCGCGGGTCGGCGCAGCTCGCGACGACCTCGTCGAACGCGGTGTCGATCCGGATCTCGAAGTCGCGGGTCGCCCGCCGCAACGACCGCGAGACCCGCAGCCCGTCGAGCGGGACGATGCCGCGGCGCACCGGGCAGAACCACGCCATCGGGTCGCCCGGCCGCCCCGACGGCATCGGGAACAGCCCGCGCCGGTACGCCGCCAGCAGCGTGCCCGGCTCCAGGTCCGCTCCCATCGCGACCAGGTCGTCGGGGCCGTCGGGGCCGTCGGGGCCGTCGGGGCCGTCGGGGCCGTCGTACGTCGACGGCTCGGCGAACGCCCAGCGCGACGGCGGCGGCTCCACGGGCACGAGACGACCGTAGCCGCACGGTCCGTACGATCGGCGCATGAGCGCCAAGGGGATCCGTGGAGGGATCGGCGGGCGGATGGTCGAGAAGCACCTGGCCCCGCGGGTGCCGCACCTGGCCCCCGACCTGACGGCGTCCTTCGTCCGCGAGGCCCTGGACCGGGCGATCCGCGGCGCCGGTCCGCTGCCGGCCGCGGCGGCCGCGGCCGACAAGCAGCTGCGCGAGCAGCACGGCGACGTGAAGCGGGCGGTGCGCGAGGTGATCGAGAACCACGTGCGGTACGCCGGCGCCCAGGGCCTGCTCACCGGTGTCGGCGGCGTGGTCACCGCGGCGTTCGCGATCCCGGCGAACATCACCGGGCTCGCGCTGATCCAGGCCCGGATGGTCGCGGGCATCGCGCACCTGCGCGGCTACGACCTCGAGGACGCCCGGGTCCGCAACGCGGTGCTGGCCTGCATGCTCGGCGGGGACGCCGTCGACCGGCTGGTCAAGGAGCGCAAGCTGCCGGCGCCGCCGATGGCGATCGCCACCGCACCGGTGCACGACCCGCAGCTGGACCGGGTGCTCTCCGCCGAGGTCACCTCGGACCTGGTCACCCGGGTGGCCGGCAAGCGCCTGGCGATCACCGTCGCGCGGCGCACCCCCGTGGTCGGCGGGGCGTTCGGGATGGGTGCCGACGGGCTGGCGACCTGGCGGATCGGCCGCTACGCCGACCGCGAGCTGCGCCCGCGCACCCGACGGTAGCCCGCCAGCAGCCACCGGCCGACCGCGCCGCCCTGGAGGCGGCGGACCACCTTCTCGCGCCAGCGGTACGTCGGGCGCAGGTAGGACCGCTCGAGCGCGACCTGGGTGTCGCGCAGCTCCTGGCGCAGCCGCTCCTCGGACTGGCGCAGCCGGGCGCCCTCGAGCAGCAGCGCCTTGATCGCGTCGACGGCCGCCGCGGCGACCTGCTTCTCGGCCGGGTGGTCGGGGTCGGCGTACTGCGTGACCGGCGGCGCGCCCATCAGGTCGTGCAGGTCCCCGACCACGTCGTAGCCGCGCTCCTCGATGTCGGCGACCCACGAACGGGTGATCTCCTGCGTCCAGGGGTGCACGTCGGGCGGCAGCGCGAGCCGCGGCGACCGGGTCCGCCTGGACAGCGTCTGGTGGGCGAGCAGCTCGCGCACCAGCGGCCGGTAGTCGCTCGGGTTGAGCTCCCGGTTCGCGGCCCGGTTGACCCGACGCAGCAGCGCGGTCTCCGGCGCACCGAGCGAGGGGTTGGCCCGCTCCGCCTCGAGGTCGAGGTCGAGGCCGTCGAGCCCGAAGACCAGGCTGAACCGCTTCCAGAGCAGCTGGTGCGGGTCGCCGGCCGGGGGCACCGTGACCACGTGGATGCGCTCGGGCCGCAGGTCGTGGCCCCACCGGTTGAGGATGTCCGGGATCTCCTGCACGCCCCAGAACCAGCTCGCGATCCGGCTCTCCCGCTGCGGATCCCGCACCTGGTCGAGGAACGTGCCGTAGGTCAGCGCCTGGCGGTGCTTGACGTTCTCCTGCCACTCCGCGGGGAGCTGCCGGACCAGGTCGCGCACCGACAGCACCAGGTGCACCTCCGCGCCGGCGCCGTGGCCGAGCGACTCCAGGGCCCGGCCGGCCTGCGACCGGGAGGCGGTCGCGAGGATCTCGTGGCTGATGATCGCGGTGCCGTGGTGGCCGCGGACCCGGTCGGCGAGCCGGTCCCAGGCGCCGACCGCCTCGGCCTCGAGGCCGCCCCAGGGCAGCCGCATCAGGTCGAGCGCGGCGAGGAAGTGGGCGTCGAAGCGGTCGGCCGGGTAGAGGATGTCCGCCGCGGCCAGCGTGCGCCGGTTGCGGTACAGCACGTCCTGCAGGTACGACGTGCCGGTCTTCGGCGTACCGACGTGCAACAGGACCCGCGTGCTCACGTGTTCTCCAGTAGGAGGCGCATCCCCAGCGCCAGTACTCCGGCGTCGGAGGGCTCCGGGACGCCGGTGCGATCGACGGGCAGCAGGCTGTCCAGGTCGCCGTGGACAGCGTAGCCAGCCCGGAGCAGTGTGGCGCGCACCCGCACCGCTCGCGCGTGGACCCAGTCGAGGTGCTCCGCCGGGACCGTGAGGGGCGGGCCGGGCACGGCGAGGAGGCGGGGCCGCAGCGCGTCGCGCAGCAGCCTCTGGCGGCGCGGGGGTACGGCGAGCAGCCCCAGCACCTGGCCGACCCGGCGGGCCAGGTCGACACCGTCGGCCGACAGCGCGGGCGGGCCGGGCAGCGGACGGCGGACCCCTACCAGGCGGGGCAGCTCGGCGGGGTCGAGCACGATCCGGACCCGCTCGGGACCGACGCGCGACGCCCAGGCCCGGGCGGTCCCGGCCAGGTCGGCACGCGGCGGCAGGGCGCGGCGCCGGGCCAGCGGCTCGAGCCAGTCCCGCCAGGACGGACCGCCCTCGGCGAAGCTGCGCGCGGTCCAGGCGTGCACCAGCATGGTGCCGAGGTCGGCGCCGAGCACGAGCACGACCGAGCCGCGCCCGCCCGGGGGCCGGCCGCGGGCCACGAGCTCGGCCCGCGCCGGGTCGGCGAGCACCGGGTCCCCCACGAGCCGGTAGCGGGTGCGCCAGAACCGGGGCGACCGGGGCCGCCGCTGCTCGGGCAGCCCCGCGGCCGCCAGGTCGTCGGCGAGCAGGCTCGCGAGGACCCGGAGCAGCTCGTCGTCGGGCAGGCCCGCCGGGTCCACCGGGGGCGGCCCGAACGCCAGCGCGTCGACGGCCCCCTCGAGCTCGAGGTCGGGGCGGCCGCGGCCGGGCGCACTCGCCTCGAGCACGCGGCCGGCGAGATCGGCCGAGGGGCGTCCGGCCAGGTTGAGCCGGCGCAGCAGCTCGAGCTGCTGGGCGCCGGGGAGGACCCGGCCGCCGGGGCGGCCCTCCTCGGCCCAGTCGCGCCAGGGCGTCGTACCGCCCTGCTGGAGGTGGGCGACCCAGCCCCAGGCGCGCCGCACCCCGGGGGTGTCCTCGCCGCCGCGCGGGCTCACCGACCGGTCACCGGTCGCTCATCGGTCGCGCAGCCGCTGGGCCTGCGCCAGGACGCGCGTGGTCAGCTGCCGCTCGGGGTCGGGCCGACGGGCCGCCTCCCGCGTCATCGCGGCCAGGGCGTCCAGCGCGGTGACGAGCTGCCGCTTGGCGCGCACCCGGTCGGGGTCGCGCCAGCGCTCGCCCTCCTCCGGGCGCACCGGACGCAGCTCGTCGACGTCGCCGACGACGTGCACCCCGCTGCCCTCGATCCACTCGATCCACCGCTCGGCGCGCTCCTCGACCCACGCGAAGCGCTCGGGGGGCAGCCGCACGGCGGCCGACTCCCGCTTGACCAGCTCGCCCTGGGCGAGCATGTCGCGGATCAGCGCGTCGTACGTCGACTCCCGGCGCGCGGCGCGGTCCATGCGGCGGTTGAGCTGGCGGATGACCTGGGTCTCGGCGATGCCCAGCGAGCGGTTGGAGCGGTCGCTGTCCAGGGGCGCCCACGCCTGGTCGATGCCGAGCACCTCGCACATGCGCAGCCAGAGCTGGTCACCGTGCTGGGTCTGGACCCGGGTCTGCGGGACGGTGACGACGTGCACCCGCTCGGGCGGCAGCCCGGCGCCCCAGGTGCCGAGGACCCGCGGGACGTCGAAGGCCCGGTGGAACCAGCTGCGGCCCTTCTCGAACCGGTCGAGGAAGCGCCGGTAGCTCCACCGCCGGCCCTGCTTGATGCTCTCCTGCCAGGCGGCGGGCAGCTGCCGGGCCAGGTCGCGCACCGTGTAGACGACGTGGATCTCGCTGCCGGCCAGGTCGCGCATCGCGCGCGCCACCTGCCCCGGCGCGGCGGGCGCGAGGATCTCGTGGCTGATCACGACGGTCCCGGAGCGGCGTCGCACCTTGCGGACCAGCCCGTCCCAGCTGCCGTCCGCGTGTCCGGGCGGCCCGCCCCAGTCCTGGCCGAGCAGGTCGAGCGCGGCCCGGAACTGGAACAGCCCGGGGCTCACCAGCGGCGAGCCGCTCGGGAAGTGCACCCCGTGCTCCGCCAGCGTCCTCGCGTTCAGGGTCAGCCGGTCCTGCAGGTAGGTCGTCCCCGTCTTCGGCGCACCGATGTGCAGGTAGACCTTCCGGCTCATGCTGTGATTGTGCCGCAGGCCGAGCGGGGCCCGCGCGGCTGGGCCTCCGGCCCGCCTCCATGTGACGCCGGACAGCCGCCGGGGCCGGCCACTCCCGGATCAGGTCGCCGACGGCGCCAGGGCGCGGACCACGGCCGACGGGCTGGGCCGGCCGAGGTGGGCGGCCATCCAGACGCTGGTGGCGGCCACCTCCTCGAGGTCGACGCCGGTCTCGATGCCGAGGCCGCGCAGCATCCACACCAGGTCCTCGGTGGCGAGGTTGCCGGTGGCGCTCTTGGCGTACGGGCAGCCGCCGAGCCCGCCGGCGCTCGCGTCGAACGTGGTGATGCCGGCCTGGAGGGCCGCGTAGGTGTTCGCGAGGGCCTGACCGAACGTGTCGTGGAAGTGCATCGCGAGCCGGTCGGTCCCGAGGCCGACCTCGTCGAAGGCGCGCACCAGGGCGGTGACGTGGCCGGCGGTGCCGACGCCGATGGTGTCGCCGATGCTGAGCTGGCTGGCGCCGAGGTCGAAGAGCCGCTTGCCGACGCCGACGACCTGCTCGATCGGCACGGCGCCCTCCCACGGGTCGCCGAAGCACATGCTGACGTAGGCCCGGACGTCCAGGCCCGCGTCGCGGGCCCGGCGCACGGTCGGCTCGAACATCGCGAACTGCTCGTCCAGGCTGCGGTTGAGGTTCTTCTGTGCGAACGTCTCGGTGGCCGAGCCGAAGATCGCGACGTGCCGCGCGCCCAGCTCGAGGGCCCGGTCCAGGCCGCGCTCGTTGGGCACCAGCACCGGGCAGTCCCGCCCGGCCGGCCCGAGCAGCGCCATCAGCTCGGCGGCGTCGGCGAGCTGGGGCACCCACGTGGGGTGGACGAAGCTGGTCGCCTCCACGACGGGCAGGCCGGCCGCGAGGAGCCGGCGTACGAACTCCGCCTTGACGTCGGTCGGGACCAGGGCCTTCTCGTTCTGCAGGCCGTCGCGGGGGCCGACCTCGTAGATCGTCACCCGGTCCGGCAGCGGCACGGCCGCGACCGGCAGCGCGGGTACGACGGCGGGGGTGCGCATCAGCTCGCCACCACTCGCTCGGCGGCCGCTGCGCCCTCGGCCGCCTCGGCGTGCGGCTCGACCACGAACAGCCGGGCCCCGAGGGCGACCTGCGCGCCGGTGGTGGCGCCGACCTGGCTGACGATGCCGTCGAAGGGTGCCTTGAGGGTCAGCTCCATCTTCATCGCCTCCAGCACGCCGAGCACGTCGCCGGCGGCGACGGTCGCGCCGGGCTCGACGCGGACGTCCAGGACGGTACCCGGCATCGGGGCGGCGATCGCGCCGTCGCCGACGTCGGCCGCGTGGTCGCCGAACACGTCGGGACGCTCGAAGACGAACCGCTGCCCGCGGTGGACGACCTCGGCGACGTGCGGCTGCACGTTGACGACCGCGGAGTGCACCCGCCCGTCCACCTCGAGGGTCAGCACGGGGTCATCGAGCGGGCCGGCGGCGAACACGTGGCGCACCGGACGGCCGTCGACGCGACCCGCGAACCGGTCGACGACGACCGGGCGGTCCAGCTCGACGATGGTCGGCGCGGGGTCGGCGCCGGAGCGCCACCCGTCGGCCTGGAACGGCTGCCCGTCGCCCGAGAGCGCCGCGAGCATCGCGCTCACCCAGGCGACGAGCACGCGCGGGAGCTCGTCGTCCGGCCGCGGCACCTCGTGGCGGTCCAGCCAGGCGGTGTCGATGGTGGCGTCGCGGAACTCCTCGCCCGCCGCCAGCGCGCGCAGGAACCCGACGTTCGTGGTCAGGCCGAGGATCGCGGTCCGGTCGAGGGCGTCGACGAGCGCCCGGCGGGCGGCCTCGCGGTCGGGCCCGTGCACGATGATCTTGCCGAGCATCGGGTCGTACGACGTGCTGACCACCTGCTCCGGCTCCAGCGCGTGGTCCACCCGGACCCCGGCCGGCCAGCGCACGATCGACGTCCGCCCGGCTTGGGGCAGGAACCCGGCGAACGAGTCCTCGGCGTACACCCGCGCCTCGATCGCGTGGCCGGTCGCGGTGACGTCGTCCTGGGTGATCGGCAGCGGCTCGCCGGCGGCCACCCGGAGCTGGAGCTCGACCAGGTCCAGCCCGGTGATGAGCTCGGTGACCGGGTGCTCGACCTGGAGGCGGGTGTTCATCTCGAGGAAGTAGAAGTCGCCGGTCGCCTCGTCGAGCAGGAACTCCACCGTGCCGGCGTTGACGTACCCGACGTGCCGGGCCAGGTCGGCGGCGGCCTGGGTGATCCGGCTGCGCAGCTCGGGGGTGATCGTCGGGGCCGGCGCCTCCTCCAGGACCTTCTGGTGCCGACGCTGGGTGGAGCAGTCGCGCTCGAAGAGGTGGATCACGTTGCCATGGGCGTCGCCGAGGATCTGCACCTCGATGTGCCGGCCGCGCTCGACGTACTTCTCGATCAGCAGGGTGTCGTCCCCGAACGCGCCGAGCGCCTCCCGGGCCGCGGCGGCCCGCGCCTCCGCGAGGTCCCCCTCGTCGCGCACCACCCGCATGCCCTTGCCGCCACCACCGGCGGCGGCCTTGACCAGCACCGGGCCCTGCCAGCTCTTGGCCGCGTCCTCGCCCCGGGGCACGACCGGTACGCCGGCGGCGACCGCGATCTCCCTCGCGGCGTCCTTGCGGCCCATGGCGTCCATGACGGCCGCGCTCGGGCCGACCAGGGTGAGCCCGGCGTCCTCGACCGCGCGGGCGAACGCGGACCGCTCGGACAGGAAGCCGTAGCCGGGGTGCACCGCGTCGGCACCCGCCGCCCGGGCCGCGGCGACCACGGCCTCGATGTCGAGGTAGCTGTCCACGCGCTGGGCCTCGTCGGCCGCGCGCACGTGGGGGGCGGTGCGGTCGAGGTCGGTGTAGATCGCGACGGTCCGGATGCCCATGGCGTGGGCGGTGCGCATCACCCGCAGGGCGATCTCGCCACGGTTGGCGACCAGGAGTGTCTTCATCGGATGCCTCACATGCGGAAGATGCCGTAGGAGGGCTCGGGCACCGGCGCGTTCGCGGCGGCGGCGAGCCCCATGCCGAGGACGCGGCGGGTGTCGGCGGGGTCGATGATGCCGTCGTCCCAGAGCCGGGCGGTGGAGTAGTACGGCGAGCCCTGGGTCTCGTACTGCTCGCGGATCGGCGCCTTGAACGCCTCCTCCTCGGCCGGGTCGTCGAAGCCCCGCACGGTGGCGAGCACCGAGGCGGCCTGCTCGCCGCCCATCACCGAGATCCGGGCGTTCGGCCACATCCAGAGGAAGCGCGGGTCGTAGGCGCGCCCGCACATGCCGTAGTTGCCGGCTCCGAACGAGCCGCCGATCACGACCGTGAACTTCGGGACCACCGAGCAGGCGACCGCGGTGACGAGCTTGGCGCCGTCCTTGGCGATCCCGCCGTTCTCGTACTCCTTGCCGACCATGAAGCCGGTGATGTTCTGCAGGAACACCAGCGGGATGCCGCGCTGGTTGCACAGCTCGATGAAGTGGGCGCCCTTGAGGGAGGACTCGCTGAAGAGGATGCCGTTGTTCGCGACGATGCCGACCGGGTGGCCCCAGATCCGGGCGAAGCCGGTGACCAGGGTCTCGCCGTACAGCTTCTTGAACTCGTGGAACCGGCTGCCGTCGACGACCCGGCGGATCACCTCGCGGACGTCGTACGGCGTGCGGGTGTCCGCGGGGATTACGTCGTAGAGCGTGGTCGGGTCCTCGTGCGGCTCCTCGACCGGCCGGACCTCCCACGGCACGGCCGGGCGCGGGCCCACGGTCTCGAGGATGCTGCGCACGATCGCAAGCGCGTGCGCGTCGTCGTCGGCCAGATGGTCGGCCACGCCGGAGGTGCGCGCGTGCACGTCGCCGCCGCCGAGCTCCTCGGCGGTCACGACCTCACCGGTCGCGGCCTTCACCAGCGGTGGGCCGCCGAGGAAGATCGTGCCCTGGTTCCGCACGATCACCGTCTCGTCGGACATGGCCGGCACGTAGGCGCCGCCCGCGGTGCACGAGCCCATCACGCTGGCGATCTGCGGGATGCCGCGCGCCGAGAGGTTGGCCTGGTTGAAGAAGATCCGGCCGAAGTGCTCGCGGTCGGGGAAGACCTCGTCCTGCATCGGCAGGAACGCCCCGCCGGAGTCGACCAGGTAGACGCACGGCAGCCGGTTGTCGGCCGCGATGGTCTGGGCGCGCAGGTGCTTCTTGACCGTCATCGGGTAGTAGGTGCCGCCCTTGACCGTGGCGTCGTTGGCGACCACGACGACCTCGCGTCCGCTCACCCGGCCGATGCCGGTGACGACGCCGGCGGACGGTACGGCGCCGCCGTACATCCCGTCGGCCGCGAGCGGGCTGAGCTCCAGGAACGGGCTGCCGGGGTCCAGGAGCCGGTCCACCCGGTCGCGCACCAGCAGCTTGCCCCGGTCGGTGTGCTTGCGGCGGGCCTTCTCGCTCCCGCCCTGGCGCGCCAGCGCGAGCCGCTCACGCAGCTCGTCGACCAGCTCCTTCATGTGGCTCACCCCCACAGGTTAGCGATCATTAACCTGCGGGTCCACCCGTCCGACCGGGCGCACAGGGGTCCGCCCCGGGGGGATCAACCCCCCGGGGCGGACGCCCCCGAGACTCCGGGCCGGGCAGCACCCGCGGGTGCCGGGTGCTGCCCGGATGCTGCCTGGCGCTACTTGGGAGGCTGCGGGACCAGGCAGGCCACCGGTGCCGAGGCGTTGCCGCTGAAGTCGACGGCGTACACCTCGGCGTCACCGGTGCCGGTGATGTGCAGGATGCCGCTCGGCATCGTCTTCACCGAGGGGGTGGCGCCGTTCTCGGTGTACTTGATCCGCTGCCCCGACGCGTACGGCCCGAAGACCGTGCCGCTGCCGGTGTCGCGCAGGTAGACGTCCGCGTCGGCGTCCACGACGTCGCTGGCGTCGAGCCGGAAGAACCCGTCCTCGTTGTGCGAGCCGGGCACGTGGCCGCCCGGGTTCTCCGCCTCCGGGCACCCGACCGTCGGCGGGGTGGTGTCGACGACGGTGATCGTCCCGGTCCCGGTTCCGGTGTTGCCGGCCGCGTCGGTGGCCGCACAGGTCACGGTCGTGGCGCCGAGCCCGAACAGGCTGCCGGAGGCCGGCGCGCAGGCCGGGGTGAGCGGACCGTCGACGTTGTCGGTCGCGGAGGAGGTGTAGGACACCGTCGCGCCGCTGGGCCCGGTGGCCTCGACGGTCTTGCTCTCGACGGTCACGACCGGCGGGGTCACGTCGTTGACCGTGATCTCGACGGTCTGGACGAACTCCGGTCCGGGCAGCTCCCCGTTGACGAGGAACCGCGTGGTGCAGGTGAGCACGCTGCCCTGCACGGCGTCGCCGGCGAGGTTGATGGTCTCGTCGAAGGACGTGCTGTCACCCGAGGTGACGGTGCGGCTGGCCTGGTCGAAGGACAGCGACGCCCCGGGGTCGCAGGTGGTGTCGTGGGTGACCACGGCGGGCAGGTTCTGCAGCTCGCTGAGGATCGTGCTCGCGACCTGGTCGGGGTCGGCGGCGGCCAGTGAGCCGCCGGTCTGGGAGGTGACGTGGGTGGCCTGGCCGAGCGCGTCGAGGCCGCCGGCGGTGCCGGGCACGTCGATGGCGATCACCCGAACGCCGCTGGCCTGCAGGCCGGAGGTGGCGGAGCCGAGGGTGAAGCCGAGGGACGGGTCGTGGCTGGGCGCATCACCGAACATCACCAGCACCCGGGTGCCGTCGGGGCGGAAGTCGATGCTCGACGGGATCCGGCCGAGCGCACCGATCCAGGCCTCGGGGGCGTCGCCACCGCCGGAGGCCGACCAGGCGTTGATGCCGGTGACGACGTCGGCGGTGCTGTCGGTGAGCTGCTGATCGACGCGGAACACGGCGGCCGGTCCGTCGGACTCGTCCTTGTACTCCGCGACCGCGAACCGGGCGGTGGGCTGCGCCGCCTGGATCTGGCCGAGGATCGCGTTCGCGTTGGTGCGGACGTTGGCGATGCTTCCGCCCATGCTCCCGGTCGTGTCGGCCATGAACACGATGTCCGGACGTGGCGGGATCGGCGGTGTCTCCACCGTCTTGGTGATCGTCACCGACGTGCCCGGGTCGAGGGCGTCGGTGTACAGCGCCGGGGTCACCCCCGGAGCGGCGAGCGCCGCGGACGAGGCGACGGTCGCGAGGACGGCGGCACCCACGGCCGCCGGGACCAGGCGACACACGATCGCCCGAGAGGTGGTGAGATGCCTGGTGAGTGGCCTGGTGACTTGCATGGTGATATCCCTCCGAGAAGGCGGCTTGTGCCGCGGTCCTCGACGCTAGGGACGCCGGCCGTCCGGTCGACATGACCCGGACGGGCCAGCCCGCACCACCCCTCGGGGCATTGCGCGAGGGCGGTCACCCGCCCCCGCGCCACACCTCGGGCCCGAGCTCAGGCCCGGCCCAGCAGCCTGCTGATCAGCCCGGGCAGAGGCGGCTCGCCCTCGTGTCCCTGGCACCGGTCGGCCTTCGGGACCCCGGCCATGACCTGGGTGGCGTGCGCCCCACAGCCGGCCCAGCTGGCCTTGCCGCAGCGGCGACAGGTGATGCGATGACACATGGTGGTGGAACCTTTCCGTTGGGGTCAGCTGTGGGAGAAGCGCACGTCGGGGAGCACCCGGTCGAGCCAGCGCGGCACCCACCAGGCGGCGCGCCCGGTGAGCCGGAGCAGCACGGGCAGCAGCACCAGCCGGACCAGGAACGCGTCGAGCAGGACGGCGACGCCGAGCACCACGCCCATCTCCTTCGGCGGCAGCGGCCCGGACAGCGCGAACGTGAAGAAGACCGCGACCATGACCGCCCCGGCGGCGAAGATCACCCGTCCGGAGTGGGCGAGCGAGCCGACCATCGCGTCCTTCGGGTCGCCGGTGTGCTCGAAGTGCTCCTTCGCGGAGGCCAGCAGGAAGACCGTGTAGTCCATCGCGATCGCGAAGATCATCGCGAAGAAGAACACCGGCGCCCAGGCGTCGAGGAAGCCCTGGCTCTCGAAGCCCAGCAGGCCCGAGCCCCAGCCCTCCTGGAAGATCAGCCGCGCCACGCCGAAGGCCGCCGCGGTCGAGAGCAGGCTGGCCAGGGTGCCGAGCAGCGCGATCAGCGGCGCCTGGAGCGCGACCAGCAGCAGCAGGAAGCCGAGCGCCAGGATCACGCCGATCACCAGCGGGGTCGACTCGTCGAGCTGGGACTTCAGGTCGAGGTTCTCGACCGCGGCCCCGCCGACGACCGCCGACTCCGGCAGGTCCGTGCGCAGCCGGTCGACGGTCTCGCCC
Source organism: Nocardioides sp. (assembly GCF_030019515.1). Taxonomy (GTDB): domain Bacteria; phylum Actinomycetota; class Actinomycetes; order Propionibacteriales; family Nocardioidaceae; genus Nocardioides. The sequence continues at coordinate 26,306 of NZ_JASEEQ010000012.1, read as the reverse complement.
AGCTCCGGGTCGGAGGGGTCGACGGTCGGCACGGCCTGGATCAGCACGTGGTCGGTGCCGTCCGCGGCGGGCATGGCCGGCATCGCCGCGGCGATGCCCGGGTCGGCGGTGAGGGCGTCGTACGTCGCCTCCGCGTCGGCGCCGGCCGCCACGACCTGGAGGGTGCCGGGGGCGCCCTCGCCGAAGCTCTCCTGCACCAGGTCGTAGCCGACCCGGGCGCTGGCCTCGTCGGGCAGCACCTTGATCGAGGGCATCGCGGTCTTCAGCCCGAGGATCGGGGCGGCCAGGGCGAGCAGCACCACGAGCGCGGCCAGCCCGAACACGATCGGGCGCTTCCACAGGCGCTCGCCCCAGGCCGCGAACTTCGGGGACCGGTGCTCGCCGGTGTGCACCCACGGCAGCGAGAGCTTGTTGATCCGCTCGTCGAGGAGGTGCAGCACGAGCGGGAGCAGGGTGAGCGTCGCGGCGAGCACGAAGATCACCGAGAGCATGATCCCGCCCGCCATCGATCGGAACGACGGCGACGGCACGAGCATCACCGCGGACAGGGAGATCAGCACCGTGGCGCCGGAGAGCAGCACGGCCTTGCCGGCGGTGTCCATGGTCTCGGCGATCGCCTGGCGGGGGCTCTCGTGGTGGCCCATCCGGGCCGCCCGGAAGCGCACGACGAGGAACAGCGCGTAGTCGATGCCCAGCGCGAGCGCGAACATCATCGCGAAGTTCATCGCCCAGATGGAGACCGGGACGACCTGGTTGATCAGCACCAGCGAGCCGGCAGAGGCGACCAGGCCGGCGAGGGTGAGGATCAGGGGCAGCCCCGCGGCGACGAGGGCGCCGAAGGCGAGCACCAGGATCGCGAGGGTGACCGGCCAGGAGAACATCTCCGACTTCAGCATCGCGTCCAGGTTGGCCTCGTTGAAGTCCGACCAGAGCAGCGAGGCGCCGGTGGGGTTCACCTGGATGCCGTCGGTCGAGAGATCCTGGAGCGGGCCCTTGAGGTCGTCCGCGGCGCGCACCATGTCGTTCGGGTCGGCGGCGGCGCCGGCGAGCAGGACCGCCGTACGGCCGTCCTCGCTCAGAGTGGCGCCGGGCTGCGGCTGCACGACCTCGGCGATCCGCGGGTCGTCCTCGAGGATGGCGGTCGCCCGGTCGAGGATCCGCTGCCCGGAGGCACTGTCCAGCGGGACCTTCGCGCTGTGCACGACGACCTGGATCGCCGAGCTGGCGTTCCCGCCGAAGTGCTCCTGGGCGAGCTCGCGGGTGGCCACGGACTCCGAGCCGTCGGCCTGCCAGCCGGCGCCGGACAGCTCGGCCTCGACCTTCGGCGCGAAGGCGCCGAGGCCGACGATGACCAGCAGCCACACGACGGCGGTGGCTCGGGTGTGATGGGTGACCCACACGCCGAGCCGGCCCAGGGGGCCGGGCCGGTAGCCGATCTCGGGGTCGACGTCAGGGGGCGTCGTCAAAGTGGGCATGGGAATAGAACTCTCACTCTCAGGGGATTCGGGCCATGTCCGGAATACCCCAGGGGGTATCCGCCGTTCGGAACCATAACACCCCGGGGGGTATCGTATTCCCGGGACGACCAGAGGAGAGCCCATGACCACCACCGCGCTGACTGCCGCGAAGTTCGAGGAGACCGTGACCGGGAACGACATCGTCCTGGTCGACTTCTGGGCCTCGTGGTGCGGCCCGTGCCGCCAGTTCGCCCCCGTCTTCGAGGCCGCGTCGGAGAAGCACCCCGACGTGGTGTTCGGCAAGGTCGACACCGAGGCGGAGCGCGAGCTCGCCGCGGCCGCGCAGATCACCTCGATCCCGACGCTGATGGCGTTCCGCGAGGGCGTGCTCGTCTTCGCCCAGCCGGGCGCCCTGCCGGCCCCCGCGCTGGAGCAGGTGATCGGCGCCGTCCGCGAGCTCGACATGGACGACGTCCGCGCCCAGCTCGCCGCCCAGCACCCCGAGCACGACCACGAGCACGACCACACCGAGGGGAGCGAGCTGTGAGCTACACGCTGAGCACGACGGTCGAGCGGCCGTACGACGAGACCGTCGCCGAGGTCCGCGAGGCGCTGGCCGACCAGGGCTTCGGGGTCCTGACCGAGATCGACATCCGGGCGACGCTGGCGGCCAAGCTCGGCGTCGACGTACCCCCGCAGGTGATCCTCGGCGCCTGCCGGCCCCAGCTCGCGCACCGGGCGATGGAGGTCGACCCCTCCATCGCGGCCGTACTGCCCTGCAACGTCGTGGTCCGCTCGGTCGGCGCGGACTCGACGGTCGTCGAGGCGTTCGACCCCGACGCGATGACCGCCCTGGCAGGCGCCGGCCTCGCCGAGGTCGCCGCCGAGGCGCGCGAGCGGCTGTCCGCGGCCCTGGCCGCCCTGACCGAGGAGCACTGACATGGAGCTCGACCCGCAGGAGATGACGCCGGTCATCAACCGGATCAAGCGCGCCCAGGGCCAGCTGGCCGGCGTACTGCGGATGCTGGAGGAGGGCCGCGAGTGCGAGGACGTCGTCACCCAGCTCGCCGCCGTCTCCCGTGCCCTGGACCGCGCCGGCTTCGCGATCGTCGCCACCGGCCTCCAGCAGTGCCTCACCACCGGCGACGGCCTGGACAGCCTGGACGCGAAGAAGATGGAGAAGCTCTTCCTCTCGCTCGCGTGAGGGCGGCCCCGCCGGGCGCAGGTTTCCCCGGGTACCCGGGGAAGTTGTCACTCTTCGGCCGAAACTTCGGCCTAGAAGTACTGGTTTCCCCGGGTACCCGGGGAAACCGACGCCAGGATCGACCCCCCGCGGTTAACGGGCACTAACCTGGACCCATGAGCCGCCGCGACCAGATCCTCGCGACCGCGGCCGAGCTGTTCGCGACGCACGGGTACCACGGGGTCTCGGTGGCCGACCTGGGGGCGGCGTGCGGGATCTCGGGGCCGGCGCTCTACAAGCACTTCCCGTCCAAGCAGGCGGTCCTGGCCGAGATGCTCGTGGCGATCAGCGAGGAGCTGCTGCGGGTGGGGACCGAGCGGGTCGCCGCGGCAGCCGGGCCGCGCCCGGCGCTCACCGCCCTGGTCGACTGGCACGTCGACTTCGCGCTGCGGCACCGGGCGCTGATCGTGGTCCAGGACCGCGACTGGGAGGCGCTGCCGCAGGAGGCCCGCGAGCGCGTGCGCACCCTCCAACGGGAGTACGTCGACCTGTGGGCCGGCCAGCTGCGCCTCGACGATCCCGGTCTCGACCTCGCGACGGTGCGGTCCATGGCGCACGCGGCGTTCGGCCTGATCAACTCCACGCCGCACAGCGGGCTGCTCCCCGACACCGCGATGCGCGACCTGCTCAGCCGGATGGCCCTGGGCGCGCTCGACGTCGGCTGAGAGCCCTCCGCCAAGCCTCAGCCGAGCGGGTCCGCCAGCAGCCGTGCGGCGTACAGGGCGGCCTCCACGGCCGCCTCGAGGTCCGCCTCGTCGTCGCCGTCGGGCTCGGCCACGCGGGTCCCGGCACGCTCGTGCAGCCGGAGCAGCAGCTCGTCGCGCGGCAGCCCGCGCAGCTGGAGCAGCACGAACGGATCCGCGTCGACCAACCACGCGAGCTGGTGGAGCACGGCGAGGGCGTGCACGCACGGGTCCACCCAGTGCTCGCAGGTGCACGACGAGCCCAGCTCGCCGCCGTAGGGCAGCAGCTCGACGCCGGCCTCCTCGGCGTGCTCGACCAGCCGGTGCGGGAGCTCGCCGGCCAGCAGTGCCGCGATCCGCCCGGACTCGGCGGCCACGGTCTCCACGAGCGCCGCGACGTCGGCGGCGCCGAGCACCGGCACCGTGCCCTCGACGGTCCACAGCCCGTGCCGGTCCTCGACCGCGGCGACGAACCGGCCCGGCTCGGTGGCGATCTGCCCCACCTGGCCGGCGCGCGCGAGGGCCCGGCTCGCCACCAGGTCGGCCTCGGCGTACGCCGCCTCGTCGACGGCCCGCACCCAGGCCTTGCCCCACCAGGTGGTCGCCCGCGCCATCGCGCGCCGGGGCGCGACCCGCGGGTGCAGCACGGTCGCGGTCATCAGTCGTCCCGGCGCAGCGCCACGAAGTCGCGCAGCTCGTCGTCGCTGAGCTCGGTCAGCGCCGCCTCGCCGCGGGCGAGCACCGCGTCGGCGAGCGCCCGCTTGCGGGTCAGCAGCTCGGCGATCTTCTCCTCGACGGTGCCGCGGGTGATCATCCGGTGCACCTGCACCGGCTTGGTCTGCCCGATCCGGTAGGCGCGGTCGGTCGCCTGCTCCTCCACCGCCGGGTTCCACCACCGGTCGACGTGCACGACGTGGTCGGCGCGGGTCAGGTTGAGGCCGGTGCCGCCCGCCTTGAGCGAGAGCAGGAACACCGGTGCCTCGCCCGCCTGGAACCGCTCGACCATCGCCTCCCGCTCGCGGACCGGGGTGCCGCCGTGCAGCAGCTGGTGGGGTACGCCGGCGCGCGCGAGGTGGCCCTCCAGCAGCCGCGCCATCGCGACGTACTGCGTGAACACCAGCACGGCCCCGTCCTCGGCGAGCACGGTGCCGACCAGCTCGTCGAGCAGGTCGACCTTCTCCGACCGGCCCGACAGCCTCGCCCCGGAGCGCTTGAGGAAGTGGTCGGGGTGGTTGCAGATCTGCTTGAGGCCGGTGAGCAGCGTCAGCACCAGGCCACGGCGCGCGACGGGGTCGCGGGGGTCGGCGCGCTCGATCCGCGCCATCGTGTCCCGCACGAACGACTCGTAGAGCACCACCTGCTCACGGGTCAGCCGCAGCGGGTGGTCGGTCTCGGTCTTCGCCGGGAGCTCCGGGGCGATCCCCGGGTCGGACTTGCGGCGGCGGAGCAGGAACGGCCCGATCAGGTCCGCGAACCGGTGGGCCGTGGCGGGCTCGCGGCCGGACTCGATCGGCGCCGCCCACGCCTTGCGGAAGGCATTGCGGCTGCCGAGCAGGCCGGGGGTGGTCCAGTCGAGGATCGCCCACAGCTCGGTGAGGTCGTTCTCGATCGGCGTGCCCGTGAGTGCCACGCGGGCCGCGCTCTCGATCGACCGGAGCGCCCGTGCGGTCGCCGTACGCGGGTTCTTGACGTGCTGCGCCTCGTCGGCGACCACGAGGTCCCACCGCACCGCGCCGAGCGCCTCGGCGTCGCGCCGCATCGTCCCGTAGGTGGTCAGGACGAACCCGGCGCCGGCGCCGCGCCGCTCGTCGCCGGGGAGGTCGCCGGGGAGGTCGCGGGCGCCGCCGTGGAACCGGACGACGGGCGTGCCGGGAGCGAACCGGCGAACCTCGGCCTCCCAGTTGCCGAGCAGGCTGGCCGGACAGACCACCAGGGTCGGGCCCCGGCGCCCGCGCTCGGCGCGGTGCAGGTGCAGCGCGATCAGCGTGACGGTCTTGCCCAGGCCCATGTCGTCGGCCAGGCAGGCCCCGAGCCCGAGCGAGGTCATCTCGGCGAGCCAGGTGAGCCCGTGCCGCTGGTAGTCGCGCAGCGTGGCCCGCAGCGCGGCCGGCGGCTCGACCGGCTCGCGGGTCGCGGCGGTGAGCAGCCGGTCCCGGACCTTCAGCAGCGACGCGCCGACGACGACGTCGTGCTCGCTCGGCTCGCCACCCGGGACTGCGATCTGGACCGTGCCGGTGAGCGCCGCGGCGACCGCCTCGGCCGGCCTGACGGTGCGGACCAGCCGCTTCTTCGCCTTCCGCGCGATCGCCGGGTCGACCACCGTCCAGGCGCCGCGCAGCCGCAGCAGCGGTGACGCCGACGTGGCGAGCCGGTCCATCTCCTCCGCGGTGAGCGGGTCACCGTGCAGCGCGATCTGCCAGTTGAACGCGAACAGCGCCTCGGTGCCGAGCACCGGCTCGTTGAGCGGCTCCTCCCGGGTCATCGGGGTGGCCCGGTCGAGGACCGTCGTGGCCGTGAGGTCGCGGCCGAGCGCCCGGGGCCAGAGCACGTCGACGCCGGCCGCGCGCAGCGCCCCGACGCCGTCGTCGAGCAGACTGACCAGCTCGTCGCTGTCCAGCGTGAGCTGGTCGGGCACCCGCAGCTCCAGCAGCCGGTCGAGCACCGGCCAGGCGTCGGCGGCGGCGCGGAGCGCGATCGTGGCGTGCGTGCGGGCGCGCTCCCCGAAGCCGTGCTCCTCGGGCGTCCCGGTCCACAGCAGGGCGAGGTCGCACAGGTGCAGCGGGTTCTGCTCGTCGTGCGCCTGCGGCACCAGGCGTACGGCGCCCGCGACCAGCTCCTCCTCGTCGGCCTCGACCCGCAGCGAGACCGTGACCAGCTGCGGCAGGTCGCGCGCGTCGACGCGCTGGTGGCGCGCCAACCGCGCCTGGAGGCGCTCCTCGAACGTCGGTCGGCGCTCGCGGGAGACGGCCCGGCCCGGCTGGGCGCCGGACTGGGTGCCGGGCTCGACGCGGGGCTGGGTGCGGGGCATCGCGTCCGCGACCGCGTCGAGCAGGTCGCGGACCAGCTGCTCGTCCTCGGGGCGGGTGCGCGCGAGCATCGCGATCCGCTGCTCGTCGTCGGCGTCCAGGCCCGCGACCCGCCACGCGGGCGGGCTCCCCGCCGGGGCGAACTTGCCCGCGGCGACCAGGCGCAGGGCGAGCAGCGCGGCGCCCGACAGCACGCCGACGCTCGGATGCAGGTCGTCGCGCGAGCGGGCCTTGGTCAGCACCGGCAGCGCCGCCCGGATCGGCAGGCTCACCGTGCGCCGGTCGTCGGTGAACTCGACGACCCCCTCGCGGGGCGGATCGGCGACCCGGAACGTCGCCGGCCCGGTGACCGGGACGAAGCTCATCCGGCGCTCATCCGGCGCTCATCCGTCGCTCATCGGGCGCCCACCCGCAGCCGCACCAAGGTGCGTCCGGTCTCGTCGGCTGGTCACGGTGCGACCGTACTCGGAGACGCCGACCGTCCTGCTCGGGCCGCCACGTAGCCTGGCCGCATGAGCATCCTCGAGGCAAAGATCGCCCGCCTGGACGGGACCGCGAGCACGCTGGGCGAGATCACCGGCGGCCGGCCGGCCCTCCTCGTCAACGTCGCCAGCAAGTGCGGCCTGACCCCGCAGTACGCCGGGCTCGAGGAGCTGCACGAGCAGCACGCCAGTCACGGCTTCACCGTGGTCGGCCTGCCGTGCAACCAGTTCCGCGGGCAGGAGCCGGGGACGGCCGAGGAGATCGCCGAGTTCTGCTCCGCGACGTACGGCGTGACGTTCCCGATGACCGAGAAGATCGACGTCAACGGCGAGGACCGCCACGAGATCTACCAGGCCCTCGTCGACACCCCGAACGAGTCCGGCGAGAGCGGCGACATCACCTGGAACTTCGAGAAGTTCCTCATCGACGGGACCGGCCGGGTACTGGCCCGGTTCAGTCCCGGCGTCGAGCCCGGTGACCCGCGCCTGGCCGCCGCGGTGCAGGCCCAGCTGACCTGAGCCCACCGGCACCTTGCACTCCGCTGGTGATCGAGCGCACACCAGCGCCAGCCGAAAGTAGGGTGCGGCCGTCGAGGGGTCCCACCTAGCCTCGTCCGGTGACCGAGACCCAGGACGAGAACACCGCCCAGGCCCCAGCCACCGACGCCCCTCCCGAGGGCCTCGACCGCCGGGTGCTGATGGTCGCCGGCGTGGTCGTGCTCGGCGCGATCATGTCGATCCTCGACATCACGGTCGTCTCGGTCGCGCTGCAGACCTTCCAGCGCGAGTTCGACGCCACCTCGGCCGAGGTCGCCTGGACGATGACCGGCTACACGCTGGCGCTGGCCAGCGTGATCCCACTGACCGGCTGGGCCGCCGACCGGTTCGGCACCAAGCGCCTCTACCTGCTCGCCGTCCTCCTGTTCACCGCCGGGTCCGTGCTGTGCGCGGCCGCCACGTCACTGGAGATGCTGGTGACCTTCCGAGTGCTGCAGGGCATCGGCGGCGGCATGCTGATGCCGCTGGGCATGACGATCCTGACCCGGGCCGCCGGCCCGGAGCGGGTCGGCCGGGTGATGGCGGTGCTCGGCATCCCGATGCTGCTCGGCCCGATCTTCGGCCCGATCCTCGGCGGCGCGCTGATCGACTCCGCGAGCTGGCACTGGATCTTCCTGATCAACCTCCCGATCGGGATCGGCGCCCTGGCCTACGCGGCCATCGTGCTGCCGCGCGACCACGTCGAGCCGTCGGAGACCTTCGACTGGCTCGGCATGCTGCTGCTCTCACCCGGCCTCGCCGCGTTCCTGTACGGCGTCTCCTCGATCCCCGGGGCTCGCGACGAGCACGGCACCCTCTGGACGACCGAGGTGGTCGCTCCCGCGCTCGTCGGCCTGCTGCTGATCGCCGCCTTCGTGCCCTGGGCCCTCAACCACCGCAACCTCCACCCGCTGGTCGACCTGCGGCTGTTCGGCAACCCCACGATGACGGCCGCCGTGCTGGCCATGTCGCTGTTCGCGATCGCGTTCTTCGGCGCCAGCCTGCTGTTCCCGCTGTACTTCCAGTCGGTGCGCGGCGAGGACGCGCTCGGCGCCGGTGTGCTGCTGGCGCCGCAGGGCATCGGCGCGATGATCACGATGCCGATCGCGGGCGTGCTCGCCGACCGCATCGGTCCCGGCAAGATCGTGCTGACCGGCATCGCCGTGATCACGGTCGGCATGGGCATGTTCACCCAGCTCGACCAGGGCACGTCGTACGCCTACCTCCTCGCCGCCCTGTTCGTGATGGGCCTCGGCATGGGCGGCACGATGATGCCGATCATGTCCGCCGCGCTCGCGACGCTGCGCGAGCACACGATCGCCCGCGGCTCCACGCTGATGAACATCGTCCAGCAGGTCGCCGCCTCCATCGGTACGGCGGTCTTCTCGGTGCTGCTCACCAACGGCACCATCGACCTCGACCCGACCGACCCCGTCGGCTTCGTCGCCGGCCTCGCCGACGCGTTCGCCCACGTGTTCGTGGTCGCGACGGTCATGGTCGCGCTGGTCCTGGTGCCGGCGTTCTTCCTGCCCCGCCGCAAGGTCGTCCCGGCCGACCCGACCCTCGGCGCCGGCCACTAGCCGCCTCGGACCAGCACCCGCCCGGCGATCGGCGGTTACTAGAACGCGTTCTACTCCGGGTCCACCTGAGAGCGACGTGAGAGTTCGGTGAGCGCGCGGGCCGTTGAGCGGGCCCCGGCGCGTGACGGCGGTCTCGTGACGCGAACCACCCCGGCCTCGGCTTGCAATCGCGGGCCCGACCTCGACACGGTGGAGGACGAGCGCGACTCACGCAGCGCGCCTTTCCTACGGTCCCGCCGACCGCCCGGCGAGCACCCGCCGACCGCCCGCCGAGCACCCGCCGACCTACCCCTGCGCACCGCCAGGCCCGGCCGCGCCGGCGTCGTCCGCCCGCGCACCCACCCGCCGACCCGGGACGTGCGCGTCCGCCCGAACCGAAAGGTCCCGCCGTGTCCCTCACCCTCGACCGCCGCTCACCGACCGCGCCCGCGCACGGCCGGGTCGGCTCCCCCGACGAGGTCGTCTCGTCACCGGTCCACAGCCGGTTGGTCCTGCCGCGCCCTCAGCGTCGCGAGATCGTCGCGGTCATCGACCCGGTGTGGGCGCTGCCCGGCAACGACGTCACCACCCGGATCCGGCCGCCCGCCGAGGTGGTCCGCGCGGCCGCGGAGCGGTTGACCCGCTTCCTGCAGCCCGGCGAGCTGGTCGCCGCGACCGGCGACGACCGGCTCACGCTGCGGCTGCGCCGCGAGGACCGCGCGGCCCGGCCGGCGCGGCTGCAGGAGATGGCCTACCACGCCGTCGAGGTGCTGGACGCCCTCGCCGACCGGGACGACCCGGCGGGCGTCGTCGACCTCGGCGTCGGCTGGGCGCACATCTCCCGCAAGCAGGACCCCGCGCAGGCCGAGCGGCATGCCGCCGACGCCGCGGCGGAGTCGGTGCGCGAGCGCGACCTGCAGCCCCGCCTCCAGGGCGCCCACGTGCGCCGGCGCCGCCCCCGGGTCAACCTCTGGACCGCCGGCCGCCAGGTGCTGCTCGCGACCGTCGGCGTCGCCGTCGTCCCGTTCCTCGCGCTCGTGGGGCTCTACAGCCTTGGCCTGGACCTCTCCGGCGTCGTGTACTGGACCCTGGTCACCGCACTCGCCGGCACGGCCGCACTGATCTGGGCCGAGTGCTCGCACGCCGTCGACCCCGAGCTGCCGCCGGCCCCGCCGGACGCGCCCGCACCACGCGCCACCGCCGTGATCGCGGCGTACCTGCCCAACGAGGCGGACACGATCCTCGAGACCGTCGAGCAGTTCCTCGCCCAGGAGTACGCCGGTGGCCTGCAGGTGGTCCTCGCCTACAACACCCCGGTCCGGCTCGCGGTGGAGGAGGACCTCGCCGCGCTGGGCGCGCGGCACCCGGACCTGCTGGTGCTCAAGGTCCCCGACAGCACCTCGAAGGCGCAGAATGTCAACGCCGCGCTCCGGGTCGCCGACGGCGAGTTCGTCGGCATCTTCGACGCCGACCATCACCCGATGCCGGGCGCGTTCGACCGTGCCTGGCGCTGGATCGCCGACGGCGCGGACGTCGTGCAGGGGCACTGCGTGATCCGCAACGGCGCCGACTCGGCGCTCGCCCGGCTGGTCGCCGTCGAGTTCGAGCAGATCTACGCCGTCGCGCACCCCGGGCGCGCCCGGCTGTTCGGCTTCGGCATCTTCGGCGGCTCCAACGGCTACTGGCGTTCCTCCGCGCTCGAGCGGATCCGGCTGCGCGGCTCGTTCCTCACCGAGGACATCGAGGCGTCGGTCCGGGTGCTCGAGGCGGGCGGCCGGATCGTCAACGACCCCGGCCTGGTCAGCCACGAGCTCGCCCCCGAGACCCCGCGCACGCTGTGGAACCAGCGGCTGCGGTGGGCGCAGGGCTGGTTCCAGGTCTCCTGCCGGCACCTGTGGACAGTGCTCCGCTCGCCGGTCCTCACCGTGCGCCAGCGGCTCGGCGTGCTCTACCTGCTCGGCTGGCGGGAGGCCTACCCCTGGGTCGCGCTCACCGCGTGGCCGCTGCTCGGCTTCTACGCCTGGCGCGACGGCGGCCTCGACCTCAGCTCGCCGATGTTCCTGCTGCTGACGCTCTTCACGACGGTCTCCGGCCCGCTGCAGACCGCGGCGGCGTGGCGGCTGGCCGCTCCCGACGTACGGCGGCACCGCCGCTGGTTCGTCGGCGCGGCGCTGGCCAACCTCCTCTTCTACACCGAGCTGAAGAACGTGGTGAACCGGGTGGCCCACCTCAAGCAGCTGCGCGGCGAGCGGCGCTGGGTCGTCACCCCGCGCAGCGCCGCGAGCACCGGCAGCACCGGCAGCACCGACCCGACCGACACCAGCGACCCCGGCGACCGACGCAGCGATCTGGAGGTGACGGCATGACCGGGTCCGGCACGTCCACCCTGACCCGCGAGCAGACCGACGCGGTCAGCGCCCCGACCGCGCCCGCCGGCGCCGGCCGCCGCCCGCAGTACCCGCTCGGGTGGCTGCGCGGGCTGGCCGCGCTCTGCGTCGTGGTCTTCCACGCCTATCAGCACAACCGGACCGGGCCGGAGTCCGCCTGGCCCTGGTCGGGCACCGCCCACCAGCTGATGCTGGGCACCGACCTGTTCGTGGACATGTTCTTCGTCCTCTCCGGGCTGGTGCTGTGGCTCCCGGTGGCCCGGGCCTGCGCCGACGGCGCCGCCGGCCGGCCCGGCCGGGTGCTGCTGCTGCGCCGGATGGCGCGGCTGTTCCCGCTGTACGCCACGATCGTGCTCGTGGTCTGGGCGGTCACCAACCCCACCCTGCCCGGGCACTGGCAGGACCTGGTGACGCACCTGACGTTCACGCAGATCTACAGCGACCAGTACATCTTCTGGACCGACGGGCCCGCTTGGTCGCTGGCCGTGGAGTTCCACTTCTACGTGCTGATGGCGCTCGCGGTCCCGCTCGTCAACCGCGCGGTGCGCGGCCGCGAGAGCCGGCCGGCCCGGCTCGCGATCGCCTCGGCGCTGCCGGTCCTGTGCGCGGCCGTCGGGGTCGGCTACCTGCTCTGGGCCACGGTGCTGACGACCCAGGACCCCGAGAACTGGTCGGTCTGGTACTCCGCGCCGTCGCGCGGCGTCGACTTCGCCCTCGGCATGGGCCTGGGCGTGCTGGTCGCGGCCGGGGTCCGGCTGGGCCGCAGGTCGCGGGCGGCCCTCGGCCTCGTCGGCCTGGTGGCGCTCGGCGTACTCGTGCTGAGCCGGCCCTTCGACGTACCGGCCCTCAGCGAGTGGTGGCACCCGCTCTACTCCGCGGCGGTGGCGACGCTGCTGGCCGGGATCGTGCTGCACGAGGGTCCCTGGTCGCGGGCCTTCGAGTGGCGGCCGCTGGCGTTCGTCGGCTCCCTCGGGTACGGCGTCTACCTCATCCACGAGCCGGTGATGCGGCTCCTGGGCTCGCACGGGCTGCTGCCCGAGGCCCGGTCCGGCTCGTTCTTCCTCTGGTCCGCGGTGCTGGTCGCCGTGCCGAGCACGGCGCTGGCCTGGCTCAGCTCCCGCACCGTCGAGGCGGCCGGGCTGCGGCTGCTGGCCACGATGGACCGCTCCGGGCGGCCGCGTGACTACTACGAGCACTACGTGCTCGATGACCTCGACGCCCTCGACGACAGCTCGGAGGCCAGGGGCGCGGCCGGCGGGGCGGAGAGCCGCGCGGTCAGGGCCGGGCGCTGACCCGTTCGGCCAGCCGGGCGGCCGCGCGCTGCACGACCTCGGCCAGCTCGGGGTCGGCAGCCGCGCGCTCGGGGACCTCGCCGCCGAGCAGCCCGGCCGGCCGGGTGAGCCACGCCCACGCCTGCCACGCATCCATCCGGGCGGCGAGCAGCGGCTCGAGCACGGGCCCGAGCTCGGGCCGCAGGTTGCCCTCGGGGGTCAGCTGGAAGGCGGGCACCAGGGTGCGCTCGTCGACCGCGACCACGAGCAGTCGGTGCTCGCCGCCGGCCTTGTGCACCGCGAACCGGGTCGCGTCGACGGAGGTGCCGCGCAGCTCGGCCAGCGACTCGTAGTCGTACCAGGGGCTGTCGACCAGCTCCTGGCGCACCCGCGCCCGGCGGGCGATCTGCACCAGCTGCACCGGTACGGCGTGCTGCGGGTCGGAGCCCTGGCTGCGCAGCAGCTGCTCGAGATCCTCGAGCTGCACGCTGGTCATCGGCAGGCCGGTGTTCGGGTCGGTCCACGCGACCCGGCCCTGCTCGTCGCGCTCGAAGGTCGGCAACCCGGCCGCGGCCAGGTGCGCGCCGAGGCCGAGCTCCTCGAGCCAGGCGGCCAGCCGGTCGCCCAGCTCAGCGGCCCGGTGATCGTCGTCCTGCCGGCCGTCTTCGTGGGTCATGCGACCAGCCTGCCGCACCGGGCTCAGCGGGACGCGGCCAGGGCGTCGTCGAGGAACCCGACGACCCGCCGCGACCAGCCCTCCGGGTCGGTCCGCAGGCCCTGCCACGCTAGGAACGGCGTGGTGGTACCGCCTCCCCGGCGACCCGACCGGGGCTACGTGGTGGTGGCGAGGACCAGCGGCCGGACCTCCGCGGCGCCGGCCCGGCGTACGGCGCGGGCGGCGAGCGTGAGCGTCCACCCGGTGTCGGTGCGGTCGTCGATGAGCAGCACCCGCAGTCCGTCCAGCGGCTGGTCCGCCTGCTGCTGCTCGGCCTGCTGATCGACCTGCTGATCGACCTGCAGGGCGAAGCGCCGTCCCACGGCGGCGACCCGCTGTGCCGAGTTGGCGGCGCCCTGCCCGGGGACCACGTCCGGGTTGACGATCGCCCACCGGCCGAGGACGGGCACGCCGAGGTGGCGGGACAGCCCGGCCGCCAGGTCGGCGGTGAGGCCGGGCCGGGTCTGCGACTCGACGACCACGATCGCGTCGACCGGGGGCCGCCAGTCGCCGAGCACCTCGAGGACCGCGCGGACCAGGGGCACCGGCACCGGCCCGTCCGGGGTCGCGGGCGCGAAGAGCTGGCGCAGCGCCTGGCCGTGGCCGAGGTCGGTGAGCCGGGCCACCGCGCGGCCCTCGTCGGCGCCCTCGGCGATCTTGCCCTTGAGCTCGATGCCGAGATTGGCCAGTGCGGTCGGCCACATCTTGCGCGGCGCGACGACCACCCCGGGCCGGGCCAGCCGCGCGCCGGCCTCCTCGAGCGCCGCGGCCGAGACCTCCGCGGAGAGCGCCAGCCCGCCGCAGTTGTCGCAGCGCCCGCACTCCTCGGCATCCGGGTCGTCGAGCTGGTCGCGCAGGAAGCGCATCCGGCAGGCGTCGGTGGCGATGTAGTCGAGCATCGCCTGCTGCTCGCGCTGGCGCGCCTCGGTGACGCGGCGGTAGCGGTCCTCGTCGTAGGACCACTCGCGGCCGGTGGACTCCCAGCCGCCGCGGACGCGGCGTACGGCGCCGTCGACGTCGAGCACCTTGAGCATGGTCTCGAGCCGGGTGCGGTTGAGGTCGACGTAGGTCTCGAGGGTCGCCGTGCTCAGCGGGCGGCCCTCGGCGGCCAGCACCTCGAGGGTGCGGCGCACCTGCTCCTCGCGCGGGAAGGCGAGGGACGCGAAGTAGGCCCAGATGTCACGGTCCTCGATCGCCGGCAGCAGCACGACCGTCGCCTCGCTCGTGCCGCGCCCGGCGCGCCCGACCTGCTGGTAGTAGGCGACCGGCGAGGGCGGCGCCCCCATGTTGACGACGAAGCCGAGGGTCGCGTCGAAGCCCATGCCGAGGGCGCTGGTCGCGACCAGCGCCTTGACCCGCCCCTCGACGAGGTCCTGCTCGAGCGCGTGCCGCTCGGTGGTGTCGGTCTGCCCGGAGTAGGCCGCCACCTGGTGGCCGCGCGAGCGCAGGTAGTCGGCGATCTCCTGGGTGGCGGCGACCGTCAGGCAGTAGATGATCCCCGACCCGGGCTGCTCGGCGAGGTGGTCCGCGAGCCAGGCGAGCCGCTGCTCCGCGGTCCGCAGCCGGACCACCCCGAGCCGCAGGGACTCGCGGTCGAGCGAGCCCCGCAGCACGAGCACGTCGCCCATCGAGCCGTGGCCGGCGCCGAGCTGCTCGGCGACGTCGGCGGTGACCCGGGAGTTGGCGGTGGCCGTCGTGGCGAGCACCGGGATGCCGTCGGGCAGGTCGGCGAGGAGGGTGCGGATCCGGCGGTAGTCGGGGCGGAAGTCGTGGCCCCAGTCGGAGATGCAGTGCGCCTCGTCGACGACCAGCAGCCCGCAGGTCGCGGCCAGCCGAGGCAGCACCTCGTCGCGGAAGCCGGGGTTGTTGAGCCGCTCGGGGCTGACCAGCAGCACGTCGACCTCCCCGGCCGCGATCGCCTCGTGGATCAGCTCCCAGTCCTCGATGTTGGTGGAGTTGATCGTGACCGCACGGATGCCGGCCCGCTCGGCCGCCGCGATCTGGTTGCGCATCAGGGCCAGCAGGGGCGACACGATCACAGTCGGGCCGGCACCCTGCTCGCGCAGCAGCAGCGTCGCGACGAAGTAGACCGCGGACTTGCCCCAGCCGGTGCGCTGCACCACGAGCGCGCGGCGGCGGTGCACGGCGAGCGCCTCGATCGCGGCCCACTGGTCCTCGCGGAGGACCGGGTCCGGCTCACCGGGCCGCGGCCCGACGAGCGCGCGCAGGTGCGCCTCCGCGCTGCGGCGTACGTCGGTCTCGGCAGGTGCACTCACTCGACCCTGTCTACCAGCGGGGTCGGACAACGCCGTTCGCGGACGCGTATCTGAGGTCACCCGTCCCTCCTCCTCAGGTCCGACGCGGCTCGTACGGGCGGGCCGCCCCACCAGCAGGAGCACCGATGAGCAACCAGCGCACCCTCGCCTTCGCCGCCGTCGCCAGCCTCGCCACCCTCGGTCTGGTCGGCGGTGCCACCACCACCAGCACGGCCAGCTCCGACCGGCCCGCTCCCCCCGTGGGCCAGCGGGTGGTCGCCAAGGCCACCGCCCCCGTCAAGTGCGACGGCGGCGCCCTGAAGAAGCTGAGCACCCGGCTCTCCGCCGATCCGTTCTCGTTCGCCGGCACCGCCGGGGCGGACGTCGCGGTGACCGGCGCCCAGGTGGCGCTCACCGGGCCGCCGAAGGGGACCGACACCGTCCTGGTCACGTTCACCGCCGAGACCTACTACACCGGCAGCGGCTGGATGAGCCTGGAGCTGCACAAGGACGGCGTGCCGGCCGCGCCGTACGCCGACAACGGCAGCCCGTTCGCGTTCACCTCGGAGGCGAGCTACCACGGCGACTCCGCCCAGTTCTGCACCAGGATCGGCAAGGGCACCCACATCCTGGCGATCCAGGCCAGCACCACCGGCAACTCGAGCACCGACTCGGGCTGGATCGACGACTGGACGATGTCGGTCCTGCGCTTCGAGTGAGCCGGTGCCGCTTCCGCGGCCGGCTGCCGGCCTGGTCGGAGCCGCGGGACGTCATGCGGGCGGAGCCGCAGGTAGCACCCCCCGCATGACCTCCCGGAGCGCTACGGCGAGCCGCGGCTACCAGATGCGGACGCGGTCCTCCGGGTCGAGCCACAGCCCGTCACCGGGGGCGGTGCCGAACACCTCGTGGAACTCGTCGAGGTTGCGCACGATGTTCGCGCGGAACTCCGCCGGCGAGTGCGGGTCGATCGTGAGGTACTGCTGCTCCTGCTCCTTGCGCCGCTTGGTCCGCCAGCAGTACGCCCAGTTCAGGAACACCTTGCGTCGGTCCTCGGTCGGCGCGCTGCCGCCGCGGGCGATCAGGTAGGCGGTGTGCCCGATGGTCAGCCCACCGAGGTCGCCGATGTTCTCGCCGACCGTGAGCGCGCCGTTGACGCGCTCCCCGGGCAGCGACCGGGGCTCGAAGCCGTCGTACTGCTCGATCAGCGCCTTCGACTTCACCTCGAAGGCCGCCTTGTCGTCCGGGGTCCACCAGTCGTGCAGGTTCCCGCTGCCGTCGTACTGCGCCCCCTGGTCGTCGAAGCCGTGCCCGATCTCGTGGCCGATGACAGCACCGATGCCGCCGTAGTTCTCGGCGTCGTCGGCGTCCGGGGAGAAGAACGGCTTCTGGAGGATCCCGGCAGGGAAGCAGATCTCGTTGGTGCCCGGGTTGTAGTAGGCGTTCACGGTCTGCGGCAGCATGAACCACTCGTCGCGGTCCACGGGCGAGCCGATCTTGGCGAGCTGCCGGTCGGTCTCGAACGCGGAGGCGGCGGCGACGTTGCCGAGCAGGTCGTCGCGGCTGACCCGGAGCGCGGAGTAGTCCCGGAACTTCTCCGGGTAGCCGATCTTGGGCCGGAACGTCTCGAGCTTCTCGTACGCGCGCTGCTTGGTCTCCTCGGTCATCCAGTCGAGCCGGGAGATCGACTGGCGGTAGGCGGCCAGCAGGTTCGCGACCAGGTCGTCCATCATCGCCTTGGAGTGCGGCGGGAAGTGGCGGGCGACGTACTCCTTGCCGACCGCCTCGCCGATCGCGCCCTCGACCAGGGCGACCCCGCGCTTCCAGCGGGCGCGCAGCTCGGGCGTGCCGCTGAGGGTGCGGCCGTAGAAGTCGAAGTTCGCCTCGACGAAGTCGTCGGTGAGGTAGGCGGCCGCCGCGCGCAGGACGTGCGCGAGCAGCCACTCACGCCACTCGTCGAGCGGGACCTCCTCGAGCACCGTCGAGAGGTGGGTGAAGTACGACGGCTGCCGCACGCACACCTCCGCGAGCGTCTCCTCGTTGCCGCCGAGGTTCGTCACGTAGGCGTCCCAGTCGAAGGCCGGGCCGAGTTCGACCAGCTCGGCCTTGGTCAGCAGGTTGTAGGTCTTCTGGACGTCGCGGGTCTCGGCGCGCTCCCAGTGCCCGGCGGCCAGCCGGGTGTCGATGGCGAGCACGGTCGCGGCTGCGGCCGCCGGGTCGGGGTGCTCGCCCAGGCCGAACAGGGTCGTGAGGTAGGCGACGTACTTCTCCCGGATCTCGGCGAACTTCTCGTCGCGGTAGTAGGACTCGTCGGGCAGCCCCAGCCCGCCCTGCACCAGGTTGAACAGGTAGCGGTCGGAGTCCTTCGAGTCGGTGTCGACGTAGGACCCGAACATGCCGTGCCCGCCGATCCGCTCGAACTCCCCGAGGAAGGCCGCGAGGTCGCGGACGTCGCGCAGCCCGGCGACCGCCTCGATCAGCGGCCGGACCGGGCGCAGGCCCTTGCGCGCGATCGTCTCGACGTCCATGAACGACGCGAACAGGTCCCCGATCTTGTGGGCGTCGTCGTCGACCGGCTCGCCGGCGGCGACCTGCCGCGCGAGGTCCTCGATGATCTCGTGGACCTGGGCCTCGGCGATGTCGGCGAGCTGGACGAACGGTCCCCAGCTGGACCGGTCGGCCGGGATGTCGGTCTCGTCCAGCCAGCGGCCGTTGACGTGGCCGAACAGGTCGTCCTGGGGCCGGATCGAGGGGTTCATACCTGCCCGGGCGTCGTCGAGAATGCTCACGGCGACGACAGTAGCCGCAGGGCGGCCGGGCATGCCTCGGGTGCGCGCCCAGCCCGTCGTCGAGAGACGTAAAGTGGCTGCTCCGGACGCCGGAACCCAGCCACTTCACGTCTCTCGACGGGAGACCCGCCGGCTACCGGACCCGCACGACCGACTTGCCGAGGGTGCGGCGCTCATCCATGTCCGTCAGCGCGCGGGCGACGTCGTCGAGGTCGTACGTCGCACCGATCGGCGGCTTGACCACCCCCGACTCCAGCATCGGGAGCAGCTCGGCCCACTGCTCCTGCATGTAGCCGGGCCGGGTCGTCGCGAAGGCGCCCCAGCCGACGCCGCGGACGTCGACGTTGTTGAGCAGCAGTCGGTTGACCCGGACCTCGGGGATGCCCTGCCCGGAGGCGAAGCCGACCACCAGCAGCCGGCCCTGGGTCGCCAGCGCGCGCAGCGAGTCGGTGAACGCGCTGCCACCGACCACGTCGACGACCAGGTCGACGCCGCGTCCGTCGGTGAGCTGGAGGACGGCGTCCTTGAAGCCCTCGAGCAGTACGGCGGCGTCGGCCCCCGCCGCCCGGGCGACCTCGGCCTTCTCCTCGGTGCTGACGACGGCGATGGTGCGCGCGCCGTACCCCTTCGCGACCTGGATCGACGCCGTCCCGACACCGCCGGCCGCGCCGTGCACCAACACCGTCTCGCCGGCCCGCAAGCCCCCGCGCTCGGCGAGCGCGAACTGCGCGGTGAGGTAGTTCATCGGCAGCGCCGCGCCCTCGTCGAACGAGACGTGGTCGGGCAGCGCGAAGGTGAACTGCGCCGGGTTCGAGACCAGCTCGGCGGCGCCGCCGTACCCGTTCACGCCGGCCACCCGCTGGCCCGGCTCGAACGGCCCGCCGCTGACCACGGTGCCGGCGAAGTCGGCGCCGAGGGTGAACGGGACCTCCGGCTTGAGCTGGTACTCCCCCTTGCTCAGCAGCAGGTCCGGGAACGAGATGCCGACGCGGTGCACCTCGACGAGCACGTCGTCGGGTCCGGGCGTCGGTTCGGGGACGTCGCGGACGACGACGTCGGTGGGACCGGTGGTGTCGATGACCTGGGCGGCGCGCATGGGCCCGAGGCTAGTGCCCCCGGGACCGGCGGGCTCAGTCCCGGGGGTCGCCCGCCCGGTCGTAGGCCTCGTGCAGCCAGCCGAGCAGCTCGGGGTCCAGGTCGGTCGCCGGGTCGATCAGGTCGACGTGGTGCACGACGTCCAGCGCCGACGTGCGGACGGTCTGCCTGACCCGCGGCGAGGCGAGCTCGTGGTCGAGCGCGAAGCTCAGCACGACGTCCGCCGCGGGGTGCCGCAGGTACGGGCGCGGGTTCCAGAGCCACGCGAAGCCGCGGCCCCGCCGGAAGCCCAGCTGGCTGCGGCCGACCCGCTCCTCGCAGCCTCCCCACGCGGCGAGCGTCTCGTGCACGATCCGGTACGCCGCCAGGGCGGCCTCGTCGGCGCCGAAGAGCTCCGCGGGCGTCCGCGGCACCGGACCGCTCGCCCGGCCATGCACCCGGTCATGCACCCGGCCATGCACCCAGCCATGCACCCAGCCGCTCACCGGGGCTGCACCAGGCGGTTCATCTCGAAGTGCATCGGGTCGGTGTAGGCCCAGTCGCCGCCCCAGGTGAAGCCCCAGTGCTTGAAGATCGCGACCACGCCGCGGTCCATCTGGCCGACGGTGCCGCGCTGGTTGCCGGGGACGTTGAGGTCGAGGGCGAGGCCGAACGCGTGGTTGGAGAGCGTGGTCGTCCCGGCGATGAAGCGCGGGTAGTAGCAGCCGGCGTACTCGCCCGGATGGATCTGGTCGGTGAGGCCCTGCGCGATCACGTCGCGCAGCGCCGCCTCGAGCTGGGGGAACATCAGCCGGTTGCAGGTGACGCTGCCGAGGATCGGGACCGTCTTGGTCGCGATGTGCGAGGCGACCCACGCCGGGTCGGGGGCGATCCGGCCGCCGGCGAGGACGGTGTAGCGGAACGTACCGATGGCGTCGGCGATCGAGCCGACCACCACGACCGTCTGCACGGCGCCCGGGTCGAGGCCCTCGCGGGCGACCACGTCGGTCATCTGCGGCGCCGCCCCGGTGCCACGCAGGATCCGCTGGATCGGCTTGCGCAGCGTCTCCGGCGAGGTCCCCCCGGTGCGGATCAGCAGCGCGTTGCCCTCGGTCATCCCGAGCGTGGGGATCCAGGTCTCGTTGACGACCGCGTCGACCAGCCAGGACTGCTGCGCGTAGGCGCCGACGTGCACCTCGGGCGCATCCTCCGCGCTGCCGAGCTTGAGGAAGCCGTCCTCGTCGATCGGGGCCCGCTTCTGCAGCGCCGGCCGCAGCGCCAGCTCCCCGCCCGCGACCCGGTCCCAGACGTCGTCCGTCTTGGCGCTGTCGGCGTTGGTGACGAAGTTGCGGTACGTCGCGGGGTCGACCGCGGCGATGCTCAGGGCGCGGTTCTCGACGACCACCTGGACCATCGAGACCTGCTCCACGTCGACCACGCCGTCGAGCCGCTCGATCGCGCGCACCCGGCCGGGGGCGATGGTCTTCGACCCGGAGGCGACGATGTCCGGCGGTGAGATCAGGCCGGTCCGCCGGCCCGGTGGGTCGACAGCATGGGCGGGGTCGAGGGCGGGCGACGCGGTCTGGCCGCCAGCGGCCGCCGTCGCGGTCGCGGAGCCGCTCGGCGCGGGGTCGCCCCGCTCGGACGAGCCGGTGCAGCCGGCGGTGAGAGCACCGAGGAGCGCGCCGATTCCCAGCACCGCCGTACCCCGCGCGCGCCCGACTCGCATCACATCCCTCCCCGGTCAGGGTACGTCGTCGGGCGGCGCCGCCGGTCCGGTCGTGCGCCCGCACGGTGCGGGCTCCCCACCGCGATGGGAGACTGTCCCCCGTGTCCGAGCTCGTGCTGATCCTGTCCTGTCCCGACCGCCCCGGCATCGTGCACGCCGTCACCGGGTTCCTGGTGGAGCGCGGCGCGAACATCACCGAGAGCCAGCAGTTCGGCGACCCGCTCAGCGGCCGGTTCTTCATGCGGATCGCCGTGGACGTGCCCGGCGCCGTCGACGCCGCCACCCTGCGCACGGAGTTCGCGCCGGTCGCGGAGGAGTTCGAGATGCGCTTCGACGTGCACGACGCGGCGGCGCCGTACCGAACGCTGATCCTGGTCTCGAAGGACCTGCACTGCCTCAACGACCTGCTGTTCCGCACCAGCACCGGGTCGCTGGGCATCGAGGTGCCGGCGATCGTGTCGAACCATCCGGACGCCGCGGCGATGGCGGCGTCGTACGGCGTTCCGTTCCACCACGTCCCGGTCACCCCGGACACCAAGGCGCAGGCGGAGGAGCGGCTCCTCGAGCTCGTGAGCGAGCTCGACGTCGACCTGGTCGTGCTCGCCCGCTACATGCAGATCCTCTCCGACGGGCTGTGCCGCGAGCTGTCCGGCCGGGCGATCAACATCCACCACTCGTTCCTGCCCAGCTTCAAGGGCGCCCGGCCCTACCACCAGGCGTTCGACCGCGGGGTCAAGCTGGTCGGCGCGACCGCGCACTACGTGACCAGCGACCTCGACGAGGGCCCGATCATCGAGCAGGACGTGATGCGGGTCGACCACACCCACCACCAGGAGCAGCTTGTCTCGGCCGGCCGCGACGTCGAGGCGCAGGTGCTCTCCCGCGCGGTCCGGTGGCACGCCCAGTCCCGGGTGCTGCTCAACGGCCACCGCACCGTCGTGTTCCGCTGATCGGGCGGGGCACGGTCGATCGAGCGGCGCACCGCTGATCGAGCCTGTCGAGATCCCCGCCGCCGACGCCCGACGCCGACGCCGGGCCTCGCCGCCCTGCCTCCGCTCCCGGGGCTTCGAGGCTCAGGTGCCAGCACGCCGCCGGACCTCGACGACCGGTGGCGTCCCGGATGAGCCTGATCGCTCAGGCGGTCCAGCGCACCGCCTCGGCGGCCAGGTCGGCCGCGCCGTAGACGCCGGCCAGGTCGGGACGCCGGGCCATCAGGTCGACCAGGTCCCGGACCCGGGCGGCCGCGCGGACCTCCTTGGCGACCGCGTCCGGCAGCTCCCCGGTGCGCCGGACCTGGTGCGGCTCGGTGCTGAGCGTTCTCGTCGCCGGTCTCGTCATCGGTGTCATCACCGATGTCGTGCCCGTCGTTTCCAGCGTCGTGGCCGTGATGGTGGCCGTCATCGTCGCGTCTCCTCCCCGTGGTGTCGGTGCCGGCCTCCCGCGGTGAGCGCCGGGGCGGCCCGACCGGGCTAAGTCTAGCGACCTAGTCCGGTAACCGTCAGGCGGTCAGACCGACCAGCGGATCGCCTCGACGGCGACGTCGGCCGGCGTGTAGACGCCGACCAGGTCGGGTCGCCGCGCCATCAGGTCGACCAGGTCCGCAGGGCGGACGGCGACCCGACGCTTGCGGGCCGAGGGCACCGTGGTCGGTCGTGCGTGCCGCTCCGGCGCCGCCAGCGTCGTGGCCATCTCGACTCCCTCCCGGGATCGGTCCCGTCGGGACCTCGTACCCATCCCGATCGGCGTCACACCGACGCTCCTGAGGCTTCCCCGACGGGTGCGGATGCGAGTCTCCGCTCCGTGGCCCGCTAGCCCTCGGCCCGTGGCGCAGCGGACTCGCCGATGCCCGGGTCGCGGATGGTCAGCCACGACCCGGCGCCGCCCAGGGCGAGCAGCGCGGCGCAGACGAGGGTGGCCGAGTCGTAGGCCGCGTCGAAGACCACCGGGTCGGCGTACTCCTCACCGCGCAGCCCGACGACGGCCGGGAGCGCGGCCACCGCCAGCAGCGAGCCGGCGCGGGCGACCGCGTTGTTGACGCCGCTCGCGATGCCGGCGTGCTCGTCGGCCACGGCGGCGAGCACGGTCGCGGTCAGCGGCGCGACCATCAGCGCCAGCCCGAGCCCGAAGACCGCCAGCCCGGGGAGGACGTCGCTCCAGTACGACGACCCGGCGCCCACGCGCAGCAGCAGCAGGGTGCCCGCGGCCATGACCAGCGGGCCGACGGTCATCGGGATGCGGGGTCCGATCCGGCTGCCCAGCCGGCCGCCCTGCGAGGCGAGCAGCAGCATGCAGATCGTGATCGGCAGGGTCGCCAGGCCGGCGCCCAGCGCGCCGTACCCGGTCACGGTCTGCAGCTGCAGCACCAGGAAGAACAGCACCGCGCCGAGCGCCGCGTAGACGACCAGCGTCATGGCGTTGGCGGCGGAGAACGTGCGGTCGGCGAAGACGCCGAGCGGCAGCATCGGATGGTCGCTGCGGCGCTCGTCGACGACGTACGCCGCGGCCGCGACGACGGTGACGACCACGGCCCAGGGTGCGAGGGCGCCACCCCACTCGATCAGCGCGTAGGTCAGGCCACCGAGGGCGAGCGCGGCCAGGACGGCCCCGAGGGCGTCGAAGCGCCGCGGGGCGTCCGGGTCCAGCGTCTCGGGGACCGCACGCTGGGCGACGACGACGGTGAGCGTCGCGATCGGCAGGTTGACCAGGAAGATCCAGCGCCAGCTCGCGTACTGCACCAGCGCGCCGCCGACCAGCGGCCCGAGCGCGGCCGCGATGCTCGTGAAACCCGACCAGGAGCCGATCGCCTGCGCACGGTCGTCCCGCACGAACGCGCCCTGGATCATCGCCAGGCTGCCGGGCGTGAGCAGCGCGGCGCCGACGCCCTGGAGGATCCGCGCGACGATCAGTGCCTCCGGGGTCGGCGCGACCCCGCAGGCCAGCGAGGCGACCGCGAACCACACCGTGCCGACCACGAACACCCGCCGCCGGCCGAACCGGTCGCCCAGCGAGCCGCCCAGCAGGATCAGGCTGGCCAGCGAGAGCAGGTAGCCGTTGGTGATCCACTGCAGCTCGGCGAGCGAGGCGTCCAGGTCCTCGCCGATGGTGCGCAGCGCGACGTTGACCACGGTGCCGTCGAGCATCGTCATCCCCGAGCCGAGGACCGCTGCGAGGACGACGGCGCGCCCGGTCGACGTACCGAGTCGGACGCCATCGGGTCCGGCCAATCCGGCGGGGTCGCCCACGACGAACACCCTAGGAGACTGACGGACAAGACGGGCGACCGCGCGCGGCGACCGGTGCGTGCGGTGGCCAGGCCGCCGAGGGAAGTCGTGGCAGCGTCACGTCGACCGAGGCGAACGCCGCCAACGCGCCACCGGTCGTCGCGTAGCCGCGCGGATTGTTCGGCAGGCTCCTACGAGATCAGGGGAATCCCTGATGTAGGCAACCCGCACCCCCACCTAGGATCCTGCAATGTCCCGTGCGTCAACCACCGAGGCGCGGCTCCACGACCACGTGGACCGCCTCGGCCTCGAGCACCCACCGATCGATCTCGACACGGTGGACCTCACCGTCCGGCGTCCCGACCTGCTCGCCGACCGGTTCGGCCACGTCCTCGACTACATGGCGCGGGTCGAGCTCGAGGTCGACCGCAACGTCCTGGAGCTGACCACGCTGCTGCCCACCCCGCCGGAGATCGACCGCCGCTTCTACGCCGAGGTGTGGCAGCCCCAGGAGATCCAGCACGGGCTGATCCTCGACCGGCTCCAGGTCCACCTCGGGCGCCCACCGGCGCAGACCGACCTGACCTCGGTCGGCGTGAAGATGAAGGTGCTGGGGGCGCTCGCCCACCTCGACCCCTTCCAGGACGTGTGCCGGATGCTCTACTACCTCACCGGCATGGCCACCGAGCGGTCGGCCGTCCTGGCCTACAACCTGCTCCACGACGGCGTCGTCGAGCTCGGCGAGCGCGCGGTCGCCGAGACGGTGATCGCACCGATCCGCCGGCAGGAGCCGGGCCACTACGCCTTCTACCAGCTCTCCGCCCGCGGGCTGTGGGCCGAGCTGGCGGGCTGGCAGCGCTGGCTGGTACGCCGGATGCGACGCTTCTCGTTCGCCCCCGTCGGGGCCAACGACGCGGTCCAGGCGGCGGACTTCGGCGCGGTGATGCGCACGCTCGGGATCGACCGCGACACCGACGGCTTCGCCGAGCAGATCTCGCGGGTCGAGCGCGACCTGCTCTGGGCCCACCGCCGCGGCCTCAAGGTCCCGCCGTACGTCACCCGCGCCTTCCGCGACGCCGCGGAGCGGGCGGCCTAGCGGCCGGTGTCGGTTTCCCCGGGTACCCGGGGAAACCAGTACTCCTAGGCCGAAGTTTCGGCCGAGAAGTGCAGGTATTGCCTGAACGGGTCTACGCCCGCAGCACCCGGGCGGCGATCCAGGCGATGTCGTCCGCGGTCCCGTCCGGGCTGCCCGAGGGCTGCATCACGTGGCTGAGCACGACCCGGACGACCATGTCGATAGCCGCCTCCAACCGCCGGCCCTCGAGCCCGAGCTGGTACGGCGTCAGCCGGTCGGCGACGACCAGCTTCGCCGCCGTCAGCAGCGACTCGGCGTGGGTGGTCAGCAGCGGCAGCAGCTCGGTGTCCGCGCCGTGCGTGGCGGAGACGACGGCGTGCAGGAGCCTGTTGTCCTGGGCGAGCTCGAGCACGCCGGCCGAGGCCGCCCGGACGGCGCCCACCAGGTCGTCGGGGTGCTGGTCGAAGGCCGCCGAGACGACGCCCAGGAAGCGGTCCAGCTCCTGGTGGATCATCGCCTCCGCGAGACCGGGCTTGGTGCCGACCTCGTTGTAGACCGTCTGCCGGCTCACGCCGACCCGCTCGGCGAGGGCGGCCATCGTGACCCGCGACCAGCCCGCCTCGACGGTCATGGCGACCGCCGCGTCGACGATCCGCGAGCGCGTGGTCGGGGGCACCACCCGAGTCTAGGAGGCGGCCGCCTCGGCTCTCGGCGGCGGCCGGCCCGCCCCCTGCCGGCGGCTGTCGCGGCGCTAGGTGTACCCGGCCATCAGGTTGGTAGCAGGCGGCTGATCGGCGGCTTGCCTC
>NZ_JASEEQ010000011.1 GCF_030019515.1 Nocardioides sp. | reverse complement strand
CCCGCGCCGGCCGGCCGCGCAGGGCCGCCACGACGGTCGCGCTGGCGGCCAGCCACAGCCAGCCGGTGCCGACCAGCGCCACGGCCGCGCAGGTGCGCACCAGGGCCTGGTCGAAGGTCGGGCCGCCGCCGAGGGCCGCGGGGAGCAGGCCGGCGCCCAGCGCCGCGGCGAGTGCGGTCGCGGCCGCCCAGACCGCCAGGCACCGCGTCACCGAAGCGTGCATCCCGAGAACCTCACATTAACGTACGTTTTCCTCTGTTTGCTTTAGGAGACGCTTCTTTACTCGCATAGTCAAGAGTTCCTCCACAGAGCGCTGCGAGGGCTGCCGCCGGCCGCCGGGGCGTGGCAGGGTCGGCCCATGGCCTGGGAGGAGGAGCTCTTCGCGGTGCTCGACGACCTCGAGCAGCAGGCCGAGGCGCTCTACGACGCCGAGCGGGAGGCGGAGCTCGCCGACCGGAGCCGGGCGGAGTACCAGCAGGTCACCCTCGCCAGCCGGCTGATGGCGTCGGTCGGGACGCCGGTGCGGCTCGAGGTGACCGGCCCCGGTGCAGTGAGCGGGACGCTCGATCGGGTCGGCAAGGGCTGGTGCCTGGTCAGCGGCCACGCCCAGGACTGGGTGATCCGCCTGGATGCCGTCGCGACCGTCCGGGACGCCTCGGACCGCTCGCTGCCCGAGGTGGCGTGGTCACCGGTGGCGCGGCTCGGCCTCGGCTCGGCGCTGCGCCGGATCGCCGGCGCGGGGGAGCGGTGCGTGCTCCACCTGCTCGACGGCAGCGCTCACGAGGCGGTCCTGCGCCGGGTGGGGGCGGACTTCGTCGAGGTCGGGGTCGGTGCCGAGCAGACCGTCCTGGTGGCGTTCAGCGCCCTGGCCGCGGTCCAGAGCCGGGACTGACGCCGAGTCGGCGCAACGTGCCCGCGACGGGACGTCGAGTCGGCGCAACTTGCCCGCTCGAGCCGTTGCCGGGAACGGCGACGCGGGCAAGACGCGCCGACTCGCCCGGGTGGGGTGGGCAAGACGCGCCGACTCGCCCGGGTGGGGTGGGCAAGACGCGCCGACTCGCCCGGGTGGGGTGGGCAAGACGCGCCGACTCGATGCTTGCGACGGCGGTCAGGTCGCGTCGGGGTCGTACGGCGGGACCTCGCCGTCGTGGAGCGGCCGCTGGCCGCGCCGGGCCGGGCGGGGCGCCGTCTCCTCGTCGTCGTCCTCGAGCGCCTCGGCGAGGTGCCGCTTGACGATCGTGCGCGGGTCCAGGTCGCGCAGCTCGAGGTCGGCGTACTCGGGGCCGAGCTCCTCGCGCAGCTCGTCGCGGGCGGCGTTGGCGAGGGACCGCACGCGGCGCATCACCTGGCCGGCCTGACGGGCCAGCTCGGGGAGCTTGTCCGGGCCGAACACGAGCACGGCGACGAAGGCGAGCACCGCGAACTCCGGCAGGCCGACCCCGAACACGGGCTAGAACCTACAGCCTAGAACTTGCTGGTCGGCGTCAGTCCGAGCTGCATCCCGGCCAGGCCGCGGCCGCGGCCCGCCAGCTTCTCGGCGACGGCGTCGAGCGCCCGGGCACTCGGCGCGGACGGATCCGAGTCCACGATCGGCTTGCCGTTGTCGCCGCCCTCGCGCAGTGAGGTGTCGAGGGGGACCTCGCCCAGCACCGGCACGTCGTACCCGAACCGTGCCGAGAGCGTCTGGGCGACGCGGGCGCCACCGCCGGCACCGAAGATCTCCAACCGGTGCTCGGTGCCCTGCTCGGCGCAGTGCGGGCAGGCCAGGTAGCTCATGTTCTCGACGACGCCGACCACGCGCTGGTGCATCATCGAGGCCATCGTGCCGGCGCGCTCGGCGACCTCGGCGGCAGCCTCCTGGGGCGTGGTCACGACCACGACCTCGGCACCCGGCAGGTGCTGGCCCAGCGAGATGGCGATGTCGCCGGTGCCGGGCGGCAGGTCGAGGAGCAGCACGTCGAGGTCGCCCCAGTAGACGTCGGCGAGCATCTGCACGAGCGCCCGGTCGAGCATCGGGCCGCGCCAGGCGACCACCTGGTCGCGGCGCGGCTTGAGCATCCCGATCGAGATCACCGAGACGCCGCTGGCGGTGGGGACCGGCATGATCAGGTCGTCGACCTGGGTGGGCCGCTGGTCGGCGACGCCGAGCATCGCCGGGACCGAGTGGCCGTAGATGTCCGCGTCCACGACACCCACCTTGAGGCCCCGTCCGGCCATCGCGATCGCGAGGTTCACGGTGACCGAGGACTTGCCGACCCCGCCCTTGCCGCTGGCGATCGCGAAGACCTTCGTCAGCGAGCCGGGCTGGGCGAACGGGATCTCGCGCTGGGCCTGGCCGCCGCGCAACGTCTGGTGCAGGCCGCTGCGCTGCTCGGCGGTCATCACGCCGAGGGTGAGGTCGACGCCGGCGACCCCGTCCACGCGGGAGACCGCCGCCGTGACGTCCCGGTTGATGGTGTCCTTGAGCGGACAGCCCGCCACGGTCAGCAGCACGGTGAGGTGCACGACACCGGCCTCGTCGACGTCGACGGTGTCGACCATGCCGAGCTCGGTGATCGGGCGCTTGATCTCGGGGTCGTTGACGGTGGCCAGTGCGGCGTGGACCTGCTCGAGGGACGGGGTGCTCACGATGTCCGAGTCTAGGCGGTGGGTACGTCGCTCTCGTCGCCGCCCGGGTGACGCTGGCCACCCTCCTGCGCGCGGTCGTCCAGCTCACTGAGCAGCGCGCGCAGCTCCGAGCGCAGGAAGTCGCGGGTGGTGACCTCGCCCACGGCCATCCGCAGCGAGGCCACCTCGCGGGCGAGGAACTCCATGTCCGCGTGCGCACGGGCGTTCGCTTGGCGGTCCTGCTCGGCGACCACCTTGTCCCGCTGCTCCTGCCGGTTCTGGGCGAGCAGGATCAGCGGGGCGGCGTACGACGCCTGCAGGCTGAGCATCAGAGTCAGGAAGATGAACGGGTACTCGTCGAACCGCGAGCCACCCGGGATGAGCAGGTTCCAGACCACCCAGATGACCACGAACAGCGTCATGTAGATGAGGAACTTCGCGGTCCCCATGAACCGCGCGAACTGCTCGGCGAAGATCCCGAACGTGTCGGAGTCGTACGACGGGCGCCGCACCAGCGGCCGGCGCGCCTCCTTGGGCGTGTCCAACCGGGCCCGCGGCGTGCGCCCCTCAGCCACGGCGCACCCCCTGTGAGCGGTCGGAGGAGCGGATCGCCTGGTCGCGCCAGTTCTCCGGGAGCATGTGGTCGAGCAGGTCGTCGACGCTCACCGCGCCGAGCAGGTGGCCGTTCTCGTCGACCACCGGCGCTGCGACCAGGTTGTAGGTCGCGAGGTGGGCGGCGACCTGGTCGATCGTGGCCTCGGGCTTGAGCGGGTCCATGGAGTCGTCCAGGACGCCGGCGACCAGCGTCGACGGCGGCTCGCGCAGCAGCCGCTGGATGTGTGCCACGCCGAGGAACCGGCCGGTCGGCGTCTCGAGCGGTGGCCGGCAGACGTAGACGAGCGCGGCGAGCGCCGGCGTGAGGTCGGGGTTGCGGACGTGCGCGAGCGCGTCGGCGATGGTGGCGTCCGGGCCCAGGATCACCGGCTCGGGCGTCATCATCGCGCCCGCGGTGTTCTCGACGTACGACATCAGCCGCTTGACGTCCTCGGCCTCGTCGGGCTCCATCAGCTCGAGCAGGGCGGCGGCGGTCTCCGGGGGCAGCTCGGCGATCAGGTCGGCCGCGTCGTCGGGGGACATCTCCTCGAGCACGTCGGCCGCCCGCTCGGAGTCGAGGTGCTCGAAGATCTCGACCTGATCCTCCTCGGGCAGCTCCTCGAGGACGTCCGCCAGCCGCTCGTCGTCGAGCGCGGCGACCACGGCGATCCGGCGCTCGGGGGGCAGGTCGTGGATCATGTTCGCCGCGTCCGCGGGGCGCATCTCGTTGAGGGCGGCGATCAGGTGGGTGGCACCCTGTGTCTCCTCGCGCTGGGTCAGGCCCTCGACGTCGCGCCACTCGATGACGAAGGTCTGCCCGCGCCGACGCAGCCCCTTCGCCGGCTCCTGGACCGCCACCCGGCTGAGCACCCAGTCACGGTTGCGGGCCTGCTCCATGGCGACGTCGAACACGGTCCCGGTGACCCCGGAGCTGGTGATCCGCACGGTGCGGTCGAGCATCTGCCCGATCACCAGGGTCTCGGTCGGGCGCTGCTCGAAGCGGCGCATGTTGAGCAGGCCGGTCGTGTAGACCTGGCCGCTGTCGATGTTGGTCACCCGGGTCATCGGCACGAAGATGCGGCGCCGACCGAACACCTCCGCCACCAGTCCGAGGACGCGCGGCTGGTGCACCTCCGAGCGGACGGCCACCACGAGGTCGCGGACCTTGCCCACCTGGTCGCCCACGGGGTCGAAGATCGGCAGCCCGACCAGGCGGGCCGCGTAGACGCGGACGGGGGCGGTGCTCACAGTGATGAACGCTACCGGCCGGAGCGGGTGGCACGATGTCACCGTGCCGTCACCAGCGCCGCGCATCGTCGTCCACGTCGGGCTGCCCAAGACCGGTACGACGTACCTCCAGGGGCTGCTCGCCGGCCAGCGCGACCGGCTCCTGGCGGCCGCGGTCGACTACCCCCTCGTGCGGCCCGGCGCGATGTTCCACGGCGCGGTCGAGGTCCGCGGCAGCCACGCGAAGTTCGGTCTGGCCGCCGCCGACGTCGCGGGGGCCTGGGCGGCGCTGTGCGAACGGGCCCGCGGCTTCGGCGGTACGACGGTCCTGGGCCACGAGGTGCTGGCCGGCGCGACGACCGCGCAGATCCGCACGGCGCTTGCGCCGCTGGCGGGCCACGACGTGCACGTCGTGGTGACGGCGCGCGACCTCGGCCGCCAGGCGACGGCCCACTGGCAGGAGGAGGTCAAGCTCGGCGCGACCTGGTCCTTCGCCGAGTTCGAGCGCGACCAGCTGCGCGCCGACTCCGGCCCCGACGCCGGTCCGGACGCGGGCGGGGTGCGCCCGCACTTCTGGCACGCCCAGGACTTCGCCGACTGCCTGCGCCGCTGGGGATCGGCGGTGGGGCCGGAGCGGGCGCACCTGGTCGTGGCACCGCCTCCCGGAGCACCGCCCGAGGAGCTCTGGCGCCGGTTCGCCGCGGCCGTCGGGATCGACCCGGGGCTGCTCGACGCCGCAGGACCGCCGGCGAACCCCTCGCTGGGTGCCGCGGAGGTCGCCCTGCTGCGCGCGGTCAATGCCGAGCTCGCCGGCCGGCTGGAGCCGCGCATCTACAACCGGGTGGTCAAGCGCGGGTACGCCGAGGGCCGGCTCGCCGGCCGGCCCGGTCCACGACCCCGGACCCCGCACGAGCTGGACGGGCTGCTCGCGGACGCCACGCAGCGGTGGGTCGCGCAGGTCGCCGCGGCCGGCCACCCGGTGCACGGGGACCTCGCCGACCTGGCGCCGGTGACCGCGCCGGCAGGGACGCCGCACCCCGACGACGTCACGCTCACCGACGACCCGGTCGCTGTCGCTCAGGTTCTCCTCGCCGAGGCCGATGGGAGGAGCGGGTCGACGTCCGCGTCCGGTCCTCACGGCCGACGGTGGCCGCGCCTGGTCGGACGTCGCCGGCAGGGTTGACGCGGGGTCGTTCGGGTAGAGTCAGCGCAGCCAGTCAGGCGGCGAACCGGCAACGAACCGGTGTGGAAGAGGGATCGCGAGGCATGTCCAAGCACGCCGGTCCGCACGGCCCGGAGGAGCGCAACGGCGCCGCGGTCGCGACGATCGCCGTGGTCGGCCTGCTCGGTCTCGTCGTCTCGGCCCTGGCCATCTTCCGGCCCGCCGACCCCGGCTCCGGCGCGACCGACGTAGCCCTCGCGACCCAGCGGCCGAGCGTCACCCGGACCATCGGCTCCACGGCGCCCACCGAGGTGCCCGAGGAGCAGGCCGTGCTCCCGGCGCCCACGATCCGGCCGCAGCAGGTCGGCAAGGTGGGCCGTGAGCTGCGCCGCAAGACCCAGCTGGTCGCTCGGCAGGCCCCGACCACCTTCCGGGTGAGCACGTTCAACGTGCTGGGCGCCTCCCACACCAACGCCGGCGGCAACAAGCGCGGCTGGGCCGGCGCCTCCACCCGGATGGGCTGGGCGGTCTCCGTGCTGCGCTCCTCGGGGGCCGACGTGGTGGGCCTCCAGGAGTTCGAGGAGTCCCAGTTCCGCACGTTCAGCAACCTGACCGCCGGCAGCTGGGGCGTCTACCCCGGGGTGAGTGGCGACCCGCGCGCGGTCCGCAACTCGATCGCCTGGCGCACCGACACCTGGGAGCTGGTCGAGGGCGCGACCATCCCGATCCCGTACTTCCGGGGCCAGAAGGTCCCGATGCCGTACGTCCGGCTGCACAACATCGCCTCGGGGCAGGACGTCTACTTCATCAACGTGCACAACCCGGCGACCACCGGACGCTGGGGGAACAACGAGCGCTGGCGCGACGCGGCCACGGCCCTCGAGATCGGGCTGATCAACCAGCTGCACACCGCGGGCTTCCCGGTGGTCCTCACCGGCGACTTCAACGAGCGCGACGAGGTGTTCTGCAAGGTCACCGGGTCGGGTGCGATGCGCGCCGCGAACGGCGGCTCGGTCGGCGGCGCGTGCCTGCCTCCCCCCGACATGAACGTCGACTGGATCTTCGGCTCCTCGGTCATCGAGTTCTCCGACTTCCTGGCCTCCACGGCCGGGCTGGTGCAGCGCGCGACCGACCACCCGTTCGTGGTCGCGGACGCGGTGATCCCCCCGCTCGAGCCGGTGCTCGCCCGGCGCTGAGCGACCGCCGAGCCGGCCCCGGTGTCGCGGACCTGCCCGAAAGGGCAGGTGGTGACGCGAGGGACTGGTGTGACAATGGGTGACCGTGAACACTCTCCGGATCCCGTACGTCGCCGTCCTGGTCCTCCTGAGCGCGCTCGCCGTCGCCGTGCCGGCATCGTGGTCCGCGGCCGCGCCGTCGCGGTCGGCCGCGCCGTCCGCCGCGAGGGTCGGCAGCTACGTGCCGCCCGCCGGCCCGAGCTTCAACAACCCGCTCGGCGAGCCCTGGCAGCAGCGCAAGCTGCTCCAGCAGGTGATCCGCACGGTCAACAGCTCTCCCGCGGGCTCGACCATCCGGATGGCCGTCTACTCCTTCGGCGACGGACAGACCGCCGACGCGCTGCTCGCCGCGCACGACCGCGGCGTCAACGTGAGGCTGGTCTTCGCCGGCGAGAACGTCTATCCCGCCATGGCGCGGCTGCGCAACGCGATCGGCACCGACACCACCAAGCCCTCCTTCGTCGTGATCTGCCAGAACAGCTGCCGCGGCGAGAAGGGCCAGATGCACGCCAAGTACTTCTCGTTCAAGGCGGCGGGCTCGGCACGCTGGATCACGATGGTCGGCTCGGTGAACCTCACGCAGTACAACGCGCAGGACCAGTGGAACGACCTCTACACCCGGGTCGACGACCGGCCGTACTTCCGCGCCTACGGGCGCTGGTTCGGACAGCTCAAGAACGACCAGCCCGTCGCGAAGCAGTACGTCCACAAGGCGACGGCGACCGCCGACATCCGGATGACCCCGGTCGACCTCACCGCCGAGACCGACCCGATCGCCGATGCGCTCGGGCGGATCCGCTGCCAGGTGACGATGGGGGAGCTCGACCCGGAGAGCCCGACCCCGGACGAGGTCGTGGCGACGGCGCTCTACATCAGCACCCACGCGTGGAACGAGGAGCGCGGCAAGACCCTCGCCCGGCAGGTCGTGGGGCTGCGCTCGGACGGCTGTGACGTGAAGGTGTTCTACGGCACCGGTCTGGGAGCGGCGGTCCGGTCCATCCTCGAGAACAACGGGGTGACCCTGCGCAAGGGGCACAACCCGGGGATCCGCACCCACCAGAAGGTGATGATCGTCGACGGCGCGTTCGGCGACGACCTCGACACCGTGCGGGCCTGGACCGGCTCGCAGAACTGGAGCGACCGGGCGGCCAACCGCGACGACCTGATCGTGCAGATCAACGACGAGGCCGACGCCCAGCGCTACGTCGACCGGTTCCTCTGGATGTGGGACCGGGCGTAGCCCGGCTGGATGTGGGCTGACGCGGCCCGCGGGATACGATCACGCGTCCGCACGTTCCGTCGACCCGCAGGAGCCTGACACCCGTGAGGAGCCCGCTGTCCCGGCTCGGCCGGGTGTCCTCCGTCTCGGTCGACGCGGACGGCATCAGCGCCCGGAGTCGCCGCGAGGTCGTCCTCGACGTCTCCTTCGACGGGCGGCGCGTCTACTCCTTCTGGCTGCACCGGGACGGCACCCCCACCGGCGCACCCGGCACCTGGCAGGTGCCGTGGCCCGGCAGCCTGCACCGCTTCCTCTCCGGCACGACGAGGCTGACCCTGGCCGTCCACGAGAGCCAGGAGGCCGTGTTCGACCAGGAGGTGACCCTCGGCGGCGGTGCCGGTCGGATCGCGGTCGTCAACGCCGCCGGGCAGCCGCTGAGCCTGGACAAGTCGCTCCGGCTCGTGCAGACCTTCGACAGCCGCAGCGAGGAGAACGTCCGGCCGCTCCTCGACGCCATCGACCACGTGCTGGCCGGGCTCGAGCAGGCCGGGATCCACGCGTTCCTGGCCTACGGCACGCTCCTGGGCGCGGTCCGCGACGGTCGGCTGATCGGCCACGACAGCGACGCCGACCTCGGCTACGTGAGCGAGCACGAGCACCCGGTCGACGCCATCAGGGAGTCCTTCCGGGTCCAGCGGGCGCTCACCCGGGCCGGCTACCGGATCACCCGCTACTCCGCGCTGGCCTTCAAGGTCGACGTCGTGGAGAGCGACGGGGTGGTGCGCGGCCTGGACGTGTTCGGCGGCTTCATGCGTGACGGCTACCTGCACCTGATGGGGGAGATCCGGACCCCGTTCAAGCGCTCGTGGGTCACGCCGCTGGGCACCGCCACGCTCGAGGGCCGCTCGTTCCCCGTGCCGGCGGACACCGACCGCTTCCTGACGGCGACCTACGGCCGGTCCTGGCGGGTCCCCGACCCGGCCTTCCACTTCGCCACACCGCGCTCGACGCACCGCCGGTTCGACGGCTGGTTCCGCGGGATCCGGGTGCGCCGCCCGCTGTGGGACCGCGTCTACTCCCGGCGGCCCGCCCCGTCCGCGACCCCGTCCGACCTCGCCCGCTGGGTCGCGGACCGTGAGGACCCGACCACGCCCGTGGTCGACCTGGGCTGCGGCACCGGCAGCGACGCGCTGTGGCTGGCCCGCCGCGGCACGCCGGTCACCGGTCTCGACTTCGTACGGCGCGGCTTCGAGCGCGCCGAGGAGGAGGCCGTGGCCGAGGGGTTGGACGCGCGGTTCCTGGCCTGCAACCTGCTCGAGCTCCGCTCGGTGCTCGCGACGGGTGCCCTGGTGGCGGCCGACCGGGGGCCGCGGATCGTGATCGCCCGCCACCTCGCGGACCACCTCGGCGCCGGAGCCCGCAGGAACGCGTGGACCGCCGCCCGGATGATGCTCCACGACGGCGGTCGGCTGTACCTGGAGTTCCTGATCCAGCGCGGCGACGGCCGCCTCGCACGCAAGCAGCGCGCCCGGGTTCGCACGCCCAAGGCGGTGGCTCGGGAGCTGCGGGCCCTGGGTGCCACAATCGTCGAGCGCGAGACAGTACGAATCCCCAGGAGCGACCGCGGTGGCGGTTCGCCCGCCAAGACCTGCCGGATGGTGGCCACATGGCAATGAAGGACCGGATGAGGAACGTCGCCGGACGGTTCCGGGCACCGGCGACCCACGACCTGCGCCAGCGCGTCGTGGCGCTCGAGGCCGAGGTGCAGGAGTGCCGCCAGCTCAACCTCCGGCTCGCGGAGCTGACCGACGTGGTCACCGCTCTGCTCGTCCCGCTCGCCCGAGCCGACGAGGCCGAGCTGCGCGAGGTGCTCGCGAAGTACCACGAGAGCCTCTGAGAGTCGTGGCCGACCGGGTCTTCCTCCACGTCGGGCTGCCCAAGACCGGGACGACCTACCTGCAGGGCGTGCTCTGGGCCAACCGTGGGCTGGTGGCCCAGGACGGTGTGCTGCTGCCCGGCTCCGGGCACCGCGACCACCTCTGGGCCGCGCTCGACGCCCAGGGCCGCAAGAACCTGCGTCGTCGGGGCCCGAAGGCGAAGGGTGCCTGGGGCCGGCTCCGGGACGAGCTCAACCAGGCGGATGGCACCGGGCTGGTGACCCACGAGTTCTTCTGCGGCGCCTCGCGGCAGCAGGCCGAGCGCGTGGTGGCCGACCTGGCGCCGGCCGAGGTGCACGTGATCGTCACGGCCCGGCACACGGCCGGCATGCTCACGGCGGGCTGGCAGGAGATGGTCAAGAACGGCGGCACGGCGCCGATCGACCAGATTCCGCAGAAGTCCGGGCCCGGCTCGGAGTTCAGCTGGCGCACGTGGGACCTGCAGGGCGTCCTGAAGCGGTGGGGGAGCGCGGTCCCGCCGGAGCGGGTGCACGTCCTCCCGATGCCGGGCAAGGGCGAGCCGGTCGACCGGCACTGGCGCAACTTCGCCGGCGTCGTGGGCCTGTACTCGGAGTACCCCCTGCCGGCGCGGGCCGCCAACCAGTCGCTCGGCGTCGTCCAGGTCGAGCTGCTGCGCCGGGTCAACGAGCACCTGAGCGGTTTCAAGGGCCCCACCGCCCGGGGTCGGTGGATCCGCGGCTACCTGGCCGAGGGCCACCTCGCCGCGCAGCCCGGTGAGTCGTTCGGGCTCGACGAGGAGCTGCTGGCGGAGTGTCGACGCCGCGCGGAGCGCGCCGTTCGCCTGATCCGACGACGCGGCTTCGACGTGGTCGGCGACGTCGAGTCGCTGCTGGTGCCCGCCGAGCTGACCGCCCAGCGATCGGTCACGAGCGTCACCGAGGCCGAGCTCGTGGATGCGGCCGGCCAGCTGGTCGCTGTTATGCTCGCCGACGTTCGTGAGATGTCCGGGGGCGCGACGGGGCGCCGCAAGCGTCGTTCGGCGAGGACCGCACCCAGCACCTGACCGGTTGCCCCTCGACTCTGTCCTGACGCGACGGCGGTCTCGATGGTGCGAGGTGCAAGAGGTGTGGGTGTGGGTGTGGCTGTGAGGTCCAGGATCCTGGCGCTGGTGGGCGCGGTCGCTCTCGGCGCCTCGCTGCTCGCCGTGCCCGCCCAGGCCGGTGCCGGCACGTCCTCGGCCGGCGCGGAGCGGACGGCGGCGCGCACCGGCGTGACCAAGCAGCGCTGGATGCCGACCACCGGCGGGTGGTTCAACGACCCGTGGGGTGACGCCGAGGCCAAGTACCGGATCGAGCGGCAGATCGTCGCCGCGATCAACCACGCCCGGAAGGGCTCCTACATCCGGATCGCGCTCTACTCCTTCGACCGCGTCAACGTGGCGAAGGCGCTGATCAACGCCCACGACCGCGGCGTGCGGGTGCAGGTGCTGCACAACGACCACCAGTACACGACCGCGATGAAGATGCTCAAGCACGAGCTGGGCAGCAACCGGTCGAAGAAGAGCTGGGACTACATCTGCAAGACCGGGTGCCGCAGCGAGCAGGGCGTGCTGCACGACAAGATCTACCTGTTCGAGCACACCGGCGGCGCCACCGACGTGGTGATGACCGGATCGCACAACCTGACCGGCAACGCCGTCAACCACCAGTTCAACGACCTGTTGATCAAGGCCGAGGTGCCCCGTCTCTACGACCGGCTGCTCGACCTGTTCACCGAGCTGAAGCGGGACAGGACGGCCAAGCCGCTCTTCCAGCACAGCGACCTCGGCGAGTTCGAGCTCTGGGTGATGCCGCACCCGCGCACCACCGAGCAGAACGACCCGATCATGAACATCCTGCGCCCGATCCAGTGCCAGGGCGCTCAGAACGGCACCGGCACCGGCGGCCGTACCAAGATCCGGGTCTCCATGCACGCCTGGAACGGCGCCCGCGGGACCTACATCGCCCGGCGGCTGCGCCACCTCTACGCCCAGGGTTGCGACGTCCGGGTCCTGTGGGCGCTCGGCGGTGCCGAGATGAAGCGGGTCATCGGCATGTCGACGCCGCGCGGGACCGTGCCCCGGCACACCGACAGCTACAACACCGACTGCGACGAGCTGCAGCAGGTCGACATGTACAGCCACCAGAAGTACCTGACGGTCTCCGGCCACTACGGCGAGGACCGCTCGGCGTCGTACGTGTTCACCGGGTCGAGCAACTACACGCACTCCGGGCTCGTGGGCGACGAGATGATCCTGCGGGCGCCCGGTGTCCACCTGGTCAACCAGTGGAACCGCAACTTCGACTTCATCTGGAACGAGCGCTCGCGACCGGTCGGCGACAGCCCGGGACCGACGTTCGCCCCGACCCCGCCGACCTGCACCACGTACCGGACCGGCTCCTCCGCGGCCGCGCGTCGCGCGACGACCACGGACCTGTCGTTCTCCGGGCGCTACTGGGAGAGCGACTGATCACGTGGCCGAGCGGATGGTCCTGCACGCCGGGACGATGAAGTCCGGAACGACGTTCCTGCAGAACGTCGTCTCCCACAACCGCGAGGCCCTGCGCGGGCAGGGCGTCAGCTTCCTGGGGCGGAAGTGGCGCGACCAGATCAAGGCGGCCCAGGACGCGATCGAGCACGGCGGCAAGGGCCAGCCGGAGATCGCGCCCGACGGGCCCTGGGCCCGGATCGTCCGGGAGGCCGAGGCCTGGCCCGGCACCGCCCTGTTCTCCGTGGAGTTCTTCGGCGCCCGCAAGCCCAGCAAGATCGAGCAGATCGTCGGCTCCCTCGGCTCGACCCCGGTGACCGTCGTGCTCACGGTGCGCGACCTGGCCCGGAGCATCCCGAGCATGTGGCAGGAGTCGGTCCAGAACGGCGGCCGCGCGACCTGGGAGGACTACCTGGTCGCGATCCGTGAGGACCGCAACGACTCCGCCCTCGCGAAGTCCTTCTGGCGCCAGCAGGGCGTGGCCTCGATGGCGCGTCGCTGGGCGGCGGTGGTCGGCACCGAGAACGTCGTGCTCGTGACCGCGCCCCCGAAGGGTGCCCCGAGCCGACTGCTCTGGGACCGGTACGCCGAGGTCCTCGGGATCGACCCGGAGTCGTGCAGCCTGGAGGTTCCGGCCAACCCGTCCCTCGGGCTCGCCTCCACGCTCGTCCTGCGGCAGCTCAACGACGAGCTCGCCGCCGACCCGCTCTCGCGCGGTGCCTACCACCAGAAGGTGAAGCGGGCGCTGGCGAAGAACGGCATGGCCCGGCACCGCCGCGACGAGCCGGTGCTCGGCCTCGACGAGCCCTGGGTCTACCAGCGCTCCGAGCGGGAGATCGCCGCGCTCCGCAAGCTCGGCTGCCCGGTGGTCGGCGATCTCGGGGAGCTGACCTCCCACCCCGTCCCCGGGGTTCAGCCCGACGCCGTGTCCGTCGAGCAGCAGCTCGAGGCGGCCGTGCGTGGCCTTTCTCACGCGGTGCGTGATCTCACATGGGCCAGGACGGGGAAGAAGAAGTAGGTTACCCGCGAGTTGGTCCCGCTGCCGGGACGCCGCCGACCGAGAGGACGCCAATGGGCCGCCTGTGTGAGACCGAGGGACTGACCGAGGACCAGACCGAGATCCTCAAGGCGGTCCGGACGTTCGTGGAGGAGCGGATCCTCCCGGTCGCCACCGAGCTGGAGCACGCGGACGAGTATCCGCAGGAGATCATCGACGGGCTCAAGGAGCTCGGGATCTTCGGGCTCACGATCCCCGAGGAGTACGACGGGCTGGGCGAGTCGCTGCTGACCTACGCGCTGTGCGTGGAGGAGATCGCGCGCGGCTGGATGAGCGTGTCCGGCGTGATCAACACGCACTTCATCGTGGCCTACATGCTGATGAAGCACGGCACGGAGGAGCAGAAGCGCAAGTACCTGCCGAAGATGGCGACCGGGGAGGTCCGGGGCGCGTTCTCGATGTCGGAGCCGGGCCTGGGCTCGGACGTGGCGGCGGTGAAGACGAAGGCGACGAAGGACCCCGATGGTTCAGGCGACTACGTCATCGACGGCCAGAAGATGTGGCTGACCAACGGCGGCACGTCCAACCTCGTCGCGGTGCTCGTGAAGACCGACGAGGGTGCCGATTCGGTCTACAAGAACATGACGACCTTCCTGGTGGAGAAGGAGCCGGGCTTCGGCGAGACCGCCCCCGGCCTGACGATCCCGGGCAAGCTGGACAAGATGGGCTACAAGGGCGTGGAGACCACCGAGGCGGTCTTCGAGGGCCACCGGGTCTCCGCCGACCAGGTCCTGGGCGGCGCCCCCGGCCAGGGCTTCTACCAGATGATGGACGGCGTCGAGGTCGGCCGGGTCAACGTCGCGGCCCGGGCCGTCGGCATCGCCAACCGCGCCTTCGAGCTGGCCATCGCCTACGCCCAGCAGCGCGAGACCTTCGGCAAGCCGATCGCCGAGCACCAGGCGATCCTGTTCCGTCTCGCGGAGATGGCGACCAAGGTCGAGACCGCGCACGCGATGATGGTCCGGTCCGCCCGGATCAAGGACCGCGGCGAGCGCAACGACGTCGAGGCCGGGATGGCCAAGATGCTGGCTGCGGAGTACTGCAACGAGGTGGTCCAGGACTCCTTCCGGATCCACGGCGGCTACGGCTACTCCAAGGAGTACGAGATCGAGCGGCTGTACCGCGAGGCGGCGTTCATGCTGATCGGCGAGGGCACCTCGGACATCCAGAAGATGATCATCGGCCGCTCGCTGCTCAAGGACTACCAGCTCAAGGGCTGACGCGCGGACGCCGCCAATGGGGCCGGTGTGACGGATGTGACGTTAGAGTTCTTCCGTCGCCCTACCTTCCCCGGAGGACCTGATGCTGTCCGACCCCCGTTCGCGCTCTCGTGCTGCCGTCGTCGCGGCCCTGCTGCTGGGCATGGTGCTCGGCGCCCTGGTGCTCCGCGTCGCAGGCGGGGCCGGGGAGGGTGGCGAGTCCGCCCGCCTCGCGGAGGGCAACGCCACCACGAGCCCGACCCCGACCACCACGCCGACGCCGGGCCTGGCCACCCAGGTCACGATCAGCTCGCTCAACGTGCTCGGCGCCGACCACACGGAGCCCGGCGGGAACAGGACGGGCTGGGCCTCCGGCGAGCAGCGGATGCGGTGGCTGACGAAGGTGATCCAGGCCAACGGCGTCGACGTCATCGGGCTTCAGGAGTTCCAGAACCCGCAGTACCAGACCTTCCTCGAGGAGACCGCGGGCACGTACGCCACCTACCCGGGCCTGCTGTGGGGCAAGAGGGGGATGCGCAACTCGGTCGCCTGGAAGGTCGACGAGTGGGAGCTGGTCAGCGCGAGCTGGGTGAAGATCCCGTACTTCCATGGCACGATCCTGCGGATGCCGGTCGTGCTGCTGCGCAACCTGCAGTCCGGCCAGCAGGCCTACTTCTCCTCCTTCCACAACCCGGCCGACGCCCGCGGCCACGCGGCGAAGTGGCGCAAGCAGGCCACCGACATCGAGGTCGCGCTGGTCAACCGCCTGCGCGCCGAGAGTGGGCTGCCCGTCTACGTCACCGGCGACATGAACGAGCGCGACATCTACTACTGCCGGATGACGTCGGGCACCGACATGGTCTCGGCCAGCGGCGGCATGAACGACGGCCGGACGTGCGCGCCCACGCGCCCGACGTACATCGACTGGATCTTCGGCTCACCGGAGACCACGTTCAGCGGCTACGTCGCCAACCGCGGTCCCCGGATCCGCAAGTCCACCGACCACCCGATGATCATCGCCCAGGCCGAGCTGCCGCCGGTGATCACTCCGACCGACTGCCCGACGCCCACCACGTCGCCGACCCCGACGCCGACCGGCAGCCCGACGCCGAACGTGTCCTGAGCGACCGGCCGGGCGCGGCGGGACCGAAGTCCGTGGCGCGTTCGGGGCGGTCGTGCAAGGGTGGAGGGACCGGTTCGCAGGACCGGGTGGCAACACTAGATGGCAGCACTGGCCGGCTCGACCCGTGGAGGATCCATGACCGACTCGAACGCCAACGACGACCTCAAGACCAAGATGCGTGAGGCGCTCGACCGGAAGAACGCGAAGGAGAAGGGCGTCCACCAGGACGGCCCGATCCGGGAGAAGGCGCACGGCTCCGAGGTCTCCGGCGGTGGCCCGCGGCTGCATCGCCGCAAGGCCGGCGGCGGGGGCTCCTGAAGCCCACGTCCGGCTGCTGGTGAGATAGGCCACGGTGCGACCGGGTCCGAGGCCGGGCAGAGTGTGCGCATGCAGTTCGGACGCAGCTACGAGGAGTTCGAGGTCGGCGCGACCTACAAGCACTGGCCCGGGAAGACGGTCACCG
Source organism: Nocardioides sp. (assembly GCF_030019515.1). Lineage (GTDB taxonomy): Bacteria > Actinomycetota > Actinomycetes > Propionibacteriales > Nocardioidaceae > Nocardioides. The sequence goes on along the minus strand of NZ_JASEEQ010000011.1, from coordinate 147,201 downwards.
AGTACGACGACCACCTGTTCTGTCTCCTGACGATGAACCACCACCCGCTGCACCTCGACGTGCACTACGCGGAGGAGACGACCCAGTTCGAGAAGAACGTCGTGGTCGGCAACTACGTCTACTCGATCCTGCTCGGCATGAGCGTGCCGGACATCTCCGGCAAGGCGATCGCCAACCTCGAGATCGAGTCCCTGCGGCACGTGGCGCCCACCTTCCACGGGGACACGCTGTACGGCGAGACCACGGTGCTCGACAAGTGGGAGTCGACGTCCAAGGACGACCGTGGCGTGGTCCACGTGGAGACCATCGGCTACAACCAGGACGGCAAGGTCGTGTGCATCTTCCGCCGCAAGGTGATGGTGCCCAAGAACAGCTACCTGGAGGCGCGCGGCGGCGAGCAGCCCGGCCGCCCGGTCCCGCAGCCGGACCGCAACTGGAGTGGCCCCGCACCGAGCTAGCGGTGAGCGGCCGACGGACCCTCAGTCCTGACGGGACACGAGTCGCGCGGCGATGCGAGGCGCGAACGCCGGCGCCAGCGGCACGATGCCGAGCACCAGGACCATGGGGACGGCGAAGCCGATCCGCAGCGAGTCGGCGCCGATGAGGCCGGTGAGCACCGAGCCGAGCAGCGCGCCGACGTAGTTGAACTGGTTGAACCGGGCGATCACCGCGTCCACGCGCGCCTGCCGGACGGCGGGCTCGAACTCCTCGCCGTCCTCCGCCGCGCCCGCGATCCGGGCCGCCGCCGAGAAGCTCAGCGGGGCGACCACCGCGACCCCGCCACCGAGCAGGGCGAAGCCGAGGACCGCCACCTGCCAGCCGGGCGAGAAGACCACGACGGCGAGCGCCGCCGCGCCCACGAGCGCGCCGGCCCGCAGCACCGGGACCGGGCCGAAGCGGCGCACCAGGCCGTCCCCGGCCAGCCGCACGGCGCCGCTGACGAGCAGGTAGGCCAGCGCCGCGAGCGCGACGTACCGCGCGGGGGTGGGGAAGGTGTGGTCGAGGAACAGCGGTCCCCAGGTCTGCACGGCGGTGTCGACCATGTAGAAGAGCACCATCGCGGTCCCCACCAGGAGGATCGGCCGCCACGGGACCGCGACCTGCGCGGCGAGCTCGGTAGGTCCGTGGTCACGCGGGAGGAACGGCAGGAACGCGACCAGCAGCGGGATCACGCCGACCGCGGCGTTCGCGGAGAGTGGCAGGTGCGAGGTCGCCAGGGTCACCGCGGCGCCGAGCACGCCGCCGAGCGTCCAGGCGCCGTGGAAGGACGGCAGGATCGGGCGCGCGTAGCGGTGCTCGAGCGCGACCGCCTGCATGTTGGTGCTCGCGTCGACGATGCCCAGTCCGAAGCCGTAGACCGCGATGCCGGCCACGAACATCCCGGTCGTCCGGGCCGTGCACAGCACGGGCACCCCGACCGCGACGATCAGCAGCCCGGTGCGGAGCAGCAGCGCGCTGTCGCGGCGCTTGGCGAGGGCCTCGGCGGCCACCGAGCCGGCGCCGGCCAGCAGGATCATCATCAGCAGGATCAGGGAGAGCTGTACGTCGGAGAGGTGCCAGCGATCCTGGAACTCCGGCAGGCGGGTCGTCAGGCTCAGCAGGATCAGGCCCTGGCTGAGGAAGCCGGCGGCTGTCGCCAGGCGCGCCCGGGGGAGGTCCATGCGCCGCATCGTGGCACGGGTTGGTCGAAAAGCAGTGCCACTTCGGCCAACGTGGTCCACCATTCCGTGAGCACGTGCCTGACGAGCGGGCCTGCGGGAAGAGGGACGATGGCGCGCACGGGGCAGCAGCTGCGGCAGCGTACGGCGAAGGCGATGGCCCAGCCGCACGGCACGACCGGCTCGGCGCCGGCCCGGGCGGCGAACGCGCCGCGCTCGGGCTGGGGCGACCGGCTCCGCTACGGCTTCGACAACAGCATGTCGCGAGGCACGCCCGCGCTGATCATGTGGCTGTGCGTCGCCACGGTGGCCCTGATCGTGGTGTTCACGGTCCTCGTGAGTGTCTTCAGCCTGCGCGGCGGGAGCGAAGGTGGGTTCTTCCGGGAGCTGATCCAGAGCCTGTTCCACGCGCTCGACCCCGGCACGGTCGCGGGGGACGGCGAGAGTCCCTGGCGGTTCCTGCTGACGATGCTGCTGCTGACGATCGGAGGCCTGTTCATCGTCAGCGCGCTGATCGGCGTGATCGCCGCCGGCATCGACACCAAGCTCGCCGAGCTGCGCCGTGGCCGCTCCATCGTGCTCGAGAGGGACCACACGGTGATCCTCGGCTGGTCGGACTCGATCTTCACGATCGTGCGCGAGCTGACGATCGCCAACGAGAGCCGCCGCAAGCCGGTCATCGTGATCCTCGCCGACCGCGACAAGGTCGAGATGGAGGACGACCTGCGCGCCAAGGTCGACGACTTCCGAGGCACCCGGGTGATCTGCCGCTCCGGGTCGCCGATGGACCTCGACGATCTCGCGCTGAGCAGCCACCCGACCGCGCGCTCGGTGATCCTGCTCGCCCCGGAGGGCTCCGACGACCCCGACAGCGAGGTCATCAAGTCGCTGCTGGCGCTGACCCACGCCGGCCCGGACGGCCCGCGGATCGTCGCCGAGATCCGCAACCCGACCAACCTCGAGGCGGCCCGCCTGGTCGGCGCCGAGCGCACCGTGCTCCTCGACATCCGCGAGACGGTGGCCAAGCTCGTCGTGCAGACCTCCCGGCAGTCCGGCGCCGCGGCCGTCTACACCGAGCTGTTCGACTACGACGGCGACGAGATCTACTTCCTCGAGGACCACCGGCTCGACGGGACGACGTACGCGGACGCGCAGCTCGCCTTCGAGAGCGCGTCCGTGATCGGCCTGATCGCGGACGGGGTGCCGACCCTGAACCCGTTGCCCGGCACCGTCATCGCCGGGCACACGCTGATCGTGGTCGCGGAGGACGACTCGACCCTCCGGGGCGAGCCCGACGCCGTCGCGCGCCCCGACGTCGACCTGCTCGGCACCGCGGTCGCGGGCGAGGAGCATCCCGCCCGGGCGCTGCTGATCGGCTGGAACGAGCGAGCGCCCATCGTCGTCCGCGAGCTCGACCACTACGCCCCGCCCGGTTCGACGCTGACCGTGCTGACGTCGTACGCCGTGCCGAGCGTGCCCGGACTCACCAACCTCGCGGTCACGGTGGCCCCCGGCCCGACCACCGACCGTGCGACGCTGGAGCAGTACGTCGTCGACGGGCTCGACCAGGTGATCGTGCTCTGCTACTCCGACGACCTGGCGCCGCAGGCCGCCGACGCCCGCACCCTCGTCACGCTGCTGCACGTGCGCGACATCCTGTCCCGCTTCGACGCGGCGACGCCGGTGGTCAGCGAGATGCTCGACGACCGCAACCGGGTGCTGGCGCAGGTCGCGCACGTCGACGACGTGGTCGTCAGCGGCGAGATCGTGAGCCTGCTGGTCACCCAGCTCTCCGAGGACCCCCGGCTGGAGCTGGTCTTCGGCCAGCTGCTCGGCAACGAGGGCAGCGAGATCTACCTGCGGCCCGCGGAGTGGTACGTCCAGCCGGGGGCCGAGGTCTCCTTCGCGACGATCGTCGCGGGCGCCGCCCGGCGCAACGAGACCGCGATCGGGTACAAGTCCGCGGCCCTGGCCGACGCGGACGCGTCGTTCGGGGTGCGGGTGAACCCGGCCAAGTCGGAGACCTTCCGGGTCCTTCCCGGCGACCGGGTCGTGGTGCTCGCCGACGACTGAGCTGTGTTCTGATGACCGGGTGAACCAGCCTCCCGCCCACGAGCTCTGGGTCGTCCGGCACGGCGCCACCGAGTGGAGTCGCGACCATCGGCACACCTCGACCACCGACCTGCCGCTGCTGCCGGAGGGCGAGGAGGTCGCCCGGTCCCTGGCGCCCCGCCTGGCCGCCGAGGACTTCGCACTGGTGCTGACCAGCCCCCGGCTGCGGGCGCGGCGTACCGCCGAGCTCGCCGGCTTCCCGGACGCCGTCCCCGACGACGACCTGGTCGAGTGGGCATACGGCGACTACGAGGGCACGACGACCGAGGAGATCCGCGAGCAGGTCCCCGGCTGGACGGTCTGGACCCACCCGACGCCCGGGGGCGAGACCGCCGAGGACGTCACCCGTCGGCTGGACCGCGTGGTCGCGCGCGTCCGCGGCGCGGACGGCCCGGTGCTGGCCTTCGGCCACGGGCACGCGCTGCGCGCACTGGCCGCGCGGTGGCTGGAGCTCCCTGCCGCCGACGGCCGGCACCTCCGCCTCGACACCGCCACGGTCTCGGTGCTCGGCTACGAGCGGGAGACCCCGGTCCTGCGCTGCTGGAACTCCTGAGTCGACTCCTGGCGGCGGCGCACCTGACGCACAGGTCGCGGATCGGCCCCTTCGCCGACCGGTACGTCAGGTGCGAGGACCGCACCGCCGAGCGGCACCCGGACCTTGTGCCCTTGACGCCTGACCGCACGATCCGCACCGTGGACCCATGTCGCTCGCGGCCAGCTGTGTGCGGTGCTCCGGTCCGGTGCTGGAGGCGCCGGACGACCCCGACGGACGTTGGTCGTGCCCCCAGCACGGGCTGACCCGCGCCCTGTGGCACGCCGGCGAGGCGACGTACGACGCGTTCGGCGAGCACCTGGCGGTCTCGCGGCAGTTCCCGACCTACCTGCCGTGGCCGCTCAGCCCGGGCTGGAGCGTGACCGACTTCGCGGCGGTCGGGGACGGACCGGAGCGGACCCGGGCCACCCTGACCTGCGTGTCGGGCACCAGCGAGCTGGACGGCCCGGTGGACGTCCTGGTGGTGGCCGAGGAGGCGGGCACCGGGCTCGGTGCGCGCTGCGCGAGCACCCGGTACGACGATCCCGGCGCCGAGATCGGGCACCGGCCGCCGGCGGTGCGGATCCGGATCGGCAGCCAGGCGGTGAGCCTCTGGGACGTCTCGACCAGCAGCGCGGACGACGAGTTCGACCGGTCCGTGGTGGCCGGGGAGGCCGGTGGACGGTGGCTGTGGATCGTGCTGCGGCCCGCGTCGGCGCTGCTGCTGCTGCGCGACGACTGGATCCTGCGCGACGTGTCCCACCTGGGACCGCAGCTGGTGGAGCTGCCGTTCGGAGGTCCCCGGCCGAGCTGGTGAGCCGCCCACCACGCACTCTCGCGGCGGCCGAGAACCGATCCACGCCCTAGGCTGCACGGGTGGTGGGTCCTGCGCGCTGTGCTCGGTCGGCGGGTGTGGGCGCCATGTCGCGACGACCATCGGCAGGCCGGGTGCCGGAAGGCCGCACCCACGGTTCGAGAGGGGGATGGGGAAGCGGGCCGGTCATGGCACCGCGTTCCTGACGACCGATGCGCATCGACCTCCACACGCACTCGCGGGCCAGCGACGGGACGGACACCCCGACCGAGCTGGTGCGCGCCGCGGCGGCGGCCGGCCTCGACGTCGTGGCGATCACCGACCACGACACCGCCGCGGGCTGGGCGGAGGCGACGCGCGCGGCGGAGGCGGCGGGCGTGCAGGTCGTCCTCGGCATGGAGATCAGTACCCGCCACCGCGGCCGCAGCGTGCACCTCCTGGGCTACCTGCCGGACCCGACGTACCCGCCCCTCGTCGAGGCCCTGGACCGGGTGCTGGAGGGCCGCGAGGCCCGGGTGCCGGCGATGATCGAGCGGCTCCGTGGGCTCGGCATCGACATCACCGCCGAGGACGTCCGCCGGGCCTCCTACGGCACCGCCGCGACCGGGCGGCCGCACGTGGCCGACGCGCTGGTCACGCTCGGCGCCGTGGTCGACCGGGACGAGGCGTTCGCGACCTACCTCGGGTGGGGAAAGCCCGCGCACATCGACCGGTACGCCGTGCCCCTGGTGGACGCGATCCGGCTGATCGCCGAGGCCGGCGGGGTCTGCGTGGTCGCCCACCCCTGGGGCCGCGGTGGGCTCGCTCTCGGCGGGCCGGGCCGCGCCGACGAGGAGGCGCTGAGCGGGCTGCAGGAGCTCGGCCTGGCGGGCATCGAGGTCGACCACCAGGACCACGACGCCGCGGCGCGGGACCGGCTGCGCGCGGTCGCCCGCAACCTGGGCCTGGTCGCCACGGGGTCGAGCGACTACCACGGCGACGGGAAGAACGACCACGAGCTGGGCTGCAACACGACCGACCCGGAGGAGTACGCCCGGCTGCTCGAGCTCGCCCGGACCGCCGCGCAGCGCTCGGGGCGGGTCACCCCCGCCGTACCGGGCCGAGCCGGAGGCTGAGGGTCAGCGCCGACCCATCGACTGGAACCGCTGCAGCAGGCCGGTCGGCACCAGCCGGGCCGCGGTGGCGATGGCCTGGTACTGCGCGCCCGGGATCGAGAAGGCCTTGCCGCGGGCGTGGTCCTTCAGCGCCCGCGCCACCAGCGTCTCGGCGTCGAGCCACATGAAGTCCGGGGCCGAGTCGCGGCGCACGCCCATCCGCTCGTGGAACTCGGTGCGCGTGAAGCCGGGGCACAGGCACGTCACGGTCACCCCCTGCGGCCCGTACTCGTAGTGCGCCCACTCCGAGAAGCTGTTCACCCACGCCTTGGCGGCCGAGTAGGACCCGCGGGGCAGGAACGACGCGACGCTGGAGACGTTGATGATGCCGCCGCTGCCGCGCGCCGACATGGGGGCGAGGGCGGCGTGGCTCAGGCGCATCACCGCGGTGACCAGGACGTCGAGCATCGCCTGCTCCTCCTCGACCGAGTTGTCGAGGAAGCGCTTCTTCAGGCCGAAGCCGGCGTTGTTGACCAGCAGGTCCACGGGCCGGTCCGGGTCCGCGAGCCGGGCGGCGACCACGTCGAGCTGCGCCCGGTCGGTCAGGTCGGCCGGCAGCACCTCGACGAGCACGCCGTACGCCGCGCGGAGCTCCTCGGCCTCGGCCTCCAGCCGGGCCCGGTCGCGGGCGACCAGCACCAGGTCGTGGCCCTGCTCGGCGAGCCGGTGGGCGAAGGCGCGGCCGATGCCCGCGGTGGGGCCGGTGACCAGTGCGGTTGTCGACATGACGCAAGTCAAACAGGTGGCTGCACCATCTCGGCACCCCCGTCCGGCATGATGGGCAGCGATGAGCACGACACTCGCGATCGCCAACCAGAAGGGCGGCGTCGCCAAGACGACGACGGTCGCCTCGGTGGGGGCTGCCCTCGCGGAGCTGGGTCACTCGGTCCTGCTCGTCGACCTCGACCCGCAGGCCTGCCTGACGTTCTCCCTGGGCATCGACCCCGAGGACCTCGAGCTCTCGGTCCACCACGTGCTCACCAAGGGCCTGGACCCGGCCGAGGTGATCATCGAGACCGAGGACGGCGTCGACCTGGTGCCCGCCACCATCGAGCTGGCCCGCGCCGAGGCCGAGCTGCTGACCCGCACCGGCCGCGAGCAGGTGCTCCGGTCGATGATCGAGGCGCTGGCCGAGGGCGAGATCGACTACGACTGGATCCTGCTCGACTGCCCGCCGTCCCTCGGCGTCCTGACCGTCGCGGCGCTGACCGCCGCGGACGGCGTGCTGGTGCCGTTGCAGTGCGAGACGCTGTCGCACCGAGGCGTGGGGCAGCTGCTCGACACGGTCCACGACGTACGCCGGTTCACCAACCGGGGTCTCGAGGTCTGGGGCGTGCTGCCGACCCTGTACGACGGCCGCACCAACCACTCGCGCATGGTGCTCGAGACGATCTCCGAGACCTACGACCTCGAGGTCGTCGAGCCGCCCATCCCGAAGACGATCAAGTTCGCGGAGGCGCCGGCGGCCGGGCGCTCGATCCTCGCGACCAGCCGCAGCAGCAAGGGCGCCCAGGCCTACCGGGAGGTGGCCAAGAGCCTGGTCGCGCGGTCCCAGCGGCCCAAGGTCAAGGCGGGCTCCGCGAAGGGCCGGGCCGGGAAGGCGCGGCCGTGAGCCGCCACCGCGGCGCCCCGGTACGCCCGCGCTACGGCCGGCTCGCGGCGCTGGGGTCCTCGCTCTCCGTGACCGTGATCGCGGTGCTGGGCGGCACCGGCGTGCTGCCCTCCGCGGTCGGCGACCCCCAGGGCTCGGCCGCGGCGATCGAGCAGGCGGCCGACCCGGCGCCGGCGTCGACGCCCTCGGCCGACCCGGACGCGGGCGCCTCGACCGGCGGCGGCGCCGCCGGGACTACGGACGGGACGACCCTCGCCGCCGAGGACGGAGCCGAGGACGGGGCCGAGGACGGGGCCGAGGAGACCGCGCTGCCCCCGGGCAGCGGCCACGGCAAGCGGATCGTGTTCAGCCAGAGCGGTCAGCGGGTGTGGCTGGTGAGCCGGGCCAAGCACGTCGAGCGCACCTACCTGGTCTCCGGCAGCGTCACCGACAACCTCGACCCGGGCACCTACACGGTCTACTCGCGCTCCGAGCAGGCCTGGGGGATCGACGACTCCGGCACGATGCGCAACTTCGTGCGCTTCACGCAGGGCGACACGGGCGCGGCCATCGGCTTCCACGACATACCGATCGACGAGGGCGAGCCGGTGCAGACCCTGGCCCAGCTCGGCACCCCGCAGTCGCACGGCTGCATCCGCCAGAAGCACTCCGACGCCGTCGCGCTCTGGGACTTCGCGCCGATCGGCACCACCGTCGTCGTCACCGCCTGAGCGCCGCTGCCCTCAGTCCCGAGGCCGGGTCGTGTGCCTGAGCCCGCGCCATGGCGCGGGCTCAGGCACACCCGGGAGGCGGCGTGCTACTCCGCGGCGGCCGCGGGCTTGCTGCCGCTCGAGCGGCGGCGGTTGCGCGAGCGGGACCGGTTGCGGGAGCCGTTCGACCGGGCCTCCCCGCCCTCGGCCTCGGGTGCCGCCGACGTGCCGGCCGGCGCACCAGCGGCGACGGTCTCGCCCGAGCGGGTCCGGGTCCGGTTGCGGTTGCGGTTGCGGTCGCCGGAACGCTCCCGGCGCTCGCCGCCACGGTCCTCCCGCGGCTTGCGCTCCACGGGCGCCGGGTCGACGATCCGGCCCTTGGTGCCGGGGGCGATGCCCTGGTCGTGGTAGAGGTGCTCGGAGGTGGAGTACGTCTCCTGCGGCTGTTCGAACGGCAGGTCGAGCGCCTTGTTGATCATCTTCCAGCGCGCCAGGTCGGCCCAGTCGACGAACGTGATCGCGATGCCCGAGGCGCCGGCCCGGCCGGTACGGCCGATCCGGTGCACGTAGGTCTTGTCGTCCTCGGGGCAGCTGTAGTTGATGACGTGCGAGACGCCCGCGACGTCGATGCCGCGCGCCGCGACGTCGGTCGCGACCAGCACCCGCAGCTTGTCCTCACGGAACTTGGTCAGCGCCTTCTCGCGAGCGACCTGCGCCATGTCGCCGTGCAGCGGACTGGCGCTGAAGCCCCGCTCGGCCAGGTCGTCGGCGACCCGCTGCGCCTGCCGCTTGGTGCGGGTGAACACGATGATCTTGCCGGCGTCCTCGGCCTGGAGCACACGCCCGATGATCTCGGGCTTGTCGAGGTCGTGGACCTGGTAGATGAACTGGGCCGTGGCCGGGACGGTGGCGTTCTCGTAGGACGACTCCGCGCGGATGTTCATCGGGTGCCGCATGTGGATGCGGGCCAGCGACACGATCGCGGCCGGCATCGTGGCCGAGAACAGCATGGTCTGGCGGGTCTCCGGCGTCATCGCCAGGATCCGCTCGACGTCGGGCAGGAAGCCGAGGTCGAGCATCTCGTCGGCCTCGTCGAGCACCAGCGCGTGCACGTGGGAGATGTCCAGGGCCCGGCGGTTGCACAGGTCGATGAGCCGGCCCGGCGTGCCGACGACGATGTCGACGCCGCTCGCGAGCGTGTCGAGCTGGGTGTCGTAGCCGACGCCGCCGTACACGGTGAGGACTCGGAGGCCGAGGTCCTTGCTGGCGAGGTGGAGGTCGTTGGAGACCTGGAGCGCCAGCTCACGGGTCGGGGCGACGACGAGCGCCTGGGGCTTGCCCTGCGGCAGGTCGGCGTAGGCGGGGTCGCTGGGTGCGACGCTGCGCTGCAGCACCGGGATGCCGAAGGCGAGGGTCTTGCCCGTGCCGGTGCGGGCCTGCCCGATGAGGTCCGTGCCGAGGAGGGCGACCGAGAGGGTCATCTCCTGGATGGCGAACGGGGTGACGATGTTGGCGCGCTCGAGCGCGTCGCAAATCTCGGGGAGCACCCCGAGCTCTCGGAACGTGGTCAGGGTCTTGTCGCTTTCGTGAGTCAGCCGGGATCAACCGAATGAGATGTCGGATGCGGCGGACTCGGGAATGCGGTCTGCCGCGCACATACGTGGGCCGCTTGGGCGACCTCGATCACTGGCAGTCTATCGGTAGGGTGCGCACGTGCCTTCATCCCCGCCGGACGACGCCCCTGTCACTGCTGCTGGCGGCACCGACGGTGTCGCCTTCCAGGACCCGGAGTACCGCGAGGCGGTGGTCGACCTGCTCGGGGCGATCGCGTACGGCGAGATCTCGGCCTTCGAGCGGCTCGCCGAGGACGCGAAGCTCGCGCCGACGCTGGCGGACAAGGTGGCCATCGCCACCATGGCGACCGCGGAGTTCGGCCACGTCGCCTGGCTCAACGAGCGGCTCGCCCAGCTCGGCGCCGACCCGTTCGAGGCGATGGCCCCGTTCGTCGAGGCGATCGACCGGTTCCACGAGCACACCGCCCCGAGCGACTGGTACGAGGGGCTGATCAAGGCGTACGTCGGCGACGGCCTCGCCAACGACTTCTACCGCGAGATCGCGGCGTACCTCGACACCGAGACCCGGGACCTGATCGTGGCCTCGCTGGAGGACAGTGGTCACTCGGCCTTCGCCGTCGAGCGGGTCCGGGCCGCGATCGAGGCCGACCACCGTCTCGGGGGCCGGCTCGCCCTCTGGGGGCGCCGGCTGATGGGGGAGGCGCTGACCCAGGCGCAGCGGGTCGCCGCCGACCGGGACGCGCTCTCGGCGCTGCTCGCCGGTGGCGTGGACCGCCCGGGCCTGGACCTCGCCGCGATCGGCCGGATGTTCACCCGGATCACCGAGCGGCACGCGGAGCGGATGGCCGAGCTCGGGCTCGCCAGCTAGCGGCCACCGCCGTCGGTTTCCCCGGGTACCCGGGGAAACCAGTACTCCTGGGCCGAAACTTCGGCCGATAAGTGCAGGCTTTGGCTGAGGAGACCCCGCCCGACCGACTACCTGGGTGCCGCGGCCCGCCCGGTGCTGCGGGCCGCGACCGAGACCAGGACCGCGGCGACGACGACCTGCCAGATGTGGCGCCACCAGTCGACGCCGCTGCTGTCGCCGGCGAAGGCCAGCCCGTAGAGGAAGTCGCCGATCAGCACCCCGCCGATGCCGCAGATCACCGTCAGCCACAGCGGCACGTTGTCGCGGTCGCCCGGAGCGACCGCCTTGCCGAGCAGCCCGATGATCGTGCCGCCGATCAGGGCCCACAGCAGCGCGGACACCATGTCTCGATCCTCTGCACGACCGGGCTCGGGACGCAAGCGGCCGTTCCGCTGAGCGGCTCAGGTCTCGACCCGCCGGCCCGCGGCCTTTCGGCCGGGCGACGCGCTCGACCCCCGCAGCGGATCCGCCGACGCACTCGGCTAGCTGCGGAAGCCGACCTGGCCGAGGGTGCCGTGGCCGATCTCGACGTAGGCGAGCTTGGCGGCCGGTACGACGACCTTGCGGCCCTTGGTGTCGGTCAGGGTGAGCACGCCATCGCCGGCGACCGCCTCGCTGATCAGCTTCTCGACGTGGTCGGCCGACTCGTCGGTTTCGACGGTCAGCTCACGGGCGGCGTTCTGTACGCCGATCTTGACCTCCACGAGGTCCTCCTTCTGCTCCGGGATGGTGCGGGGATGGATCAGTGCTCGTCGGACTTGGGGTAGCCGCGGATCCCGCGCCAGGCGAGACCCGCGACCAGGGCCGCGGCGTCGGCCTGGCTGATGCGGCCGGGGTCCGTGAGCCAGAACCGGGCGCTGACCTGGGCCATTCCCACCAGGGACACTGCGAGCAGCCGGGAGGCGTCGGCGGGCAGCCCGGTGTCGTCGGAGATGACGAGCGCGATCATCGACGCGCACTCGGTCGTGACCCGGTCGACGTGGCCGCGGACCGCGGGCTCGTTGGTCAGGTCGGACTCGAAGACGAGGCGGAAGGCGCCGGTCTCGCCGGCGACGTACTCGAAGAAGACCTCCATGGTCGCGGCGACCCGCTGCTTGTTGTCCTGCGTCGACTCCAGGGCCGCGCGACAGTTGTCGATGATCGTGTCGCAGGACTCGTCGAGCAGGGCGAGGTAGAGGTCGAGCTTGCCGGGGAAGTGCTGGTACAGCACCGGCTTGGAGACACCGGCGCGTTCGGCGATGTCGTCCATGGCGGCGGAGTGGTAGCCCTGGGCGACGAACACCTCGAGCGCGGACTCCATCAGCTGCGCGCGGCGCTCGCGCCGCGGCATCCGGGCGCCGCGCGGTCGCGCGGCCGGTGTGTCGTACTGCTCAGCGGTCACCTGCGAACTGTATCGGCAACGCATCACGGTGCCGGGGATGGCGGTCGAGCGGGCCGCGTCGGCGTCCGGATGACGGGACACGGCCGCCGTCGGCGTGATCCCGCGGGGAACATGGGAGGGCCGGGCGGCGTTGTGTCGAGGACCCGCCCGGGCGAACCGACCAAGTCAGGAGTACGCCGTGTCCTACCCCGCGCTCGTGGAGCCCGCGGACGAGCTGAGCATCGACGAGGTACGTCGGTACAGTCGCCACCTGATCATCCCCGACGTCGGGATGACCGGCCAGAAGCGGCTGAAGAACGCCAAGGTGCTGGTCATCGGCGCCGGCGGCCTCGGCAGCCCCGCGCTCCTCTACCTGGCCGCGGCCGGCGTCGGCACCATCGGCATCGCGGAGTTCGACGAGGTCGACGAGTCCAACCTGCAGCGCCAGGTCATCCACGGCGTCTCCGACATCGGCAAGTCCAAGGCCCTCTCGGCGAAGGAGTCGATCGCCGAGATCAACCCCTACGTCAACGTCGTCCTGCACGAGCAGCGCCTCGACAACGACAACGTGATGGGGGTCTTCGAGGGCTACGACCTGATCCTCGACGGCACCGACAACTTCGCGACCCGCTACATGGTCAACGACGCGGCGTACTTCCTCGGCATCCCCTACGTGTGGGGCTCGATCTACCGCTTCGACGGCCAGGCGTCCGTGTTCGCCCCGTCGATGGCGGACGACGCTCCCTGCTACCGGTGCCTCTACCCGGAGCCGCCGCCGCCGGGGATGGTCCCGAGCTGCGCCGAGGGCGGCGTGCTCGGCGTGCTCTGCGCGGCGATCGGCTCGATCCAGGTGAACGAGGGGATCAAGCTGCTCACCGGCATCGGCGAGCCCCTCGTCGGCCGGCTGATGATCTACGACGCCCTGGAGATGGAGTACCGCAAGCTCAAGGTCCGCAAGGACCCGAACTGCGCGCTGTGCGGCGAGAACCCGACCGTCACCGGGCTGATCGACTACGACACCTTCTGTGGCGCGGTCTCCGACGCCGCTGCCGACGCGGCTGCCGGCTCGACGATCTCGGTCACCCAGCTCGAGCACATGCTCAAGGAGCGCGAGGAGGGCACTCGCGACTTCGTGCTGGTCGACGTGCGCGAGCCCAACGAGTACGAGATCAACCGGATCCCCGGCTCGGTGCTGATCCCGAAGGGCGAGTTCCTCAACGGCTCGGCGCTCGAGCAGCTGACCTCGCTCACCGGGGGCGACAAGCAGGTCGTCATGCACTGCAAGTCGGGCGTCCGCTCCGCGGAGACCCTGGCCATCGTCAAGGGCGCCGGGTACGCCGACGCCGTGCACGTCGGTGGCGGCGTGGTCGCCTGGGTCAACCAGATCGACCCCTCCCAGCCCTCCTACTGAACCCGATCTCCTGCGCCGAGTCGGCGCATCTTGCCCGCTCACTGCGGCCGAGTCGGCGCATCTTGCCCGCTCACCACCGCCGAGTCGGCGCGTCGTGCCCGCTCAGGTGGGCAAGACGCGCCGACTCGGCGCGTTCAGGCGGGCAGGTTGCGCCGACTCGGCCGCAGTGAGCGGGCAAGATGCGCCGACTCGGCCGTGGTGAGCGGGCAAGATGCGCCGACTCGGCCGTGGTGAGCGGGCAAGATGCGCCGAGTCGACCTACCGGTGCGTAACCCGCGCGGGTGCGGTGTCGTTGGGCTGCCGTCAGGATTCGTGACCGGCACGCGCCGGCCTGCCCTACCGGGAGGGACCAGTCCCCATGATCAACGCCACCTCGTGGTCGGCACGTCGCGCCGTCACCGTCCTCGCGCTGCTGTGCAGTGCGGTGCTGGCCGTCGCGCTCATCTCGTCCTCGCCCGCGGACGCGAAGCCCCGCAAGCACCGCGCCACGGTCGCGTGGGCGCCCGCGGACACCGCGCAGATCCACCCCGGCACGATGATGTACACCGAGGGTGCCCAGTGCACCGGCAACTTCGTGTTCACCGACGGCGCCGGCAACGTGTACGTCGGCTACGCGGCCCACTGCGCCGGCACCGGCTCGGCCACCGACACCGACGGCTGCCTCTCGAACTCGCTGCCGCTCGGCACCAAGGTGACGTTCAACGAGGGTGGCAGCCTGGTCAGCGACGGCACGCAGGTGGGCACCGGCACCTTGGCGTACTCGTCCTGGGACACCATGGACAAGATCGGCACCACCGACGACAACACCTGCGCCTACAACGACTTCGCGCTGGTGAAGGTGGCCGCGGCGGACGTCGCCAAGGTCAACCCCTCGGTCCCGTTCTGGGGCGGCCCGGTCGGCATCGACACCGACGGCACCGCCGCCGGCGACCAGCTCTACACCTACGGCAACTCCAGCCTGCGCGCCGGCATCGAGCCGCTCTCCCCGCACACCGGCATCAGCCTCGGCGACGACCCGGCCGACGGCGGCTGGAGCCACCCGCTGTACACGGTGACCCCGGGCATCCCCGGTGACTCGGGCTCGGGCTTCCTCAGCGCCGACGGCTCGGCCATCGGCGTGCTGTCCACGCTCGGCCTGGCGCCGCTGCCGGCGTCGAACAACATCGGCGACCTGGCCAAGGAGCTGGCCTTCGCCCAGCAGCACTCCGGCATCTCGGGGCTGCAGCTGGTCAACGGCACCGAGCCCTTCTCGCCGATCCTCTGACGTGCTGAGCACCGGTTCAGCAGCAACCTGAGGGAGCGTCCCGGAGGCCCGCCACTTGCCTCCGGTGGTTCGACGACGACGGCCCCGCCCACCCGGGCGGGGCCGTCGTCGTGGTCGGGTAGTTTGCGAGCCATGACCGCGCGGCAGGCAAGCAGGCTGGCGGTGGCGTCGGTCGTCGTGACCGCCCTGCTGGTCGTGGTCCTGGCGGCCTGGGCCGCCTCGATCGGCCCCAGCGGCGTCCTGCGCGGGGAGGGTCCGTCGCCGGCCGGCACGCCCACGCTCACCCAGTCCGCCTCCGCCTCGGCCGGCCAGGGCACCACCGTCGACACGCCGGCCGAGCCCCGCGGCGCGCCGCCGTGGGTGCGGGCGTTCGCGCTGCTGGTCGACCTCGCGGTCGTCGGCGGCCTGGTCCTGCTCGCGGCCCGCTACGGCGTGGTGCCCGCGGTCCGGTCGGCACGGCGTCGCCGTGCCCGGCGACGGCGTACGACGGAGCACCTCGAGTTCCCCGTCCTGGAGCCGCCGGCAGCGGTGGCGCGGGAGATGCTCGCGGACGCCTCGACCCAGCGCCGCCTGCTCGCGGAGGGCGGCACCCCTCGCAACGCGGTCGTCGAGTGCTGGCACCGGTTCGAGACCCAGGCGGCGGCCGCCGGGCTCGCGCGCGGCGCCTGGGAGACCTCCTCGGAGTACACGATGCGGGTGCTCGACCTGGTCGACGCCCACCAGCCGGCGGTGACCCGGCTCGGCGAGCTCTACCGCGAGGCGCGGTTCTCCGAGCACGAGCTCACCGAGGCCCACCGGCAGGACGCGCTCGACGCGCTCGACACCATCCACCGCACCATCGGCCTGACCGCGGGCGCCGACACCGGAACCGGGGTGCCCGGGTGATCGCGCGGCGCTGGTGGCGCCGGCTGGTCGGGGGTGCGGTGGCGTACGCCGCGCTGGAGGTCGGCCTCGAGCTCGCGCAGGCGGACCCGGACCCGGTGCGGCTGGCTCTGCTGGTCGCCGGCTCGGTGGCGGTCCTCGGCCTGCTCCGCGACGCGCTGGCCGACGGCGGCGCGTCCTGGGACATCGAGGTGGAGCGACCCTCGCTGCGCGAGCGCGGCGACCCACGACTGCGCCAGTACCTCGGGCTGCTCGAGGCGCACCTGGCGGCCCGCACCCCCGACCCCGCGCTGCGCGACCGGCTCACCCTGCTGGCCACCCGGGCGCTCCAGCGGCCCGGGATCGAGCCCGGGACCCAGCCCGAGACCCCACCCGAGACCCAGCCGGCGTGGCTGTGGGACGGGCCGGCCCGCCGGCTGACCCCGGCCGAGATCGACCGCTGCCTGACCCAGATCGAGGAGCTGTGAACATGCCCGAGGACCCCGTGTCCGAATCCGTGCCCGTGCCCGTGCCCGACCCCGTGCCCGAGCACCTGTCCGTCCCCGCGGCCGCCGAACTGGCGGGCCGGGTGCTCGACGAGGTCGAGAAGGCCGTCGTCGGCAAGCGGGAGCCGCTCCTGCAGGTGCTGGCCGCCGTGCTCGCCAAGGGCCACGTGCTGCTCGAGGACTACCCCGGCCTCGGCAAGACCCTCGCCGCCCGCTCCCTGGCTCGGGCGCTGGGCATCGACTTCGCGCGCGCCCAGTTCACCCCGGACCTGCTGCCCGCCGACCTGACCGGGTCGTTCATCTACGACCAGCGCCGCGCGGAGTTCCAGTTCCGCCGCGGGCCGCTGTTCACCGGCCTGCTGCTGGCCGACGAGATCAACCGGACGCCGCCGAAGACCCAGGCCGCGCTGCTCGAGGCGATGCAGGAGCGGCAGATCACCGTCGAGGGCGAGACGTTCCCGCTGCCCGCGCCGTTCCACGTGCTGGCCACCGCGAACCCGATCGAGTACGAAGGCACGTTCCCGCTGCCCGAGGCCCAGCTCGACCGGTTCCTGCTGCGCGTCTCCTTCGGCTACCCCAGCCCGCACGAGGAGTACGACGTGCTGGCCCGGCGGATGGCCCGCCGGCAGGAGGAGGTCGAGCTCGACCGGGTCACCGACGGCCCCGGGCTGCTGGCCATGCAGGCGGCCGTCGAGACGGTCGTGGTCGACGAGAGCGTCGGGCGGTACTGCGTGGACCTGGCGGTCGCCACCCGGCACCACCCCGACGTGCTCACCGGCGCGTCGCCGCGCGGCTCGCTCGGGCTGGTCCTGGTGGCCCGCGCGTTCGCGCTGCTGCGCGGCCGCGACTACGTCGTGCCCGAGGACGTCAAGGCGATCGCCCGCCCGGTGCTCGCCCACCGGATCACGGTCAAGCCGGAGCTGTGGATGTCGGACGCCAGCGGCCGCCGGGTGG
Source organism: Nocardioides sp. (assembly GCF_030019515.1). Classification (GTDB taxonomy): domain Bacteria; phylum Actinomycetota; class Actinomycetes; order Propionibacteriales; family Nocardioidaceae; genus Nocardioides. The sequence goes on along the minus strand of NZ_JASEEQ010000011.1, from coordinate 129,793 downwards.
TCGACGCGGTCCTCGGGCAGGTGCCGACCCCGACCACCCTCGACGGGCGCCGATGAGCCCGGTGCGGCCCGCCCCGGGCGGACCCGCCGCCTGGCGGCCGACCACCGCGCTCGGCCGGGCCCTCGTCGTGGGCGCGCTCGGCGTGGTCGGGGCGCTGCTGGCCGGCGAGCCCGCGGTCGTGGTGCTCGCGGCGCCGTTCGTGACGCTGGCGGCGCTGGGGGTGGTGCACCGGCCGACCCACGATCCGGTCCTCGACTCCCGGCTCGACCACCTCACGCTGCGCGAGGGCGTCGGCACCACCTCGCGGCTGAGCCTGTCCGACGCCGAGGACGCCGAGTACCTCGTGCGGGTCACCGGGCAGCCGCCGTACGTCGTGATGCGCCCCAGCGGCGGCCGGGTCGGCCGGCTGCTCGTCGACGGAGGCGTCCCCGAGGTCGAGATCAGCCCGCGCCGCTGGGGCCGGCGGATGCTGGGGGAGGAGAAGGTCGCGCTCTACACGCCGTGGGCGGGCTACCGGTTCGGCCCGGTGGGGATCGGCGGCCAGTGGACGCGGGTGCTGCCGACGACCGCGCCGTACGACTCGCGCGCCGAGGCCCCGCAGCCGCTGGGCCTGGTCGGGGCGCACCGCTCGCGGCGCACCGGCAACGGCACCGAGCTCGCCGGGATCCGGCCGTTCCAGCCCGGCGACCGGCTCCGGCGGGTCAACTGGCGGGTCTCCCTGCGCACCGGCGACCTGCACGTCGTCACCACCCGCGCCGAGGAGGACACCGGCGTGCTGCTGGTGCTCGACGCCCTCGCCGACCACGGCGCCTCCGACGGCGTCGACGGCGCGGCCAGCAGCCTGGACCTCGGCGTCCGTGCGGCGGCCGCGATCGCCGAGCACCACGTGCGCCGGGGGGACCGGGTCGCGCTGCGCGTGGTCGGGCGCGGCCACGAGCAGGTCGGGTACGGCGCCGGGCCGCGGCACCTGCGCCGGATCCAGGACCGGCTGGCGACGGTGCGGATCGGTGCCGCCGCCGAGCCCGACTCCGGCGTCCTCCAGCTCGGCGTCACCGGCGGCGCCGTCGTCGTGGTGCTGTCCCCGATGCTCGCCGAGCCGGTCGCCACCGTCGCCGCGACCCTCACCCGGCGCGGCGTGGCCGTCCTGGTCGTCGACACGCTCCCGCCCGACCCGCGACCCGACGTCCCCGAGGACGCCGACGCCACCCTCGCCGCGCTGGCCTGGCGGATGCGGATGGTGGAGCGCTCGGTGGTGCTCGACCGGCTCGCCGCCCTCGGCTGCCCGGTCGTCGCCTGGCGCGGGCCGGGCACGATCGACGACGTGCTGCGCCGCCTCGCCCGCCGCGCCCGGCTCCCCCGGGTGGTGGGCCGGTGAGCCCGCTGCAGGGGTACGGCGAGCCGGACGACTGGGCCCGCTCCCAGATCGCGCTCCGGGTGCTGGTCCTGGTCGGTCCGGTCGTGGCCGTCCTCGCCGCCGGGCCGGCCGGCCACGCGCCGCCCTGGTGGCTGGTCGGCGTGGTCGCTGCGCTCGCCGGCGCCTCGGCGTGGGTGCCGGACTCCCCGTTCGGGGTGGCGCCGTTCCTGGTCGTGCTCGGCTGGTGGGCGGCCGCCCTGGGCGACGCCTCCTCGGCGTGGGTGCTGGTCGCCGCCGCCGGGCTGGTCGTGGCGCACGTCGCCGGCGCGGTCGCGTCGTACGGCCCCGCGACGATGCCGGTCGACGTCGCCACCGTGCGGTTGTGGGCCGGCCGTGGGCTGCTGGTGCTGCTGACCGCGCCGGTCGCGTGGGCGGTGACCCGGCTGCTGGGCGACCAGCCGGAGCAGCCCGGCGTCTGGGTGCTCGGCGTCGCTGCGGCATGCTTGGCCACCGTCGTCGCGACCGCCGCGCTGGGAACCCGGGAGGAGGAGCGGTGAGCATCGATCCGGAGGAGTACGCCGAGCGGGTGCTGCAGTGCGTGGAGTCGGTGCCCCGGGGGCGGGTGACGACGTACGGCGCGATCGCGGAGGTCGTGGGCGAGCTGCTCGGCGGCGGCGGGCCGCGCCAGGTCGGCTCGGTGATGTCCTCGCAGGGCGGTGCGGTCGCGTGGTGGCGGGTCGTCCACGCGGACGGGTCGCCGCCGACCTGCCACGACGGCGAGGCGCCCCAGGCCTACCTGGAGGAGGGCACCCCGCTGCGCCCCTCCGGCAGGATCGACCTGGCCCGGGCGTTCTGGCGGCCCCGACTCGAGGCCGAGCCCCAACCCCGAGCCTGAACCCGCAGCCCCAAGTGGCGCCTCTCCTGGCGCTTCCGCGGGTGCAGCGCGGTGTCCTGGCAACCGAGCTGGGCCTCGGAACGGTTGCTCGCGCACCGCCGGCCCGGCACGAGCGACACGGATCCAGCACGAGAGCGCAAAGTCGGTGGCCGCTGTCGGCGGCCCCCGGCACAGTGGTGCCATGCCCACCGCGATCCGAGCCACCGGCCTGGTCAAGAAGTACGGCGCGGTCACCGCGCTCGACGGGCTCGACCTCGAGGTGGCGGAGGGCACGGTCCTGGGGCTGCTCGGGCCCAACGGCGCCGGCAAGACCACCGCGGTGCGGGTGCTCACCACGCTGCTGCGGCCCGACGCGGGCCACGCGGAGGTCGCCGGCGTCGACGTGCTGCGGCACCCCCGGGAGCTGCGCCGGCGGATCGGGGTCTCGGGGCAGTACGCCGCCGTCGACGAGCACCTGACCGGCTTCGAGAACCTCGACATGGTCGGCCGGCTCTACCACCTCGGCGCCGCGGCGAGCCGGGCCCGGGCCCGCGAGCTGCTCGACCAGTTCGACCTCGCCCACGCCGCCGAGCGGGTCGTCAAGGGCTGGTCCGGCGGCATGCGCCGGCGCCTCGACCTGGCGGGCGCGCTGGTCGCGAGGCCGCCGGTGATCTTCCTCGACGAGCCCACGACCGGGCTCGACCCGCGCGGCCGGGTCGGCATGTGGGACGTGATCGAGGAGCTGGTCCGCGGCGGGACCACGCTGCTGCTCACCACCCAGTACCTCGAGGAGGCCGACCGGCTCGCCGACCGGATCGCCGTGATCGACCGCGGCACGGTCATCGCGCTCGGCACCGCCGACGAGCTGAAGTCCCAGGTCGGGGGCGAGCAGGTCGAGGTGCGGCTCCCGGTGGGCGGCGACCTGACGGCGGCGGTGCGCGCCGCCGCGGGCCTGGGCATCGGGGAGCCGGTGGTCGACGAGCGGGACCGGCGGCTGACCGTCCCGGTCGACGGCGGCACCGGCGACCTGCGGGCGCTGCTCGACCGGCTGGACCGGGCCGGCATCCTCGTCGCGGAGGCCGGGCTGCGCCGGCCGACGCTCGACGACGTGTTCCTGGCGCTGACCGGTCACGCCGCGGAGGAGCCCGAGGTCGTCGACGAGGACGGAGCCGCGTGATGTCCGTCCTGGTCGAGGGCGCCTCCGACGCCTGGGTGATCACCCGCCGCAACCTGCGCAAGATCCTGCGGGTGCCCGACGTACTCGTCTTCACGACGCTGTCGCCGATCATGTTCGTGCTGCTGTTCGCCTACGTGTTCGGCAACGCGATCGGCACCCAGGACACCGGCGTCGACTACAAGGAGTTCCTGGTCCCCGGCATCTTCGCGCAGACGGTCGTGTTCGGTGCGACGTTCACCGGCTACAGCCTCGCGGAGGATCTCCAGAAGGGGATCATCGACCGGTTCCGGTCGCTGCCGATGTCCTCGTCCTCGGTGGTGCTCGGCCGCACCGTCGCCGACATCGGCATCAACATCGTCAGCCTGGTGGTGATGGCCCTGACCGGGCTCGTGGTGGGCTGGCGGATCCGCTCCTCGGTGCTGGAGGCGCTCGCCGGCTTCGTCGTGCTGCTGGTGTTCGCGTTCGCGATCTCCTGGATCATGGCGACCGTGGCGCTGCTGGTGCGCACGCCCGAGGTGGTCAACAACGCGTCGTTCATCGTGATCTTCCCGGTCACGTTCATCGCCAACACGTTCGTCTCGATCAGCAACCTGCCCGGCCCGCTGGCGAGCTTCGCCAACTGGAACCCGGTCTCCGCGGTCTGCCAGGCCGCGCGCGAGCTGTTCGGCAACACCGACCCCTCGGCCCCGGTGCCGGACGTGTGGTCGATGCAGCACCCGGTCCTCTACACGCTGGTCTGGGTGGTGCTCATCCTGGCCGTGTTCGTGCCGGTCTCGATCCGTCAGTACCAGCGCGCCACGAGCCGTTAGCGGTCCACCCGCGACGTCATACGGACAGTGTGTCCCCCTCCTCAGGACGTATGACGTCCGGGGACGAGCTCGGCCAGCCGGGCCAGTGCCTTCGGGAAGATCTCGGCGGGCGGGTTCACCAGGCCGGCGCCGACCTGGCCGACGCCGGCGAGCCGGCCGGCCATGCCGGTGTTGATCTGCGGCAGGATCCCGGTGCGGCAGACCATCGTGACGTCGATCCCGGTCGGCGTGCCCTGGAACTCCAGCACCGGCACGGACCACCGCGGGTTCTCGCCCAGGGTGATCTCGTGCATCCGCCGGGTGGTCGCGAGCGCGTCCGGGACCGAGCCGCCGACGAACCGCACGATCGCGGGCGCGGTGGCCATCGCGAACCCGCCGATGCCCGCGGTCTCGGTGATCGCCGAGTCGCCGATGTCGGGGTTCGCGTCCTCGGGGCCGTAGTCGCCGAGGAAGAGGCCGTCGGCCAGCTGCGCGGGGCCGGTGAACCACTCGTCGCCGGTGCCCGCGACCTGGATGCCGAAGTCGGTGCCGTTGCGGGCCATCGCCACGACCATGGTGGAGCCGTCGATGCCGCGGGCCGCGTCCAGCGCCAGCTTGCACGCCGGCATCGCGAGGTTGAGGAAGAAGTGGTCGTTGGCGCCGATGAAGCGCAGCGCCTCGGCGACGTCGGCCACGGGCACGCCGCTCGACCCGATGGCGCCGACCATCGCGGGGGAGAGGTCGCGCAGCAGCATCAGGGTGCCGGCCCGGTTGCGGTTGTGGGCCTCGTCGCCCATCTGCAGCATCTGGGTGAGGATGCCGGTCACGTCGACCGGTCCGGCGTCCGAGTCGCGCACGGTGCGGACCGCGCGCTGCAGGAGCGGGCCGAGCACGTCGCCCATCCAGCGCAGCCGGGTGATCACCTCGGGCGAGTAGGCGCCGTACCGCAGCACCTTGCCGAGACCCTCGTTGAGCGAGCAGTAGCTGCGCCGGCCGGTGGCGGGGTCCTCGAGCACGAACAGCCACATGCTCGGCGTCACCACGCCCGCCATCGGGCCGACCGCGGAGCGGTGGTGGCACGGCTCTAGCGAGACGCCGGTCCCGGACTCGAACAGGGCGGCGGCGTCCTCGGGGTCGGCGACCAGACCCTCGAGCGCGGCGCCGCCCATCAGGGCGCCGCGCAGCGGGCCCGGGGCCCGGTCCCAGCCGATCGGCGGGCCGGCGTGCAGGAACTGCCCGGGCTCCAGGCCGAGGGCCTCCGAGGCGGGCAGTACGTCGACCAGCGTGGCGGTGACCCCCAGCATCGCGGCCAGGGCCCGCTCGTTGGCCGCGTGCCGGCGCGGGTCGGCGGCGACGACAGCCAGGTCGGCGGCGGTGCCCTCCATCGGAGGGCGCCAGTCGACGCGGGTGACGGGCACGGCCTGGTCGGCGACGGCGTCGGCGAGCAGGTCGGCGCCGACGTTCACGACGGTGTCCGGGGTGGTCATCGGGTCTCTCCCAGCAGCTCGATCGCACGGCGGGTCGCGCCGGCGTTGGACAGGTGCACCTCGGCGCCGGCGTCGACCAGGGCGCGGACCTGACGGTCCCGTCCCTGCGGGTCGCCCGCGGTCCCGACCACCGCGACCACCACCGGCTGCTCGACCCCGGCGAGGGCCGGGGCCAGCGACTCGGCGGGGTCGGGCTCGGCGCCGTGGCCGAGCACGACGTCGAGCAGCAGCACCCCGGTCGCCGGGTCCGCTGCGGCCCGCGCGAGGTGCTCGAGCCGGATCGACGGGTCGATCATCGGGTGCGCCCGGCCGGTCGTGTACTCGTCGTCGCCGAAGTCCACGAACGTGTGCCCGCCGCCCTCGCCGAGCAGCTCGCTCGCGACCAGGGCGGCCTCGCTGGCGAGCGTCCCGCCGACGAACAGCCCGCGGAGCGCCCCCGGGCTGACCGGTCTGGAGCCGGCGGGCCGGTCGACGGGCCAGGCGGGCACGTCGCGGCCGAGCCGGCGCAGGACCGCCTCGGCCGCGGCCGTGAGGTCCGGCCGGCCCGGACCGAGCAGCGCCAGCTCGACCGGCGTGGCCAGGGAGGCGGCGTACTCCTCGATCTCGGCGGTCACGTCGGCGGCCGGCGGCTTGGAGATCAGCACGATCAGCTCGACGGCCGGGTCCTCGTCGAGGCGGCGCAGCGCCTCGCGGGTGGCCAGGCCGCGGACCTCCGCGGAGAGGTCGCGCCCGCCGACGCCGAGCGCGGAGGTGACCCCGACGCCGGCGTGGTCGAGCAGGGCGAGCAGCTGCTGGCAGCCGGTGCCGGAGGCGGCAACGATGCCGACCGGTCCGGGCGTGACGACGTTGGCGAAGCCGAGCCCGACGCCGTCGATCACCGCGGTGCCGCAGTCGGGACCCATCACCAGCACGCCGCGCTCGGCGGCCGCCCGCTTGAGGGCCAGCTCCTGGTCGAGCGGGACGTTGTCGCTGAAGACCATCACGTCGCGGCCCGCCTCGACGGCGTCCATCGCCTCGACGAACGCGTGCGCGCCGGGCACCGAGACCAGGGCGACGGCGTCGTGGCCCGAGGTGTCAGCGGAGCGCCGCAGCGCGCTCGCCGTGGTGCGCGGCGGGGCGACGACGGCGGCGCCGTCGTCGCGGCGGTTCGCGTCGCGCAGCGCCTGGTCGACCCCGGCGAGCGCGGCGGCCAGGGCGTCGGCGTCCTCGAGCCGGAGGGCGACCACCAGGTCGTTGGGGCCGGCCTGCGCCGGGACCTCGAAGCCCATCCCGGTGAGCACCTCGATGTTGAGCGGGGTCGCCATCGCGACCTGGGCGGCGAGCACGCCGGCCAGCCCCTGGACCACCCGGCTGACCTGCAGCAGCGTGACGGAGTCGGCGTACGCCCCGGGGCGGAGCTCGACGTGGGTGGGATCGGGGGTGCTCATGCGGCGCCTCTCAGGTGGTCGAGGACGAAGCGGGCGCCCTGGAGCAGCCCGCGTCCGGAGGTGTGGCCGACGGCGGCCAGGGTCGCTGTGCGGTCGGGGTCGTCGGGGGTCGCCACCCAGGCGGCGAACTCGGGGATCACCTCGCCGTGCATGGCGCAGTCGAGGAGGGTGGCCGAGAGCAGCGTCGTGCGGTCGAGGCAGGCCCGGATCGCCGCGTCGGCGTCCGGCGTCGGCACGCCGAGCCCCCGGTGGACGGCCAGCCAGCCGCACAGCACGTCGTCGTCGTACGGTGTGAGCCCGTCGCCGCGGCCGACCATCGCCCGCACGTCGCCCGGCAGCGGCGCCGGTCCGGTGGGGTCGGGTGCGGTCGCCGGGACGAGCCGGGGCACGGTCACGTCGACGAGCCGGCCGATCACGAGCGGCTCGCCGTCGAGGTGCAGCACGCCGCCCTCGACGTGGGCGGAGGTGGCGTCCAGCGCGTCCAGGGTGGTCCGCAGCGCGCACGGCACCGCGGTCGCGCGGGCGCCCACGACGCCGAGGCAGCGCCCGGCCAGGTCGAGGTACACCGCGTCCCGGCCGCGGTGCACCACCGGCAGCGGTCCGTCGGGCGCCGCGTGCAGGCGGGCACGCACCCGAGCCGGCGCGCTGACGGGGATCACCTTCCCGACGCTATCGGGGCCGATTACCGTTTGCGATGTGAGGTTGTGCCAACGGGGCACGCAGAGGAGCGCAAGTGTTGATAAGCAACGACCGCGAGGAGCTGGCCAGCGCCGCGCTGGCCAAGGTGGACGCCCTGCACACGGGGCTGACCCAGATCGTGCTCGAGGGCGGCAACCTCGACGGCATCGCGGCCGAGGTCGCGCGGGTGCTGGAGGTCGGGGTGGCCTTCACCAGCACCGACGGCCGCGAGCGCGCCTCGGCGCTGCCCGAGGACCTGCGCTCGGCCCTGGACGCTCACGACCTGGTCGACCCGACGGGTCGGCTGCGGGTCGAGCGGATGGACGGTGACGGGGCCTCGGTCGGGCCCGGCGAGGCGCGCAGCCTGCGGGTGGCGGCCGGTGGTGTGGACCTGGCCCGGCTGGTGTGCCTGCGGCCGGGCGAGCCGCTCAGCTCCGACGACGTGCACGCCCTGGAGCGGGCGGCCGCCGTCGCCGCGCTGCTGATCACCCGTGAGGAGGCCGTCACCGCGGTCGAGAACAAGTACCAGGGTGACTTCCTGCGCGACCTGCTGATGCGCCGCGGCGGTCTGGCCAACGACCAGGCGTACGTCGCCGAGCACGCCGCGACCTTCGGCTGGGACCTGACCCGCCCGGTCGTCGTGGTCGCCGCCGAGATCGACCCGGTCGCGGGGGAGGAGCGTGCCGGGAGCGCTCAGCGCCGGCAGTGGCAGGAGCGCTTCTCGGCCGCGTGGCGCCAGGTGACCGGTGGCCTCGGGGCGGGCATCCCGAGCGTGGACTTCTCCTCCGAGGTGGTGACCCTGCTCCCGCTCGGCGGGGCCGGGGACGGGCCCGGCGAGGAGGCGCCGACCGGCCACGACGTCGTACGCCGGGCGGTGACCGCGGTCGCCGGGGACAAGGGCGGCGGCCGGCGACCGTTCTCGGTCGGCGTCAGCCGGGTGGCGTGGACGCTCGACGAGCTCTCCGCGGCGTACGCGCAGGCGCGCCGCGCCGTCGACGTCGGCCGCCGGGTCCAGGGCGGCGGCTCGACCACGTTCTTCGACCAGCTCGGCCTGCACCGGCTGATCGCGCTGATCCCCGAGGAGGAGAACGGCGAGCTGCGCTCGTTCGTGCGCGACGTCCTCGGGCCGCTGGCCGAGCAGACCTCCGAGGCCGCGGACCTGCGCGAGACCCTCCAGGTGCTGCTGGACACGAACTTCAACGTCGCGGAGGCCGCCCGGCTGCAGTTCTTCCACTACAACACGATGCGCTACCGGGTCTCCAAGCTGGAGCGGCTCCTCGGCCCGCTCTCCACCGACTCGCACCTGCGCCTCGACGTGGCCGTCGCCCTGCGGGTGCTCGAGATCGCGGGCTGAGGTCCGAGCCGACCGGTTGCGGGGTCCGGCTGTCAGCAGCCGAACCCCGCACGACACGCCGGTGCACCCCGGCGTGTCGTGCGGCTTTCGGCTGCCAGGTCCCCCGGATCAGGGCTCCCGGGGTGCGTGACTGCCGCGGTGGGGCCCGCCTCGCCCACAACAGGTGCCAGCCATCTCGGCGTTCCTTCGGCATTTGTCGCCGTCGTCGGTGTGTTATGTGGATCACTAGTTTGTGACCCACTCGGGGACCGGTCACCAAGGCGGAAGGGTGCTTTGTCATGTCGATGTTCAAGTGGGAGTTGGTCGATCCCAAACCTGGAGAGGCCGTAGCGCCGAACCAGCGGCTCAGCTGGGGCAAGACGGTGGGCCTCGGTGCCCAGCACGTCGTGGCGATGTTCGGGGCGACGTTCGTCTTCCCGCTGATCATGGGCCTCAATGCCAACCTCGCCATCATGATGAGCGGCATCGCGACGATCTGCTTCCTGCTGATCGTGCAGGGCAAGGTGCCGAGCTATCTGGGGACCTCGGCCTCGTTCGTGGGCGCCGCGGCGGCCATCTACGCCTACCAGGGCGGCGACGGGCCGGGCGGCCCCGCCGACGTGACGGGCGCGATCCTGGTCGCCGGCATCGTGCTGGCCATCGTCGGCGTGATCGTCCACTACCTCGGCGCCGACTCGGTCAACGCCGTGCTGCCGCCGGTCGTCACCGGGGCCGTGGTCATGCTGATCGGCTTCAACCTGGCTCCGGTCGCGACCCTCACCTACATGCCCTCCGACCCGTGGGTCGCGCTGATCACGATGACTGCCGTCATCTTGATGGCGGTCGGCTTCCGCGGCTTCTTCGGCCGGATCGCGGTGTTCCTCGGCCTGATCTTCGGCTACCTGCTCTCGGTGGTCTGGGACTGGATCTTCGGCCAGAGCACGCTGCCGCTGCCCGGCAACCCCGAGCCCGGCCCGCACGACCGCGTCAACTGGGACGCCGTCAAGAACGCCGACTGGTTCGGCTTCCCGGTCCACACCAAGGACGGGCTCGTCGGCAACCAGGCCTTCACCGACGGCTACGCGAACGTCGGCTGGCACATGCCGTCGTTCTCGATCGCGTTCATCCTGCTCGCGCTGCCGGCGGTCATCGCCCTGGTCGCCGAGAACATCGGCCACGTCAAGGCGGTCGCGGAGATGACCAAGACCGACCTCGACCCGGTCATGGGCCGGGCGATCGCGGCCGACGGTGTCGGCACCGTCATCGCCTCCACCGTCGGTGGCTCGCCGACCACGACGTACGCCGAGAACATCGGCGTCATGGCCGCCACCCGGGTCTACTCGACGGCCGCCTACTTCGTGGCCGCCATCGTGGCGGTCCTGCTGGGCCTGGTGCCCAAGTTCGGTCAGATCGTGAACGCGACCCCGCCGGCCGTGCTCGGCGGCATCACGCTCGTCCTCTACGGCATGATCGGCCTGCTCGGCGCCAAGATCTGGAAGGAGAACGGCGTCGACTTCGCCAAGCCCATCAACCTGGTCCCGGTCGCCGCCGGCATCATCCTCGCGATCGGCAACGCCGACCTGAAGGTCACCGACGACTTCCACCTGACCGGCATCGCGCTCGGCACCCTCGTGGTCGTCCTCGGCTACCACCTCGCGCGGGTGGTCGCTCCCAAGGACCTCGACGACGGCACGATGATCGCCGTCGGCCACGAGGGCGTGCACGCCGAGGATCACGCGGCACCGCACGACCACCACCACTGATCCAGCAAAGGAAGCCGTGAAGCCAGCACCGTTCGAGTACCGCCGGCCGGGGACGATCGCCGAGGCAGTGGCTGCCCTGGCCGGCGGGACGGAAAGCAAGGTGCTGGCCGGTGGCCAGAGCCTGGTCCCGTTGCTCTCGATGCGCCTCGCCGCTCCGGCGCTGCTCGTCGACATCAACGCGATCCCCGGCCTGGACACCATCGAGGTCGAGGGGGAGGACGGCGGGGTCCGGGTGGGTGCGCTCGCCCGGCACGCCGCCGTCCTGGCCTCCCCGGACGTACGCCGCGTCCAGCCGCTGGTGCCGATGGCGCTCGCGAACGTCGCCCACGCGACGATCCGCAACCGCGGCACCACGGTCGGCTCGCTCGTCCACGCCGACGCCGCCGCCGAGATGCCGGCGGTGCTCGCCCTCCTGGGCGGCAGCGTCGAGGTGGCGGGCCCGGCCGGGCGGCGCACCATCTCGGCCGACGAGCTCTTCGTCGGACCCCTGGAGTCCTCGCTCGCCCACGACGAGATCGCGCTCTCGGCGTACTTCCCGGCGCTTGCGCCGGGCGCCGGGGTCGCCTTCGAGGAGATCGCCCGCCGGCACGGTGACTACGCGCTGGTCGGCGCGGCGGCCCTGGTGGACGGAGACTCGGTGCGGGTCGGCTACCTGTCGGTCGCCGACGTGCCCACCGTCGTCGACCTCTCCGGAGTGCCGGAGGCGGGGCTGGGGGACGCGGCGCTCGCCCGGCTCGAGCCCGGCGACGACATCCACGCCACCGCCGAGTACCGCGCCCAGCTGGTGCGGGTGCTCACCGCGCGGGTGGTCCGATCGGCACGCGAGCATGCCCGACAGTCCAGGGAGGGACGACGGTGACCGAGGAGCTGCACGACGTTCGGCTGAGCGTCAACGGCACGATGTACGAGATCCAGGTGCCCGCGCGGCGGCTGCTGTCCGACGCGCTGCGCCACGACCTGGGGCTCACCGGCACCCATGTGGGCTGCGAGCACGGCGTCTGCGGCGCCTGCACGATCCTGGTCGACGGCGAGCCGATGCGCTCCTGCCTGATGTTCGCGGTCTCAGCGGTGGACCACGAGCTCACGACGGTCGAGGGACTGACCAACGAGGACGGCTCGCTGAGCCCCGTGCAGCAGGCGTTCTCGGAGTGCCACGGGCTCCAGTGCGGCTTCTGCACCCCCGGCTTCCTGACCACGATCACGGCCGGACTGCGCGACAACCCGACCCCCACGCACGAGGAGGCCCGCGACATGATCGCCGGCAACCTGTGCCGCTGCACCGGCTACCAGAACATCGTCAAGGCCGTGGAGCGTGCAGCCGTGTTGGTCGACCTCGCCGAGGCACCCGCACCCGAGGCGGGGCGACGGCCGTGACCACCAAGCTGATGGGCCAGAAGGTCCAGCGGGTCGAGGACCAGCGGTTCCTGCGCGGGCAGGGCCGGTACGTCGACGACGTCGGCATCGCCGGCGGCGCCCGGCTCCTGCACGCCGCGGTGCTGCGGTCCCCGCACGCACACGCCCGGATCCTCGACATCGACGTCGAGGCGGTCCTCGACCTCGAGGGCGTGCACGCCGTGTGGACCTACGACGACCTCGCCGACCTCGCCGCGCCGATGGCCGAGCCGCTGCCGCTGCTGATCCCGCACCCCGCGCTCACCCACGGCCGAACGCAGTACGCGCTGGCCAAGGACGAGGTCAACTACGCCGGCGAGGCGATCGCCTTCGTGGTCGCCGACGACCGCTACGTCGCCGAGGACGCGATCGGGCGGATCCGGGTCTCCTACGAGACGCTGCCCCCGGTCGTCGGGATCGACGCCGCCCGCGAGGCCCGCTCGCTCGTGCACGAGGACGTGCCCGGCAACATCGGCGCCCGGCTGGAGCAGAACGTCGGGGACGCCCCCGCCGCGATCAAGGCCGCGCCGCACACGCTCTCCCTCGACCTGACCGTCGAGCGCAGCGCCTGCACCCCGCTCGAGGGGCGCGGCACGGTCGCCCGCTGGGAGCCCGACCTCAACCGGCTCCAGGTGTGGACCTCGACGCAGAGCTCCACCGGGGTGCGTGCCGCCGTGGCGGTGAAGCTGGGCCTCGACCTGGGTCAGGTCGACGTGATCACCCCCGACGTCGGCGGCGGCTTCGGCGTGAAGATCAACCACCCGTGGCCCGAGGAGCTGCTGGTGCCGCTCGCGGCCCGCGCCCTGGGCCGTCCGGTGAAGTTCACCGAGGACCGGCGCGAGCACTTCATCTCCTCCGCGCACGAGCGCGGCCAGGTCCAGCACATCGAGGTCGGCTTCGACGACGACGGACGGCTGCTCGGGCTCGACGTCGAGTTCTGGCACGACCACGGCGCGTACACGCCGTACGGCCTGATCGTCCCGATCATCACCTCCACCCAGCTGCTCGGCCCGTACAAGCCGCACAACTACCGGGTGGTCTTCGAGTCGCTCTACACCAACACCGTGATGGTCACGCCCTACCGCGGCGCCGGCCGGCCCCAGGGCTGCTACGCCATGGAGCGGACGATGGACGCGATCGCGACGTACCTCGGCAAGGACCGCGCCGACGTCCGCGCCGTGAACTTCATCCAGCCCGACGAGTTCCCCTTCGACCAGGGGCTGATCTTCCAGGACGGGCGCGAGCTGGAGTACGACTCCGGCGACTACCCCGCGTCGCTGGAGAAGATCAAGGCGCTGGTCGGCTGGGACGAGTTCCCCGCGTTCCAGGCCGAGATGGCCGCGCAGGGGCGCCGGGTCGGCATCGGCCTGGCCTGCTACGTCGAGGGCACCGGCGTCGGCCCCTACGAGGGCGCGCACGTGCACATCGAGACGAGCGGCAAGGTCAAGGTCGCCACCGGGCTCACCACCCAGGGCCAGGGCCACGCGACCGTCTTCGCGCAGCTGGTCGCCGACGAGCTCGGCGTGAAGTTCGAGGACGTCGAGGTCGTCACCGGCGACACCCGGCGGATGCCGTACGCCGTCGGCACCTTCGCCTCGCGCGCCGCCGTGATGAGCGGCTCGGCGATCCACCTCGCGGCCAAGCGCGCCAAGGAGAAGGCGCTCAAGATCGCGGCCGACGCGTTGGAGGCGGCGCCCGAGGACCTCGAGATCGTCGACGGCGTCGTCTCGGTCAAGGGCTCGCCGGGCGCCTCCATCGACCTCGGCACGGTCTCGGTGCTCTCCAACCCGCTGCGCTACGCCTTCGACGAGGCGTCCAAGGCCGCGACCCAGTTCTCGGTCGGCGACCCCGGCAAGCCGCCGGTCGCGGAGGACGACGAGCCGGGCCTCGAGGGGCGCGACTTCTACTCCCCGGAGCGGGCCACCTTCGCCTCCGGCATGCACGCCGTGATCGTCGAGACCGACCCCGAGACCGCCGAGATCAAGATCCTGAAGTACGCGGTCGTCCACGACTGCGGCCACCTGATCAACCCGATGATCGTCGAAGGCCAGATCCACGGCGGCGTCGCGCAGGGTGTCGGCGGCGCGCTCTACGAGCGGATGGCGTACGACGAGTCCGGCCAGCTGCTGAACGCGTCGTTCATGGACTTCCTGATGCCCTACGTCACCGAGGTCCCCGACGGCATCGACATCGACCACCTCGAGACCCCCTCGCCGCTCAACCCGCTCGGCATCAAGGGCGCGGGCGAGGCCGGCGTGATCCCGTCGGCGGCGGTGTTCGCGGCGGCGATCGAGGACGCCGAGCGGGTCGACCGTCCGGCGCTGGCGATCACGGCGATGCCGATCTCGCCCTCCGAGCTGTACACCCTGCGACAGGAGCACCCCTGATGAAGATCACCGGATCCAACGTCGTGCCGTACCCCGTCGAGCAGGTCTGGGGCGCGCTCCTCGACCCGCGGGTGCTGGTCGCGACCATCCCCGGCTGCGAGCGGCTGGAGAGCACCGGTGAGCACGCCTACGGCATGACCGTCACCGCGGGCGTCGCCGCGATCAAGGGCACCTACGCCGGCGCCTGCGTCCTCTCCGACCTGGTCGAGCACGAGTCGCTCGTGATGCGCCTCGAGGGCGCCGGCGCGCCGGGCACCATCGACGCGACCGTCCGGGTCTACTTCGGCGAGGCCGAGCCCGGCCACACCAAGATCGACTACGACGCCGACGCGGTGGTCGGCGGCATGGTCGGCGGCGTCGGCCAGCGGATGCTCACCTCGGTCTCCCGGCGGATGGCCGGTGAGTTCTTCACCAACGTGGGCGGGGCCATCGGCGCACCCGCCGGTGCCCCCGCAGCCGCGGCGGCTCCAGGCGTCCCCGGCGCCCCGGTCGCGTCCCCGGCCGCCGGGCAGGTGTTCACCGCACCCCCCAAGCCCGGGATCGCCGCGCGCGACGACTTCCTCAAGGGCATCGCCGTCGGCGCCGGCCTGGTCCTCCTCGGCGTGCTCGCCGGATCGCTGCGCCGGCGCCGGTGATGACTCGGGGGGCGGCGGTGATGGTTTCCCCGGGTACCCGGGGAAGTTGTCACTTATCGGCCGAAGTTTCGCCCGAACAGTGCAGGTTTCCCCGGGTACCCGGGGAAACCGACCGGGGACCGGAGCAGGGCGGAGCAGGGCGATGAGCGGGGTCTCGGTCGACTCGACGGCACGCGAGCAGGCGGCCGCCGTACGCACCAAGGAGATCTCGGCGCGCGAGCTCCTCGACCTGCACCTGACCCGGATCGCCGAGCGCAACCCCGAGCTCAACGCGATCGTCTCGCTCGACGAGGAGCGGGCCCGCGAGGGCGCCGCCGAGGCCGACCGGGCGCTCGCCGCCGCCGGGCGTGGCGGCACCGAGGTCGGCGCCCTGCACGGGCTGCCGTTCGCGTTCAAGGACACCCATGCGGTCGCCGGGTGGCGCACCACCTACGGCTCGCCGCTGTACGCCGAGCACGTCCCCGACACCGACGAGCTGATCGTGGAGCGGGTACGCCGCGCCGGCGTCGTCGTGATCGGCAAGACGAACGTGCCGGAGTTCGCCGCCGGGTCGCACACGTTCAACCGGGTCTTCGGGACCACCCTGAACCCGGTCGACCCGTCGCGCTCGGCCGGGGGCTCCAGCGGGGGAGCGGCCTGTGCGCTGGCGACCGGGATGGTGCCGCTCGCGGACGGCTCGGACATGGGCGGCTCGCTGCGCAACCCCGCGTCGTTCTGCGGGGTCGTGGGACTGCGGCCCTCGCTCGGCCGGGTCCCGGAGTGGCCGCTGTACAACCAGTGGGAGACCACCTCGGTCGGCGGGCCGATGGCTCGCAACGTCGGCGACCTCGCGCTGCTGCTCTCCGTGCTGGCCGGCCCCGACCCCCGCGCGCCGCAGGCCCTCGGCGACCCGGGCGCGACCTTCGCGCCGCCGCTCGCGGGCTCGTTGGCCGGGTTGCGGGTGGCCCTGTCGGTCGACCTGGGCGGGGCGTTCGAGGTCGACCACGAGGTGGCCGCCGTCGTCGAGTCCGCGGGCCCGGTCCTGACTGCGGCCGGTGCGTCCGTCACCGCCGCCCACCCGGTGCTCACCGAGGCCGACGACACGTTCCGGACGCTGCGGGCCTGGCACCTGCAGGCCAAGCTCGGCGGGCTGCTGGCGGCCCACCCCGACGGCCTCAAGCCGTCCCTGGCCGACAACATCCGGCTCGGCGAGCACCTCACCGGGGCCGACGTGGCGCGGGCCTACACCCAGCGCACCGCGCTGTCCGAGCGGATGCGCGAGTTCTTCGCCCCCGACGGCCAGGGCCACGACCTGCTGGTGCTGCCGGTCTCGCAGGTGCCGCCGTTCCCGGCCGACCAGGAGTACCCGACGCAGATCAACGGCCGCCCGATGGCGACCTACCTGGACTGGATGCGCGCGGCGTACCTGATCACGGTCACCGGGTGCCCCGCGATCTCGGTGCCGTTCGGGCACACGTCCGACGGGCTGCCGGTGGGCCTGCAGCTGGTCGCCGCCCACGGCCGGGACCGGTTCCTCCTCGAGGTCGCCGCGGCTCTCGAGGCCCGCTGAGCCGACTCGCCCTCCGGCCGGGCCGGCCGCGACCGCGCGTGGACCCGCCCGGGAGATCCGGGACCGGTCGGCGGCGGGGCAGGTCGGCGGCCGGGCCGGTCTGGTCCACCTCGCCTCGCTGTCCACAGGCAGGTGGAGAACCTGTGGGTATCGGGTCCTCTGGCTGTGGAGGACCGGGACCTGATCTGTGGAGCAACCAGGGTCTTTCGGTAGAACCAGGAGAATGTTCCGCAACCCTCTTGCGCGGTGCCGGACCCGGGGCATAGAACTCTCTCACGCACTCCGGAGACGGGGAGCGGGACAGCTCGGAGACGAGGGTCCGAACGACGCGAGGCGGCTTGCCGGCTCGTGGCGCAGCGGCTGGGTGACGAGGTCGCTGGGACCGGAGTGGAAGAGCGTGTCGACCGGAAGCGTCACCGGTACCGGTCACCCGAAGGGCCCCTTGCGACTCATACTCGCGAGGGGCCCTTCACCATTTCCGGGATCGCTCCGGGCATGGCTCCGGCATGGCTCTGGCATCGTTCCGACGCGCCCGCGACGTCGACCCCTGCCGCCGGCCCGAGCAGCGACGCCGACGCCCCGGCCGCCAGCCGTCGACGTACCTGACGCTTCTGCTCGGTCGCCGGCGATCCCGCGACCGATGTGTCAGGTGCGCCGGAGGCCGCGACGGTGCCGCCTGTCACCGCCTGTCGCCGCCTGTCACCGCCTGTCACAGCGCCGCCGGGCCCGAGGAGAATCTCGCTCAACTGTGGGAATCTCGCGACGATCTGTGGATGACCAGGAGGTGATCTGTGGATGAACCGGGCAGTTTCGGTGGAACCAGAAGAATGTTCCGCGAACCTCTTGCGCGGCCGTGTCGGGAGGGCATAGAACTCTCTCACGCACTCCCGCAAGGGAGAGCGGGACAGCTCGGAGACGAGGGTCCGTACGGCGTGACCACCAGCTTGCTGGAGGTCGGGCCGCGGTGGCTGGGTGACGAAGCCGCCGGGACTCAGACCAGAAGAGCTGCCGACCGGGAGCGTCACCAGTACCGGTCGCCCGAAGGGCCCTTGGAACTCATACTTTCGAGGGCCCTTCACCTATTTCCGGCGCCTTGCGATCCGGCCGTCGGTGTCGGCGTCGGCGGCGGCGCCTGGCATCGGCGTCGGCGTCGGGCTCGGCATCGGTGTCGGCTGCCGGTCCGGGGATCGCGGTGGGTGGGCAACGAGCCGGGGGCGGATCGGTTGCCGGGCCACCGCCGGCCCGCCGAGACGGTAGGACCCGGAGTCGGCCGACCGGCCGGTAACCGCGACACTGGTCGGGTGGTCATGTACGCCGTCCTGCACACGGTCGTCACGCCGGTCGCGAAGGCCGTCTGGCGGCCCCGGGTCGTCGGCCTGGAGAACGTCCCCCGCACCGGCCCGGTGATCCTGGCCAGCAACCACCGCAGCTTCGCCGACTCCCTGGTGATCCCGATCGTGGCGCCGCGCAAGGTGGTCTTCCTCGCGAAGTCCGACTACTTCGCCGGCGGGGGAGTCAAGGGCACCCTGCAGAAGGCGTGGTTCGAGGGCATGGGCATGCTGCCGGTCGACCGCGACGACACCAAGGCGGCGCTGGCCAGCCTGGACACCGCGCTGGAGGTCCTCGGCCGCGGCGAGGCGTTCGGCATCTACCCCGAGGGCACCCGCTCGCGCGACGGCCGCCTGTACCGCGGCCGCACCGGTGTCGCCCACCTGGCCCTGACCGCCGGCGCGCCCGTCGTACCGGTCGGCCTGACCGGCACCGAGCGGCTCCAGCCCGTCGGCGCCCGGCTGCCGCGGATCGTCCCGGTCACGGTGCGCTTCGGACGTCCGATCGAGGTCGACGGCAGGTACGACGGCGTGCCGGCGGGCCGCGCCCGCCGCGAGGTCACCGACGAGATCATGGCCGCCATCCAGGAGCTGTCCGGCCAGGAGCAGGCCGGGATCTACAACGACCGGGCACCCGACGCCTGAGCCGACGCGCTGGCAGAGATTGCCGGAGAGCGGCGACCCCGTCGGCAATCTCTGCCGTGGCCGGTGCCGACGTGGACCGGTTGAATCGTCGCGTGCCCACCCACCAGCTCGTCGTCGCGGACGCGCGACTCCGCCATCCACCGGGCGGCCGTGACGGCCGCTGGCAGATCGGGGTCGACGGCGGCCGGATCACGGCGCTCACCCAGGACGCCCTGTCCGGCGCCGAGGAGATCGACGCGGCCGGCGCGCTCGTCACCGAGAGCTTCGTCAACGGCCACATGCACCTGGACAAGGTGCACACCCTCGACCGGATCGGCGACGCCGCGCTCACGGCGTACACCGCCGGTGACATGGGCTCCGCGATGCACTCCATCGAGCTCGCCTCGGCGGTCAAGGCGGGCTACGACCGCGGCTGGATCGAGCCCAACGCCCGGCGGGCGGTCCTCGAGGCCGTGCGGTACGGCGTGCGCCACGTGCTGGCGTTCGCGGACGTCGACCCGAAGGCCCGACTCGAGGGCGTCATCCCGCTGCTGGCGCTGCGCGAGGAGTTCCGCGGCGTGGTCGACCTCCAGGTCGTGGCCTTCCCCCAGGACGGGCTGCTGCGCGACCCGGGCGCCGAGGAGCTGGTGCGCGAGGCCGTCGAGCTCGGCGCCGACGTCGTCGGCGGCATCCCCTGGATCGAGCACACCGACGCGGAGGCCCGCGAGCACGTGCAGCGGATGTGCGCCCTCGCCGCCGCGCACGGCCGCCGGGTCGCGATGCTCGTCGACGACGCGGGTGACGCGAGTCTGCGCACCACCGAGATGCTCGCGACCGCGATGATCGAGCACGGCCTGGTCGGCCGCGGCGTCGCCAACCACGCGCGGGCCGTCGGGCTCTACGCCCGCCCGTCCCTCGAGCGCCTCGCCGGCCTCGCCCGGCGAGCCGGCCTCGGCTTCGTCAGCGACCCGCACACCGGCCCGCTGCACCTGCCGGTCCGGGAGCTGACCGCGATGGGCGTGCCCGTCGCACTCGGCCAGGACGACATCGAGGACGCCTACTACCCCTTCGGCCGGCACAACCTGGCCGAGATCGCCTTCCTCGCCGCGCACGCGCTCGAGGCGGTCGACACCGCCGGCATCGACCTGGTGTACGACGGCGTGACCACCACCGCGGCCCGGGTCCTCGGCGTGACCGGGCACCGGCTCGAGGTCGGCGGCAACGCGGACCTGGTCGTCCACCACCACCCGACCCTGCGCGAGGTCGTCGGCCACCACGCGGCCCCGGCGTACGTCGTCGCCTCGGGCCGGCTGGTTGCCAGCTCGACCGCCACCACCACGTTCCACCTGACCGACCACCTGGCCGACCTGGAAGGGGACCAGCCATGACCCGGAGCATCCGGATCGGCATCGACACGGGCGGCACGTTCACCGACGTCGTCGCGTTCGACGAGGACTCGGGGGAGCTGGTCACCACCAAGACCCCGTCCACGCCGAGCAACCCCGCCGACGGCTTCCTCGCCGGCGTCGACAAGGTGCTGGCCCTGCTCGGCGCGACCGGCGCCGACATCGGCGCCGTCAGCCACGGCACCACCGTGGCCACCAACCAGCTGCTCGAGGGCAAGGTCGACCGGCTCGGGTTCATCACCACCGCGGGCTACGAGGCGATGCTCGAGATCGCCCGCCAGTCGGTGCCCGACGGCTACGGCAACTCCTACTTCTGGGTCAAGCCCGAGCGGATCGTCCCGCGCAACCTGGTGAAGGGCGTCGGCGGCCGGCTCGACTTCACCGGCGCGGAGGTGCGCCCCTTCGACGAGGACGGCGCCCGCGCGGCGGCGCGGTGGTTCCGCGCCCAGGGCGTCAACACCCTCGGCGTCTGCTTCCTGCACGCCTACGCCAACCCCGAGCACGAGGAGCGGATGCGCGCGGTGCTCGCCGAGGAGCACCCCGACGCCGTGGTCTCCCTGTCCAGCCAGGTGCTGCGCGAGTACCGCGAGTACGAGCGCGCGATGACCACGCTCGTCGACGCGGCCGTCAAGCCGCGGCTCTCGGCGTACGTCTCCAACATCAAGGCGCGCCTGACCGAGATGGACGACCGGGCCATCCCGTTCTACGTGATGAAGTCCAACGGCGGCGTGCTCTCGGCCGACGAGGTCGTGCACCAGCCGATCACCACCGTGCTCAGCGGTCCCGCGGCCGGCGCGCTCGGCGCCGCGCTGATCGCGAAGGTCGCCGGGTTCGACCGGGTCCTCACCTCCGACGGCGGCGGTACGTCGACCGACGTCAGCGTGGTGATCGACGGCGAGCCGACACTGACCACCGAGGGCACCGTGGGGGCGTTCCCCTCCAAGATCCCGATGATCGACGTGGTCACCGTGGGCGCGGGCGGCGGCTCGATCGCCTGGCTCTCGCCCGAGGGCACGCTCAAGGTCGGCCCGCAGTCGGCGGGCGCCGACCCGGGCCCGCTGTGCTACGGCAAGGGCGGCACCGAGGTGACGATCACCGACGCGCACGTCGTCCTCGGCCGGATCCCCCCGCACCTGCTCGGCGGCGAGATCCCGCTGGACGTCGAGGCGGCGCGGGCGGGCGTCGAGCAGCTCGCCTCGAAGCTCGGCCTCAGCCCGGAGGCCTGCGCCACCGGGATCCTGGAGATCTCCGCGTGGAACCAGGCCAACGCGCTGCGCCAGGTGACCGTCAAGCGCGGCCTGGACGTCCGCGACTTCACCCTGACCACGTTCGGCGGCTCGGGCTCGCTGCTGCTGTGCCGGCTGATGGACGTCCTCGGGATCCCCACGGTGCTGGTCCCGCCCAACCCCGGCAACGTCTCGGCGTTCGGCCTGCTCACCGTCGACGTGAAGAACGACTACGTGCAGACCCACGTGACCCTCGACGACCACCTCGACCCGGCCGCCGTCACCGGGATCTACGACGAGCTCACCGCGCGCGCCGCCGAGGCGCTCGCCAAGGAGGGCTTCGACCCGGCCGAGCACCAGTTCGCGCGCACCGCCGACCTGCGCTACTTCGGGCAGGCCTTCGAGGTGCGGGTGCCGGTGCGGCCCGGCGCGCTGGACCCGCAGGCCGTCGCCGACGCGTTCCACGCCGAGCACCGCGCGCTCTACGGCTACGACTTCTCCGGCGACGCCTCACAGCAGGTCGAGTGGGTCAACCTCCGGGTCTCCGGGATCGGCCCGATCCAGCGGCCCGAGATCAAGCGGCACCCGGTGGGCGGTGGCTTCGAGGCTCGCTCCGACCGCACCTCGACCCCCGTGCGGCCGGTGTGCTTCGACGCCGCCGACGGGTACGTCGACACGCCGGTGCTCTGGCGCCCGGACCTCGTCCCCGGGACGGTGCTGGCCGGCCCGGCGATCATCGAGGAGTTCGGCTCCACGGTTCCGGTGCACCCCGGCTTCGACGTACGCGTCGACGAGTTCTTGAACCTGATCGTGACGAGGAGCTCCCAGGAAGTGAGCAAGGCATGAGCCGCCGCGCCCCCACCCAGTTCCCCTTCGGCCACCTGACGGCGGACGCCGGCGCGAGCGCCGACCCCGTGCTCGTCGAGATCGTCCAGGGCTCGCTCGCGAGCGTCGAGATGGAGGTCGAGACCGCCATCGGCCGCACCAGCCGGAGCCCGATGATCCGCGACGCCCACGACTTCCGTGCGGGCATCCACGACCGGCTGCTGCGCAAGCTGACCGGCCGGTCCTACTCCGCCCTGGTGCACCCGGTGGCGCGCGACTTCCCGATCGAGGAGATGCGCGAGGGGGACGTGTTCTTCCACAACGACGTGTACCGCTCCGAGGGCGGGATCGGGCACCTGCCCGACCTGTGCGTCACCGTGCCGGTCTTCTCGGCCGGACGCGTCGTGGCGTTCGTCCAGGCCTTCGGGCACCACGACGACATCGGCGGCGCCGTCCCCGGCTCGATGCCCTCCCACGCGACCAGCGTGTTCGAGGAGGGCCTGATGGTCCCGCCGATCCGGCTCTGGGACGCGGGCGTCCCGAACCGCTCGGCGCTGGCGATCATGACCCGCAACTCCCGGATGCCCGAGTCGCTCGCGGCCGACCTGGACGCCGAGTGCTCGGCCTGCCTGATGGGCGCCCGCCGGCTCGGCGAGCTCTTCGACCGGTACGGCGTCGACGCGGTCGAGTCCTGCTTCGACGCGATCATCAGCCGCACCACCGAGACCTACCGGCGCGAGATCCTCGGCAAGATCCCGGTCGGCACCTGGGTCTGGGAGGACTACGCCGAGCACGACGGCGTCGACGAGCCGCAGCTGCACACCCAGCGGATCACCCTGACCCGTACGCCCGCCGACGACCCCGACGGCGAGCGGCTGATCCTTGACTTCGACGGCACCTCGCCGCAGGCGAAGGGCCCGATCAACCACTGCGGCGACTACAGCGACGGCGTGTTCCTCAAGAAGTGGCTCGCGCCGATCCTGCGCAACCTCGCCGACACCCCGGAGCGGATGGCCGAGCTCGACGTCAACGAGGGCATCGTGCCGCTCATCGAGATGCGCTTCCCCGAGCCCGGGACCCTGCTGACGCCGGTGTTCCCGGCGCCGACCAACGCCCGGACGTTCGTGATCCTCCGGCTCCTCGGGGTGCTCGCCGGCGTGGTCGCGAAGGCCGTGGACGGCCGGATGCCGGCCGACCAGGAGACGATCCGCTACACCGGCGTGTACGGCGAGGACCTCGAGGGCCGCCCGTACCTGATGCGCGAGGTGCTCGGCGGCGGCTCCGGCGGCCGCTACTACGCGGACGGCGAGGACACGATCCACGTCGTGCCGGACTCCCGCAACCTGCCGACCGAGTTCACCGAGGCGCGCTTCCCGTTCCGGGTCGAGTCGCTCTCGTTGGCGATGGACAGCGGCGGGGCCGGGCAGTTCCGTGGCGGCCTGGGCTACGAGAAGCACCTGCGGATGCTCAAGGACGGCCACTTCATGTCGATCGCCGACCGGTCGATCCTCGCCTGCTGGGGCGTCAAGGGCGGCCAGGCCGGCCAGCCGTTCCAGGTCACCATCGACCCGGGCGGGCCGAACGAGCGCGCGGTCGACGCCCTCGCCGACTCCGAGCCGGTCGCCGCCGGCGAGGTGATCCGGATCCGCACCACCGGGGGCGGTGGCTGGGGCGACCCGCTGCGGCGCGACCCGGCCCTCGTGGTCCGCGACGTCGTGTGGCGCAAGGTGTCCCCGGAGGCCGCGCTCGCCGAGTACGGCGTGGTGCTGACCGGCTCGCTGGCCGACGACTCGCTGGGCCACGACGAGGCCGCGACCGCCGCCGAGCGCGCCGGCCGGCCCGCGGCGAGCGAGGCGTTCTTCGACCGCGGACCCGGCTACGCCACGCTGGCCGCGGGCGCGCCGTACGCCGAGGTCGACCTGGTCTGACGCCGGCCCGGCCGGCACGGTCGGACCTGCCGCCGGGCGGGCCCGGCCGGTTCTCATCCGCGCGCCCTTGCCCGCCGCACCACGCCGGCGCACCATGGAAGGACGGCACCCCGAAGAGGTGAGGCCGATGGGCACGACCGATGTCCTGAGCAGGTCACTCCAGCACACGCACTCCCGGCTGGCCGAGCGGCTCGAGGCCGCACGCGCCATGGCGGCTCCGCCGGGGGAGCCCCGCCGCGACCGGCAGCGCATCGACGCGTTCCTGGGCGAGGCCAGCAAGCACCTGCACGCGGTGGACGCCGTGCTGGTGCCGCAGGCGCGCCGCGTGCTCGCCGACGGCGGCCCGCGGGCCCACGACTACGTGCACGCGGTCAAGGAGCTCGAGGTGGTGCTCGCGCACGTCAAGGCGCACGAGTACGGCTCGGTGTACGAGTCCTCGTTCTCCTGGTCCGCCGTGTGGTCGGACGTCGACCAGGCGATGGCCGAGCAGCACCGGCGCGAGCAGGACCTCGGCGAGCGCCTCACCGACGCCCTCGACGACGGCGCCCTGGACCGGTTGGCCAACCGGCTCCGGAGCGCCGAGCGGGCGGCCCCGAGCAGACCGCATCCCTACACTCCCCACACCGGTCTGCTCGGGTTCGTCGCCCGCCGCGTGATGCACGTGGCCGACCGCTTCTGGGACGCCGTCGAGGGCCGGATGGTCCCCGAGCCGGAGCCGCCGCCGAAGCCGCCGCCCGGACGGATCGCCCAGTACTTCCTGGGCGACCCGCACTTCGACCCGCGCTTCGAGGAGGACCGTCTCCGCCGGCTCTAGCCGATCGGCCGTGAGCTGTGGCTAGGGTCGGCGCATGACCCGGATCGCGGTGCTCGGCGGGCACGGCAAGACCGGCCGCGCGGTGGCGGCGGCGCTGGTCGCGCGCGGCGCCGAGCCGGTGGGGCTGGGCCGCGCCGACTGGCCCGACCTGGCCGCGGCGGTCGCCGGGTGCGACGCGGCCTACCTGGTCGCGCCGAACCTGCACCCCGACGAGCCCGGGTACGTCGCCACCGCGCTGGACGCCCTGCGCGCCGCCGGCGTCCCGCGGATCGGCTACCACTCCGTGGCGTCGCCGTACTGCCCGGAGCTGCCGCACCACCTCGGCAAGGCCCGGGCCGAGGACCTGGTCCGCCGCTCCGGGTTCGCGTGGACGGTCCTGCAGCCCGGCGCCTACCTGCAGAACCTCGACCTCACCGGGCCGGTACGGGTGCCGTACGACGTGCACGCGGTCTTCGGGTTCGCCGACCTGGCCGACGTCGGCGCCGCGGCCGCCACCGTGCTGCTCGAGGACGGCCACGTCGGGGCGACCTACGAGCTGGCCTCGCGGACCGCGACGGTCGCCGAGCTCGCCGCGGAGGCGGGAGTCGTCGCCGAGCAGGTCGAGGACCCCGGCACGCACCCGTGGCTCAGCGCGATGTTCGGCTACTACGACCGGCACGGGCTGCCCGTCGGCACGCTGCCCCTGCGGGCGCTCCTCGGGACAGGCGCTGCCGGGTCGGGTGGCTGAGGACGCGCCATGGCGCGTGCTCGGGCACCCGACCCGTCCTGCCGTCAGGAGAACAGGCTGTCCCCGCCGCTCTTCTGGGTGGGCAGCTTCGGCACCAGCCAGCCGAGGAACGCGTCCTGGCTGCGGGTCTGGAGGTAGATCCGGCCGGGACCGGTGAGGTCGCAGACCAGCCCCTCGCCGGAGAAGAACGTCGACTTCCAGTTGCCGACCTTGCGCACGTTGTACTGGACGCCGTCGGTCCAGGCGACCATGTGACCCGTGTCGACCGTGTAGGTCTGGCCGGGCTGCAGGTCGATCGCGTGGATCGCGCCGTAGCTGGAGAGCACCAGCTCGCCCTGGCCCTCGATCCGCAGCATGAACAGGCCCTCGCTGGAGAAGAAGGTCTTGCCGCCGCCCCACTTGGTGTCGACCTGGATGTTCGCGGACGCCGCGAGGAACGACCCGGACTGCACGTACAGCACGCCGTTGAGCGGCCAGGCGACCACGTCGCCGGGCAGGGCGGGCGCGACGTACAGCTCGGCGCCGTCCGCCTGCGCCGTGAAGGTGTTCATGAAGAACGACTCGCCGCCCAGGACCGAGCGCTTGAGGCCCTTCAGCACGCCGCCCTGGGTGGAGGTCTCCATCGCGACGCCGGGGGACATCGCGAGCATCGCGCCGGACTCGGCGCGGACGGCCTCGCCGGCGGCGAGGGTGAGCTTGGCGGTCGCGTAGGCGGGGCTGTACATGACTTCGGATTGCATCGGACTACTTCCTCTACGGTCCCGAGCCGGGTCGACATCTCGGGCGAAGCGTAGTGGCCGCCGGCCCGGTCCGAGCAGGGTTCGGCGCGCGTGGGGAACTGTGCCGGGACGGACTGGACCGGCGGCTGACTGACCGACTGCGCCGGGACGGCGCCACGGACGCCCGCTGCCGACGTGGCGGCGACGCGGGGCAGGATGGGCCACATGCGCCCTCCGCTCGCCGAGACGCTCGACCTCCAGCCGCACCCCGAGGGCGGCTGGTACCGCCAGACCTGGTCCGCCCCGGAGACCGTGACGCTCCCGGACGGCCGGGTGCGACCGACGGCGACGCTGATCTACTTCCTGCTGCCGGCGGGGGAGTCCTCCGCCTGGCACCGGGTCGCGTCCGACGAGCTGTGGCTCGCGCACCGGGGCGGCGTCGCCCTCGAGCTCGGCGGCGTCGGCCCGGCGCCGGTGCTGGAGTCGACCGCGGTCGTGGACCCCGAGCGGCCGCAGGCGCTGGTGCCGGCCGGCACCTGGCAGCGCACCGTCCCGGCCGATGAGGACGCCCTCGTCAGCTGCCTGGTCTCCCCGGGCTTCGACTTCGACGACTTCGAGCTGGCGTGAGCGGCGCGCCGGCCCGACCCGTCACGCTCGTCACGGGCGGCACCCGCGGCATCGGCGCCGCCACCGCGCTCCGGCTGGCCCGCGACGGCCACGACCTCGTGCTCGGCTACGCCCACGACGTCCGGTCGGCCGAGGAGGCCCGGCTCGCGGCCGAGGACGCGGGGGCGCGGTGCCTCCTGGTGCGCGCCGACCTCACCGAGCCGGACGGCGTCGAGGAGCTGTTCGCCCGGGCCGCCGAGCACGGCCGGCTGACCGGCGTGGTCAACAACGCCGGCGCCACCCTGCACCTCGGGCCGCTGGCGCAGACCCCGGTCGACGTCGTGCGGGCGACCGTCGACCTCAACCTCACCGCCGCGCTCCTCGTCGCACGCGCCACGGTGCGCGTGCTGGGGACGTCGTACGGCGGCGCCGGAGGCGTGCTCGTCAACGTCAGCTCCGGGGCGGCGACGCTCGGCGCGCCGGGGGAGTACGTCCAGTACGCCGCGGCGAAGGCCGGGGTCGACGCGCTGACGGTCGGGCTGGCCCAGGAGGTCGCGGGCGAGGGGATCCGCGTCGTCGGAGTGGCGCCCGGCATCGTGCGGACCACGATCCACGCCGACGCCGGCGAGCCCGGGAGGGTCGACCGGGTCGGGCCGCTGGCGCCGCTCGGGCGGGCGGGCGAGCCGGGCGAGGTCGCCGACGCGATCGCCTGGCTGATGAGCGAGGAGGCGTCGTACGTCACGGGCACGACGCTGCGGGTGGCCGGCGGGCGCTGAGCCGGCCCCCGGCCGGGCGACGTGACCGTCGCCGTTTGGTCACCAACGACATGTTCTGCGGCGAGATCCTGGTGGTTTGGTCACCAACCGCGTGGCCTTCCGGCCGCCGGGGGGTGGCCCATGGGCCGGCCGACGCGCGCTGGACGGCTGGCAACAGTTGCCAGCGATCGGGGCCGCTCCTCGTCGCCGGCCACGGTGCCCGGCGCCCACCGGGTCACTAGGTTCGACGCCATGAGGGTCCTGCTCGCACTCGGTGGCAACGCGATGACGAACGCCGACGGTCGAGCCCGGCCCGAGGACCAGATCGCGGCCGCGGGGGTCGCCATGGCCGCGGTCGCCGACCTGCTCGGGGCCGACGTCGAGGTGGTCATCACCCACGGCAACGGGCCCCAGGTCGGCAACCTGCTGGTCAAGAACGAGGTCGCCGCGACCGTCGTACCACCGGTGCCGCTGGACTGGTGCGGCGCGCAGACCCAGGCGACCCTCGGGTTCGTCCTCATGAACGCGCTGGAGGCCGCGCTCGCCTCGCGCGGCGTCGAACGACGTACCGCGACGCTGGTGACCCGCGCGCTCGTCGACGCCGACGACGCCGGCTTCACCCGGCCGACCAAGCCGATCGGCCGGTTCCTCCCCGCCGACGAGGCCGCGGTGCTCATCGAGCACGGCGAGACCTGGGAGGACCGCGGGGAGAAGGGCTGGCGCCGCGTGGTCGCCTCGCCCGAGCCGATCGAGATCCTCGACGCGCCGGCGGTGCAGGCGCTGGTCGAGGCCGGGTTCGTCGTGGTCGCCAACGGCGGCGGCGGCATCCCCACCGTGCGCGATCCCGACGGCACGCTGCGCGGCGTCGAGGCCGTGATCGACAAGGACCTGGGTGCGGCCCTGCTCGCCCGCACCGTGGACGCGGACGTCCTGGTGATCGGCACCGACGTGTCCCATGCTGTGCTGCGGTACGGCGCGCCCGATGCCGAGCCGCTCGGCACCGTGACCGTGTCCGAGCTGCGGGCCTTCGCCGCCGAGGGGCACTTCGCCAGCGGCTCGATGGGCCCAAAGGTCGACGCCGCCTGCCGCTTCGTGGAGGCCGGCGGCTCCCGGGCCGTGATCACCGACCTGAGCCACATCGCCCCGGCCATCACCGGCGACGCGGGAACCGTCGTCGTGCCGGACTAGGACGCTGATGAACGATCCGCGCGGCTGCGCGACGACCGCTCGCTCTCGCCCGTCCTGTTCCACAGCGTTCTAGCCCAACCCGCCCGCAACCAGGAGGACACCACCCATGCCCGACGCCATCGAGGTACGCAAGGTCCCGATCCACTCCGTCGCCGATGCCAGCGAGCTCGCGAAGCTCATCGACGACGGCGTGATGAAGGCCGAGCGGGTGATCGCGATCATCGGCAAGACCGAGGGCAACGGCGGGGTGAACGACTACACCCGGATCATCGCCGACCGGGCCTTCCGCGAGGTGCTCGTCGAGAAGGGCGCCCCGGCCGAGCAGGTCAAGCAGGTCCCGATCGTGTGGTCCGGCGGCACCGACGGCGTGATCAGCCCGCACGCGACGATCTTCGCGACGGTCCCGCCCGAGGACCTGACCGGCGACCTGGCGCCCTCCGACGAGCCGCGGCTGACCGTCGGCTTCGCGATGAGCGAGCGGCTCGCCCCCGAGGACATCGGACGCACCCCGATGATCACCAAGGTCGCCGCCGCGGTGAAGGTCGCCATGGAGCGCGCCGGCATCACCGACCCGGCCGACGTCCACTACGTCCAGACCAAGACGCCGCTGCTGACGATCCACACGATCCGCGACGCCAAGTCTCGCGGGAAGACCGTGTGGACCGAGCACACCCACGAGTCGATGGACCTCTCCAACGGCTGCACGGCGCTGGGCATCGCGGTCGCCCTGGGCGAGATCGAGATGCCGCGCGACGAGGACGTCATGCACGACCGCTCCCTGTTCTCCTCGGTGGCCTCGTGCTCCTCGGGCGTCGAGCTCGACCAGGCGCAGGTGGTCGTGGTCGGCAACGCGCCCGGGGTCGGTGGTCGCTACCGGATCGGTCACTCGGTCATGAAGGACGCGCTGGACCAGGACGGCATCTGGGAGGCCATCGAGAACGCCGGCCTCGAGCTGCCCGAGCGGCCGCGCACCGCCGACCTCGACGGCCGGCTGGTCAACGTGTTCCTCAAGTGCGAGGCATCCCAGGACGGCCTGGTCCGCGGCCGCCGCAACGCGATGCTCGACGACTCCGACGTGCACTGGCACCGGCAGATCAAGTCCTGCGTCGGCGGCGTCACCGCGGCGGTCACCGGCGACCCCGCCGTGTTCGTCTCGGTCTCCGCGGCCCACCAGGGCCCCGACGGCGGCGGCCCGGTCGCCGCGATCGTCGACCTGGGGTAGGTCGAGGCGCCGCATTATTCCCCGGTTCACCGGGGACTCTTCCGCTTGTCGGCCGTTGCAACGGCCGACAAGCGCAAGAACTGGCGCAGAAGCACCCGGCCTGACCGTGGTGGGACCGAACCGGATCCGGCTCAGCCTCGATCCACCGATGGGGGCGCGCAGCAGGCGGAAGTCGGTGGATCGAGGCCGTGCCCGCGGACCGTGCCCGGGGCAGTTCGCCGGGACGTCTGCGGCCGGGAGTCGCGGCTGCGTCCCCGTCGCCCGAACTGCCCACCGTTCGGACCGGAGCTCCCGGAGCTGTCACACGAAGCTGAACAGGCGCACGCCGGGCTGGTACGGCGTGCCCGCGCCCGGCCAGCGGTGCACGCCGACCCGGAACCCGGCGTCGTCGGGTCGCACGAAGTCGACCTCCTCGAACCCCGCCTCGGCGAAGAGCCGACGGACCAGCTCGCTCGGGTCGCCGTCGAAGTCGGTGGGGTCCTGCGGCACCCGGCAGCCGCGCGTCCAGATGACATGCGCCCCCGTCGCCAGCAGTGCCGGCAGCTGCGCCACGGTGGTGGCGACGTCGGCGTCGGTGACGTTGCCGAACACCCCGCAGGTCATCAGCACGTCCGCAGGCACGGCTCCCGCGTACGCCGACGTCGTGCCGGCGTCGGCGGTCCGGACCTCGACCCGGTCGAGGGCCAGGTCGCGTGCTGTCGCCCTCGCCGCGTCCGCAAGGTCCGGGTCGAGCTCGACCAGCACTGCGTCGACGTCCCCACCCGTCGACGCGAGCACCGGCAGGGTGTCGCGGCCGTCACCCGAGCACATGCTGACCAGCCGGACCCGGCCGGGCGCGGCGCCGAGCAGGGCGCCCAGTCGGTCCCGTACGACCGACAGGCGCCGCGACAGGTCGGAGGCGGGGTCGGCGTACTCCTCGTGCCAGGCGTGCCAGTCGTGGGTCACGAGTCGAGCCACTCCCGGATCGAGGCGTCGTGCTGCCCCAGGGTCGGGGGAGCGAGGTGGGCCGACCGGCCGCCCGACCACGGGTCGTCGTCGAAGCGGATCGGTGACCCGGGCAGCCGCAGCTCGCCCTGGGTGGCGTGCTCGACCGTGAGCAGCAGCCCCTGCGACAGGGTCTGCTCCCACGAGTAGACGTCGTCCATCGAGCGCACCTTGCCCGACGGGACCCCCGCCGCCGCGAGCGCCGCGAGCCAGTGCTCCGCGGGCTCGGCCGCGAACAGCTCCTCGATCCGGGTGATCAGCGCGTCCCGGTTGGCGACCCGCTCGGCGTTCGTGGCGAACGACGGCTCCGCCGCGTCCCAGCCGAACGCCGCGCACAGGGCGCGCCACAGGCCCTCCGAGCCGCACGCGATCTGCACCGGCGCGGTCGCGGTCGCGAACATGCCGTACGGCGCGATCGACGGGTGGTGGTCACCCGCCAGGCCGGGCACCTCCCCGGCGACCGTCCACCGGGTCCCCTGGAACGCGTGCACGCCGATCATCCCCGCGAGCAGCGAGGTCCGCACCACCCGGCCGCGGCCCGTGCGGGCCCGCTCGTGCAGAGCGGCGAGCACCCCGAACGCGCCGTTCATGCCGGCGATCAGGTCCGCGATCGGCACCCCGACCTTGGTCGGCTGCGCGGTGCCGGTGATCGACATCAGCCCGCCCTCGCCCTGCGCGATCTGGTCGTAGCCGGCGCGCGTCGCCTCCGGCCCGTCGTGCCCGAAGCCGGTGATGCTCAGCACCACGAGCCCGGGGTTCAGCTCGTGCAGCCGCGAGACCGGGAAGCCCAGCCGGTCCAGCACTCCGACGCGGTAGTTCTCCATCAGCACGTCGGCCCGCGCGACCAGCCGCGCCAGCAGGTCCTTGCCCTCCTCGGACTTCAGGTCGAGGACCAGCGACTCCTTGTTGCGGTTCGCCGAGAGGAAGTACGTCGACTCCCGCTCGTCGTCGGCCCCGATGAACGGCGGCCCCCAGCCCCGGGTGTCGTCGCCCGCCGGCGGCTCGATCTTGATCACCCGGGCGCCCATGTCGCCGAGCATCATCGCGGCGTGCGGGCCGGCGAGGGCCCGGGTCAGGTCGAGGACGACGAGGTCGGAGAGGGGGCCTTCGCTTGTCATGCGAGGACGCTATCGACCGCCGGTGGGGCCGCCTACGGCCAGATCTGCCAAGGCCCGGGATCGGTCGTGGTCTCGCCTCGCCGGTCGCGGCCCCCGTTCCTCGCCCGCGCGACTACTCGACGTGGCGCCTGGGTCCGGCCCGTCCTCGCGAGCTCGGACCCGGACGCACGTCACGACTGCCACATCCACTCCATCTCGGCGACGACCAGGTCGCGCGTGGCCGGCCCGGCCAGCAGCTGCACGGCGTGCAGCGCCAGGTCGACGCCCGCGGAGACCCCGGCCGAGGTCAGGATCGTCTCCGCGCTGCGCACGAACCGCTGCCCGCGGACCACCGTGGTGGTCGGCGAGATCGCCGCCAGCTCGTCGTACGCGTCGTGGTGGGTGGTCGCCGGCCGCCGCTCCAGCAGTCCGGCCGCGCCGAGCACCAGTGCGCCGGTGCACACCGACAGCAGGAGCTCCACCTCGGCCGCGCGCTCCTTGACCCACGCCAGCAGCCGGTCGTCCGCGAGCAGCCGCCGGGTGCCGGCGCCGCCCGGCACCACCAGCAGGTCCGGCGGCGGGGCGTCCTGGAGCGAGTACGTCGGCACCACGGTGAACCCGCCCCGCCCGACGGCCGGCACGCCGGTCAGGCCGACCGAGAACACCGAGAACGGCGCACCCTCGCCCAGCTCGCCGGCGACGTTGAACACCTCGTACGGGCCGGCGTAGTCGAGCACCTCCATGTCGTCGAAGGCGAGGATGGCCACAGTCCGGGGACTCACGGGGCCATTGTCGTGCGCTGTCGGCGCGGGGTGATCGAATGGCCACATGACGGCCACCGCGACCTCCTACCGCCTCGTGCGCACGGACGTCGCCGCGGCCGTCCCCGAGCTCGACGAGCACCAGCGCCGCGTCGTCGACCATCCCGGCGGGCCGCTGCTCGTGCTCGCCGGCCCCGGCACCGGCAAGACCACGACGCTGGTCGAGGCGATCGTCGACCGGATCGAGCAGCGCGGGGCGAGGCCCGACGAGATCCTCGCGCTGACGTTCTCCCGCAAGGCCGCCGAGCAGCTCCGCGACCGGGTCACCGCCCGGTTGGGCCGCACCATGTCGACGACGCTGAGCTCGACGTTCCACTCCTTCGCCTACGGGCTGATCCGCCGCTACTCGCCGGCCGAGCTCTACGAGGCGCCGCTGCGCCTCCTGTCCGCTCCCGAGCAGGACGTCGTGCTGCGCGAGCTGCTCACCGACCACCCCGAGTCGGTCGCCTGGCCGGAGTCGCTCGCCCGGGCCCTCGGCACGCGCGGCTTCGCCCGCGAGGTGCACGCCGTGCTGTCCCGTGCGCGCGAGAAGGGCCTCGACGGCGTCGCGCTCCGGGTGCTCGGCGAGGACGAGGGCCTGCCCGAGTACGTCGCCGCGGGCCTCTTCCTCGACCAGTACCTCACCAACCTCGACTCCCAGGGCGCCACCGACTACGCCGACCTGATCCGCCGCGCCACGATCGAGGCCGAGGCCCACCGCGACGAGCTGCGGGCGCGGATCCGGGCCGTGTTCGTCGACGAGTACCAGGACACCGACCCCGGGCAGGTCGCCCTGCTGCGCGCCCTCGCCGGCGACGGCCGGGACCTGGTGGTCGTCGGCGATCCGCACCAGTCGATCTACGGCTTCCGGGGCGCGGAGGTGCGCGGCATCCTGGAGTTCCCGAGCGAGTTCCCGCGCGCCGACGGCGCGCCGGCCGACGTGATGGCGCTGCGCACCACGCGCCGGTTCGGCCCGCGGCTGCTGGTCGCCTCGCAGCGGGTGGCCGGCCGGCTGGCGCTGCCGGGGAGCATCCCGGCGGAGGCGCGCGCGGCGTTCCTGGCGCCCGAGGCGGAGCCGATCGCCCCCCAGGACAAGGGGAGCGAGGGGCGGGTGCTGGTCCGCACCTTCGACACCGAGCGCGCCGAGGCCGAGCACCTCGCCGACCTGCTGCGCCGTGCCCACCTCGAGGACGGCGTCCCGTGGGACCAGATGGCGGTGCTCGTCCGCTCCGGCCGTACGTCGATCCCGCCGTTGCGTCGGGCGCTCGGCGCCGCCGGGGTGCCGGTCGAGGTCGCCAGCGACGAGGTGCCGCTCGTGCGCGACCCGGCCGTGCTGCCGCTGCTCGACGCCCTGCGTGCGGTGGTCACCCTGGACACCCGACCGGCCGAGACGGACGTGGAGCACGTCGACCACCTCGACGCCGCCCGGGCCGAGGGGCTGCTGCTGGGTCCGCTCGGCGGGCTCGACGCCGGCGACCTGCGCCGCCTCGCCCGGCGGCTGCGCACCCGCGAGAAGGAGCAGAGCAAGGCCGAGGCCCGCACCCCGCGGACCTCGCGGGACCTGGTCCGCCGGGTGGTCGCCGAGCCCGGGTTCCTCGACGGGCTGGAGGGCCCCGAGGTCGTCCGCGCCCGGGCCCTCGCCCAGCTCCTGCTCGACGCCCGCGAGGAGCTGCGCGGCGGCGCCTCGGCCGAGGAGCTGCTCTGGACGCTGTGGTCCCGCACCGGCTGGCCGGCCCGGCTGCGCCGGTCCGTCGACCTCGGCGGCGGGGCCGCTCGCCGCGCCCACCGCGACCTCGACTCGGTCTGCGCGCTCTTCGACGTCGCCGCCCGCGCCGAGGAGCAGCGCGACCACGTCGGTGTCCGGGCCTTCCTCGCGACGCTCGTGCAGCAGCAGATCCCCGCCGACACCCTGGCCGAGCGGGGTGCCCGCGGCGCCGCCGTACGCCTCCTCACCGCCCACCGCGCCAAGGGCCTCGAGTGGCGGCTGGTCGTCGTCGCCCACGTCCAGCAGGACGGCTGGCCCGACCTGCGGAGGCGTTCGACGCTGCTCCAGGCCGACCGGATCGGCGAGCACGGCGTGGTGCCGCCGGTGACGACGCGCGAGCTGCTGATGGAGGAGCGGCGGCTCTTCTACGTCGCCTGCACCCGCGCCCGGCAGCGGCTGGTCATCACCGCGGTCGCCTCGCCCGACGACGAGGGCGAGCAGCCGTCCCGGTTCCTCGACGAGCTCGGGGTGAGCGTCGAGCGCGTCGTCGGCCGGCCACCGCGGCCGCTGTCGCTCGCGGGGCTGGTCGCCGAGCTGCGCCGCACCCTCGCCGACCCCGACACCTCCGAGCCCCTCCGCGAGGCCGCCGCGCGCCGGCTCGCCCGGCTGGCTCCCGAGGTCCGGATCGCCGACCCGTCGAGCTGGTGGGGCACCCGCGCCGCCACCCGCTCGGTCGAGCCGATCCGCGACCCCGACCAGCCGGTGCCCGTCTCGGCGAGCGTGCTCGACGCGGTCGCGGTCTGCCCGACCCAGTGGTTCCTCGAGCGCGAGGCCGGCGGCGTCGCCCGGGCCCACCAGTCCGCCAACCTCGGCGAGCTGATCCACGCGCTCGCCCAGCGGGTCGCGGCCGGCGAGCTGGAGCCCGCCGTCGAGGTGCTGATGGAGCACGTCGACGCGGTCTGGGACCGGCTCGACTTCCGCACGCCGTGGTCGAAGGCGCGCGAGCACGACCGGGTGCGCGCGGCGGTCGGCCGGTTCCTCCAGTGGCACCTCGACAACCCGCGCGAGCTGCTCGCGACCGAGTACCCGTTCACCACCGTCGTGACGCTCGACGACGGAGAGCAGGTCAAGATCAGCGGCTACGCCGACCGGATCGAGCTCGACGCCGACGGCAGCGTCGTCGTGGTCGACCTCAAGTCCGGCCGGGCCAAGCCGAGCAACAAGGCGGTCGAGAGCCACGTCCAGCTCGGCCTCTACCAGTACGCCGTCGACCACGACGCCGTCGCCGAGCTCGCGCCGGGCGCCCACGCCGGCGGGGCCGAGCTCGTCCAGCTCGGCCTGACCGACGGGGGCGAGACCGCCGCCGTCCAGGCGCAGGCCGCCCAGGCCGACGACGGACCGGCGCGCGACGACCTCCGCCTCCGGCTCGCGCACGCCGCGTCCCTGATGCGCGCGGAGACGTTCCCGGCGGTCGCCGGCCAGCACTGCCGCGACTGCAGCTTCGTGGCGATCTGCCCGATCAAGAGCGCGGGGTCGGTGACCGCCCGGTGAGCCGCCGGATCAGCACGCCCGACGAGCTCGCGGCCGTGATGCGCACGTCGTACGCCCCCAGCGAGCAGCAGTGGGCGGCGATCTCGGCGCCGCTCGCGCCCGCGGTCGTCATCGCCGGCGCCGGCTCGGGCAAGACCACCCTGATGGCGGCCCGCGTGGTCTACCTGGTCGTCACCGGCCAGGTGCGGCCCGACGAGGTGCTCGGCCTGACGTTCACCACCAAGGCCGCGAGCGAGCTGCGCCAGCGGATCCGTCAGGCCCTCAAGGCCGCGGGAGCGCTGGAGGAGCCCGAAGACGCCCCGGGTGATGGGCAGAGCGACGTCCTCGAGCCGACGGTCGCCACCTACAACGCGTACGCCGCCGGCCTGCTCACCGACCACGGCCTGCGGATCGGCCACGAGCCGGACACCCGGGTCATCACCGACGCCGCCCGCTACCAGTTGGGCGCCCGTGCCGTCGACCGCTACACCGGCGACGTGCGGTACCTCTCCGACCACCCGGAGACCGTGATCCAGAACCTCCTCGCCCTCGACAGCGCGATGAGCGAGCACCTCGTCGGGCCGGACGCCGTGCGCGAGGTCGACGCCGAGGCGTGCCGCGGGTTCCAGGCCGCGCTCGCGGAGGAGGCCGGCGGCAAGAACCGCGTTACCTACCGCGACGCGATGGAGAAGGCGATCTCCGCGATCGACCGGCGCGGCGAGCTGCTCGGCCTGGTCGAGGCCTACCGGCGGCTCAAGCACGATCTCGGCCTGATGGACTTCTCCGACCAGATCGAGCTCGGCGCCCGGCTCGCCAGCGAGCAGCCCGACGTGGGCGAGCTGGAGCGCTCGCGGTTCAAGGTGGTGCTGCTCGACGAGTACCAGGACACCTCGGTCGCCCAGGCGGTGATGCTGTCCCGGCTGTTCGGCGGCGGTCACCCGGTGACCGCGGTCGGCGACCCCAACCAGGCGATCTACGGCTGGCGCGGCGCGTCGGTGTCCAACATCCTCAACTTCGCCGACACCTTCCCGGCCGCGGGCGGCGGCCCGGTCCCGACGTACCCCCTCACCGTCAACCGCCGCTCCGACGCCCGCATCCTCGAGGTCGCGAACCGGCTCGCGGCGCCGCTGTACGAGAAGTACGGCCAGGTGGAGCCGCTGGTCGCCAAGCCCGAGGCCGAGACCGGCACCGTCACCACCCAGGTGTTCGCGACGCACGCCGACGAGCTGGCCTGGCTGGTCGACGCGGTGAAGCAGGCGCACGCGGGGCTTCCCGACGACGGGGGCTGGGCCCACATCGGCGTCCTCACCCGCGACAACGCGCACGCCGAGGACGTCTTCGACGCCCTCACCAGCGCCGGCATCCCCGTCGAGATCGTCGGCCTCTCCGGCCTGCTGCGGCTGCCGGAGGTCGCCGAGGTCGTCGCGACGCTGACGCTGCTGCACGACGTCACGGCGAACGCCGCGCTGCTCACCCTGCTCACCGGGCCGCGCTGGGCGATCGGCCCGCGCGACCTGCGGCTGCTCAGCCGCCGCGCGTTCGCGATCGCCGGACGCCACGGGCGCGGGGCCGATGCCGCGTCGATCACCGACCAGCTCCTCGAGATCGCCGACGGCATCGACCCGGCCGAGATCCCGTCGCTCGACGACGCGCTCGCCGACCCGGGGGAGCACGCGTACTCGCCCGAGGCGCTGGAGCGCTTCGGCCTGCTCTCCGCCGAGCTCCGCGTGCTGCGCACGTACGTCGGGGAGCCGCTGCTCGACATCGTCCGCCGGATCATCGACACCAGCGGCACCGACGTCGAGCTCGCGTCCGCGGTCAGCCCGGCGGCCGCGGCCCGGCGCGACAACCTCGACCTGTTCGTGAAGGCGGTCGCCGAGTTCCAGGCGGTCGACGGCGACGTGACCCTGCCGGCACTGCTCGCCTACCTCACCGCCGAGGACGACCAGGGCAACGGCCTCGACGTCGCGACCCCGACCGAGGCCGACTCGGTCAAGCTGCTCACCGTGCACCGCTCGAAGGGCCTGGAGTGGGACTCGGTCTTCCTCGTCGGCGTCTGCGAGACCCGGTTCCCGTCCAACCGGTCCCGGACGCTGTGGACCTCCTCGCCGGCGATCCTCCCGGCACCGCTGCGCGGTGACGCCGGCGACCTGCCGCAGCTGGCCGGTCACGACAAGGCCGCGCTCGACGCGTACCGCGCCGCCACCCGGGACCACGACGCCGAGGAGGAGCTGCGGCTCGGGTACGTCGCCTTCACCCGGGCGGCCCGCCGGCTGTCGGTCACGTCGTACCTGTGGAGCCCGCGGGCCACGCCGTTCGGCCCCTCGGCGTACCAGGAGGTGATCCGCGACCAGCTCCACGACTGGGCGGAGCCGCCGGCCTGGCTGGCCAGGCCGGAGAAGGGCGACCCGAACCCCTACGACGCCGTCGACCCCTCCCGCCCGTGGCCGATGACGGGCACCGGCCGGGAGGCGGCGCTGCGGATCGAGGCTGCCCGCCGGGTCCGTGCGGTCGACGTCGAGGCGGCCGACCTCGGTCTCGACATGATCGAGACCGCGCGGGTGGCCGAGTGGGACGCGGAGCTGGAGCGACTGCTCGCCGAGGCGCGCCGCGACCGCAGCACCGCGCTCGCGGTGCGGCTGCCGTCGAGCCTGTCCGCCACCGCGCTCGGCCGGCTCCGCGAGGACCCCGAGTCGTTCGCCCGCGAGCTGGCCCGGCCGATGCCGCGGCCGCCGTCGTCGGCCGCGCGGTTCGGCACCCGCTTCCACGCCTGGGTGGAGGCGCGGTTCGGCCAGCAGGACCTCTTCGACTACGACGACCTGCCCGGTCGCGCCGACGCCGGCATCGACGACGACTCCGACCTCAAGGACCTGATCGCGACGTTCGAGGCCGGCCCCTTCGCGACCCGGACGCCGCACCAGGTGGAGGCGCCGTTCGCGCTGGTTCTCGGTCATCCGGGCGGAGGCGGTCAGGTGGTGCGCGGGCGCATCGACGCGGTCTACGCCGAGTCCACCGCCGACGGCGACGGGTTCCTGGTCGTGGACTGGAAGACCAACCGGGCCGCCACCGCCGACCCGCTGCAGCTCGCGCTGTACCGGCTCGCCTGGGCCGAGCTGCACGGCCTCCCGCTCGAGCGGGTCCGTGCGGCGTTCTACTACGTCCGCACCGGCGAGGTGGTCGAGCCCGCGGACCTGCCGGACCGTCCCGCGCTCGAGGCGCTGCTCGACGGGGCGTCCTGACCGGCGGGTGGATCTCCACAGGCGCGCCGGCGGCGGTTTCGCGCGGCGCCCGGACGGGGAATGATCGTCGCCGTGACCCGGTCTCGGACGGTGATCGCCGCCCTGTGTGTCGTGTCGGTGCTGGCGCTCGGCGCCTGCTCCGGCGACGACCCCGAGCCCCGCTTCGCCCCGCCGTCGACCTCGGCGCCCACCTCGCCGTCCACCACGGCCGTCTCCGGGCCGGTCGAGCCGACGATGCCGGCCGCCGCGAAGGGGAGCGATGCGGCCGCGGCTGAGGCGTTCGTGAGGTTCTACTGGGAGATGGTCAACTACGCCCAGGCCACCGGGGACGTAGCCGGGTTGAAAGCGCTCGCGACGCGCTGCATCAACTGCGACAACGGCATCGACTTCATCACGAACGCCTACGACAAGGGTGGCCAGATTCGCGGGGGCGACGGAACGGTCAGTCGTTTGGAGACGCACTTTGTGAAGCGGACGGACGGCTGGTGGGCGATTACGGAGTGTCATGTCGCGCTCACCGAGCAGGTCGTCGATCTCCCCGGCGACGCCCACGACGAGCACTACGGGGGCGGATCCAGCGACATCCGCCTCTACCTCCAACCGATCGCCGATGGCTGGACAATCCGGTCGGTGGCGACGCAATGAAGGCGGTGGTGATCGCTGCTCTGGTGGCTGTGCTCGTGTTGGTCGGTGGACCCGCTTCGGCAACTCATGGACACGGCGGAGTCCAATCCGGGCCCAGCGGCTACATCGGGTCCTGGACCGCTGGCCAGGACGGCTCAGTTCAACCTGCGTCCTCGCATCACGCCACCCAGATCGCTCAGGTGGTCCACGAGACGTCATGCGCGATGCACGGTAGCCAGACCTGCTCAGGCGACCCCGACGTCTGCGATGACGGGACAGTGATGGTCTACACGTCGTACGTTCTCGAGAGCGGCGAGATCGTCGAGGGCGGCACGAACTGTCCAGAGGACGCGGTTGCCGCGCCGCCGGTCGTGACGCCGGGTCTGGTGCTGCGGGCGTTGCGGCGGATCCCGTTGCCGGCCTCGGAGCTGGTGGTGCAGCCGCCGGGTGGCCGGACGTTGGTGAACTTCGAGACGAACTTCTACACCGAGCGGGGGGAGCTGACCCGGGTGGTGCGGTTGTTGGGGCGGCGGGTGGAGCTGCGGATCTGGCCGGAGTCGTTCACCTGGCGCTACGGGGACGGGGCGAGTGAGCGGACCAGTAGTGCGGGGTCGCCGTATCCGGATCTGGAGATCACGCACCGGTACCTGGCGAAGGGCCGGGTGGCGGTGAGTGTGGATACGACGTATGCGGCCGACTTCCGGGTCGGGGCCGGTGCGTGGCGTGGGGTGGACGGGACGGTGACGATCCCCGGGGCGGCCGAGGGGCTGCGGGTGGTGACGGCTCGGCCGGTGCTGGTCGGCGGCTGAGCCAGGCGGACCCGCGACGGACCCGACCGACCCGGCCCGCCCGGTGCCGAGAGCAAAGTGCGGTTGCTGGGATGAGCCAGGTCGATCCGATCAACCGCGCTTTGCCCGCCGCCCCTGCCAGCTGCCCCCGCCGACTGCGGCCGCCCGCGCCCCGCCGAGCGCGGCCGCCGCCCGCGCCCCTGCCGACCGACTGCCGACCGCCCCCGACTGCTCGCAACCGGCCGCGGTGGCGCGGTCAGGCGGTCGAGACGTCCTCAGCGACCCGCGCCCGGTCGAGCCAGGTGGCGACGCCGCGGGCGGCCGCCCGGCCGGCCCGGTTGGCGCCGATCGTGCTCGCCGAGGGCCCGTAGCCGACCAGCTGGACCCGCGGATCGGCGAGCACCGTCGTACCGGCGTGGTCGAGCTGGATCCCGCCGTGGGTCGAGCGCAGGCGCAGCGGAGCGAGGTGGCCGATCGCCGGCCGGAAGCCGGTGGCCCAGACGATCGCGTCGGCCGGCCACCGGCTGCCGTCGGGCATCCGGACCCCGTCCGCCTCGATGCGGACGAACATCGGGTGACGCTCGTAGGCGCCGAGCCGCTCCGCCGCGAGCTCCTGCTCACGCAGCACCAGCCCGGTCACGCTGACCACACTGGTCGGCGGCAGCCCGCGGCGCACCCGGTCCTCCACCAGCGCGACGGCCTCGCGACCCCGGTCGGGCGTGAAGTCGTCGCTGCGCCAGACCGGCTCGCGCCGGGTCACCCAGAGGGTGCCGGCGGCAACCGGCGCGACCTCGCCGAGCAGCTGGACCGCCGACGCTCCGCCGCCGACGACGACCACCCGCCGGCCCCGGAAGTGCTCGGGCCCGGGGTAGTCGCGCGTGTGCAGCTGCTCGCCGCGGAAGTCGCCGATGCCCGGGTAGTAGGGCAGGTGCGGCTGGGTCCAGGTGCCGGTGGCGTTGACGATCGTGCGGGCCGTCCAGGTGCGGTCCCCGGCGTGCACCACGAGCAGGTCGCCGGTCGACTCGACCCGGTCGACCCGCACCGGGCGCAGCACCGGCAGCCGGTGCGCGCGCTCGTAGGCGTCGAAGTACGCCGGCACCACGGCGTTGGCCTGGCCGGCCCCGTCGGCGGGAGCGTCCGAGTCCGGCAGCGCCGCGATCCCGTGCACGTCGCGCATGGTCAGCGAGTCCCAGCGGTGCTGCCAGGCCCCGCCGGGCTCCGGGTCCGCGTCGAGGACGACGTGGTCGATCCCGCGCCGGGTGAGGTGGTACGACGCGGAGAGGCCGGCCTGGCCCGCACCGATCACCGCCGAGTCGAGGATGTCCATGTCCTCTGAACGCGCCGGCCCGGTCGGTTAGTCCTGGGCCAGCCCGGCGGCGAGGGCGATCTCCACCATGGTCCCGAACGTCTGCTCGCGCTCCTGCGCGGAGGTCTCCTCGCCGGTCACGATGTGGTCGCTGACCGTGCAGATCGTGAGTGCGCGTCGGCCGTGCTTGGCGGCGAGCGTGTAGAGGGCGCTCGCCTCCATCTCGACTGCGAGCACGCCGAACTCGACCATCCGGGCCGCGAGCTCGGGCCGGGCCGGGTAGAAGGAGTCGCTGCTGAAGATCAGCCCGACGTGCACCCCTTCGGCCAGCTGCTTCGCCGTGGCTGCGTCGTGGGCGCCGCGGAGCAGGCCGAAGTCGGCGACCGGGGCGTAGTCGAGCCCCTCGAACCGGATCCGGTTCATCGCGGAGTCCGTGCAGGCTCCGGACGCGATGACGATGTCGCGGACGGCGAGCCGCTCGCTCAACGCGCCGCACGAGCCGACCCGGATGATCGACCGCACGTCGTACTCCCGGAACAGCTCGTTGACGTAGATCGCCATCGACGGCTGGCCCATCCCGGAGCCCTGCACCGAGACGCGCTGTCCCTGCCAGGTGCCGGTGTAGCCGTACATCCCGCGCACCTCGGTGTAGCAGCGCGCGTCGTCCAGGAACGTGTCCGCGATCCACCGCGCCCGCAGCGGGTCTCCGGGCATCAGGACGAGAGGGGCGATGTCGCCCGGCCGGGCGCCGACGTGGGTGCTCACGTGGGACAAGGCTAGGGCTAACCTCGCCCGGGTGACATATCCGCACGAGCGGCTCTCGGCCAACCCCCACGACCGCACCGCGCTGCACCGCGGGGACGACGAGTGGCTCGAGCAGCGGTGGGCCGATCTGCGGTCACGGGTCCTGGTCGTCTCCGGCACCCGGGTCCGTCCTCGGGACGG
The DNA here is from genome assembly GCF_030019515.1 of Nocardioides sp. GTDB lineage: Bacteria > Actinomycetota > Actinomycetes > Propionibacteriales > Nocardioidaceae > Nocardioides. Next base: position 86,563 of record NZ_JASEEQ010000011.1, on the reverse strand, counting down.
GCGGATCGAGTGGGTCTCCCCGGCCGACGCGCCGGACGGGCTGCGGGTGCTGCTCGGGGAGCACGACGGCCGGGCGTGGTTCGCGGTGGTGACGGACGCGACGCTCTCGAGGGCCGGCGACCCGGCGGAGTGGACATCGCTGCGGGGGTTGCTCCCGTACCTGGCCGGGAGCGGGGCCGAGACCGATGCGGTGACCGGCGCACCGCTGGTCCTCCACGCGCTCGGCCTGGCCGAGTGGCTCTTCGTGAACCGCTTCTGCCCGCGCTGCGGCGAGCCGCTGCGGCCCCGGTCGTCCGGCCACGAGCTGGCCTGCGACAACGGGCACACCCAGTTCCCGCGCACCGACCCCGCCGTGATCATGGTCGTCACGTCCGGCGAGCCGGGGGCCGAGGACGAGCGCTGCCTGCTCGGCCGGCAGGCGGCCTGGCCGCAGGGGCGCTACTCCACGCTCGCGGGCTTCTGCGAGCCGGGGGAGACCCTCGAGGACGCCGTACGCCGGGAGGTCCTCGAGGAGGTCGGCGTCCGGGTCGGTCCGGTGGAGTACTTCGGCAACCAGCCCTGGCCGCTGCCCGCCAGCCTGATGCTCGGCTTCGTGGGCCGGGCGCTGACGACCGAGGTGCGCGTCGACGAGCACGAGATCGAGGACGCCCGCTGGTTCACCCGCGCCGAGATGAAGGCGCTCGCCGAGGCCGGCACCCTGGTGCTCCCCGGAGGCGTCTCGATCAGCCGGTCCCTGGTCGAGCACTGGTACGGCGGCCCGCTCCCGGGACATTGGTGACCGCGTCTCGCGCGTCGACTTCGTCGCCGCGCGGGCCGCGGGATCGGTCTCGTGGTCGGTCGTCCGACGCCGTGGTCACGGTGGGCGTGCGGCTACGGCGCGGTCGGACAGCTGACCGGCGAGACCCGCAGCGGGGCGTTAGACGGAGAGCGCGGCGAGCTTCTCCTTGACCTGGGCCACGGACGGGTTGGTCTGGGCGCTGCCGTCGGCGTAGACGAGGGTGGGGACCGTCTGGTTGCCGTTGTTGGCGGTCTCGACGATCTTGGCGGCCTCGGGGCTCTGCTCGATGTCGACGATCTCGTAGGTGATGCCCTCACGGTCGAGCTGGCTCTTGAGCCGGTGGCAGTAGCCGCACCACGGGGTGGTGTACATCGTGAAGGAGCTCATCTGGGACTGTCGCCTCCGGCGTCTAGGGTTTGACGTGCACCCGATCCAACGCCTCGCCCTCAGGAGATGTTCCCCCGCATGGCCACGCCCGCCGACCTGCTGACCGCGCTCGATCCCGAGCAGCGCCAGGTCGCCGAGGCGCTGCGCGGGCCGGTCCGGGTGCTCGCCGGCGCGGGCACCGGCAAGACCCGCGCGATCACCCACCGGATCGCGTACGGCGTGGCCTCCGGGGTCTATGCCCCCACCGAGGTGCTCGCCGTCACGTTCACCACCCGGGCGGCAGGCGAGATGCGCAGCCGGCTGCGGACCCTGGGCGCCGGCCCCGTCCAGGCCCGCACCTTCCACTCCGCCGCGCTGCGCCAGCTGCGCTACTTCTGGCCGACCGCGTACGGCACCGAGCTGCCGACCCTCATCGAGTCGAAGATCGGCCTGCTCGCGACCGCGGCCCGGCGCCAGCGGCTCAACGCGGACCAGGCGCTGCTGCGCGACCTGGCCTCGGAGATCGAGTGGGCCAAGGTCAGCAACGTGCACCCCGACGAGTACCCCGCCGTCGCGGCCCAGCGCGGGCGCAGCGTGTCGGGCCACGACCCCGACACCGTCGGCCGGGTCTTCGGCAACTACGAGGAGGTCAAGCGCGGCCAGGGCCGGATGGACATGGAGGACGTCCTGCTGCTGACCGCCGGCCTGCTCGCCGAGGACGAGCGGGTGGCCGCGCAGGTGCGCCGCCAGTACAAGTGGTTCGTCGTCGACGAGTTCCAGGACGTCTCGCCGATCCAGTCCGCGTTGCTCGACCTGTGGCTCGGCGGCCGCGACGAGCTGTGCGTCGTGGGCGACCCCGCGCAGACCATCTACTCCTTCGCCGGGGCGAACGCCGCCTACCTGCGCGACTTCCCGTCCCACCATCCCGGCACCACCTCCATCGAGCTGGTCCGCAACTACCGCTCCACCCCCGAGGTCGTCGCGGCCGCCAACGCGCTGCTCGGCGGCTCCGCGAGCGCCGGTGTCCAGCTCCGGGCGCAGCGGCCCTCGGGCCCGCCGGTCACCTACACCCCGCGCCCCGACGAGGTCGACGAGGCGGAGTCGGTCGCCGCGCAGGTGCTCCGGCTGCGCGACGCCGGTCGCTCGCTCGGGCAGGTGGCCGTGCTGTTCCGGATCAACGCCCAGTCCGAGGCGTTCGAGGAGGCCCTGGCCGCGCGCGGCCTGCCGTACGTCGTGCGCGGCGCCGCCCGGTTCTTCGACCGCGCCGAGGTCCGCGAGGCGGTCACCCGGCTGCGCGGAGCGGCCCGCTCCGGGGAGGCGGCGCGGGCCGCCGACAGCGGCGACGGCGACTGGGTCGACGTGGTGCGGGCGATCCTGGCCGGGATGGGCTGGAGTCCGGAGGCGCCCACGACCCGCGGCCAGACCCGCGACCGGTGGGAGTCCTGGCAGGCGCTGGTCGACCAGGCGGCCCAGTTCGCCGCCGAGACCGCACCCGGCGGCGAGCCCGCCGACCTCGGCGCGTTCGTCGACCACCTCGACCGGCGCGCCGCCGAGCAGCACGCCCCGGTCGCCGACGGGGTCACCCTCGCGACCTTCCACGCCGCCAAGGGCCTCGAGTGGGACTCGGTGTTCCTGTGCGGCCTCCAGGACGGCACCCTCCCCATCACCTACGCCGACACCCCGGCCGCGGTCGAGGAGGAGCGCCGGCTGCTCTACGTCGGGATGACCCGGGCCCGGGTGGACCTCACGCTCTCCTGGGCGCTCTCGCGCAACCCCGGCGGCCGGGGCTCCCGCAAGCCCTCGCGGTTCCTCGAGCCGCTGCTGCCCGACGAGGTGCGCGCCGCCCGCGAACGGCCGCGCGGCCGCAAGGTGGCCAACTGCCGCGAGTGCGGCCGCCCGCTGGCCACCGGCCAGGAGCTCAAGCGCGGCCGCTGCACGGACTGCCCGGCGTCGTACGACGAGGAGCTCTTCGAGCGACTGCGCGAGTGGCGCCGCGAGCGCGCCGGCGAGGAGAGCGTGCCCGCGTTCGTGGTGTTCACCGACGCGACCCTCCAGCTGATCGCCGAGCACAAGCCACGCACCCCCGAGGCGCTGCTGCGGATCAACGGGATCGGCCGGTCCAAGCTCGAGCGCTACGGCGACGAGGTGCTGACGGTCGTCGGCTGAGAGGCGGGCAGCCGAGCCGGTCGAGGGGCCGGTCGAGGGGCCGGCAGACGGGGTCGGCAGCGTCTCCGCGGCAACTCCTCCAGATATTTCGCGAAATGCCCACTAAATGGTTTGCCCATTACGGCGGGGAGGCGCTAGTTTTCTCAGCAGCACTGGAACGCGCACACGATCCCGGCAAGATCGGCGCCCGACTCACCGAAGGAGGTGGCCTCGTGAACAGCATCAAGTCCTGGAAGACGGCTCAGAGCCCGTCGCCCTTCGCCATGCCCATTTCCGGCCACACCTTCGGCGTGACCACGCGTGCCACCGATGTCTGCACCGCCGCAGCGACGCTCGTCGTGCGCGATCGGGCAGCCGTCATCGGCAGCACCACGGGCACCACTGAGGACGCGGCTCTCAACCAGTCCTACTTCCCGGGGACCCCTGCCTGGAGACCACCGACCTGTTGACACCCAACAGCATCGGCAGCCTCCAGGCCGCGGAACCCGAACCCCGGGATCCGCGGCCTTCTTGTTTCTCAAGACGGAACAAGAGTCCGGCCAGCACCGCACACCCAACGCGATCAGGTCAGAAGAAGGAGGTGAAACATGACCATCAGTGAACTCGTCCGCACCGATGGGGCTGCCGAGGTGACCCTGGGCCAGCTGCACGACCAGGCCCTCCAGGTCGACGACGAGCTGCTTCCGTGCCGGGCCAACAACCCCGAGCTCTGGTTCGCGGAGTCGCCCAGCGACGTCGAGCACGCCAAGACGCTGTGCCAGGACTGCCCGGTCCGGGCGATGTGCCTTGACGGCGCGCTCGAACGCCGCGAGCCCTGGGGAGTCTGGGGAGGCCAGCTCTTCCTCCAGGGCGTGGTGATCCCACGCAAGCGGCCCCGGGGCCGGCCCCGCAAGAACGAGGTGGCGGCCTGAACGGCTCGCCACCGCCGCTGCGCCCGCAGCAACCGTCCATCTTCGACAACGACGTCAAGGAACCCGACATGATCCACAGCCACGACATCCTGGTACGAGCGCACGTCGACGCTCGCTTGGGTGAGGCGCAGCAGTGCCGACAGGGCCGCCAGCTGGCCCGCGTGCTCCACTCCGGCCGCAGGGCCGAGCAGCTCGCTCAGCAGGCCCGTCTCGCCATCGCCCGCACGCTCTGAGCGTGTAGCCACCGAACACGAAAGTCCGACTTTCCCATGAAGAACACCCAGACCACTGACCCGAACGGAACCATCGAGATGAATCTTCTCCACGAAAACCTGGCCAGAGCACAAATGTCCGAGCGCCTGGGAGAGGCGCAGCAGCTCCGGCGCGGCCACCAGCTGGCTCGCGCACGTCGGCTCAGCCGCAAGGCCGAGCAGGCTGCGCAGCAGGCGCGGCTCGCCCTCGCTCGCGCACTCTAGGAGCCAGCGAGACCCACCCCTTCCCTGATCGCGGGTGATGAGAGCAGAGAGCCGGGTACGACGCACGTCGTACCCGGCTCTCGCCCTCTCCGGGACTACCCTGGGCGTCGTGATCACCTGCGACTTCTGCGGGCGCCAGGAGGCCGACGAGGCCACGACGCTGACCTGGAGCACCGCGGTCGAGAACGGCCGCAAGCGGGTGTACTGCGAGGAGTGCTCCCGGGCCAACCTGCGCGCCATGGAGGGCAAGCTCGACAGCGAGTACTGGTGACCTGACGGGCTCCCTCGGTCCAGGCTCAGCCCACCAGTCCCTGCGCCCACGAGCAGCCGCAGTGCGGGTGTCGGGCCCAGGCGCGCCGTACCGGGCTGAGGTCGGGGGCCACGGCGACCGTCGCCGACCAGGTCGACGGCGACCGCCCGGCGAGGTAGGAGAGCACGTCCCGCACCGCCCACGCGGCAGCGAGGGTCCGCAGCGTCGGGTCGTCCGGGCCGCCCGGCCGCCCGCCCAGCTGCTCCACGACCACGGCCCGCCGCGGGTCGTGCTCGCCACGGTGGGCGTCGACGCAGCGCAGGCAGGCCGTCGCGCCGGGCACCACGAACGGCCCCACGGTGTAGCCGAGCGGTGACCCGGCGACCAGGAGGTGCGGTCGGCCGTCGCGGACGTGGACGTCGACCTCGCTGCGGCGGACCTCCCCGTCGGCCAGCACCAGCGCCACGGCGCCGTCGCCGGAGGCCACCGGGCAGCCGGCCGCACGCAGCAGGCGAGCCGCCTCGGCGGCCGCCGGCCCATGGCCGTGCACGCCCACCGCCGCGGTCGGCTGCGCCACGGGCTCGTTCTCGGTGAGCATGCCCGCGCGTGCGAGGGCGAGCAGCACCCGGTGCGCCTCGGGGCCGTCAGGTGCCGGGGGCCGTCCGGCCTCCAGGTCGTCGAGGAGATGCTGCACCTCCGGCCGGTCGGGGACCACCAGGCGCCACGGCGGGTCGATGCCGATCTGCAGGTGGTGGTCGTCACGACGGACGGCGTGGAGGCCGGGGCGCAGGAGGGTCATGGACAGCGTCTACCCGGCCCGGGTCGATCCGCCGCGGTCCCTCCACAGGCCGGTCAGCGCGGCCCGGGACGCCGACGGCGGCGCCGCCCGGTCTCGAGGACCGGGGCGACGCCGCCGCCGTCAGAAGAGTCGGGGCGCTACGCGCGGAAGTGTCGCGTCACGCCTTGCCGAGGATGCGGTTGAGGTTGGTGCCGCACACCGGGCAGACGGCCTTCGCCATCCGGGTGCCCTTGTCGTTCACCTTGACCTCGCCCTCGGCCTCGCGCTTCTCCTTGCACTTCACGCAGTAGAACTCGCCGCTCCAGGTCTCCGCCATGACGGCCTCCTTGCCTATGAATAACTGGTCGTCGCGACGGGGCAGAGGGGAAGACCCGCCGGAAGTCCGACGGCGGATGCCGCCGAACCGACACAGACCCTACGGCACCGGCGGTGAGATGCGCGTCAGGCGCACCGTGAGCGGTGAATCCGGTCACGGCGCGGCGCGGCGCCGATCAGTACGTTGTGCCCCATGTCTGCCCCTACTCCCGCCCCCACGCCGGCCCCCACGTCGGCCTCCACATCGGCCTCCTCGTCGGCCCCCACGGCCGCGCCCCCGGAGCTCACGCACCTGCGCCTCGAGCGGCCCGCCGAGGGCGTCGCCGTCCTCACCCTCGACAACCCCGACCAGCGCAACGCGATGTCGGACGCGATGACCGCCTCGTGGGTCGCGGCGGTCGATGCGCTCGCGGCCGACCCGTCCGTGCGGGTCGTCGTCGTCACCGGGTCGGGGTCGGCGTTCTGCTCCGGCGGGAACACCTCGTGGATCGCCAGCGAGCCGGACGCGACCGTGGACCAGCTCCGCACCCGGATGGTCGCGTTCTACCGGGCCTGGCTCTCGATCCGGCGCCTCGAGGTGCCGACGATCGCGGCGGTCAACGGCCCCGCGATCGGTGCCGGCCTGTGCCTCGCGCTCGCCTGCGACCTGCGGTACGCCGCCGCCGGGGCGCGGCTCGGCGCACCGTTCGTCAAGCTCGGCATGCACGCCGGGATGGCCGGCACCTACCTGCTGCCGAACGTGGTGGGGGAGGCCCACGCGCGCGACCTGCTGCTCACCGGCCGCGTCGTCGACGCCGACGAGGGGCTACGCCTGGGCCTGGTGTCGCGGGTGATCGAGCCCGACTCGTTCCTCGACGAGGTGCTGTCGACCGCCGAGGGGATCGCCGCCACCGCTCCGATCGCCAGTCGGCTCACCAAGCTGGCGTTGGTCGACGGCGGTCACGCCGACTTCGAGAGCTGCCTGCAGTGGGAGGCGATGGCCCAGCCGATCACGCTGGCGACCGCAGACCTCCAGGAGGGGATCCGCGCCGCGCGGGAGAAGCGGGCGCCGGTCTTCACCGGCCGGTGACCCGCGCGGCACCTGGAGCGCACGACGCCCACGTCGACGTCCCGGGAGCCTTTCCCTGCGAGAAGACGTGAGGAGGCCCCCGACCACCTCAGGACACTTGCCTTCCCCTTGCGAGCGTCCGTCCGCGGCCGAGGGCCTCATCTGCCACCCACGCTAGGAGGCGCGACGCACGAGGGTCAACGCCGCGCCACCCCACCCTGTGGACAGCCCTGTGGACAAAGCTGTGGAGAAGCTGCTCGGCCGGTGGAGGACCCCGGTCCCGCCCGGGATCAACCTGTGGACAGCGCCGGCCGGCGACGTCCGCACGGACGACGTACCCCACCCTGACCAGGGACAATGGCTGTCCACCGGGTGTGGAGGAAAGAAACCCGGACCGAACCCAGGAGAGACGAGGGCCAGCGGCGTGCCGGACCAGACCGACGACGGCGGCTACCACGAGGGGCCGGTCGCGGCGCTGCGCCGGATCGCGTTCCTGCTCGAGCGCGGCCGGGAGGACACCTACAAGGTCAAGGCGTTCCGCGGCGCCGCCGCGGCGATCCTGCCGCTGTCGGCCGAGGAGGTCGCCGCGGCGGTGGCGGAGGACTCCCTGACGTCGCTGCCCGGGGTCGGGGCGAGCACCGCGCGGGTGATCGCCGACGCCGTGCAAGGGGTGCTGCCGGCGCGGCTGGCCGAGCTCGAGCGCGAGCACGGCGGCGACCTGACCACCGGCGGTCAGGGACTGCGCGGCGCCCTGCGCGGCGACCTGCACTCGCATTCCGACTGGTCCGACGGCGGCTCCCCGATCGAGGAGATGGCGTTCACCGCCATCGAGCTCGGGCACGACTACCTCGTGCTCACCGACCACTCGCCGCGGCTCACCGTCGCCCACGGCCTCAGCGCGGAGCGGCTGACCCGTCAGCTGGGCGTCGTCGAGGCGGTCAACCGCCACCTGTCCGCCGTGGACGACTCCTTCACGCTGCTCAAGGGGATCGAGGTCGACATCCTGGACGACGGGTCGCTCGACCAGGACGACGACCTGCTCGCGCAGCTCGACGTGCGGGTCGCCAGCGTGCACTCCAAGCTCAAGATGGATCCCGCCGACATGACCCGGCGGATGATCGGCGCGATCCGCAATCCGCGCACGAACGTGCTCGGTCACTGCACCGGCCGGCTGGTGACCGGCAACCGCGGCACCCGCCCCGGTTCCCGGTTCGACGCCGCCGCCGTCTTCGAGGCGTGCGCCGAGCACGACGTCGCGGTCGAGATCAACTCCCGGCCCGAGCGGCGCGATCCGCCGACCGCGCTGCTGGAGCTGGCCCGCGACACCGGCTGCGTGTTCTCCATCGACAGCGACGCCCATGCCCCGGGTCAGCTGGACTTCCTGGTCTACGGGTGCGAGCGGGCCGAGGCCGCCGGCATCGATCCCGACCGGATCGTCAACACCTGGCCGCGGGACCGGCTGCTGGCGTGGGCGAGGAAGTAGCGTTCGGCCATGGGACGGCCCGAGGTGGAGGTACGGCGCTCGAAGCGGCGCCGCCGTACCGTCTCGGCCTACCGCGACGGTGACCGGATCGTCGTGATGATCCCCGCGTCCCTCTCGCGGCGCGAGGAGGCGGAGTGGGTGGAGAAGATGCTCACCCGGCTGGAGCGGTCCGAGCGCCGGCGGCGGCCCAGCGACGACGACCTGATGCGCCGGGCGCAGGACCTCAGCGACCGCTACCTCGGTGGCCTCGCGTCCCCGGAGTCGGTGCGCTGGGTCGACAACCAGCAGACCCGTTGGGGATCGTGCACCCCCGGTGATCGCACCATCCGCCTCTCCGCGCGGCTGCAGGGGATGCCGTCGTGGGTCGTGGACTACGTGCTCGTCCACGAGCTCGCGCACCTGCTCGAGCCCGGGCACGACGCCGGCTTCTGGGCGTGGGTGGACCGCTACCCGCGCGCCGAGCGCGCCAAGGGCTACCTCGCCGGCTGGTCGACTGCCGCCCGGCTCGACCCGCCGCCCGACGAGGAAGTGGACTAGGGGGACCGCTCGCCGATCGAGCTGCGAGGTGCGCTAGCGACGGGCCTCGAAGCCACCGTCCGCGACGCGCGCCCGCGCGAGCTCCACCAGCTCGACCAGGTCGGCCTGCGGGTCGGGGAGCGCGTCGAGCGGCCACCAGCGCAGGTCCAGCGACTCCTCGCTGATGGCGTGCACGGCGCCGGGAGGAGCGACCGCGACGAAGCGGACGTCGAGGTGGTGCACCGGCCGCGCTGGCCCGTTCGTGCCGCAGAACGGTACGGCGTGCTCGCTGAGCTGCACCGGCGCCGGGTCGAGCCGCAGCCCGGCCAGGCCGGACTCCTCGGTGGCCTCGCGCAGCGCGGCACCGACCAGCGTGGCGTCGCCGGGCTCGCAGTGGCCCCCGAGCTGGAACCACGCGCGGGCCTTGGCGTGCAGGGTGAGGAGCGCCGTCCCGTGGTCGGCGTCCAGCACCAGCGTGCTCGCGGTGAGGTGGTCGGGGCGGCAGGTCCGGTCCAGGCCGTCGGGGTGGGCGGCCAGATGCTCGACGTACCGCTGCCGCAGCGCCTCCTGGGCGCGCCCGGGCGCCCGCCAGCCGGTCAAGGCCGCCAGCGCGTCGGCGTGCAGGTCCAGGTGGGGCGTCACTCCCCGAGCAGCTTCTTCAGCTCGGCGTCGAAGTCCTCGTCGCTGAGCTGGGGCGGAGCGGTGGCGTCCTCGCGGAAGCCGAGCGGGTCGTCGAGGTCGGCCGCGGTCGGCAGCAGGTCCGGGTGCATCCACACGCCGTCGCGGGCCTCGACGCCCTGCCGGGTGCGCAGCGAGCCCCACAGCGTCGACGCGTCCCGCAGCCTGCGTGGGCGCAGCTCCAGCCCGACCAGGCTCGCGAACGTCTCCTCGGCCGGCCCGCCCGCCGCACGGCGTCGGCGGAACGCCTCCTGCAGCCTGGCCGCCGGCGGCATCCGCTCGGCGGTCGCCTGGCCGACGACCTCGTCGACCCAGCCCTCCACCAGGGCCAGGGTCACCTCGAGGCGCTGGAGAGCGGACTCCTGGGCCGGCGAGCGCGGCAGGTCGAACATGCCGCTCTCGAGGAGCTGCTGCATCGACGCCGGGTCGGTCGGGTCGATGCCGCGCATCTGCTCCTCGATCCGCGACTGGATGCCCTCGGCGTTGATCTGGATGCCGCGGGCGTAGTCGGCCACGGCGCCGATCAGGTGGTCGCGCAGCCACGGCACGTGGACGAAGAGCCGCTGATGGGCGGCCTCGCGCAGCGCGAGGTAGAGGAGCACGTCGTCCTCGCTCACGTCCAGGCCGTCCGCGAACGCCGCGACGTTCGCGGGCACCAGCGCGGCCTTGCCGGGCGCTGCCAGCGGCAGCCCGATGTCGGAGACGCTGAGCACCTCGGCGGCCAGGGCCCCCAGCCCGGAGCCGACCTGGGAGGCGAGCATGCCGCCGACGGCCTGGCCCAGGATCCCGAGCAGCGGCCCGGACATGGCGCGAGCCTCCTCGGGCAGCGCACCGCCGAGTGCCTGCACCGACGACTCCGCGATCGGCTCGACGAGCACCTTCCACACGTCGGTGGTGCCGACCACCCACTCCGCGCGGCTCCAGGCCGCGGTGGAGGTGACGCCGGACGGGAAGGTGGTGGTGTCGTCGAGCCAGTGGTCGGCGAGCCGGACGGCGTCCGCGACCGCGTCGCGCTGCTTCTGGCTCGGCGTCGGGTCGGGGGACTGCGCGACGGCCTTGCGGGCGATGTCCAGCGCGAAGTCCCAGTTGACCGGGCCCTCGTGCGGCTGCATGAGGAACTGGATCTGGTTGAAGAGCTGGCCCAGGTCGGGCAAGCCGGCCGCGCCGGGTCCACCGGCGCCGGCCGCCCCGCCGAGGGCACCGAAGAGCTGCTCGAACGGCGTGCCCTTGAAGGGGTTCTGGCCGCGGTCCGGTCCCGGCTCGTTGCCGTCGTCGGGTGTCTCGCCCGGCTTGTCGTTCATGGCTCCACGGTACGCGGCCCCCGGTCAATGCGAACCGGTCGTGTTCTATGGTCACGTCGTGAGCTCTGCCGTTCGTCTCGTGGACCTCCGCGAGACCCCGCTCGACGTCGCCGAGGTGGTCGCCGCGCTCGACGACGACGCCTCCGGTGGCCTGACCCTGTTCGTCGGGCGGGTCCGCGACCATGACGCCGGCAAGGACGTGGACGGGCTCGAGTACTCCGCCCACCCGAGCGCCCTCGACCGGCTGCGCGAGGTCTGCGAACGGGTCGCGGAGGAGTACGACGTGCACGGCGTCGCGGCCGTGCACCGCACCGGCACCCTCGGGATCGGGGACATCGCGGTCGTGGTCGCCACCTCCGCCGCCCACCGCGGCGACGCGTTCGTGGCCTCGAAGGCGCTGATCGACACGCTCAAGGCCGAGGTGCCGATCTGGAAGCACCAGCGGTTCGGCGACGGCACCGACGAGTGGGTCGGCACGCCGTAGCCGCGTCTCGCGCGTCGACTTCGTCGGCGCGGGCCGCCGCTCTGGGGGCGGCCTGACACCGAACGGTTGCGGTCGGCGAGTCGGCTGCGGGGCCAGGCTGAGCACCCACACCGGCAGGGGGCCGAGTCAGACCCGCGAGTCTCAAGGGTTTGGTTGCCGTACTCGCCTAGGCTCGGGGCGTGGAGATCCTGCTCTGGCTGGTGCCCTCGGTCGTCGTCACGGTCGTGGCGATGCTCTGGGTCGCCTGGCTCGGTCGCGAGGGCCGCGGCGAGATCGACCGCGAGGTCGCCGTGCGCCGGCTGGCCGCGGCGCTGGAGCCCGATCCGCGCCGGCGCCGCCGGCCCATGCCCGGGTACGCCGTGCCGCCGCCGGCGGACGACCGCTCCACCGGCATCGCCGTACGCCCGTCGCGGCGCGTCTCCTAGGTCGCCCGCCCCGCCTAGGTCGCATCTGACAGGCTTGCGCCATGACGCAGCGCACCCTGGCCGGGCTCCTCGCCGTGCCGCTGCTGATCGGGCTGTGGGTGACGGCCGCGCTCAAGCCGCTGCCGTTCGTCACCTACGAGCCCGGACTCACCCTGGACGTGCTCGGCACCAACCAGGAGGGCAAGGAGATCATCGAGGTCTCCGGCCACCCGGCGTACCGCGACACGGGCGAGCTGCGGATGACCACCGTGTACGTGTCCCAGCCCGAGCCGAAGGGCAGCAACAGCCTCTTCGAGCTGATGCGCGACTGGCTCAGTGACGAGGACGCCGTCTATCCGTACGACGCCGTCTACCACGAGGGCGAGACCGTTGAGCAGAACCGCCAGGAGGGCGCCCAGGAGATGACCAGCTCGCAGGACGCCGCCACCGCGGTCGCCCTCGAGGAGCTGGGCTACCACGTGACCGAGGCGGTCGTCGCGGGTGTCGCGAAGGACACCCCCGCGGACGGCGCCCTCGAGACCGGCGACGTGCTGCTCCGCGTCGGCGACACGCCCGTCTCGACCGCCGACCAGGTCGTGGACCTCGTGGGCGCGTTGGACGAGGGCGACCCGGTGCACCTGCTGATCCGGCGCGACGGTGACCGGCGGGCGCTCTCGATCACCCCGGAGCTGAACGACGGCCGACCCCAGATCGGCATCCAGGTCGGGACCCAGGCCAAGCCCGACCTGCCGGTCGAGGTCGACATCGCCATCGACCCGAGCATCGGCGGGCCCAGCGCCGGGCTGATGTTCTCCCTGGGCATCTACGACACCCTGACCCCGGGCTCGCTGAGCGGCGGCGCCACGATCGCCGGCACCGGCACCATCGACGCCGCGGGCAACGTCGGCCCGATCGGCGGCATCCAGCAGAAGATCGTCGGCGCGCGCGACGCCGGCGCCGAGCTCTTCATGGTGCCGCCCGACAACTGCGCGGAGGCGCTCGGCGCCCCGAACGGCGACATGCGACTGGTGCGCGCCGACACGATGCACGACGCGCGGGTGGCGATCGCCGCCTGGGTCAAGGACCATGACGCGGACCTGCCGAGCTGCGAGGAGAGCGAGAAGTGACGGACTTCGACCCGGAGCTCAGCGGAGCCCTCGCCGACGACCTGGACGCGGACCCGGCCCTCGCGTCCGCGGTCCTCGAGATCGAGAGCCACATCGCGGCGGACGGTTGGGACCAGCCGGCGCGGCTGTACGCCCTGGTCGACACCGCCGCACTCGTCGAGCGGGAGCCGGCGCTGGCCGCAGCGATGGGCCTGGACTCCGCATCGGCGCAAGGCTCGCTGACCCCGATCGAGCAGGACCAGCTCCGGCCCGACCAGCCCCTCGAGGTCGCGCTGGAGTCGATCGTGTGGCCGCCCGAGGTCGCCGGCTGCGCCGCGGTCGTGGAGCGGCTGGTGCTGCCACCGGACGCGGATCCGCTGATCCCCGCGGACCCGGCCTCGGCGGAGGAGTTCGCGCGCGAGCACCCCGACCGCCAGGACGTGCGGATCGTCGCGGGTGTCACGCGCGCGGGGGCGACGTACTGTGCGTTGCGACTGCGCGCGCACGACGACGACCAGTCGGTCGTGGGCGGCGCCGACCTCGTGCCGGGGCTGCTGCAGCTGCTCGGGGTGACGTTGGACGAGCCCGGGGACACCTCCGGGGATGCTTCCGGAGATGCCTCCGGTGATGAAGGAGAGAAGCAGGGATGAGCGAGCTGTTCGACGAGGCCCCCCGGGACGCCGGACCTCCGGCGCGGTCCGGGTCGCGCCGGTCACGCGCACTGATCATCACCGCCGTGGTGCTGGTGATCGGGTTCCTGGGGCTGAGCACGTTCGCGGGCATCTACACCGACCGGCTCTGGTACGTCTCGGGCGGGTACGGCGAGGTCTTCACCACACTGTTCTGGACCAAGACCGTGCTGTTCTTCGCCTTCGGCATCGGGATGGCGCTGGTCGTGGGCGTGAACATCTACCTGGCCTACCGGTTCCGGCCGTTCTTCCGCCCCAACTCCCCGGAGCAGAACGGGCTGGACCGCTACCGCGAGGCGATCAACCCGATCCGCACCTGGCTCCTGGTCGGTGTCGCGCTGGTGCTCGGCGCCTTCGCCGGCAGCTCGGCGATCGGGGAGTGGCGCGACTACCTGTTGTGGCGCAACGGGACGTCGTTCGGCAGCGAGGACGCCTACTTCCACAAGGACATCGGCTTCTACGTCTTCAACCTGCCGTGGCTGCACTACCTGGTCGACTACGCGATGGCGGTGCTCGTCATCGCGCTGATCGCGGCCGCGGTGGTGCACTACCTGTACGGCGGGATCCGGCTGCAGACCCCCCGCGACCGGCTCTCCGGGGCCGCCCAGGCGCAGATCTCGGTGCTGCTCGGCTTCTTCGTGCTCGCCAAGGCCGCCGACTACTGGCTGGACCGCTTCGACCTGGTCAGCCAGGGCGGCGGCGTGATCACCGGCATGACCTACACCGACGACCACGCGGTGCTGCCGGCCAAGAACATCCTGCTCGGCATCTCCGTCATCTGCGCGGTGCTGTTCTTCGTCAACGTGTGGCGCCGTACCTGGCTGCTGCCGTCGGTCGGACTGGCCCTGCTGGCCGTCTCGGCGATCCTGCTCGGCCTGATCTGGCCGGGCATCGTGCAGCAGTTCCAGGTCAAGCCCTCCGAGGCGGACAAGGAGGCGCCGTACATCGAGAAGAACATCGAGGCGACCCGGACGGCGTACGACGTCGCCCACGTCGACGTGGAGAAGTACGACCCCGCCACCGCGCTGGGCGCCGGCTCCGCGAGCTCGGTCGAGGAGGAGACGTCCTCGGTGCCGCTGGTCGACCCCCAGCTGGTGCGTGACGCGTTCGAGCAGAACCAGCAGGTGCGCGCCTACTACTCGGTCGCGCAGGTCCTCGACGTGGACCGCTACGACGTCGACGGCAACGACCGCGCGCTCGTGCTCGGCGTCCGCGAGCTCGACCAGAGCGGCATGAACGCCGGCGACCGGAACTGGACCAACCTGCACACGGTCTACACGCACGGCAACGGGATCATCGCGGCGTTCGCCAACCAGCGCAGCGAGGACAACAAGACCCAGATCGACAACGCCGACAACACCGGTGACCAGGCGGGCATCGTGTGGGCACAGGGCACCAACGCCGGGCAGGATGCGCTCGCTCGCGCGACCGGAGGCTTCGAGGACCGGATCTACTACGGCGAGCAGAGCCCGGAGTACTCCGTGGTCGGCAAGCCGAAGCCGGACGCCACCGACGTCGAGCTGAACCTGCAGACGGCCGGGTCCGAGGAGGGCTCCACCACGACGTACGACGGGGCGGGCGACGCCAGCGTGGGCGGGTTCTTCAACCAGCTCATGTTCGCCACCAAGTTCGGCGAGCCGAACTTCCTGCTCTCCGGGCGCGTCAACGAGAACAGCAAGGTGCTGTTCAACCGCACCCCGGCCGACCGCGTCGAGAAGGTCGCGCCCTGGCTGACGGTCGACAGCGACCCCTACCCGGCGGTCGTCGACGGCCGGATCCTGTGGATCATCGACGGCTACACCACCACCGACCGCTACCCGCTGTCGGAGAAGGAGTCCTTCCAGACGATGATCGACGACTCCTTGCAGGAGGAGACCGGGCTGCGCACGCTGCCGACCGACGAGATCAACTACATGCGCAACGCCGTGAAGGCGACCGTCGACGCATACACCGGCGACGTCACGCTGTACGCCTGGGACGAGGACGACCCGATGCTGAACGCCTGGCGCAGCGCGTTCCCGGGCACGGTCGAGGACAAGTCGCAGATCTCCGAGGACCTGCTCGACCACCTGCGCTACCCCGAGGACCTGTTCCAGGTGCAGCGCTACCAGTTCGCTCGCTACCACGTGACCGACCCGATCGACTTCTACCAGGGCAACAACCGCTGGCAGGTGCCGGAGGACCCGTACTCCAAGGGCAAGTTCCAGCCGCCGTACCGGCTCTTCGTGGACAGCAACGGCGGCACCGACCAGGTGTTCTCGTTGACCTCGGTGTACGTGCCGTACAACAAGAACAACCTCGCCTCGTTCGTCTCGGTGAACGCGGACGCGACGAGCGACCAGTACGGCCAGATGCAGGTCCTCGAGCTGCCCAACGAGCAGACGCCGGGCCCGGGCCAGGTGGCCAACCAGTTCGCCACCGACCCCGAGGTCGCCAACGAGCTCGCCCAGTTCAACCGCAGCGGCGCGAGGCCGGTGTACGGCAACCTGCTGACGCTGCCGATCAACGACGGGCTGATGTACGTCCAGCCCGTCTACGCGACCCAGGCGCTCTCGGACTCGAGCTTCCCGATCCTGCGCTACGTGCTGGTGAAGTACGGCAATGACATCGGGTTCGGCTCGACCCTGCGCGACGCGCTGGAGAACCTGCTCGGCGTCAGCACCGGCCCCAGCACACAGCCGCCGGACAACACCGGCCAGCCGGACGGCAACGAGAACCCGCCGCCGGTCACCGGCAGCGTCGCCGCGCAGATCCGGGCCCTCCTGGACCAGGCGCAGAGGGCCTTCGACGCCGCCGACGCGGCGCTGGCCGACCAGGACCTCGCCGAGTACCAGCGCCAGATCGGCATCGCCCAGGCCAAGGTCGAGGCGGCCATGGAGCTCGGCCAGAAGCGCGGCTCCTCCGGCCAGCCTTCGGGCTCGCCCTCGGCGTCCTCGTCGTCCTCACCCTCGGAGTCGCCGTCGGCCTCGCCCTCGGACTGACCGACTCCCGGCGGGTCTTGCCCGGCGGCTTGCGAGTTTCATCGGCCGGCCGACGAAGCTCGTGCCCGGACGATGCAACTGCGTCGTCCAGGCACGAGTTTCGTGGCCGACGACTGCGACGCTCCGCGCCCGGCCGCCGGACGAGCCGCAGCGACACCCGATTTGGCCAGCCCGTCGCCGGTCTGTAAGGTTGTGCTCACCGACG
Source organism: Nocardioides sp. (assembly GCF_030019515.1). GTDB lineage: Bacteria > Actinomycetota > Actinomycetes > Propionibacteriales > Nocardioidaceae > Nocardioides. The sequence goes on along the minus strand of NZ_JASEEQ010000011.1, from coordinate 69,607 downwards.
CGGGGTGGAGCAGCTCGGTAGCTCGCTGGGCTCATAACCCAGAGGTCGCAGGTTCAAATCCTGCCCCCGCTACAAAGTAAAAGTGCAGGTCAGAGGCGGTTTTCGGAGAGATCCGGGAACCGCCTCTTGCTTTCCCAAGGGCCGCTTGTCCGCAACTTGTCCGCAAGCGCTGCCGTGTGAGTGCCCTTCGATTCGGGAGTGGATGAGGCTGGATAGCCGTGGATGGGCCTGGAATTTGCAGCCCGATGCGATGCGTCCACCGACGTCCGCCCACGACGCGCTGGGGCTAGCGATGCCGCCCAATGGGTCATGCAGAAGTCACGGCCCACTCATTGGCAGGCAGGCAACGAGACTCGGGGACCGGCTACCCCGGCGCCATGGAACCCGGCAACCTAGGCCGCGCGAGTGGAAGTCGCGCCGCCTCGAGGGTCGTCTGCTGGCGCCTGCCACCACGACCGGCCACGACGTGGGAAAGCCACCGAACGGGGGTGTCCGGAGAACCCGGCGCGACGAATCCCCTCATCGACCCCTGTGCCGCTCAGGAAGCACGTGCACGCGCGGCTGCCACTCCGCTGCCCTTTGCTCAAGGACCCCAGCATCGTGCTGCACGAGGCTTGCCTTTGGGGTGCTGCAGTAAGCAGCGGAGGCCGATGCTGCGCTGTGGCAGGCATCGACGGTCCTCAGGCTGGCCTGACGCAAACCGTCCACGACGGGCCTGGGTGCGGGAACGATTCGGCGAGCAAGTATGTCGTGGGGGGAGACCCAGACGACGTCCCCGTCGGGAGCCTGAGTGGCCAGGCCGGCCTCGATGTCGTTGTGCGCCCGAATGGACAGCGCTCGAGCCGGTCCGGTCAGGTTGGGTGCCTCGGCCTTCTCCGCGACGACATACGCCAACTCCGAGCTTGACTCGAGTGTGTGGAGGGTCGCGTCGATGCCGGGCAGAAGGCCGGGCCTGGCGGCAATGACATCGAGGCTGGCCATGGTGGTGGAGGCGTGGGTCAGCTCGCGGTAGGCGGCACGAACTTCGGCGGCCGTGCGCATCAAGTCGGGGTCAAGACGATCACCTGGGGCAGAGAGGTCGCCCCAGCGGCTGGCGAGGTTGCTCCAGGCACGGCCGGCCTCGGCGATCGCCGGTGAGAGCCGGTCAGTGGGCTCGAGATGGCCGGCGTGCTGGGCGGCGTCGACGAGCACGATGGCGGCGCCAGCGATGAGGCCCTGGGTGCGGGTGATGAGGACCATGTTGGTCGGCCATGCGTCGGAGGCGAGGGTGCGGTGGGCCTGGATGTCCCACCCGGCGAGGGCACGGGAGATCCGGGTGTCGTCCTCGATCGGTCGGTTGGCTTCGCCCCGGAGCGCCTGGGTGAACCGTCCGTCGAGGTACCTGCCCGCGGCCGCCTCGGAGACGGCCATGCGGCGGATCCACTCGGTGGTCGGCGGTACGGCGTAGGGGGAGTGACGCCGGTTGAGCTCGATGGGCCGGTTAGTGCCGAGCGCGGCACGGTACCGGCTGTGGCCGTGCTGGTGCAGGGAGACACCGACGGCGTGGGCGCTGACGTACAGGGCGTGCATGATCCGGGCGCGAGCGGCCTCGAGGTCGCGGAAGCTCTCGGCGCGCTGGACCGGGATGTCGGCGCCGTAGCGGTGCACCAGGTCGCTGACGTGACCGAGGGTCCCGGTCATCTGAGTCATGCGCCGATCGGGCCGGCTCGCCGGTGGCCAGCTGCTGCTGCCCAAACTCCTGCCGATCGCGTCCCCAACCGAGACCAGGCGGGTGATGGGTTCATCGCGGGTGTGCGCGCCTGCCCCGAATCCCTGCCCGGGCAGGCTGCTCCACAGCGACGACGCGGCCGTGACCAGGTCGGGCCAGCCGTGGAGGAGCCGGCCGGCGTCGTCGCCGGCGACGTCCATCAGCAGGTGGCGCGCCGTGTGGTCGACGTCGTGCAGCAGCTCGCCGACGGTGCGGATGTCCCGAGAGGTGAGCGGGATCTGCGTGGTGTCGAAGAGCGCGTCGTCGACGTCGGCGAAGCCGCGCCGGCGGTCAGCATCCAAGGTCGCGTGCCTCCCGGATCAGGTCGCACAGGTCGACCACCAGCTGGGAGCTGTTGACCAGGTCGGGGCGGTGGGCCGGGAGCGGCCGGGTGAGCTCCTCCGCGGCCGTGAGCAGCTGCAGCGCGCTCTGCCCCTCGAGGTCCTCCTGGTCGACGTCGGGCAGCTGATAGTCCTCGGGGAGGAGCGAGCTGGCCTGCGCCTGCACCAGGTAGACGCCGAGACCGAGGGACTGCAGCGGTGAGTCGGGCTCGGCCCCTTCCCAGACGCGGGTGGCGGCCTGGTGGAGCAGCTGGGCGATGGAGCCGAGGCGGTCCCAGGTGTCATCGGCGGTGAGGGTGTGCACGGGGTGGTTCCTTTCGGTCGGAGTGGTCCGGGATCGGGTCTGGTCCATGAACCCATGGCGGGGCCGGTCCCTGCTCTGGCGTGGATTGGGGCTGTGGATAACTCCGTTGGTGTCGGCAGCGGGGCACAGACTGGTCTCGTTCGCCTAGGTCGCGCGGAGATCGTCGGACGATCACCCCGCGGCAAAGTCGAGAAATTCGCAAGTGATGACCGATGGAGGTGGTCGAGATGAAGGTCCCGATGACGGTGCTGAGGGTCGTGACCCTCGGGCCTGCGCTGCTGGTGAGCTTCGTCCTCGCCGTGGTGGTGTTCGCGCTGCTCCCGCCGGCGCTGGGCCTGGTGCTGTTCCTGGCCTCGGCGGCCGTGCTGGGCGCGTTGGCGCTGGGCCAGCTCGAGGTGGTGGCGATCGGGTTGCTGACTCGGTCGCGGCCGGCGACGGAGGCCGAGTTCCGGGTGATGGCGCCGGTCCTGGCTGAGCTGGGTGGTCGTGGCGTCGACGTCGACGTCGTTTCCCTGTACGTGCGTCGTGTGCAGCGTCCGCAGACGCCGGTGGCGTTGGCGTTGGCGATCGGGCACCGGGCGGTGGTCATCACGCCGGGCCTGGTGGAGGGGACCTACCGTGGCGGCGTGACCGGCGCGGAGGCTGTGGCGGTGCTTGCGCATGCTGTCGGTCGGCGCCGGGCAATCCGGCCGCGGCTGGAGGCTGCGGTGTTGGCGGCCACGACGCCTTGGCGGATGGTGGTGGCCACGTTCCGCGGTGTGGGTCGGGCGTTTGCCTGGCTGCCGTTCATGCGGGTGGCCTGGACGCTGCGCGGCGTCGTGGGCGTGATCTGCGTGGTGCAGTCGGTCGCTGAGGGCCGGACTTGGCCGGGGCTGCTGGGTGGGGCGGTCATCGCACTGACCTACCTGGTGTCGGCGGCCGGCCGCGTGATCGAGGTCCGCGGGGAGGTTGCTGCGGACCAGCTGGTGGTCGAGCTCGGGCTGGGCGGGGTGCTGGCGGGGCTGCTGCGCCGCTACGGGCATCCGATGACGCTCGAGCGGCTGCAGCGCCTCGAGGCGGCCGCGGAGCCGCCTCAGCGGCCGCGGCTGCACCTGGTCCCCGGCTGAGTCGCGCGTGGGCAGTCCACGCGCCTAGTCGTCGTCCTGGAAGCCGGACGTGGAGTGGTGGACGCAGCCGTCTCCTACGTGCGGTTTGTGGTTCATGCACGGCAGCGGGCCGAGCTTGTGCGAGCAGTCGACCCATCGCGCGGTCGACTGGCTGGGGGCGGCCGGGGTGATCGGGGCAGCCATCGCTGACACCTCCTGGCCTATCGGCGCGGGCCGCGGCGGCGGCCGAGCTGGGGGCGCTGGTAGGCGGCGGTGTCGGTGTGGTCGTGCTGCCGGCCCGATCGTTGGACCTGCGCGATCTCGGCGTCGGGGGAGGGACCGGTGTCGGCGGCCGCGGCCTGCGCGGCGGCTTCCTCGGTGGCCCGGATCTCCTCGGCGCGCTGGCGGGCCTCTTCCTCAAGTGCTGCTTCCTCGCGAGCGGCGTAGTCGCTCATGGTGACTCCCAGTGGATCCCACGGACCGGCACCGGATGCGCCAGTCCTCCTGGTCTCCTAAGTCCGACCCAGGGGTGGGGGCGATCACCTGGTGGTCAGCAGTTGCCCCAGCGTCCGGCTCCCGCCCTACCGAGCTGGGGACCCGGCGGCCGGGGCGGCGGCGCTGGTAACCGGGTCCCGGCCGTGCTCGGACATCCGGCGGCGGGCGTTGTCGGAGATCTCGGCGGCGATGGCGGCCGACTGCCGGGCGCTGGTCGCAGCGTGGTCGACGACGTCCCCGAGGAAGCGAACGTCCTCATCCGCGCGGCCGAGCTCCTTGCCGGCAGTGCGGATGCTGCGGTCCAGGGTGACCGGTTCGAGCAGCGCCGGCGTAGTGACGTCCTGGCTGGCCCGGCGCGCGCGGTCGACGTGCTGGGCGGCGAGCTGCGCCACCGGCTTGGCGAGCGTGACCATCTCGCCGACGATTGCAATGCGTGGCTTGAGCTGCGCGACGTCGCCCGCGACGACGGGATCGGAGGTGTCCGCCAGGTCGAGGAAGCCGCGGGCCTCGATGAGCGACTCCGAAGCGCGGTTGAGGTGCCCGAGTAGCTCGCGGGTCAGCTCCGGTATGTCGTTGCAGCGGGTCTGGAGTCGACCCAGGTGCTCGCCAGCCGCCTCGAGGTAGAAGTCACCGCGGTCGGTGAGTCTCGCCTTGGCTGAGTCGAGCTCGGCGTCGTCGAGCACGCGGAGCGCGGAGGTGACCGTGGTCTGGAGCTCCTCGACCACCCGTCGGGCGCGGCCCACGGCCTGCTCGGCGACGAAGACGGCGTCGGCCGCGCGCAGCGTGGTGTCGGTGGCGGTCATGCCGATTCACCGCCTCCCGCGTCGGGCGGGGGCGTGCGACTCGTTGGTGGCAGGACCACGTGCAGCCGGTCGAGCGAGGCCAGGGCCTGCTCGAGGTGGGCACGGACCTCCTGGACAGGGTCACGGTCGGGCGCACCGCTGGGTGCATCGGTGGGCTTGCTCACGGACAGCTCCTTGGTGGACTGGGGACATGTCTCAGTCACCAAAGGAAGACCGCTCCGCCCGGGCGATCACCCGGTGGGAAGAAATCTGGATCCGGGCCGGGCTTACGACCGCTGTCGCAGGGTCAGGGCTTGTCCCACGTCATCGACTCCTGGCCGTCGGCGACGCCCTGGCTGATGATGTGGGCGGTGGCGTTGCGGGCGGCGTTGAGGTGCTTGTGGACGTCGACCGCGAGGCCGCGCGCCTCCTCCAGATGGAGTCGCGCGACGCCGATCGCCATGGACGGAACGGATTCGTCGGTCATCGAGTCCATGCTGAGCACCTGGTTGGCCAGTGCTTGCTCAAGCGTGTTGGACAGTTGCGAGAACGCCTGGGGGAGCGCGGCCGCGATGTCGGCGAACTCGGCGAGCTGGTCAGACGTCTCGGCCGGGATCTGGTCCCGCTCCCACATCGTGATCCGGTTGAAGCCGTAGACGTGTTCGCGGGCCGCATTCGCGTGCCCCGTTGCATCGCGCCTGTCAGTGTCGTCCACCAGCTGCTCCTTCGGTCCGATGGGGTCAATGCGTCGAGTCTCGCTGATCGCGCCGGCCTTCGCCTGGCGCGAGCGCTCGGCTGTGGATAAACCGGGAAGTGCTTCCCTCCAGGGTCGTCGGGCGGGATCAGCTCGGCGACCTCGCCGGAGTGGCGCGACCAACGGCGCTCGGCGAATGGCATCGCCGACCTCGAGGCGGTTCTGCGTCGCCAAGCTCGCCGTGAGCTCTACGGCCGCGGCGTGTCCTGACCGCCGTCGGAAGCGGGCGGGAGTTCGCGCCGCCGACGGCCGGCACCGAGCCGGCCCGGCGCCAGGTCCGTGGCGTCCGAGGGCGCTCCGGTGGCCAGCGTCTCCCGGATGTAGCGGTCGAAGCCGGGCATGGTGAATCGGAGCTCGCCGTGCCCGACCGGCTCGATGATGCCCTTGTCGATCAGGCGTTCACGGGGAACACCCAGCGCCTGGGTGGGTCGCTCGAGCGCCGCGGCGATCTCCGCGCGCGTCACCGTCGTACTGCCGGCACCCGCCATGACGGCCATGATCTTCTTCTCCAGATCGCTCGCGGCCGCCCAACGTGCGGAGTACATGGTGGTCAGCTGGTCGTCGGCGACCGGAAGCCCGGCGTTCACGTCGTCGATGTCCAGCACAACGCCCTCACGTGATGGACGCGCCGCCTCCCAGGTGGCGTGTGCGAGAACCTGCAGCAGGTAAGGGAAGCCCTGGGCCTCCGCCACGACCGCTTGCAGGGCCTGGGAGGTCCAGTGAACTCCCAGGTCGTCCGCGGGCTCGGCCACCGCCGTCTCCGCAGCCGCGGGTTGAAGTCGTGGAAGGGTGAGGAAGGTGCTTCGCTCCCCGAAGGTTGCCGCCTTGACCAGGGCAGCGGGCGCCGAGGGCAGCCCGGCGCCGATCACGGCGAAGGGGTTGTCCTCCCGCTTCCCGGCTAGGTTCTGCATCGCATTGAGCAGGACCGCGAGGTCGTCGCGCGCAGCGGCGTGCAGCTCGTCGACGAAGACGACGAGGCCCGCGCCGCCGCGGCCGCGCACCTGCCTACTCGTCTCGTGCAGGAGGTCCTCGAGGGCTGAGATCCGGGCGCCTCGCGGCGCGTCGCCTTCGGAGCGGTCCGCCGACGCCGAGGCGCTCACCTTCACGACGCTGGGCACGCCGATCTCCACGCCGATTCGCTCCAGGCGGAGACCCCACCGTCCCTTCTCGGCGCGGGACAGGATGTCGGCAGTCTCGATCGCTTTCCCGATCCGGCTGACCAGGTCCGGCAAGAACGGGGCGCTGCGTCGACAGGAGACCCAGGCGGTGATGAATCCGTGCCCCTCAGCGTCGCGCTGTGCCTCGCGCAGGAGCGAGGTCTTCCCAACACCACGCGGGCCCTGAAAGACCAGGAGCGGACCACCCATCTCGCCGTAGGTTCCGATCCGGCTCAGGTAGCCGCGAATGCGGTTCTGCTGCTCATCCCGGCCGGCCAGCACCCGAGGCAGCTCGCCCGGAGAGTAGGGGTTCGGCAACATCAGGATCTCCCATACATCTTGTTACACGTCAGCCATGTGTAACGACCTGTATGCCCGCGGCGCGCTGCTCAACGGGTGATGCCGTTGCCGGGCGCGTCGGCCGCGCCGCCGGCGAGCGGTGCACGGGCCGTGAGACGACGGCGGGCCGCGCCGTCCGGACTCTCGGCCGCGGGACCGACCTCTTCGACGTCGCGACTGGGACCGCTATCTCGCACCGGCGGACGGGCGGCCTCGCTGAGAGATTCGGCCAGGTCCTCGACGTCGGCCTCCAGAACATGCTCAAGGAGGTCGGCGATGCTCGTCGGGGAGCCGTCGCACTCGGCCGCCAGGGAGGCGGCCAGATGGTCGAGCGCGGCGTTGCCGAGCGCAGTGAAAATGACGACACCGGGACCCGGGTTCTCAGTTGGGGCTGTGCTCATGGTCCACCTCGCTTCCTGGTCACCTAAGTCAGGCACGAGGTTGGGAGCGATCAACAGCGGCCGAAGCTCCCTCGTGCAGGGTTGGCGTACAGCGTGAACAAGCAAACTTCGTAGCGTGGTGCCTTGGGTGGTAGGGGGTGCGTGCGAGCAACCGTCGTCAGCGGGTTCGAACTGGCCGTGCTCTGTGTGCGGACCTTGACGAGGATCGACGAGGGCCTGGGAGATAGTGTTCGGCGGCGATGGTTTCCGGAGTCGATCCCTCAGCATTGCGGGCTGCCCGAGAGAAGGCGGGTCTGACCCAGCACGAGCTGGCGCGACTCGTCGGCGCAGCTGGGGGAGAGCGCGTCTCACGCTGGGAACTCGCTACCTCGGTGCCGCGGCCCGACTTCCTGGTGAAGCTCGCTCGCGCCCTCGACATCCCGGCGCTCCGGCTGATCCACCTTGATGGCGAGGTCCCCGATCTGAGGGCGCTGCGCCTGCAGGCTGGCTTGACCGTGCCCGAGCTCGTCGCCCCGACGAATCTGTCGGCACCGACGTACTACTCCTGGGAGCAAGGTCGATGGACCCGGCTGCCCGGGCCCTCCACGCTCGAGGCACTCGGGCGCGTTCTCCATGAGCCGGCCGACGTCGTCGCGGTGGCGTTCAATGAAGCGCAGCGCCTACGCCGGCGGCGGCAGGGCCGGACCAAGCCTAGGTAGCTGAGTACCTGCACGGATGATGCCGCTGGACGGGCGGGGCAGAATCGGCGCGGGAGAAACCCGGACGAATGTGGTCTCATGGATCTGCACGTTCGGCCGCGCTGACGCTCAGTTCCATCGGGGGAGCTGGGCCGCGACCTCTCCTGCAGAGGACTCTGGCGATGACTTCTCGGATTCCGCCCCTGTGGAGAAACCGGGACTCGATAAGACTGCACTAGTGTGTTCCTATGGAATTGGGTCATGGTGATCGCCCCGGCCCGTCTTGACACATAGGTGATCGAGAGACGAGAGGACTCGGACTGATGTCGCTGGACACCACCTCACAGACCGCAGCTGGAGGCCCGCCGCCGCCGAGCGGCCCGGCGCCGGCTGCCCCGAAGGAAACGGTCGGTCGCGAGCAGGCCACGGCCCGGGCGAAGAAACGTCGTCGGCCGTTGGTGTTCGCGATCTGCGCGGTACTGGTCGCCGCCGGAGCGCTTGGCGCCGCGTTTGCCTACACCTCGGTCAGCGACACCCAGGAGGTCCTCGTCGTGAACCGGGACATCGCGCGAGGAGAGACCATCGAGCCGGGGGACCTCACGGTCGTTCGCGTGAGCATCGACCCCGCGCTCACGCCGATCAGCGGCATTCAGAAGTCGAGCATCGAGGGCAGCCGCGCGGCCGTCGACTTGTGGGCCGGCACGCTGCTCTCCGAGCAACAGGTCACCGACAACCTTGTGCCGGGAGAGGGGGAGTCCCTGGTCGGCATCAGCCTCACGCCGGCTCAGATGCCCTCAGAGCCCCTGTACTCCGGCGACACCGTCCGAATCGTCACCACCCCCGGCGACCAGGGCGAGGTCACCGAGCAGACGCCCGTCACGATCGAGGCCACCGTGGTTGGTGTCAGCCGCGTGGAGGAGACGGGGGAGACCGTCGTCAACGTCTCGGTCCCGAAGGAGAAGTCGGCCGACCTCGCAGCGCGCGCCGCCACCGGCCGCGTCGCGCTCGTCCTCGACACCCGGGAGCGCTGAGCCATGGCGCTGATCGTCTTGGCCTCCGCGAGTGGATCTCCAGGCGTCACCACCACGGCGCTCGCATTCACCCTGAACTGGCACCGGCCCGTACTCCTGGTCGACGCCTCGCCGGACGGAGCCTCGGGCGTCTTCGCTGGCTACTTCCGCGGCGCCCAGGAGCCCACCGGCGGCCTGATCAACCTCGCCCTCGCGCAGCGCGACGGCACTCTGGTCGAGGCCCTCCCGCGCGAGACCCTCATCCTCGACCCGGACGCCACGGCTGAGAAGTCGGCGTGGTTTCTGCCCGGCATCCGCTCCCACGAACAGGCCCCCAGCATGCTGCCGCTCTGGGAGCCCCTCGCCGAGCAGCTGCGGGCACTGCACCGCAACGGCCAAGACGTCATCGTCGACGCCGGCCGTCTCGGCCTGGTCGGCTGGCCTCAACCGCTGATCGCCGCCTCCGACCTGACACTGCTGGTCACCCGGAACTCGCTGCCGGCGCTGGCGGGCGTCAGGTCCTGGGCCAACGCGCTGCGCGACCAGTTCGCCACCGTGGGTGGTCTCTCCCGGCTGGGTGCCCTCCTCGTCGATGAGGACGGACGCTGGCCCACGGTGCCGACGGTCGTGCCCCGAGTCCGGCCCTACGCCGCCCGCCAGATCGCCAAGGCCCTCCAGATCCCCGTGGTCGCCTCGGTCGACTGGGACCCCGAGGTCGCGGAGGTCTACTCCCACGGCGCCCGCAAGCCCCGCAAGTTCGAGTCCTCCGGCTTGCTGCGCAGCTACCGGGCCGGCTCGGCATCCATTCACTCCATCCTCGCCACCAACCAGGCTGCACTCGCCCCCACGATTGGAGGCCGCGCGTGAGCACCAACGGACACCAGCCCGCCGGCGAGCCGCTCAGCGCCGAAGAGTGGCTCGCTGCACGGCACGCCGATCGCGACCAGCGCTCCCCCTTCGCGCGTACCAGCAACGGCGCCCACGCCGCGCCGCCGCCCGCCAACCCGATCGCAGAGGACGACGACCCGAGCTCCCTGCCGATGTTCAGCGGCGCCTGGGCCAGCGACGACGACCGGCCGGGGCGGACCCGATCCGAGTTCTCCCTGCGCCCGCTCGTGCCCAGCGACCCCGTCAACGAGTCGTACGTCGACCACACCAACCCCGACCAGACCCGCGACGCCGTCCTGGACTGGGACCTGATCGCGCAGTACCGCGCCGAGATTTCCACCCGCCTGACTGCCCGACTGGACAAGGAAGGCGGCCGGATCACCGAGGAGGACCGCCGGCAGAAGGGCATCGAGGTCATCGAGGAGCTAGTCAAGGCCGAGGCCGAGAGCCTCGTCTCCACCGGCCGCCGCCCGTGGACAACAGAGGAGGAGAAGGCTCTCAAGAGGGCCCTCGAGGCCGCCCTGTTCGGCCTGGGCCGGCTCCAGCCGCTGGTCGATAAGTCCGACGTCGAGAACATCATCATCATCGCCTCGGGGCCCGACTGCTCGGTGTGGCTGGAGAAGACCGACGGCACCGTGGTCACGGCACCTCCCGTCGCCGACTCCGAGGATGAGCTGCGCGAGTTCCTCACCGATCTCGGAGCCCGCCAGAACCGCCCCTTCACCGAGGCCAGGCCCAGCCTTCACCTGCGCCTGCCGGGCGGCGCCCGCCTGGCCGCCGCCTCGTGGGTCACCGCCAACACCTCGGTCGTCATCCGGCGCCACGGCCTGCGCACGGTCTCCTTGGACGAGATGGTCTACGACCGCAAGGCGTGCGGACCCGTGCTGGCCGACTTCCTTGCCGCCTGCGTCCGGGCCGGCAAGAGCATTGTCGTCTCCGGGGTCCAGGGCAGCGGCAAGACCACCTGGGTCCGAGCGCTGTGCTCGTGTATCCCGCCCTGGGAGATGATCGGCACCTTCGAGACCGAGTTCGAGCTGTACCTGCACGAGCTCCGCGACCGGCACCGCATCGTCCACGCCTGGGAGCACCGGCCCGGCTCCGGCGAGATTGGCGTCGACGGCCGCCGGGCCGGCGAATTCACACTCCAAGAGGCCCTCCACGACTCCTTCCGGTTCACCCTCGCCCGCCAGATCGTCGGCGAGGTCCGCGGCCCCGAGGTGTGGGACATGCTCAAGGCCATGGAGTCCGGCCCGGGCTCGATCTGCACCACCCACGCCCGCAGCGCCGACCACACCATCGAGAAGCTCGTCTCCTGCGCCATGGAGAAGGGCCCCCAGGTCACCCGCGAGCTCGCGATCAGCAAGCTCGCTGCCGCCGTCGACGTCGTGGTGTACCTGCGCGCCGACGTCACCGACAACGGTGACGGAACCTCCCGGAAGCGGCGCTGGGTCGAGGAGGTCCTGGTCGTCGATCCCAGCGCCGACGCCGTCAGAGGCTACGCGACCGCGCCAGTCTTCGCCCCCAACCGGCTCGGGCCGGCCACCGCCACCGGCAAGCTGGACAACCACCTCGCCCAAGAGCTGGCCCGCCACGGATTCGACCTCGAGGCCTACACCACTGAGGCCAAGGCCTACGAGGGGGTGGCCACGACATGACCCCGCTCGTGCCCGCGGTCTGCGGCGCTCTGGTCGTCGCCGGCCTGATCGGCATGGTCTACGCCCTGCGGCCGGCACCACCCAAGCCGCCCCGGCCCGCGCGCACCGTCACCCCGTTCGGGCGGCTGGGCAGCCGCATCAACCAGCTCAGCCCACGCACCCGCAAGCTCATCGTCGCCGGCGCCGTTACCGGCCTGCTGGTCGCACTGGTGACCGGCTGGGTGATCGCGATCGTGCTCGTCCCGGCCGCCATCATCGGCATCCCGCTGCTGCTCTCCCCGCCGCCGGCGGCCGCGAGCATCGAGAAGCTCGAAGCGCTCGAGGAGTGGACGCGGTCGCTGGCGGGCAAGCTCACGGCCGGCCAGTCGCTGCGCTCGGCGCTCATCAAGTCGCTGCAGTCGGTGCCCGCGCCGATCGAGGACGAGGTCGGGCTGATGGTGTCGCGGCTGTGGAACGGCACCGGCACCACCGAGGACGTGCTGCGCGCGTTCGCTGAGGACCTCAACGACTCCACCGGCGACGTCGTCGCCAGCCAGCTCATCCTGGCCGCCAGCGGTCGCGGACAGGCCGGCCTGGCCAAGGCCCTCGATGCGCTCGCCGAGACCGTGGCCTCCGACGTGCGGGCCCGCCGCCAGATCGAGGCTGACCAAGCCAAGCCGCGCACCACCGCGCGCACCGTCACAGTGATCACCCTCGGCGTCCTCGGCCTGCTCGCCTTCACCGGTGACTACATCGAGCCCTACGGCAGCCCGCTGGGGCAGGTCATCCTCGCGGTCCTCCTCAGCGCCTACGTGGCCACGCTGCTGATGATGCGGCGGATGGCGGTCGCCAAGCCGCTCCCGCGGTTCCTCGACCTCCAGGCGCGCAACGCACAGCGTCAGAACGAAGGAGCACCGGCATGACCGGCCTCCAGCTCGCGCTCGCCAGCGGCACGCTCATCGGCCTGGCCTTCGCCATCCTCGTCTGGAGACTGGCGCCCTCCGACCCGGATCTGGTCGACGCACTGGACCGTCTCTCACCCGACCACGTCGTCCCCCGCCGCGGCGCCGGCGCCCCGGACGCCGAGGACACTGAGGCAGGCTCCCTGGTCGATCGGATTGGGGTGTGGGCGCTGCAGAACCTGCCCGGCGGTGCCTGGGCACACACTCCGCGCAAGGACCTCGCCATCTTGCAGATCAGCGAGACCCGGTTCTACGGGGAGAAGGTGGTCTGGGCGCTGCTCGGCCTGGTCATGCCGCCGCTGCTTGCCTCGTTCTTCGGCCTGATCGGTCTGCCGCTCCCGTTCGTCATCCCCACCTTCGGGTCACTGGCCCTGGCGGCGCTGTTCTGGTTCATGCCGAACTACAACGCCACAGACGATGCGAAGAAGGCCCGCATCGAGTTCAACCGCGCGCTCGGCGCCTACATCGACATGGTCGCCACCGGCGTCCGAGACGGTGCCAGCGGCCAGCAGGCCCTGCGCGCCGCGGCCGATGTCGGCGACAAGTGGGTGTTCAAGCGGATCGAGAGCGAGCTGCGCCGCGCCCGCTACATGACCCGCGCGCCCTGGGACTCCCTCCACGATCTCGCCGACGAACTCGGGGTCACCGAGCTCGACGACCTCGCCGACATCATGCAGCAATCCGGGCAAGACGGATCCCAGATCTACACCAACCTCCGCGCCCGCGCCGCAGCACTCCGCTCGGCGATGCTCAGCGCAGAGGTCGGCAAGGCCAACGCCGCCTCCGAGCGCATGTACATCCCCGCCAGCCTGCTCGGCGTCGTCTTCATGGCGATCCTCATCGCCCCCTCGATGCTCCGATTGACGACCTAACACCGACCTCAAACAACCGGGTCACCCGAACCCAACCACCAAGAAAGGAACCAACCCGATGCTCAAGCTCTTCATCACCCTCCAGGTGGCGGCACTCACCGTGCTCACCGGCCTGGAAGACCGCATCGTCAAGCACCGCGACGAGCGCGGCTCGGTCACCATCGAGCAGGTCATCTGGGCCGGCGCCGTGATCGTCATCGTCGGCATCGTCGTGGCCGCCATCAAGTTCTTCGTGACCAGCGAGTCCGCGAAGATCAAGTAGGCCCCGATGATCGCCAGCTCTCGCCGCCGCAACGAGCGCGGCTCAGTGACCATCCAGATGGTCTTCCTGATGCCGGCGCTCTTCCTGGTGATGTTCCTTGGCCTCCAGGGCACCCTGTACTACCACGCGCGCGAAGTTGCGCTCGCGGCCGCACAGGAGGGCGCACGCGAGGCGGGCAGCGAGACCGGCACCCGCGACTCAGGGTTGGCGACAGCCAACACCTTCCTCCAGGACGCCGGCGGCACCGACGTGATGACCTCGACCAGCGTTTCGGCATCCCGGACAGCCAACACCGCGACCGTCACGGTCACCGGCAAGAGCCTCAGCGTGATCCCCGGCTGGCACGTCAAGGTCACCCAGAGCGCCAGCGTCCCCGTCGAGAGGCTGACGGAATGATCCGGCGGATTCACGATTCCCGACGACGGCGCCGCGACGAGCGCGGGTCGGCCGCCATCGAGGCCGCGATCGGCATCCCGGCGTTCGGGCTCTTCGTGGCGATGATCATCATGGGCGGCCGCGTCGAGATATCCAAGCAGTCGGTCGAAGCGGCGGCCTACGACGCAGCCCGCGCGGCCTCGATCGAGCGGACCCAGGGCGAGGCAATCTCCGCCGGGAAGACGGCGGCCACCAGCAGCCTGCACGACCAGAGCGTGCACTGCACGAGCACCGACATCACGGTCAACGCCGCGGCGTTCAACGCCCCACTGGGCACCACCGCCCAGGTCACCGCCACCGTGACCTGCCGCGTCGACCTGTCGGACCTAGCCCTGCCCGGCGTACCCGGACACCGGGTCATCACCGCTACGGCCTCCAGCCCCGTCGACGCCTACCGGGAGCGCCGATGAACCGCCATCTGCTTCGCCGTCGGCCGCGTGACGAGCGTGGCGCGATCAGCGTCTGGTTCGCCACCGCGTCACTGGTGATGATCATCCTCGTCGGCATGGTCGTCGACCTCGGCGGCAAGGTCCACACCCAGCAGCACGCCCGCAGTGTGGCCGCCCAGGCCGCCCGCACCGGCGCCCAGGAGGTCCAGGGCTCCACAGCGGTGCGCGGCGAGGACCTCCGGGTCGACATCTTCGCCGCGAAATCCGCCGCCCAGGACTACCTCCGAGCAGCCGGCGTGGAGGGCACCGTCTCCGTCACCGGCGGCGACACCCTGGTGGTCCGCACTACCGACACCTACGACAGCAAGTTCCTCGGGATCATCGGTCTGAACTCGATGCCCGTGACCGGCGAGGCATCCGCGCGGCTCATCCGCGCCGAAGGAGGCATCGAGCGATGAACACCCCCACGCTTCGCCAGCGCCTCACCGGGCTCCTCGCCACGGTGGCCGTGCTCGGCATCGTCATCGGCCTGCCCGCCGCGTTCCTCGCGATCGGCGCCAACCCGATCCCCGCCCAACCTCCCACCCTCGACGGGATCAAGGACGCGCTCCTGGCCCCCGACGACGGCACGCTCGTCCTGGGGCTGTTCAAGGTCGTCGGCTGGCTCGGCTGGGCCTTCATGGTGCTGAGCCTCGCCCTGGAGGCCGTCGCCCAGTTCCGCAGGGTCGAGGCACCCAAGCTCCCCGGCCTGCGCCTCCCGCAGGCCGGCGCCCGAGGCCTCATCGGGCTGGCGGCACTCCTCTTCGTTGCCGCACCCCTCACCGTGCACACCACCACAGCCGCAGCAGAAGCCGCGCCCGCGCATGCCGCCGTTGGGCACCACGCCGCCGGCGTCACCGACCACGCCGCCCCGACCACGCACACGGCAACGGACGTCACGAAGCACGACACCAAGCGGCAGAAGACGATCAGTCACACCGTCAAGCCGGGGGAGAGCCTGTGGGCCATCGCCGACCAGCACCTCGGCGACGGGTCACGCTACAAGGAGATCGTCGAGCTCAACCACGACCTGCTCGGCGCCCGCCCGAGCTTCCTCGAGCCCGGCTGGGTCCTCGAGCTCCCAGCGCCGGCCGGAGCCAACGCCCAGGCCCACCAGTACACCGTGAAGCCCACCGACACCCTCACCGACATCGCCCAAGAGCAGCTCGGCGACGCCGACCGCTACATGGAGATCTACGACGCCTCCACCGCCCTCACCCAGCCTGGCGACGCCCACCTCACCGACCCCGACGTCATCGACGTCGGCTGGACTCTCAACATCCCCGGCGCCCACGCAGAGCCCACCGGACAGCCCGACACGCAACTGCCGCGCGAGGACAAGCCCGACAGGCCCGCGAACCCGAAGGACGAGCAGCAGCCGGTCGACCCGCCGGCCGAGAACGAGACGCCGGTCATCCCGGAGACCGCAGCACCGGAGACCGCTGCGCCCGAGGTCCAGCAGCCGCGGGCCGAAGAACCCTCGTCTCCGGCGGCCGACGTCGACCAGGCCGACGAAGCCGACGACTCCATCCTCGACGCCCCGTGGATCCTCGCCGGTCTCACCGGCGGCGGAGTCCTCCTCTCCGGCGCACTGCTAATGGCCCTCAAGACGCGTCGACGTGGCGGCTTCCGCAACCGCCCGCCGGGCCGCGCGATCGCCGCCCCGCCACCCGAGCTCGCCCCGGTCGAGATGACCCTCAACGCCACCGGCGCCGCGGCCGCCGCCACCGTGGAGTTCACCCACGAGGCCCTCCGTCGCCTCGCCGCGGCCGTTGGAGCCGTCGGTGGGACGATGCCGCCCCTGGCGGCCGTGGAGCTCGGCCACGGCGAGCTGACCCTGCACCTCAGCGCACCAGCCGAACTCCCCGCACCCTGGGCCGGCAGCCCCGACCAGACCCACTGGCACGTCGGCACCGACGTCGACGCCGAGGACCTCGGCCCTGACCCCGGGTACGTCGAGCCGCCCTACCCGCTCCTGGTGACCATCGGCGCCAGCGACACCGGCGAGACCTGGCTCCTCAACTGCGAGGAGCTCTCCACCCTCACCATCAGCGGTGACCCCACCTACGGCCGCGACTTCGCCCGCCACCTCGCCGCCCAGCTGGCCGTCAACCCGTGGTCACGTCGAGTGCAGCTCGACTGCATCGGTGTCGCTGAGGAAACCGTCGCCATGGACGAGCGCATCACCTACTACCCCACGGGAGCGGACGGAACGCCCGCAACCGCGGAGATCCTCGCGGCCGCCGTCAGCACCGTCGACCGGGCCACACGACACGACACCGACGTCTCAACCGCCCGCACCGGCAGCGTCGACGACGACGTCTGGCCGGCACGGATGCTCGTGCTCGACGCCGCGGCCGGCGACCCGGCCGAGCTAGAGCAGTTGCTGCAGCTGGTCAACGACCACGTCGGTCAGTCCGCAACCTCCATCGTCGTCGCCGGCGAACGCCCCAACACCCCGGGCGCCGTCCTGCACATGACGAACACCGGCCGCGTCGTCCTCGAGCACGCCGGCCTCAACCTTATTGCGGTCGGCCTCACCAGTGATGAGGCCCGCGGCTGCGCCCTGGTCTACGCACAGAGCGACACGCTCGAGGACGTTCCGGTTCCCGTCGACGAGACCGCCACCGAAGGCTGGGAGGCCTACACGGACCGCTCAGGCGCACTGCGTCGCGAGCACACCCTGCCCCGCAACACCCCCGAGGACGCCGTCGACGAACCGCTCACGTCCCTCCTCGAGGGCAACGACGAGGACTACATCCGCGAGAGCGCGATCGTGCAGGAGGACCTCAATGCGCTGGCTCCGAAGGTGCCTGCGCACGTCCGCACAGAAGTTGAGAGCTCCGACCCGGCTCTCGACCAGGACATCGCCGATTGGTTCTCGCCCGACTGCGACCGCCCCCGTCTCAGCCTGCTGGGGCAGGTGGCCGTGCGTGCCCACGGCCAGGCGCTGGACAGGCGCAAGCCCTACTTCACCGAACTCCTGGCGTTCATCGCGCTGCGCCGCCAGCACGGCGCCACCAGGGAGGCGATCAGTGCTGCGTTCGGCATCTCGGCCGGCAAGGCACGCGACTACACCAACACCGTGCGCGACTGGCTCGGCACCAACCCACGTACAGGCGAGCCCCACCTGCCCCACGCCGACCAGGCCCCGGCCACCAAGGTCAACGGGGTCAACGTCTACCAGGTCGACGACGGCCTCCTCATCGACCTCGACCTCTTCCTGCGACTTCGTGCCCGTGGGCAGGCCCGCGGCGGCGCCGAGGGACGTGCCGACCTGAGCACAGCCCTCGAGCTCGTTACCGGCCCCCCGTTCAGCAACAAGCGCGACGACGGATGGTCCTGGCTCGCCGACGGTGAGCGGTTCGACCTCATGACACCCGGCTGGATCTCCGACGTCGCACTGATCGTCGTCACCGAGGCCCTCGCCACCGGGGACCTGATCAAGGCCCGCTCGGCTGCCTACGTTGCCAACAAGGCCGACCCCGACGGCGAGAGCACACGGTTGTGCCTGGCCCAAGTCACCAAGGCCGAGGGCGACCAGTTCGAGGCCGAGCGGATCCTGCGCGAAGAGGTCTGCAACCGCTCAGACGACGGCGAGGCGCCCATGGAACTGTCGGAGCGTACGAAGACCATCATCAGTACACACGCCTGGCTTGCGAGCTGATCTCGGGAAGGGAGCACCAGACCAATGACCACGCTCAACCAAGAGCTCACAGGCCGGTACGTCAGCGCCGGCGCAGACAGGCCATCCCTCGATGACCAACGCGCCGGCCTCGGCAGTCTCGCCGAGCTCGTTGACGCCGCCGAAGAGCACTCGAGCACATCAGCCACGACGTCAGCCAGAGATCAGTCGTAACGCCGCCCACCAGCAGAGGAGACACCGCATGAGGAAGCCCAACTCCGTACTCGGGGGAGTGGCCCTCGCCCTGGCCCTGACACTGACGGCCTGCTCGGACGACGGGACCGACCCCGACGCCCAGGACACCCCCACCGCGACGCCGTCGACGACCGCTCCCACGTCCGCTACTCCGACGCCGCAGACGCCGGAGGACCTCGCTGAGGTTGCGCTGATGAGCTACTTCACGATCACCGAGAAGGCCGAGAAGAGCGGCAAGCTCAAGGACCTGGTGAAGCTCTCGGAGGTCGCCACGGGTGATGCGTACTTCAACGAGCGCACCAAGGTCATGGACTACAACGCCAACGGGGTGAGGCTCCGCGGGACAGTCCAGCACGAGCTCGGCGACGTGGTCACCGTGGATAGCGGAACCTTCGTGATTTCGGACTGCGAAGACCGCGCGAAGTCCAAGGTCGTCGTCCTCGCCTCGGGCAACAAAGTGCCGTTCACGGACCCCGACGGCAACCCGATGCCCGACAGGGTGAAGGTCGACTACACCGTCGTGAAGCGAGCGAAGGGCGAGTGGGTGGTCGAGGAGGCCGACGTCCGTTGGAGGGAACAGTGCTGACCGGGACCGTTCGCCTGCTGGCCGCGGGGCTGATGTTCGCCCTGGCGGCCGTCGCCGCGCCCGCGGCCGCCGAAGGAGAGAACTGCCACTACGAGCTCGTCTGTGACGACCAAGGAAACTGCGAACAGAAGCTCGTCTGTGAGGACACCGACCCTGGTGACCCAGGCGACCCCGGCGACCCCGGCGACCCTGGGACACCTGTGTGCATGTTCAACGGAAAGGATGTCCCGTGCACAACGCAGTACAACGGGCTGACCTGGTGGTACAGCGGCGGCTGCTACTTCCACCGAGCTGACCCATGGCCGCCGGAGGTCTTCGAGGACAAGAAGCCCGAGGGTGCGGTCTATCACTACTACTGCCTGCCAGGTGCCCCCGGTGGCTGGGAGTACACGTGGCTGCCCGCCGACCCACCCGGGTACGGCGGCCCAGGGGTCAACCCGCGGGACCTGGCCGAGCAGGCGATCGCCAACATGAACCTCGAGCCGATCACCATCGGCATCGTGCCGAAGCCGGGCCCGAACTCGCTCGGCATCGTCGGGATGCCGACGTGGATGTGGGTCGACAACCCCGCTGGGAACACCTTCGGCCCGATCTCTGAGTCCGTGAGTGCCGGCGGCATCACCGTGACCGCGACAGGTCAGGTCCAGAAGATCGAGTGGAGCATGGGCGACGGCACCGCGCCGGTGGTCTGCACGACCGCGGGCACCGCGTACGCCGATCACTACGGCAAGCAGGACTCGCCCACGTGCGGCCACCGCTACGAGAAGACGAGCTGGGACCAGCCCGACCACACCTTCACGGTGACGGCCAGTTCCTACTGGGTCGTCACCTGGTCCGGCGGAGGCCAGTCCGGAACCATCAGTCTCGATCCTCTCGAGCAGTCCGTCGACCTCCGGGTAGGCGAGGCCCAGGTGCTCACGCAGTGAAGAGCGCACGCGCCGCGGCAACGCTGGGACGACTTCTCGGCCGTGAACAGTGGTACGAGCGGGTTGGCTCGATGCCGGCCAGCAACAGGCACGGCCTGGCGGTGATGGCTGCCGTCTCTGGCGTCGCCTCCGACGTAGGGGTGCGCTACGAGTCGCTGGGCGATGAAGAGGGATCCGTGGTCACGTTCGGCTGCGGTGACAAGCAGCTGCTCGAGGAGTTCTGCCAGGACCTCGACGCGGTCGCCATCGGCCTCGAATGGGTGGGGCCGATCCGCGTCAGCTCGCCGCTGGTCCGTGACACCCAGGGGGCCGAAGCCATCGCAGCGGCTGCCGCCCGGCTCGCCGAGGCCGAGGTGGCACAAGCTGCAGGCCGGGAGCCGTCAGGTGCCTCGCTCGTCGTCGTCACCGAACGCCTAGGGCACGCCGCGGCCAGCGTGACGCCACCAACGACGGCGTCGCAGCGGGCACGCGAAGCCCTCGCCGCGGCGTACGAACGCATGACCGCCGAGCCGGCGCCGTTCTAGCGCTCACTGAGTCCGCGATTGGCGTACCTCGCGCGAGGAACTTTGGCGAAACGAACTTCCCGGCTGCGCTCGTCAAAGTTCGTGATCTTCCGACTCCGGCCAGACTCGGTAGTGTATGGACAGCTCACCTGCGCGAAGCTGCGCCTCCTGGGCAGGTGGAAGCGGAGCGACCGCCGCGCGAGCAACGTCCCGTAGCCTGACATCGTGCAGATGGGGTCCCTGTTCACTCCTGAGCCCGAGCAGTGGGGCCTCCGCGGTGATCCCTACCTCTCGCGGGCACTTCGAGAGGCGCTCGACGAGACGTCGATCCCATCCACGGACGAAGGTGTCGACAACCTGCTCCTCGACCGCATCAAGGACATGACGGGTGTCGACCTCCGCCAGGAACTGCAGGAGGCCTTGTATCGCGAGGAGTTCGCGCACGGAGGAATGTCGAGCGGGCAGATTCATGTTCCGACCTGGAGGGATCGATTCGTCCCTCTACTGATCGCCAGAGCGGCGGGTAGCCGCCGTGACTGAGCCACGGGCTCAGCCGGTCAGCGTCGATCTGCCGGCAACGAGGAGGCGGATCACGAGACTGCACAGGTACGTGGAGAGCAATCTCCTGTCGGAAGGTCAGTTCATCTGTTCGCACTTCCAGCAGTGCCGCAAAACGCGGCGCCAGGGCGATGCTTTCCGGGAGGGCATCATGAGTCACGTCGGCCGGCGGTTCGATCTGACTCTTGGCGGGGAGCCGCTGCGCATTGTGGTGGTGGGCCAGGAGTCCGGGCTGGCCAAAGGTCCTTCGGCTGCCATCTTCGGCCGCAAGGTCACCATGGAAACGCGGTACCGGCAGACGTTGAACGGGTCGGGGTTGGAGCGCCGCTATTACGCGCAGGACGGATACCCGGGACGCAATCCCCATATGCGAGGCACGACGACGGCGCTGAGGCTGCTCCTGGGAACGGGTCTCGGTACTGACTACGAGGGTGAGTTCGTGCGCCCCATCAAGGGGCAACCCTTCCACCTCTTCGACGGCTTTGCCCTGGTGAACCGGCTGCTCTGCTCTGCTGGGCCACCCGGCGGTAGCCAGGGGCGCCCAACAAGCACCATGGCTCGGAACTGCGGCATCCACTTCGCCGCCACATTGTCGATCCTCGAACCAACGATCGTGATCTTGCAGGGCGCCAAGGTCGCCAAGTGGGCGGCCGGTGTTCTTGCTCCGGCGCGACTACAGACGGAATACCTGTATGAGGCCATCCACGATGGTCGCCGCGTCGTCGTCTGCAGCTTCTCCCACCCTTCCGCTCACGGCTCCGTCAGATGGGGAGATCGACCGGATGCTCCGTACGTCGCGAAGGTGGTCGCCCCAACGTTGCAGGCCGCGCTCCAGCTGAGTGGGAACTCCTGATAAGCAGCAACTGGGTCATAGGCCTACGGCGGCTCGGAGCCGGTCGCGCACCGCGGCGTACGCGGCAGCGCCGTCTCGATCGGGCGCAGGGACCCGGATGAGCGGCGGGTGCCCCATCAGTGGTGTCACGAGATCGCGGAGTGCGTCGTTGAAGGCACGCTGACGCTGGCGGCCGCCCGGGCCGAACCCGATGGCGGGCTTGCTAGCCCGATAGCGATCTGCCTTGTGGGCCCGCGTCTCGCACAAACGCTTGTACCCATCGAGGTCGAATCCGAGAGGCACGTCGTTTGGGTAGAGGCTGAGGGTCACCAGACGATGCGAGGTGAAGTGTTGCTCCTCATCTGTCTCGATGAAGACCCCGCTCTCGACGTGCAGAAAGTCGCCTGGAAGGACCGTCGCTTTCTTCGCGGCCTGTTCCGGCTCGATGCCACCGAGGGTCTTGAAGATCTCGTCGAGCACAGGCAGCACCGGAGCGGCTTGTTCAGGCAGGCCCAGGTGCCCGCGCTGGTTGATCCACGGAACTCGGGCTCGCACCAGGACGATCCCATCCGCCGCGGCCGCCGCCTGGAAGGCGTTCTCACAATCACCTCTAGCCATGGTCAGCAGTCTCCTTCGTCGAGTCAGATCAGCAGGCGATGATCAACAAGTACCGCCGCTGGCACCCGACGCAGTACCGATCATCGGAGCCGCTGGCGCAGCGTCGAACGCCAACGACAGACCGATCCAAGCGGCGATCACGGCCCGCGAATCACTACCGACCGAGTATTCTTTGAACAACGATCGATTGCCCGGCTGTCCGCGCTGAACACGCCGCAGGTGCGCCTTCGGGCGACCATCGTGCAATGTTCATTGTGCCGAGAGGGGTCTGTCGCGGCGCTTGAGGCAGCGTCGCCTGGCAACACCGCGACGGTTGGCGGTGGCACGCTGGAGTCATGGACGAGACCGATCTGGCCGAGCTCGCGGAACTGCTGCGCGAGCGCAACCTCGTCGACGAACGCATCGGCCGACTGATCAACCGGCCGATGACCGCTGGTCACGCTGGGGAGTGGATCGCGTCGCGGATCTTCGACATCGAGCTCGAGCCGAGCGCGGTCGCCAAGGCCATCGACGGACGGTTCCGTTCGGGACCGCTGACGGGGAAGAGCGTGAACGTCAAGTGGTACCTCAAGCGTGAGGACATCCTGGACATGACCGAGGCGGCGGAGCTCGACTACTACCTGGTCCTGACCGGCCCGAAGGCGACCGCGAAGGATGTGCGGACCAATAGGGCGTGGAGGATCGATGCCGTCTACCTGTTCGACTCCCAGCGGCTACTGGCCGAGCAGCACGCCCGTGGAGTAAAGGTCGGAGTCGCATCCGGTGTCCGCGTGCCGCAGTGGCTGGCGGCAGAGATCTACCCGGCCGCAACGAATCCTGCTCTACCCCCTGACCGGGGATCAGCGTCGTCAGTTGGCTCTGTTCGGCGGGTGATACCCGCGGCGGCACGCCCGCCCTAGCGGTGGTCGTCTGGTGACATGAACGTGGAGATGTCGGAGCTGGGCACGCACGGCTTCTCCAGTCGGGCGGCGAGTTCCTCCTCGGTCAGCTCCCGAGAGGCCGGCGCTACGTAGTCCGGGTCGTCCCATCCACAGCGGATGCAGGTACCGGCGACCATTCGGTAAGAGCCACAACTCTCGCACCGGCTCCTCGCGCCGGTCGCCGCCCGCAGGCATATGGCGGTGATCATCGATAGGAAGTGGCTCACCGCCGTGACTCCGATGTGTGCGTCGTAGGCGATCGCGTTCTTGGCGTGGGTCAGCCAGTTGACGTAGTCCCACGTCTCACGTGTCAGCTTGGTGCTGTACGAGCGCAGCTGCTTGCTGGAAGGACCCTCGGCTTGATCAGCGATCAGCAGGTTGGTCCAGCCCACGACGTCAGCTTGCTTGGGGGCGTCGCCGCCTTCGGGTACGAGCGCGTCGTCGGCCACTTCGTCGGCGTAGGTGACCATCGCCTCGCGCAGTCTCACCCCGACCGCCTGGAAGTCCTCGGCCTCCCGGGCGCCGTCGAGGGACTCGACCGCCTGCTCCCAGAGGCGCCACGCTCGCGGGAGTAGTCCCGCGGCGTCCTCGGTGATCGGGACTTCCTCCCGGCTGGCGATGCGCACCATGAGCCCGACGTGAAAGGTGAGCGCGACGTCGCGGCTGGTGAAGTCTTCCTGCGAGTAGTAGTTGAGCGAGTTGCTGATCGCCCACCAGCGGCTGCCCCTGCAGTGCACGTCCCAGATGTCGTGCAGCACCGAGCCGACCCGCTCGACGGCGACCTTCTCCAAGTGCACCACTGGGTCGTCGGCCATCTGAGCCGCGAAGTAATCGAGGACCTGTTCTCGCTCGAGGTCGGGGGCCTTCACCGTCGGCCCCCCTGATCATCGGCAATCACCTCGCCAGTCTGACAGGGCACTCCGTCACCCGACCGGTCCGCTGGCGTCAACGACCGCTGGCCTGAATGGCTACCGGGCCGGTGTTGAAAAGTAGGTCCGCGCCGGTTGGAAAAGTTCGCTGCGTCTGACAGCAGCAAATAGGACCCCGCAAGGGGTCCGCCAGAAACTTTCTCAACTTTCGGGGGGACGCGCTCTGACCTGCGCAAACGCGCGCCCCCCTCCGCGTCCCCCCCTTGAAATCGGGCCTTGGGGGGACGGATGCGGGGACACGCGCTCGCGACCTTTCTTGCCGTAGCTCAACCACGGACGAAGGGGGCGA
Source organism: Nocardioides sp. (assembly GCF_030019515.1). Classification (GTDB taxonomy): domain Bacteria; phylum Actinomycetota; class Actinomycetes; order Propionibacteriales; family Nocardioidaceae; genus Nocardioides. The sequence continues at coordinate 44,993 of NZ_JASEEQ010000011.1, read as the reverse complement.
GGGCGATGAGTGTGGGCGACCAGCTCGATCTCGACGACAACAGCGAAGTGCTTGACCAGGCCCGCAGCAAGTGGCCGGACTGGGTGGCGGCGGACTCCCGGCTCGACGTCGTCGCGGAGTTCGACGACCTCCGCGCATGGCTGCCCTCGGTGGACCGAGACGCATCGGACGAGGTCCTCCTGGCGCTGGCGATGCTGGCCGCCCCGGACGGCGGCGACGACATCGCGGCGGCCGCCGCGCTCGCCAAGTGCCTGCTCCCGGGAGCCTGCCGGCTCGCCGGCTGGTTGAGCACGTTGCCCCCGAAGGAGGTCTTTCGCGACAGCCAACCGCTCGTAGGCGGCACCTGGTCCGCGGTCGAGCGGATCGACGAGCTCGTGGCCTCCCAGCTGTGGATCGAGGTCCGCACCTTCCCCTGGCGGCGGCTGCGCAAGGTCGCCGCGAACATCTTGATGAACACCCGGGTCGGCGTGCTGCGCGAGGTCGGCGACTTCTTCTGCGTCTCCCGCGCCGACCGGACCTGGGCCAACACCACCCTCGTCGAGTCCCTCTCCTCCGGCGAGATGCTGACCGGGCGGGTTGCCGGCGCGCTGTTCCACCGCCCCGAGATCCTCGCCGACAAGTCCGGCCCCGACCACGACGAGCCGTCGGCCACCGAGGAGCTCCTGGAGCTGCTCGCCTGGGCGTGCGAGCGCAGGGTCATCAGCGACGCCGACCGCTACCTGCTGTTGTGCCTGGTCGAGGAGGCCGACCGGGTCGAGACCCGCAACCTGACCCGCGGTTACGGCGGCCTGATCGGCAACGAGCTCTCAAGCCGGGTCGCCCCCCGAGTCGGCGTCTCCGAGGCCACCGTCCGCCGCCACGCCTCGCGCAGCATGCGTGCGCTCGCCGAGGCCGCACCGAGGAAGTTCGGCCATGACAAGTGATCGCTCCCGGCGCCCCGCGACACATAGGCGACTGGAGGTGGTGAAGCCCATGACAAACACCCAGGACGGGCCCCGGACGCCGCAGGAGATCGCCGAGCTGTTCACGATCGCAGGCCGCGAGACCGAGGCGATCCAGCAGCTCACCGGCTGCGTCGAGCAGCTGCACGAGGTACAGGCCGCCAAGCGGGAGCTGGCCAGCCTCACCCCGGCCGAGGTCCGGGCCGCCCTGGAGTTCCGCCGCGCCGGTCTCGGGGAAGCCGGGTGAGCACCCAGGCCACTACCCGGCCGGTCGCCGTCGACGAGCTCAAGCGCGCCTGGCACGCCGTGAACGCCGGCGACTTCCGCACCGGCGCCGGTACCGGAGCGGGCTCGCGCGGCCGCGGGCCCACCGGTGAGACCGCATGGTCCCCGGCGACCGGCGAGCACACCATCGCGGTGCTCGGATGCGCCGGCTCGGTCGGCTCGAGCACCGTCGCCCTGGCCGCCGGCCTCGCCGCCGCTGCGCCGGTCCGCGTCGTGGAGTGCTGCTCGGTGACCGCGTCCGGGCTCGCCGCGGCGAGCACCGCCGAGCTCGGGCTGCACCCGGCCGACTGGCGCCAGGGCAAGCGCGACCACGTCCTGATCGAGCGCGCCAGCGGGGTGTTGGCCGGCGTCGACGAAGTGCCCCTGCCGACCGAGGCGGAGCACCAGAGCCAGGTGACGATCCTCGACGTCGGCTGGGAGGCCGGCCAGCTGCTGGCCACCGACTGCTGGCTCGCCACGGCGGTCCGTGCCGCGGACCAGATCGTCCTGGTCACCACAGCGACCATGCCCGGGATGCGTCGCCTCGGGGTCGCCATCGACCTGCTGTCCAACCACTGGCAGCCCGAGCAGATCTCCCTCGCCGTGTGCGGTCCCCGCCGCAAGAAGTGGCCCCGCGGCCTCGAGCACGCCGGTGGACCGGCCGTGCGCCGCGCCCTGGACGCGGACCGGTGCGTGGAGATCCCCGCGGACCGCGAGCTCGCGGTCAGCGGCCTGGACTCCCGCCGCGTTCCCGCCGCCCTGATCTCGGCAGCACGCCAGCTGCTCGAGCCCGCCCACCTCCTCGTCGACGACACAACCGCCTGATCCAGGCCAACCAGAAAGGAAGTCCACCCGTGGACCTCATGACCGCAACTACCGTGATGGCCGCCAAGGTCTGCCCGCAGGCTCCTCCCGGTGCTGTCGGCCCCACCAACGAGATCACCGGCTACGTGCTGTGGGGCGTCATCATCCTGTTCGGCCTCGGCCTGATCATCGGCCTTGGCGCGATCATCGCTGGCCGCGTCTTCTCGATGCAGCATGCCTCGAAGGTGGGCGTCATCTCGATCGTGGTCGTGTTCATGTGCGCGATCGCCTACCTGGCGCTGCCCGGCATGCTCAACGGCATCCTCGGCCAGGGCTGCATCTGATGCGGCGCGCAGTCACGACGAAGGCCGCACCGGATGCCGGGGGCTCCGAGTGGGGCCGGGGCCGTCTGCTCGGGATCCTGGTGGCCGCGGTCGTCGTGGCTGCGCTCCTGCTCGGCGGCGTCGGGTACGCGGTCTACCTGGGGCTCGCCGGCATCGGAGACGACGCCAACGCCACGCCGGGAGCGGCCACGGGAGAGGCCGACCGCTCGACCGTGGCCCAGGGCACCGCCCACCGCGACGAGATGGCGGCCGAGCCGATGCTGACCGTCCCGGAGAGCGCCGCCTTCCCGGCCGAGACGGCTAGCGAGACCGCGCCCACCATCCAGATCCCTGCCGGGACCGGCGTGAACGGCCCCGGGTTCGTCATGACCGGGTTCCCCCACACCCCCGAGGGCGCGATCGGGCAGCTCGCCCAGATCGACACCGCGGTCCTGCAGTCGATGAGCCTGCAGACCGCCCAGGAGGTCTACAGCACCTGGGCCCTGCCCGGCGGAGTCAGCGCCGAGGACTGGTGGATCACCGCCAGCGTCCGCGCCTTCCTCACCAGCACCGACATGGGCGAGGTCAAGGACCCCAGCGCCTCGGTCACCCTCGAGCCGGCGGCCGCCCTGGTCAAAGGGACCGACGGCCCCGACTGGTCAGTCGTCTGCGTGCTGATGAAGGTCACCGCGACCTACAAGCAGGAGGCCCAGATCGCATTCGCGCACTGCGAGCGCATGCAGTGGGTCGGCGGCCGCTGGATGGTCGCCCCCGGAGCACCGCCGGCACCCGCACCCGCGACCTGGCCCGGCACCGCCCTGGCCAACCAGGCCGGCTGGCGCACCTGGTCGACCGACAACACCACCGACCCCAGCTACTCGGGAGACGAGCACTGATGAGCAACCTGATGACCGACAGCAACTCGCGCAGCAACCTCCTGCGCATCGGCGCCCTGGTGGCCATCGCCTGCCTGGTCGCCACGGCCGTCTGGCTCGGCGCCCGCGGCCGCGCCGACGGCAGCGACAAGACCACCACGGGCGACCCGTCCTCGTTGTCGACGCAGTCCTCCGGCGTCGAGCAGACCGCCCCCGAGACCGCGCCCACGGACGGCGTCGTCATCCCCGGCGGCGCCGACCAGGCCAACGGCTACCCGACCGGATTCCCCCAGACCGACCTGGGCGCCGTCGCGCTGCAGATCGAGGTCGCCAAGGCACAGGTCGGGTTCGACTACGACCAGGCCGTCACCGTCGCCGGCCTCTACGCCGACCCCGCCGATAAGGCGGTCTTCGAGGAGCGCGCCCGCGACGCCGTCGCGCTGCGCCGCCAGCAGGCCGGCGTCCCCAGGGACGGCGACGTGCCCACGCCCGCGTCGTACGCCGTGACACCGATCGCCTACAGCCTCGAGGAGCTGGGCACCGACTACTACGCGGTGAACCTATTGAGCTACGTCACGCTCACCACCGCCGAAGGCGAGGTCAAGGACGGCCTGTACGCCGGCACCCAACTCATGCGGTGGCTCGAGGTCGATGGTGTCTGGGACTGGCGGCTGGTCCAGGGCAGCTCCGAGGACATCGAGCACCTGGTCCAGGAGGGTCAGCCGCAAGCGGTCGCCCCCACCACCCCGGAGTTCAAACAGGTCGGCTGGGTGCCGATCAACGGCGCTACGCAGTGACCGCCCCGACCAACCGCCCGTCCCGCACGAGTCGCGGAAGCCTGATCCGCATCGGGATCGGCGCCCTCGCGGTTCTGCTGCTGACCACCCTCCTCGGCGCAGCCTCGACCCTGCAGCCGCCGGCCGCAGCGGCCGCCGACACCGCGACGTCGACGACGCTGACCACCGCAGCGCCCGCCGTGTCCGCCCGCGTAGAGACCGCCGGCCACCTCCCAGCGCGCAACCTCAAGCAGGGCTGCCCGGGTCCCGACGCCCTGTGCGACCTCGGCGGCGACGCGCTCGACTGCGCCGAAGACCCGATCGACTGCGGCAAGGACGCAGCTGACGGGGTGACGGACGGCGTCGACGGTGCACTCGACGGCCTCGGCGGGCTCGCCGAGGACCTGCCCAGCCCCGGCGACCTGATCCCGGACGGGCTGCCCGGCTGCGGCCTGCTGGACGCGGTCTGCGACGGGCTGGGCGGTCTCCCCGGCGTCCCCGGTCTTCCCGGCGTTCCTGGGCTCCCGAACCTCGGCGATCTCTTCGGAGGCGGGATCCCCGGCCTCGGCGACATCCCGAACCCGTTCGAGGCCATCGGCGACGTCATCGCCAAGGCCGCTGCCGACGCCTGGACCGCGGCCATGCTGGCGATCTGGAATAGCGGCCTGTTCGTGCTGCGCATCGTGCTCACGTTCAGCGAGCTGTTCTTGACCCCCGACCTGCGCGCCGACGGGCCTGGCAAGGACGTCTACGCCTTCACGCTCTGGCTGGCGCTCGCCATGGTGGTCATCTTGGCGATGATCCAGCTCGGCGCCGCGGCCTTCAAGCGCGAGGGCAAGAGCCTCGCGCACGCCTTCATCGGCGCCGGCCAGTTCGTCATCGTCTGCGCCTGCTGGTTCGGCTACTGCGGGATGATCGTGGCGGCCTGCGGTGCCCTCACCCGGGCCCTGATGAAGTCGCTGCTCAAGGTGCAGACCTGGCCCGACTGGGACCCCCTGGGCGGCCTCGGCGCCGAAGACGTCTCCGACGCGGCGGTGGCCACTGTGCTCGCCTTCCTCGGGATCTTCCTGTGGCTGGCCGCCATCGGGCACATCCTGGTCTACCTCGCCCGCGCAGCCTCGCTGCTGGTCCTGACCGCCACCGGCCCGCTGTCCGCAGCCGGGTTGGTCTCGGACTTCACCCGCTCCTGGTTCTGGAAAAGCCTGCGCTGGTTCCACGCCGCGGCGTTCACCCCCGTGCTGATGGTGATGGTGCTCGGCATCGGTGTACAGATGTCCAGCGGTGTCGCGGCCCACCTCGCCGACGGCGCGGAGAAGTCGGTCGGCACCGCACTCCCCGCGGTCATGCTGATCCTGGTCAGCGTCGTCGCACCGCTGGCGTTGTTCAAGCTGCTGGCCTTCGTCGACCCCGGCACCCCCTCGGGTGCGTCGTTCCGGCAGGGCATGGCGATCCAGGGCGGCCTGCAGGGACTGGTCGGCGGCGGCGCGTCCGGTGGCGGCTCCTCGGCGGCCTCCGCGATGGACCCCAGCGGCCGGTCGGGCGGCGAGCAGAGCGCCGAGGCGTCCACGGGCGACCGGTTCAACAAGTCCACCCAGGGCTTCCTGGGCAGCTTGGGCCCCGTCGGCCAGGCGATGTCGACCGGCATGGGCTGGATCAACAGCGCCGGCGCCAAGGCCACCTCGCTGATGTCGGATGAGTCCAACCAGGCCGGTGTCGGGCAGAGCACCTACGGGCCCGACTTCAGCGGGCTGGGCGGCAGGCAGTCCGGTGGCCAGTCCGGGGATCAGTCCGGCGGCACCCACCCCGGGTCGCAGAACAGCGGCGACCCCAGTGACACGGACCCGCCGAGCCCGCCGATGCCGCCCGCACCTCCCACTCCACCGACCCTGCCCACGGGCGGTGGCCCCGGCGGCGGCTCCGGTGGCCAGGGCGGCTCCTCCGGTGGAGCAAGTGGCGCGGGAGCCGCACCCAAGACACCGGCTGCAGGCGGCGGGGGAGCGGCTGGCGGTGCCGGTGGCGCCGGAGCAGCTGGCGGAATCCCCCCGGTCGCGGTCTAACCCGATCCGCGCAACCCCCCATACGGACCCCGACGAGATGGAAGGAACCCATCGATGACCACCTACGCCGACTACCAGCGCGACCGGATCGGCTGGTTCTTCGGACTATCCGGAGGCCAACTGATGTTCCTGGCGCTGGCGAGCCTGCCGGCGTTCTGGGCGATCAGCCGCGGAGCCTGGTTCTCCGCCCTCCTGTTCGCCATGGTCTGGCTGTTCGCGCTGGCCATCACCATCATCCCGGTCCGGGGCCGCTCGGCCACCGGCTGGGTGTTCGCCTCGACGATGTACGCCGTCGGCGGCCTGCTCGGATGGACGTCGTTTCGGGCCAGGGCCTCCCAGGGTCGCGCCGAGGACCTCGACACCCCGGACCTGCCCGGTGTGCTGCAGGGCATCCAGATCCACGACGGGCCTCCGCACGGATCGCAGCTGCAGCGGGTCGCGATCATCCAGGACCACGCGACCAAGACCTGGGCGGTCACCGCCGCGATCGTCCACCCGGGCATCGGCATGAAGGACATCGAGGAGCGCACCCGCTACGGCGAGGGTCTCGCCGGGCTGATCGACGTCGCAGGCCGCACCGAGAAGGTCGACGAGATCCTCTTCATGGTGCGCACCGTCCCCGAAGACGGCGCCGAGCGGGAGCTGTGGGTCAACAAGCACCGGCGCCCCAACGCCCCGAAGCTGTCCGAGCTCGTCAACAGCGACCTCGCCCACGGACTGACCCGGGCCTCGGTCCGCACGGAGATGTTCGTGACCATCGTCGTTCCCGAGACCCGGATCACCCGGTCGGCCAAGGAGTCCGGCGGTGGCCTTGAGGGCCGGGGCCGGGAGATCTACCTCCTCATGGCCGAGATCGAGGCCCAGCTGCGCGGGCCCATGGGGATGACCTCGGTGCGGTGGCTGACCAGCCCAGAACTCGCACTGGCGAGCCGGACCGGGTTCGCTCCGGGCGACCGGGCCGGCATCGTCGAGGCGCTGGCGATGCGGGAGAAGGACGCAGGAGTCAACGCCGACGTCCCCTGGGCGATGGCCGGACCCTCTGGCGCCGATGCCACGGTGCGGCACTACAGCCACGACGCGTGGAACTCGATCAGCGCCACCATCAAGCTGCCCAGCCGTGGCGCGGTGATGGGTGCGCTGGCGCCGATCCTCACCCCGAGCGAGTCGGGGGAGCGGCGCTCGTTCCTGGTCGCCTACCCGGTCGTGTCGCAGTCGAAGGCGGACCGGCAGTCCGGCAACGCCGAGTGGGCAGCCGACCTGGCCGAAGGGATGAACGAGAAGCTCGGCCGAAAGACCCGTGCCAAGCAGCGCGACGAGGCCTACAAGGCCCGCGGTCTGGACGCCAAGCTGGCCCGCGGCAACGCACTGACCCGGCCCTACGCCGTGTGCACGGTCACCGTGCCCAAGACGCTGCGGATCACCGAGTTCGGCCGCCGGCTGGACGCCTCGGTGCGCCGCGCGGGGTTCGCGCCGCTGCGGCTCGACCTCGCCCAGGACACCGGGTTCGCCGCCTCCACCATCCCACTGGGCACCAGCCTCACCCGGTCCGGAGACGCCTGATGTCCACCACAGCACGGGGCAACCGCCGCGGCGGGCGCGACATGGCCGCCCTGCTCTCGGACTTCGGCCACGACCTGCCGACCACCCCGGCCCCGGCCCGCGAGGCCAAGGAGCCCCGATCCTTCAAGTACGCCCCTCGGCGGGGTGCGGCACGACCCGGTCGCGGCTGGGCGCCAGCCAAGGCGCCGGCCCAGGCGTGGCGGATGACCAGCGATCAGGCACCGGTGCTCTGGCCCTTCGTGTCAGCCCCCGCACTGCCCCCGACCGGGGCTCAGATGGGCGTCGACCAGCTCTCCGGCGGCTCCTTCTACTGCGACCCGTTCGGGTGGGTGCTGCGCGACGACGTCACGGCGACCAACCCGAACATCTTCCAGTTCGCCAAGCCCGGAACCGGCAAGTCAGGCACCACCAAAGCCTTCTGCAACCGGATGATGCCGTTCGGCTACCGCACCCTGGTCCTCGGCGACCCGAAGGACGAGTACGAGTCGCTGTGCCGAGCGCACGGCGTCGAGCCGTTCGTCATCGGCCCAGGCTTGCGCACCCGGATCAGCCCGCTGGCGATGGGCCCGCTCGGACACGGCTGGGAGAAGCTCTCGGCCGAGGAAGCGCAGCGGCGCACCACGATCATCTTCAAGCGCTGGCTCGTGCTGGTCCGCGGGCTCGTCGGCAGCATGAAGATCGACGACCAACGACGCGTGCCCTTCGGGCCCGACGAGAGCGACGTCGTCCGCAACGCGCTGCAGATCCTCACCGGCTACGCCGCCGGGAACTCCACGCTGCGCGAGACGACGATCCCGCAACTGTGGGAGCTGCTGCGCAATCCCTCCGAGGACCTCGTCAAGGCCTGCGAGTTCGGAACAAGACGGCAGTTCCTCGACGAGACCAGGCTGCTGCGCAACGCGCTCGGCGAGCTGGTCACCGGCACCCTGGCCGGCCTCTTCGATGACTTCACGAACATCGAGGTCGACTGGCGGGCACCGATCCAGTCGTTCAGCCTGTCGCGTCTCGACGGCCTGGGCGACGAGGCCGTGGGCATCGCGCTGCTGTGCATGAACTCGTGGGGCCGCGGGCTTCGCGAGATCGCCGAGCCCGGCGACCTGCGCATCGTCGTGCGTGACGAGGTCTGGAAGCAGATGCGGCTGGGCGTCGCCGCAGTCATGAGCTTCGACGCCGACCTGCGGCTCTCGCGAGGCATGGCCGGCAAGGGCGGCGACATCCAGTTCGCCAACCTCCACAAGCCCTCCGACCTGCTCTCGGTCGGTGACGCCGACTCCCAAGCCACCATGATCGCCAAGGACCTGCTTGAACTGGCCGACATCAAAATCCTCGGCGGCCAGAAGCCGAAAGTGGCGCGCGAACTCGACTCCATGCTCGGCCTCGGGCCGATCGCCCAGGACCTGGTCTCCGGGTGGGCGATGCAGGACAAGGGCCGGGCGCTGTGGTGCATCGGCGACGCCACCTACAAGGTCCAGACCGTGCTCCACCCCCTCGAGAAGGAGCTCTATTACACCAACGAGGCCATCGCTCTCGCACTATGACTTTTCGTCGAAATACTGACGGTTTCGCAGGGAATTGCCACCTGCTTGCGGGGTTCTCGCAGCACCGGGGTTCATTTTCGTGGGACTCGTGGACCTTCGATTCTCAGGTCGGGGTGCTCGATGGTGCCAAGGTAGCGCGTCGCTCCGCTGATGCTGAGTCCGAAGAGGTCGCACAGGCGTCGGACGTCGCCGCCGGTGGCGTGGATCTCGTGGAGGATCCGGTCCTCGCGCAGGGCCTGGGCCCGCAAGGCAGACCCGAGCCAGGGGTAGTTGGGTCCTGCCGGGACGAGTCGGGGTGCGGTTCGCCGGTTGATGAGCAGGTGCGGGTTGGCGCTGTTGGGCCAGGTTCGGTTGCGGTGGTCGAGCCAGGCCGCCAGCCGGGTCCGCACAGGCGCTGCGAGGGGTATGTCTCGCCTGCCGAGGTGCAGGCGTCCGTCGACGATGTCGGTCAGCAGCAGGTGGCGCAGCTGGCTGAGGCTCAGGGCGTGGAATGCCACCAGCGCCACGGCGAGCGCGGTGGCGGGGTTGGGCGAGCTCAGCTCGGCCCGAATCAGGGCAGGGTCGACGGCCAGCGGGATGTTGGTCGCGACCGGCGTGGGTTTGAGTCCGCGAGTTGGGTTGGCGAAGACGAGCTTGCGGCCCTTGAGGATCTTGAACAGCGACTTGAGTCCGAGTTCGGCGAAGTGCCTCTCGGTCTGCTTGGTTGGCAGCGCAGCCACGACGTCAGCGTGGGTGACCTCGGCGAAGGACTGGTAGCCGGCCTCGGCCCAGGCCTGGACGATCGGCGCGATCCCGCGGATGTGCACTTCCACGGTCGCCGGATCGCGCGGGAGCTGGCGTGGCGATTGGCGGGAGCCACCGAGCATGATCTGCAGCCACAGCTCGAGGTGCCGGCGCATCAAGGGCGGCAGCGCGCCGGAGTTGCCATCGGAGTTGCCATCGGAGTCGGTGAACTTGGCCGTGAAGTACTTCTCCACCCGGGTAGGGACGTCCTCGATGAGAAGGCCGGCTTCGGCCAGGACGTCGATGGTGGAGGAGATGGTGCCGTCGTAGCGGCGCAGGGCCACGACGTCGCTGGCTCGGATCTTCGCGGTGGGCGTGGGTCGCACGGTCTGCAGCATCCGAAGCGTCTGCATCACTGCATTGCGCTGTCGCACGCTCCATCCGTAGCGACGGGCGTGGTCGGCGAGGATCGCGGCGCAGTAGCGGGTCAGATCGCTGTCTTCGACCAGGATGCGCTGGCGCAGGACCGCCGGATCGGGTGCCATGTCGAACAGGGCGAGCTGCTCTGGGGCCTGGTCGTCGAAGCGGGTTCCTGGCTGGTGGGGCAGCTGGTTCTTGTTCTTCAGGGACCATCTTCGCGTCCAGGTGACGTACTCGGGCTGCGGGGTGGCACGCCGCTTGAAGAGCATGTTGGCGAGGAACAGCTGCTGGCTGTGCCTGTTCGCCTCGGCGATGTCGGGTGCGCGGCCGGGCGTTTGCTCGAGGCGGGCATTCTCCAGGCACAGCCGGCACGCTCGTTGCTCGCTGATATGGCTCTCGCGGCCGCAGAAGGCGCAGGTTCCCTTGCGGTAGTGGGTCTGCCACCACTTGCACGACCAGCAGGTCCAGTTGTAGCGGGGGTAGACGCCCCAGGCCAGGCATCCCTTGCAGGAGTCGATGTGCTCGGGGCTGCTGGGATGGCACCGGCTGCACAGTCCCTGGCTGAAGTAGTCGTCGTGGCTGCCGCAGCGTCGGCACGGTGGCGCAACGAACGGACCACCGGGCAAGCAGCCGTAGCAGTAGTCGACCCGAGGACTGGTCCACGCGACTCGGTTGCCCCCACATCGGGCGCACGGCTGCGGCAGCCGCAGCGGCGCGTTCGGGCCCGGCGCTGGCACCTGGTCCTCGCGTTCGACGGAGTGTTCGTCGGGGCCTACAGCGGCGGGGTGGAACGGGGGTTGCCGAACCGCGGACTCACGTTCGGTGAGCCACCCCCACCGCCGCCATTCTCGTCCGGGTCGCCGTTGCCGTTGGCGGCTTCGGTGTTCTGGGGCCGTTGCTCGGCCACCTTCTCGGGCTCGGGTGTCATCAGGTCGTTGGGCGTGCACTCAAGGACGGCGCAGAGCACGTCGAGCTCTGCGAGCCGCATCGTCGGTGGGCTCCCTGCCCACCAGGACGACATCTTCCCGGCGCTGATCTCAAGGCCGGCCTCGGCGAGCATCCGGCGCAGCTGTGCTGACTTCCAGATCCCACGTTCAGCGGCCCGCAGACGTAACTGCCACTTCATCTTGGTCTCCTCTCTCGGCTCGTCACTTCGCTGGATCGGTGCGGGTTCAGGTGTCCAAGCCGAGTCGGGCCTCGACTCGGTGGTTGGCGTTGTTCCAGGCGCGTTCGACGTGGTCGCTGCGCACGTGCACGTATCCCGACGTCGAGGACAAGAACGCGTGGCCCAACAACTCCTGGATGGCCTTAATGTCCATGCCTGCCTCATAGAGCGAGGAGGCGCAGTAGTGCCGCAGCACGTGCGGCGACATGCGTCCCGACCAGGCTGGCAGCCAACAGTCGACCTGGCTGCTCAAGGTCCGTCGCAGCACATCAGCGCGCACTCGTCGGCACCGCTCCAAGTCGCGGTCGATCCGCTCCGATGGCAGCAGCGGTGCGTCCGGGTCGGCCCAGTCCGCCCCGAACTGGGGGCGGATCTCGGCCAGCCACCAGTCGATCAGCTCGGCCGCACCGTTGATGCCCGGCACCAGCCGCGGCCTTGGCCCGCGACCATGGGCGCCCTTGCCGAACCGGACATGGAGCTTGCCGAACCCACCCAGGTCTGGCCGCCAGTCGCGGATGTCAAGCATGACCGTCTCGTTGATCCGCAGGCCGAGTCGACGCCACAGCGATGCCGCGAAGTAGTCCCGTGCCGCAGGCAGATAGCGGCGCGCCTGCGGAACCGACCGACGCCAGCCGTCGAACAGATCCTCGACCTCCTCATCGCGCGGCGGCACCCGCACCTTGCCCAGCGAGTGGCCGGGCTGTCGGTTGTACTCGTCGATCGGCTGCTCAACGGCGACGCCAGTGGCCTGACGGATCGCGCCCTCGTAGCGAGCGATGAGGAACTCGTAGAACAACGCCAGCGTTCCCGCCTTGCCGGCGCGGGTCGACACGCTGCGGCCCAGACGACGCTGCTCGGCCAAGAACACGTCGGCGTTCTCACAGGTCGCCTCCCACAACGGGACGGTCAAGGACCGCGCGAACTCGATCACGATCGCCCGGCTGTTGCGGATGTGTCCGTCGCTCAACCCCGAGGCCGCCATCGCCAGCGCGTACTGGTCGACCAGCTCCTGCTCGAAGTCCTCAGCATCTTGCGCCGTGGTCAAAGCCGGCTCGGTCGATCCACCCGGCAGCGCGACCAGCTTCACCGGAACCTCAGTTCATGCGGGCAGAGCATGCATCGACGCTACACCCAAACCGTCAGTGAGAGCGAGTATTCGTCAATGGATGAAGTCCATGCCCCTGAACCCACGCCACCTGCACAAACGCGGTTCACGGCGCCAGAAACCCGGCCAACGAACCGTCGTGCATAGAGATCGCTCTCTAGAAGTTCCGATGAATTCTGACGATTCCAGCCGGAACATAAGCACCCTCGGGACTGATCTGTCGTGAAGAAGCTGCTGCTCGCCGGGCTGCCCCTCCTGATCATCCTCGTCGGCATGCCGATCCTGGCCACCCTGATGGTGCTCATGAGCACCACCGCGGCCGCCGAGTGCCGCACCCAGGCCAGCCAAGGAACAGCACCCACCGAGCTCGGCGACCTCGGCAACATCGACGGGCCGATCGGCGGCCCGGTCCAGGGTCAGATCGGCGTCGCCTCGGCCAACATCCCCACCCGCTCCGGCCCGGACGGCTTCCGAGCCTCGATGCCCAAGGTCCTCTCGACCAACCCGGACTTCGTGACCCTCAGCGAGCAGAGCGCTCGCAGCCTGGCCTTCATCGAGTCAGCCGGCCCCGGCTACTCGGCCTACCGCGCGCCGGCGGAGAGCGGTGCCGACGCGATTGAGTCGATGGGCAACGTCGTGCTCTGGAAGAGCGACACATGGGCCCTGAGAAGCTCCGGGCGGGTCAAGCTTGCCGACGACGACAAGACCTTCTACAAGGGGCGCCCGGTCACCTGGGACCGGCATGCCACCTGGGCGCTGCTGGAACGCAAGAGCGACGGCGCCGTGGTGTCGATCATCGCGACCCACCACATGACCAACCCGCACAAGTACCCCCGCCAGCACGGCAACCCGCCGCTGACCCGGCCCCAGCAGTACGGCGCCGGCATGGACATCCTGCTGCAGCTGCGCAACTCACTCGCGACCCACGGCCCGGTGCTCATCGGCGGCGATATGAACACCCACGCCTCCTACACCAACCTCCCGTGGGCGGCCGCGGCGAAGATGAAGGCCGCCGGTTACGGCTGGCAGAACCACGCCGTCGACTTCATCTTCTTCCCCCAGCACCAAGGCGTGCGCCTCGAGCGCGGCTGGTCCGGGACCATGGTCTCCGACCACCACTGGATCGCCGCCCGGCTGGCCATGAACGGCGCCGGCCCCGAGGACGCGCCCACCACCGACACCGAAACCGGCGACGGAGCCGTGCCCGCCGTGCACACCGCCACCGAGGGGCCACCGACGGGCGAGGTGCTGTCCCAGCTGATGCGGCTGCGGTTCGCATCCAACTACCCGGCGCTGACCGCCGAGCAGGCCCGCAACGCGATCACGATCGCCCAGGTCGCCCGCGACCTCGAGATCCCGCGGTACGGCCTGCAGGTCGCGATCGCCACCGCGATCCAGGAGTCCAAGCTTGTCAACCTCACCGGCGGCGACCGCGACTCCGGCGGCCTGTTCCAGCAGCGCCCCTCGGCCGGCTGGGGGAGCCGCGCGGAGATCACCAACCCCGTCCTGGCCGCCCGCGCCTTCTTCGGCAAGGCCCAGCACACCGCGAACCCCGGCCTCCTCGACATCCCCGGCTGGTCGAAGATGCCGCTCACCCAAGCTGCACAGGCCGTCCAGATCTCGGGCTACCCCGACGCCTACGCCCAGTGGGAAGACGTCGCCGGCGACATCGCCGACCTGCTCGGCGGCGACCTGCCCGACCTGCCCGACGACGGGTCCACCACGAACGTCGCCGACTGCCAGGAAGACACCGTCAACCCGATCACAGTCGGCACCCTCAACCTGCTCGGTGCTGGCCACACCGACGGCAAGCCCGGCGGCGGCGGTGAGAAGGCCGGCTACGAGACCTGGGACAAGCGACTCCCGGGCGCGATGCGCACGATCGAGAACACCGGCGTCACCATCGCTGGCCTTCAGGAAGTGCACCGCCCCCAGGCCACGGCACTGGCCGAGCGGTACGCGGCGAAGTGGGGCATGTACCCGGCCACCGGCAAGGCGCAGAACAGGGTCATCTGGGACCGCAACGAGTGGGAGCAGACCGACGCCCGCCTCGTCGACATCCCCTACTTCGGTGGCAAGGACGTCGGGATGCCCCTGGTCCAACTGACCGGTGCCGCCGACAGCCCGAACGCCGGTCAGGTGATCTGGGTCTGGAGTGTCCACAACCCGGCCAACACCAACGGGGACGCCGCCGCGCACCGCAAGGAGGCGCTGCGTCGTCAGCTGGCCACGATGACCGACCTCGCCGGCACCGGAACCCCCGCGGTGATCCTGGGCGACTTCAACGACGGCAAGGACGGTCAGAACGCCTCCCACTGCGCCCTCACTCCCGAGCTGAGCAACGGCTTCGGCGGGTCGGCGGAGCCGTGCAAGGTGCCCAAGAAGGACGCGCCGATCGACCACGTCTACGGCACCAACCTCACCTGGGCCAACGCCAGCGTTGACAACAGCACCCAGACCAGCAAGATCGCCGACCACCCGCTGGTGGTCGCCACCACCGCCGGCAGCAGCGCCGGCTGCGCCGTCGCGACGGAGACCAACTACAACCTCGGCCCGGTCAAGCCGCAGTTGACCCAGCTGGTCAACGTCCTCGGCCCGATGTTCGACATCAAGACCGTCGGCGGCTACCGCGAGAGCGCCACCGACCCCAACGGACACCCCGCAGGGCTGGCCGCTGACTTCATGGTCCCGCTGAATTCCGCAGGCCGGGCCCAGGGCGACCGGCTCGCGGCCTACGCCAAGGCCCACGCCAGTGAGCTCAGGATCGACTACATCATCTGGTACCAGCGGATCTGGTCCGTCGCCCGCGCATCCGAGGGCTGGCGGCCCATGGAGGACCGCGGCAGCGACTCAGAAAATCACCGCAATCACGTCCACATCAACGTCAAGCCCGGCGCCTGGCTGCAGCCCGTGGGCCTCGACGGAGCGGCGTGCGACGAGGTCGTCTACCCGGTGCCGTCACAGTACGTCGGGACCGACAACCACAACTGGCACGAGACCGGCCCCTACTGGTCCAACTGGCACACCGGGACCGACTTCTCCGCCCCATGCGGGACCACCGTCTACGCCGCCCACGCCGGCACCATCGAGATCGACACCACCGAGGGCTGGGCCGGCCCGCAGCTGGTCAAGGTCACCACCGGTGCCGGGTCACTGACCACCTGGTACGCCCACATGCAGACCGTCACCGTCAGCCGCGGCCAGACCGTCGCCGCCGGCGAACCGATCGGCCAGGTCGGCAAGGAGGGCAACGTGTCCGGTTGCCACCTGCACTTCGAGGTCCACCTGAAGAACGGCTCCATCTACGGCTCCGACAACGTCGACCCGTCGACGTGGCTCGCCCAGAACGCCTCTCGGCCGACACAGGCCGCGTGATCGCACCCGACCTTCCCCGGGACATAGGAGACCAGCCAGACACACAGAAGGAGGCGGACAGCGCGTGCAGCGTGAGCGACGACGAGACCCATACCCCTGGACCTGGGAGATCCCGACAGCGGTGATGCTGGCCACGCTGTTCGTGATCGTCATCGGCATTCAACTCGGCCGCTCGGTCGCCAACCTCCTCGCTGGCGCCGGCTGGACCTGGCCCGACGCCAATGCCGGCACCTTCCCCTCCCCGATCGGGACCGCCTTCTGGACCAGCCTGCCCGGTGTCCTCACCGGCCACGCGGATGCAGGCCTGCCCAGCCCGACCCCCGACGGCCTCGCCGGCCGTGGCCTGGTGTGGACCGGCCTCGCCCTCACCGAGATCGCCCTGCTGACGGCCACCATCTGGGTCGGCGTCTACACCTACCAGCGCTGGGGTCCCGGACGGATGCGCGGCATGGCCACCTCCGCCGAAGCCAAGAAGCTCCTGGGCGTCACCCGGCTCCGCAAGGTCGCCGGCATCGTCCGACCCGACCTCTACGGCAAGCACGCGGCCACCGAGCCGGTGCACCGCGCCGCCGGCGACGCCACCGACCGCCCGGGGCCTGCGCTCGGCCAGGGGCTCAGCCCTTGGCTGCTCGACCGCCGGCTCACGAAGGAGGAGCGATGAAGCTGAGGTTCGACCCCTGGGACGTCGGCTGGCGCATCGGCAGCGCCCACGAGCCCCGCGGCGGTGACCTGTGGGTGCCGTGGGACCGCACCGCCGGCGTCATCGGCCCCCAGGGCTCCGGCAAGACCCTCGACCTGCTCACGCCGGCCCTTCTGAGCGCGCCGGGAGCCGCGTTGGTGACGCTGACGAAGGTGGAGGACCTCCTGCTCAGCCTGACCGAGCGGTCCCGCGACGACCGACCCTGTGTCGTACTCGACCCGTTCGGCCTGGCCGAGGGCGTCGTCGACGAGCTGATCTGGGACCCGATCGCCGGCTGCGTGGATCCGAAGGTCGCCGAACGGCGCGCCAAGGCCTTCACCGCCGGCACCGTCAAGGGTGCGATCAACGGCGGCACCGGAGACGAGGCGGCCCGGTTCTACGCCGCCGAATCCGCGAAGGTCCTGCAGGGCTACTTCCATGCCGCGGCGCTGACGGGGAAGACCCTCGAGGACGTCTTGCAGTGGGTGGCCAACCCTGGCGCCGCCACCCAGCCAATGGAGATCCTGCGCCGGCACCCGCACGCCGAGGCGTTCTGGCACGGACTCCTGCACGGGGCGCTCAACGGCGACGACCGCACCGCAGGCAACACCGTGACGACCGTCCAGCAGGCCGTGTCGCTGTTCTTCCAGGCTGACATCCGGCGCCGGTGCATCCCCAGCGCCGGACACCCGGCCACCGATCTGGCCGACGTCATCCGCCGCAGCGGCACGATCTACCTGCTGGGCCGCGAAGACCCCTACGCCTCGGCCAGCCCGCTGATGACCGCGGTGGCCGAGCACGTGCTGGACACAGGCCTCCTGCTGGCCAACAACTCCCCATGGGGCGGCCGCCTGTGCCCGCCGCTGCTCTCGGTGCTCGACGAGCTGCCCTCCACCGCGCCGCTTCCGACACTGCGCACCAGGATGGCCAACGAGCGAGCACAGGGCCTCTCCTTCATCTGGGCGGCCCAGACACGACCGCAGCTGACGAGCATCTTCGGCGAACACGAGGCCCGCGCCCTGCTCGGACTCACCAACGCCCTGGTCATGTTCGGTGGTTCGAAGGATGTCTCGTTCAACCAGGAGATCTCCGACCTGCTCGGTACCGTCCGCATCGGCCGCGTCTCCCACTCCAGCGGCGGGTTCAACGGCGGCGGGCGCAGCTTCTCCGGCGACGACATCCCCATCATGAGGCCTGAGGAGGTCCGCCAGCTGCCCGAGCGGCAGGCCCTGGTGATCGCCGAGAACGGCAAGCCGATCATCGCCAAGCTGACCCGGTGTGTGGAGGGCAGGACCGGCGAACGCCTGTTGGCCGATCAGCGCGCCCTGCGTGCGCGGCTGACCAACGACCGGCGCATGGCCATCGCCCCTGAGGCCCGAGCCACCGCCGCCCTGGTCGAGGCCCGCCGACTCGGGTTCGTCGACGATGGGAGCGAACTGTGACCATCGATCCGCAGACCCGCCGGTCAAACCCGACTCCGATGGTCTACCCGTTCCCAGTCCCCGGGGATCAGGTCCGCCTGGCCTACCGCGAGCTCCACATCGCCGTCAACGGCACCGAGGATGAGCAGAAGGCTCTAGGCAACCACACCCTGCTGCCCCGCCCCTGGGAACCGGCGACCTGCCTGGACCCCGCGCTGCGGCACGACCTGTGGCAGTGGCTCGAGGAGGTCGTGATCTGGCTCAACCACGACTACACGTGGGACGTGGCCGGCCTCATCCCGAACTGCTGGCCACTGCACCCGCACCTGGTCCACGAGATCGCGGCCCTGGCCGACCAGCGCCGGCGTGCCGGCCTGGCCAAGACCAGCGACGCGCTCGAGGAGTGGCATCGCTACTGCCTGCCCGCGTTCGCCGACCGGATGCGCAACCGGCTGCGCGCTCACTGCGACGACGAGCACACGCGCTGGCCGGGCAGGCCGCGCCACAACGAGCACATCGCCGAGACCAACGCACATCGCCGTGAGGACGCCTTCGCGCTCGACGTCGACGCGCTGCCCGCCAGTCGACACACGCGCGACCAGCAGGAGCCGCCCGGGCAGCCGCGCTTTGGCCTGGTCGACCTCGACACTGGTGAGATTCGCGACGACAAGTTCGACCCAGGCGCCGAGCCGCGGACCCGGACGCAGAAAGGTCCACGTGTCTGACTCACACAAGAGCAGCGGCTGGAGCGTCGCACCCGAATCGCGGCTAGATCCGGACGCACCGAGACGCTCTTGACCGGCTTGCGCCGAGCGCATAGCGGCGGTCGGGCTCGTGGCCGACGGTCAGGACGTTGGCGTGAAGCGGTCGCCTGCTGACGCAACTTGCCGCCGGCTGGCACGCGGAACTCGCTCGCGATGTCGGTCCCGACCACTAGCGTCTGCGGCAAGACAACCACGCTCAGGGGGACCGTTCGATGACGCCGCAGGAGCAGCTCGAGCTCGAGATCCTCGAGCACATCTATGACAACGACGAGGGCCGGCTGCGCGAGCCCGCCAATCTTGGCCCACTCTACGAACGCTTCGGCGAGGAACAGGCGCTCTCGGCCTGTCAAAGCCTGCGACTGCGGGCGCTCATCGAGATGGAGAGCCGCCTCTCCGGCGGCTACCACATACTCCCCGAAGGACGGACGGCCGTGGAGGCGATGCGCGAGCGCCGCAATAACCGCGGCTTCCGCCGAGCCGAATGCCGGGAGCAGCTCCTCAGCTGGCTCGACGCTAACTCCGATGCCGACGCAGGAATCCGGCCAGGGACGGCCACCTTTGAGGGTGCAAGCGACCTGCAGCCGTTCAGTCGTCCGGAAGTCGACGCGGCCATCAAGCACCTCAAGAGCCGCGGCCTAGTTGGGACGATCGAGGCGTGGGGCGGTCCGGCGGCGATGTGGATCACCGGGGCCGGCCGCGAGGCGATAGACGCGGGCGGGGTGGCTGCGGCCGAAAGCGCACAGCAGGTCCCGCAGGCCGTGACGACCACCTTCAATATGGCCGGTAGCGGCAACGTCTTCGCGACCGCCACCGCGCCCGGCGCAACGGCGACCGCAAATGTCTCGAACTTCAACCTGCAGCACGCCAAGACCTTCGCCGCCGCGATCCGCGCCATCGAGTCCGACCTCGATCTCACGGACGACGACCGGGCAGACTTGTTGCACATCGAGACCGCCGAGCAGGGCGCCGACCCCACGCTCGCTCAGCGGGCCACCGCGCGCCTGTACGAAAGCGCTGACAAAATCGCGACTGGCACGGCCAGCGGCATCCTGCTCGCCCTCGCGAAGCAGGCACTCGGCATCGACGGGTGACCGAGACGGGCGGAGCCGTCGACACCCGTGAAAACCTAGGTCAGCCAGTGGACCACTTATTGAGCAGATCCCATTGGGAGCGCTCGGTGAAGGCACGTCGGCTAATCGGCATGACTGTGCGCGCGGTACGCGCCAGATCCGGACGGCTTGAACGGAGCGTCTCACTAGCGGATCACGGCAGAACCGGAGGCCTTCGCACGGCCTGGCGATCAACGAGATGTGCATCCGAATGCGGGGCGCATCGATCGTCGCGGTACCTGATACCGCGACGGCGGAGGGGCTGATGTTACCGAAACGGACTAAGGATCGGAGCGACCGCTACCTGTCCTAGTCACCCCCAGGTCACGGTCCGGTCGCATCTGGTCCTCAGGCCTCGGTGAGAAAGGAACGTCGGAGCACTTCGGCGGGCGAGATCCCGTCACGCTCTGCGAGCCGACGCAGCTTCTCCAGTTCTTCGGGGAGTAGTCGAACACCGACCTGATGACGACGTTGGCGGACGTCAGTTCCTCGACGGCTTCGCTTGTTGCTCGTCTTTGGCATGCCGTGAGCATGCCGCTGCCGCCATGCGCGGGTAGCCGCGACACGCCGAATGGTCGCGGATACCCGCGCTTGCGCTGCGCTGGTGGGACCGTGAAGTAAGCGCGGATACCCGCGCTGGGGGTCACCGACAGTATGAGAGACGGGGCGACATGGCACAGGCAAAGGGAGTCCTTCCCAGCAAGGAAGATGATCGGGAGGTTCTCTACAAGAATCCCCAGACCTGTGGCTACTTCGTAGCGATACGGCTGCGGCCGGACATCACTGCCGAGCAGGTACAGGGCTGGCTGGCGTCACTCGATCAAGCCGTCGACGCGTTGGTGGTCCGCGAAGAACCAATAGGTGGCGAATCAAAGGGACGGAAGCTCGCCTCAGTCGCCGTGGGGTTTGCCCCCTCGTTCTTTGACCGCCTCTCGGCCCTCGGCATCCCGCTGGAGCGCCCCGCAGGCTTCACGCCTGAAGCGAGTCCGCCAACGGCGAGGTTTGGCGGCGCTCCCGAGATGCCGGCCGACGCGCTGCTCTACGTCGCGTCGGTGATGGAGTTCCGTGTCGAAGAACTGCTCCGGGCACTCATGGCCACTCCCGTCATCGAGAGCGTGGGCCTGGAGCGTGGGTACCAGCGTGTCGACGAGACGGAGCCCTTCGGATACCGCGACGGAGTGCGCAATGTGAAGTCATCGAAGCGGACTCAGGTGGTGTATGTACACCGGGATGGCGGGCAACCAGACGAGCCGGTCTGGGCCGAGGGCGGCACGTACATGGTGACGATGAAGATCCTGCAGAATCCGTCAGCCTTCGCGAGCCTCGGCGACGATGCCACCCGTGACGCAGTGATGGGGCGAAACAAGGAGGGCACGCGTCTGGACCTGCCGCCCGGGTCCGACCCGCATGAAGAGAGCCCCGACGTCCCGGACTCACTCCCGCCGAACGCGCACGTGCGGAAGGCCGGCCCACGTGGACACCATGATGATAACGAGATATTCCGCCGGGGCATGCCGTTTGTCGAAGCCGTCAACGGCTCGGTGCAGGTGGGACTTCACTTCTGTTCGTTCCAAGCGACGCCCAATCAATTTGACGCCGTATTCAACGATTGGATGATGAACCAGCAGTTCCCGCCACGCGCTGACGGCACCGTCGCGGGACCGGATGCTCTCATGGGCGGCGGCTCGGCATCCGGGCCTCTGGTTCAGATGCAACACAGTGGGATCTTCTTCGTCCCGCCGTATAACGCGGAGGGCATCGCCTCCACGCTGAAGCCCACCGAGCCGCACAAACACAAGACGGGCAGAGTGGCCGTCAACAAGATCGTCAGGGACCCGAACGATCCCAGCAAACGGTTCGAACGGGCAGGCTTCATCTTTGAGGTTCACGACGCAGCGGGCGCGGTCATCGAGGGTTCGCAATTCACCACCGCTTCCAACGGACGGGGTGTCTGCGAGGCAGAGCTAGAGCTGGGCCAGAACTACACCCTCGTCGAGACAGGGTCCCCACACGTCAACATCACACTCGCGCGGCTGTCATTCAGCATGGACAAACCGAACCTGCTGCTGAGGGTGGAGAACGTTTTCACCGTTCCGGCACCTGGGTACGGCACGATCTGAGGTAGCGGGCGAGGTTGGGTACGCGGGTCCAGATGCCACATGTCGGGTGCGCACCCGCGCCCAACCTGCGGACAAGCGAGCGAATGCGGAATGACGTGCCCATCCAGGTCCATGCGCGCCACCGCGGCAGCGCATGGCGCAGGCAGGCAAAACGCGGCGTAGCGTGGGCGCCCCGTAGCGAGACGCTGCATGATCTGAGTCGGAGTCCAGTATCCGGCTGTCTCCTGCGAAGGTTCGAGTGACCGCGGCTGCACCGCCGAACGGTAGGAGCGTCGACAGAGGAGGAACGGACTCATGTGGGTCGATGCGGAGACGAAGGTCGACTATCTGAACTTCGGTAGCGTTGCGGACTCGGTCGTTGAGTTGATCGAACAGGCGGGCGGCAAGCCGCTTTCGATCGGCGTCTCAGGGGCGTGGGGTGTCGGGAAGTCGTCGTTGGTCACGCAGACCCGCGATGCTCTGGAGCGTCGCGACCGTGACGACGCATCGGCCAACGGCGTCTCGGACGACGACTTCAAACCGAAGTACGTCTTCGTTGAGTTCAACGCGTGGCTGTACCAGGGCTACGACGATGCGCGAGCTGCCTTGCTCGATGCCATCGCGAGCGAGCTGGTCTGCGTTGCAGACGAGCGCCAGACGGGCGGTGACAAAGCACGCGAGTTCCTCGCGCGCGTGGACTGGTTCCGCGTCGCTAGCCTGACTGCCGGATCCGCGGCTGCGTTGGCGTTCGGGCTGCCGCCTGTGGGGTTGCTGGGCCAGGTCTTCACTTTGGCCAAGCGCTTGGGCAAGGGCGGTGTCGACGGGGACCTCATTGAGGATGGCGAAAATGCTGTCGGACAGGTAGTCGACCAAGCGAAGGGCGTGATTAAGGGGGAGGACGACCCGCTGAACCCTCGCCAGCAGATCGCTGCGCTGCGCACGTCCTTTGAGGAGACGCTTGCCGCGATGGGTGTGACGCTGGTGGTGCTCATTGACGACCTGGATCGCTGCCTCCCGGAGACTGCGGTGTCCACGCTTGAGGCGATCCGCCTCTTCCTGTTCCTAGAAGGAACCGCATTTGTGATCGCCGCTGACGACAAGATGATTAAGCACGCGGTGCGCAAGCACTTCGACAATCCCGACGACGATTTGGTCACGAACTACTTCGACAAGCTCATCCAGATCCCCATCCGGGTGCCGACGCTGGGAACCCAGGAGGTCCGGGCGTACATGTTCCTGCTCTACGTAGAGGGGAGCTCGCTGACCGCTCCACAGAAGGAGACGATCCGTGCTGCGATCTGCAAGCAGTTGCGGGAGTCCTGGAAGGGTAGCCGGGTAGACCGCCAGTTCGTCTCCGGCCTTGATGTGGAACTGCAGCCGGAATTGGTCGCACAGCTCGATACCGCCGAGCGGCTGACGAGGTTGATGACGTCTTCGTCGATCGCTGGCAACCCGAGGCTCATCAAGCGGTTTCTGAACACGATCTCCGTCCGGATGGGCGTCGCGACACGCCAAGGCATCACCGTCGACGAACATGTACTGGCGAAGCTCCTGCTGTTCGAGCGACTGGCGCCTGAGAAGTTGTACGACGAGCTCGCTGCCGCGATCAACAACAGCCCGGACGGCAGACCGACGTTCCTGGCCGCGATGGAGCCTCGGCAGGACAATCCTCAGGGCGACGACGGGTCGGCCGCGACGGCAGGGCCCGACAAGCCGGACGGTGCGAAGGCTCCAGACGTTGCTGCGCGGTCCAAGGGCAGCAAATCGAAGACTCCTCCCGCGGAGGTGGCTTCGGTCGAGCCGCAGTACCTCCCTGGTTGGGACGAGGAGTTCGCCAAGGACTGGCTTGCGCTCGCACCGCCCCTGAGCGACATCGACATGCGCGGCGCGATGTACGTCAGTCGTGAACACCTGCCAGTCATCACCGATGACGCCTCAATCTCGGCAGAGGCGGCCGAGATTCTTGAAGCCCTTCTGGGCCAGCCTGGTCAGGCGGCGAGCCTGCGAGAACAGATCTCCCGCCTATCGGCAGTGGACAAGCAGCGCATCTTCGACAAATTGCTCGAGGTTGCCCGTCGGATCGAGGAGTGGGGTGCCCCGCCCGTCCTGGTGGCCCTCATCGAGATTTCAACCGACACGTCGAACCTCGAGTCGCAGCTCGCGGCCTTCATCGGCGGGCGACCGCACGGCCACATCAAGGCGGCGATCGTGCCGCGGGTCGCTGCGACCCGTTGGGGCGCCGATGTAATGGCGGCGTGGGTTGAGAGCTCGGAGATCGCCGGCCCCGTGAAGGCGGCCATCGCCTCGGAAAAGGGGAAGTAGGGCGTGGGCACCTCTCAAAGCAGCACTGGCCCAGGCGCGAACGTATCGCTAGTCCCGCCGTGGGCAGAGGACTCGGTTCCCCCCGACGACGAGCAGAGCCAGGACGGGAACCAGCCTCCTGCGCAGCAGCCCAACGTTCCGCCGCCGAGTGACCTTTCGCCGCCGCGCCGGTTCGTCTCGACCAGACGACAACTCGGCAACTTCGCGAAGTCGGGTGACATGGGTGCAATGCGTGCCGGGGTCGGGCACTACATCACCAACGGGTACGGCGGCTCCACGACCTTCGCGCGACGGATGGCCGGGACCGCCAACACCGCCTGGGGCCTGAGCCGGGCCCTCAACCCGTCCGAACCCGGGTCCCCCCTTGACCGCGCGCAGTTCGTAGGCAAGTCGGCGAACGAGATCATGGACGCGGTCGTTGAGGCGGTCCGCCCACACGACGGCACGCAAGACGTCGAGTCGGCCCGCGAGGCCGTGAGTGAAGCTCTCACCGAGCTCCTCGACGAGTTCCCTGATGCCGATCTGCTCGACCTCACACCCGAGCAGCGCGAGTACGCCTTGGAGAAGTTCGTTGCCAACGACGTCTTCAAGCGCTTTGAACTCGATGTTGGCAAGCAGGTAATGGGCAAGGCTCCAAGCGCAGCGCTGGGCCTCAAGCGCATGCAGGAGATTAAGGAGTACATGGCCGAGGTCGTCGGGGCCGCCTTCCGGGCCCAGTTGGCCAGCGGTGCCGAGTTGACCCCGGCAACCGTTGCCCAAACTGTTCAGGCTGCTCTTAAGGACAGCTGCCGTGTTTTCGAGGAGTACACCGAATGAAGGTCACGGC
This sequence comes from Nocardioides sp., assembly GCF_030019515.1. Taxonomy (GTDB): domain Bacteria; phylum Actinomycetota; class Actinomycetes; order Propionibacteriales; family Nocardioidaceae; genus Nocardioides. Next base: position 19,847 of record NZ_JASEEQ010000011.1, on the reverse strand, counting down.
AGAACTCGCCACCCTGGCCCAGCAGAGCGGCAACACGACGAAGACGGCGCCATCTCCAGGTGTGAATGTGACGCTGTACGCACGACCAAGCAACGTTGGAACGATGACCGCCGGCGCGGCCATGCTCACTGCCGTCCGACGAGCCGGTCTATCTCCTGCCACCCTCGCGTGGGACTTCGCGTCCATTGCGCTGGCCGCAGTCACAGCCGACTTCGCCGAGTGGCGTTCTTCAAGTCCGGATGGGTGGACCAGGGAGTTCGAGGTCCAGGTCCCGGTTTCGGACCCGGACCTGTGGAGCACGCAGGCAGACCGGATCAAGGATGCGTTGTCGTTCCTGACCACCGACCGATGGAGCTTCACCTTCACTTCCGGATCTGTCCCGTTTGTGAAACCGAAGGGAAAGCGGCTCCAGACGCCAGCCGCTGACTGTGTCGCCCTGCTGTCCGGAGGACTGGATAGCCTCATCGGCGGTATCGACCTAGTCGAGGCCGACAAGGTGCCGTACTTCGTCAGCCACACGGTTCCCGGAGATCGAGTCAACCAGAAGGCGTTTGCAGCCAAGTTGGGTGCGAAGGTCCTGAACCTGAACCACAATGTGAACATCGGCGGGCCAAAGGAACGATCGCAGCGCGCCCGGTCGCTGATCTTCATCGCTTATGGGGTCCTCGTCGCGACCTCGCTGAAGGCGTACAGCGAGGGCGAGACCGTCGACCTATTCGTCAATGAGAACGGGTACATCGCCATCAACCCACCGCTCACGCCGATGCGCGTCGGCAGCCTGAGTACTCGTACGGTCCACCCGCGGTTCGTAGACCTCGTTCAGAAGGTCCTAGACGGTGTCGGCCTCGAAGTGGACCTGACGAACCCATACAGGTTCAAAACTAAGGGCGAGATGCTCACGGAGTGCCAAGACCAGATCCTGCTGCTTGAACTAGCTCACCAGAGCACCAGCTGCGGAAGGTATCAAAGGTACGGGTTCACCCACTGCGGGCGGTGCCTGCCGTGTCAGATCCGGCGGGCGGCTTTCGTGCGGTGGGGGAAGCCTGATGCGACGGATTACGTGTTCGGGCCGCTGGGACAGCAGGATGAGTCACATGCTGCTTTCGATGACGTGCGTTCGGTTGCGACAGCACTGAACATGGTCCAGGACCAGGGCTTCGATCGGTGGCTCGGTGCAACGCTCGCGAGCGTGCCGGTAGGTGACCGCGACGCGACGAGACAAATGCTCAAGCGGGGCATTCAGGAACTTGGTTCGCTGCACAAGAGCCTCGGGGTCACGTGACGGTGGACCTGCACTGCCACCTCGACCTGTATCGGAACGCTGTCGAAGTCGTTGCCGAGGTGCAGCGGCGCGGTATCGCGGTGCTGTCTGTGACAACAACGCCGACAGCTTTTCGTGGAACGAGCCGGCTTGCCCAAGGTTGCCCCCAGGTGAAGACCGCGCTCGGCTTGCACCCGGAGCTGGCAGGTCAGCGTGAGCATGAGCTCGGCCTGTTCGACCAGCTCGTCGCAGAGACCCGGTTCGTCGGCGAGGTCGGCCTAGACGGCAGCCGGCGATTCGCGGCGTCCCGCGAGACTCAACGTCGGGTGTTCGACCACATCTTGCGCTCATGCGCGGATGCTGGCGGCCGAGTCCTTTCCATCCACAGTAGGTCTGCCGTCGCGGCCGTCCTAGATTCGCTAGAAGCGGCCCCTGAGGCGGGCATTCCCGTTCTGCACTGGTTCACCGGGACGGCGAGGCAAGCGGAGGCCGCGGTCGAAGCCGGTTGTTGGTTCAGCGTGGGGCCGGGGATGCTACAGACGCCCAAGAGTCGTGAGATTTTGCGTCTGCTTCCCCGGACGCGGATTCTCACCGAGACGGATGGGCCGTTCGCTTCTACAGATGGCGCTCCGGCGTATCCCTGGCACGTGGAGCATGCGATCGCGGCGCTGGCCGAACTCTGGGACGTCTCCGTGAGTGATACGGCCGCGCAGCTCGAGACGAACTTCGCGGACCTGATCGCTGCTTCTGGCCCATAGTGCGCTACGCGTCGCGGACGTCTCGGCTTCGATAGTTGGCGTCATTCTGGGCCGCAATGTCGCAGGTCTGCACGCGGTTGCCTCGCATGTCCGACAGCTCTTTTGTTGTAGATCTCACGCCTGTGCTCGGGGCCTACCGGCGACGGCCGCGGCGCACTGGGTTCGAAGAGCCGAGCTCTTGTCCAGTACCCACGTAGCGCCGGAGTCTCGGGGCGTCACGGTCGGTGGATTCGGCGTCGTGTTCGCCGAGTCCAACCTGCCGAACCAGACGGTAGCGCAGTTCGCGGGCGGGGGCGTCGCCCAGGGGTGCTGCTGCGACCAGGGCGCTGGTAGCGGCGCTGACGTCGTGGCCTTGCTCGTGGGCCTGTTGCAGCATCGCCGCGGTGGCGGGCCAGTCGCCCTGCTCCACCAGGCGCGGGTCGAGTTCGCACGCGAGCGGCGCCCACCGCTCCGCCGGCGACTTGGCGGAAGCGGCCTCGAGGCGGGCGCGGATCTCGTTGCTGTTGTGCAGCTCGGTCTGGGCTGCCTTGCGGGGGTCGGCATCCCACGTCTTGACCGCGTCGCGCAGGTCCCGGCGCGCCTGCAGTTGGGCGAGCTGAAGGCGGGCGCGTACCTGGTCAATGCCGGGTGCCCAGGCGCGGCTCGGCCGCGCTGCGAGGACTCGCATCGCGGCCACCCAGGCCTGCTCGGGGGCGAGGTTGTCGAGTCGCTCGGAGAGCAGCTGGTCACCCAGCCTCTGGCCGCTGCCCAACGCCGCAGTGAGTGCCGCGGGGCCGCGGTGGGCGAGCAGGTCGGCCGGGTCCAGGCCCTCGGGGAAGCGGGCGTAGCCGGGGTCGAGACCGTGCGGGGTGAGCATCCAGAAGTCGCGCTCGGCCGCGACCTGGCCGGCGAGGTCGGCGTCGGTGGCCACGATCGGGTCGCGGCCGATTCCGCCGAGCTGGGAGGCCTGGTCGTCGGTCAGAGATGTGCCGAGCGGGGCCACGCCGAGGTAGCGGCCGGCGCTGGCCAGCGTGACCGCGATCGCGTCCATGGGGCCCTCGACGATGACCGGGACGGCGCCCTCGGCGAGGTGCTCGTCGACGACGCCGTACAGCTGAGCGCCCTTGTGGAACAGCGGGGTGTCGGCGGTGTTCAGGTACTTCGGGCCGCCCTTGTCGGCGTCGGTGAGGTCAGGTCGGCGTCGGCCGACGAACCCGAGCACCGCACCGTTGTGGACCACCGGGAACATCACTCGGTCCCGGAACCGGTCGATCAGTCGGCCGGTGCTGGCGGTGGTGGCGACCCCGGTGGCCAACATCTCGGCGCCGCTGACGCCACGGTGGCACAGGTGGTCGACCAGGTTGGTCCACCCGGCCGGCGCCTGTCCGGGACGGAAGTGCTCGTGGCCGGCGAGGTCGATCCCGAACCGGCCGGTGAGGTAGTCGCGACCCCACGAGTCGGCGAAACGGGACTCGAAGAAGACCTGCGTGATCTCGTTGATCTCGATCATGCGTTCACGAGTGACGGGGAAGGAGTACCACTCATCGGCTCGCTGGTACATGAGCCGGATGTCGGCGTCGGTCGGCTCGAGCGGGGTGCCGCCGAGGTCGCGGATGTACGCGGCCAGCGTCAGGTCGCCCTCAACGAACTGCTCCTCGTCGACGTCGTCGGCCGCCGACGGGGCGACGTCGACATGGTCGATCGCCTCGTCCGGCTCGGGCTGGTCGACCAGGTGGTCGCCGTCGGCCTCGAGGTCGTGCGGGAGCGGCCATTCGATGTCGTCGGGGTGGTCGACCAACGTGGCCGGGTCGGGCTCGACGCCGTCCCACATGTCCACCGGCGGCTCGTCGAAGTGGTAGTCGTGCTCGTGCTGGTCGGGGATCGGTTCGAGGGCGATCGATGTTCGCCACACCAGCGCCTGGCACTCGTCGACGTCGTCGGAGGGCAGGGCGGACCCGGCCGACAGCAGGGCTTCGAGCTGCCAGCCGCGCTGCAGTCCGTGGTCGACATTGGAGACCAGCGCGGGCCACCAGGCGCTCGCCTGGATGTGGGCGGCCCGCTCCTCGCCGAGCAGTTTGGGTAACTGCGCTGCCCAGCTGGTGGTGACCCCCTCGCCGTGAGAGCCGTCCCCGACCTGGGCGGCCACGGCGGGCGAGAGGTGGCGTGCCATGCGCCACCAAAGCGCCGCCGCGGCGTGCTCATCAGGAAGAGGTCCGGCCGCAGTGCCGGTCGCCGTGGCGGTGCGGAGCAGTTGGTGGGCCTGAACGCGGGCGCGCGACATGGCCGCGAGCCGTTCGGCCAGGAGCGGGGTGAACTCGTCGCCGCGGACCTGCGGGGCCAGCGAGTAGAGCAGTTGGCGCCATTCCGTGAGCGCCGGGGTGTGGTCTCCGGTGATGCGCCGGTTGAGCCGTCGCTGGTAGGTGGAGGATGCCTTCTGTAGCTGCGGCGCGCCGGTCGGGCGACGGTCGTCGACGGGGACCTGCATGGCCGCTCGCCAGACCTCGACGTCGGCCACCGTGTCGGTGTAGGGTCGGATCCCGTTCTGCGCCCAGGTCGGCAGCGACGTCTGTGCCGCGGCCCGGTCGCGGACCTCGTCGGCGAGCTGGTCGACCAGGTGCGCGCGCTGGTCGAGGTAGGCACCCCAGTGCGGGTCGTCGGCCAGGCGCTCCGGTACGCCGGGCATCCAGGGCAGTGGGCCGGTGCCGGCGTTGCGCATGCCGGAGGCGTCCAGCCGCCAGTCGAGCACCGCGGCGCGGTCCTCGGCCGAGACCAGTTCTCGGTCGCTCGCGGCCGTCCGCAGCGCCTCCACGGGGTTCTCACCCGCTGCGCCAAGCAGCAGCAGATGGGCGCGCAGCGTGGGCCAGGCAGCCTCATCGGCCAGTCCGGGGAGCAGCTGGTCGACGGTGCTGTCCAGGGCCTCGACGACATCGGGACCGACGACGTTCTCGGCGGCGACGTAGAGGCTGTCGAGGTAGCGCTGGGCTGCCTCACCGAGCCGGGTGGCGGGGTCGGCCTGATCGCGCATGAGGCTGGTCGCGGACCGCTGGGCGTCGTCGCGGGCCAGCATCGACTCGAGGATGTCGGTCGGGGTGAGCGGGCGGACCAGGGTCGGGTGGATCACCGAGTGCGGGTCGCCGTCCCCGACGACCTCGAGGTAGACGTGGTTGCCGCTCTTGCCTCGGGTGAGCATCGTGTAGAGTTGCTGGCGCGACTCGTTGCCGGTGGCCAGCCCGTGCATGGTGTCGGCGGTGACGCCCTGGGCGGTGTGCACGGTGCAGGCGTAGCCGAGCTCGGTGGAGGTCTCGACGTACTCCTGGGGGAGGCGGACGGTGCGGCCGTGTTGGGTGTGCTGCACGGTCAGGTCGCCGCCCTCGTGGAGGTCGAGGACGGTCCACCGGTCGCCGTTCTTGACCCAGTCGGTGGCCGAGGTGCGCAGCTTGCGGTCGTTGGTGCGGGTGATGATCAGCTCGCCGATGCTGGCCTCGTTGCCGTCGGCCAGGCGCCGGGCCGGGCCGGGCCTCGCGGGGTCGGCCCCCTCGAGTCGGTGGGCGCGGGCCTGCTGGTTGAGCTCGCTGACCAGCTCGCGGGTCGGGGCGAGCATGATTGCATCCAGCCCCGCTGCACGGTCGGCCTGCCAGGCCGCGAACACGTCCTCGGTTATGGTGGCCAGGTCGCCCACGTGCACCCGGTCGCGGTCGAGGTAGAACCCGAGCGCCTCGCCCTTGCCCTCGCGCAGCGCCAGCGAGGCGGCGCCTTCGGCCGGGTCGGTGAACCGGACGAGCTCGGTCAGCTGCAGCGCGCCGTGGGTGGCGCGGATGTCGCGCAGCACGCCGCCGGCGCCGATCGCGGCGAGCTGTTGGTCGTCGCCGACCAGGCGGACGCTGCCGCCGCGCTCGAGGACGTGCTGCACGGCGATGTCCAGGGAGAGCGTGTCGGCCATGCCGGCCTCGTCGATCACCACGAGCGTCTGGGGGCCGATGCCGGCGACCCAGTCAGGCACCTCGCCGCCGGTGACCTGGGACTGCTCGAGTGAGTGGGTGAGTTTGGCGAGGGTGTCGGTCTGGGTGTCGATCTGGGAGCCCATGGACTGGCGTAGGGCGTCGGCGGCCGCGGCTGATGGGGCGAGGCCGATCACACTGCCGCCGCCGTCGGTCCAGGCCTGGGCGAGCGCCCGCATCGCGGTGGTCTTGCCCGAGCCGGCGGGCGCGATCGCCAGCTGCAGCCGGGCGCCGGAGGTGGCCATCTCCTTGACCAAGGTGGCCTGGCCGGCGTTGAGGGTGACCCCGTTGGCTTCGGACTCCAGGAGAGCCAGGGCGACGTTCTGCTCTTCGACCGCGTAGCCGTCGCGGCGGCCGGCGGCCTCCACGAGGCGCTCTTCGGCGGCCAGGACCTTGCTCGAGGTGAACAGGTGGACGCCGCCGACGGTGTAGACCGAGGCGCCGTCCAGCTTGCGCAGCTCGGGCGGCTCGGAGATCTCGTCGAAGGGGCGAGTGATGCTGACCGAGCGGCCGTCGAGAACCTCGCTGACCAGCAGGCCGACGACGGTGCTGACCTGGTCGGTGGGCACGTTGGCGGCCCGCACCTGGCGCTGGGCCTCGGCGTAGACGTGCCAGTACTGCCAGGTGGCGCGGCCGCCTTCCATCGTCGTCACGATCCGATCGCTGATCTTGGCGAACCACGCCGCGTCGGCGACCGGGGCGGTCGCGGCGGCGGTCGGGTTGAGTGCGCCGTGGAGCATCTGCTGGAGGCCTCGCGGTGAGCCGAGGACCTCGACCGCCTCGCGGTTCCAGGCCTCCCGCTGCTCGGCCAGCGAGCTCGGCTCGTGCTTGGCGTCGCGGGTCTCCAGCGTGGCCCGCTGGGCCAGCTGCAGCGTCTCGATCGGTGTCGGCGGGCGTCCGTGGGATGCCTGGAACTCGGCGGCCAGCACCTTGCGGCGGGCCTCGACGCTGACGCGGCGCTTGGAGAAGCGGTGGTTGAGGTCGGGGTCGACGCCGACGATCTCGCGCACCGGCCGCTTCCGGGCGTCGGGATTCGGGCGCTCCGCAAATCGCACCCCCAGCGCGTCGCCCAGGTGCCGCTCGAGCGCAGTGTTGTAGGTCTCCGAGGCAGAGACCTTGGCCTTGTAGAGCAGCCGGCCGTCGATCGCCAGCCACTTCCCGTCGAGGGTCTGGACCTTGTTCGCGACCGCGACGTGGGTGTGCAGATCCGGGTCGCCGGCGCGGGAGTCGCGGTGGGTGAACGCCGTGGCCAGCAGGCCGCGGACGTTGACCTGGCGGATCCCGTTGGTGCCCTGGCGGGTGAACAGCGCCTTGGTCTCGATGAAGTGCAGCGCGTCCTTGATCGCCGCCTGGTGGGCGCGCTCGATGACCGCGGCGGTCTTGGGGTCGGCCAGTGCCCACAGCACCGAGACACTCTTCACCGGCGAGAAGGTGAGGTCGTATCCGGCCACGGCGTTGGTCTTGGGCCGCGAGTGCTTGGCGATCGTGGCGGCGAGCTCGCGCGCGTCGGCAGGCTCGCGGCCGTGCTCGGCCCGGAAGAAGTCACGCCCGACCTCGGTGCGAATCCGTGCCCGCTCCTGCGCGGGGACCGGCCAGTCGCCCGGCAGCCCGGCGACCTCGTTGACGGCCGCGAGGCGCTTGGCGACCTCGACCCGGAAGGCGCTGACGTCGTTCTCGTAGACCTTGTACGGGGTACCGAGACGAGCGGCCGCCTTGTAGTCGGCCTCGGTCGGGCTCGCGACGTCGGCGCGACCGACCCGCAGATCCAGCTCCTTGATCCGCTGGTCTGCGAGGGGGTGGTGGCCGGCGCCGAACAGTGCCGACATGTGGTCGGCGGTCACGATGTCGCCGGCGTTCAGGCCCTCGATGCCCGCCATGCCGGACCCGACCCACACGCCGGGAGTCTCGCCCTTCTCGGTGTAGTAGCTCGCGAGCCCGACGTGACCCTTGTCGGTGGCGTCCATCGCTGCGACCTGGCGGGTCAGGTAGTCGTACCCCGACCCGGCCGTCAGCTTGTGGAGGCTCATCGTCACGGGCACCTACGTCCGACCGGGGCCTGGGAACGATCAATTTCGCAGCGAAATTACGTCTGTTCTTTCTATTCGGCGAACCGGGAATGCACTAGGTGTGTGGCACTTGGGAGTTCGCGGAAATCTGGGGGGACGCTGGGGTGCGTCGGTGACGGCTGGGGCGTCGGGTTCGGATCGGCTGGGCTGGACGGTGTTGGGCTGGGTCGCTGGGGGAGCGGTTTTGAAGGTTTCTGGGGTTCGGTGATCGCTCGGGGACCGGGAAATGTCGTAGGTGACTGTCAGAGTCCATGTCGACACGAGTGAGGACCGGATGAGTCAGCAGACGATCAAGCAGCAGGCGCGGCGTACGGCGCGGGAGATGGCCGAGAAGCGGCGCAAGGAGCGGGAGGAGCGGGAGCGCCGGGTGATCGGCCTGGCCGAGCGGGTGATGGTCGCGATCGGTGAGCGCGATGCGGCGGTGGCTGAGACCGAGAAGCGTGCCGGTGAGGCGCTGCGGGAGTTGACCGAGCGGGAGGGCCTGTCGCTGGGCGAGGCCGTCGAGTGGTGCGGCGAGACGGTGACGGTGCGCGAGGCGACGCGGCTGCGGCGGCTCGCCAGTGGGTCCCAGGGCGACGACGGCAGCGAGCAGGGCGGCGAGCGTGACGGCGCGCAGGCGGGCGACGCTGCGGCGGTCGCCGGTGCTGGGAGTGGGGGAGCGGGTGCCGGTTCGTCGGCTGGATGACGCCGGCCTCGCTGCGGTCGCTGCGGCGATTGCCGACCCGGGCGTGCTGGCGCGGTACCGGGCGAAGGTTGCCACGGTGCCGGGGAGCGAGTGCCTGTGGTGGACCGGTGCGGTGTCCGGTCGGTCTGATCGTGAGCGCACGGACGGCGGCGGGCATGGCCGGTTCTGGTACGCGCCGGGGCGGGTGATCATCGCGCACCGGTTCGCGTTCGCGGTGATGAACGGGGTGGACGCGCTCGCGGAGGCGCGGCTGCTCGGGCATCGGTGTCACAACCCGCTGTGCCAGCGGATCGCACCGAAACATGTCGTGGTGTCGAGCGCGGCGCAGAACCGCCGGGAGTGGTCCGTGCAGCGGCGGCTGCCCTATAGCCCGCTGGCCGACCCGCGCGGGCCACGTAAGCGGGCACGGGAACTGCGCGACCTCGCGCGTGAGAACCCGCAGCTGGTGGCCGACGACCTCGCGCGGCTCCAGGAGCTGCTAGGGGACCAGCTGACCCTGTGGTGAGGCGGCTGCGGGAGGTGCCGCGCTCACCACAGGGTCACGCCTCGTGAGCGGTGGTGTGGAAGGTGAGAGAGGAGACCTGCCCGTCCTTGGGGACGCGCGCGGTGTGGTCGGGGCACAGGTGCCCGCCGTCGTGGCTGATCCACCCCTCCGGGGGGTCGGCCCAATCGGCGGTGAGGAACAGGTCGCCTTGGTCCAGCCGCACCGTGGTGGCGGCGCGACAGGCTGAACGGTGCCCGGGCTTCCCTCCGATGAAGTCGCAGGTGAAGTACGCGGACTGGTAGGCGGGCAGGGCGTGGACGCTCACGCGGGTTCCCCGTCCAGGAGCCGCCCGAGTGTCTCCCACAGGTCGAGGTAGCCGTCAGCGTCCTCGGGCGACTGCTCGCCCCACTTGGCGTGAAGGTCGCGGATGCGGTCGAGTCGGTCGAGGCGGTCGGGGAGCGCGTCACGGGCGGCGGCGATGAACTCGACGTCGGCGGCGTGGCCGGTGGTCTTGAGGCCAAGCCTGTGGTCGTGGCCGGTGTAGTAGGGCACGAGGATGTTGTCGGGCAGCAGGGCGTCGGCGGCGGTGGCGCGGATCTTGTCACCGTCCGGAGTCCAGGGGCCGGGGGTGGCGCGTGCCTCCAGGGCGCGCATGGTGGCGTCGTCGCTCATGCGGGCTGGCCCTCCCGAGCGGCGAGGTCGAGGCGTCCCGATGCGGCGGTCGCCACGGCGGTGATCCGGGCGGCCAGCGCCCGCAACTCGGCGGGCGTGCCCTGAATCGCCACCACGTCGTCACCGGCCAGCGTCAGCACCGGCTGACGATGCTCACCGGCACCCACCCAGTCCTCGCCCGGGGTGAACACCTGGACGCTGGTCTCCCGAGCGGCCAGCCACTCGATGTGCGCGCTCACGGGGTCACCTCGGCGGGCGCGGTGCCGATGAGGCGGCGGAACGCCTCCACGTCGGCCTCGAGGGAGAACAGTCGGCGCCGGTGCTTGTCGCTCTCGGCGGCGACCTCGCCCAGGACTTCCGCGAGCCCGTGGAGGAAGGCCACCACGGCATCGGCGTCGACGGCATCGCCCATCGCGACCCACGGCTTGGGCACCCGCTCGGTGGCGGCGTAGGGCATCGCGGACATGGCGGCTCGGATGCGGCGCTGGTCGCGCTCGCTGATCACCGTCGTGGTTGAAGCGGCGTCGTTGGTCATGACTGCTCCTGTTCGGTGGTGCGGTGGGTGTGCTCGGCGTGCAGGGCGTCCAGCGCCGTGGCGACGCTGGCCAGGGCCGCGTCCAGGTGGGTGCGGGCGGTCTCGGGGGTCCAGCGGCGTACGTCGCGCAGCCGGTGCTCGATGACGATCAGGTCGCAGGCCGTCTCGCTGAGCGTGTGTCGGTCCTTGGCGGCGCTGGCCTCGACGTCGGCGGGCGTGGTGGTCGGCTGGCTCATCGCAGGACGTCCTCGACTGCGCGGCGCTTGGCCTCGTCGAGCGTGCGGGTGTTGATCGCCCAGTGCTGCCCGTAGCCGCCGTCGATGTCGGCGTAGAGCCCCGGGGCGAGGTAGGTCGCGTGGTCGCCGGGCGTGATCCGGATCAGGTACGTGCGCCCGTGCGCGTGGACGCTGGCGGTGTGCGCGGTCCAGCGGCCCGGCCAGCGGTCGTCGGCGTCTGCGGTGTGCCACTCCACCGGCGTGCTGTCGGGCGTCGTCGGGGCGGCGCTGGCGTGGGTGGTCGTGTCGGTCATGGCTCCTCCTTCGGTTGGGCCGGTGGCGGGCCGGACTCGGGGTCTCAGCCCGCCACCGGAGGAACTGGCGGAACGGTCAGGCCGGGGCGAGCGCGGTCCAGGCGCGGCGCTTGATCCGGTCGGGGTCGTCGCTGGTGAGCACGCGCGTGGCGCGGGCGGTGTGCTCGTCACCCTTGGTGCGGACCGGGGCGTAGTGGTCGACGTACTCAGCCACGGCCTGGTAGCCGGCCCACGCGGTGTCGCGGATGCCGGCCTGGGTGTCGGCGTCGGCGAACAGCCAGTGCAGTCGGGAGCGGCGACGGCGCTCGGTCTCGCGGACTCGCTTGGTGGCGTTCGCCTCGGCCTTGCCGAACGTGGCGTCGATCAGGGCGTCGAACGCGGCGTCGGTCATGGTCTGCTGGATCAGCCGCTCGGCCTCGACCTGGAACGCGTCGACGTAGGTGAAGGTCAGCCCGAGCGCGTCGCGGGCGGCCTGCACGGCGGCCTTGGCGTTGCGGGTGTGCCGGATCGAGAACGACGACTCGTGGTTGCGCAGGGCCGCGCTCTGAGTGTTCGCGCAGACGACGCGGACCGGGGTGACGAGGACGCGGAACGCGCTGGTGCCGTCGTGGCTGTTGAGCGCGGCGATGTTGAGGTCGACGCGGTCGGTACCGCCGACCGTGAGCGAGTCCGGCAGCTGCATCGTGATGAACACCTGCCGCCCGCCGCGCAGCGACCCGGCGGTGTCGAAGATCGCGCCCGACTCGTCGGCCAGCAGGTTCAGGAACTCGGCGTGGTCCTCGTTCTGCAGCGGGGTGTAGCCGCCGCCTACGACGCCGAGCGCCTCGGGTGCTCCGGTGAACGGGTTGGTGCGCACCGTAGCGAAGCCGGGGACCTCGATCGGGGTGACGCCGCCCTCGCTGACCTCGGCGGTGGTGAGCGGCAACTTGCGGACGTCCCAGCCGCCCAGGTGGCCGAGCCTCATGGCCTCCTCGGCGGTGAACGCGCGGTCGCGCACGGTGGTGCCCAGGCGGTGCCAGGCGTCCTTGCGGGCGAAGACGGCTGCGGCCTGCGTGCCGTGGGTCTCGATCTCGTGTGACATGTCGGGGTCCTCCCGGGTAGCGGATCAAACGAACTGAATTCCACTCAGGGCGGTTCTCCACAGGAAGAACCGCCCTCAGGGGGAGGGGAGCCGATCAGGCGGCGCTGTCGCTGGCCTCGTCGTCGGCGTCGGCGTCGGCGTCGGCGTCGTCCTCGGTGCTCGGCTGCGGCTCCTCGCCGAGCAGGATCCGCTCGACCTCGCTGGGCTGGTAGCCCCACTCCACGAGCGCGCCGAGCACACGGGCGTCCCACGCGCTCGGGTTGCGCCACGAGTGCTTGCCGGTCGTGGCCTCCCACGCGGCGACGATCGCGGCGAGGGTGGTCATGGTCGCGGCCTTCGGCGTGCTCGCCTTGGTCGCGATCTTGTGGCACTCCTCGTACCCCGCGCCGTAGTAGCCGGTCGGGACGTCGATCCCGAGCAGCGTGAAGAGCATCGGGTGCCGGTGGTCCATGGCCTTGCTCAGCGAGTGGTGGCCGGTCACGACGGCCTCGCAGATCAGGGCCTCGGCACCCTTCGGGGCGGTCTTGCGGGCCACGAACGTGGCCAGCCACTCGCGGCGCACCGTCTCCGCGCTCGCCCAGGCCTTGTTGTTGGCGATCACGCGGCGGCGCTCCTCGCGGCGGGCCTCGGCCTCCTCCTCGCTCTCGCCGCCGTCGTCGGCGCTGGCGGTGCTGCTGGACCCGCCGCCGCGACGACGCAGGCCGGACGCGTCGAGGTCGGTGACGACCCCCACACCGGCACGTACTGCTGGTAGGGCTCGGCGGGCGCGTCGTCCTCGTGCTCCTCGTCGTACTCGTCCTCGGGGTAGACCCGCTCCTTGACGACCTGGACGTGAGCGCCGGGAACGTTGGGCCACTCCTCCTCGGGCAGCGACTCGCCGCCCTCGGTGACCAGCCGCTCGATGCGCAGCACCTCGTCGGCCTCCGCGACCTCCTCGGCGCTCAGCACCGGCAGACCCTCGGCGCGCAGCCGCTCGACCTCGGCGGCGTCGGCCTCGCGCTCGGCGGCCTCGTCGCGCAGCCGCTGGGCCTCGTGCGCGAGCGAGCGACGCCTCCGCTTGGCATTCTCCAGGCGCTCGACGGCCTCGGGGTCGTGCTCGAACTCGGCGAAGGTCGCGGCCTCCTCCAACGTCAGGTCACCGGAGTCGAGCCGGTTGCGGCTCTGGTCGGCCTTGGTGACCACCAGAGCGGCGTTCACGGTCGGGCGGTCGATGCTGGTGCGCTTGGCGATCTGCGCGGCGCTGACGCCGAGCAGGGCCAGCTGCTCGACGCCTGCGACGATCTCGGGCTCGCGCATCCCGGCGCGGTGGATGTTCTCGACCATCTGGTCCCCGATCCGGTCGGCGTCGGCGGGCTGGGGGACGACGCGGGCAGGGATCAGGCCGGTGGGGGTGCCGACCTCGGCGGCGGTGACGGTCCGGCGCTGTCCGCGCAGCAGGACGTACTGGCCGTCCTCGTTGCGGTAGACCGTGACGGCCTCCAGCACGCCGCGCTCCTTGATCGACTTGCGGAACTCCTTGTGGTCGGGGCGCAGGTCGGTTCGGACGTTCGTGCCGATGATGATCTCGGCGGGGTCGAGGTGCAGGAACTCCTCAGCCTGTACGGCCTCGGAGGCCTCGTCGGTGGCGGTGTCGGCGGGGGTCTGGATGGTGTCGGTCATGCGGCTGTCCTCCATGAGTAGAATAGAAAGAACTGACAGGACTAAGTCTCCCAGCGGGGGCCGACGCCTACCGGGCCACAGGGCGGACCTGTGGAAAGGTGGGCACCCGGCGAGGGCGGGGAAAACCCGGCCTCACCGGGCGCGGACTCCGCTGCGGCGGCGCGGCGCAGCTGCACCTCGTAGCTGGCTGGAACGGAAGGAGTCGAGCGAGGGTGGGAACGGCTGCGCAGGGCCCCGACCGGGAATGCAGCGTCGTTGGTGTTAGCCGCTGCAGCGCGACGCCGGCGGAGGAGACCAGGGGAGTGATCAGGTGACGAGCCAGACCACGATCCCGGTCGGGATCTACTGGAAACCCGGCGTGTGGGACCTCGCACGATCGGCCTACCTCGCAGACCTGGACACCGACGCCGACTCACCCGGCTCGTTCGTTGGCTGGCTCGCCCAGGCGCTCGAGCTCCACGCCCGGCGCTCACCGCAGCAGCGGGCCGAGCTCGCGGCCGCGGGCGCGAAGCATCCCGCCCTGGTCAGCGTGACCCGCAAGAGTTTTAACAAGAAGCACGACCTGCCCGCCTCGACCATCGAGGCAGTCGAAGACGCGCTCGTGGCCGACCGTCAGGAGCTCGGCCGGATGCTCGCCCGCTCGGCGTTCGCCCAGGAGGCAGTGATCCTCGCGGCCGGGGAGGCCCGCCGGCGCCTGGGCCGCGAGCTGCCGCCGCCACCGCAGAAGCTCAGCAACCGACCGCCGCGCCGCCGGCCTGCCCGGTAGCCGGCGAGGAACGACGACGCCCGCAGTTGGGTCGGCACCTGGTCCTAGCCTGCTTCCCAGCGCCCCGATCCGGTACCCGAGAGCCGGTCGGGGCGCGTCTGCGTGCCCCGGGCCCGCTGCGCCGCCAGCCGGGCTCGAGCGATGGAAAACAACTTCGCCCGATGTGATCGCTGCCGGGCCTGGATGACACCTAGGTGACTGCGGGACCCATCAACGTCTCGCAGTCACCTAGGAGGAAGCCATGTCCACCACCGTCACCTTCGCCGGCAACCTGGCCGAGGCACCGGAGCTGCACCACACCCGGGAGGACAAGCCGTTCGTCACCTGCCGCGTCCTGGTCAACCGTCGAGTCCAGAACGACCAGGGGGAGTGGGTCAGCGACGAGCCCACCGCCCACAACGTCAAGATCTTCGGCTCGGCCGCCACCCACGTACACGACAGCTGCGGATCCGGCGACCCGATCTTCGTCCACGGCCTCGAGCGCACCGAGAGCTGGCCGGACAAGGAGACCGGCGAGAAGCGCACCAAGGACGTCGTGGTCGTCGACAACCGCTTCGGCGAGGTCGGCATCTCGCTCAAGTACGTGTCCGCGCGCATCGACCGCGCCCCGCACGCGGCCCAGGCCAGCTGAGGAGGTTCACTCCGATGGATCTCGTCGTTCAGTCCCCGGACGAGCTGCTCGCCGCGGTGCCGCACGTCCTCGGCTTCAAGCCCGAGGAGTCGATCGTCCTGGTGCCCTTCCGGCCCGGACTGCCGATCACCCGCGTTGACCTGCCCCGGACCGCCACCGATCGCGAGGAGGTCTGGGACGCACTCAGCGGCCCGTACGGCCGCCACGCCCGGCCCGGTGCCCGCCTGGCCATCATCTGCATCACCGAGGACCGCCGCAGCGCCGAGCTGGCCAGCCAGCACCTGTCCAACCGGCTCCAAGACCTCGGCATCACCACCCACATCAGGCTTTGGTCCGACGGCGAGCGCTGGCGCGAGTTCAACACCGGCCAGACCGGGCTGCAGACCCCGTCGACCGCTGAGCGGATCGCGGCCGCGACCGTGATCACCGGCGCCGCCCAGCCGGCCGCCAGCCGCGAGTCCCTGGCCGCCTCGATGGTCGGCGACCGTGAGCCGATCGCCCAGCTGCTCCCCGCGGCTCGAGCGGCGGCCGCGGCCAGCACGCCCGCTGCGGAGCGTGACTGGGCACTGGACCGGCTTGAGCAGTTCCACGCCGACGGCAACCGGCTCTCCGATGTCGACGGCGCGCGGATGCTGGTGGCCCTGGAGACGATCAGCACCCGGGACGCGCTCTGGGAGGACATGAGTCGGGAGAACTCCACCTCCCACATGGCCATCTGGACCGACCTCACCCGCCGCGGCCCGGACGAGGTCCGCGCGGCGCCGGCCTCCATGCTCGGCTTTGCCGGCTGGCTGCACGGCGACGGCGCCAAGGCCTGGTGCGCGCTCGACCAGGTGCCCGTCGACCGGCCCTACTCCATGGCCGCCATCGTCGCCTCGGCCTTGCAGAACGGCATCCACCCCCGCGAGTGGGAGCGATACCAGACCCAGATGCGCGACATCGCCGCCGACTTGGACGAGTCCTTCGTCCCCAAGCCACCCGGCCAGCAGCGCGACATCCCGGGCACGCAGCCCGTCACCGACCGCCCGGCCCCGGGCCGCTGAGGAGGACCGCGATGAACCACGACGACGCCACCCCGGTGCAGCACAGTGCGACCGAGCGACAGCTGCGACGCCTGGTCGTGCCCGAGCCCGCGGCCTACGCCCCCGACAAGCGCCTGGACGTCATCCACGAACCCGACCTCGACCTGCTGTGGGGAGGCCAGGAATGAGCACCCCTCGCACCGACGTCGATGAATGGGTGCTCGCGAGCGCGGCGGAGGTCGCCCGGAATGTTGCACGCCACGGCGTGCCCATCACGTGGTCGGAGGCAGCGGAACGGCTGCGACGCACCGTCGAACTGTTGTCCGGGCCGGTTTTCGTCGTCGACGACGGTGGCACGTTCACTCCGTTGCCCCAGCAGGAAATTCCCCGGTGGCAGGAGACCGGGTTCGCAGAGTCTGTCGCCTGCGCTGCCGTTCACTACGCAGGCCAGCCCTACTACCCGGAGAACCCCCAGAGTTCGCGAGTCGAGCTCGCGATTCCCTGGGACACCGCAACTTCGCTGGTGCATCTGCTCAGCGCACTCTTGGTTGCGCGGCTCACCGGCCCCACTCCCAGCTGCAACGAGGAGCAAGTTGAAGCGGCGCAGCTGCTGAACAGGCTCAGCGCCGACGTGGCCTTCGAGTTCTCGCGTGACGACGACGCACTCCTGGGCGACGAGGAGAAGGTGGGGGAGCGCGTCTACCTCCTGATGCAATCCTGCGATGTCTGGCAGGCACTGGACCTCCTGGGCAACGGGAGGGAAGCGCTCCGGCTCGCCGGCGTAACGGACATGGAGATCTTGGACCTCACCCATTGGGAGGCCAGCTGCTGGCTGTTCGGACCCTACGAGCAGGCGTCATGAGCACCCCGCACGCCGACGTCGACGACGCCGACAGGCTGGCCCGCGTCAAGCTGAGCAGCGCCATCGAGCCCGGCGACCTGCGCGTCACCGGCCTGGTCAGCGAGCTCGGCGCCGTCAAGGTCCTGGACTACCTCGAGGCCGCCGGCGAGGTGGAGAACCACTGGGGCGTCACCATCGGCCACGAGCTCGCTCACGTCGATCCCGCCAAGGTCCTTGAGCAGGCCGCCGGTCAGGGCATCCGGTTCGTCATCCCCGGCGATGCCGAATGGCCCGACCAGCTCGCGGGCCTGCGTGGCGCCGGCGCACTGCACGATCGCGGCGGCGAACCCGTCGGACTGTGGATCAGGGGAGCGGCTGACCTCCAGCAGCTCGCAGCCAACGCCGTGGCCGTGGTTGGGTCGCGCGCCGCGACAAGCTACGGCACACACCAGGCGACGGAGCTGAGCCGGGACCTCGCGACCATGGGCCACACCGTCGTCAGCGGACTCGCGTACGGCGTGGACCAGGCAGCGCATCGCGGCGCCCTCCTCGCCGGCGGCCCGACCATCGCCGTCATGCCCTGCGGGGTCGACCGGCCCTACCCGGTCGCGCACGCCCAGCTACTCGAGGCGATCGCCGACCGCGGCCTGGTCGTCGCCGAGGCGCCACCGGGAACCGCGCCCACCCGCGCCCGGTTCCTCGCCCGAAACAGGATCGTCGCCGGCCTGGCCGAAGGCACCGTGGTCGTCGAGGGCGCCATCCGCAGCGGCGCCCTCAGCACAGCCCGGTGGTCCGAGGCCCTGCACCGACCCGTCATGGGCGTCCCAGGGCCCGTCACTAGCGCCGCCTCAGTCGGTGTGAATCAGCTGATCCGTCTCGGCCAGGCCAGCATCGTCACCACCGCTCAGGAGGTCATCACCGACCTCACCACCCACGCCTACTCGGCCGCCGCGGCGAGGGATCAGCTCGACGAGTCCTTCGTCCCCGGACCGGTGCGCGCGCCGCAGGGCCAGATCCCGAACTCGATCGCGCCGGCCGCTGCGCCTCGGCGATGAGCCCAACCGGGCCCCTGTGGATAACCCGATGTTGCCGGTGTCCGCGCCTACGCTGCTGAACTGACAAGGAGGCAACACCGATGATCAACCTGACCGACCCCCCGGCCGCGCCGGCCGTCTGCGTCGACTGGATCTGGACCGTGAGCGTTGAGCGCGTCCTGGAGGGTCCGCCGGACCTGCTCAGCTGGGCGAACTGACCAGCTGCTCGTGACAAGCGAACTGCGGCTCCGCCGCGACGTCGACGCGCTCTGCCCGACGCCGCGGCACCGCGACGTGCCCGGCAGCCTCCAGGCCGCCCGGGCGCACTGCCGCGAACAGCTCGATGAGGCCGGCTGGACCGTGGAGGAGCGGATCTTCCGCCGGCGGCCGGCGCTGCGGCTCTCTGACGCCGGGCACCCGGTCTCGCCCCTTGCCATGCGCTGGATGTCCGACCTCGAGGGCGTCAACCTGCTCGGGACGCCACCCGGCCATCCTGGCCACCAGGCCGGCGACGTCCTGCTCGTGGCACACCTCGACACCGTCCGCTGCAGTACCGGAGCCGACGACAACGCCTCGGGCGTCGCCGTGACGCTCGAGGTCGCTCGTCAGCTGCGAGGGCGCGACCACCGCGTGGTGATCGCGCTCGTCGACCTCGAGGAGCTGTGGCACCTCGGATCCCGCGAACTGGCGCGGACGCTTCCGCGCCCGGGCTTGGTGGTGTGCCTCGACGCCGTCGGCTTCTTCGACGAGCGGCCGCGGACCCAACGCCTCCCTGCCGGCCTTGGCCTCCGGTTCCCGGCACTGGCGCGCCAGCTGCGCGGGAACGAGCACCGCGGCAACTTCCTGCTGGCCGTCCACCGCAGATCGTCGGCGGCCTTCGCGGCCTGCTGGGCGCGCGCAGCCACCACAGCGGGTCTGCCGGCAGCCCAGCTGCGCGACCCGCGTTGGAATGGCCGCGGCCAGCGGATCACGCATTGGGTCAACCCGCTCCTGATGGATCTCGACCGATCCGACCACGAGCCGTTCTGGCGCCGCGGGATCCCTGCCGTGCTGCTGACCGGCACCGCGACCCTCCGCAGCCCGCACTACCACCGCGACTCCGACACCCCGGACACACTCGACTACGCCCGGCTCGCCCAGGTCGCCGACTCCCTGGCCGCCACGCTTGCAGGCGCCCCGGCCGATCTCGGTCTCACCGAGCGGCGCTAGCCGACCTGGCCGGTCCAGTTCGGGTCGACCGGGACCGGGATCAGGTCCTCGACCCGCAGCCAGTCCATCTTCACGACCGGCTTGAGCGCGGCATCGTCATGCCAGACCACCAAGGCCTCCCAGCGACGCCCCTCACGTTTCCAGTCGAGGATGAGTCCCGGGACGGCTTGAGCCGACCCGGGGTCCGGATCAGCACGAACCGCACGTCGCCGTACGGCCGCCACGCGTCGTTCTTCGGCGGGTTGGCAGACACGACGCCACTCACTCGGTGCTGAGCAGCTCGGCCGGCACCCACTCCTCGACCGTGGCTCAGCGCCCCGGCCGCAGCTGCGCCACGTAGACGACCCTGCCCTCCCAGAGGTGTCCCGCACGACGCCACTCCAGGAGCAGACCGGGGCGAGGCTGAGAGCCATCGACGGGCACGCCGATCCAGCAGTGTCGACCTGGGTGCTCAGGTCCTCCGGCCGTGCTGCTGGTTGCCGGCGGCCCCGCTGGCTCTTGGTGCTGGTCGACGCGGACGCGGTCCTTCAAGGGGATGCCCGCCCCGCGCCCGTAACCGCCTGCTGTAACCGCCTGCCATGCCCCTTAGCCTCGATCCACCGATGAACTGGGCCTGGTGAGCGCGTCGTGAAGTGAG
>NZ_JASEEQ010000010.1 GCF_030019515.1 Nocardioides sp. | reverse complement strand
CTTCCGATCTGGCGGGTGCGCCTGCTCGCGCGCACCCCCGGGCGCCGAGCTCGACCAGCGCGAGGCCCGTGGCGGCCGCCGTCGCGCCGCCGCCGAGGACCGTCCCGCAGGTGACCGGCCCGTCGTACCGCTCGCGCACCGCGGCCACCGCCCCGGGCAGGTCGGTGTTGTCGGCCAGCACCACCGCACCGCCCTCGAGGACGAGGGTGTTGACGCCGCCGGCCAGCCGCGCCCGGTCGGTGACGCCCGGCGCGATCGCGAGCGCCCGCCGCTTGAGCGGCATGGTCAGCGACAGTCCGCGCCACTCCGGGCCGAGCCCGGCCAGGAAGCGGTCGAGGCCGTCCTCCGGCACCCGCACGGCGTCGTAGCTCCAGTCGAGCCCGAGCGCGGCGTACCCGGCCCGGTGCAGGGCCGGCGAGAGCGAGTGGGCGATCGGGTCGCCCAGGACGGCGCAGCGCATCCGCGGCTCAGCACCGGTCGGACTGGGTGGCGCAGTACTCCTGCAGCTCCTGCTTGAAGCCCAGGAACTCCTGGTAGTCGTCGGTGAACTTGGTCTCGCCGGTGCGCAGGTTGACCGTGACGTAGAACAGCCAGCTTCCGTCGGCGGGGTGCGCGGCGGCCTCGATCGCGTCGTCACCGGGCGCCTCGATCGGCGTCGGCGGCAGCCCGACCTGCGTGTAGGTGTTGTACGGCGAGTCCGCGACCGAGTCGATCTCGGCCTGGGTCAGGACCGCGATGGTCGAGCGCTGGAGCGCGTAGTTGACCGAGGCGTCCACCTGCAGCAGGCCGTTCGTGACCCCGTTGTCGGGGTTCTCGACCCGGTTGTAGATCACCCGGGCGATCTTGGGCATGTCGTCGCCACGGCCCTCGGCCTGCACCAGGCTCGCGATCGTCATCAGCTCGGCGGGCGTGTAGCCCAGCTCGGCGGCCGCGGCCTCCAGGTCGGCGTCCTCGGCGGCCTGGTGCCAGCGCGTCACCATGGCGGTGAGCATCGACTTCGGGGTCGCGTCCGGGCCGAAGTCGTAGGTCGCGGGGAACAGGTAGCCCTCCGGGTTCCCCTCGGCGTACGACGGCAGCCCGAGGTCGCCGGGATTGTCGAGGACCTTCTCGAAGTCGGCCTTCTTGTACTCGGTCTTCTTCGCGAGGATGTCGACGATGTCGACCACCCGGAGGCCCTCCGGGACCGTCACGGTGTCCTTCACCATGTTGCCGGGGTCGACGAGGACCTCGACCGCGTCCGCGGCCGCCATCTCCTTCTTCAGGGCGAAGTAGCCGGCCTGGAGGTCCGACCAGTCCGGGCTGGCGTTGGCGGCCTCGATGAACGCGTCGACGGAGGCGACGACGCCCGCGGCCTTGAGGTCGCGCCCGATGCTCCCGGCGGTGGCGCCACTCACCACCTGGTAGGTGACGTTGCCGCGGCCCGGTCCCGGGTAGTCCTCCGCGGAGTCGAACTGGTCGCGCACCTTGTCGATGCCCCAGGTGACCACGACGTAGAAGCCGCCCACGATGATCGCGAGCGCGATGAGGACGGCGAGGCAGCCCGGCAGGCTGCGTCGCCTCCGGCCACGTCGCCGGCCGGCGTCGTACGCCGGGTCCTGGACGCCGAGCAGTCCGTCGTCGTCCGGGGCGTCGTCCGGGGCGTCGTCGTACTCGGCGTCGTGCCCGTCGCTCATCTAGGTCTCCTCGACGATCTCGCCCGGCGCGGCCCCGGTCGCGCGCTCGGTGTCCAGTGCGTGCTGCAGGATCAGGACGGCTGCTACTTGGTCGACGACGGCCCGCCGCCTGCCCCCCGTGCGGCCCTGGTCGCGCAGCATAGCCTCCGCGGACACGGTGGTCATGCGCTCGTCGACCAGGCGCACCGGCACGGGCGCGACCCGGGCCGCGAGCCGCCCGGCGAACTCCCGCACCTTGGCCGCGGCCGGCCCCTCGCCCCCCGACAGCGACCGCGGCAGGCCGACGACCACCTCGACGACGGTCGACCCGTCCGCCTCCTCGCCGGCGAGGATCCGCCCGATCCGCGCGAGGTCGCCCTTGCCACGGCGCACCGTCTCCACGGGGGTGGCGAGGAAGCCCGAGGGGTCGCTGCGGGCGACGCCGATGCGCGCGTCGCCGGGGTCGATGCCGATCCGTACACCGGGCCTCATCGCGACACCGGCCTCAGCCGGCAGCCACCCGCCCGACCTCGGAGGTCACCAGCGCGACCGCCTCGTCGATGCGGGACGCGTCGGTGCCGCCGCCCTGCGCGAGGTCGTCCTTGCCGCCGCCCTTGCCGCCGACGAGGGGCCCGACGGCCCGGACCAGCTCGTTGGCGCTGAGCCCGCGGGCGCGCGCCTCGTCGTTGAGCGCGGCGACCACCGCCACCTTGCCGTCGGCGGCGCCGATCACCACGACCACGCCGGGCTCGCCCTGCGGGAGCCGGCCCCGGACGTCGAGCGCCAGGGCGCGGACGTCGCCGCCGCCCGCGCCGTCGGCCCGGTGGGCGACGACGTTGACCGGGCCGACCTTCGCGGCGCCCGCGGCGAGCTCGCCGGCCGCGGCGAGCAGCTGGGCGACCCGCACCTTCTCGATCTCCTTCTCCGCGCCCCGGAGCCTCTCGACCAGGTCGTGGACGCGCTCGGGGAGCTGCTCGGGCCGGACCTTCAGCGTGTCGGAGAGCTGGGCGACGAGCAGGTGCTCGCGGGCCAGGAACCGGTAGGCGTCGCTGCCGACCAGGGCCTCCACCCGACGGACGCCGGAGCCGATGGACGACTCGCCGAGCAGCTTGATCACGCCGAGCTTGCCCGAGCTGCCGGCGTGGGTGCCGCCGCACAGCTCGCGCGCCCAGTCGCCGACGGAGACCACGCGGACCCGATCGCCGTACTTCTCCCCGAACAGCGCCATCGCCCCGGACTTCACCGCGTCGGCCTGGCTCATCACCTCCGCGTGCACCGCGAGGTCGTCGAGCACGACGTCGTTGACACGCGCCTCGACGTCGGACATGACCGACTCCGGCACCGCGCCGACGGCGGAGAAGTCGAACCGGAACCGGCCCGGTGAGTTCTCCGAGCCCGCCTGGGTCGCGGTCTCGCCGAGCGCCTCGCGGAAGGCCTTGTGCACCATGTGGGTCGCGGTGTGGGACCGGGAGATCGACCGCCGGCGCTCCACGTCGACGAGGGCGTGCGCGCCCAGCCCGGTGGTGACCTCGCCGGCGAGCACCGTGGCGTGGTGCACGACCAGCCCGGTGACCGGGGACTGCACGTCGTGGACCTCGAGCCGGGCCCCGTTCTCGAGCTCGATGACCCCTTGGTCGGCGAGCTGACCGCCGCCCTCGGCGTAGAACGGGGTGCGGTCGAGGACGACCTCGACCTGGTCGCCGGGTCCCGCCGACGACACGACGCCCCCGGCGGACACCAGGCCCCGCACCGACGCCTCGTCGGTGACCACGTCGTAGCCGGTGAACTCCACCGGGCGGCCCAGGGTGTCGGCGACCTGGCGGTACGCCGAGGCGTCGCGGTGCTGGCCCTTCTTCGCCTTCGCGTCGTCCTTGGCGCGCTGCCGCTGCTCGTTCATCAGCCGGCGGAAGCCGGCCTCGTCGACCGCGAGGCCCTGCTCGCCGGCCATCTCGAGCGTGAGGTCGATCGGGAAGCCGTAGGTGTCGTGCAGCGCGAACGCCTTGTCGCCGGAGAGCCGGCTGCCACCCGCCCTCTTCAGCTCGGCGGTGGCCTGGTCGAAGATCGTGGTGCCGGCGCGCAGCGTCTGGCGGAACGCGTGCTCCTCGGCGTACGCGACCGTGGAGATCCGCTCCCAGTCGTGGTGCAGCGCGGTGTAGGTCTCGCCCATCCGGTCCCGGCTGATCGGGAACAGCTCGGGCAGCGCCGGGTCCTCGTAGCCGAGCAGCCGCATCGAGCGGACCGCCCGGCGCAGGAGTCGCCGCAGCACGTAGCCGCGGGCCTCGTTGCCGGGGGTGACGCCGTCGCCGATCAGCATCATCGAGCTGCGGACGTGGTCGGCGACCACGCGGAACCGCACGTCGTCCTCATGGTCGGCGCCGTAGCGGCGCCCGGTCAGCTCCTCGGCCTTCTGGATCACCGGGAACATCACGTCGATCTCGTACATGTTGGCCTTGCCCTGGAGCAGGAACGCGACCCGCTCCAGGCCCATGCCGGTGTCGATGTTCTTCTTCGGCAGCGAGCCCGCGATGTCGAAGTCCTCCTTCGACCGCACCGCGCTGAGCTCGTCCTGCATGAAGACGAGGTTCCAGATCTCGAGGAGCCGGTCCTCGAGCGCGACGGGCATGTCGGGGCCGAGCGTCGCCGGGTCGAAGTCGGGCCCGTACGCCGCCCCGCGGTCGTAGAGGATCTCCGAGCACGGGCCGCCGGGACCGGGAACGCCCATCGACCAGTAGTTCTCCCTGCGGCCGAGCCGCAGGATCCGCTGCTCGGGCAGCCCCGTGACCTTGCGCCATAGCGCCAGCGCCTCGTCGTCACCGTCCAGGATCGAGGGGTACAGGTGCGCCTCGTCGAGCCCCCACCCGCCGTCGGCGAGCGGCTTGGTGACCAGGTCCCAGGCGAGCTCGATGGCGCCCTCCTTGAAGTAGTCGCCGAAGGAGAAGTTGCCGCACATCTCGAAGAACGTGCCGTGTCGGGTGGTCTTGCCGACGTCCTCGATGTCGGGCGTGCGCACGCACTTCTGCACGCTGGTCGCCCGGGGGTACGGCGGGGCCTCCTGACCGAGGAAGTACGGCTTGAACGGCACCATCCCGGCGTTGACGAACAGCAGGTTCGGGTCGTCGAGCAGCAGCGAGGCGGACGGCACCGGGGTGTGCGCCCCGACGGTGGTGTTGTGCTCGAAGTGAGCCACGAACCGTCGGCGAATCTCCGCGGTGTCCATCAGGTGGTGCCTTCCTCTGTCATGGGCGGGGTCATGGGCGGGGTCATGGTCGGGGTCATGGTCGGGGTCATGGTCGGGGTCGTGGGCGGGGTCGTGGACGCGACGGCCCGGTGCCGGCCGCCCTCCAGCTCCGGTGTCCCATGAGGCACCAGGCCGAGGCGTTCACGCAACTCCGATTCCTTGTCGGCGCGTCCCTGGGCGACCTCGTCGCGGAACATCCGGAACCCCACCGAGAGGGCGCCCAGGCGGTCCTGGAGGCCGTCGACGGTGAGCGCCTCGGCGGCACGGCGACCGCGCACCATCACGTAGGCGGCGGTCCCGGCCCCGGCGACGAACCAGAGCCCGCGCCTCATGCGGCGTTGTCCTCGTCGTCGACGTCCCCGGCCGCGCGCCGGCGCGCCTCCCACTCGCGGCGGGCCTGGCGGGCGTCGGCGCGGCGCTGCTTGCGGGCGCGCCGCACCTCACGCCTCATCTCGAAACGGATCCGGTTGCGGGTCTCCGGGTCGAGGGCCCGGCGCAGGCCGTGCGCCAGCGCCGCCACCTTGACCACGGACTCCCGGAGCACCAGATCGGCGAACAGTGCGGTCTCGATGCGCGCCGGCTCCGCCCCCGGCTCTTCCTCGCCGAGGTGGGTGATCACGTACTCGGACTCGTCCACGGCGAGGGGCGCCGGGCGGGCGAGCCGCTGCTCCAGTGCGTCGAGCTGGGCCCGCAGCGCGGCACTCTCCGCGCGTGCGACCGCGAGGGCGTCGTCGGTCCGGGCACGGGACCGGTGCAGGGCGCCGGCGAGCCCCACGGCCAGCAGCGCGAGCGCCACGGCCACGGCGGGGAGCATCCAGTCCTGCATGGTCATCGACCCTATCGCGGTGGTGGCCCCGAGGCTCAGGCGCTAGCGCGCCCTGGCCCCCCGACCGCCGCCGCTACGTGCCCCGGATCAGCCGGCGGACGCGCTCCCAGCGCTCCTTGATCGCGGCCTCGGCGCCCAGCGAGGTGGGCTTGTAGTACTCGGCGTCGGCGACCACGTCGGGCGCGTACTGCTGCTCGGCGATGCCGAACGGCTCGTCGTGGCTGTACTTGTACCTCGCGCCGTGGCCGAGCTTCTTGGCCCCGGAGTAGTGCGCGTCGCGCAGATGCGCCGGCACCTGGCCGATCTTCCCGGCGCGGACGTCGGCGAGCGCTGCCCCGATCGCGGTGGTCACGGCGTTCGACTTCGGCGCGACCGCGAGAGCGATGGTCGCGTGCGCGAGCGTGAGCTGGGCCTCGGGCATCCCGATCAGCTGCACGGTCTGCGCCGCCGCGACGGCGGTCGTGAGGGCCGTGGGATCGGCGAGCCCGACGTCCTCCGAGGCGAGGATCATCAGGCGCCGCGCGATGAACCGGGGGTCCTCCCCCGCCTCGATCATCCGGGCCAGGTAGTGCAGGGCCGCGTCGACGTCGGAGCCACGGACCGACTTGATGAAGGCACTGACGACGTCGTAGTGCTGGTCGCCCTGGCGGTCGTAGCGCACGGCGGCCCGGTCCACGGCGGTCTCTGCGGTCTCCAGGTCCACGGTCTCGAGTCCCTGCGCGAGAGCCGCGCCGGCCGCCGCCTCGAGATAGGTGAGCGAGCGACGCGCGTCCCCGCCGGCGAGCCGGACCAGGTGGTCCAGGGCGTCGTCGGCCACGGCGACGGCCCCGCCCAGGCCGCGCTCGTCGACGATGGCCCGGTCGAGGACGGCGCGGACGTCGTCGTCGTCCAGCGACTCCAGGCGCAGCAGCAGGCTCCTGGAGAGCAGTGGCGAGATCACGCTGAAGAACGGGTTCTCCGTCGTGGCCGCGATCAGCGTCACCCACCGGTTCTCGACGCCCGGCAGGAGCGCGTCCTGCTGGGCCTTGCTGAACCGGTGCACCTCGTCGACGAACAGCACGGTCTCCCGGCCCCCGCCGGCGAGCTCGGCGCGCGCCGCGTCGATCGCGGCCCGCACCTCCTTGACCCCGGCCGAGACCGCCGAGACCTCGACGAACCTGCGGTCGGTCTGCTGGCTCACGATCGCCGCGATCGTCGTCTTGCCGGTGCCCGGTGGACCCCACAGCAGCAGCGACATCGCCTGGTCGCCCTCGACGAGGCGACGCAGCGGCGACCCCGCGGCACGCAGCTGCGCCTGCCCGACCAGCTCGTCGAGCGTGCGCGGCCGCATCCGCACCGCCAGCGGTGCCGACGCATGGGTGTTCGTCGTCAGCGAGCCGCCGCCGGTGCGGGCACCGGTACCGGGCGCCGCGAAGAGTCCCTCGTCCACCCGCTCAGGCTAGGGCCCGGACCCAACGGGTCAGGCGGAGGCCATCGTCTTGCGCTCGAGGTCGAACCACGTGTCGGCGTACCCGGGGTCGTTGCCGACCTCGATGCTCGGGCTCGCGCCCGGGTCGGGGGTGCCGGTGTCGTCGACCCCGAGCAGCGGCGCGGTGACCGGCCGGTCGGGGTGGTGGCCGAGCTCGCCCGCGAAGTGGCAGGCGACCTTGTGGCGCTTGCCGATCTGGAGCAGCGGCGGCTCGACCCGGGCGCAGATCTCCTGGGCGATCGCGCAGCGGGTGCGGAACCGGCAGCCGGACGGCGGGTTGATCGGGCTGGGCACGTCGCCCTCGAGCCGGATCCGCTCGCGCCGACCACCGATCGCGGCCTGCCTCACGTCGGGCACCGCCGAGAGCAGCGCCTGGGTGTAGGGGTGGTTCGGGTGGTTGTAGAGCGAGTCCCGGTCGGCGATCTCGACGATCTTGCCGAGGTACATCACCGCTACCTCGGGGCAGAAGTGCCGGACGACCGCGAGGTCGTGGGCGATGAACAGGAACGCGATGTCGAACTCCGCCTGCACCTCCTGCAGCAGGTTGATCACCTGCGCCTGGATCGAGACGTCGAGCGCGGAGACCGGCTCGTCCGCCACCAGCAGCTTCGGGTGGAGCGTGAGCGCTCGGGCGATGCCGATGCGCTGGCGCTGGCCGCCGGAGAACTCGTGAGGGTAGCGGTTGTAGTGCTCGGGGTTCAGGCCGACGATCTCCAGGAGCTCCTGCACGCGCGGGATGATCTTGTTCTTCGGCACCACGTTGTGGATCGCGAGCGGCGCGCCGACGATCGACCCCACCGTGTGCCGCGGGTTCAGCGAGGTGTACGGGTCCTGGAAGATCATCTGGACCTCGCGCCGCAGCGGCTTGAGGCCACGCGCCGAGGTCTTCGCGATGTCGCGGCCCTCGAACTCGATGGCGCCGGCGGTCGGCTCGTAGAGCCGCGTGATCATCCGGCCGGTGGTGGACTTGCCGCACCCGGACTCGCCGACGAGTCCGAGGGACCCGCCCCTGGGCAGCTGGAAGGAGATCCCGTCCACCGCCTGCACGTGGCCGATCGTGCGCCGGATGATGCCGGCCGAGCGGACCGGGAAGTACATCCGCAGGTCGCGGAC
This sequence comes from Nocardioides sp., assembly GCF_030019515.1. Lineage (GTDB taxonomy): Bacteria > Actinomycetota > Actinomycetes > Propionibacteriales > Nocardioidaceae > Nocardioides. The sequence continues at coordinate 181,491 of NZ_JASEEQ010000010.1, read as the reverse complement.
CTCGAGGATCGGCTCGGCGTCGAAGTGCGCGCGCACCGCGCCGTGCGGGCGCTCGGTCTCGATGTACTGCGTCGACTCCGTGGGCCCGTCCTCGCCGCGGCCCTTCGGGTTGTCACCCGGCATGCCGACGCTGGTCGGCAGCTGCTGGTCGCTCATCGCTCCTCCACCAGGTCCGGCGCGATCTGCGGCAGGACCTCTTGTTCGTACACGATCTCCGGGTTGGCCAGGTGGCACCGCTTGAGGTGTCCGTCGCCCCGGCTGCCCGGCGTGAGCTCCGGGGTGACCGTCCGGCACAGGTCGCCGGGCACCCGCTCGCGGTAGGCGCACCGTGGGTGGAAATGACAGCCGGACGGGGGGCTCAGCAGGCTCGGCGGGTTGCCGGGGATCGGCACCAGCTTCGCCTCGGGGTCGGCGTCGACCTCGGGGATGCTGGAGAGCAGCCCCCAGGTGTAGGGCATCTCCGGGTGGGTCAGGATCTCCTTGGTCGAGCCGTACTCGACGCAGCGGCCGCCGTACATCACCAGCACGTCGTGGGCCATCTCCGCGACCACGCCGAGATCGTGGGTGATGATCATGACCGCGGCGTCGAAGTCGCGCTGGAGGTCCTGGAGCAGGTCCAGGATCTGCGCCTGCACGGTGACGTCGAGCGCGGTCGTCGGCTCGTCGGCGATCAGCAGGCTCGGGTTGTTGATCAGCGCCATCGCGATCATCGCGCGCTGCCGCATGCCCCCGGAGAACTGGTGCGGGTAGTCGTCGACCCGGCGGTCCGGCTGGGGGATGCCGACCCGGTCGAGCATCTCGATCGCTCGGGCCCGGGCGGCCTTCCTGCTGACGTCGTGGTGGACCCGGTAGGCCTCCGCGATCTGGTTGCCGACGCGGTAGTAGGGATGCATCGACGACAGCGGGTCCTGGAAGATCATCGCGATGTCGCGGCCGCGCCGCCGGCGCATGTCCTCGTCGCTGATCTTCAGCAGGTCGACCCCGTCGAGCAGGATCTCGCCGCTGACGACCGCGTTGGTGTGCCGATGCAGGCCGAGGATGGCCGAGGTCGACACGGACTTGCCGGACCCGGACTCCCCCACGATCCCGAGGGTCTTGCCCTTCTCGAGGTCGAAGGACAGGCCGTCGGTCGCCTTGACGATGCCGTCGACCGTCGGGAAGTGCACCCGGAGGTCGCGGACGGAAAGAAAGCTCACGTTGATCCCCTCAGCCGACGCGGACGCGCGGGTCGATGACGGCGTACAGCACGTCGACGATGATGTTGGCGATGATCACGAACGCCCCGAGCAGCAGCACCAGTCCGATCAACGTTGGCAGGTCGTAGGTGTTGTTCGCGTCGACGACCAACTTACCGAGCCCGTTGAAGTTGAACACCGACTCGGTGATGATCGCGCCGCCCATCAGGCCGGCGAAGTCCAGGCCCGCCATCGTGACGAGTGGGGTCAGTGCCGCACGCATCGTGTGCTTGTACAGCACCCGGCCGCGCTTGAGGCCCTTGGCCCGCGCCGTCCGGATGTAGTCCTCGCTCATCGACTCCAGGACGAACGCGCGTGTCATCCGGACGTAGCCGGCCATGAAGAACAGCGCGAGGGTCAGTGCGGGCAGGAACAAGTTGCTCAGCCAGGTGCCCACGCCTCCCTCGCCGATCGACACGTAGCTGGGCACGTCGACCAGCCCCCACTTGATCGCGATGAACTTCAGTAGGAACAAGCCGATGAAGAAGGTCGGGAAGGCGTAGAACACCAGCGAGAACGCGACGATCCCGCGGTCTATCACGGTGCCCTTGGTGACCGCCGCTATCACCCCGAAGAGGATGCCACCGGCGATCCACATGATGAACGCCAGGATGGCCAGCGACAGCGAGACCGGGAACGCCTCCTTGATCTCAGAGGCGACCGTCACCTGGTTGACCCGCGAGTAGCCCAGGCACGGCGCCGCGCAGTCCGCGATCAGCTCGGGAGCGTTCTTCCGAAGCTCCGGGTCGTCGGGGTAGTCGCGCCCGACGACGACGCCCTCGAGGAAGTTCGTCCACTGGGTCAGCGGGCCGTCGTCGTAGCCCAGGGCCTTGCGGGTCTGCTCGATCTGGGCCAGCGAGCAGTTCTTGCCGCAGGCGAACCGCGCCGGGTCGACCGGCGAGGCGAAGAACAGGATGAACGTCACGAGGCTCATCACGATCAGCAGGATCACGCCGATGAAGAGCCGGCGGACGATGTACGCGAACATCGGGAGGGACCACCTCGGGTCGTGTCGGTGGGGACGTGCTGGGTCTCAGCATCGCACCCCTGGACGGCGGTGAGGGTGAGGGCCCCTCGACGAGGCCCTCACCCCCACGCGTCGGGTGGCCGCTGGGCGGCCACCCGACGCGGGTGTTACTGGGTGTTACCGGTGACGAACGACCGTCACTGCTCCACGCCGATCGGACCGAGGTCCGGGTACATGGAGGAGGCGGGGGTGTTCGTGTAGCCGGTGACCTTCGACCCGTGGAGGAAGAAGAACTGCGCGATCTCCAGCGGGATGTAGGCGACGTCCTCGCCGAGGACCTTGTCGGCCTCCTGCAGGGCGGCGGTCTGCTCGTCCAGCGTGGCGGCGTTCGCGGCCTGGTCGACCAGTGCGTTGAACTTGTCGCTCTTGTAGGCGCCGTAGTCCTGGCCGTCGCTGTTCGCGGTCAGGTTCGGGCGGCTGTCGAAGAGCGGCGGGGTGACGGTGATGGCCGACGGCCAGTCGGAGCCCCAGCCGGCCCACATGACGCTGCTGTCCTTGTCGGGCTGCTGCACGACGTCGTAGTAGGTGTCACCGAGACCGTCGAGGGTCACGTCGAAGCCCGCCTTGTCCCAGGTCTCCTTGAGCGCCGCGGCCTGCTTGTCGGCGGTCTCCGAGCTCGGGTAGGTGAACTTGAGGGGGTACGGCATCTGGACGCCGGCGTCCTCGAGGATCTGCTTCGCAGCCGCGGGGTCACCCTCCTGGGGACCGGAGAAGGCCGGGTTGTCCTGGTAGCCGACCACGGCCGGGTTCACGATCGACTCGGCCGGGGCGTACGCCTTCTCGCCACCGCCCGCGTTGATCCACGCGGTCGTGTTCGTCGAGACCTTGAGGGCCTCGCGGACCGCCGGGTTGTCGAGCACCCGGAAGTTCGGCACCAGGTAGTCGACGTACGGCGAGGCCACGAGCACCGAGCGGCTCTCCACGTCGCCCACGATCTGCGAGTAGTAGGCCGGCGGGACGCGCTGGCTGGTCACGGCGTACTGGGCGTCACCGGAGTCCTGGATCAGCTGGTCGTAGATCGTCTCGGTGGTCTGACCCACGTTGAACTCGATCTGGTCCGGCAGCGCCATCCGGATGTCGGTGGAGTCGGTCGAGGCGTCGTAGTTCTCGTTGCGGACGAACGTCGCACCCTTGTTCTTGTTCCAGGTGCTGCCCTCGATGCGGTAAGGACCGTTCGAGAACATCTGGTAGTTCGACTTCGCGCCCTGGTCCTTGTCCTGGCGGTACGGGTCCATCATCGACAGACCGGCGACCGCGAGCGGGAAGTCGGGCCACGGCTTGTTGAAGTGGTAGGTGATCGTGTTGCCGTCGCAGGTGATCGCCTTGTCGAAGGCGGCCTGGCCCTCAGGGGTCGAGTTGTAGGGGCCGGTGTAGATCGGCAGCCCGGTCGACTTGTCGGTGGGGACGTCGAGGTAGCTCAGCAGGTAGTTCGGACCGCCGGTGATGACGTCGGTCGCGAACACGCGGGACGCGCCGTACTTGAAGTCCTCACACGTGATCGGCTGGCCGTCCTCCCACTTGACGCCGTCCTTGATCGTGTACGACCAGGTCTTGCCGCCGTCCGCGTCGGTGCCGGTGTCGGTGGCGAGGTCGGGGACCGGGGTGTTGGCGGTCTCGGCGTCGGTCGAGATCGGGAACGCCACCAGGCTGCGGTAGATCGTCCGGCGGAAGTTCGTCAGCTCCACACCGACATAGGTGCGCTGCGGGTCGACGTGCTCGTACGGCGCGTAGATGTAGTAGTAGAGCGTGCCGCCGGCCGTGCCCTCGGCGCCTGGCTCGTTGCTCGAGCCGCTCGCGGGGTTCTCGCCGTCCGAGCCGCCACCGCAAGCGGCGAGACTGGCCGCCATCGCGATCGCAGCGGTGGCTGCGAGCAACCGCTTTCGATACTTGACCATTAACTTCTCCTTGGGTGTGTGTCGCGCCTGGAGCGGCGGCACATTCGGCGGCTCCGTGCCGCCGAAGACTGGGGGCCGAGGTCGGGGCTCACTGCGCCGACTTCGGGTCGAGCGCGTCGCGGATGCCGTCGCCGAGCAGGTTGAAGCTCACGACGATCACCATGATCGCGAAGGCGGGTGCGAAGAAGAACATGAAGTCGCCGATCGAGTAGTTGATCGACCCGCGCAGGATGTTGCCGAGTGTCGGTGTCGGTGGATGGATCCCGACGCTCAGGTAGCTCAGCGCCGCCTCGGCCGAGATGTAGGCCGGCATGGTCAGCGTGAACGTGACCAGCAGCGGCGCCCACAGGTTCGGCAGGATCTCCTTGAAGTAGATCCGGCGGCGCGACGCCCCGATCAGCACCGCGGCGTCCACGAACTCCCGCTGGCGCACCGTGAGCACCTGGCCGCGCATGATGCGGGCGATGCCGGGCCAGCCGAACAGGCCGAGCACGAGCACGACGTAGAAGCCGTTGGGCAGGTCGTCGGCCTCGCTGCCGGGCAGGAAGTCGGCGACCAGCGCGACGCCCATGCCCGAGAGCGCCAGCAGCATCAGCGTCTGCGGGAAGGACAGGGTCAGGTCGACCGCGCGGCCGATGATCGCGTCCACCCAGCCGCCGCTGAAGCCCGAGATGATGCCGAGCACGGTGCCGATCGCGATCGCGACGACCGTCGCCGAGAGTGCGATCGTCAGCGAGAACGTGACGCCGTAGATCAGCCGAGACAGCACGTCGCGCCCGGTCCCGGGCTCGACGCCGAGCGGGTGGTCCCAGCTCACGCCGCCGAGCTGGCCCTTGGGCAGGGTGTCGGGATTCAGCAGGTCCTGGTGGAAGGTGAACGGGTCGAGCACGCCGAACTTCACCAGGAACGGCGCCGACACGCCGATCACGATGTACACGGCCACGACGGTGAACGACACCATGGACAGCTTGTCGCGGCGGAACCGGTCCATCGCCAGCTTCGTCGGGGACTTGCCGGCGATCTTCTTGGTCTCACGCTCGGGGGGACCTGCGGGATCGGGCAGGTGTTCGCTCTCCAGGTTGGAGGCCTGAACAGTCATGTCACCTCTGTCTTGTCGGGTGTGCTGTCCGTCGGTTCCTGCGCCCGGATCACGGGCGCCGGGGGGCCGGCGACCGGTGCGACTCTATGTGACGCCAGCACATCAATGGGTCTACTGCGTGTAACGATCTGGTCTCGGGACGTTAGCCTCCACGTCCGTCGGATCAGCTGTTCGCCGGGATGTCCTTCTGTGGTAGGGCATCCACGCCCGCCTCCTTGCGCTGCTCCGGCGTGATCGGAGCAGGAGCTGCGGTGAGCGGGTCGAAGCCGCCTCCGGACTTGGGGAATGCGATCACGTCACGGATCGACTCGGTGCCGGCGAGCAGCGCCACGATCCGGTCCCATCCGAACGCGATGCCGCCGTGCGGAGGGGCGCCGTACTTGAACGCCTCGAGGAGGAACCCGAACTTCTCCTCCGCCTCGGTCTCGTCGATCCCCATGATCGCGAAGACCCGCTTCTGGACGTCCTCGCGGTGGATACGGATCGACCCGCCGCCGATCTCGTTGCCGTTGCAGACGATGTCGTAGGCCCACGCCAGCGCGCTGCCGGGGTCGGCGTCGAAGCCGTCGAGGTCCTGTGGCGACGTGAACGCGTGATGCACCGCCGTCCAGGCGCTGTAGCCCAGCGCGACGTCCCCGGACGCCGTCGCGTCGGCCGTCGGCTCGAACAGCGGCGCGTCGACCACCCACAGGAAGCTCCAGGCGTCCTCGTCGATCAGCCCGCACCGCCGGCCGATCTCGAGGCGGGCGGCGCCGAGCAGCGCCCGGCTCGACTTCGCGGGCCCGGCGGCGAAGAAGATGCAGTCCCCGGGCTTCGCGCCGGTGTGCCCGGCCAGCCCGGCCTTCTCCTCATCCGTGATGTTCTTCGACACCGGGCCGGTGAGCTCGCCGTCGTCCTGCACCAGCACGTAGGCCAGGCCCTTGGCGCCGCGCTGTTTGGCCCACTCCTGCCAGGCGTCCAACTGCTTTCGCGGCTGGCCGGCTCCCCCGGGCATCACCACCGCACCCACGTAGTCGGCCTGGAAGACGCGGAACGGGGTGTCGGCGAAGTACGCGGTGCAGTCGACCAGCTCCTGGCCCATCCGCAGGTCCGGCTTGTCGGTGCCGTAGCGCGCCATGGACTCGGCGTACGTCATCCGCGGCAGCGGGACCGGAACGTCGTGCCCGACCAGCCTCCAGAGCGCCACCAGGATCTCCTCGGCCACCGTGAGCACGTCGTCCTGCTCGACGAAGCTCATCTCGATGTCGAGCTGGGTGAACTCGGGCTGGCGGTCGGCGCGGAAGTCCTCGTCGCGGTAGCACCGCGCGATCTGGTAGTAGCGCTCCATGCCGGCCACCATCAGCAGCTGCTTGAACAGCTGGGGGCTCTGGGGCAGGGCGTACCAGCTGCCGGGCTGGAGCCGCGCGGGAACCAGGAAGTCGCGGGCGCCCTCGGGGGTGGACCGAGTCAGCGTCGGTGTCTCGATCTCGACGAAGCCGTGGCCGTCGAGCACGTCTCGGGCCGCCTTGTTCACCTTGCTGCGCAGCCGGAGGGCGTTGTTGGGACCCGAGCGGCGCAGGTCGAGGTAGCGGTGCTTGAGCCGGGCCTCCTCCCCCACGTCGACGTGATCGCTGATCGGGAACGGCAGCGGTGCCGCGGCGCTGAGCACCTCGACGTCGCTGGCGACGACCTCGTACCGGCCGGTCGGCAGGTTGGGGTTGACGTTGCCCTCGGTGCGCTCGACCACCTCGCCGGTCACCTTGAGGCAGAACTCGCTGCGCAAGGGGTGGGCCACGTCGGGGTCGCGGATCACGACCTGTACGACGCCGGACGCGTCACGCAGGTCGATGAACGCGACCCCGCCGTGATCGCGCCGGCTGGCCACCCAGCCCGCAAGGGTGACCGTCTGGCCGACGTACGCGGGCAGCGTCAGCGCGCCGGCGTCTTGGGTACGGATCACTGATTCGTCTCCTGTGCTTGGTTGGTCGAGCTCGTCGAGACCACCCGCGGTCGCAGGTCGGCCTCGGGTGGGGTCCAGGAGGCGGGGTCGGCCGCCAGCTGCTCCCCCGACCGGATGTCCTTCACCTGGGCCTGGTCCGGGAACCAGACGTACGGGATGCCCCGGCGCTCGGCGTACCGGATCTGCTTGCCGAACTTCTGTGCGCTCGGCGCGACCTCGCAGGGGATGTCGCGCGCACGCAGGGCGGCGGCGACCGCCTCGCTCTCGGGTCGCGACTCCTCGGCGACGACCGCGACCACGACTGCGCTCGGCACCTTGCGGCCGGCCGTCAGGCCGGTGTGCGCCATCAGCGGCACGATCACCCGGCTGACGCCGAGCGAGATGCCGACGCCCGGATACGTCGTGCGGCCGTCCGACGCGAGCGCGTCGTAGCGGCCGCCGGAGCAGATCGATCCGAGCGACTCGTAGCCGTCGAGCCGGGTCTCGAAGACCGTGCCGGTGTAGTAGTCGAGGCCGCGCGCGATCGACAGGTCCGCGACGACCTGCACCCGGTCGCTGACGAGGTCGGCACACGCCCGGACCAGCTGACCGAGCTCGGCCAGACCCTCGTCGAGCAGCGGGTGCTCGACGCCGAGCGCCCGCACGGCGGCGATGAAGGAGTCGTCCGTGGCGCGGATCGTCGCCAGCGACAGCACCCGGTCGGCGGTCGTCTCGGCGACGCCCGCCTCGGCGACCAACATCGCGCGCACCTTCTCGACCGGCAGCTTGTCGAGCTTGTCGACGATCCGCATCGCCTCGTCGGTGTCCGTGACGCCCAGGCCGGCGTAGAAGCCCTGGATCAGCTTGCGGTTGTTGACCTGCAGCCGGAAGGCCGGGAGGAAGTCCAGTCGGTTCAGTGCGTCGACCATCACCCGCGTGACCTCGACGTCGTGGTGGAACGGCAGCTCGTCGCGGCCGATGACGTCGATGTCGGCCTGGGTGAACTCGCGGTAGCGGCCCTCCTGGGGCCGCTCACCGCGCCAGGCCTTCTGGATCTGGTAGCGGCGGAACGGGAACTCGAGCTTCCCGGCGTTCTCGAGCACGTAGCGCGCGAACGGCACGGTCAGGTCGAAGTGCAGCCCGATGCCGGAGTGCCCCTCTGCCGACTCCTCGTGCAGCCGGCGGAGGACGTAGACCTCCTTGGAGGTGTCGCCCTTGCGCAGCAGCTGGTCCAGCGGCTCGACGGCCCGGGTCTCGATGCCCGCGTAGCCGTAGAGCTCGAACGTGCGCCGGAGCGTGTCGACGACCTGCTGCTCGACGAAGCGCTGCTCGGGCAGCAGCTCGGGGAACCCGCTGAGCGGGGTGGGCTTGGCCATGTCAGAGATCCTGGAGGAAGGGGTTGGTCGCACGCTCGCGACCGATGGACGTCTGCTCGCCGTGGCCCGGCAGCACGACCACGTCGTCGGCCAGCGGGAGCACCTTCTGGGCCAGGCTCCGGAGCATCGTGGCGTGGTCGCCGCCCGGCAGGTCGGTGCGGCCGATCGAGCCCGCGAACAGCAGGTCGCCGGAGAACATCACCTCCGACACGTCCGCACGGTCGTAGGGCGACCGGAACGTGACCGATCCGCGGGTGTGGCCCGGCGTGTGGTCGACGACGAAGCGCAGCCCCGCCAGCTCGAGCTCCTGGAGGTCCGTGAGCTCCTGGACGTCGTCGGGCTCGGCGAAGTCGTAGTCGCCGCCGAGCAGCATCCGGGCGGTGTCCGGGGACATGCCGGCCGTCGGGTCCTCGAGCAGGTGCCGGTCCTCGGGGTGGATCCACGCCGTGGCGTCGTACGTGCCGGCGACCGGCGCCACGCACCACATGTGGTCGACGTGGCCATGGGTGACGAGCACCGCGACCGGCTTGAGCCGGTGCTCACGCACGACCTCTGCGATGCCGTCCGTGGCGTCCTTGCCGGGGTCGACGATCACGCACTCGCTACCTGGGCCGGTGGCCGCCACGTAGCAGTTCGTGCCCCACGGGCCTGCGGGGAATCCGGCGATCAGCACCCGGGCAGACTATCGAGCGCGCCGGACCGGCGTCGCATCGGTGCGAGGGCCGCCCCGCGCCGACAGCGGGCGAGCGACCCGGCTTCATGACTAGCATGGGCTCCTGCGCGCCGCCGCCGGCGGACGTCGATCGCACATCGCACATCGAGGGAACCGGGACAACGTGGTGACTAGCCATCAGTGGGGCCGAGTAGACGACGACGGCACCGTCTACGTCAGGACGGCCGACGGGGAGCGTCCCGTCGGCCAGTACCCCGAGGGCACCCCGGCTGAGGCGTTGAAGTTCTTCACCGAGCGCTACGACGCGCTCGCGTTCGAGGTGGAGCTGCTCGAGAAGCGGGTGCAGTCCGGGGTGATGTCGCCGGACGAGGCCGCCGCGTCCGTGCGCACGGTGCGCACCCAGGTCGACGAGGCGAACGCCGTGGGCGACCTCGCCGCCCTGGCCGCGCGGCTGGACGCGCTCGGTCCGGTGCTCGAGGAGCAGCGTGAGGCCAGGAAGGTCGAGCGCGCCGAGAGGTCCGCGAGGTCGCGGGCCAGCAAGGAGCGGATCGTCGAGGAGGCGGAGCGGCTCGCCGAGGGCTCGGACTGGCGCAACGGCGCGAACCGGATGCGCGAGCTGCTCGACGAGTGGAAGGCGCTGCCCCGCATCGACCGCTCCTCCGACGACGCCCTGTGGCGCCGGTTCTCCACCGCGCGCACGGCGTACACCCGACGGCGCAAGGCGCACTTCTCCGAGCAGCACGAGAAGCGCGACGCCGCCCGGACGGTCAAGGAGCGGCTGGCGGCGGAGGCCGAGGAGCTCGCCACCTCCACCGAGTGGGGCCCCACCGCGGGCCGCTACCGCGACCTGATGCGCCAGTGGAAGGCGGCCGGCCCTGCGCCCCGCGAGGTGGACGATGCCCTGTGGAAGCGCTTCCGTGGCGCCCAGGACGCGTTCTTCGGCGCACGTGACGCCGCTGCGGCCGAGCAGGACCAGGAGTTCGCCGCCAACGCCGTGGTGAAGGAGCAGCTGCTCGTCGAGGCCGAGGCGCTGCTGCCCGCCCTGAGGTCCGAGGGGGCCGACCTGGAGGCCGCCAAGCGGGCCTTCCGCGACCTCGCCGAGCGGTGGGATGCCGCCGGCAAGGTCCCCCGCGACCGGATGAAGGAGCTCGAGGGCCGGATCCGCAAGGTCGAGCAGGAGATCCGCGGCGTGGAGGAGGACCAGTGGCGCCGCTCGGATCCCGAGAAGTCCGCCCGCGCCGACGACATGGTCTCCAAGCTCGAGGCCGCGATCGCCCAGGTCGAGGCCGATCTCGAGAGTGCCAGGGCCGCGGGGAACGAGCGGAAGGTCAAGGAACTCGAGGACAACCTCGCGTCACGACAGATGTTCCTCGAGACCGCCAAGCGGGCCAGCGCCGACTTCAGCTGAGCGCCGCAGCCGCCTCGGCGCTACCTGGGGCCGCGCAGATCGCGAAGCCGCTCGCGCAACGCCCGCAGCTCGAGCCCGGTCAGGCGGGGTGCGCGGACGGGTCGCAGCACCCTGGGGTCGTCGTCCATCTTGAACACCGTGATCGTCGTGCGGTCGGGGATCGACTCGCACCCGCAGAGGTCGGCCGGGTCCCCCAGCGCGAACACCTCGAGCCGCACGAAGGCCGGCGAGCCGGCCGGCACGACGTACGGGATGCTGACCTGGCACATGGGCTCGAAGAAGGTGCTGCACGAGCTCGGGTAGAAGTCGGCCAGCACTGCCGGGTCGGCCAGATCGAGACCGGCCGGGTCCGGAGCGTCGAAGAAGAGCGAGCCCGGCCCGGTGAGGAACGCGGCCTGCGCGCTCAGCAGGTAGGTGCCCGGGCCCGGGAGCACGATCTGGCCTCCCGCCACCTGGGAGTAGGCGTCGGTGCTGATCGAGCCGGCGTCGACGACCACGAAGTCGCCCGCGTCGTAGACCGCGGAGCCGACGAGTCCGCCGCCTGGCGGGCCGACGAGTCCCCGGCCACCCTGCGGCCCCTCCGGGCCGGCCACGCCCTGCGGCCCCGGCCCGCCCGGCAGCCCCGGCTCACCCTGGGGGCCCGCCGGGCCGACCGGCCCGGAGCGCACGAGGGCGGTGATCCGCTGCCGGGTCGCGCGGTTCAGGGACCTCTCCCAGGTCACGGCGCCGCGGCCGAGGTTGCGGTTCCTCACGCTGTTGACGCCCAGGTCGCGGGACTTGATCCCGCGGTCCTGGATGTCGGGTGAGGAGATCAGCCGGCCGGCCACCGCGCCCGAGGTAGCGCCGACGACGAGGGTCACGGCGAGGGTGGCTGCCAGGAGCCCGGCCCGACCGGGGAGGCGAACCATGCGCATGCAGGGCAACCTAGGCCCGTCGGTCGCACTACCGATCGGTAGGTCTCGCGCGGTCCAGACCGCAGGACTACTGCGTGACCCGGTAGGCGTCGAAGACGCCGGGCACGGATCGGACCGCCTTGAGCACGTTGTCGAGGTGCTTGGCCTCGGCCATCTCGAAGGTGAAGCGGCTCTTCGCGACCCGGTCGCGGGTGGTCGACAGGTTGGCGCTGAGGATGTCCACGTGGGCGTCCGAGAGCGCCATCGTGATGTCGGAGAGCAGCCGGGCCCGGTCGAGCGCCTCGACCTGGATGTTGACCAGGAAGCTGGACTGGCCGGTCGGCGCCCACTCGACGTCGAGGAGCCGCTCCGGCTGGGCCTGCAGGCTGGCGGCGTTCGTGCAGTTCTGGCGGTGCACCGAGACTCCCCCGCCCTTGGTGACGAAGCCGAGGATCGGGTCCGGGGGCACCGGGGTGCAGCACTTCGCGAGCTTGACCCACACGTCCGGAGCGCCCTTGACGATCACGCCCGCGTCGCCGCCCGGCTGGGCCTTGGTCCGGCCGCGGCGGCCGGTGATCGTCACGCCCTCGGCGAGGTCCTCGGCAGCGCCGCCGTCGCCGCCGTGGACGTCGATGACGCGCCGGACCACGCTCTGCGCCGACAGGTTGCCCTCGCCGACGGCGGCGTACAGCGCGGAGACGTCCGCGAGCTTGAAGTGGCCGGCCGCCAGCGTCAGCGACTCGTGGGACAGCAGTCGCTTGAGCGGCAGGCCCTCCTTGCGCATCAGCTTCGCGATCTGCTCCTTGCCGCGGTCGATCGCCTCCTCGCGGCGCTCCTTGGTGAACCACTGGCGGATCTTGGAGCGCGCCCGCGGGGACTTCACGAAGCCGAGCCAGTCGCGAGACGGGCCGGCGTTGGGCGCCTTGGAGGTGAAGACCTCGACGACGTCGCCGTTCTCGAGACCGGACTCCAGCGGCACCAGGCGGCCGTTGACGCGGGCGCCGATCGTGTGATGGCCGACCTCGGTATGCACGGCGTAGGCGAAGTCGACGGGGGTCGCACCGGTCGGCAGCGCGATCACGTCGCCGCGCGGGGTGAACACGTACACCTCGGCGCGGTTGATCTCGAAGCGCAGCGACTCCAGGAACTCCCCCGGGTCCTCCATCTCGTTCTGCCAGTCGAGGAGCTGGCGCACCCAGGTCATGTCGTCGAGGTCGCCGGGGCGGTCGGTGTCGATGCCGGCGCGGCCGTCCTCCTTGTACTTCCAGTGCGCGGCGACGCCGTACTCCGCACGCCGGTGCATCGCGAAGGTGCGGATCTGCAGCTCGACGGGCTTGCCCTGCGGGCCGATCACGGTCGTGTGCAGCGACTGGTACATGTTGAACTTCGGCATCGCGACGTAGTCCTTGAACCGCCCCAGCACCGGGTTCCAGCGCGAGTGCAGCACTCCGAGGACCGTGTAGCAGTCGCGGTCGTTCTCGACGAGCACGCGGATGCCGACCAGGTCGTAGATGTCGGAGAACTCCCGGCCGCCGACGATCATCTTCTGGTAGATCGAGTAGTAGTGCTTGGGGCGTCCGGTGACCGAGGCCTTCACCTTCGCCTCGCGCAGGTCGGCCCCCACCTGGGCGATCACCTCGGCCAGGAACTGGTCGCGGGAGGGCGCGCGCTCGGCGACCATCCGGACGATCTCGTCGTAGATCTTGGGGTGCAGGGTGGCGAACGCCAGGTCCTCGAGCTCCCACTTGATCGTGTTCATGCCCAGCCGGTGGGCCAGCGGCGCGTAGATGTCCAGCGTCTCGCGGGCGACCCGCTCCTGGGTCTCCTGGCGCACGTAGCGCAGGGTCCGCATGTTGTGCAGCCGGTCGGCGAGCTTGATGACCAGGACCCGGATGTCGCGCGACATCGCGACGATCATCTTCCGGATCGTCTCGGCCTGCGCGGAGTCGCCGTACTTGACCTTGTCGAGCTTGGTCACGCCGTCGACCAGCTGGGCGATCTCCTCGCCGAAGTCCTGCCGCACCTGCTCGAGGGTGTACGGCGTGTCTTCGACCGTGTCGTGCAGCAGCGCCGCGGCCAGGGTCGGCTCGGTCATGCCGATGTCGGCGAGGATCGTCGTCACCGCGAGCGGGTGGGTGATGTAGGGATCACCGCTCTTGCGGGTCTGCGTGCCGTGCATGCGCTCGGCGGTCGTGTACGCGCGCTCGAGCAGCGCCAGGTCCGCCTTCGGGTGGTTGGCCCGCACCGAGCGGAACAGCGGCTCCAGGACCGGGTTGGCGCCCTGGTTGCGGGTGCCCATCCGGGCGAACCGCGCACGCATGCTGCGCGTCGACGGTGCCGGCTCCGAGGCGCGCCGCTCCTGCTCGGGCGGGGCGGTGCGTTCCTCGGTCACTCGGTCAGTCTACGTACCACTCAGACGGTCAGGAGCGCCGTGAGCGGGACGGACCCGAGCGTCTCGCGGCCGGACAGGAAGCCGAGCTCCATCAGGATCGCCACCGCGTGCACGCTCGCACCGCACTTCTCGACCAGGTCGATGGTCGCGCGGGCGGTCCCGCCGGTGGCGAGCACGTCGTCGACCAGCAGCACCCGGTCCCCCGGCGCGAGCGAGTCCTGGTGCACCTCGAGCGTGGCCTCGCCGTACTCCAGGGCGTAGGAGACGGCGTACGTCGCGCGCGGCAGCTTGCCGGCCTTGCGGACCGGGACGAAGCCCACGCCCAGCGCGAGCGCCACCGGGGCCCCGAGGATGAAGCCGCGGGACTCCATGCCGAGCACCTTGTCGACGACCGGGACCCCGGCCTCGTCACGACCGGGCGCGGCGAGCGCGGCCACGACGGCCGACAGTGCCGCGTGGTCCGCGAGCAGGGGGGTGATGTCCTTGAACAGGATCCCGGGCTCGGGGAAGTCGGGTACGTCCGCGATCAGGGTGAGCGCTCTGCCGAGTCCCGAGATCTCCGATCCGGGCAGCGTCACTTCTTGCCCCGCTTGGAGCGCGGCTGGCGGGTCGGCTGCTGGCGGCCGGCAGCCGTGGAGGGCCGGACCGGGCCGTGCGCCTGGGGCGCGATCCGGCCGCGACCGGCGGCCTCGGGGGCCTGCGGCGCCTGGCTCGGGTCGGCCGGCCGCGCGACCGGGCCGTCACCCTCGGGCACGCGGCCGACGCCGGGCTCGTCGTGGATCGGCATGTCCTCGGTGAATGCCGGCACCGTCGCGTAGCGGTCGGCCTCGACCTTCTTCTGACGGGCCTTGTCGCGCTTCTCGGCCTGGATCACGTCCGTCTCGCCGGCCTTGAGCTGGACCACGAGCGGGGTGGCGATGAAGATCGAGGAGTAGGCGCCGGCGGCCATGCCGACGAACAGCGCGAGGGCGAGGTCCTTCAGCGTGCTCGCGCCGAGCTGCACCGCCCCGACGTACAGGATCGCGCCGACCGGGATCAGCGCCACCACCGAGGTGTTGATCGAGCGCACCAGTGTCTGGTTCACCGCGAGGTTGGCGGCCTTGGCGTAGGTCGTCCGGCTCTCGCGCAGGTTCTTGGTGTTCTCCCGGACCTTGTCGAAGACGACGACGGTGTCGTAGAGCGAGAACCCCAGGATCGTCAGCAGGCCCGTGACCGTCGCGGGCGTGACCTCGAAGCCGGAGAGTGCATACACGCCGATCGTGATCACCACGTCGTGGGCGAGGGCCACGATCGCGCCGACCGACATCTTCCACTCGCGGAAGTAGGCCCAGATGAAGAGGACGACCAGCACCAGGAAGACCACCAGGCCGGTGCCGGCGCGCTTGGCGATCTCCTGGCCCCAGCTCGGCCCGATCTCGGTGGCGCTGATCTCGCTCGCGCTGGTGTCGGTCGTCGCCGCGATGGTGTCCTTGATCTCGGCGTTCTCCGCGGTGGTCAGGGGCTTGACCTGGACCAGGATCGCGTCCTGGCCGCTGGTGGTGACCACCGGCTGCTGGGCGGCGTCGATGCCGGTGGACGCGATGTCGTTGCGCAGCTGGTCGGCGAGCTCCTGGTCGGCCTGGGCGACCTTGACCTTGTACTCGGCGCCACCCACGAACTCGATGCCCATGTCCAGGCCCTTGACGGCCAGGCCGAGGGTCGAGCCGAGAATGATGAGGACGGAGATGGAGTACCAGAGCCACTTGCGGCCGACGAAGTCGATCGACTTCTCGCCGGAGTAGAGGTGGTTGCCCAGGCGCGAGAACTTGCCCATCAGGCCTTCCCTCCCACGATGTTGATCCGGTCGACGCCGAGAGCCTCGGCGTCGAGGCCGGAGAGCTTGTGCCCCCGGTTGAAGAACGAGTACCGCCCGAGCACCGACAGCATCGGGTGGGTGAACCAGAAGAAGATCGCCAGGTCGATCAGCGTGGAGAGACCCAACGTGAACGCGAAGCCCTTCACGACACCGGTGGCGAAGATGTAGAGGACGATCGCGGCGAGCAGCGAGACCGCATCCGCCGCCACGCAGGTGCCGCGCGCGCGCTTCCAGCCGGCCTGGACCGCGACCCGCATCGACTTGCCGTCGCGCATCTCGTCGCGGATCCGCTCGAAGTAGACGATGAACGAGTCCGCGGTGATGCCGACGGCGACGATCAGGCCGGCGATGCCGGGCAGCGTCAGCGTGAAGCCGGCTGTCTGGCTGAGCAGAAGCACCATCGAGTACGTCACGACTCCGGCGACGAGGAGCGAGGCGATCACCACCAGGCCGAGGCCCCGGTAGTAGACCAGGCAGTAGAGCATCACCAGCAGCAGGCCGACGATGCCCGCGAGGATGCCCGCGGAGAGCTGGTCGCCGGCCAGCGACGCGCCGATCTGCTCGACCGAGGTGCCCTCCTTCTCGAAGGCGATCGGCAGCGCACCGTACTTCAGGCTGGTCGCGAGCGCCTGGGCCGAGGTCTTGGTGAAGTTGCCGGTGATCTGGGCGTCGCCGTTCGGGATGACGCCCGTGAAGACCGGGCTCGAGATCACCTGGCCGTCCAGGACCACCGCGAACTGCTGGCCGGTGCCGGCCATCTGCCGCGACAGCTCCGCGAAGACGCTCTTGCCCTCGCCGCCCAGCGAGAGCTGGACGATCCAGGACACCGACTGCGAGGGGACGACGGCGTCGGCGCTGTTCAGGTCGGTGCCCTCGACCGCGGCCGGCGAGAGGAGGTACTTGACGCCCGCGTCGCCCTCGGCCTCGGTGCCACAGGTGACCAGGAACCGGTCCGCGTTGTCGACGACCGGCTTGGTCGCCGGGCAGGTGTAGGAGTTGAACGCCTCGATCGCGGCCTTGCCGGGGTTCGTGATGAAGTCCAGCGCCATCTGGGCGGGGTCGTCCGACTCGCCGGTCGGCGAGTCGGTGGCCGGCTCGGACGGCGAGGTGGTCTCGGACGGCGAGGTCGTCTGCGTCGGGCTCGGCGACGGGCTCTTCGACGGCTTGGCGGCCGGCTTGGCGAGGATGCCCGGCCGGTTCTTCGAGCTGCCGCTCGCGTTGTCCGAGGGCGCGAGCGACGGGCCGCCGCTCGGCGCCACCGGCGAGGTCGCGGTGGCGCACGGACCGGGCGACTGACTCGTGCAGGCCACGGTGCGGAAGCGCAGCTGCGCCTGACGCTTGACGGTCTCGACCAGGCTGTTCGACGTCGGTCCCGGGATCTCGACCACGATGTACTTGCTGCCCTGGGTGGTCACCTCGGCCTCGGCGACGCCCGACCCGTTCACCCGCTGGTCGATGATGCCTGCGGCCTCCTTGAGGTTGCCCGAGGTCGGGCTGCCGGTCGCGGTCAGCGTGATCCGCGTGCCGCCCTTGAGGTCGAGACCGAGCTCCGGCTTCCAGGTGCCACCGAGGACGACCAGCCCGTAGGAGATCGCCACCACCACGAAGAACACCACGAGAGTGCGACCGGGGCGGAACGACTTGCGTGCCATCTCAGCTCTCCTCCGGGCCGGGGGTGCTCTCCGGCCGGTCGTCGGTCAGATCCGGCTCATCGACCGAGGTGGCGATGCTGCCCACCGCGCCTCGGGCCACCTTGATGGTCACCGCGGGCGCGATCTCGAGGAGCACGTGCCCGTCCTCGATGCCGCGGACGGTCCCGTACACACCGGACGTCAGGACGATCTCGTCCCCTACGGACAACGAGGACTGCATGCGGCCGAGTTCCTTCTGCCGCCGACTGGCCGGCCTGATGATGAACAGCCAGAAGAGCAGGGCGATGCCGACAAGCGGCAGCAACTCCAGCACGGAACAACCTCTCGAGCGATCTTGAGCGATCCGGAAGGACCTTGGACGACATGGCATCGACGGGCTCGCGAACGCGCTCGTCGGGTGCGCAGCCCAGAGGGGGCCGGTCGACGGGCAAGCATAACCGGGCCGGTGGGCAGGGCCGCGAATCCGGGGCCCTCGGCGCGGGCCGACGCGTCAGTCGTCGAAGAGCGGCGGATCGCCCTCCGGGAGGGTGAGGGTCGGCGGAGCGGTGAGCCCCAGGTGCTCCCAGGCGGCCGGCGTCGCGACCCGACCTCGCGGTGTGCGGGCCAGGAAGCCGTTGCGGACCAGGAACGGCTCGGCCACCTCCTCGACGGTCTCGCGCTCCTCGCCGACCGCCACCGCCAGCGTGGAGATGCCGACCGGTCCACCTCCGAAGCGGCGGCACAGGACGTCCAGGACGCCCCGGTCGAGCCGGTCCAGCCCGAGCTGGTCGACCTCGTAGAGGTCAAGCGCGTCCTGCGCGACCGGGAGCGTGACCACGCCGTCCGCGCGGACCTGGGCGAAGTCGCGGACCCGGCGCAGCAGCCGGTTCGCGATCCGCGGCGTACCGCGTGAGCGGGAGGCGATCTCGGCGGTGCCGTCGGGCAGGACGTGCACCTCGAGCAGCCGAGCCGAGCGCTGGACGATCAGGTCCAGCTCGTGGGGCTCGTAGAACTCCAGGTGAGCCGTGAAGCCGAACCGGTCCCGCAGCGGGCCGGGCAGCAGTCCCGCCCGGGTGGTCGCCCCGACCAGGGTGAACGGCGGGATGTCGAGCGGGATCGCCGTGGCGCCGGGCCCCTTGCCGATGACGACGTCGACCCGGAAGTCCTCCATCGCCATGTAGAGCATCTCCTCGGCGGGCCGCGACATCCGGTGGATCTCGTCGACGAAGAGGACGTCACCCTCGTTCATCCCCGACAGGATCGCGGCCAGGTCGCCGGCGTGGGTGATCGCGGGACCGCTGGTCAGCCGCAGCGGAGCGCCCATCTCGCTGGCGATGATCATCGCCAGCGTGGTCTTGCCGAGACCCGGCGGGCCGGAGAGCAGCACGTGGTCGGGAGCCCGGCCGCGTCGGCGGGCGGCCTCGAGGACCAGCCCGAGCTGGTCGCGCACCCGGACCTGGCCGACCACCTCGTCGAGCGTGCGCGGGCGCAGGGCCGCCTCCACGGCGCGCTCGTCGCCGTCCGCCTCGGCGGCGGTGAGCGAGCGGACGTGGGCCTCCTCGGCCAGGTCGAGGTCGTCCTCGTGGAACGTCATCGGCTCACGCCCTGCTCAGCGTCCGTAGGGCGGCCCGCAGCAGCGCCGCGACATCCGGGACGTCACCCGCCTCCGGGGCGACCGCGTCGACGGCCTTCTCGGCGTCGCGGGCCGGCCACCCCAGGCCGACGAGCCCCTGGTGGACCTGGTCGCGCCAGAGGGCGCCGGGCGCCGCCGATGCGCCTGCCGCCCGGCTCGCGCTGCTCGGCGCACCGATGCGGTCCCGGAGCTCGAGGATGATCCGCTGGGCACCCTTCTGGCCGATACCCGGCACCCGGGTCAGCATCTTGACGTCGTCTCCGGTGATGGCCAGGCGCAGGTCGTCGGTGGAGAGCACCGCAAGCATCGCCTGGGCGAGCTTGGGGCCGACCCCGGACGCGGTCTGCAGCAGCTCGAAGGTCTGCCTCTCGTCCTCGTCGGCGAACCCGAACAGGGTCAGGGAGTCCTCGCGGACGACCATGCTGGTCGGGAGGAGCGCCTGCTGGCCGACCCGGAGGGTCGCCAGCGTGCTCGGCGTACACATCACGTCGAGGCCGACCCCGCCGACCTCGAGCACGGCGCTCGAGAGAGTCACAGCGGCCACCTGGCCGCGCACGAAGGCGATCATCGCCTGCTCCTCACTTGCTGACGGGCTGCGGCCAGCGCCGCGTCGATCCGGGACTGGGCGCCACCGCGCCAGATGTAGGTGATGGCCAGCGCCAGGGCGTCCGCCGCGTCGGCGGGCTTGGGCGTCACGTCCAGCCGGAGGATCCGGGTCACCATCGCGCCCACCTGGGCCTTGTCCGCCCGGCCGTTGCCCGACACCGCCGCCTTGACCTCGCTCGGCGTGTGCAGCCCGATCGGCAGGCCGCGTCGCGCGGCGACGACCATCGCGACCCCGCTGGCCTGGGCGGTGCCCATCACGGTGCTGACGTCGGAGCGCGCGAAGACCCGCTCGATCGCGACCGCGTCCGGGGCGTGCTCCTCGATCCACGCCTCGACCCCACGTTCGATCGTCACCAGGCGCTCGGGCACGGGCAGGTCGGCGGAGGTGCGCAGCACGTTCACGTCGACCAGCGTCAGCGGCCGGCCGACCGAGCCCTCGACCACGCCCATCCCGCAGCGGGTCAGGCCGGGGTCGATCCCGAGCACACGCATGCCGTCAGCCTCCGTCCGAACAGGTGTTCGGAGGCCACGCTAGCCGTCGCCGCCCCCCGATCGCCGCAGGACACGCCCGGTGGCGTCGGTGCGGGCGCGGGCCGAGCAGCCCGCTCACGCCTCGATGGCGTCGAGGACCTCGTCGGGGATGTCGGCGTTGGTGAAGACGTTCTGCACGTCGTCGAGGTCGTCGACCGCGTCGACCAGGCGGAAGACCTTGCCCGCGACGTCGGTCTCCGCGACCGGGATGTCCAGGGTGGCGACGAACTGCACCTCGGCGGAGTCGTAGTCGATGCCGGCGGCCTGCAGCGCCGTGCGCACCGCGACCACGTCCGCGGCCTCCGACTGGATCTCGAAGCCGTCGCCGAGGTCGCTGACCTCCTCCGCGCCCGCGTCGAGGGTCGCCTCGAGGATGTCGTCCTCGCCGATCTCCCACGGCTTGCCGCCGCGCTCCTGGTTCTTCTCCACCACCACCACGCCCTTGCGGGTGAACAGGCGGGAGACCGAGCCGGGGTCGGCCATCGTGCCGCCGTTGCGAGTGACCGCGGTCCGGACCTCCATGGCCGCCCGGTTGCGGTTGTCGGTGAGGCACTCGACGAGCAGCGCGACGCCCTGGGGCCCGTAGGCCTCGTACATGATCGTCTCGTAGTCGACGCCGCCGCTCTCGAGGCCGCCACCGCGCTTGACCGCGGAGTCGATGTTCTTGTTCGGGACCGACTGCTTCTTGGCCTTCTGGATGGCGTCGTAGAGGGTCGGGTTGCCGGCCGGGTCGGGGCCGCCCATCTTGGCCGCGATCTCGATGTTCTTGATCAGCTTGGCGAACAGCTTGCCGCGCTTGGCGTCGATCGCCGCCTTCTTGTGCTTGGTGGTCGCCCACTTGGAGTGGCCAGACATGGCGTATCCCTATCTCTCCTCGGTGACCAGGTCCACGAACAGCCGGTGGACCCGGGAGTCGCCACCCACCTCGGGGTGGAACGACGTCGCCATCAGCGAACCCTGACGGACCGCGACGATCCTACCCGCGGCCGGCCCCTCCTCGACACGCGCGAGCACCTCGACCGAGTCCCCCACGGCCTCCACCCAGGGCGCCCGGATGAAGATCGCGTGCAGGGGCGCGTCGAGGCCGACGACGTCGATGTCGCCCTCGAACGAGTCGACCTGCCGGCCGAAGGCGTTGCGGCGCACCGTGATGTCGAGGCCACCGAGCGTCTCCTGGTCGGCGGTGCCGTCCTCGATCCGGTCGGCGAGCATGATCATGCCGGCGCACGTCCCGAAGGTGGGCATGCCCTCCTTGATCCGCTGCCGGATCGGCTCGAACAGGTCGAACGTGCGGGCCAGCTTGGCCATCGTGGTCGACTCGCCACCGGGGATCACCAGCCCGGCGCACGCATCCAGCTCGACGGGTCGGCGTACGGCGATCGCCTCGACGCCGAGCTCCGTGAGCATCCGGAGGTGCTCACGGACGTCGCCCTGGAGGGCGAAGACGCCGATCGTCGGCGGGGTCGTGGGGGCGGTCGTCACCAGCCGCGCTCGGCGAGCCGGTGCGGCTGGGGGAGCTCCTCCACGTTGATGCCGACCATGGCCTCGCCGAGCCCGCGGGAGACCTTCGCGACCATGTCGGGGTCGTCGTGGAAGGTCGTGGCCTTGACGATCGCCTCGGCACGCTGCGCGGGGTTGCCGGACTTGAAGATGCCGGAGCCGACGAACACGCCCTCGGCGCCGAGCTGCATCATCATCGCCGCGTCGGCCGGGGTCGCGATGCCGCCGGCGGTGAACAGCACGACCGGCAGCTTGCCGCGCTCGGCGACCTCCTTGACCAGGGCGTAGGGCGCCTGCAGCTCCTTGGCGGCCACGTACAGCTCGTCGGGCTCCATGGCCCCCAGGCGCCGGATCTCGCGGCGAATGGTGCGCATGTGCGTCACGGCGTTGGAGACGTCACCGGTGCCAGCCTCGCCCTTGGAGCGGATCATCGCCGCACCCTCGGTGATCCGGCGCAGCGCCTCGCCCAGGTTGGTGGCCCCGCACACGAACGGCACGGTGAACGCCCACTTGTCGATGTGGTTCGCGTAGTCGGCCGGCGTGAGCACCTCGGACTCGTCGATGTAGTCGACGCCGAGCGACTGCAGCACCTGCGCCTCGGCGAAGTGCCCGATCCGGGCCTTGGCCATCACCGGGATCGAGACCGCCTCGATGATGCCGTCGATCATGTCGGGGTCGCTCATCCGCGAGACCCCACCCTGGGCCCGGATGTCGGCCGGGACCCGCTCGAGTGCCATCACGGCGACGGCGCCGGCGTCCTCGGCGATCTTCGCCTGCTCCGGCGTGACCACGTCCATGATCACGCCCCCCTTGAGCATCTCGGCCATGCCGCGCTTGACGCGCGTGGTGCCGGTAGTGGGGGTGCTGTCAGTGGTGGGGCTGTCGACCATGCCTCAGATCGTAGTGCGGGCCTCCGCGATCGCCTGCTTCCGGACCACCCATACGCGCTGTCCGACCGTGATCGTGGACGCGATCGCCAGCGCCCAGAGGGCGATGTGGAGCAGCACGGGCAGGTCGAAGATCGCGCTGAACCCGGTCATCACGAGGATCGCGACCAGCCGGTCGGCGCGCTCGGCGATGCCGACCTTGACGGAGAAGCCCAGGGTCTCGCCGCGGGAGCGGGCGTACGACGTCACTCCGCCCATCAGCAGGCAGACCAGGCTGAGCACCAGGTAGAGCCGGCTCGGCTCCGCCCAGGCGAAGTACAGCGCGAGGCCGATGAAGATCGCGCCGTCCGCGACCCTGTCGAGCGTGGAGTCCCAGAACGCCCCGAACTTGCTGACCCGCCCCGTCGTGCGCGCCATGTAGCCGTCCAGGAGGTCGCTGAACACGAACGCGGTGATCACGAGCACCCCGGCGAGCAGCCGACCCTGGGGGAAGAACACCAGCGCGCCGGCGCACACGCCGAGCGTGCCGACCAGCGTCACGGCGTCGGGGCTCACCCCCAGTCGGATCAACAGATGGGCGACCGGCGAGATGACCCTGGTCCAGAAGGCGCGGAAACGTTCGAGCATGGCGGCAGCAGGCTACCCGTCCCGGGCTCAGCGGGGGTCAACTGGCGGTCGGCACGGCCTGGGGGTGGTCCAGCACCGGCGCGAAGGCCAGCTCGGCCGCACCGATGAGCGGGGAGTCGACCCCGAACTGCGCCGCGCGGATCAAGACGTCGTCGCGCGGCATCATCGTGCTGCGTGCCATGGCCTCGTTGACCGTTGCCTCCGCCGCCCTCCACACCTGCGCGAGGGAGCCGCCGAGGACCACGATCTCGGGGTCGAAGAGGTTGACGATCCCGCGCAGGCCGACGCCGCACCAGTCGGCGACCTCGGCGACGGCCTCGGCGGCCCGGCGCTCCCCCGCGCGGGCGGCCTCGATCACCTCGGCGACCGCCGGCGGTCCCCCGCCGGGCAGCCGCCCGGCGAGCCGCAGCAGCACGTTCTCCCCCACCTTGGTCTCCCAGCAGCCGACGGCTCCGCAGCGGCACACCGGGCCCTGGCTGTCGACCTGCATGTGGCCGACCTCCCCGGCGTACCCGCGGGCCCCGGCCAGCGGCCGCCCGGCCATCAGGAAGCCGCCACCGATGCCGACGCTGGCGTTGAGGTAGACCGCCTCGGTGTAGCCGACAGCGGCCCCCCGGACGTGCTCGGCGAGGGCGCCGAGGTCGGCGTCGTTACCGGTGGCGACCGGGCGGCCGAGCCGTGCTGCCAGCAGGTCGGTGAACGGCACCTCGGCCCAGCCGAGGTTCGGGGCGAAGCGGACGAAGCCGTCGACGGCCCGCACCGCTCCGGGTACGGCGACGCCGACGCCGAGGCACCGCACCTTCTGGTCGCCCGCTGCGCCGAGCACGTCCTCGACCATCTGGGCCACCGCGTCGACCACGTGGCCGACGTCGTGCTCGCCCCGCTGGTGGCGCCGGTCCCGCCGGTCGAGGACCTCGCCGCCGAGGCCGACGAGGGCGACCGCGATCCGGTCCACACCCACATCCACCGCGACCACGACGTTGTCCTCGCGCGGCACCACGAGGTGCGACGGGCGACCCGAGCGACCACCCACCGCCGACGTCTCCTCCGACACCAGCCCCAGGCTCTGCAGCTCACCGGTGAGCGCACCGATCGTGCTGCGGTTGAGCCCCAGCTGGCGGGTGAGGACCGCGCGGGTCGTCGGACCGCGCGTGTGCACCGTCTGCAGGATCGCGCGCAGGTTCGCGCGCCGCAGCTCGTCGGTGCTGACTCCGGTGGGGGTGGGCACTGCTCTCTCCCGTCAGACGCGACCGGTTGCCGCGGCCCGGCGCCGACTGATCGCGTCGACGCTCGCGGCGACGAGCAGCACCAGACCGGTGACGATGTACTTCCTGCTGTCGGGCTGGTTCAGCAGGCCCATGCCGTTGGCGATGACTGCCACGACGGTGCCGCCGATCAGGGCGTCGACGACCCGCCCCTTGCCTCCGAACAGGCTGGTGCCGCCGATGACGGCCGCGCCCACCGCGTAGAGCAGGATCGTGGTGCCACCGGTCACGTTGTTCACGCCGCCGCTGTAGCTCACGAGCATGATGCCTCCGACCGCCGCCACCGTGGAGGAGAGCATGAAGCAGGTCAGCTGGATCATCGGGACGTTGATGCCCGCGCGGCGCGCCGCCTCGGCGTTGCCGCCGACGGCGTAGACGTGGCTGCCCCACTTGGTCCGGCTCAGCAGCGCGCCGAGGACGAGCGTGAGCCCGACGAGGATGAGCAGCGCGATCGGGACGCCCTTGATCGACTTGATGTGCGCGTTGGGACTGCGCTCGACCGAGAGGTAGAAGACGATCAGGCCGACGATGACGGCGAGGAAGCCCGACTTCAGTGCCCACAGGAGCGTCGGCTGGCTGTTCAGGCCGTGGCGCCGGCGGCGCCGGTTGGCCCGGAACGTCGCCGCCGCGTAGAGCGCCACCAGGACCACCGCGACGACCCACCCCAGCCAGACCGGAAGGTTCTCGCTGTTGAGCTTCGCGACGAACTCGCCGGAGTCGATCGACCCCTTCTCGCCGATGATGGTGAGCATGACGCCCTGCAGGCCGAGGAACGCGGCCAGGGTGACGACGAACGACGGGATGCCGAGCCGCGAGACGATCAGGCCGATGCAGGTGCCGATCACCGCGCCGGTGACGAGACAGGCGAGGATCGCCAGCGCGACCGGCCAGCCGTGCTCGATGAGCAGGAGGCACATCACGCCTGCGGACGTGCCGGCGGTGTAGCCCGCCGAGAGGTCGATCTCGCCGAGCAGCAGGACGAAGACCATCCCCATCGCGATGATGGTGACGCCGGCCGACTGCTGGATCAGGTTGCCGAAGTTGAACGCCTTCGTGAAGGTCTCGGGCCGGAGGGCCGAGAAGGCGATGACGAGCGCGACGAGCCCGAGGATCGCCGGGAGCGACCCGACGTCACCGCCCCGGAGCTTGGCGAGGTACTCCTTGGCCAGGCCACGGACGGTGGCGCGGCTGCGGGCGTCCTGGGTGTCGTGGATCTCCTCGGTAGCGACGCTCATGCCGCATCCCCCTCGTTCAGCTTGCCGGTCGTGATCGCCGCGACGACCCGCTCACGGCTGGTGGTCGAGGCCTCGACCTGCGCGACCATCTGGCCGAGGTAGAGGACCGCGATGTCGTCGGCGACCTGGAAGACCTCGTTGAGGTTGTGGCTGATCAGCACGACGCCGAGACCACGGTCGGCGAGTCGGCGGACCAGCTTGAGGACCTGCTCCGTCTGCGCGACGCCCAGCGCCGCCGTCGGCTCGTCGAGGATGACGAGCCTGGAGTTCCAGAGGACGGCGCGCGCGATGGCGACCGTCTGGCGCTGGCCACCGGACAGGGCGGCGACGTGGGTGCGCACCGACGTCAGCGTGCGGACCGAGAGGCCGTCGAGCGTCTCTCGGGCGCGAGCCTCCATCGTGTCCTCGTCGACGACGCCGTTCTTGGTGAGCTCGCGGCCCAGGAACATGTTGTGGACGACGTCGAGGTTGTCGCACAGCGCGAGGTCCTGGTAGACGACCTCGATACCCAGTGCGTTCGAGTCACGCGGGCTCTTCACGTGGACGGCGCCGCCCTCGAACGCGTAGTCGCCCTCGTCGAACGGGTGGATGCCGGCGATCCCCTTGATCAGCGTGCTCTTGCCGGCTCCGTTGTCGCCGACCAGGGCCGTGACGCGGCCGGGCCGTACCGTCAGGTCGACGCCCTGCAGCACGTGCACGGCGCCGAAGCTCTTCTGAACGCCGCGCAGCTCCAGCAGCGGCTCTCCACTCGACATTGGCTCACCCTTCCGGGGTTGATCGTGGAACGGGGGCCCGCCCAGCAGGACGGGCCCCCGCGTTCTCAAGCTGTCAGACGACCGCTAGCGGTCAGGCGACGCCGTACTTCTTGCAGAGGTCCTCGATACCCTTGCAGATGTCCGCCGCGTTCGCCTGGCCGGCCGCGACGACGTCCTTGACGGTGTCGGCGGTGATCCAGACCGGGGTGGCGAGCACCGACGGCACGTCGACACCGAGCACCGAGTCGTTGACCGAACCGGTCGCGATCGTCGACGGGTCCTCTCCGTTGATGATCGCGATCGCCAGGTCGGCGGCGGCCTTCGCCTCGATCGAGGTGTCCTTGAAGACGGTGCCGGACTGGTAGCCGAGCAGCACGTTGGCGAGACCCTCGGCCGTCGCGTCCTGGCCGGTCACCAGGATCTTGCCCTCGACCCCGGCGGCCTTCTCCCGAGCGATGACGCCGCCCGCCATGCCGTCGTTGGCGGTGACGAGCCCGACCAGGTCGGGGTGGGCGGCGTAGAACTGGTCGAAGACCTTGCCCGCGGTGTCCGGGTCCCACTCACCGGTCTGGTCGCCGACGACGGTGTAGCTGCCGTCGTCCTTGATGACCTGCTCGTAGCCCTGCTTGAACAGCGTCGCGTTGTTGTCGGTCGCGGCACCGTTGATGAACGCGATGTTCCCCTTGGTCACGTCCTTGGCCTGGAGGGCGTCGATGAGGCCCTGACCCTGCAGCGCGCCGACCTTCACGTTGTCGAACGACACGTAGTAGTCCGCGCCGCCGCCCAGGGTGAGGCGGTCGTAGTCGATGACGGCGATGCCCGCGTTCTTGGCCTTGTCGATGCACGCCTTGCCCGAATCCGGGTCGAGGTCGGTCTCGATGAGGACCTGGACGCCCTCGGTGATCATCTGGTCGCAGAGCTGACCGAACGTGTCCGGCGAGCCCTCGGCATTCTGGATGATCGACTCCAGGCCGGCGGCCTTGAAGGCGGCCTCGAGGTTCGGGCGATCCTGGGTCTCCCAGCGGACCGAGGTCTTCGAGTCCGGAAGGATCACGCCGACCTTCCCGGTGGCCTCCGGTTGGGACGACTCGCTGCCGCCGCTGGTGCCTTCACTGCCGGTGTCACCGCCGTCGGAGTCGCTCCCGCACGCCGCGAGAGCGCCGAACGCGAGTGTCCCGACCGCCACCAGGGACGCGAGCCGCATCCCCTTGTTCCTGACCATTCCTCGACCTCCATGGCTTGGACCCGACGATGTGACGACCATCACCGGATATGTTGTGGCGGACAACTTACTGAGCCGCAGCGACCCCGGCAAGAGGGCCGGGCGCCCGGGTTTTGTTGCACGATCAAACCAAGTGCGCGCAGGCGGGGCCGTGACCGAAACGTGACCGAACCGGGCGTTCGGACTAGCCCGGAGCGACCGCAGCCAGGCTCCCCGCGCGTCGGCTGGGCCGGTTCGGGGCGTGGCCTGGACGTCGATATCGGATCCCGCGGCCGTCGGGGCTGGGTGTGATCGCGGTCACCGAGTATGTTGTGGCCTCCAACATATCCGGGCCCGCTGGCCTGCCAGGCCGCTGGGCCGCCCCGGTTCCGTTGGTCCATCCACTCCTTCCACCCGGAGGCACCAGGCACCATGACCGAGTCGAGCTTCAACCCCACCCGCGACGACCACTTCACCTTCGGCCTGTGGACCGTGGGGTGGCAGGGCGTCGACGTCTTCGGCACCGCGATCCGCCCCGTCCTGGAGCCCGCCGAGGCCATCCACCGGCTCAGCGATCTCGGGGCGTACGGCGTGACCTTCCACGACAACGACGTGTTCCCCTTCGACGCGGACGCCGCCACCAAGGAGCGGCACCTCGCGCCGTTCCGCAAGGCGCTCGAGGAGACCGGGCTGGTGGTGCCGATGGTGACCACCAACCTGTTCTCCCACCCGGTCTTCCGCGATGGCGGCTTCACCAACAACGACCGCGACGTGCGCCGGTTCGCGATCCGCAAGGCGGCCGACCAGATCGACCTCGCCGCCGAGCTCGGGGCGCGGATCTTCGTCGCCTGGGGCGGCCGGGAGGGCGCCGAGTCCGGTGCGGCGAAGGACATCAAGTCCGCGCTGTCACGCTACAAGGAGGCCTTCGACCTGCTCGGCGCCTACGTGCTGGAGCAGGGCTACGACCTGCGCTTCGCGATCGAGCCCAAGCCCAACGAGCCGCGCGGCGACATCCTGCTGCCCACCGTCGGCCACGCTCTGGCGTTCATCAACGAGCTCGAGCACCCCGAGATGGTCGGCCTCAACCCCGAGGTCGGGCACGAGGAGATGGCCTCCCTGAACTACGCCCACGGCCTGGCCCAGGCGCTGTGGCACGGCAAGCTCTTCCACATCGACCTCAACGGCCAGCACGGCCCGCGCTACGACCAGGACCTGCGGTTCGGCGCCGGCAACGCGCGCGGAGCGTTCTGGACCGTCGACATCGTCGAGAACGGCGGCTACGAGGGCCCGCGGCACTTCGACTACAAGCCGCCGCGCACCGAGGACATCGAGGGCGTCTGGGTCTCGGCCGAGGCGTGCATGCGCAACTACCTGATCCTCAAGGAGAAGGTCCGCGCGTTCCGCGCCGACCCTGAGGTGCAGCAGGCTCTCAAGGACGCCCGCGTCGACCAGCTCGCCGTGTCGACCCTCGCTGCCGGCGAGGGCGTCGCCGACCTGCGTGCCGAGTCCTTCGACCCCGACGCCGCCGCCGAGCGCGGCATGGGCTTCGAGAAGCTCGACCAGCTCGCCCTCGAGCACCTCTACGGCGTGCGCTGATCGACGGTTTCGAATACTCCCTGACGAACGGGCACCTCTCCCAGCGGGAAGGGGCCCGTTCGTCACGACTACCGTCCCGACGCGGCATGGGACGGGGGTGGAGGGCGTAGTGTCGAGGTGTGGAGCCGTCCGGGCTTCCTCTCAGAGAGCACCCCACATGAGCGACAAGTCGCCGCGCCAGGGAATGTCCAAGAAGTCCGCGAAGTCCATCAAGGAGAAGCGCGCGGAGAAGCGCGACAAGGGCCACGAGCAGACACTGTCCGAGAGCATCCACCCGAACAAGAAGAAGTGACGCTCCGCGGCCTGGGCGTCATCGGCACCTCGGCCAAGGAGAACGAACAGCGACTCCCGCTGCACCCCGAGCACCTTCCGCTCCTCGAGGCCGACCTGCGCGCGCGGATCACCCTCGAGCACGGGTACGGCGAACGGTTCGGGGCGAGCGACACCTCACTCGCGCCGTACGTCGCGGGCTTCGCCTCGCGGGCCGACATCCTCGCAACGTCGGACGTCGTGCTGCTGCCCAAGCCGCAGCACTCCGACGTGGCGGCGCTCGGCCCGGGACAGGTGCTGTGGGGCTGGCCGCACTGCGTCCAGGACCCGGTGCTCACCCAGATCGCGATCGACCGCCAGCTGACGCTCATCGCGTTCGAGGCGATGAACCACTGGACCACGGGCGGCGACGTCGGCGTGCACGTGTTCCACAAGAACAACGAGCTCGCCGGCTACTGCTCGGTCCTCCATGCGATGGAGCTGGCTGGGATCACCGGCGACTACGGCCGGCGGCTGATCGCGGTCGTCATCGGCTTCGGTGCCACCGCCCGCGGCGCCGTCACGGCGCTCAACGCCCACGGCGTGCACGAGGTCGCGGTGCTCACCAACCGTGGCGTCGCCGCCGTCGGCTCCCCGATCCACTCCGTGCGGATCCGCCAGTTCGACCACGACCCGGACGGCGAGCACCTCAGCCACGTGATCACCGACCGCGGCCGAGAGCCGATCGCCGCCTACCTCGCGGAGGGCGACATCGTCGTCAACTGCACTCTCCAAGACACGGCCGCACCGCTGACCTACCTGAAGACCGCCGATCTGGCCGGATTCCGCCCCGGCAGCCTCATCGTCGACGTGTCCTGCGACGAGGGCATGGGCTTCAGCTGGGCCCGGCCGACCACGTTCGACGAGCCGTCGTTCGTCGTCGGCGACAACGTCTTGTACTACGCGGTCGACCACAGCCCGTCGTACCTCTGGAACTCCGCGACGTGGGAGAACAGCAACGCCCTGATCCCCTTCCTGCGCCCGATGCTCGAAGGCCCGCAGGCGTGGGACGCCGACGAGACGCTACACAAGGCGATCGAGATCCGCGACGGTCACGTGGTCAATCCGGCGATCCTCGCGTTCCAGGGCCGCGCGTCCGAGCCGCCCTACGCGGTGGCCTGAGGCGCCAGGGCTGCGCACACCTCGGCGACGGCGGTCGGGACGCCGGCGGCGGCCCAGTCGACCCCTGCGGCACGCACACGCGCGGTGCTGCCGCCGACCCCGAGGATCAGCGCGGCGCCGGGCAGATCGTCCCAGAGCGGCAGCGAGTGCTGGCAGCGCACGTGCAGCGACCCCGTCGCGATCGCCACAGCATCCATGGACGCGGAGCCAAGCATGCGCAGCGTCGCCGCCCCGCCGACCATCCGGGTGAAGGCCGCACCGACCGGCCCGTCGTACCGGGGCGGGTGCAGGTAGGTCGTCAGGCATGCCGTGGCGAGTGGGCGATCCTCCAGCCTGGGCAGCGGGACACCGTCGACGGTGGTCGGCAAGCCGGGACCGCCCACGTACGTCCGGCCGGTCGCGGGGTGGTGCACGGCCCCGAGCACCAGGTCGTCGCCGTCCGTCAGCGCCACGGCAGAGCACCACCAGTCCAGGCCGGCGACGAAGTTGTAGGTGCCGTCGACCGGGTCGATGACCCACGTGCGGCCCGACGTACCGGCTCGCGACGCGCCCTCCTCGCCGAGCACCCCGTCCTCGGGACGCTCCGCGGCGAGGCCGTCCACGACCAGCCTCTCGGCGGCGTGGTCGGCAGCCGTCACGAGATCGGAGACCGAGGTCTTCGTCGCCGCGTCGAGGCCCTCGGCGCGCATCCGGGCCGCGAGCGTGCCGGCGTCGCGGACCAGTCGGGCGGCGAGGGCGGCGTCCTGCGTCAGGCTCACGCCCAGGCCTCGGCGAGCAGCCTGCGGGTGTCGGAGAGCAGCTGCGGCAGCGTCTTGGTGCCCCCGAGGACCGTGATGAAGTTCGCGTCGCCGGACCAGCGCGGCACGACGTGCTGGTGCAGGTGCTGCGACAGCGAGCCGCCCGCCACCCCGCCGAGGTTGACCCCGATGTTGAAGGCGTGCGGGCCGGCGATCTCGCGCAGCACCCGGACCGCCTGCTGCGTGGTCGTCATCAGCTCGGTCACCTCCTCGACGGTGAGGTCCTCGAGCTCGGCGACGTGCCGGTGCGGCAGCACCATCAGGTGCCCGGGGTTGTACGGATGCAGGTTGAGCACGGCGAAGCACGTCTCGCCGCGGTGCACCACGAGGCTGTCCTCGGGCGCCATGTGCTCCATCGCGCAGAACGGGCAGCCGTCGCCGCCGGGCGGAAGGCTCGGGATGATGTACGCCATCCGGTGGGGTGTCCAGAGCCGGTCGAAGCCCTCGAACCCGTCGCGCGCGTGGCCGGCAGGATCGGTCATGGGCCCAACCCTAGGGTGGACCCGTGAGCGACCCGACGCTGCGTCCCGCCCGCACCGACGACATGGCGGTGGCCGCGGACATCTGGCACCGCGGGTGGCACCTCGCCCACGCCGGGCACGTGCCGGACGGCCTCACCGCCGCCCGGACCCTCGGGGCCTTCCAGGAACGCACACCCGGGCGCGTTGCCGACACGACGGTCGCCGAGGTCGACGGGTGCCTGGCCGGGTTCATCATGATCGCGGACGACGAGCTCGAGCAGCTGTTCGTCGATCCCGCACGACACGGCTCCGGGGTGGCGGCTCCCCTGCTGGCGGAGGCCGAGCGGCGAATCGCCGCGGCGGGGTACGCCGAGGCGTGGCTCGCCGTCGTGGTCGGCAACGCCCGGGCGCGGCACTTCTACGAGAAGCACGGCTGGCGCGACGCCGGCGACCTGCCCTACGAGGTCGCGGCCGGCGGCACGACGTACATCTCGCCGTGCCGTCGCTACGTCAAGGACGTCCGGGTGTCCTCCTAGACCTGCTCCCGGCTGGCGACGGCGTCGGCGACCCGCTGGATCGCCTCGTCGAGCGGGACGCCGTTGTCCTGGCGGCCGTCGCGGTAGCGGAACGAGACCGCGCCCGCCGCGATGTCGTCGTCGCCGGCGATCATCATGAACGGCACCTTCTGCAGCTGGGCGTTGCGGATCTTCTTCTGCATCCGGTCGTCGGAGTCGTCCACCTCGACCCGCAGGCCCTGGCGCTGCATCCGCTTGGCGACGTCGTAGAGGTAGTCGTTGTGCCGCTCGGCGATCGGGATCGCCTGCACCTGCACCGGCGCGAGCCACGGAGGGAAGGCACCGGCGTAGTGCTCGACCAGCACCCCGATGAACCGTTCGATCGAGCCGAACTTGGCCGAGTGGATCATCACCGGCTGCTGCCGCGAGCCGTCGGCGGCGGTGTAGTGGAGGTCGAACCGGTCCGCCGACGGTTGGTTGAAGTCGTACTGGATCGTCGACATCTGCCAGGTCCGCCCGATCGCGTCGCGGGCCTGCACGGAGACCTTGGGCCCGTAGTACGCCGCCCCGCCCGGGTCCGGGACCAGCTCGAGGCCCGACTCGATGCAGACGTCCTCGAGCACCTTGGTCGCGATCTCCCAGTCCTCGTCCGACCCGATGAACTTGTCGGGCTTGGAGTCGTCGCGGGTGGACAGCTCGAGGTAGAAGTCGTGGAGGCCGAAGTCGCGGAACAGCCCGAGGCAGAAGTCGAGAAGGTGCTTGATCTCCGCCGGTGCCTGCTCCTTTGTCACGTACGAGTGCGAGTCGTCCTGGGCGAACCCTCGGACGCGGGTCAGCCCGTGGATCACGCCGGACTTCTCGTGCCGGTAGACGGATCCGAACTCGAAGAGCCGCAGGGGCAGCTCGCGGTAGGAGCGCTGCCGCGACCGGAAGATCAGGTTGTGCATCGGGCAGTTCATCGCCTTGAGGCGGTAGTCCATGCCGTCGACGTCGAGCGGCGGGAACATCCCGTCGCCGTAGTACGGCAGGTGGCCGGAGGTGTAGAACAACCCCTCCTTGGCGATGTGCGGGGTGCCGACGTACTCGAAGCCCTCCTCGATGTGGCGCTGGCGGACGTAGTCCTCCATCACCCGCTTGATGACCCCGCCCTTGGGGTGGAAGACGGGGAGGCCGGAGCCGATCTCGTCGGGGAAGCTGAACAGGTCGAGGTCGCGGCCGAGCTTGCGGTGGTCGCGCCGCTCGGCCTCCTCGATCCGGTGCAGGTGCTCCTCGAGGGCCTCCTTGGACTCCCAGGCGGTGCCGTAGATGCGCTGGAGCTGCTTGTTCTTCTCGTCGCCGCGCCAGTACGCCGCCGCGGTGCGCATCAGCTTGAACGCCGGGATCCGCTTGGTGGTCGGCAGGTGCGGGCCGCGGCACAGGTCGCTCCAGGCGACGTCGCCGTTGCGGCGGACGTTGTCGTAGATCGTGAGCTCGCCGCCGCCCACCTCGACGCTCGCGCCCTCGACGGCCTCGGCGGTCGAACCCGTCGAGGCCCCCGAGCCCTTCAATCCGATCAGCTCGATCTTGTAGGGCTCGTCCTTCAGCTCGCTGATCGCGTCGGCGTCGGTGGTCACCCGACGGGAGAACCGCTGGCCCTCCTTGATGATCTTGCGCATCGCGGTCTCGATCTTCTCGAGGTCCTCCGGCACGAACGGCGTTTCGACGTCGAAGTCGTAGTAGAAGCCGTTCTCGATCGGGGGCCCGATGCCGAGCCTGGCCTCGGGGAAGAGCTGCTGGACGGCTTGAGCCATCACGTGCGCGGTGGAGTGGCGCAGGACGTCGTGGCCATCCGGGCTGTCGATGGCCACCGGCTCGACCTCGTCGCCCTCGTCGAGCTCGTGGGCGAGGTCCCGCAACGCGCCGTTCACCCGGGCGGCGATCACCGACGGGTCGTCCTGGAAGAGCTCCCATGCCTTGGTGCCCGTCGTGACCGTCCGCTCCTCACGCGCGTCGGCGTGGGTGAGGGCGATCTTCAGGTCGGACACAGTGGCTCCTGGGAGGCAGGCGGGACGGACCCACCGATCGTATCGGTGGGCCCGTGAGCGCCGCGCCCCGGTTTGCAGCCGCCGGGCCACTCGAGAGACCCGGGAACTAATGCCTGTTTCCATACTGACTTTCAGCCCTGCTGTGCCGAAGTAGAAGGGAGACGATGGAGACGTGAAGGCATTCGGACGACGCGGATCGGTGCACGGCCCCCGGGAGATCTGCTCCCACTGCGGCCACCCGATCGTGGACGTGCCGCAGGTCGGCTGGGTCGCGCCCGAGCTCGGGGACAGCTACGACCTCTGCTCCGGCGACACCTTCGGCAACCACCTGCCGCGGCGCGAGAAGCGCTCGCAGCCACGCACCACCCTGGCCCGCAGCGGCATCTAGCGGCTCGGCGCCTCTCGGACCGCGGCGCGGCCCCCGTCGTACCTGACTCATCTGTCGTCGCCGAGGCTCCCGGTGAGCAGATACGTCTGGTGCGTGACGGGCGTCTCACTGCTCCCCGCCCCCAGTCCCCCGCCGGGCCGAGAGCGATGATGGCCTCCGAGCCGCGTTTCCGCAGACCAGAGGCCATCTTCTCGGTGGGCGATACTGGGTTCGAACCAGTGACCTCTTCGGTGTGAACGAAGCGCGCTACCACTGCGCCAATCGCCCGAGACCTGCTCCGCCGCAAGGGCGGTGCGGTCGCAGACTCTAGCGCACCCTCCGGGCCGGTTCACATTCGGTGGCCACGGGCCTCGACACCCGTGCCGAATCGCGTCACGGACCGGCACCTGCTCCGTCCTCTCACCGTGACGCACCAGCCCCGGGCCCGAGCCATCGCCCAAGACCTCACCCTCCAGTGCCTCGACGCCGGCGGGCGCACCGTGGACCTGCCGACCACCTTCGGCTACGACCCTGCGGACCCGTGGGCGGTGTGGATCACCTTCCGCGGCCCGCGCGACGCGGTGCGCTGGGCGGTCGGACGCGACCTGCTGCTGCAGGGCCTGACCGACCCGGCCGGCGAGGGCGACATCCAGCTCTGGCCCAGCATCGACGAGCTCGGCCGCGCCGCGGTCGTGATGGAGCTGCGCTCCCCCGACGGTTGCCTGGTGACCCAGCTGCACACCCACGACCTCTACCGGTTCCTCACCCGCACCCTGGCGATCGTCCCGGCCGGGTCGGAGACGATCGACCTCGACGAGCTGGTCGCCGAGCTCGCCGGGGGCTCACGCGCGGAGTAGCAGCTCCGGCTCCCGACGCCGCCACACCTCGCGCACCGCGGTCGTGACCGGGCCGGGCGCGGGCAGCTCGCGCTCGTCCCAGCGCGCGACGGCCTGCACGTCGCGCGTGGTCGAGACGAGGAGCACCTCGCTGGCGCGCTCGACCACCTCGATCGGCTCGTCGACCTCGCGGGCGCCGTACCACTCGAGCACCAGCGCGCGAGTGACGCCCGCGAGACAGCCGCTCGCGAGCGTCGGCGTGCGCAGCTCGCCGTCGAGGACGTAGAAGACGTTCGAGCCGGTGCCCTCGCACAGGTGGCCGGCGAGGTTGGCGAAGATCGCCTCGCTCGCGCCCCGCTCGCGCGCGGCCGCCAGCGCGACGACGTTCTCGGCGTACGACGTGGTCTTCAACCCGGCCAGCGCACCGCGCTCGTTGCGCGGGTAGGGCACCGTCGCGACGCTGGTCGTGTCCGGCCAGGCGGACATCGTGTCGAGCACCACGATCATGGTCGGCGCGGCCTCGCCGCGACCCGAGCCGAGCGGCGCGGGGCCGCCGGTGCAGGTGATCCGCAGCCGGCCGAGGGCGAGCGGCTCACCGTCGAGGACGGCGGCGACCCCGCGGCGTACGGCGCCCTCGTCGATGGCCGGCAGCCCGAGCCCGCGCGCGGAGCGGTGCAGCCGCTCGAGGTGCCGGTCGAGGGCGAACGGCCGCCCGCCGACGACCTTGACCGCCTCGAACACCCCGTCGCCGACCGTCAGCCCGTGGTCGGTGACCGGGACCGCCGGAGCCGTCGCATCAGGGAGCAGGTGACCGTCGATCCAGGCGCGCATGCGGCCACTCTAGGAGGGCAGCACCTGCCCCGGCCGGGCGCCTCGCACGCCCCGGAACACCGTCTCGCAGACCCGCGACGCGCGGCCCAGGGGCGGATTTTGCATGGTCTGGGGCATCGGCTACTGTTCTCACGCACGCCGACCGGGTGACCGGATCGACGCGCAGGCGGACGTAGCTCAGTTGGTAGAGCGCAACCTTGCCAAGGTTGAGGTCGCGAGTTCGAGCCTCGTCGTCCGCTCGGAGAGGTCTCTCCCTGGTTTGGCCTCCATGGTGGGTTGGCCGAGAGGCGAGGCAACGGACTGCAAATCCGTGTACACGGGTTCAAATCCCGTACCCACCTCCATGCAGTCCCTCACTAACTCAAGACCCGGGCGATTGGCGCAGTGGTAGCGCGCTTCCTTGACACGGAAGAGGTCACTGGTTCAAACCCAGTATCGCCCACCAGCGTTTGCGCAGGTCAGGCCCCTTCGAGGGCCTCGACCTGTCTTCGAGGAGGATTCGAGGACGACGATCGGGCCCTCCCGGGCTCGTTCGGTCGCTCACCCCGCCACCGCCGATCGGAGCGAGGATGTCGGCGGCGCCGGTCAGCCGTCGCGCGCCGGTCTCCACAGGTTCTGGTCGTTGCTCGGCGGGCCCCGGCCCGCTAGCGTCCGGCGCAGTCGTTGTGGACGGTGGTGCCCGTGTTCGTGCGCGTTCGAGACCGCGACGTCTTCGTCGTCGATGTCGGAGTGGGAGACCTACCGGTCGTGCTGCACAGCGGCTGGATCGGAACGTGGGAGGACTGGCTTCCACAGATCGAAGCGCTGAGCCGCGTCACCCGCGTCATCGCCTACGACCACCGGGGGACGGGACGAACCGTTGCGACCCCCGACGAGATCACGCACGACGGCCTCGTTCGGGATCTGTTCGACCTCCTCGACGTCACCGGCATCCGCCGT
The DNA here is from genome assembly GCF_030019515.1 of Nocardioides sp. Taxonomy (GTDB): domain Bacteria; phylum Actinomycetota; class Actinomycetes; order Propionibacteriales; family Nocardioidaceae; genus Nocardioides. The sequence continues at coordinate 144,052 of NZ_JASEEQ010000010.1, read as the reverse complement.
TGCGTTGTCGGAGGGTTCTCCTCCGGCGCGTCCGTTGTCACCGACGCGATCACCGCCCGACCGGACAGGTTCGCCGGCGTGCTGCTGATGTGCCCGGTCTTCCCCGACCCGGATCCGAACTTCCTGTCGCTGCTCGACAGCGACCTGGACGGCACGATCGAGCTGTTCCTCGACCTGTGCTTCCCCGAGGCGGCGCATCGTGACGTGAGCAGCACACGTCGCTGGGCACGCTCGGTGCTGCACCAGAGCTCCGCGGAGAATGCGGTCCAGCTGATGCTCGCGCTGCAGGCGGCTCACGCCATGGACCAGTACGCACCCGTCGCCCTGCCCACGGCGATAGTGATGGGCTCCGATGACCCGATGTCGAACGAGAACCATCTAGCGGCGTGGACGCGCCTGTTCCCCGACGCGCGGGTGACGACGATCCCTCGCGCGGGCCATATCGTGGCGTTCACGGCGCCAGACGCTGTCAACCGGGCCTTTCTCGACCTCGTCAACGGCACCGATATGGCCGAGCCGCTCACTTAAGGGAACACTTGTTCTAACCTGACCGAGTGGGAGCCTCCGACCGCGACACCGGCCAGCGTGGCCACACCGCGCCGCGGCACGTGTGGGTCAACGTCACCGGCAACCCGGTGCACCGCTCCCCCGGGGTGCTGCTCGACTGGCGCCGCTGCCCGGACGGCCGGTGGGAGGCGCTGGTCGCCTGGGCCGAGGGCGGCGGCAACATCCGGTCCCGCGCGCACCTGGAGTGGGTACGCCGCGAGCACGTGCGCCCGGCCGGCTAGCAGGCGTGGCACCTTCGTCTGCCCGGTCGGTACCCGGTCGGTGCCCGGCCGGGCCTACCGGCCCTGAGCCCCGGAGCCTGGCTCGGTCTCCGCGGTCTCGGCGAGCCAGGCGCGGAACCGGCCGGGGTCGCGGCGCTCCAGCTCGTCCAGCAGCCGCCCGCGCTCGGCGATCACGTCGAGCAGCTCCTGGGGCGAGGCATCGGCGCGGTGCATCTCGTCGTACGACGAGCGCCACCTCTCGGCCAGGTCGCGCTCGCTCAGCCGGGTCGGGTCGACGACCGCGCCGGGGGCGCTGCCGCCGCGCAGGCTGCGCTGCAGCTGCTCGAGGATCGGCGGCGCCGTCAGGGTCGTCACGATCAGCACGAGCGCGGTCCAGCCGTCGATCAGCGCCGGGAAGCCGGCGAGGATCGCGGCCGCGGCGGCGCCGTACCGTGCGCCGGCCGTCGCCGCGGCCCGCCGGTCGCCGTCGGGCTCGACCCACGCGACGCCGAACGCGGCGCCGAGCACGGCCAGGCACGCGGTGATGCCGGCGAGCGGCACCCAGCCGATGGCCACGGACCCCGCCGCGATCCCGACGGTGACCAGCACCATGCCGACGCCGTTCCAGCCGGCGCGGTAGCGCCGCATCGCCCGGCTCTCGATGACCCGTTCCGGTGTGCCCTTCATGCCCTCACGATCCGCCGGGGCCCGCGGGCCCGGCAGGGCCGAAAGTGCGCCGAACCTGGGACGTCCGTCCCTCGTCCCCGGCCCGCGAGCGGGCCTGCAGAGGAAGAACGTCGCCCACCCTGGGGACCTTCGGCCCCTGCGCCCCCGGGCGACCGCAGGGAACGTAAGGGCGTGTTCAACGTCCGGTTCCACGGCCGCGGTGGCCAAGGTGTCGTGACGGCGGCGGAGATGCTCTCCGCCGCCGCCTTCGATATGGGGCTGCACGGCCAGGCATTTCCCACGTTCGGCTCCGAACGGACGGGCGCCCCGGTCGTCTCCTTCTGTCGTATCCATGACCGGCCGATCGGCTTCCACGAGCCGATCTCGGTCCCCGACGCGCTGGTCGTGCAGGACCCCACCCTGCTGCACGTGCTCGCGGTCCTCGAGGGCGCCAGCCCGGTGACCTACCTGCTGGTCAACACGTCGCGCTCGTTCGCGGACGTCGGCCTGGAGGGGTACGTCGACTGGCTGGCTCCCGGGCGCGCCGCCACGCTGCCGGCCACCGAGATGGCGCGCGAGGTGCTGGGTCGCCCGATGCCCAACACCGCGCTCCTGGGGGCCTTCGCGGCACTCACGGGGGTCGTCACCCTCGAGGCCGTCACGGCCGCGATCCGGCACCGGTTCGACGGAGTCCTTCCGCCGGACATCGTCGAGGCGAACGTCGAGGTCGCCACCCGAGCACACGGGGTGATCTGCCATGTTTGAGCAGCTGGAGGGGTCCCGGGCGGTCGCCAAGACGGTGGCCCGCTGTCGACCCGCCGTGATCGCGGCGTATCCCATCTCGCCGCAGACCCACATCGTCGAGGCGCTCTCGGACTTCGTCCGCACCGGCGAGCTGCCGGGCTGCGAGTACCTCATGGTCGAGTCCGAGTTCGGCGCGATGTCGGCGTGCATCGGCGCCTCCGGCGTCGGAGCGCGCACCTACACCGCGACGGCGAGCCAGGGCCTGCTGTTCATGGCCGAGGCGCTGTTCAACGCGTCGGGGCTCGGGTTGCCGATCGTGATGACCGTCGCGAACCGGGCGATCGGCTCCCCGATCAACATCTGGAACGACCAGTCCGATTCGATGTCGCAGCGCGACGCCGGCTGGGTGCAGCTCTTCGCCACCTCCAACCAGGAGGCGGTCGACCTGCACGTGCAGGCGTTCGTGCTCGCCGAGCGGCTCTCGCTGCCGGTCATGGTGTGCATGGACGGCTTCGTGCTGACCCACGCCGTAGAGGCCGTCGACCTGCCCGAGCAGGCGCAGATCGACGCGTTCCTGCCGCCGTTCGCCCCCCGCCAGCACCTGGACTCGCGCGACCCGATCACGATCGGATCCATGGTCGGCCCCGAGGCGTTCACCGAGGTCCGCTACCTGATGCACGACCAGCAGCTGGCCGCGCTCGACGAGCTGCCCCGGATCAGTCAGGACTTCGAGTCGGTCTTCGGTCGGGACACCGGCGGCCTGGTGCGTCCCTACCGCACCGAGGACGCCGACGTGATCGTGGTGGCGTTGGGCTCCGTGCTCGGCGGCGTCAACGAGGTCGTCGACGCGCTCCGCGAGGACGGCGTCGCCGCGGGCTCCCTGGGCATCACCTGCTTCCGGCCCTGGCCCGCCGAGGCGGTCCGTGCGGCGATCGGGCCGGCGCGCCAGGTCGTGGTCGTCGAGCGCGCCTTCGCCCCGGGCGTCGGCGCGATCGTCGGTCAGGACGTCCGCCACGCCCTGCGCTCGGCACCCGGTGACGGCCCGGCGGTGTACGACGTCGTGGCCGGCCTCGGCGGGCGCCCGGTGACCCGCGCCTCGCTGCGGGGTCTGCTCGACGACGTCGTCGCCGAGCGTCTCGACCCACACGAGCTGCACTTCCTGGACCTCGACCACGAGCTGCTCGAGCGGGCCGGGACCCCCTGGAGGAGGACGTCGTGACGGATCTGAAGCTCTACCAGGTCGGCACCTTCGCGGCCGGCAACCGGCTCGTCGACCTCGAGCTCCGCTCGGTGCAGGCGCACGCCGATCGGGCCAACTCCATCACCTCGGGTCACCGTGCCTGCCAGGGTTGCGGCGAGGCGCTGGGGGCCCGCTACGTGCTCGACGCGGCGATGCGGGCAGCCGGAGGCGACGTGGTCGTCGCCAACGCCACCGGTTGCCTGGAGGTCTTCTCCACCCCCTACCCGGAGTCCTCCTGGCAGGTCGCCTGGCTGCACTCCCTGTTCGGCAACGCGCCGGCGGTCGCCGCCGGCATGGCGGCCGGCCTGCGGGCCCTCGGCCGCGAGACCCGGGTCGTCGGCCAGGGTGGGGACGGCGGCACCGTCGACATCGGGTTCGGCTGCCTGTCGGGCATGTTCGAGCGCAACGACGACGTGCTGTACGTCTGCTACGACAACCAGGGGTACATGAACACCGGCGTGCAGCGCTCCGGCGCGACCCCGCCGGCGGCACGGACCGCGAACACCGCCCCTCTCGGACCCGAGCCCGGCAACGCCTTCGGCCAGGGCAAGTCGGCGCCGCTGATCGCGATGGCGCACGAGATCCCGTACGTCGCCACCGCGACCGTCGCCGACCTGCGCGACCTCGAGCGCAAGGTCGAGAAGGCGATGTCGATCCGCGGCGCCCGCTACCTCCACGTGCTCGTCCCCTGCCCACTCGGGTGGGCCGCGGCCTCCAGCGACACGATCCGGTTGGCTCGGCTCGCGACCGAGTCCGGGATCTTCCCGGTCTTCGAGGCCGAGTACGGCGAGGTCACCGCCGCGACGCCGATCCGCCGCCCGGTCCCGGTCGACGAGTACCTCCGGCTGCAGGGCCGGTTCGCCCACCTCTTCGGCAAGCACGCCCGGCCCGACCTGGTCGCACGCATCCAGGCGGCCGCCGACCGCAACATCGTCCGCTTCGGCCTGGTCGAGGCCGAGCCCCGAACCGGGAGCTGACCGACATGGACCACCCCTTCGCCATCACCTTGGACGTCGGCTCGAGCCGGGCCAACAAGACCGGCTCCTGGCGCACCGAGCGGCCCCTCTACGTGCACAACCAGCCCCCGTGCAACCGGGCCTGCCCGGCCGGCGAGGACGTCCGGACCTGGCTCTACGACGCGGAGGAGGGCGGCGACGCCTACGAGCGTGCCTGGCGCCGGATCATGGAGGTCAACCCGTTCCCGGCCGTCATGGGCCGGGTCTGCTACCACCCGTGTGAGACGGGCTGCAACCGTGGCCAGCTGGACGAGGCGGTCGGCATCAACTCGGTCGAGCGCTTCCTCGGCGACGAGGCGATCCGCTGCGGCTGGCAGGTGACGGTCGACCAGCCCTCGAGCGGGCTGCGGGTGCTCGTGGTCGGCGCCGGCCCCAGCGGCCTCTCCGCGGCCTACCAGCTCGCCCGGCTCGGGCACGAGGTCACCATCATCGAGGCGGCCGCGAAGCCCGGTGGCATGATGCGGTACGGCATCCCGGAGTACCGGCTCCCCCGCGAGGTCCTGGACGCCGAGATCCAGCGGATCCTCGACCTGGGCGTGCACCTGCAGCTCGGCACCACCGTCACCGACCTCGACGCGACCATGCGCGAGGGGCGGTACGACGCGGCGTTCCTGGCGGTGGGCGCGCAGCTGGGCCGGCGGGCCCACCTGCCGGCCGGCACGGCCTCCCACGTCGTCGACGCCGTGGCCCTGCTGCACCACCTCGGCGAGGGCGATCGCCCGATGCTCGGTCGCCGGGTCGCCATCTACGGCGGCGGCAACACCGCCGTCGACGCGGCGCGCACGGCCAAGCGTCTCGGCGCCGAGGAGTCCGTGGTCGTCTACCGCCGCACCCGGGAGCGGATGCCGGCGCACGACGCAGAGGTCCGCGAGGCCGAGGAGGAGGGGGTCCGGTTCACCTGGCTGTCCTCGATCACCCAGGTCGAGGAGGGCTCGTTGACCATCGAGCGGATGGAGCTCGACGAGACCGGCTTCCCCCAGCCGACCGGCGTCACCGAGCAGCTGCCCGCCGACTCGCTCGTGCTCGCGCTCGGGCAGGACAGCGACCTGCGGTTCCTGGACGGCGTCTCCGGCATCGAGGTCGACCACGGCGTCGTCACGGTCGACGAGCAGATGATGACCGGCCGCCCGGGCGTCTTCGCCGGCGGCGACATGGTGCCCGACCAGCGCTCCGCCACCGTGGGCATCGGCCACGGCCGGCGAGCTGCCCTGGGTGTGGACGCGTGGCTGCACGGCCGCACGACCGCACAGCCCGACGATGCGGCGCCGGCCGAGTTCGAGGCCCTGAACACGTGGTACTTCGCCGACGCGCCCCGCGCACACCGACCGCTGCTCGAGGCGGTCCGCCGCTCGTCGACCTTCGACGAGGTGGTGCAGTCCCTCGACGCCGACAGCGCACTGTACGAGGCGCGGCGCTGCATGTCGTGCGGCAACTGCCTGTCCTGCGACAACTGCTTCGGCGTGTGCCCCGACAACGCCATCATCAAGACCGGCGATCCGGACACGCCGTACCTGATCGACCTCGACTACTGCAAGGGCTGCGGGCTGTGCGCCGCGGAGTGCCCGGCCGGGGCGATCCGGATGGCGCCCGAGGACATCTAGCAGTCCAGCGGGCTCAGCCGCACGCCTCGACGGGCGGACCGCCGTCGCGCAGCCACCGGTCGTAGCGGACCGGGTCGCGGCGCTCGAGCGCGTCGAGCAGGACGCCGCGCAGGACGATCAGCTGGGCCGCCCGCCGCGGGTCGCGGGTCGCGACCAGGGCGTCGGCGGAGAGGTACCAGGCCGCCGTGATCTGGTCGGTGCTCAGGCGTGCCACCACGATGCGCTGGCTCTCCGCGTCGGCGGCGGGGTCGAGGCGGATCGGCTCGACCTGCGGGCGCGGGGCGCGCGGACGCGATTGCCAGGGGAACTGCACGACGCCTCCTCCGCTCTTCCTGCCGTCGATGTCGGCCTGCTGCTGCCAGCCTGCGCGCGCGGGGCCGGGCCCGAGCAGGGCCGATGGTCCCGGCCGCGCGGGACCTGCGACCGGCGGTGCCGGCGCGCTCGACAGCGAACGTGGACAGGGAGTGGCCCGAGGGCAGCGACGACCGCGGGCCGCCTCCCTGTCGACGTAGCGCTCCCCGGGCTCCGTCGCCCGGAGGTGGATCGCGCCGGCGTCTCGGGTCGCCGATGCGTCCAGGACGACTGTAGGCAGACAACCGCCTCCCGCGGGGCCGGTTGCGTGAATCTGGAGGAAAGGTCAGGACCGGCGGGGAGGCCGAGCGCCACGCCGCCGGCCCCGGACCCCCGTGGCGCGGGGACGGCGAGCGGGCTGCTCGAACCGGGCAAGGATCGCCGCCGGGACGCGACCTCCGGCTCACCCCGGAGGATGAGTGCTCGCGGCTCGGCCTCGGCTCAGTCGTGGGCGGGCAGGGTGAACTCGAACACCGATCCCTGCCCGGCCGGGTTGGCGCGCACCACGATCGTGCCGTCGTGTCGGAGGATGATGCGGCGCACGATGGACAGTCCCAGGCCGCTGCCCTCGTAGTCGCGGAAGTGCGCCCGGTGGAACTCGTCGAAGACCCGCTCGCGCTCGGCGGCCGGGATGCCGATCCCGTTGTCGGCGACCTGGACGGTGACCATCCGAGCGTCCGTGCGGCAGCCGCGGACGGTGATCTCCGGCTCGACCCCGGGCGCGACGTACTTGAGGGCGTTCCCGATCAGGTTGTCCAGCACCTGGCGGACGAGCACCGGGTCCGCCAGGACCGCGGGCACCGGCTCGACCAGTACGTGGGGCTCGGCGTGCCGGGCGGCCGCGACCTCGGCGACCAGTCCGGCGACGTCGACCGGGCCGACCTCGAGATCACGCTGGCTGCTGGTCGCGTGCGCGAGCAGGTCCCGGATCAGGTCATGCATCCGACGCGAGGAGGACCGCACTCGGGAGACGAAGTCGCGGGCCAGGTCCGTGCTGAGGGTCCCGGTCTCCAGCTCGTCGGCGATCATCTCGGTCCACCCGTCGATGGCGGCGAGTGGGTTGCGCAGGTCGTGGGCGACGACGCCGGCGAAGCCGGCCAGCTCCGCACGCCGGGCGTGCTCGGTCGAGATGTCCCGGAAGATGACCAGGGCTCGGGACCGGCGCCGCACCTCGTCGCGAGGCAACGGGATCGCGGAGACGGACACGACCCGCTCGGTGCCGTCGGCGCGCGTGATCAGCAGCTCGACGTCGTGGACGGCCTCGCCGGCCAGGGCCCGCAGCGACGGGCGCTGCGGGGTGTCGACCGTGCTCCCGTCGGCCCACCGCCCGGACCGCTCGGCCAGGGCGTCCCAGTCGACCTCCTCCCGGGCCAGCCCGAAGATGTCGGCTGCGGCCGCGTTGTGCACCAGCAGCTCGCCGGTGTCGTCCAGGACGAACAGCCCCTCCTTCATCGACCCGATCACGGCCTCCCGGAGGCTGATCTGGTAGAGCGTCTCCTCCTGGGTGCGCAGCAGCTCGGCCGAGAGCGCCTGCCGCTCGTCACGGCCGGTCGAGAGGGCCAGGCCGGTGGCCACGATGGTCGCGACGTAGAACTCAGCGAGCAGCGAGCCGATGTCGGCACGCTCGACGGCGGCGAACGGTCCGTACCCGGTCATCGTCAACGTCTGGGTCGCGACCCCCACGACGAAGCAGTGCGCAGCGCTCACGAGCGTGCTGAACCGCAGCCCGAACCACACGGTGGCGGCGAGCAGCGGGAACACGAGGGGCAGGTCGTCGAGGGCGAACGCGAGGCCGTACATCGCGCTGGTGAAGACCGAGGCAGCCAGCAGCTCGACCACTGGGCCGTCGCCGATCAGGGAGCCTCGCGGGCGCGGCCTGGTGAGCCACTCCCCGACCAGGATCCCCAGCGTGACGACGATCAGGCTGCTGACCAGGGTGCGGCCGAAGAAGAGGAGTCCGGCCACGGGCTCGTAGTCGCCGGTGACGGCGCTCGCTCCCGCGGTGCCGAGCACTGCGCCCGTGGCCATCGCCACGGCCAGCGCTCCCCCGTAGCGCGGCAGCATCCGCGGGCGGTCGAGCGGCCGATCGCCGCCGCAGCCCCACAGCTCGGGACTCCAGCGCCGCAGCAGCCAGACCGCGAGCAGCGTCTGCGCGACGGCGGCGCCCGCGAACACCGCGTTGATGCGCGGATCGGCCCCGAGGATCGCGTTGGCCGCAGCCATCGCCGCCGCGAGCAGGAGCGTGTCGAGGCTGCGGAGTCGGGCACCGCGCAGCACGAACCACAGGACCCCGATGCCGCCGGAGGGCCAGACAGTCGCGAACCCGGGGCTGTCGAGAGACGGCTGGCGGGCGAGGAACGCGAGCAGCACGAGGCACCCGGCCAGCCCGACGGCTGCGCCGGGATGTGCGCGTGAGCGCGTCTGTCCCCGGTCGCCCGGCATCCCTACCCCCACTAGGCCCCCACCCGTGTCCCGGACAGGCTAGTGGTCGAGGGCGGGCGGTGTGGGCAGGTCCAGCAGATGGCGCGCCGTCAGTCGTCGTCGCTGGCGAGGTCCTCGTCGTGGGTGCCCGGCCGGGGTGCCCACGGCAGCTCCTTGGCGGGGCGTACGACGATCAGCCGGTCGCCGCGGGCGAGCTGGGTGACCACCGGGTCGAAGTAGCGGTACACCTTCTCGTCGCGGACCACGGCGATCACCTGGTCGGGCAGCCGCTGGGGCTGTCGACCGACCTCGTTGACCAGCAGGTCGCGCTCGGCCACCTCGAGGCCCTCGCCGTACGTCAGCAGGTCCTCCATGACCGAGCCCAGGGTCGGGGACAGCGACGAGAGCCCCAGCAGCCGGCCGACCGCGTCGGAGGAGGTGATCACCGAGTTCGCACCGGACTGGCGCATCAGGGCGACGTTCTCCTGCTCGCGCACCGCGGCGACGATCCAGACCTCCGGGTTGAGCTGCCGCACCGTCAGCGTCGCCAGCACGTTGGAGTCGTCCCGGTCGGTGGTGATGATGACCTGGTCGGCGTTCTCCACGCCGGCTCGTCGCAGCACGTCCTGCCGGGTCGCGTCGCCGGTGACGACCGCGAGCCCGTCGGCGTGGGCCTCCTGGAGCGCCGCCGCTCCGGGGTCGACCACGATGATCGAGTCGCGGTCCTGGCCGTTGTTGACCAGGGTGTCGACGGCGGCCCGGCCCTTGGTGCCGTAGCCGACCACGACGACGTGGGATCTCATGTGCTGCCTCCAACGGGCGGCTCGGAACAGCTCGCGGCCCTGCGAGGCGAGCACCTCCAGGGTGGTCCCGATCAGCAGCACCAGGAAGGCGATGCGGAGCGGGGTGATCACGAACGCGTTGATCATCCGCGCGTGCCCGGCAACCGGGGTGATGTCGCCGTACCCCGTCGTGCTGAGCGTGACCGTCGTGTAGTAGATCGAGTCGACGAGGTCGACGTGCCCGGTCGGGTCGTTCCCGTCACGGTAGTTGTGCCGATCCAGGTAGACCAGCAGCACCGTGCCGAGCAGGATGGCCACCGCGAGCAGGACGCGTCGTCCGAGCTCCCACCACGGCGAGCGCACCGGGTCCGGCAACGACAGCTTCCCACGTGCGCGACCCTGCGTGATGTCGCTGGAGTCCTCGGCCACGGTGGTGAATCTAGCCGTTGTCGGGCCGCGCACCGATGCGACGCAGCCGCGACACGAGCTCGAGTCGTGCCCGGGTGGTGGCCTTCTGCGGGAAGACCGTGTCGAAGGCGGCGTTCACGGCCGCTCCGATGAGCACCGCGATCGAGACCAGGTACAGCCACAGGAGCACCGCGATCGGCGCCGCGAGCGGCCCGTAGATCGACCGCGAGTCGGTCGCGGTGGCCGTGAGGAACCAGCGCAGCAGGTATGACCCGACCACCCAGCAGAACAGCGAGAACGTCGCGCCGGGGAGGTTGAACGTCCAGTACGTCCGGACCGGCACCGACACGTGGTACAGCGTGGCGAGGAAGCAGATGCACACGACGGTCACGACCGGCCAGTAGAACCCCATCAGCAGGTCGAGCCGCTCCGGCAGCCAGTCCCCGACCAGGCTCGGGCCGGCGACCACCAGCGGCACCGACACCACGCCGGAGACCATCGCCAGGACGTAGAGGAGAAAGGAGAGCGCCCGGGTCTTCACGATCCCGCGACTGCCCCCGAGCCCGTGCATGATCGTGATGGTGTCGACGAACACGTTGAGCGCCCGCGACCCCGACCAGAGCGCGAGCACGAAGCCGACCGAGATGACGTCGAAGCGGCCGCCGCGGAGCACGTCGTCGATGGTCGGCTCGATGATCTTGTGCACCGCGCCGTCGGTGAGCGCCCGCTGGGAGAGGTCGACGACCGCGGCGCGCACGTCGGCGACCTGGGCGGGGCTGAACTGGTCGGTGACGTAGCCGATCGCGCCGGCCATCGCGAAGATCAGCGGAGGCACGGAGAGCACCGCGAAGAACGCCGCCTCGGCGGCCAGGCCCGTCACCCGGTACTTCAGGCAGGAGGCCACGGTGGTGACGATCAGCCGCCAGACCACCTCCCGCAGCTGGCGCAGCCGGAGCACCCACGGAGAGGTACGGGTGGCCTGTTCCTGGCGCTCCGCTCCCTCGGCCCCGGACATGGATCTACCGTAGGGCCATGCGATCCGACATCCGGGTATCCACCAACCAAGCGCCGCCGCTGGTCGGTCACAACGTCGTCACCACCGACCTCGCCCTCGTCGAGGCGATCACCCGACACGCCTCGGCCGAGGTCGTCGAGGACCTGGTCGCCCTCGGCGCCGAGGCCGGCACCGAGGAGGCCCGCGAGCACGGCCTGCTCGCGAACCAGAACGAGCCGCGCCTCAAGCCGTACGACCGGTTCGGCAACCGGATCGACGAGGTCGAGTTCCATCCCTCGTGGCACTGGCTGATGGGACGTGCCGTCGGCCACGGGCTGGCGGCCACGCCCTGGGAGCAGCAGGAGGCCGGCGCGGCACACGCCCACGTGCGTCGCGCCGCCGGCTTCATGGCCTGGTCGCACACCGAGCCGGGTCACGGCTGCCCGATCTCGATGACGTACGCCGCCGTCCCGGCCCTGCGGGCCGACGAGGCGATCGCCAAGGAGTGGACGCCCCTGCTGGCGTCCACGACGTACGACCCGGGCCTGCGGCCCGCCTCGGGCAAGGCCGGCGCGCTGGCGGGCATGGGCATGACGGAGAAGCAGGGCGGCTCGGACGTCCGCACCAACGTGACCGAGGCGCGACCGACGGCGACGCACGGCGAGTACACCCTTCACGGGCACAAGTGGTTCACCTCGGCCCCGATGAACGACATGTTCCTGGTCCTCGCGCAGGCCGACGGCCCGGCGCTGACCTGCTTCGTGGTCCCCCGCGTGCTGGCCGACGGGACCCGCAACCAGCTCGACGTCGTCCGCCTCAAGGACAAGCTCGGCAACCGGTCGAACGCCTCCGCCGAGCTCGAGCTCGACGGCACCGTCGCCTATCGGCTCGGCGACGAGGGACGCGGCGTGCGCACCATCATCGAGATGGTCGCCGCCACCCGCCTGGACTGCATCCTCGGCTCGACCTCGCTGATGCGTCGGGCGGTCAACGAGGCCACCTGGCACACCGCGCACCGCTCGGCGTTCGGCGCGCTCCTCGCCGACAAGCCGCTGATGCAGAACGTGCTGGCGGACCTCGCGGTCGAGACCGAGGCCGCGACGGCCGTCGCGGTCCGGCTGGCCGCGGCGGTCGACGGCCTGGGCCGGCCGGACGCCGCGGAGGCGGCGCACGAGGCCGCGTTCCGCCGGATCGCGCTGCCACTCGCGAAGTTCTGGGTCTGCAAGCGCACCCCGTTCCTCGTGGCGGAGGCGCTGGAGTGCCTGGGCGGCAACGGCTACATCGAGGAGTCGGGGATGCCGCTCCTCTACCGCGAGGCCCCGGTCAACTCGGTCTGGGAGGGCTCAGGCAACGTCAATGCCCTCGACGTGCTCCGCGCCCTGGGCCGCGAGCCCGAGGTGCTCGACGCCTGGATCACCGAGGTGGGCCGGGCCCGCGGCGGCGACGCCCGGCTCGACCGGGCGATCGAGGACACGCTGGGGCTGATCGGGTCCCTCCTGGGCGATCCCGACTCGCTCGAGGTGAACGCCCGGCGGCTCGCGAGCCGGATGGCGTTGTGCCTGCAGGGTGCGCTGCTGGTGCGCTTCGCTCCCCCGGAGGTCGCCGACGTGTTCTGCGCGTCCCGGCTCGGCACGTCGTACGACGGCGTCTTCGGCACCCTGGGCGGCGGCGACCTGCGGGCGATCGTGGACCGGGCGACACCCGCGCTCTGACCGGAGCCGCTCGGCTCCGGACAGAGCGGCTCCGGTCAGCTCAGGCCAGGTCGAGGCCCGGGTACAGCGGGTGCTTGTCGAGCAGCTCGCCCGCGGCGGCGTGGATCTTGTCGGCCACCCCGTCGCCGAGTCGGTAGGACGCCTTGGACGGCTTGCCGTCCTTGGTGGTGCCCGGCTCGGTGTTGGTGAGCACGTCCACGATCAGCTCGGCCACGCGGTCGAACTCGTCGTGACCGAAGCCCCGCGTGGTCAGCGCGGGCGTACCGAGGCGGATGCCGGAGGTGTACCAGGCGCCATTGGGGTCCTGCGGGATCGAGTTGCGGTTGGTGACCACGCCGGAGTCGAGGAGGGCGGACTCGGCCTGCCGGCCGGTGAGTCCGAAGCCCGAGACGTCGAGGAGCACCAGGTGGTTGTCCGTGCCGCCGGTGACCAGCCGCGCGCCGCGGGAGAGGAAGCCCTCGGCCAGCGACTTGGCATTGTCGGCGATGTTCTGGGCGTAGGTCCGGAACTCGGGGCGACGCGCCTCGGCGAGAGCCACGGCCTTGGCCGCCATCACGTGCGAGAGCGGGCCGCCGAGCACCATCGGGCAGCCGCGGTCGACATCGGCGGCGAACTCCTCCTGAGCCAGCACCAGGCCACCACGCGGGCCGCGCAGCGACTTGTGGGTGGTGGTCGTCGTGACGTGCGCGTGCGGGATCGGGTCCTCGTCGCCGGTGAACACCTTGCCGGCCACCAGACCGGCGAAGTGCGCCATGTCGACCATCAGCGTCGCGCCGACCTCGTCGGCGATCTCACGCATCTTCGCGAAGTTCACCCGGCGCGGGTACGCCGAGTACCCGGCGACGATCACCAGCGGCTTGAACTCGCGCGCCTTCGCGGCGACCGCGTCGTAGTCGAGCAGCCCGGTCTCCGGGTCGGTGCCGTACTGCTGCTGGTGGAACATCTTGCCGCTGATGTTCGGGCGGAAGCCGTGGGTGAGGTGACCACCGGCGTCCAGCGACATCCCGAGCAGCCGCTGGTTGCCGAGGTCGTGGCGCAGCGACTCCCAGTCCTCCTCGGTCAGCTCGTTGACGTTCTTGGCGCCGAGCCGCTCGAGCGCCGGGGTCTCCACCCGGTGGGCCAGGATCGACCAGAACGCGACCAGGTTCGCGTCGATGCCGGAGTGCGGCTGGGCGTACGCGTACGGCGCCCCGAAGAGCTCGCGGGCGTGCTCCGCGGCGAGCGCCTCGACCGTGTCGACGTTCTGGCAGCCGGCGTAGAAGCGGTGGCCGACGGTGCCCTCGGCGTACTTGTCGCTGAGCCAGGTGCCCATCGTCAGCAGCACCGCCGGCGAGGCGTAGTTCTCGCTCGCGATCAGCTTCAGCGAACCTCGCTGGTCGACGAGCTCCTGCCGGGTCGCCTCCGCGATCCGCGGCTCGACCGAGGCGATCACCTCGAGAGCCTGCTGGTACGCGCTGCTGGTGAGGGAACTGATGCGCTCGTCGCTCATGCGGCCAGCCTAGTGGTGGCCGTGGTGTGACGTGGGTCGCAGTCCACGCGCCCGCGGGGCGGATGCGCCTCGCCGTTGTCTCGCATAGCGGACTCTCGTTTCACATCATGAGATTTCGTCTTGTGGGATGCCCGTCCGCCCCCTGAGACTCCTTGACATGGTCTCCGCTGTGACGCACGCCTACCTCGTGGCTCGACGCCACGTGGACCTCGGGCGCACCCGCAGCATGATGTGTTGGCATTCCTGACCCTCGCCCACCGCGCAGCTGACCGCACCGGTTGACCGCAGGCCCCGACGACGTGGCCGCCCCCGGTTCGATGGTCGCTCGCACCGTCGCTTCAGGAAGCCCCGATGACTGATCTGCGCTACACCGTCCAGCCCGCCAGCAGCACCGAGATCCCGCGTCCCAAGCGGGCCGAGGGCCAGTGGGCCCTCGGCCTCCGCGAGCCGCTCAACGCCAACGAGCAGCAGAAGAAGGACGACAGTCCGCTCAACGTGCGCGACCGGATCGTGAACGTCTACAGCAAGCGCGGGTTCGACTCCATCGACCCCGCCGACCTGCGCGGCCGGTTCCGCTGGTACGGCATCTACACCCAGCGTCGCCCCGGGCTCGACGGCGGCAAGACCGGAGCCCTCGAGCCGCACGAGCTCGACGACCGCTACTTCATGATGCGGGTGCGCAGCGACGGGGCACTGCTCGGCGCCGAGCAGCTGCGGACGCTCGGCGGGATCTCCACCGACTTCGCCCGGGACACCGCCGACATCACCGACCGGCAGAACATCCAGTACCACTGGATCGACATCGTCGACGTCCCGGAGATCTGGGACCGCCTCGCCCGCGTCGGGCTGACCACCGAGGAGGCCTGCGGCGACTCCCCCCGTGGCTTCCTCGGCTCCCCGGTCGCCGGCGTCGCCAAGGACGAGATCATCGACGGGACCCCGGCCCTGTTGGAGATCGGCCGTCGGCGCGCGGGCAACCCCGACTACGCCAACCTCCCCCGCAAGTTCAAGACCTCCGTCTCCGGGCACCCCTCGCTCGACGCGACGCCGGAGATCAACGACGTCGCGTTCGTCGGCGTGGTGCACCCCGAGCTCGGCGCCGGCTTCGACCTGTGGGTCGGCGGCTCGCTGTCGACCAACCCCTTCCTGTCCGCCAAGATGGGCGTCTGGATCCCGCTCGACGAGGTCGCCGACGTGTGGGAGGGCGTGATCTCGATCTTCCGGGACTACGGCTACCGGCGCCTCCGGTCCCGGGCCCGACTCAAGTTCCTGGTCCAGGACTGGGGCATCGAGAAGTTCCGCGAGGTGCTCGAGAACGAGTACCTCCACCGCCGGCTCCCCGACTGCGCGTCGCCGGAGGTCGCGGCCGGCAACGGCGACCACATCGGCGTGCACGAGCAGAAGGACGGCCGGTTCTACGTCGGCGCGAGCGCGACCGTGGGACGCGTGAGCGGCAGCCTGCTGAGCCGGCTCGGCGACCTGGTGGAGAAGTACGGCGTGGACGGGGTCCGGCTGACGGCGTACCAGAAGCTGGTGATCCTCGGCGTCGACGGCGCCCGGGTCGACGAGCTGCTCGACGACCTGGAGCTGATCGGCCTGTCCGCGCGCCCCTCCCCATGGCGGCGCTCCACGATGGCCTGCACCGGCATCGAGTTCTGCAAGCTGGCGATCGTCGAGACCAAGCATCGGGCCAGCGCCCTGGTCGACGAGCTGGAGCGGCGCTTCCCCGACCTCGACACCCCGATCACCGTCAACGTGAACGGGTGCCCGAATGCCTGCGCGCGTACCCAGGTCGCGGACATCGGGCTCAAGGGCCAGCTCGTCCTGCACGAGGGCGAGCAGGTCGAGGGCTTCCAGGTGCACCTGGGCGGTGGCATCGGGCTCACCCAGCGGCTGGGCCGCAAGCTGCGCGCGCACAAGGTCACCAGCGCCGGGCTCGACGACTACATCACCTCGGTCGTCACCAACTACCTCACCGACCGCACCGACGGCGAGGCGTTCGCCGCCTGGGTCGAGCGCGCCGACGAGGAGCTGCTGCGCGGCGACAAGACCCTGGAGGCGGTGGCGACATGAGCGAGCGCGCCGTGCCCTTCCACTGCCCCTACTGCGGGGAGGAGGACCTGCGCCCACACGAGGTCCTCTCGGAGAACGGCGAGGTCCACTCGCCCCACGGCACCTGGGAGTGCCGCGCCTGCCTGCGCGCCTTCTCCCTGAAGATGCTCGGTCTGGTCCGCCCCTCGACCGCTGCGCCGGGAGCGCCGTTATGACCGCGGCGACCACGAACTCGGCTCGCAACTTCCGTGGCATCGAGACCGCTGGCCGCTCCTCCGAGGAGCTGCGCGAGCTGGTGTCCCACTGGGGCGCCGAGCTCGAGCTCGCGCCCGCCGAGGACATCGTCGAGTGGGCGGTGGCGACCTTCGGCGAGCGGTTCTGCGTGACGTCGTCGATGGCGGATGCCGTCCTCGCGCACCTGGTCTCCCGCGTCGCGGCGGGGGTCGACGTGCTCTTCCTGGACACCGGCTACCACTTCGCCGAGACGATCGGGACCCGGGACGCGGTCCAGGCGACGCTGCCGGTCAACCTGATCACGATCACCCCGGTGCAGGCGGTCGCCGAGCAGGACGCGGCGTACGGCACGGACCTCTACAAGACCGACCCCGACCTGTGCTGCGCGCTGCGCAAGGTGCAGCCGCTCGCGGACGCCCTCGAGGGGTACGACGCGTGGGCGACCGGGCTGCGCCGCGCCGAGACCCAGCACCGCGTGATCGCCCCGGTCATCGGCTGGGACGCCAAGCGCGGCAAGGTCAAGGTCTCGCCGCTGGCACGCTGGACCGACGAGGAGATCCAGCGCTACATCGCCGACCACGACGTGCTGGTGAACCCGCTCGCGTACGACGGCTACCCGTCCATCGGCTGCTGGCCCTGCACGCGCCGCGTGGCTCCCGGCGAGGACCCACGCAGCGGCCGCTGGGCCGGCACCACCAAGACCGAGTGCGGGATCCACTCATGACCCGGGTCCCGCACCCCAGCCCGGCCGACAGCGTGGCCGACCGTGGCGTGCCCGAGACGCACGATCCCGCACCAACCGCACGCACATGTAAGGAGGCGGCGTGATGGCTGCTCCTGCTCTGGTGGCTCTCGCTCACGGCAGTCGTGACCCGAGGTCTGCCGCAACGATCAAGGCCCTGGTCGACGAGGTCCGGGCGCTGCGCCCGGACCTGCGCATCGAGCCGGCGTTCCTCGATCTCTCCCGGCCGTCGTTCACGACGGTCGTGGACCGCCTCGTGAAGGCGGGCTTCGACGAGATCGTGGTCGTCCCGCTGCTGCTCACGGAGGCGTTCCACGCCAAGGTCGACGTGCCGAGCGCCGTCGCCGCGGCGACCGAGCGGCACCCCGGCCTGCAGATCCGCGCGACGTCGGTCCTCGGTCTCGAGGCGCAGTTCCTCGAGGTCCTCGACGTCCGCATGCGCGAGGCGCTGCGCGCCGCCCGGGCGCGAGAGCTCGACGCCATGGTGCTCGCTGCCGCCGGCTCGAGCGACCCGCTGGCGAACCAGTCCGTCGCCCGGCTCGGCCGGGTGTGGGGCGCGCGCCACAAGCTGCCGGTGACCGCCGCGTTCGCGTCGGCCTCTCCCCCGACCACCGGCGAGGCGGTCCGTGCCTTCCGCGCCGAGGGCCGGCGGCACATCGCGGTCGCCTCGCTCTTCCTCGCGCCGGGCTTCCTGCCGAACCGCGCGGCCGAGCTGGCGCTCGAGGCCGGTGCGATCGCCGTGTCCGAGCCGCTCGGCGCGCACCCGGAGGTGGCACGCACCGTGCTGGCGCGCTACGCCGTCGGTGCGGTCGAGCTGGTCCCCGTCTGAGCGGTTGAGCCGCCCGCAGGCCGCGGGCGGCTCAACCGACGAGCTTCTCCATCAGGTGCTCGAGCTGGCGCGCGGGGTCGCGGGTCAGCCCACCGTGGACCGGGCCGGGCTGCAGGACGGTGCTGCGCGGGGCCTTGAGGAAGCCGAAGCGCTGGCCGAGCGGCTCGCTGGCCGCGGCGCCGGCCCGCTCGTCCCCGCCGCAGACCCCTTCGACGAACTGCAGCGCGTCGCAGACCTGGTCCAGGTCGAGGCCGGGGTCGAGGGCGCGCAGCCGCTCGCGGTCGACGTGCCAGGCGACCTCGAGGAAGTCGGTGGCCTGGCAGTAGAGCACCACGCCCACGTTGACGAACTCCTCGCGGTCGACGCGGGGCACGCAGCGCAGGACGACGTACTGGTAGGCGAGCCGGGCGCTCGGTGCGGTCATCGCGCGGCCACCTCCGGGAGCCACTGGCGCGCGGCGAGCCGCGCGGACAGGAACTCGACGTACGCCGCACGGGCCGCGTCGGGACTCTCGGCGCCGGGGACCGGCTCGAGCCAGGCGTCCGGGACCGCCGCGAGCACCTCGGCGAACACGTCGGGCGAGAGCCCGGCCCGGACCTCCTCGTCGGCGGCCGGCAGCTGGCCGGCGAACGCGAGCAGGACATGGTCGTCCGGGCTCCACGGCTGCGCGGCGAACCGGGCCGGCGCGCCGTCCTTGGTCAGCGCGCCGCCGGGCCAGGCGTGGTGGAAGTACAGCGCGGCGCCGTGGTCGATCACCCACAGGTCGCCGTGCCACACCAGCAGGTTCGGGTTGCGCCAGGAGCGGTCGACGTTGGCGGTGAAGGCATCGAGCCACAGCACCTTGCCGGCCACGCCGGCGTCGGTCGGGACCTCGCCGTCGAAGCCGAACGCGCCGGGCAGGAAGTCCACGCCGAGGTTGAGCCCGGGGCTGGCGTTGAGCAGGTCCTGGACCTCCTCATCGGCCTCGTAGCGGGCGATCTCGGGGTCCAGGTCGAGCGCGACCAGCTGGGGCGTGCGCAGCCCGATCCGGCGGGCCAGCTCGCCGACGATGACCTCCGCGACCAGCACACGGACGCCCTGCCCGGCGCCGCGGAACTTGCACACGTACGTACCGAGGTCGTCGCCCTCGACGATCCCCGGCAGGCTGCCACCCTCGCGCAGCGGCGTGACGTAGCGGGTCACGGCGACCGTGGGGATCACGAGGCCTGGTCCTGGGGGTCCTCGAGGTCCTCGTGGAGCAGCCGGGCCCGCTCCGCCGCCACGTCGAAGTCCGCGGTCGGCCACCGCAGGTCGAGCCCGCGCAGGGTCTCGAGAAGGAGCTGTCCGATCGCGAGGTTGCGGTACCACTTGGCGTCGCTCGGCACGAGGTGCCAGGGCGCGACCTCGGTGCCGGTGTGCTCGATCGCCGCCTCGTAGGCGCGGCGGTAGTCGGCCCAGCGGGCACGCTCGTCGACGTCGTGGGGGTTGTACTTCCAGTGCTTCGACGGCTGGTCGAGCCGGGCGAGCAGGCGCTTGCGCTGCTCCCCGGGCGAGATGTGCAGCAGGCACTTGAGGACGGTGGTCCCCTCCGCCACGAGGCCGCGCTCGAAGTCGTTGATCGCCTCGTAGCGGCGCTCGATCTCCGCCTGGTCGACCAGCCCGTGCACCCGCGGGACGAGCACGTCCTCGTAGTGCGAGCGGTCGAAGACGCCGATCAGGCCGGGCCCCGGCAGGGCCTTGCGGATCCGCCAGAGGAAGTCGTGGGCACGCTCCTCCTCGGTCGGTGCCTTGAACGAGGTGATCCGGACGCCCTGCGGGTCGACCAGGCCGACGGTGTGCCGCAGGATGCCGCCCTTGCCGGAGGTGTCCATGCCCTGCAGGACCAGGAGCAGCCGGCGCGGGGAGCCCTTGCGGCCCTCGGCGAAGAGCCGCTCCTGGAGGTCGGAGAGCTCCGGCCCCAGGTCGGCCAGGGCCTGCTTGCCGGCCTCCTTGCCGCCCTCGACCCCGGCCGTGCGGTCGGTGCGGAGCGCGGCGAGGTCGACGGGCCCGGGCGGGATGAGCGGAGCGTGCGCGGTCATCGCGCCATCATCCCAGTACCCGCGGCACGTCGAGGCTGCAGCCCACGACGGTGTCGACCGACCCGTCCTCCTTCGGCTCGTCGAACCACACGCCCTCGGTGAACCCGGCCTTGGCGAGCATCCGCAGCGACGCGGCATTGCGGTGGTCGGGCGCCGCGAAGTATGTCGTCGCCGCGGGGAAGCGCTGCCGGGCGCGGGCCATCCACGCCCAGAGCACCCGGGCACCGAGGCCGCGGCCGCTCCACTCCTCGCACAGCGCGTAGTCGACACCGACCGCGTCCGGGTCGGGACCGAGCATGGCGTAGTCCGGGTAGTCGCCGACCCGGTAGTCCTGGACGAAGCCCACCGATCGGCCGTTGACCTCGGCCACCCACATCCGGGTCGGTCGCATCCCGTCGATGCACGGGCCGTAGCGCGCCTCGATCCGCTCCTGGGTCGGTTCGCCCTCGGCGGCCCACCAGCGGCGGATGTGCTCGCTCTGCCGCCAGCGCGTGACGTCCGGCAGGTCGCCACGGGTCATCGCCCGCACCGCGATCCGGTTGTCGTGGTCGACGGCGAACTGCTTCACCTCACCCGAGAGGTCCACCGGCACCGGGTCGGCGTGCAGACTCGCGACGGTACGCCGGGCGGCGGCCGCCCAGGCCTCGCCCTCGTGCACGACACCGGTGAGGTCGCGGCCGCGGTCGTGGACGACCACCCGGTGGCCGTTCACGAGGCACCTGCCGGGCGCCGGGTCAGCGGTGGCTCGGCCGACCACGGGAAGTCGATCCACGACTCGGTGCGGCGCCAGGCGTAGTCGGGGCGCACGAGCGTCCAGGGCTTCTCGTAGATCACCGCGATCCGCGCCTCGGCGACGTGGTCCGCGCAGAAGTCGCGGACGATCTCCAACGTCCGGCCGGTGTCGGCGACGTCGTCGGCGATCAGCACCCTGAGACCCGCCAGGTCGACGGCGTCGGGGGTCGGCGGCAGCACCACGGGGAGCTCCAGCCGCTCGTCCACCCCGGTGTAGAACTCGACGTTGATCGCGGAGAGGTTCTTCACGTCCAGCGCGTAGCCCAGCCCCATCCCGAGGCCGAGACCGCCGCGGGCGATCGAGAGCACCAGGTCGGGCTCGTAGCCGGAGTCGACGACCTGCTGGGCCAGCTCTCGCACCGCGATGCCGAACAGCTCGTACGTCAGGACCTCGCGCTCACTCGCCACCTGGGCATTCTTGCCCAGCCGAGGCCAGCTCGTCGCGCACTACCGCGAACGCCAGGCCGGATCCGTAGCCCTTGCGGGCCAACAGGCCCACGAGCCGCCGGGTCGCGGTTGTCTCGTCGACCCGGGCCAGGGAGCGCAGCTTCTTGCGCACCAGGGCCCGGGCGGCCGCCTCCTCGTCGGCCGGGTCCACCTCGTCGAGAGCCTCGCGCGCCACCTCGTCGGCGACGCCCTTGCGGCGCAGCTCCTGGGCCAGGGCCCGTCGGGCGAGGCCCTTGTTGGGCTGACGGGACTGCACCCAGGCCCGGGCGAAGGCGCGGTCGTCGACCAGGCCGACCTCCTCGAACCGGTCGAGGAGCCGGGTGGCGACCTCGTCGGGCACGTTGCGCGAGGCGAGCTTGTCGCTCAGCTCCTTGCGGCTGCGGGCCTGCCCGGTGAGCTGGTCGAGCAGGATCTTGCGGGCCACCGCCTCGGGGTCGGCGTCGGGCCCGTCGGCAACCGGGTCGGGCGGGGCCGACGCACGTTGGGTCCACGCGTCGACCCCGGCCGCGACATCACCGAGCCAGGGCGGCGGCTGTCGGGACTCAGAAGTCGCCGACACCGATCGGCTCCGCCGGCAGCTCGGCCACGTCCTGGTCGACGGTCGGCCCGACGCCGAGCTTCTCGAGGATCTTCTTCTCGAGCTCGTTGGCCAGGTCGGGGTTGTCGCGCAGGAAGGCGCGAGCGTTCTCCTTGCCCTGGCCGAGCTGGTCGCCCTCGTAGGTGTACCAGGCGCCGGCCTTGCGAACCAGGCCCGCCTCGACGCCGACGTCGATCAGGCCACCCTCGCGGCTGATGCCCTTGCCGTACATGATGTCGAACTCGGCCTGCTTGAACGGCGGGGCCACCTTGTTCTTCACGACCTTGACGCGGGTCCGGTTGCCGACCATGTCGGTGCCGTCCTTGAGCGTCTCGATGCGGCGCACGTCGAGGCGGACCGAGGCGTAGAACTTCAGTGCCTTGCCGCCGGTGGTGGTCTCGGGCGAGCCGAACATCACGCCGATCTTCTCGCGCAGCTGGTTGATGAAGATCATCGTGGTCTTGGAGTTGTTGAGCGCACCGGTCATCTTCCGCAGCGCCTGGCTCATCAGGCGGGCCTGGAGGCCGACGTGACTGTCGCCCATCTCGCCCTCGATCTCGGCCCGGGGCACCAGCGCGGCGACCGAGTCGATCACGATCAGGTCGAGCGCACCGGAACGGATCAGCATGTCCGCGATCTCGAGCGCCTGCTCACCGGAGTCGGGCTGGGAGACCAGCAGCGCGTCGGTGTCGACGCCGAGGTTCTTCGCGTAGTCGGGGTCGAGGGCGTGCTCGGCGTCGATGAACGCCACGATGCCGCCGGCGCGCTGGGCGTTGGCCACCGCGTGCAGGGCGACGGTCGTCTTGCCCGAGGACTCCGGGCCGTAGATCTCCACGACGCGACCGCGCGGGAAGCCGCCCAGGCCGAGTGCGACGTCGAGGGCGATCGAGCCGCTCGGGATGATCTCGAGCGGGGCCCGGACCTCGTCACCGAGGCGCATGACCGAGCCCTTGCCGAACTGCTTCTCGATGTTGGCGAGTGCGGCGTCCAGGGCCTTCTCGCGGTCTCCTCCAGCCATCTGCTGCTTCCTCTTCTCTCGTCGTGGTCCAGGCACATCGGCGACGCTAGAGCGAGCCACCGACAGTGCCCTGATCAGCACCGCCGAAGCTGTGGACGACCTCGCTCCGCGTCGTACCTGTGGACCCAACCTAGCCCGAACACCTGTTCGACGTCGGCAGGAGGGGCGGCGTGTCGTCCGGACCTCCGCTCTCCTCAGAGGTAGGTCAGATCGATGCCGTCGGCCCACGACGAGCACGTGCAGCCCTCGGGGTCCGGCAGCCCGGCGACCGCCCGGGTCAGGACCCCCTCGAGCCGGCCGAGGTTCGCGCGGAACAGCGCGAACACCTCCTCCTGGCTGACCCCCGCCCCGCTCTCGGCGCCGGCGTCCATGTCCGTGACCAGCGCGATCGTGGCGTAGCGCAGCCGCAGCTCGCGGGCGAGCGCCGCCTCGGGTGCCCCGGTCATGTTGACCAGCGCCCAGCCCTGCGCGGCGTAGTGGCGCGACTCGGCTCGGGTGGAGAAGCGCGGCCCCTCGATCACCACCATCGCTCCCCCGACGCGGGCGTCGGGCGCCGCGGCCAGCAGCGCGGCCGAGACCCCCGGGCAGTACGGGTCGGCGAACGGCAGGTGCACCGCACCGGTCTCGACATAGCTCGACACCCGCCCCTGGGTGCGGTCGACCAGCTGGTCGGGCACCACGACGTCCCCGGGCGCCACCTCCGGGCTCAGGCCGCCCACCGCGCACGGCGCCAGCACCTGGCGCACACCGAGCGAGCGCAGCGCCCAGAGGTTGGCGCGGTAGGGGATCCGGTGGGGTGGGTACTCGTGGTGCCGGCCGTGCCGGGGCAGGAACGCCACCCGGCGGTCGGCGACGGTGCCGACCGAGACCGGGGCCGAGGGCGCACCGTACGGCGTGTCCACGACGTGCTCCTCGACCTCCTCCCCGGCGGCGCCGAGGAAGGAGTAGAAGCCGGTGCCGCCGATCACGGCGACGTCCGCGGTCGTCACGGTCCCACCCTGCCAGTCCGCGTGCCGTCCCGAGCGGCGTCCCCGGTGGCGGCCCGGGTGGTCGCGCGGGCGCCCAGGCCACCGACGGCCACCAGCGCCACCAGGCCGATCGCCGAGATGGCCAGCTCCGGGTAGCCCCAGGCGCCGACCACCACCCCGGCGAGGCCACCGGCACCGGCCGCGGTCAGGCCCATCACGAGGTCGGCCGCGCCCTGGACGTCGGTGCGCGCGTCGAGCGGCGCGTGCTGCGCGATCAGTGTCGAGGCGGCGACGGTCGCGAACGACCACCCCAGCCCGAGCAGGAAGAGCGCGGCGAAGATCTCCCAGGAGCTGCCCTCCGGCGCACGCGCGGCGAGCACCAGTGCCGCGAGCAGCAGCCCCGCGCCCTCGACGAGGACCGCCGGCCGGCCGGTGCGGTCGGCGAGCATGCCGACCAGCGGCGAGAACGCGAACATGCCGAGCACGTGCACGCTGATCACGATGCCGATCACCCGCAGCTCGGCGTGCCCGTGCTCCATGTGCAGCGGGGTCATCACCATCACCGCGACCATCGCGGCGTGGGAGCAGGCCATGGCCAGGACCGCGAACGCGATCACCGGACGCTCCCGGGTCGCGGCGACGGCGCGCCGCCAGCCGGTCCCGCCGTCGGGTGGCGTGGCCGGGGCGCCGGCCACCTCGCGGGCCAGCAGCAACGGGTCGGGGCGCAGCAGCAGGAACGTGAGGAGGGCGGCACCGAGCATGCCCAGGCTGCCGAGGGCGAACGGGCCCGTGAGCTCGGGGATGCCGAGCCAGCCGGCCAGCGCACCCGCCGGCCCGGTCAGGTTCGGGCCGGCGACCGCGCCGATGGTCGTCGCCCACACCACCGTGGAGAGCGCCCGGCCCTTGTGGGCGTCCTCGGCGAGGTCGGTCGCGGCGTACCGGGCGCTGCTGTTCGCCGCGGTCGTCGAGCCGAGCAGCACCGCGCCGATCAGCAGCACCAGCATCGAGTCGAGCACGCCGGCCAGCACGGCGAGCACGGCACCGGCCGCGCCCAGGAGGTAGCCGGTCACCAGGCCGACCCGCCGGCCGCGCACCGACATCAGCCGCGCGAGCAGGTACGCCGCGATCGCGGCGCCGAGCACCTGGAAGGTCTGCGCGAGGCCGGCCTGGCTCTCCGACCCGGAGATGTCCCGGGCCAGCAGCGACGCGGTCGCGATGCCGATCGTGATGCCGATCGCGCCGACCGCCTGCGCGGCGACGAGGGTGCGCATCGTGCGCCGCTGCACCGCCGCGACGTCGGGCAGGGAGTCCACGCTCACCGGGCGCTCACCGGGCGCTCACCGCTTGCTCGCCGGCAGCCCGAGCGCGGCCCAGACCGCGCCCCACACCCGTTTGGGCGGCACCCCGGCGGCGAGCGCCTGCGAGGCGGTCCGGCCGTCGAGCTCGGCCAGCACGTACATCTCCGCCCAGGAGCGGGCGTACGCCGGCCCCAGGGCGTCGTCCATCCGGGACCAGAACTCGGTGTGTCTCATGGGTTCCTCACCGTCGCCTCACCGTCGCCTCACGCACGCGTCGCCCGCACGTCCAGCCACGGCTCGCCGGTGCGGCTGCTCACGACGTGCTCGACCCGGTCGACGGTCCAGCCCGCGCCCTCCAACGCGGCCCGCAGCGGGGCCTCCCGCCAGTAGACGAAGTGGCGGGGCGCGCCGACGAAGCCGTGTGTGGACCAGGCCTCGCCGTCGCCCTCCTTCAGCCACAGCAGGAGTGCGCCTCCCGGACGCGTGGCCCCGGCCAGGCGGCGCAGCACCGTCGGCAGGTCGGTCCGGTCGACGTGGAGCAGGCTGGCGCTCGCCCAGACGCCGTCGTACGGCGTGCCCGGAGCACGCGGGTCGGTCAGGTCGTCCACGAGCGGGTCCAGCAGGTCGGCCTCGTGGCCGGCCTCGCGCAGCAGGTCGACGAAGGCCGGGGTGATGTCCGTGCGGCGCACGGACAGGCCCGCCTGCTCGAGGACCGCCGCGTCGCGTCCGCCGCCGCTGCCGATCTCGAGCACGCGAGCGCCCGGGCCGAGCGCGACCACGAGGTCGGCGACCTGCGCGGCGGTCTCCGCCGAGACGTCGTTCGTCCCGTCCCGGTAGGCGGCGGCATGGGCGTCGTAGGCCACGACGGTGGCCCGGGCGGCGAGCGCCCGCACGTCCCAGGCGTGGTGGACGATGTCGTGGAGGTGGTAGCGGCCCAGGCTCTCGACCGTGAACTCGCTGTCGTCGCCGCGCAGGCCGCGGCGACCCCAGGCGTCCGGCGGCACCGCCTCGTAGCGGGCCGCGACGACCGCCGCCGCGTCGAGGAGGTCGGTGGCGACGGTGGCCGGGTCCTGCTCGGCGTACCGCTCGGCGATCGCGGTCTCGTCCTGGTCCCAGTTGGCGAACCGCGGGTCGGTCTCGTCGAGCATCAGCCCGATCCGGGCGTCGAAGAGGCGGTGCACGTCGCGGACGTGGCAGGCGTACTCGAGCGCCGACCACGTCGCCGGCTCCGGGCGGTCGGTGGCGTCCGCGAGGGTCAGCACCGCCTCCCAGGTCGTGGCGTTGTCACGCACGACCTCGGCGAGCCGGTCGACGGTGACCCGGGACGCCTCGAAGCCGCACTCGGGGCAGGGCCGCTCGAGGACCCAGGTCCAGTCCTTGGTATCCGGGACGATCGCGCCGCCCCGGGACGTGTCACTGCTCATGGCGCCATCCAACCAGCCAGGTCCCACACCCGCGCGCGGGATCCGGCCAGGCTCCGCGAAGATGGCGCCCCGAGCTGTGGAGCCTGCGGCTGGCGAGCACCGAGCCCGGCGACCATGTCATGGTGACCGACCGCGGGGGCGCGGTGGTCAGCTCTGTTTCCTCGGGCGGCTACCGGCCGCGGCCCTGTCGGCACGACCACGCCGGTGCGGGTGGCCCTCGCGCAGCGGACCGCCACGACTCGGAGAAGGTGTCGCGTTGAGACTGCCTACATCCAGGGCGAGTCGGTGGATCGTCGCGCAGCGGTTCGTGTGGTGACCAGATCAGTCGATCGACAGGTCAGGCAGGTCGCAATCCCGGAACCCGATACTGCGCCCAACGCACACCGCCAACAACGCCGGCAAGGTCTCGCGGAAGGTGTGGCCGTCATGGGTGTAGGTCACTTCGATGCCCGTCCGGACATGCCGCCCTGGCTCGGTGGCACGAATCCCGAGAAGCAGCTCCCAGCCGATGTCATTCGGCGTCCTCGCCGCGAGGGGAGTGCCAAGGCCATCATCGACGATGTGCCCCTTCAGGTCGCGGTGCCGCGGTGGATAGGTCTCCATGTACTGCACGGATCCGATGGTGCGCTCGGGGTCAGCAAGACTGACTCCAACCAACTCCAACCCGGAGTCGCCCAGCAGACGGACATTTTGCAGTTCCACTTCGCCGTCGGCGTCGAAGTTCAAGGTCTCGAGCCCGTCGGTGAACGTCGTGTCTGGGTCGACGCCGATGGCCCAGGCGTGCTCTGAGACCGAGCGCAACGGTCCGTCGGGTCGGAAAGCTTCGCCGACGGTGCCAGTGCGGGCAGCACAACCCTCAAACGTCACGGCGGTGGCGAGCACTGCGACGGCCGCCACCACCCTGGGACGCCGAACGGTCACGAGCTTTCCTTCACCAGGTCGGCGCGCGGTCGGGTCAGGCGCGAGGACGATCTTCCGCTCCGACAACGGCACCAGGTTCCGGAGGTCCCGCGTCAGATGACTGTCGAGGCAGTGGGCTAGACCAACCATGCGTCCCGAAATCGACCTGCCCAGACGGTGGATCGACGCCGAGCCGTGGGGGCTGTGCTTGCGCTGAGCAGCCGGACGTCCTCACCACGCCGCCGCGGATCCCTTCTAGGCTGCGGTCATGACCCGCACCTCGGCCCGCTCCGGGTCCCCCTTCGAGTCCGCCATCGGCTTCAGCCGCGCGGTCCGCGTCGGCTCGATCGTCGCGGTCAGCGGCACCGCGCCGGTGTGGCCGGACGGCACCGTCGACCCCGACCCGGCGGTGCAGGCGCGCCGGTGCTGGGAGATCTGCCTGACCGCCCTCATCGAGCTCGGCGGGTCGGTCGCCGACGTGGTGCGGACCCGGCAGTACGTCGTCTCCGCCGCGGACGGGGACGCGATCGGCGCCGTGCACGGCGAGGTGTTCGGCGACGTGCGGCCCGCCTCGACCATGGTCGTGGTGGCCGGGCTGCTCGACCCGCGGTGGAAGGTCGAGGTCGAGCTGGACGCCGTGCTCGACTCCTAGTTCCGCCCGACCTCAGTCCCGCTCGACCTCGAGGCCCAGCCACCGCGCCAGGTCCGCGATCTCGGCGTCGACCGCCGCGCGCATCCGAGAGGTGAGCGGCTCGTCCTCGTGGAGCGCCGTCACCCGCAGCACCCCGGCCGAGCGGTCCGCGGTGGCGTCGAGCTTGCCGACCAGCCGGTCGCCGTACAGGACCGGCAGCGCGTAGTAGCCCCAGCGGCGCTTGGCCGCGGGCTTGTACATCTCCAGCAGGTACTCGTAGTCGAACAGCTCCGCCAGCCGCTTGCGGTCGGCGACGAGACGGTCGAACGGCGAGAGGAGCGCGGCCCGCCCGGCGAACGGCGTCCCGTCGAGGTAGTGCGGGTCGACCCGCCACTCCCCCTTCACGCCCTCGACGACGGCCGGCTCCCCGACGTCACCGACGTCGTACGGCTCCCCGGGCACCTCCGCGACCCGCACCCGCGCGATCCCCAGCGATCGCAGCCGCCGCCGGCGCTGCTGGAGGTTCGCCTCCGCGGCCGGCGGTGCGGGGTCGTCGGGGTACACCCGCTCGGCAAGGTCCCAGAGCCGGTCCTTGCCCCAGCCACCGGCGGTCGCGACCTCACCGCGCTGCACCATGAACCCCAGCATCCGCTGGACGTTCTTGTTGTTCGTCCAGCCGCTGCTCCCCCACGGCACCTCGCAGGTGTCGGGCAGCTCCCGGATCGGCAGCGGGCCGTCCGCACGCAGCCGCTCGAGCAGGTCGAGCCGGCAGGCCTGGTTCGCCTCGACCCACGCGACCCGCTGAACCTGCCAGTCCCGGAGCTCGCCGGTGCCCGGCCAGTGGGCCATCTCGTCGCGGAACAGCGCGATGTCCTCGGCCGGACGCAGCAGCCCGTGCAGGTCGATGACCCGCTGCTCGTCGACGGCGTCGCGCAGCTCGCCGACGTCGTACGCCGACCCGAGCCGGCTCCACAGCACCAGGTCCGCGCTCGGCGCGACGGCACTGATCGGGTCGTGCTGCAGCACGGTCAGGTGCCGCAGCACCGACGCCAGGCCGGCCGGCCGCTCGGCGTCCAGCAGCTGCGCGCGGACGGCGATCCGGCGCGCGTCCGCCTGGGAGAGCTGGTGCGGCCCGGTCACGGCACGAGGGTAGTCAAACCGGTTGTTCCTGCCACCGTGCCGAGGGTTTGCTGGGGACATGAGCTCCGACCCGATCAAGGTAGATCGCGCCACCGACGCCGAGCGGTACCTCGCCAGCGACCACACCGTCTGGTTCGCGGAGGTACCGAGCGCGCCGACGGAGGTGCAGCTGACCGGGCTCCCGGCCGACCAGCGCTTCGCCGCCGAGCTGGACGACGCGGACCCGGCGACCTACCCAGGGATCTACGGCGTGTTCCCCCTGTCCTTGTCGATCCCCGGCCCCGAGGCGGGCGCACGGCAGGCGCCGTGCGCGGGGCTGAGCTGGGTGGGGGTGCACCCCGACCACCGGCGCCGGGGCGTCCTGACCGCGATGCTGCGCCACCACTTCGAGCAGGTCCGCGCGGACGGCCTGCACCTCTCGGCCCTGCACGCCAGCGAGCCGGCGATCTACGGGCGGCACGGCTACGGCCTGGCGTCGTTGGAGCTCGAGGTGCGGCTCGGGCGGGGTACGGCGCTGTCCGCGCCCCATCTCGAGAACGCCGCGGCCGCGATCACCACCCGGATGGTCGCGGCGTCGGAGCCCGACGTACCGGCGCGGCTGCGGGCCTGCCATCTCGCCCACGCCGAGCTGGGTACGGTCGTCGGCGAGCTCGGCTACTACCACCGGGTGTGCCTGCAGCTGCCCGAGCACCTGCGCGGCAAGGAGCCGTGGCGGGTGCTGTTCGCGCGGCGCGACGGCGTGGACGTCGGGTTCGCTGCGTTCCGGCGCACCGAGAAGTGGGAGAAGGCGCGGCCGGCCGGCGAGGCGGAGGTCTGGACGGTCGTCGGCGAGCCGGCGGCCCGCCTCGCGCTGCTGCGGCGGCTGGTCGACCTGGACCTGATCGCGACCGTGAAGGTCGGCTCCGTCGGCGCGGACGACCCGCTGCTTTCCTGGCTCGGCGGCCCGCGCGCCGCCTCCGAGGTGGAGACCTACGACGGCCTGTGGGTGCGGCTGGTCGACCTGCCGGCCGCGCTGCAGGCCCGGGCGTGGAGCGCACCGTGCGATGTCGTGGTCGAGGTCACGGACACCGCGGCGCCCTGGAACGACGGGGTGTGGCGGATCCGGGCGGCTGCTGCGGGCGAGGCGGCGGTGGAGCGGACCGCCGGGGACCCGGACCTGCGCCTGGACGTCGCGGCGCTGGGGGCGGCGTACCTCGGCGGCGCGAACCTGCTCGCCCGGCACCGGGCGGGCCTGGTGCAGGAGCAGCGGCCCGGCGCGGTGCGAGAGCTGTGGCGGGCCATGCGGACCGATCTCGCGCCGACCGCGGCGGTGGGGTTCTGAGCGGGCGATGACCGTGCCGACGCGCGGGGACTCGGCCACTCGGTGGATGCGTCCGAACTTCGCAGTCGCACTGCGGGGAGATACGGGATGCGCGACCGCGGCCTGATCGGCGACGACGGCGCGCTGGTCGACCTCGGTCGCGCCGTCAAGCAGCGGGTCGAGGTCGGCACCAGGGCTTCTGGCCGACGCTCCAGTGCCAGCCGCCCGCCCGCACGTGCCGTGCTCACGCGAGCTTGGGCGCCTTCAGCGCCAACGCCACGACGGCCGCCGCGCCCTGCACGTCCGGCGGCACCCCACCCGCCCTGCGCGCGTTGGCGTGGTCGAGCATCACGGAGACGAACGTCTCCGCGGCCTGGCGGCGGAGGGTGTTCGCCAACGTCCACTCGACGGCTTGGTCCAGCGCGGACTCGGTGAGCTCGACAAGCGAATGCCGTAAGCGACGAAGGTGGTCACGCACCTGCGGATGGGTGCCGCTCTCGCGGAAGATGATCGTCCGCAACACCAGCGAGTCGTGGTTGTCCAGCCCGATCCTGCGATGCAGGGCCACCAGCGACCCGGCGGGATCACCACGCCGTACGACACCTGTGACCACCTCCGTCGTCGGCACCGGAAGCCGCTCCTGCAACAGCGTCAGCAGCAGGTCGATCTTGCGTGGGAAGTAGTAGAAGACCAGTCCCTTGGGCACCTTGGCGGCATCGGCCACGCGGGCAGTCGGCGTCGCGTCGAAGCCGTCCTCGGCGAAGAGCTCCTCGGCCGCGTCGAGGATGCGGGTGCGGCGGTCATCAGCTGCCATCAGTACTCCGGAAGGTCGGCGGACGGACAGGACGAGGGGACGGGCAGGCCGCGATCGACGGCCTGCCCGCCGCCGTTGACCTGAGCCGCCCCTAGTGCGGGATCAGCCTGTGGTGCATCCTCTGCTCGATCCCGGGCAGGCTCAACAGCCCGGCCACCACCGTGACCGCACCGACGATCCACGCCGTCACGGCCATGTCGTTGTCGGTGCTGGCGAGGTCCATCACCCAAGGGGACCCGACGAACAGCACACCCATGAGCACCAACGCATACCCGGTCACCCGGTCCTCCGACATCGCCATCGACCCCAGCGCGACCGCCGCCGTCACGACACCGAGGACCACCATCGTCCAGGTTGCCGCGTCGTCCATCTCGATGAAAAGCGGTGACAGCGCTGCGCAGGCGCCAGCCACGAACGCCGCCCAGGCTTGCCATCGTGTCCACATCTGCATCAGTGGTTCCTCACTTTCACCCTCGGACCCGTCGCTACTCAGGCGGATCGTCCACCACCAGGATGCGCCTTGATTGACCGCCCGGTCAAGCCTCCCTCCGCGATCGCCCGGTGGTCCGAGGTGGCTCGGCACAAGCACCAGGACCGGGAGCCGGGCGAGTACGCCGGCGCTGCCGTCACGGGCACCTCTGGAATCGTGGAACGCCGGTACGGGCTCGAACGTCTCACCAACATGCGCGTACGTGGACTGCTCACCCTGGCGGTGGCCGTCTCGTTTCTCGCCGGTTGCGGCGACCAGGGCAGCTCGGGCGCGAGCCGCGACGACTCGGGGATCGCCGGCCTGGTCCACCTCGGGCCGCAGTGCCCTGTCCAGACCGAGGACGACCAGTGCGCCGACAAGCCGGCGGCCGGCGCGAGGATCACGGTGACCACGGAGTTCCCCGGTGACTCCAGTTCCGGCGACAACGTGGTCGCGCGCACGACCACCGAAACGGATGGCACCTACCGAATCGCCGTGGCACCCGGCGCCTACGTCGTGACCGCTGACGCCGGCATGTCGTGCGACCCGGCGCACGCACAAGTCAGAGTCGGCGCCTACTCGAAGGTCGACATCGGCTGCGACACGGGAATCCGCTGACACCGGCGACTCCGGCAGAACACTCGGATCGGCTGCGATTCGCGCCGGGGATGTCGGCCAGACCCGTGCCGATGCCGCACGCCGGCGAGCCGGCCGCCCCGGAGCTGCCCCTCCCGGCCCGGTAGCCGGGCCCCGACTGTCGGTGCCGTGGGCGAGGATGGGCGGGTGAGCGCTCTCGACCGGTTCAGCGAGCCGACCCGCACCTGGTTCGGCGCGGCGTTCGCGACGCCGACCCCGGCCCAGGAGGGGGCCTGGGCGGCGATCGGCGCCGACCGGCATGCGCTGGTCGTGGCACCCACCGGCTCGGGCAAGACGCTCAGTGCGTTCCTGTGGAGCCTCGACCGGCTGATCACCACCCCGCCGCCCGACGACAAGCGGCACCGCTGCCGGGTGCTCTACATCTCCCCACTCAAGGCCCTCGGGGTGGACGTCGAGCGCAACCTGCGGGCACCGCTGGCCGGCATCCGGCACACCGCGGAGCGGCTCGGGACGACGGTGCCCGAGGTCCGCGTGGGCGTGCGCTCGGGCGACACCCCGGCTGCCGAGCGACGCAAGCTCACGACCAGCCCACCGGACATCCTGATCACCACCCCCGAGTCGCTGTTCCTGATGCTCACCAGCCAGGCCCGGGAGTCGCTGCGCGGCGTGGAGACCGTGATCGTCGACGAGGTGCACGCCGTCGCCGGCGGCAAGCGCGGCGCCCACCTGGCGGTGAGCCTCGAGCGGCTCGACGCGCTGCTGGAGCGTCCGGCCCAGCGGATCGGCCTCAGCGCGACCGTGCGCCCGCTGGAGGAGGTGGCCCGGTTCCTCGGCGGCACCGCCCCGGTCGACATCGTGGCCCCGCCGAGTGAGAAGCAGTGGGACCTCAAGGTCGTCGTCCCCGTCGAGGACATGACCGCACCAGCGGAGTACGACGAGGACGAGGACGACCCGCAGCGCGCCCAGAGCATCTGGCCGCACGTCGAAGAGCGCGTCGTCGACCTGGTCGAGCAGCACCGCTCCACGATCGTCTTCGCCAACTCCCGGCGGCTGGCCGAGCGGCTCACCGCCCGGCTCAACGAGATCGCGACCGAGCGGGCCCAGGAGGGCGGCGGCCTCGAGGCTCGCTCCGCTCGCACCTCGACCACCGGAAGTCCGGCGCAGCTGATGGCGCAGTCCGGCGTCTCGACGAGCTCGACCGGCGATCCGGGCACCACCGTGATCGCGAAGGCCCACCACGGCTCGGTGTCCAAGGAGCAGCGGGCGCTGATCGAGGACGACCTCAAGCGCGGCCGGCTGCCCTGCGTGGTCGCGACCAGCAGCCTCGAGCTCGGCATCGACATGGGCGCGGTCGACCTGGTGATCCAGATCGAGAGCCCGCCCAGCGTCGCCAGCGCGCTCCAGCGCGTCGGCCGGGCCGGCCACCAGGTCGGCGAGGTCTCCCGCGGCGTGCTGTTCCCCAAGCACCGCGGCGACCTCGCCCAGACCGCCGTCGCCGTCGAGCGGATGCGCACCGGCGCGATCGAGTCCCTGCGCGTCCCGGCGAACCCGC
The DNA here is from genome assembly GCF_030019515.1 of Nocardioides sp. Lineage (GTDB taxonomy): Bacteria > Actinomycetota > Actinomycetes > Propionibacteriales > Nocardioidaceae > Nocardioides. Next base: position 110,020 of record NZ_JASEEQ010000010.1, on the reverse strand, counting down.
TCGACGTGCTCGCCCAGCAGGTCGTCGCCGCCACCGCCCTGGACGCCTGGTCGGCCGACGAGCTCTTCGACCTGGTCCGCCGCAGCGCGCCGTTCACCCAGCTGCCGCGCAGCGCCTACGACGCCACCCTCGACCTGCTCAGCGGCCGCTACCCCTCCGACGAGTTCGCCGAGCTGCGCCCACGCCTGGTCTGGGACCGCGTCACGGGCACCCTCAGCGGCCGCCCCGGCGCCCAGCGACTGGCCGTCACGAGCGGCGGCACCATCCCCGACCGCGGTCTCTTCGGGGTGTTCCTCGTCGGGGGCGAGGGCCCCGGGCGGCGGGTCGGCGAGCTGGACGAGGAGATGGTCTACGAGTCCCGGGTCGGTGACGTCTTCGCGCTCGGCGCGACGAGCTGGCGGATCGAGGACATCACCCACGACCGGGTCCTGGTCACGCCCGCGCCCGGCGTCCCGGGCCGGCTGCCGTTCTGGAAGGGCGACACGCTCGGCCGGCCCGCCGAGCTCGGGGCCGCGATCGGGGCCTTCACCCGCGAGCTGGCCTCGATGCCGCGCGACCAGGCCACGGCGCGCGCCGTACGCGACGGGCTCGACGAGTACGCCGCCGGCAACCTGCTCACCTACCTGCACGAGCAGCTCGACGCCACCAACGTGCTCCCCAGCGACCGCACGCTGCTCGTCGAGCGCTTCCGCGACGAGCTCGGCGACTGGCGTCTGGTCGTGCACTCCCCCTACGGCACCCCGGTGCACGCGCCGTGGGCGTTGGCGATCAACGCCCGCCTGCGCGAGCGCTACGGAGTCGACGGCCAGGCGGTCGCCTCCGACGACGGCATCGTGATCCGCATCCCCGACACCGAGGCCGAGCCGCCCGGCGGCGACGTGGTCGTCTTCGACCCCGACGAGATCGAGGGGATCGTCACCACCGAGGTCGGCGGCTCCGCGCTGTTCGCCTCCCGGTTCCGCGAGTGCGCCGCCCGGGCGCTGCTGCTCCCCCGCCGCGACCCCGGCCGCCGCTCTCCCCTCTGGCAGCAGCGGCAGCGCTCGGCCGCGCTGCTCGAGGTCGCCGTCAAGTACCCCTCGTTCCCGATCGTGCTCGAAGCCGTGCGCGAGTGCCTCCAGGACGTCTACGACCTCCCCAGCCTGCTCGCGCTGATGCGCGGCGTCGACCGGCGCGAGGTCCAGGTGGTCGACGTGGCGACCCATCAGCCCTCACCGTTCGCACGCAGCCTGCTGTTCGGCTACGTCGCGCAGTTCATGTACGAGGGCGACTCCCCCATCGCCGAGCGCCGGGCCGCCGCCCTCGCCCTCGACCAGGGCCTGCTGGCCGAGCTGCTGGGTCGGGCCGAGCTGCGCGAGCTGCTCGACCCCGAGGTGCTCGCCGAGGTCGAGGCCGAGCTCCAGCGGCTCGCCCCCGACCGCCGGGCCCGCGACCCGGAGGGCGTCGTCGACCTGGTCCGGCTGATCGGCCCCCTCAGCACCGACGAGGTGGCGGCTCGGTGCCTCCCGGGTGCCGATGTCGGCCCGTGGCTGGACGCGCTCGGCCGCGCCCGGCGACTGGTCCAGGTCCGAATGGCGGGCGAGGAGCGCTGGGCGGTGGTCGAGGACGTCGGCCGGCTGCGCGACGGCCTGGGCGTGCCGGTGCCACCCGGCACCCCCGACGCGTTCACCGACCCGGTCGAGGACCCGCTCGGCGACCTGGTGTCGCGCTACGCCCGCTCCCACGGTCCGTTCACGGCCGAGCAGGTCGCCGTGCGCCTGGGCCTCGGAGCCGCCGTGGTCCGGCACACCCTCCAGCGGCTCGCTGCCCACGGGCGGGTGCTCGACGGGGAGTTCCGGCCCGCCGGCAGCGGCACCGAGTGGTGCGACGCCGAGGTGCTGCGCCGGCTGCGCCGCCGCTCCCTGGCCAGGCTGCGCCAGGAGATCGAGCCGGTCGAGCCGGAGGCGCTGGGCCGGTTCCTGGCCGCGTGGCAGCACGTCGCGACGGGGTCGACCACCCGCGGGGCACGGCGCGGCGTGGACGGGGTCCTGGCCGTGGTCGACCAGCTCGCGGGCTGCGCCGTACCCGCCTCCGCGCTGGAGCCGCTGGTGCTCGCCTCGCGGGTGGTCGACTACGAACCCTCGTACCTCGACGAGCTGACCGCCTCCGGCGAGGTGCTGTGGGCCGGCCACGCCGCACTGCCCGGAGCCGACGGCTGGGTCTCGCTGCACCTCGCCGACCAGGCGCACCTGACGCTCCCCGAGCACTCGCCGTTCGAGCAGTCCCCTGGATCTTGGGGAGAGCTCCATCAGGCCGTCCTCGACGCCCTGGCCCCCGGCGGCGCCTGGTTCTTCCGCCAGCTCTCCGACGCCGTCGGGTCCACCAACGACGCCACGCTCTCGGCGGCGCTGTGGGACCTGGTCTGGGCGGGCCGGATCAGCAACGACACGCTCACCCCGCTGCGCGCCCTCACCCGGTCCGGCACCCCTAGCCACCGCAGCAGGCGCCCCCCGCCGCGGACCGGCCGCCCCGGGCGCACCGGCCCGCCTCAGACGGCCGGCCGCTGGGCGCTGCTGCCCGCACTCGACACCGACCCGACCCGGCGCGCGCACGCGACCGCGGAGCGACTGCTCGAGCGCCACGGGGTGGTGACCCGCGGGGCCGTGGTCAGCGAACGGGTGCCGGGCGGCTTCGCCGCGGTCTACAAGGTGCTCTCCGCGTTCGAGGACTCCGGTCGCTGCCGGCGCGGCTACTTCGTCGCCGGCCTCGGCGCCGCCCAGTTCGGCACCGCCGGGGCGGTCGACCGGCTGCGCACGTACTCGGTCTCGACAGGCTCGACCACCGGGAGCACCGACGGCAAGCCCATGGCGGCCGCCCTGGCCGCGACCGACCCGGCCAACCCCTACGGCGCCGCGCTGCCCTGGCCGGCCTCGACAGGCTCGACCCCCGATGGGCGCGGCCACCGACCCGGCCGCAAGGCCGGTGCGATCGTGGTGCTGGTCGACGGCGTCCTGACGCTGTACGTCGAGCGCGGCGGCCGCACCCTGCTCACCTGGACCGACGAGCCGGACCTGCTCGGGCCGGCCGCCGCCTCGCTGGCCGAGGCCGCACGGCGCGGCTCGCTGGGCCGGATGACCGTCGAGCGCGTCGACGGCGAGCAGCTGCTCGGCTCCGGGTCGACCCCGCTGCGCGAGGCGCTCCAGGCCGCCGGGTTCGTCGCGACCCCGAAGGGCCTGCGGCTCCGGACGGTCGCCGGTGCCTGAGGGCGACGCCGTCTGGCGCACCGCCGAGCGCCTGCGCCGCGCGCTCGACGGGCAGCGGCTGGTGCGCACCGACCTCCGGGTCCCTCAGCACGCCACCGCCGACCTGTCCGGCGGCACCGTCGTCGAGACCGTCTCCCGGGGCAAGCACCTGCTCACCCGGATCGCCCACGAGCAGGACTGGACGCTGCACACCCACCTGAAGATGGAGGGGTCGTGGCGCGTCTACCGTGCCGGCGAGCGCTGGACCAAGCCCGCCCACCTGGCCCGGGTGGTGCTCGACGTCGGCAGCCGCAGCGCGGTCGGGTTCCAGCTCGGCGTGGTCGACCTGCTCCCCCGCGAGCGTGAGGACGACGTCGTCGGCCACCTGGGGCCGGACCTGCTCGGCCCGGACTGGGACGCGGAGGAGGCGGTACGCCGGCTCACCGCGGACCCGGTCCGGCCGCTCGGCGAGGCCCTGCTGGACCAGCGCAACCTCGCCGGCATCGGGACGATCTACCGCAGCGAGCTGTGCTTCCTCACCGGCTACGACCCGCGCGACCCGGTCCCGGTGGTCGCCGACCCGCTGCGGCTGGTCCGACTGGCGCACTCGATGCTGGACCGGAACCGCCACCAGGCACAGATCTGCACCACCGGGGACAAGCGCCGGGGCCGGAGCCTCTGGGTCTACGGACGCTCCGGCGAGCGCTGCCTGCGGTGCGGCACGACGATCGCGCACGGCCAGCTCGGTGAGCCGGGCCGCGAGCGGGTCGCCTACTGGTGCCCCGCCTGCCAGCCGCGCCGATGATCAGGCAGCGGGGACGACGGCGAGCGCGCTCGCGGTCTCCTCGAGCGCGACGGCGTCCGACACCTCGCGCAGCACGTCCGAGAGGGGCACGTCGAGGGCCGCGCACAGGGAGGCGAGCAGCTCGGAGGAGGCTTCCTTCTGGCCGCGCTCGATCTCGGAGATGTAGCCCAGGCTGACCCGGGCCTCGGCGGAGACCTCGCGCAGTGTCATGCCGCGCTGCATCCGCAGGTCGCGCAGCACATCGCCGAGCAGCCGACGAAACAGCACCATGCGCGTCTCCTCTCCGTGGAACAGTACGAACAACGCTACCCGAGGGGCGTTTCTTCCCGTCGCAGGACCGCCTCCAACGCCTCGAACGCCTCCTCGCAGGTGCGCCGCTGGATCTTGCCACGGTCACCGCTCAGCTCGAGCGCGACCACCTCGAGCAGGCCAGGCCCGGCGATCCCGATGAACACCGTGCCGGGCGGCTTGCCCTCCTGCTCGGTGGGGCCAGCGACGCCGGTGGTGGAGATCCCGAAGCCCGCGCCCATCAGGGCACGCACCCCCGACGCCATCGCGCGGGCGCACTCGGCGGACACGACCCCGTGCCGCTCGATGATCGCGTCGTCGACGTCCAGCACCGAGGACTTGATCTCCGTGGCGTACGTGACGACCCCGCCGAGGTAGGTCTCGGAGGCGCCCGGCACGTCGGTGAGCGCGACCGCGAGCCGGCCCCCGGTCAGGGACTCCGCGGTCGCGATCGTGTGGCCGGCGGCCCGGAGGAGTAGGTGCACGCGGGTGAGCAGGTCCGTCACGGCAGTCAGATTAGCCACCCCGGCTAACCTCGCGGCATGGCGCAACCGATCGCGGACTACGCGCTGGTCGGCGATCGGCAGACCGGGGCCCTGGTGGGGACGAACGGCTCGATCGACTGGCTGTGCCTGCCCCGCTTCGGCTCCTCGGCCTGCTTCGCCGCCCTGCTCGGCACCGAGGACCACGGGCACTGGCAGCTGTGCCCGGTCGACGACTACCAGGTCAGCCGTCGCTACGTCGGGGGCTCCTCGGCCCTGGAGACGACGTTCACCACGGCCACCGGCGTCGTGACGCTGACCGACGTGATGCCGCCGGGCGACCGCCGCTCCGACGTCGTACGCCGGATCCGCGGGGTGCACGGCACGGTGCGGGTCCGCCACGAGTGGGTCGTGCGGCTCGACTACGGCGCGGTCCTGCCCTGGGTGCGTCGCCAGACGGTCGACGGCGAGGCGGTCATCACGGCCATCGGCGGCCCCGACCGTCTCGTGCTCCGCGGCCCGCGGCTCCCCCGGGCCAACGACCACCGGCACACCGACGAGTTCGACGTCGACGAGGGCGCCGTCCTGACGTTCTCCACCACCTGGCTGCCCTCACACCTGCCGCTGCGCGACCTCGGCCAGATCGACGACCGCGTGGAAGCCGCTGTCGCGGAGGACGAGGAGTGGGCCCGGCGGTGCCGCACCGACGTGCCGCACTCCGACCTCGTGCGCCGCTCGCTGCTCACGCTGCGGCTGCTGACCGACTCCGAGACCGGCGGGATCGTCGCCGCGCCGACCACCTCACTGCCCGAGGACCCGGGCGGGGAGCGCAACTGGGACTACCGCTTCTGCTGGCTGCGCGACGCCGCGCTCACGATCGGCGCCCTGATCGAGGCCGGCTACACCGAGGAGGCGCAGCTCTGGCGCGGCTGGCTGCTGCGCGCGGTCGCCGGCGACCCGGCGGATCTCCAGATCGTCTACGCCGTCGACGGGAGTCGGCGGATCACCGAGCTCGAGCTCGCCCACCTGCCCGGCTACCAGGACTCGCGGCCGGTCCGGATCGGCAACGGCGCCTCCCTCCAGCGCCAGCTCGACGTCGTCGGCGAGGTGATGATCGCCCTCGAGCAGACCCGGCAGGCGACCGGAGACGTCGACCGCAACGGGTGGGCCCTCCAGCTGGCACTGATGGAGAACCTGGCCCGCACCTGGCGCGAGCCGGACCACGGGCTGTGGGAGATCCGCGGGCCGCAGCAGCGGTTCACCCACTCCCAGGCGATGGTGTGGGCGGCGTTCGACCGGGCGGTGCGCGCGGTGGAGGACTTCGACCTGGACGGGCCGGTGGAGCAGTGGCGCGAGCTGCGCGACACGGTCCACGCCGAGGTCCTCGAGCGCGGCTTCGACGCCGAGCGCGGGACCTTCGTCCAGCACTACGGCACCACCGCCGTCGACGCCTCGCTCCTGGTGCTCCCCAAGATCGGCTTCGTGGCCGGCGACGACCCCCGGATGCTCGGGACGATCGCGGCGATCGAGAAGGACCTGATCCGCGACGGCCTGGTGCTGCGCTACCGCACCGAGACCGGCGTCGACGGCCTGCCGGGCGACGAGCACCCGTTCCTGGCCTGCTCGTTCTGGCTGGTCTCCGCCTACGCCGGGTGCGGGCGCACCGATGACGCGCACGCCCTGTTCGACCGCCTGTGCGCCCTGGCCAACGACGTCGGGCTCCTCCCGGAGGAGTACGACGCCGCGCGCGCCCGGATGATCGGCAACTTCCCGCAGGCGTTCAGCCACCTGGCCCTGGTGCGCGCGGCGTTCGACCTCGAGCCGCGTTGACCCGCCCGAACGTTCCGGGCGGGTCGACGCGGTGGGTCAGTGCCCCGCGGGGTTGGTGACGCGCACCCGGACCGTGGTGCTGCCGGCCGCGACGGCCTGGTCGCCGGAGTAGGCCACCGTGAGCACGTGGCTGCCGCGCTTGAGGGCCCTCTTCGGCAGCACCACGACCGTGGCGCCGTCCGACAGGGTGGCGGTCCCGAGCACCTGGTCGCCGTCGAGGATCGACACCTCGCCGGTCGGCACGACGCCGTCCGCCGTCACGGTCACGGCGATCTCCGGGCGCTCCTTGCTGAACACGACGGTCGTGTCCTCGGCGGTCACCGTCGACGCGACCGGCCCGATGGCCGGCAGGTCGATGCCGACGATCTCGGGGTCGTGGTCGGAGGCGCGGTAGGGGCCGGGGGCGTAGAAGTCGGTCGCGTTGTAGTTGTAGCGGCTGTACTCGAACGCGATCGACTCGTCGGCGTTGATGTTCCAGATGTCCACCCCGGTGACCATCGCCGCGGCGGCCGGGCTGGCCAGCACGTGGTCCAGCGAGCCCGCCAGGCCGTCGAAGCTGTACGTCGTCTCCTCGGGGTCGGTCGTCGACTCGAGGTTGTCGTAGCCGTCGCCGTACAGGACCTGGAGCGGGTCCTCCTCGGTGTAGGAGTTGAAGTCACCGGTCAGGAACACCTGGTCGGTGTCGAGGCCCGCGGCGACCTGGTCGGCGAAGTCGCTGAGCGCCTCGGCCTGCGCGATCCGGTCCGGGTTCGCGTTGCCCTGGCCGGTGCCGTCGTCGACGCCCGAGCCCTTGGACTTGAAGTGGTTGACGATCACGGCGAACGCGTCGGCGTCCGGAGCGCCGGTGGCCTTGAACCCCTGCGCGAGCGGCTCGCGGGCATCGGCGAACGCGGCCGACCCGGTGAGCACGTCCGAGGGTCCCACCAGCGAGACGTCGGCCGGCTTGTAGATGAAGGCCGTGCGGATGACGTCCTGCTCGGCCACGGTCGGCAGATCGGCGGCGTCCGGCGACGGGGCGTACGCCCAGACCGTCGAGCCGGCCGCGGCGTTGAGGGCGTCGACGAGCGTCGAGACGGCGTAGTCGCGGTCGAGGCCGAACTTCACCGAGTTCTCGATCTCCTCGAGCGAGATGATGCTCGCGCCCAGCTCGTCGATCGCCGCGACGATCTTGGCCTGCTGGCGCTGGAGGTTCGTCTCGTCGGCCGCGCCACGCGGGCCCGGCGACTCGTCGGTGCCGCACCGGTTCACGGTGATGTGGTTGCCGGCCCGGTCGTTGTAGTAGGTGCAGGTCCCCAGGCCCGCGGCCTCGTAGTCGGCGCCGGTGGTCGGGAAGTAGTTCAGCACGTTGAACGTCGCCAGCCGGATGTCGCCACCGACGGGCTCGGGCGCTGCGGTGCGGGTGTTGGTGAAGGTCGCGACCTCGGTGCCGGCGCCGGTCACCCGGCTGGTCGGCTGGAGGTTCCACATGCTGTTGCGGAACTCGAGCACCAGGGGCTCGTGGAACGTGACGGCCGACCCGATGCGGACCGGGTTGTCCTGGGACAGCCACGGCAGCGGGATGCCCTTGTTCGCGCTGGAGTTGAAGTTGATGCTGGCGCCGTCGTCGAGCGTGATCATGCGGGCGGCGTTGTCGGCCTGGATCGCGGCGACCGCGGGGGTGTCCTGCGCGTCGACGACGTCGGTCGGCTGGACCAGCGGGTGGTCGCCGGCGGCGAGGGTGAACGAGGCGTAGTAGTTGGTGTCGTAGTTGTCGCTGACGGTGAACGCGCCCTGCGGCGCGACCAGCTCGCCCTCGTGGGACTCCTTCTCGGTCGCCGTGTCGAGGTCGCTCCACGGTGCGTCGAGCGGGGCCACGGTGCCCAGCGGGGTCGCGAGGTCGACCACGTCGGCCGCGGTCGCCGAGATCTCCGTGGTGCCGTTGAACTCGCTGACCGCGCCGGTGACCTCGACGCTGTCGCCGATCGCGACCGTCGCGGTCGCGGCGGAGCCGTAGACGAAGACGGCGTCCGAGGCGCCCGGGGTGTCCGGTGTGCCCGGGGTCTGGAGGTAGAAGCCGTTGTAGCCGCCGGTCGGGTACGCCGCGGTGACCACGCCCTCGGTCACGACCGTGTCGCCGACCAGTGGTGAGGTGTCGCCGGTGCCCTGGATCTCGGCGATCGTCGCCTCGGTCGGCTCCGCCGGAGGCTCGGTCGTGCCGCCGCTGTTCTGCGGGTCCGGCGCACCGGCGGTGAACTCGGTCGAGTTGTTGTCGGCATCGGGTGCGATCCGGCTGCTGGAGGTGGTGTTGCTCAGCCCCGCTGCCTTGGCCGTCTCGTAGGTGTTGCTGTTGATGCCGACCAGGTCGACGATGCCGTCGCGCACGGTGGCGCCGTCGGCGGTCGGGGCGAGCGCGGTCGTGCCGCTGGCGAGCCAGACGGTGAACGCGGAGCCGCTCATGGCGACCGACCCGGTCGCGTCCGGTGCCGGCAGGGCCGTCGTACCGCCGGTGCCGGCGGCCTCCTGGATCAGGTAGTGCCCGCCGGCGGGGACCGACCCGCTCAGCGCGGTGACCCCGGACGCAGGGGCGGTGCTGCCGCTGCTTCGGTACTGCACGGACATGCCGTCGACCGAGATCGGCGCGGACGTGGGGTTGTAGAGCTCGATGAAGTCGTGGGTGTACGCGGCGCCGCTGTTGCCGCCACCGCCGTACACCTCGCTGATCACCAGGCCGGTGCTGGCGGCCTGGGCAGCCGGCAACGGGGCCAGGGTGAGACCGGTGGTCGCCGCAGCGAGACCGGCGACCAGCGCCAGCCCTCGCCGCGACGTCCGAGACGTCATGGACATGAGGGAACCTTCCGAGTGGGTGGAGTGACGCCTGAGCCATCGAGGGATGGCCACGTCGGGGCCCGCCTGGCGGCGGGCCCCGACGGTTGTGGTGCTGCTATCGCCGCTTGACGCGGATCGGGACCTTGACGACCGTGCCGGTCTTGTTCCCGACCAGGCGCAGCGTGACGGTGCCGGTCTTGTCGGCGGGGACGCCGAGCGCGACCCGCGCGGTGCCCGTCTCGTCGTACGCCGAGAGCACGTCCTCGAGCGCGACGATGGTGTTGTCGACCGCGAAGCGGTCGAGGGTCTTCTGCCCGATGCGGGCGAAGATCTTGGTGTCCTGGACGTCGCCGACGCCGGTGAAGGCCCACGAGGAGACGTCGAGCTTCACGCGCCGCGAGCCCGGCTGCACGATGTTGTCGGAGATCCAGTTCACGCCCATCGCGTGCTGCCTCCAGACGGGGGTCGCCGGGTTGTCGGCGCCGTGGACCGCCATGTAGTCGACCATCGCCTGGAGGTCGGTCTGGCCCGTGTCACGCGAGCTGGTGCCGTCCTTGAACGCGGTGAAGTTGTCACCGCCTCCGGCGAGGAAGCTGTTCGCCGTGACCGAGTAGGTCGCGTCGTCCTCGATCACCTGACCGCGCAGCCACATGGTGCCGATCCGCTCACCGGCGGCCGCGTCGGGGTCGTAGGTGTACTTGAACGCGCGCGAGGTGCCCAGGCGGAGGAACGGCCGCGAGGAGCCCTCGGGCTGCCACTGCTGCTCGAGGATCTGCCGGATCTGCGCTCCGGTGAACTGCTTGTTGACGAGGGTGTTCGCGAACGGCTGGACGTCGGCCGCCTGCCGGTAGGTCACCCCTGCCGGGTAGCCGGCATCGGCGTTGCCGACCATGTCCTTGCGCAGGCCGCCCGGGTTCATGAACGCGATCTGCGCCCCTCCGAACGTGTCCTTGCGCGTGGCCCACCGCTGGACGTCGGCCACGAAGTTGCCGAGCGTGGACTCGCCGCCGCGGTTCTCGGTGCCGTCGGCCTTGGTCGCCCGCTTGTACGCGCCACCGAGCTGGCCGAGCACCGCGGAGCCGGGGCCCGCGGCATCGGCCACGGCCTGGTCGACGATCGCCTTGACATTGGCGTCCGCCTCGTAGGTCCCCGTGTTGATGTTGAGGTTCTCGTTCGTGACGGCCAGGACGGTGCCCGTGGCCGGGTCGACCGAGAAGTCGAGCTTGTTCAAGAACGCGCCGTACTGACCGGCCGAGACGACGGGGCGGTCCTTGACGACGCGCGTCGCGTCGGTGGCCCAGGAGGCGACCGGGAAGGAGCAGCTGTAGTTGAGGTGCGTGTGGCCGGACACGATCGCGTCCACGTCGCCGCTCACGCCGTTGATGATCGAGCCGAAGTCGGACGTCGGGTCGTCGTCCATCGTGGCGCAGTCGGTCGACGGCGCGCCCTCGTGGACGAGCAGCACGACCACGTCGGCGCCGGCCGCCTTGAGCTCGGCCGCCTCCTCGTTGGTCGCGTCGACGATGTCGGTGACGACGAGACCCTCGATCCCGTCGGGGCTGACCAGCTCGGGCAGGTGCTCGGTGACCGCGCCGACGAAGCCGACCGTCACGCCGGCCACGTCCTTGGTCCACGACGGTGCGATCTCGTCGGCGGTCCCGGGCTCGTCGAGGTTGGCGGCGATGTAGGTCCAGCCGGCGCCGCCCTTGGGGTTGGTCGTGGCGTCGAAGGGGGCCATCACCCGGTCGACGAGGTCGTCGTAGCCCTTGTCGAGCTCGTGGTTGCCGACTGCCGACACGTCGAGGTCCATCTCGTTGAAGATGTCGATGGTCGGCTTGTCCTGGGCGATGAAGGAGTCGAACGTGGTCGCTCCGATCAGGTCGCCGGCGGCTGCGAAGATTGTGTTCGGGTTCTCCGCACGGAGCGCCTCGATCGCTCCGGCGTACTTGGCGGCACCCGGGATGTCCCGGTCCGGCTGGAGCCGCCCGTGGAAGTCGTTGGTGCCGACGATCTGGATGTCGACCGGGTCGGCGGCGCTCGCAGGCGTCGTGATCATGGTGGTGGACGTCGCGACGAGCGCGAGTCCGGCAGTGGCGGTGAGGGCCCGCAGACCCTGTCGCGCCCGAGAACTACTGACTGGCAACGGATCGACCTTTCGACGGTTGAGAAAGGGTGGTGCCGGTACCTAACCCCACGGGACCGTAAGAAATCCAGAGTCGAAGTGCCCAGGACGTAACGGTTCGGCTACCAGTCGGGTTTGACAGGAAGACCTGCTCCTCGAGAGCGGGTGAGCAACGGCAGATATCGCCGAGACGGCTCCCGGTCGACCGTCAGGATTCGCCGGTCACGCCGAGCGCAGCGTGTGCCGCTGCTGCCAGACCCCGCGGAAGAACTCCCAGCCCGACCAGAGGGTGAGGGCCACGGCGATCGCCAGGCACACCTGGGCGGTGTAGAACACGATGTCGCCGGGGGTCCCGGCCCAGCCCGGGAGGTCGGGGTCGCGCAGCGGCAGGCACAGGGTGCCGAGCGCGATGGCCTGGAAGGTGGTCTTGAGCTTGCCGAGGTCGGCGGCCGCGATCACGACCTTCTTCAGGATCGAGAGCCGCAGCAGCGTCACGCTCCACTCCCGCAGCAGGACGACGATGGTGACCCACCACCAGACGTCACCGACGATCGAGAGGCCGACGAAGGCCATCCCGGTGATCGCCTTGTCGGCGATCGGGTCGGCGATCTTGCCGAAGTTGGTGACGAGGTTGTGCTTGCGGGCCAGGTCACCGTCGACCTTGTCGGTGACCATCGCGACCACGAAGACCAGCCACGCGATGCAGCGCCACAGGACCGAGTCGCCCCCGTCGACCAGCAGCGCCCAGGCGAAGAACGGCACCAGCACGATCCGCAGCGTGGTGAGCACGTTCGGGACGTTCCAGTTGCTCGGCTGCGTCTCCACCTCGGTCATCCCAGCACCTCGGTCGTCACAGGGGCCTCGCGTCCAGGTCGGCACCCTCGGAGGCCACCACGACCGCGCCGACCAGGTCACCGACGCGGGCGTCGCTGTCGAGCAGGTAGGTGGAGCCGTCGACCTCGGGGCCCTGGTGGGCCGCCCGGCCCTCGACGGTGCGCCCGTCCGGGCCGTCCTCGATCCGCTCCACGAGCACCTCGACCTGCTCCCCGAGGCGTTCGGCCGCGCGCTGGGAGGTCAGCTCCTCGACCAGGGCGGTGACGTGCTCGACACGGCCCCGGATCTCGTCCTCGTCCAGCTTGCCGGCGTACGTCTCGGCCTCGGTGCCGTCCTCGTCGGAGTAGCCGAAGACCCCGGTGACGTCGAGGCGCGCGGCGACCAGGAAGTCGCACAGCGTCTCGAGGTCGTGCTCCGTCTCGCCCGGGAACCCCACGATCACGTTGCTGCGCACGCCGGCGGCCGGCGCATGGCCACGGACCTGGTCGAGCAGGGCGAGGAAGCTCTCCGGGTCCCCGAACCGACGCATCCGGCGCAGCACCGGCGCGCTCGCGTGCTGGAAGGAGAGATCGAAGTACGGCGTCACGCCCGGCGTGCCCGCGATCGCCTCGATCAGCCCCGGCCGGGTCTCGGCCGGCTGGAGGTAGGAGACGCGGACCCGCTCCACGCCCTCGACGGCGACCAGCTCGGGCAGCAGCGTCTCGAGCAGGCGTAGGTCGCCGAGGTCCTTGCCGTAGGACGTGGAGTTCTCGCTGACCAGGAACAGCTCGCGGGCGCCGTGGTCGGCGAGCCAGCGCGCCTCCTGGAGCACGTCACTGGGCCGGCGGCTGACGAACGAGCCGCGGAAGGCCGGGATCGCGCAGAACGAGCAGCGCCGGTCACAGCCGCTGGCCAGCTTCAGGGCCGCCGTGGGGCCGTCGTCGAGGCGGCGTCGTACCGACGCGGGGCCGGAGGCGTGCCCGGGGACCGGCGTGGTGGACAGGACCCGCTCGACCGGCGTGATCGGCAGCAGCGTGCGGCGGTCGTGGGGGATGTGCGCCTCGTGGGCCTCCCCCGCGACGATCGATCGCAGCCGCGCGGCGATGTCGGGGTAGTCGTCGAAGCCGAGGACGGCGTCGGCCTCGGGCAGCGAGGCCGCGAGGTCCTTGCCGTAGCGCTCGGCCAGGCAGCCGACGGCGACCACGGCCTGCGGACGGCCGTGCTCCTTGAGGTCCGCGGCTTGGAGCAGGGTGTCGACGGAGTCCTTCTTGGCCGCCTCGACGAAGCCGCAGGTGTTGACGACGACGGTGTCGGCCTCGGCCGGGTCCTGGACCAGCCGGAACCCGTCGGCCTCCAGGCGGCCGGCCAGCTCCTCCGAGTCGACCTCGTTCCGGGCGCAGCCGAGGGTCACCATCGCCACCGACAGCAGTTCGCGGACGGGGGCAGGGCTGGAGTCAGTGGTCATGGTCGTCGTCGAGTATGTCAACCGGACCGCGGCCCGTCGAAACGGGCCGCGGCGGCGGGGTCACTCGCTGGCGGCCGCGAAGGTGTTCTGTGCCGGCTGGCCGTCCGCGCCCAGCGGTCCGCGGTCCTGGCCGTCCACCGTGACGTGCAGGGCACCGTCGGAGGACTGGACCCGCACCGGCGGGGAGGCCTTGACCGTCTTCGACCGGCCGTAGGCGAGGTCGCCGCTGAAGACGACTTCCCCCGCGCCGTCCCGGACCACGACGTGGGCGCCGCCGGAGGAGGCCTCCAGCAGCACGGGCACCGCGGGGCCGAGCCTGCCGACCGACGACGGCGACCCGTTGAGCACCGGCTTGTGGCCGAGCTCGACGGGGCTGTCCAGGGCCAGCCGGGCGATCGACCAGGCCAGCACGATCGCCATCACCGCGGCGACCAGGACCGACCAGTTCGGCCCACCGCGAGTGCTGCGGATCGGGCCGTCGACGCCGGTCGCGAGCTCGGCCTGGAAGACCCGCCGCGCGTCGATCGGCGCGTCGGCGTAGCGCTCGTCGTACGCCGCCAGCAGCGGCGCGGCGTCGACGCCGAGCACCCGGGCCAGGGTACGCAGGTGGCCGCGCGCGTAGAAGTCGCCCCCGCAGGGCGCGAAGTCGTCGACCTCGATCGACTCGATGACGTGCGGCCGGATCCGGGTGCGCTCGGCGAGCTGGTCGACGGTGAGGGCCAGGCGGGTGCGGGCCGCGGCCAGCTCCGGCCCGACGACCGGGTCGGCGGCCGGGGTGACCGCGCCCTGCTCCAGCACGAGGTCGTCGATCGTGACGCCCTCGAGGCCGTCGGCCCGGTCGGTCCGACGCAGCTCACCGGCCTCGGGCAGACCGGCGTGGGTCCTGGTGACGTCGTCGGCCGGGTCGAGGGCGAACGCGGCGGCGCCGTCGAAGCGCACCTCGGACCGGACCGCGGCCACCGGGGCGCGCAGCGGGCTCGGCGTGGCACTCGCCACGAACGGCATCGCCACCGTCGGCTCGGGGGCCAGGGGCTGGGGCTGGGGCCCCGTCGGCTCGGACTGGGTCGGCTCGGTCTGGTCCTCGGCGCCGCGCGGGGTGAGCCGCAGCCGGGTCGCCAGGAAGCCGATGGCGCGGGCGACCGCCGGGCGCGGGTCGTGCAGCCGCGGGTGGACCGGCTCGTCCTCGGGCTCGTCCTCGGCCTCGAGCTCAGTCTCTGCCTCGGGCGCGGGCTCGTCCCAGTCCCGGACATCCTCGGGGTCGTCCCCGTCCGGGGCCTCCCCGACCACGTCGACGACCTCGACCACCTGGTCGGGGTCGTCGGCCAGGCGCTCGAGCGCGGCCGTGAGGCCACCGTCGGCGCCGACCACGCGGGTCGAGAGCGACAGCGGGACGGTGAGTACGGCGGCGTCGCCGTCGCGGGGCACCAGGACGACGCGGCCGTCGCGCAGCAGCCCGCGGCGCGGCTCGTGCTCGAGGTGCTCGATGTCCTGCCAGGGCAGCCCGTGCCAGGTGCGCCCGCGGCGCAGCCGGACGCCCTGCTGGTCGGCGACCAGCAGCGGTACCCGGGAGTCGGCCAGCGTCTGCAGGTGCGCGACGGCGATGGCGCCCGTGACGAGCGCAAGCGCCCAGTCGAGCCAGCTGCCGCCGCCGATGGCGCGCGAGAGGTAGGCGATCGCGACGATCGCCGCGACCCCGCCGACCGGCCCGGCCAGCCGGGCGTCGACCCGGATCTCGACCGGGTCCGCGGCGACGGACTGGACGGGCTCCTGCAGATCCGTGCTGAGGTTGCTCACATCTCCCCCTGGAGGGTCGCGATCACGGCATCGATCTCGTCGGGCTTGACCAGCACGTCGCGGGCCTTCGAGCCCTCGCTCGGCCCGACCACGCCCCGGCTCTCGAGGATGTCCATCAGGCGTCCGGCCTTGGCGAAGCCGACCCGGAGCTTGCGCTGCAGCATCGAGGTCGACCCGAACTGGGTCGAGACCACCAGCTCGACGGCCTGGACGACCAGGTCGAGGTCGTCGCCGATGTCGTCGTCCAGGTCCCGCTTGGCGGCGGCCGGCGCGGTGACGTCCTCGCGGTACGACGGCTCGAGCTGGGTCTTGCAGTGCTTGACGACCTGGTGGATCTCCGCCTCGGTGACCCAGGACCCCTGGATGCGCGCGGGCTTCGAGGCGCCCATCGGCAGGAACAGGCCGTCACCCTGGCCGACCAGCTTCTCCGCGCCGGTCTGGTCGAGGATGACCCGGCTGTCCGCCAGGCTGGAGGTGGCGAACGCCAGCCGCGAGGGCACGTTCGCCTTGATCAGGCCGGTGACCACGTCGACCGAGGGCCGCTGGGTCGCCAGCACCAGGTGGATGCCGGCGGCGCGAGCCAGCTGAGTGATGCGGACGACCGCGTCCTCCACGTCGCGGGGCGCGACCATCATCAGGTCGGCGAGCTCGTCGACGACCACCAGGAGGTACGGGTACGGCGCGAGGACGCGCTCACTGCCCGCCGGGAGGTGGACCTTCCCGGCGCGCACGGCCTTGTTGAAGTCGTCGATGTGGCGGAACCCGAAGTTCGCCAGGTCGTCGTACCGCAGGTCCATCTCGCGCACCACCCAGCTGAGGGCCTCCGCGGCCTTCTTCGGGCTGGTGATGATCGGCGTGATCAGGTGCGGGACGCCCTCGTAGGCGTTCAGCTCGACCCGCTTGGGGTCGACCAGGATCATCCGGACCTCGTCGGGCGTCGAGCGCATCAGGACCGAGCAGATCATCGAGTTGATGAAGCTCGACTTGCCGGAGCCGGTGGCGCCGGCGACCAGGAGGTGCGGCATCTTCGCGAGGTTCGCGACCACGAAGCCGCCCTCGACGTCCTTGCCGAGCCCGGCCACCATCGGGTGGTGGTCGGAGCGGGCGGTGTTCGACCGCAGCACGTCGCCGAGGGAGACGATCTCCTTGTCGCTGTTGGGGATCTCGATGCCGATCGCGGACTTGCCGGGGATCGGGCTGAGGATCCGCACGTCGGCCGAGGCCACGGCGTACGCGATGTTCTTCGACAGCGCGGTGACCTTCTCGACCTTCACGGCGGGGCCGAGCTCGACCTCGTAGCGGGTGACCGTCGGGCCCCGGGTGTAGCTCGTGACCTGGGCGTCGATCCCGAACTCTTCCATCACCTGGGTGAGCCGGTCGACGACCTGGTCGCTGGCCCGCGACCGCGGCTTGTGCGGCGAGCCCGGCTTGAGCACGTCGTTGGGCGGCAGCACGTAGGCGACGTCGCCGGACAGCTCGAGCTGCTCGACCCGGCCCGGGAGCGGCGCGTGCGGGGGCGGCTCGAGCTCGGCGTGCTGCTCGTCCTGCGGCTCCGGCACGGCCGGGGTGACCTCGGTCGGCGCGAACAGGTCGATGCCGGCGTCGGTGTCGTCGAGCCCCTTCTTGCGACGCTTCTTGATCTCGCGGTCGCTGAGCACCGGGGTGTCGTACGCCGGGTCGCCCATGTCGGGGTCGATCTCGCCGGTCTCGTGGAGCCGGTGGCGACGGCCGCGGACCGCGGGCATCGCCTGGGTCGCGTCCGGGTCGGTCTCCGGAGTGGTGCGACCCAGCAGGCGGTCCCGGTTCGCGGCGAGCTTGGTCGGCACCTGGAAGAGCGGGGTCGCCGTGATGACCAGCGTCCCGAAGAAGGCGAGCAGCGCCAGCAGCGGCACCACGACGAACGCCGAGCGGAGCAGGTCGAGCAGCAGGCTGGCCACGACGTACCCGACCGCGCCGCCGGCGGTGCGCAGGTCGGTGGCGTCGCCGAGCACCGGCTGCGGGTTGCCACCGGCGATCTGGACGATGCCGAGCAGGCCGAGGGAGAACGCGGACCAGCCGACCACCTGGCGGCCCACGGGGCCGTTGTGCTCGGGGTCGCGCATCGTGCGCCACCCGACGTAGAGCAGCGCGAGCGGGACCAGGAAGCCGACCTTGCCGACCGAGCCCTCGACCACCGTGCGCGCGCCGTCCATCACGGAGCCGGGCAGCTGCCACCAGACCGCGGCGGCGACGACGACCGCGACTCCGAAGAGCGCCAGCCCCGCGCCGTCGCGCCGGTGCGCGGGCTCGAGCTCGCGGGCCGTGTGGCCGATGCCGCGGGCGATCGCGCCCAGGGCGTGCGCGATCCCGAGCCAGACCGCCGAGATCCCCTGCCAGACCAGCCCGAAGGTGCGCGCGACCGGACCCGGACCGTTGCGGACCGCGCGCGGCGCGGGCCGTCGGGTCGCCGGGCGCCGGGTGCGAGCCTTGCTGCCGGTCGACGATCCTCGGGTCGACTTCTTCGGGGCAGGCTTGCGCTTCGGGCTGGTACTCCGGGATCGGGTGCTCGAGCTCCCTGACGTGGTGCGTGTCGTGGACGTGCTCTTGCTCCGCGACCCCGGCGGGGAAGACGTACGGGTCGCCATGGTCACCACACTACGCAGTGGTCACTCCCGTCACAGGGATCACAGCGGTGCGTGTCTTGTGGTGGCTCGCCCACCCCGGGGACGCTGGGTCCGGACATCCGCATCATTCGCCAGGTGTTCGAGTGCCCGCCTCACCGCGCTCGGCTTGCGGGTGCGGGCAGGTGGGTCGCCCACCCCGGGGACGCTGGGTCCGGACATCCGCATCATTCGCCAGGTGGTCGAGTGCCCGCCTCACGCGGGTGCGGGCAGGTGGGTCGCCCACCCCCGGGACGCTGGGTCCGGTCCCGGCCCGCGCGCCCGGGGCGGTTTCCCCGGCCAGCCCGGGGAAGTTGCCACCTATCGGGGGAAGTTTCGGCCGATAAGTTCCGGTATCCCCGGCCGGCCGGGGAAACCGACCCAACGCTCACTGAGCACCTGGCGTCGCGAGGTGCGGGGTCGCTCAGGCCTCGATGACGACCGGGATGATCATCGGGCGGCGGCGGTGGGTGGCGCTGACCCAGCGGCCCACGACGCGGCGCACGGTCTGCTGGAGCTGGTAGGAGTCGGTGTTGCCCTCGGCGACCGCCCGGTCGAGCGCGTCGATGATCGGCTGCTTGATCGCGTCGAAGGTCGAGTCGTCCTCCGCGAACCCACGGGCATGGATCTCCGGCCCGCCGGCCACCTTGCCGCTGACCGAGTCGACCACCACGATCACCGAGATGAAGCCCTCCTCGCCGAGGATCCGCCGGTCCTTGAGGTCGGACTCGGTGATGTCGCCGACCGAGGAGCCGTCGACGAAGACGTACCCGCAGTCCACCTTGCCCGCGATCGAGGCGACCCCGTCGACCAGGTCGACCACCACGCCGTCCTCGGCGATCACGACGTTCTCGACGCCGGTCTCACGCGCGAGCTCGCCGTTGGCCAACATGTGCCGGATCTCGCCGTGCACCGGCAGCACGTTGCGCGGCTTGACGATGTTGTAGCAGTAGAGCAGCTCGCCGGCGCTGGCGTGCCCCGACACGTGGACGAGCGCGTTGCCCTTGTGCACGACCCGGGCACCCCAGCGGGCCAGCCCGTTGATCACCCGGTAGACGGCGTTCTCGTTGCCGGGGATCAGGCTCGAGGCGAGCAGGACGGTGTCGCCCTCCTCGATGTGCACGAAGTTGTGGTTGCGCTGGGCGATCCGCGACAGCGCGCTCATCGGCTCGCCCTGGGAGCCGGTCGAGATCAGCACCTGGCGCTCGGGCGGCAGGTCGGCGAGGTCCTTGGCGTCGACCAGCACGCTCGGCGGGACCCGCAGGTAGCCCAGGTCCCGGGCGATGCCCATGTTGCGGACCATCGAGCGGCCGACGTACGCGGCCTGCCGCTCGTGGGCGTACGCCGCGTCCAGCACCTGCTGGACCCGGTGTACGTGGGAGGCGAAGCAGGCCACGATGATCCGTTGCTCGGAGTCGCGGAAGACCTGGTCGATCACGGGGGTGATGGTCTTCTCCGCCGGGGTGAAGCCCGGCGTCTCGGCGTTGGTGGAGTCGGTGAGGAAGAGGTCGACGCCCTCCTCCCCCAGCCGCGCGAACGCCCGCAGGTCGGTGATCCGCCCGTCCAGCGGCAGCTGGTCCATCTTGAAGTCGCCGGTGTGCAGCACCATCCCGGCGCCGGTGCGGATCGCGACCGCGAGCGCGTCGGGGATCGAGTGGTTGACGGCGACGAACTCCAGGTCGAAGGGGCCGAAGCGGACCCGGTCCCCCTCCCGGACGACGTGGTGCACGGTCTCCTTGAGCCGGTGCTCGCGCAGCTTGCTGCCGAGCAGCGCCAAGGTGAGCTGCGACCCGACGAGCGGGATGTCGCCGCGTTCGCGCAGGAGGTACGGCGTCGCGCCGATGTGGTCCTCGTGCCCGTGGGTCAGCACGAGCGCCTCGACGTCGTCGAGCCGGTCCCGGATCGAGGACCAGTCGGGGAGGATCAGGTCGACGCCGGGGTGGTGGTCCTCCGGGAACAGCACTCCGCAGTCGACGAGCAGCAGGCGCCCGTCGTACTCGAAGACCGTCATGTTCCGGCCGACCTCGCCCAGTCCGCCCAGCGGGATGACCCGCAGGCCCCCCGTCGGTAGTGCGGCCGGTGCGGAGAGCTCGGGATGGGGATGACTCATCTGGTTCCTTACAGGAGGCCGGAGGCGGCGAGCCCTGCTCGCAGCGCGGCCACCTCGTCGTCGTCCAACGGCACCAGCGGCGCCCGGACGTTGCGGTTGTCGAGGACGCCGAGCAGCTGGAGCGCTGCCTTGGCGGTGGTCGCTCCGTAGTTGGGGACGCCCATGACGGCGTCGATCGCGGGGAGCAGCCGCGTGAAGATCTCGAGCGCGCCGGCGTGGTCGCCGGCGTGGAACGTGTCGGCCATCGCCTTGAACTGCTCGCCCGCGGCGTGGCCGACGACGGAGACGAAGCCGGCGGCGCCGTGCGCGAGCCAGCCGAGGTTGTTGGCGTCGTCGCCGGAGTAGAGCGCGTAGCCCAGTTGCATGACCTTGACGCCGCGGGTGAAGTCGCCGACCGCGTCCTTGACCGCGACGACGTTCTCCAGCCGGATCGCCGCCTCGTAGGTTTCGAGCGCGATCTGGGTGCCGGTGCGGCCCGGGACGTCGTAGAGCATCACCGGCACGTCGCTCGCCTCGGCGACCGCCGTGAAGTGGTGCAGGACCCCGGCCTGCCCGGGCTTGTTGTAGTACGGCGTCACCAGCAGCAGCCCGTCGGCGCCCAGCTTGGCCGCCTGCTCGGCCAGCTCGACCGAGTGGGCGGTGGAGTTGGTGCCGACGCCGGCCACGACGACCGCCCGGTCGCCCACCGCGTCCTTGACGGCGGCCAGGATGGCGCCGTCCTCGGCGGTCGTGGTCGTCGGGGACTCGCCGGTGGTGCCGGAGACCACGACGCCGTCGTGGCCGTGGTCGACGAGGTGGGCTGCGATCCGAGCGGTGCCGT
The DNA here is from genome assembly GCF_030019515.1 of Nocardioides sp. Taxonomy (GTDB): domain Bacteria; phylum Actinomycetota; class Actinomycetes; order Propionibacteriales; family Nocardioidaceae; genus Nocardioides. The sequence continues at coordinate 88,829 of NZ_JASEEQ010000010.1, read as the reverse complement.
CGAGGTCCACCGACCCGTCGTCGTGGAAGGCGGTGGCCATCGCCGTGAGCACACGACCGAAGGGAGCGGCGGGCGCGGGGGTCATGTCCTACAGGCTATCGCTCCGCCGGCAGGGTCCTTCGGACCCGTCGCCGCGGGGCCTTGTTCCCTGTGCCGGCTCGGCGGCGCCCAGGCAGGGTGGGCGCCAGGAGGACAACATGTCTGTGCTCGTGGCATTCGCCAGCAGGTACGGCGCGACGCGCCAGATCGCCCAGCAGATCGGAGCCGTGCTCTCGGTCGCCGGACACGACGTCCGGGTCCGCCCGGCGGCCGCGGCCGGCGACGTCCGCGACCACGACGCGGTGGTGCTGGGCAGCTCGGTCTACCGCGGTCACTGGATGGAGCAGGCCACGGCGTTCGCGGAGCAGCACCGCGCCACTCTCGTCGACCGGCCGGTGTGGCTGTTCAGCAGCGGCATGCTCGCGGACAGCCCGCCGCCGACGGACGCACCGACCGACCTGGACCGGTACGCCGAGATGCTGGGCGCGCGGGACCGTGCGGCCTTCGGCGGGGCCCTCGTCGTACGACGCCTGGACCTGCTCGACCAGGTCCTGCGGCTGGCGCCGTCGCGTCGGCGGGTGCTGCGGTCGGGCGACCTCCGGGACTGGGTCGACATCGACCACTGGGCGCACCAGATCGCCGCCGAGCTCTCCGCCTCCACGCTGGCCTGAGCACGCCGGGCCGGGACGGCCGAGTCACACGTGCGGCATGACCTCCGCGGCCACCAGCCGCAGGTGGTCGAGGTCGGCCAGGTCCAGGACCTGCAGGTAGATCCGCTGCGCGCCGAGCTCGGCGTACCGCCCGATCTTGTCGACCACCTCGGCCGGTGTGCCGGCCAGCCCGTTGGCGCGCAGCTCCGCGGGCTCGCGACCGATGGCCGCGGCGCGATGGCCGACCTCCGCCTCGTCGGCGCCCACGCACAGCACCAGCGCGTTGGACCAGGTCATCGTCCCGGGGTCGCGGCCCTGCGCCGTGCACGCCTCGCGCACCCGCGCGAACTGCGCCGCCGTGGTCGCCTCGTCGACGAACGGCAGGTTGAACTCGTCGGCGTAGCGCGCCGCCAGCTCCGGCGTACGGCGCTTGCCGAGGCCGCCCACCAGCACCGGAGGGGCGGACTGCACCGGCTTGGGCAGCGCCGGGGAGTCCGCGAGCCGGTAGTGCACGCCCTCGAACTCGAACCGCTCCCCCGCCGGGGTCGCCCACAGCCCGGTGATGATGGCGAGCTGCTCCTCGAACCGGTCGAACCGCTCGGCGGTTCCGGGGAACGGGATGCCGTACGACGTGTGCTCGGCCTCGAACCAGCCGGCACCGATACCGAGCTCGACGCGCCCGCCGCTCATCTGGTCGACGTTCGCGACCGCGATCGCCAGCGGCCCGGGCAGGCGGAACGTCGCGCTGGTCATCATCGTCCCGAGCCGGATCGTCTCGGTCTCCCGGGCCAGGCCCGCCAGCGTCACCCAGGCGTCGCTCGGACCGGGCAGCCCCTCGGTGCCCATGCCGAGGTAGTGGTCGGACCGGAAGAACGCCCCGAAGCCGAGGCGCTCGGCCTCCTGGGCGACCCGGGCCAGGTCGTCGAAGGTGGCTCCCTGCTGGGGTTCGGTGAAGACGCGCAGCTCCATGGCCGCCAGCCTGTCAGGCCCGGACAAGCACCACGCGGTCGTACCCCTCGTGGTGCTCGCGGGCGGTCTCGCGCCACTCGCGGCGATCGAACTCCGGGTAGAGCGCGTCACCCGCCGGCTCCAGGTCGACCTCACTGAGCACCTGCTCGTCGGCGACCGGCAGCGCGGCGGCGTACACCTGACCGCCGCCGGCGATCATCACCTCGCCGTCGAGGGTGTCGGCCAGGGCCAGGGCGGCGGTGAGGTCGTGGGCGACGAGCACCCCTTCGGCCGACCAGTCCGGGGACCGGGTGAGCACGATCGTGGTGCGCCCGGGCAGCGGCCGGCCGATCGACTCGTAGGTCGCGCGGCCCATCACCAGGATGTGCCCCCAGGTCAGCCCCTTGAACAGCCGCTGCTCCCCCGGCAGCTGCCAGGGGATGTCGGGGCCGTCGCCGATCACGCGGTTGCGCGCCACGGCGGCGACGAGGACGACGCGCTTGCCGCCGGGGGTCATACGGCGATCGGCGCCTTGATCCCGGGATGCGGGTCGTAGCCCTCGACCGCGATGTGCTCGAGGTCGAACGCGTCGAGCTCGGTGACCGACGGGTCGAGCACCAGCCGGGGCAGCGGCCGCGGCTCGCGGGTGAGCTGGAGCCGGGCCTGGTCGAGGTGGTTGGAGTAGAGGTGGGTGTCACCGAGGGTGTGCACGAAGTCGCCGACCTCGAGGCCCGTCACCTGCGCGACCATGTGGGTGAGGAGGGCGTACGACGCGATGTTGAACGGGACGCCGAGGAAGACGTCCGCGGAGCGCTGGTAGAGCTGGCAGCTGAGCCTTCCGCCCGCGACGTAGAACTGGAACATCGTGTGGCACGGGGCGAGCGCCATGTCGGGGATGTCGGCGACGTTCCACGCCGACACGACGTGGCGCCGCGAGTCGGGGAAGTCGTGGATCTGCTGGACCACCTGGGCGATCTGGTCGACGTGTCGACCGTCGGGGGTCGGCCAGGAGCGCCACTGGTAGCCGTAGACCGGTCCGAGGTCGCCGTGCTCGTCGGCCCACTCGTCCCAGATCGTGATGCCGCGGTCCTGGAGCCACTTCACGTTCGTGTCCCCGCGCAGGAACCACAGCAGCTCCCCGAAGACCGAGCGGGTGTGGACCTTCTTGGTGGTGACCAGGGGGAAGCCTCCCCCGGTGTCGGGGTTCAGGTCGAACCGCATCTGGTGGCCGAAGACGCTCAGCGTCCCGGTGCCGGTGCGGTCGTCCTTGGGAACGCCCTCGTCGAGGACGCGCTGGAGGAGGTCGAGGTAGGCCCGCACGTCTCGAGCGTAGTGGTCAGAGGTCCACGGAGCCGGTGATCGTGGTCCGGGTGTCGCCGCCGACCCACACCGTCTGCCCCTCCTTCACCACGTGCACCCGCCCGGCGCGCAGCAGCGCCGAGCCCTGGGACGCGACGTACCTCGCGGGGAGCCGGTCGCCGGCCAGCCACTGGCCGATCCCGGCGTTCAGGGAGCCGGTCACCGGGTCCTCGGTGATGCCCAGGTCCGGGCAGAACGCGCGCACCTCGACGTCCGCCGGACCACCCGCCGGGTAGGCGCCCACGACGCCGATCTGGAGGTCGCCGAACGCCGCCCAGTCCGGGCGCAGCCCGAGCACCGTGTCGGCGTCAGCGAGCAGGACGCCGACCCAGCCGGGCCCGTTGTCGATCCAGGCGGCGTCGACGAGGTCGGCGCGGGTCAGTCGCAGGGCGACGGCGATCGCGTCCAGGTCGGCCTCGTCGACCGGGCCGGACCGGGTGAGCGGCGGCGCGGCGAACGCGAGGGTCGCGCCACGCCGGAGCTCGACCAGCCCGGCGCCGCACTCCTGGACGACCAGGTCGTCGGCGGCCGGGACCCCGCCGGCCTCGAGCCACGCGTGCGCGCTGCCCAGCGTCGGGTGCCCGGCGAACGGCAGCTCGCCACCCGGGGTCCAGATCCGCAGGCGGTAGTCGGCCCCGGCCTGGGTCGGCCGGAGCAGGAACGTCGTCTCGGAGAGGTTCGTCCACCGCGCGAACGCGGCCATCTGCTCGTCGGTCACCCCGTCGGCGTCGTGCACGACCGCGACCGGGTTGCCGAGCAGCGGCCCGGTGGAGAACACGTCGACCTGGCTGAAGCGCATCACCATGACCCGAGTCTGCCGGAGCCCGTCAGTGACCGAGCAGGGGCCGCTCGCCCGGGCGCGCCAGCGGGATCACGTCGTGGCACACGACCGGGGCCAGGTCGCAGGTGCGCAGTACGACCAGCGGCTCGGTGTTGCCGTCCACGGCGGGCGGGGCGCCGAGCTCGGAGCGGGGCGCCACCAGGTAGCTCACCGTGTGGTTGGGGCCGAACGTCGCGTCCAGCGCCAGCTCTCCCGCGGCCAGCCCGGAGCGCATCCGCTCGCCGGTGCGCGCGTCGTACAGCAGCGGCCGGAAGGGCGCCGAGCCGTCGCCGGCGCGGCTCAGCACGAAGTTGCCGCCGGGTGAGAGCAGGGCGCCGACCCCCGGGCGCAGGTTGGCGACGCTGAAGATCACCTGCACGATCTCGATCCCACGGGCGTCGGCGTACACCCGGCTGCCCGACTCCACGTCCAGCAGCCCCGTGCGGTCCAGGCGCACCGGCTCCTCCCCGGGGCTCCACTCGAAGTCCCCCTCGGGCGTCGCGAAGTAGACCCGGTCCTGGTCGACGGCCAGCACCGAGGCCGACCCGGGCAGGTCCAGCGTGGTGTCGCGGCCCGACGCCAGGTCGTGCACGACGAGACGCGGTACGTCGGCGGAGGGGTCGACCCACGCAGCCCAGTCGGTTTGGTCCGACACCGCGATCCGCGCGCCGGGCGTGGTCCGGCCGATCCCGGTGACTACCCCGTCGCCGGCGGCGAACCAGACCGCCCCGTCGGTGTCGGTGAAGGCGGCTCCGTCGTCGACCGCAGCCAGGTCGCCCACCGCTGGCATCCGGATCGTCACCGCGGCCAGGTGCAGCAGGCCGCCGGCGTACCACGGCACGTCGACCGGGTTGGGCTGGCGCACGACGACCCGTGGGGTGTCCGCGGGCGCCTCGGCGGACGGTCGGGACAGCCCCCAGCCGGCGCCCGCGACGACGACGGCGGCCGCGGCGACCGAGGCCACGATGGTCCGCCGGCGCCGGCGCCGCTGGGCGCGCGCCTCCGCGACGACGTCGTCGAGGGGCGGGGCGAGCACGTCGATCGACTCGCTGACGATCCGGAGGTCCTCGGCGGGCACGGGAGTCCGGATCGGCTGGGCCGGCCGCTCCAGGACGTCGGCGACCTGGGTCTCGGACAGGCCGGCCACGAGGTGCAGCACGACGGCCTCGCGGTCCCCCGGTGTGAGCTCGGCGAGCCGCGCCTCGAGCCGCCGGCGCAGCTCGGCAGGGTCGAGGACCTCGGGGGCCCGGGTCCCCGGCTCGGACGCAGGGTCCGACGCAGGGGCCGATGCGGGCTCGGGTCCGGGCACGGGCGCTGGCTCGACCGATGCCGTCGGCGGTCGCTTACGGCGGTGCCAGACGTCGAGGACCACGCGGTAGACGCACGCGTCGACGTCGTCGGTCTGGAGCACCTCGTCCCAGGCGGCGTAGCACCGGGCCAGGCCGGTCCGGGCGACGTCCTCCGCCTCGCCGGGCAGGCAGCCGATCAGCAGCAGCGAGCGCAGCAGGAACGGCCAGCGGGCCGCCAGGTAGGCGGCGAAGTCGGCGTCGTTCCGCATGAACGACATCCTTCTCCGACCGTCCTTCGCGGGCCAGACCTCGTCAAGCGTGCAGGGACATCGGCCCGTAGACGCGGCGCTCGTGCTCGAAGAGGGTGACCGCGTCGACGCCCTCGGCGGCCAGGTCCGGCCAGGTCTCCCCGACCCAGGACTCGGCGTCCGCCTGGCTCGCGAACCGCTCACCGGCGAGGTCCGGTCCGACGGCCACCTCGTCACCGGCGGCGTTCTCGAGCCGCCACCACCAGGGGCGCTCGGTCGGCGACGGCGGGCGGAAGGTGGCCGGCTGCTCGGGCAGGTTCATCTCACTCCTCCCGCACGGACGGGTCGAGGAACGGCGGCTTCACGAGCTGGAAGACCTCCCGACGGCCGCGGATGTCGACGCCCACCTCGGCCTCCGGGTCGACGAAGGACGGGATCAGCGCCAGGCCGACACCCTTGCGCAGGGTCGGCGAGAACGTCCCCGAGGTGACCTCGCCGAGCAGTACGTCGGGCGTGAGGCTCACGCTCATGTGCGGCCGCGGGATGCCGCGGCCGGTCGCGACCAGGCCACGGAGCACACGCTTCGGGCCGGCCGCCTTCTCGGCGGTGAGCACGTCGCGCCCCCAGAACGCGTCCTTGCGCCAGCCGACCGCCCAGCCCAGGCGCGCCTCGTTCGGGGTGACCGAGAGGGAGATGTCCTGGCCGTGGAGCGGGTAGCCCATCTCCGTGCGCAGCGTGTCGCGAGCACCCAACCCGCAGGGCAGGATCCCGAACTCCTCGCCCGCGGCGAGCAGCGCGTCCCAGAGCGGCTCGGCGACCGCGTTCGGGGCGATCAGCTCGTAGCCGCGCTCGCCGGTGTAGCCGGTGCGGCAGACGACGACGCTCTCGTCGTCGAACGTCTCCTCGACGAAGGACATGTAGTCGTGCCCGGTCGGCAGCCCGACCTTGGCCAGCACCTCGTCCGAGCGGGTGCCCTGCACGGCGAGCACCACGAAGTCGCGGTGCCGGTCGGTGACGCTCACGCGGTCCGGGGCGGCCCCCGCGAGACGGCGTACGACCTCGGCGGTGTTGGCGGCGTTCGGCACCAGCAGCACCCGGTCCTCGGCGTGCAGGTAGACGATCAGGTCGTCCACCACACCCCCGGTCGCGTCGTCGCAGCACAGCGTGTACTGCGCCTGGCCGGGACCGATCCGGTCGAGGTCGTTGGTCAGCGTGCGGTTGACGAACGCGGCGGCACCCGGGCCCTCCACCACGGCCTTGCCGAGATGGCTGACGTCGAAGATGCCGACCGACTCGCGCACCGCCGTGTGCTCCTTCACGACGCCGGAGGGGTACTCCAACGGCATCGACCAACCACCGAAGGCGGCGAACTTGGCCCCGAGGGCCTCGTGACGGGCGTGAAGCGGGGAGCGCAGCTCCTGATCGTGGCTGTCCACCATGGCCGCGAACCTACCTCAGCGACCCGGACTATCCTGCCCCGGTGACGTCGTACACCCTGCGCAGCGCCAGCCCCGCCAAGACCCGCAGCGATGCGTTGGTGGTGGGGGTCGTCCAAGGCGCCAAGGGCCCGGCCCTCGCCGACGGCGGCGAGGAGGTCGCGTCCGCCTACGGCCGCAAGCTGCGCCCGCTGCTCGCGACCCTCGGCGTGACGGGCAAGGCCGGCGAGGCCGTCAAGGTCCCCACCCACGGGATGGTCGCGTCGCCGCTGCTGGTGCTGGTCGGGCTCGGCGGCACCCCCGGCGCCGACGCCGTGCGACGGGGCGCGGGCGTCGCCGCCCGGGCGGTCACCAACGCCGCCTCCGTCGCGCTCGCGCTGCCCGCGGGCACCCCGGAGCAGGTCCGCGCGGTGACCGAGGGCTATGAGCTGGGCGGCTACACGTTCACGACGTACAAGAAGCGGAGCCCGGAGGCGAAGGACACCCCGGCGGACGTGGTCGTGCTCAGCGGGGCCGCCCGCAAGAAGGAGGTGGTCGCGGCCTTCGAGGAGGCCCGGATCGTCACCGCGGCCGTCGCAGCCACGCGCGACTGGGTGAACACCCCGCCGGGCGACCTGACCCCGCCCGCCTTCGCCGACACGGTCGCCGAGGCGACCCGGGTGCTGACCAAGGGCCGCGGCGCCCCGAAGGTCTCGATCCGGGTCCTCGACGAGAAGGAGCTCGCCGAGCTCGGCTGCGGCGGCATCCTCGGCGTGGGCGCCGGCTCCTCGGCGCCGCCCCGGCTGGTCGAGCTGAGCTACGCACCGAAGGGCGCCAAGCAGCACCTCGCGCTGGTCGGCAAGGGCATTACCTTCGACTCCGGGGGGCTGACCATCAAGCCCGCGCAGAGCATGAGCGAGATGAAGTCGGACATGGCCGGCGCCGCGGCGGTCGTGCAGGCGACCTTCGCGATCGCCCGGCTGGGCCTGCCGGTGCGGGTGTCGACGTACGCGCCGATGGCCGAGAACATGCTGTCCGGGTCGGCCACCCGGCCCGGCGACGTGCTCTCGATGTACGGCGGCACCACGGTCGAGGTGCTCAACACCGACGCCGAGGGCCGGCTGGTGCTCGCCGACGCACTGGTGCGCGCGACCGAGGCGAAGCCGGACGTCGTCATCGACGTGGCCACCCTGACCGGCCACATGGTGGTCGCCCTGGGCGACCGGGTCAGCGGCGTGCTCGGTTCGGCGGACGTCGTCGACGACGTGCTCGCGGCCGCCGCGGCAGCCGGCGAGGAGATGTGGCCGATGCCGATCCCCGAGTCGATGCGGGAGCGGATCACGTCCAGCAAGATCGCCGACCTGGCGCAGCACGACTGGATCCGCTGGGGCGGCGGGCTGTTCGCCGCGGCGTTCCTGCGCGAGTTCACCGCCGGGCTCCCCTGGGCGCACCTCGACATCGCCGGGCCGTCGTTCAACTCCGGCAGCGCCTGGGGTCACGTCACCGCCGGTGGCACCGGCGTCGCCGTCGCCACCCTGGTCGACTACGCCCGGGCACTGTCCAGCTGACGGCGGTCGAGGTGCGAGCGGAGCGAGCCTCGCGACCCCGGCAGGGTCAGAGCCCGCCCTCGAGCTTCTTGCGCCGGTTGTAGTCCCGCATCCGCTGCGGGATGCCGACGACCGCGGCGTCGTAGGAGGGGATCTGCTGGCGGTTGCAGAAGTCGTGCGCCCAGCCGACGGAGGGGACCCGGCGCCGGGTCCACTCACCGTCGTGGGCGACCAGCAGCAGGGTCACGTCGCTGACGGCCGTGCGTGGCTCGACGAAGCCCTCCACGCCGCGCCGCTCGGTCACCCACGAGTGCAGGTGCTCGAGGTCCACCGAGTCCGACGCCCGCACCCGGGTCGAGCCGGTCCGGAAGGCGTCCCGCGCCGGGCGCCGCATCTTCTGGCCCGAGCTGCGCCGGAACCGGTCCATCCATGACATGCGGACCAGTGTGCCAACAACCCGAGCGAACCCTCGGCGGATCGCCCGAAGGTGACCCACGAGTAGGCCGGAGGCCGGTGTGGACACGTTGTGCGGAAGTGCAAGGATGGGCGGGTGGCCGACGCCGACTTCGACGTACTCATCCTCGGTGCGGGCTCCGGCGGTTACGCCTGTGCCCTGCGCTCAGCACAGCTGGGCCTATCCGTGGGGCTGGTGGAGAAGGCCAACCTGGGCGGCACCTGCCTGCACATCGGCTGCATCCCGACCAAGGCGCTGCTGCACGCCGCCGAGGTCGCCGACCAGGCCCGTGAGGCGGAGACCTTCGGGGTGCGCGCCACCCTCGAGGGCATCGACATGGCGGGCGTGAACGCCTACAAGGACGGCGTCGTGTCCCGGCTGTTCAAGGGCCTCACCGGCCTGATCAAGGGCCGCGGCATCACGGTCATCGAGGGTGCGGGCCGGCTCACCGGCCCCCGGACGGTGACCGTCGGCGACACGCCGTACACCGGCAGGCACGTGGTGCTCGCCTCCGGCTCCTACGCGCGCACCCTGCCCGGGCTCGAGATCGACGGCGAGCGGGTGATCACCTCCGACCACGCCCTGCGTCTGGACCGGGTACCCGCCTCGGTGGTGGTGCTCGGCGGTGGCGTCATCGGCTGCGAGTTCGCCAGCGTGTGGCGCAGCTTCGGTGCCGACGTGACGATCGTCGAGGCGCTGCCACGGCTGGTGGCCGTCGAGGACGAGGCGTCCTCCAAGGCCCTCGAGCGCGCGTTCCGCAAGCGTGGCATCGGGTTCCGCACCGGCACCTCGTTCCAGAGCGTCAAGCACACCGACACCGGGGTCGCGGTCACGGTCGAGGGTGGCGACGTGATCGAGGCCGACCTGCTGCTGGTCGCGGTCGGTCGCGGACCGGTCACCGAGGGCCTCGGCTACGACGAGCAGGGCGTGACCATGGACCGCGGGTTCGTGCTGGCCGACGAGCGGTGCCGCACGAACCTGGAGGGCGTGTACGCCGTCGGCGACATCGTCCCCGGCCTGCAGCTGGCCCACCGCGGCTTCCAGCAGGGCATCCTCGTCGCCGAGGACATCGCGGGCCTCGACCCCAGCCCGATCGACGAGTCCGGCATCCCCCGGGTCACCTACTCGCACCCCGAGGTCGCCTCCGTCGGACTCGACGAGGCACGTGCGACGGAGACCTACGGCGCCGACGGCATCGAGACGCTCACCTACGACCTCGGCGGCAACGGCAAGAGCCAGATCCTCAAGACGCAGGGCTTCGTGAAGCTGATCCGGCGCAAGGACGGCCCCGTGATCGGCGTCCACATGGTCGGTGACCGGGTCGGCGAGCTCATCGGCGAAGCGCAGATCATCTACAACTGGGAGGGGTACCCGGACGACGTGGCACCCCTCGTGCACGCCCACCCGACGCAGAACGAGGCCCTCGGCGAGGCGCACCTGGCTCTGGCGGGCAAACCCCTGCACGCCCACTCCTGAACCGTTCACAGCACCGGAAGCGAAGGAAGTCCATTGGCCACCGAAGTCAACCTGCCGGCACTCGGCGAGTCCGTCACCGAAGGCACCGTCACCCGCTGGCTCAAGCAGGTCGGTGACGCGGTGGCCGTCGACGAGCCGCTGCTGGAGGTCTCCACGGACAAGGTCGACACCGAGATCCCCTCGCCCATCGCCGGCACCCTGCTCGAGATCCGGGCCAACGAGGACGACACCGTCGAGGTCGGCGCCGTCCTGGCGGTGATCGGTGATGCCGGAGAGTCCTCCGGCGATGCCGGCGATGCCGGCGGCGCGCAGGCCGAGCCGCAGGCCGAGGCACAGCCCGAGCCGCAGGCCGAGCCCGAGCCCGAGCCGGAGCCGGAGCCCGTGGAGCAGGAGGCGCAGGAGCCGGCCGCCGCCGAGCAGCCCGCCCCGGCCGCCGAGGAGGCCGAGAAGCCCGCCGCCGAGACCAAGCCGACCGGTGGCTCGGGCACGGCCGTGACCCTCCCCGCGCTCGGCGAGTCGGTCACCGAGGGCACCGTCACCCGCTGGCTGAAGTCGGTCGGCGACGAGGTCGCCATGGACGAGCCGCTGCTCGAGGTCTCCACCGACAAGGTCGACACCGAGATCCCCTCGCCGATCGCCGGCACCCTGCTCGAGATCAAGGTCGCCGAGGACGAGACCGTCGAGGTCGGCGCCGAGCTCGCCGTGATCGGATCCGGCCAGCCCGCGCCGGCCCAGCCGGCCGCGGAGCCCGAGCCCGAGCCGGCCCCCGCACCGGAGCCCGAGCCGGAGCCGGAGCCCACCCCCGCACCGGAGCCCGCCCGTCAGGAGCAGGCGGCACCGCCGGCTCCCGCTGCTCCGGCCGCGCCGGCACCCGCCGCCCAGCCCGCTGCCCAGCCCGCGGCCCAGTCGGCCCCGAGCGGTGACGGCCCGGGGTACGTCACGCCGCTGGTGCGCAAGATGGCCGCCCAGCACGGTGTGGACCTGGCGAGCGTCACCGGCACCGGTGTGGGGGGGAGGATCCGCAAGCAGGACGTGCTCGACGCCGCCAAGGCCCAGGAGCAGGCCCAGCAGCAGGCCCAGCAACCCGCAGCGCCGGCCGCTGCTCCAGCGGCACCGGCCGCGCCGTCGGCTCCGGCCGCCTCCGGTGCGCCGTCGCCGCTGCGCGGCACGACCGTGAAGATGTCGCGGCTGCGCAAGATCATCGCCTCGCGGATGGTCGACTCGCTGCAGACCTCCGCCCAGCTGACCCAGGTGGTCGAGGTCGACGTCACCAACATCGCCCGGCTCCGGGACGAGGTGAAGGCGGACTTCGTGACCCGGGAGGGCGTCAAGCTGTCGTACCTGCCGTTCTTCGCGAAGGCCGCGATCGACGCCCTCAAGCACCACCCGGCGCTGAACGCGACCATCGACACCGAGGCCGGCGAGGTCACCTACTACGACCGCGAGAACCTCGCGATCGCAGTGGACACCGAGAAGGGCCTGATCACCCCGGTCATCAAGGATGCGGGCGACCTGTCGATCGCGGGCCTGGCGAAGAAGATCGCCGACGTGGCGCAGCGCACCCGGACCAACAAGATCGGACCGGACGAGCTCTCGGGCGGCACGTTCACGATCACCAACCTCGGCAGCGTCGGCGCCCTGTGGGACACCCCGATCGTGAACAAGCCGCAGGTCGCGATCCTGGGACCGGGCGCGGTCGTGAAGCGGCCGGTGGTCATCGACGACCCGAACCTCGGCGAGACGATCGCGGTGCGCTACATGGTCTACCTGGCGCTCACCTACGACCACCAGCTGGTCGACGGCGCCGACGCCGGCCGCTTCCTCACCGACGTGAAGCAGCGCCTGGAGTCGGGCCAGTTCGAGGTCTGAGCACAGCAGAGCGCGACGATGGAGCGCACGGTGCGGTGCGAAGAGGTCGAGGGATCGGGGCAGTCCCGAGCGCAGCGAGGGACTGCCCACCGATCGTCTCGAATCCGAATTGGTGTCAGGTGACATGGTGAACCCATGACCCTGACCGTCCTCATCGCCGGCGCCTCCGGCTTCCTGGGCACCCACCTGGGCCGGGAGCTGACCGACCGCGGGCACGACCTGGTCGCGCTGGTGCGCCGGCCGGCGACCTCGCCGAGCGAGTCGACCTGGGACCCGTACGCCGGCGTGTACGACCGCGGCGTGGTCGAGCGGGCCGACGTGGTGGTGAACCTCGCGGGCGCGCCGACGATCGGCAACCCGCACTCGGGCCGCTGGGCCCGCGAGCTGCGCGAGAGCCGGGTGACCACGACCCGGGTGCTGGCGACGGCCATCGCCGGGAGCGAGCGGAAACCGGCGTTCGTCGCCGGCAACGCGATCGCCTGGTACGGCGACCACGGCGAGCAGGTCGTCACCGAGGAGTCGCCGAGCGTCGGCGACAGCCTGCTCACCCAGGTCAGCCGCGAGTGGCAGGACGCCGCCGAGCCGGCCGCCGCGGCCGGCGCGCGGCTCTGCGTGCTGCGCACGGCCCCGGTGATGGACCGGCGCGGGGCGCCGCTCAAGCAGCTGCGGCTGCTCACCCGGCTCGGCCTCGGCGCCCGGCTCGGTGACGGGCGGCAGCGGATGGCGATGATCTCGCTGCGCGACTGGGTCGGCGGCGTCGCCCACCTGATCGAGCACGAGGCCGCCGCCGGCCCGTTCAACCTGTGCTGCCCGCAGACACCGACGAACGCGGAGTTCACCCAGGCGCTCGCGCGGGCCACCCACCGCAAGGCGGTCCTGGTCGCGCCGCGGTTCGCGATCCGGGCCGCGGCCGGGCGGCTGGCCCCGGAGGCGCTGGGCTCGATCAACCTGCGACCGGCCGCGCTCGAGGAGGCGGGCTACCGGTTCCGGGACCGCACCGTGGACGACGTGCTCCGCGCGGGCCTGACCTGAGCCATCCGCCACTCCCCCGCGACCCGCACCAGCACGAGGCGCCGGGTCGAGGCCCCGTCGCGCGGCAGCGGCCGGCGTACGCCGTCCCCGACCGCGACCCCGGCCGCGAGCCGGTCGGTCACGCGCAGGACCAGCCGCCCCTGCGTCCGGGCTCGCACCGCCACCGACAGCACCTGCATGCGCATCGCCTCGACCCGCAGGCCCCGCTCGTGCCAGGCCCGCAGCATCGCGACGTCGGCCGCCCCGGCGGTGCTGCCGCGGGCGTAGAGCCGGCGCAGGTCCGCCAGGTCGTCCGCCGCCCAGGCCGCCGCGCGCCGCTGGTCCCACTCGTGCAGCACGGCGACCGGCGTCGGCGTCGCCGGGTCCGCGGGAGCGCCCAGGCCGAGCAGCGCCGCCAGCAGGAAGGGCAGGAGCGTCATCACCCTCTCCTACCCAGACGGGCGGCCCGGCCGAGCGGTCGTCCACAAGTCGGTTGCTGAGCCGACCCGGGCCCGGGTCCCGGCGCCGCAGTAGGCTCGAGCGCGTGAAGCTCCAAGATGTCGGGTTGGTCGACTACGTCGCCGCGTGGGACCTGCAGCGCGAGGTGCACGAGCAGGTCGCCGACGGCAGGCAGCCGGACACGGTGCTGCTGCTCGAGCACCCGCCGGTGTTCACGGCAGGCAAGCGCACCGAGCCGCACGAGCGGCCCGCCGACCCGGGCGGCGCGCCGGTGATCGACGTCGACCGCGGGGGCAAGATCACCTTCCACGGACCCGGCCAGCTGGTCGGCTACCCGATCGTCACCCTCCCCGACCACGTGCTGGTCGTCGACTACGTGCGCCGGGTGGAGGAGGCGCTGATCCAGGTGTGCGCCGACCTGGGCGTCACGACCGCGCGGGTGCCCGGCCGCAGCGGCGTCTGGCTGCGCGCCGACGATCGCGGCCCCGAGCGCAAGATCGCCGCGATCGGCATCCGGGTCAGCCGCGGCGTGACCATGCACGGGTTCGCCCTCAACTGCGATGTCGACCTGGCGTGGTACGACCGGTTCGTGCCCTGCGGCATCACCGACGCCGGAGTGGCCTCGCTGACCCGCGAGCTCGGCCGCGACGTGACCGTGGCCGAGGCGACGCCGTACGTCGAGCGCCGGCTGCGCGAGTACCTCGCCTGGGCGCCGTACGACCCGACTCCCGACTACGAGCCCCGCCCCGACCCGGCCAAGCAGCCGCGCATCGAGCTGCTCACTCCCTGACGCTCCCTCGCGCTCCCTCACCTCCCTCACGCCCCCTCACACTCCCTCACGCGGAGGGCCTCCACCCGCGGCGTACAGTTGGCCGACGTGACGCAAGCTCCCCCCGCCCCCCACGCAGAGGGCCGCAAGCTGCTCCGGCTCGAGGCGCGCAACTCCGAGACCCCGATCGAGCGCAAGCCCGAGTGGATCAAGACCCGCGCGAAGATGGGTCCGGAGTACAAGCACCTCCAGAGCCTGGTGAAGTCCGAGGGACTGCACACCGTGTGCCAGGAGGCCGGCTGCCCCAACATCTTCGAGTGCTGGGAGGACCGCGAGGCGACCTTCCTCATCGGCGGTGAGCAGTGCACCCGGCGCTGCGACTTCTGCCAGATCGACACCGGGAGGCCGAAGCCGCTGGACCGCGACGAGCCGCGTCGCGTCGCGGAGTCGGTGCGCACGATGGGCCTGAGGTACGCCACGATCACCGGCGTCACCCGGGACGACCTGATCGACGAGGGCGCCTGGCTGTACTCCGAGACCGTCCGCCAGATCCACGAGCTCAACCCGGGCATCGGCGTGGAGAACCTGATCCCCGACTTCAGCGGCAAGCCGGACCTGCTCGCCCAGGTCTTCGAGTCGCGCCCCGAGGTGCTCGCCCACAACCTCGAGACCGTGCCGCGGATCTTCAAGCGGATCCGGCCCGCGTTCCGCTACGACCGCTCGCTCGACGTGCTGACCCAGGCCCGCGACTTCGGCCTGGTCACCAAGTCCAACCTGATCCTCGGCCTCGGCGAGACCCGCGAGGAGGTCTCCCAGGCGCTGCGCGACCTGCACGCCGCGGGCTGCGAGCTGATGACGATCACCCAGTACCTCCGGCCCTCACCGCGGCACCACCCGGTCGAGCGCTGGGTCCGGCCCGAGGAGTTCGTGGAGCTCAAGGAGGAGGCCGACGAGATCGGGTTCTCCGGCGTGATGTCGGGGCCCCTCGTCCGTTCGTCGTACCGCGCCGGTCGGCTGTACCGTCAGGCTATGGAGGCCCGCGAGGGCATCACCGCCTGACCCCGACCGAACGACTCAGTGAGGCAGCACCAGAACATGGCGAAGGACCCCAAGCCCGTCGACCCGGACAAGATGAGCCGGCGAGCACAGTTCGTCGAGACCTACCGGATGGCGAAGCGGTCCGACCCCCGCCTCGGCCTGTGGATCCTCGGCTCGCTGCTGGTCGGCGGCGTGATCGGCTTCGTGGTCTTCTGGATCCTCCCCGGCGAGGGCGTCCTCGGCATCGTCCTCGCGGTGATCGGCGCGCTGCTGGTCGGCACGCTGCTGGCGATGATCGTCTTCGGACGACGCGCCCAGCGCGCGGCGTACTCCCAGATGGAGGGCCAGCCGGGCGCCGCGGCCGCCGCGCTGCGGATGCTGAAGCGGGGCTGGCGGACCGACCCGGTGGTGGCGTTCAACAAGCAGCAGGACGTCGTGCACCGGGTGGTCGGACCGCCGGGCATCGTGCTGGTGGGCGAAGGCAACCCCAACCGGCTGCGCCAGCTGATGACGGCCGAGCGCCGCAAGCACGAGCGGGTCGCCTCCGAGGTCCCGATCCACGAGGTCGTCTGCGGCAACGACGCAGGTCAGGTCCCGCTGCCCAAGCTGGTCCGGCACGTCCAGAAGCTCGGCAAGGCCGTGAAGCCCGCCGAGATGACCGACATCCTGAACCGGCTCAAGGCACTGGACGCCAACCGGTCGAACGTCCCGCTGCCCAAGGGCCCGGTGCCGACCAGCATGAAGGGCATGCGCGGCCAGATGCGCGGCCGGTAGGGGTCAGGCCTGCGGGTCGGTCCCCGGGTGGCCGAACATCGGCGGCATCTCGGTGACCTGGTCGGCCGGCGGCGCCTCGACGGATACGTCGGCCCCGAAGTCGGACATGGTCATCTCGACCGACCCGAGGTCGCCCATGGTCGAGGTCAGCCGCGTCACGCGGCCCTGGCCGTCGAGCCACAGCTCGTAGTCCAGGGAGTCCGGCACGGCCGGGGCGCCGGCCCCGCCCATCCGGTCGCCCATCGACCCCAGCCCGCCGAGGGCGTCGAGCACGGCCTGCGGGTCGACGCTCGCGCGGTAGTGGGCCAGGTCGCCGTCGGGCCCGACGTAGGTGACCTTCTCGAGTCCCTTCGCCAGCAGGTCGACGGCCGAGCGGGGGTCGAGCTGCGATCCGAGCGCCCCCAGCGGGCTGTCCGGGTCGTCGAGGTCGAGCTTCCAGAACCGGTCGTGGCTGAGCCGGCCGAGGTTGAGGTACAGGGCACCGTCGACGATGCGAGCCTCCATCCCGTCCGCGACGAAGCCGGAGGTGATCGTCATCCTCGCGACCGGCTGGTCGCCGCGGTAGTCCGCGTCGCCCTCCCCCGTCATGCTCCCCGCGGCGCCCATCTCGGACTTCATCGTGAGGTGGGCGGTGTCCATCCTCGCCACCCCCGCCGCGAGGAGGTCGGCGAACTCCCCGGTGTCGACGTCGTCGCCCGGCGCCAGGTCGGCGGCCGGCGCACCGGACGCGGAGGTCGCTGCCGGGTCCTCGGCGTTGGTGCCCGGGTCGTCGCCGCACGCGGCAAGCCCGCTCAGGAGCAGCGGGACGACAGCGAGCGCTGCGAGGGCACGGCGTACGGAGCTCAGGCTGGTCACGACGGGGCCCTTCCAAGAGTGGTCGATGCCTCCAGCATCTCCCAGCGGGCCCAAGGACCAAACCCGGCGGGCTCAGGCCTGGGGAGAACGCGCGGCCTGGAGGGGGACCGTGGCGGTGCCGGCCAGCACGTCGTGGAGGCCGCGGCGGTCCGGCCGGAACACCAGCGGCGGGATGACCAGCGCGACGGCGATCGCGCGACCGAACGACCGCAGCAGGTCGACGTGCCCGCCGCCGTCGACGCGCACCACCCGCAGCCGGGTGGCCATCTTGCCGAACGAGCCGCCGACGGTGGCGGTGAGCACCGCGGACTCGACCACGAAGACCAGCAGCGTGTAGAGGCCGCCGGGGCCTCCGGTGGTGCCGAACACCGGGACGAACAGGCTCACGACCAGGAGCGAGGCGAACCAGTCGACGACGAGCGCCAGCACCCGGCGCCCCCACGAGGCGGTCTCGAACGGGATCTCTTGGGGCGCGGCCTGGGGTGCGGTCACGACGGCCAGGGTAGGGCGGACCGCCGCCGGTCCAGTCACCGGCCACCTGTTACATGCCCGAAACAAACCGGATACGGTCGAGAAACTGGCCGTGCGTACGGTGCGACCACCGCCCGGAGCAGCGTCGCCCCGGTCCTTGCTCACTGACTTTCCGGCCGTCGCCCTGCGTGGCAGCCAAGGAGGACGAATGTTCCAGAACAGCGACGAGCTGCTCAAGTACATCAAGGACGAGGGCGTCGAGATGATCGACGTCCGCTTCTGCGACCTGCCCGGCGTCATGCAGCACTTCACGGTCCCGGTGTCGTCGTTCGACCAGTCGGTCTTCGACGACGGGCTGGGCTTCGACGGCTCGTCGATCCGTGGCTTCCAGGCGATCCACGAGTCCGACATGTCGCTGTTCCCGGACCCGACCACGGCGTACATCGACCCGTTCCGCACGGCGAAGACGTTGGTCGTCAACTTCTTCATCCACGACCCGCTCACCGGCGAGGCCTACTCCCGCGACCCGCGCAACATCGCGCGCAAGGCGATGGCCTACCTCGGCACCACCGGCATCGGCGACAAGGCGTACTTCGCGCCCGAGGCGGAGTTCTACGTCTTCGACAACGTGCGGTTCGAGACCAAGGCCAACGCCGGCTACTACGAGATCGACTCCGCGGCCGGCGCCTGGAACACCGGCGCGGCGTTCGAGAACGACAACCGCGGCTACAAGGTGAAGTACAAGGGCGGCTACTTCCCGGTCGCGCCGACCGACCACTTCGGCGAGCTCCGCGACGAGATGGTCATCGAGCTGGAGAAGTCCGGCCTCATCGTCGAGCGGGCCCACCACGAGGTCGGCACCGCCGGCCAGGCCGAGATCAACTACCGCTTCGACGAGCTGCTCAAGGCCGCCGACGACGTGATGAAGTTCAAGTACATCATCAAGAACGTCGCGTGGCGCAACGGCAAGACCGCGACCTTCATGCCGAAGCCGATCTTCGGCGACAACGGCTCGGGCATGCACGTGCACCAGTCGATCTGGGACGAGGGCACGCCCCTGTTCTTCGACGAGACCGGGTACGGCGGCCTCTCCGACACCGCCCGCTGGTACATCGGCGGCCTGCTCCGGCACGCCCCCTCGCTGCTGGCGTTCACCAACCCGACGGTCAACTCCTACCACCGGTTGGTGCCGGGCTTCGAGGCCCCGGTCTCGCTGGTGTACTCCCAGCGCAACCGCTCGGCCTGCGTCCGGATCCCGATCACCGGCTCGAACCCGAAGGCCAAGCGCATCGAGTTCCGCTGCCCCGACCCGTCGGCGAACCCCTACCTCGCCTTCTCGGCGCTGCTGCTCGCCGGCCTCGACGGCATCAAGAACAAGATCGAGCCCGCCGCCCCGATCGACAAGGACATCTACGAGCTCCCGCCGGACGAGATGGCCGACATCGAGCAGGTCCCTGCCTCGCTCGACGCGGTGCTCAACAACCTCGAGGCCGACCACGAGTTCCTCACCGCCGGCAACGTCTTCACCTCGGACCTGATCGAGACCTGGATCGACTACAAGCGCCAGAACGAGATCCTGCCGGTGCAGCAGCGCCCGCACCCGCACGAGTTCGAGCTCTACTACGACATCTGAGCCACGTCGTAACCCGGGAACGGCCCCTGACCTGCGGAAACGCAGGATCGGGGGCCGTTCTCGTTGGCTCGAAAGGGGCCAAATTCCGCAGGGATTCCGCAGGAGATTGGCCCGCCGCGCTGTTGGATCCGACAGCGCCCACCGCCGGAAGCCCGTCACATCGGCTCGCGAGAGCTCCGGGGGCAGGAGAATTTGCGGCTGGAATGCCGCGGTTTGGCGGTGCACGAGCTGCGGCACGAGCGGGTGGTTCTCGCCAGTCGCTCTGCAGCTGACTGTCTCGGCCGTGCAACGGCTCCGGCGGATGGTGCCTGTCGTCGTTACGGCGGACGGGTTTCCGAGTCGGCGTCGAAGTACGCCCGCGGCGTTTGCTTGGCCAGCCGAGCCGAGGACACGCGGTGTTAGGCCAGTCTTGCCGGAAAAGACCTCCCGCTGCCTAGGATCGCAGTCATGGCGGGAGGCGAGCGCAAAGCTGGGATCACCCGACCTCACCGTCGTTTCACACCACTCGACCTGGCTGCGATGCCGCGAGCCGAGGTGCGCAAGTTAGTGCACGCCCTCGTCGAGGAGTCGGGAGCGGAGGTCTCGGACTACCGACGTCGTGCCGACCACGATGAGCTGCACGCCGAGATGGAGCTGCTATGGGCACGCCGCTCCATCCGCGTCCGGGTGGCGGCCAGGGCCGTGGAGCCGCGTGACGTCGTGCGCTTCATCGAGTCGCTTACAGCGAACGGCGACGTGGCCGGGTGGCTCGTGGCTCCTCTCGGCACTCACGGCGACATTCCGGTCGGTCGGACGGTGGAGGTCATCGGACCTGAGCAGTTGATCGAACGCTTTGAACACTCGTCGCGGGTGGCCTGGACTGACCAGCGGCCAAGCGTGGCAATGGACCGGTTGGCACACCAGCGGGCCCTCTTCGAGGACGCTCGCTACCTCGATCCGGTCGGCATGCGGTGGCTGCCGGTCCTCGCGCACAACGAGCTGCCGGCGGAGCTCCACCAGGGTGGCGCGGCTCCACAGGACTGGTTGGAGAGGCTGACCTTCAGGATGCTGACCCACACGTTCCGCCTCGGAGGGGTGCGTTACGGCGAGGCAGCCCGGGGCAGGCGTCTCCCTGACGCATTGCTCCGATGGCCAGGGGGAGGCGAGCCACTCGCGGCCCTGCTTGACTGCAAGGCCTCCGCGGACGGGTACACCATGACCGCCGACCACTACCTCCGGTTCAAGGAGTACGCAGGCATCTGCCGCGCCGAGGCACAGTCCACCGGGCACGAGCTCCGGTACATGGTGGTGCTCTCCTCCAACTTTGCAGGCAGCGGGCGCGCGCACCCATTCCATGCCCGCCACAAGGCACTCACCAAGGACACCGGCCTATCGCTGGCCTACGTACGGGCCATCGACCTCGCCGAGGCCGCTCTGTCTGTCGAACGCGACGAAATCACCCCGGCAAACCGCGAGCGTTTACCCTGGGCCGCCCTGTTCGATGCCGGCCTCGTCGACGATCAGCATTTCCACGCCATGATCGAAAGCGCGCGGACCTGACGTGGGTACGTCGACAAGTTTCCGGTCGCCCGCGGTGCCGCGGTGGCAGGCGTTCGCCACCGCCTTGCGCTCGGACCTGCCATTGGAGCGACTCCGGTCAGAGCTGTTCAACGCCGGCGCTGAGTGGGAGTCGGCACTGGCCGACCCGTCGATCGCGTCCTTCGCCGTCCAAGTCGTCCAGAGTTTTGAGTCGTTGCCGGACAGACTGCGTGCCGTCGAGCGCCCGGAGACCGCCATTCTGGAGGCGGCTGCCGACGCGCGCCGGGCCAGTGCCGACACGGACGGCACCAGCGCAGCTCTGCCGCTGGCGGAACGGGCGCTCGTAGCTGCCCTGATGCGCGCAACCTCGGGCGACGTCAGTCTCACCCAACTGTCACCTCAGGAAGCGGCGACCCGATTTGAGGAGCGCCGAGGTGAGCCTGGCCAGCTTCTCGGTGCCTTCGTTGGGGAGCTGCTCAGCCAGTACGCCCGCCACGTCACCGCGCGCGAGATGGGTGCGATGTCCGAGACGCGGACGTCGCGGGGAGTCGACGTTCCGGGGATGTCCATCGCCGAATCGAAGCGGCTGGCTCGGTCGCTCGCCGCCGAGGCCGACACGATCGGCCGTCGCATCGGCGAGGCTCCCCAGACCGCAGCGGCCGTCCGCGCGCGTTGGGCCGCGCTGGTCGGCGACGCGTTCGCCCGCGGTCGCGCGCTTCCGGAGAGCCCGCAGTGAATGCGTACACCGTCGTGGTGAACGACTGCGCCGCGCCACCTGTACCGGGTGTCCTAACGATCAGGACGCGCGACACCCCTTACGGCACCCGCAACTTCGGCCTGCGCTTCGACGACGCTGTCGAGGGTCTGCCCGACCGGCTCAGCGAGCGACAGATGGACTGGCTGGCGATCCTAGGATCCTTATTCGCGGTCGACATGGCCTGCGAACGGGGTCGCGGCGACGTCGAGTGGGCTCGACAGATTGACGCCTACATCCCGGTCCGCGATCCAGCTTGGTGGGAGACGCTAAGACCCCAGTTCGAGTCGATCTGGTCTGATCTGACGCAGGACGACCTGACCATTCACTTTGAGGCGGACCCGACACCATCCTCCCCACCGCGGCAGTCGAAAACCCCGATCGTTGAGCACGACGGAGTAGCCCTGCTGTCGGGTGGGCAGGACTCCTTCGCAGGCGCTCTTGAGTTGCTAGACCGCGGGGCGCGTCCGTTGCTCCTGTCGCACTCGGCAAGCGGCGCCGTCAACACCGCGCAGACCCAGGTCGAGTCAATCCTCCGCGAGATCCGGCCCGACACCGTCCGCGTCCACATCGGCGCCGGCAAGGCACCAAACCAACCTTTCCCGGGTCCGGAGTCGTCGCAGCGCAGCCGCACCCTCCTCTTCGTGGGCGTCGCCGCGCTTATCGCCATCGCCGGCGGCTCGAATCGGGTGTACCTCAACGAGAACGGCATCATGGCGATCCACATCCCGCTGACCGCGGCGAGGATCGGCTCCCTGTCCACGCACACCGCCTCGCCACCCATCGTCGCTCGAATGAAGGAGCTGGCCAGAGCCGCGCTAGGCGGAGACCTCGAGATCGACAACATTCTCGTCAGCCGAACGAAACCTGAGGTTGTCGAGATCGCCGTAGCCCTAGGCCACGGAGACGACATGCAACACACCGTCTCGTGCTGGCAGATCGGTCGAACGCGAACGCACTGCGGGTACTGCGCTCCCTGCATCATGCGCCGCATCTCGTGCGAGACACACGGCGTCGCGGACGTTCCCTACGACGTGGACGTGTTCGACGATGTCCATGCACTTGACGACCAACGAGCGCGAGACAACCTCACCCACTTCGTCGCCCTGATCGACGACCTCGGCTCACTGCCCGACGTCGACCTCGAGTACGAGTACCCCGAGCTGCTGTCAGGTGCACCGGCGATGGACCTCGCAGACAGCATCGCCCTCCACCGGCGTTGGGCGGCGCAGGCGGACGCGGTCCTGAGCTCCCACAGCGTGCCAGCGGGCCTGCGATGACCCGGCTGACGTTCGGGATCTACCGCAAGGGGGTGCGTCAGCCTGGTTTCACGCTCAGCTCGACCATGGGAGACCCGGGATTTCCCACCCCGATGTTGACGGCCACCGCGGCGATCGTCAGGTACCACCGCGAGGGTGTCACGGAGGCTAGACGACGGCTCCGACGCGCCTTCGCAGACAGTTCATACTGGGGTCCCTCGGGATCCGCCCAGGCTCGAGGTTGGGCGAGCGCAATCGTCACCTGCTTCGAGCGGTACATCCAGTTGGCCCAGCGGGACGGACGCGACGCCTTCGCCGTCGACCTCAGGCATGACGTCGGCATCGGCACGCACGTCGTGGGAGCGCACGTGGACGCGGTTCTGCTCGACGAGGAAGGCTACGTTGGCCGCATCGCGCTCTGGGACCTCGCGCCTCTCACCGCCGAGCTGGCAGTGCGGTACGCCGTCCCAGCCTTCCTCGCCCTCGAAGAAGAACTGGGCGAGGGCCGGGTCATCGGCGTCGAGGTCTGGCACCTGCGCACCGGAGGAACGCACTTCGCTCCAGCAGATGCTTGTAACGCCGAGCTGCCGCGCGTCACCCGCCTGGTCGCGGAAATCGCACGCTGAGCCGGGGCGATCCTCACCCACCGGGTGCGCAGGTTCGATCACGTCGTCCTCCGCTCAATGACTTCAAATCCGCACGCTTCCGCCACCCCCGCTCATCGGCAGATCCATGCGGATCTCAGACCCCCGTCAAGTGCGGCTGACTGGGCTAAAGGGGGCGGCCGCCGTCGGTGACATGTCAAGACCCTCGAGGCCGCCTCGAATGCCGTCCCTGCTTATAGACCCATAACTATCCATCAACCAGCTGAGCCGTCGCTTGGAGTCCGCTCGCGGTACACCGCCGCCACCGCCGCTCGGGAGGATTCATCCCGGTCCGGCCAGAGGTGGCCGTAGGTGTCGAGGGTGGTCTTGGTCGAGGCGTGCCTCAGCCGCGCCTGAACGACCTTGACGTCGAGCCCCGATGCGATGAGCAGCGAAGCGAAGTAGTGCCGCAGGTCGTGGAACCGGAAGTCGTCCGGCAGCCCGACCTGGGTCCGTGTTGCGCGGACCGCGCGCTCTATCGTCCACGGCCCCGCCGGGTCGCCCCATTGATCGCTCACGACGTGGGTGCCGTTGCCGAGCCGCACCGCTTCCGCGAGCAGGTGCGCCATGTCCCTGGGGATCGGAATGGATCGTCGGCTGGTCTCGGACTTCAGCGGCTCGTCGACCCACTGCACGCTCGGCGAGATCACCCCGGTCGCGAAGTCGATGTCCTCGACCCGAAGCCCGGCCGCCTCGGCGAGACGCAGCCCGGCGTGGGCGCCGAGCAGGATCGCGGGACGTACGCCGGGCGGCACCGCGTCGTAGAGCGCCCAGACCTGTTGGGTGGTCGCGACGTACGCCCGCTGCCGACCCATGCCGGGTGAGGTGCGCCGCGAGCAGGGGTTGCGGACGACGAGGCCGTCGTGGACCGCGTCGGTGAAGAGCTGGGAGAACCGGGAGTACAGCGCGTAGATGTAGGAGTCGGCGCGGCCTTCGTCCTTGAGGGTGGCCGTCCAGGCGCGCACGTCGGAAGGCTTGATCGCCGACAGCGGCACCGAGCCGAAGTGAGCCTTGATGATCTTGAGGTGAACCTCGGCCTGGCGAACGGTCGACCTGCGGCGGGTGCCGTAGCCGGCCAGCCACTTGTCGCACCACTCCCCCACAGTCAGTTTGGCGTCCTTGGGTACGACGTGGTCACCGCGCAGCAGCGCGGAGAGCTGCTTGTCGATCCACTTCTGCGCGTCGACCTTCCGGTCGAAGGCGCGGGTGTGCTCACGACCGGCGTCGTCTACGTACCGCGCGCGCCAGCGCGTCACCTTGCCCGCGACGGGACCTCGATGGTGTTGCCGTCGGTGTCCTTGATGCGCTTGCGCCAGCGGTCTTCGACGGCGCCGCGCTGGTTGCGCCGCTGGCGCGGGAGGGTTCGGGGTTTCCTGCTCATGGGTCCGCCGTAGCGCCAGTCGCCTGTCCTGGCGACAGCGACCGCGGCTCCTGTGGATAGATCAGGCGGCTCCGGACCCTGTGGACTCGCGCTGGGCTTCGAGCCAAGCCAGGACGTCGTGGCGCCAGTAGCGCAGGCGCCGCCCGATGATGAAGCCGCACGGCCCGCTGTCGAGCACGCGCCAGTAGCGCAGTGTCGCGACGGGCATCCGGAGCAGCTCGGCGACCTCCTCGATCGTCATGAGCTGGGCGCGGAGGGGAACGTCAGTGTGGAGGGTCTCGGTCATGGTCGGCTCCTGCCTGTCGGGGTTGGTCCTACCCCTAATGGCCAGCGAGTCGATGCGAGTGGCCACCGCTACAACCGGTGGCCTCAGACCGATTATCGCCCACTTCAACCCACAGCTCAGGAGGCTAGTTCCCCACCTGCAGGAATCTTTTTGGCCGCCCAATTCGCGCGCCGGGCACGTACAGGCGTGGTCTTCACGGTTGCTCATGGGGCAACACCGGTCGACGGCCCACCGATTGCGGGACCACTTCGCCGGTCGCCAGGTCAGTGACCGCAACACCTGCCGCGTGGTACCGCTCCCAGCCAGTCAGTCCGGGGTTGGCCCGCTCAGCGGCGGCGAGCCTGCGGTGCTCGGCCTCGGTCACCGTGCAGGCCAGGGCACAGTGAGTCAGGACCATCTCGACCGCACTGGGCTCGGCGAGCATCTGCTCTATCAGCCACTTGCGTGGGTAGACGTGCTCATGCTCTAGCAGCGCTGGGTCCGTCACGCCCAAGGCATCCGCCGAGCGATAGCGGGTGCCGTATTTGCCGTTCGAAGTCCCGTGCGTGAGGAGGATCAGGACGTACTTGCTGAGCACTTCTTTACGCGTGACGTCTCGGAGGTCCGGAGACGTGACAGCAAACTTGGCGAGCGCTATCGCATCGCGGCGGACGCCCTCGGCTTGAGACGGTTCTATCCAACTCTCGTCGTTCGACACCATGACGCAGACTCTCGCAGCAGCCGCCGACACCAGGGACCGCGGGCCGCGATCTGCCCGCAAGTGGCCACAGAAGCCCTGCCTGTCCCGTTGTTGGCGGTTAGCCTTGCCCCGTTATGACCAACGGGGACGACGAACTGCGCCTTGCGGCGGAGCAGCGTGCCCGGGTGCTCATCGACAAGCAGCTCGTCGCCGCCGGCTGGGTAGTGCAGGACAAGAAGAACCTGAACCTGTTCGCCGCCCAGGGCGTCGCCGTACGCGAGTCGACCATGGCTGCGGGTCACGGTCGCGCTGATTACCTGTTGTACGTCGACAAGTCGGCCGTCGGCGTCATCGAGGCCAAGCCCGAAGGGACTCCGTTGTCAGGCGTCGAGTGGCAGTCGGCGATGTACGCCGAAGGGCTCCCCGCCGACGTACGCCTCAAGGCACTCACGGTCGATGGCCGGCTGCCGTTCGTGTTCGAGGCGTCGGGCACGGAGATCCACTACACCTGTGGCTACGACCCCGAGCCGCGAGCACGCAGGCTCTTCGCCTTCCCCAAGCCCTCGACCTTCGCCCGCATCCTGCGCGACGCCGAAGCCAGTCCCCAGGAACCGACCTGGCGCGGCAAGGTGCGCGCACTGCCCCAGTTGGACACCACTCCCCTGCGCCCGGCCCAGATCGAGGCGATCCATGGTGTCGAGCGGAGCCTGGCCGAGCAGCGGTTCAAGCGCAGCCTGGTCCAGATGGCGACCGGCGCCGGCAAGACCTACACCGCCGTCACGCAGTCCTACCGCCTGCTCAAGCACGGTGGGTTCAACCGGGTCCTGTTCCTGGTCGACCGCAACAACCTGGCCGACCAGACGCTGGCGGAGTTCCAGAACTACCGCGCCCCCGACGACGGCCGCCGGTTCACCGAGATCTACAACGTCGACAAGCTCAGCAGCGCCGGGATGCTCGGCTCCTCCAACGTGGTGATCTCGACGATCCAGCGGGTGTTCAAGGCACTGCAGGGTGCGGAGGTCAGTGGCGAGGACGATCCGGGGCTGGACGGCTTCGTCCCCGACGCCCCGGTGACCGTCTCCTACAACCCCGATCTGCCACCAGAGACCTTCGATTTGGTGATCGTCGACGAGGCGCACCGCTCCATCTACGGCGTGTGGCGCGGGGTGCTGGACTACTTCGACGCCCACGTCATCGGCCTGACCGCGACCCCCGGGAAGCAGACGTTCGGGTTCTTCGAACAGAACCTCGTCTCCGAGTACACCTACCCGCAGTCGGTCGTCGACAACGTGAACGTCGACTTCGACCTCTACCGGATCCGCACCGAGATCAGCGAGCAGGGCTCGGTGATCGAGGCCGGGACGATCGTGCCGAAGGTCGACCGCCGTACCCGCGCCGAGCGGCTGGAGGCACTGGACGAGGACCTGGAGTACACGCCGGGCCAGCTCGACCGCGCGGTCACGAGCAAGTCGCAGATCCGCACGGTGCTGGAGACCTTCCGCGAGCGGTTGTTCACCGAGATCTTCCCCGGCCGCTCCACGGTGCCGAAGACGCTGATCTTCGCCAAGGACGACAACCACGCCGAGGAGATCGTCACATGCGTGCGCGAGGTGTTCGGCAAGGGCAACGACTTCGCCGCCAAGATCACCTACAACGCCCGCGACCCCAAGGCCCAGCTTCAGGCGTTCCGTACCAGCCCGACGCTGCGGATCGCGGTCACCGTCGACATGATCGCCACCGGCACCGACGTGAAACCCCTGGAGTGCGTCTTCTTCATGCGCGACGTGCGCTCGGCGCAGTACTTCGAGCAGATGAAGGGCCGCGGCGCCCGCACCATCCCTCCCGCGGACTTCCAGGCGGTCACGCCCGACGCGACGGCGAAGACCCGGTTCGTGATCGTGGACGCGGTCGGCGTCACCGAGCACGACTTCGTCGAGCCACCGCTCAACCGGGACAGGTCGGTGTCACTGAAGAAGCTGCTCGACAAGGCGGCCGCCCTCACCCTCAGCGAGGACGAGACCGCCACCCTCGCGTCCCGGCTGGCCAAGCTCGAGCTCGAGCTCACCGACCCCGAACGCACGGAGCTCGACACCGTGGCCGGTCGGCCCGTCCGCGAGGTCATTCGGGCGCTGGTGGACGCCGTCGACCCCGAGACCCAGGCCACGCACGTAAAGGCGGGTGGCGATGTACAGGCCCTGCTCGACGCAGCCGTCGAGCCGATCGCGGCCAACCCCGACCTGCGCAACCGCATCCTCGAGCTCCGTGCCACCCACGACCGCACCATCGACGAGGTCAGCCGCGACACCCTGATCGATGCCCACGGCGTCGTCGACACCAGCCGTGCCAAGAGCGTCGTGGAGTCCTGGCGCGCCTACCTCGACGAACACCGCGCGGAGATCACCGCCATCCAGCTCCTCGCCGAGGCCCGCGACCCGAAGGTGGGGCACCGGGTGTCCTTCCACGACATCCAGGAGCTCGCCGACCGCATCGCCCGGCCGCCGTACAACTGGACCCCCGACCTCATCTGGGACGCCTACGTCGCCATCGAGGCGCCGAACGTCCGACGCAGCCCGGCCCACACCCTGACCGACCTGGTGTCCCTGGTCCGCTATACCGTCGGCACCGACGACGAACTCCTCCCCTACGCCGAGCTCGTCCGCGAGAGGTACGCCGCCTGGCTCGCCCAGCAGCAACAAGCCGGCGTCACGTTCACCGAAACCGAAGGATGGTGGCTCGACCGCATGGTCTCCGTCATCGCCTCCTCCGCCGGCATCAACGCCGCCGACCTCGACGACGCCCCCTTCACCGAACGCGGCGGCACCGACGGCGCCCTGCGCGACCTCGGCGACCGCGCCGCCGGCCTCATCGACGAACTCAACTCGGAGCTCACCGCGTGACCTGGGCACCCGAGATGACGCTAGGCGAACTCGCAGACGGTGGCCGGTTCACGGATGGCGATTGGGTCGAGTCGAAAGACCAAGACCCCGCGGGATCCATCCGTCTTACACAACTAGCGGACGTCGGAGTGGGCGAGTTCAGAAACCGGTCCAACCGCTGGATGCGACCAGATCAGGCTGCATCGTTGGGCTGCACTTTCCTACATCCCAACGACATCCTCATCGCCCGGATGCCCGATCCGATCGGTAGGGCTTGCCTCGCACCAGTCACGATCGGCAAGGCAGTCACAGCAGTTGACGTCGCCATCCTCCGCCTCTCACGTCCGGACGTAGATCCTAGCTATGTCATGTGGGCTATCAACTCGCCGCAATTCCACTCCTCCGTACTCGCCCTGCAGTCGGGGACCACGCGGAAGCGCATCTCCCGGAAGAACCTCGCGAATCTGACCGTCCCTGTCCCCCACCTCAATGAACAGCGCCGCATCGTGGACCTCCTCGAAGACCGCCTCTCCCGCCTTGACGCCGCCGACAAGGGCTTGGCCCTGTCGCTGGCCAAACTGAACAGCCTTCGTGAGCAAACGATCATTCACGCCCTCACGGCGACCGACGTGCCAGATCGTGTGGATGCCGCGCTCGCCGACGTAGGCACCGCTGACGGCGGCCTGCCTTCTATGCCGGTCGGCTGGTCATGGGCACGCCTTGGCGACGTTGCAGAAGTGGTCGGTGGGGTCACGAAGGACTCGAAGAAGCAAGACGATCCATCATTCGTTGAGGTTCCCTACTTGCGCGTGGCCAACGTCCAGCGCGGACATCTGAACCTCGACACCGTGACCCACATACGCGTTGACCCCGCCAAGGCAAAGGCACTCCGGCTGGAGGAGGGTGACGTCCTGCTGAACGAGGGCGGCGACCGGGACAAACTCGCACGCGGATGGGTGTGGGAAGGACAGATTGACGACTGCATCCACCAGAACCACGTGTTCCGTGCACGCCTGAACGAGCCGCGACTTGACCCCTACTTCCTCTCGTGGACCACCAACATCTTCGGTGGTCGGTGGGCCGAGCGGAACGGCAAGCAGAGCGTCAACTTGGCTTCGATCAGCCTGAGCATGATCCGCAAGATGCCTGTGATCGTTCCCGCTGACGGAGAGGCCCAGCGGGTTGTGGTCTCGCTTCACGACCAGTTGGCGTCCTACGACAGGTTGGCATCCGCTATCACCGAGTCACGCAACCGTGGGAAGGCACTCCGCCGTTCCCTGCTTACTGCCGCTTTCTCCGGCCGCCTCTTGGGAGACCACGCCGATGCATCGGTAGCAGAGGAGATGATCCACGCATGAGAGCCGGAGACGAGTTGCTCGGCGCGGTCTTCAACAAGGATCACCGCTACGTGATCCCGATCTTCCAGCGACCATACGTGTGGGACGAGGAGGAGAACTGGATTCCCCTGTGGGACGACATCCGCAAGGCTGCCGAGTCCGCGGAGACACAATCCGCGGAGGGTGACGACGAGGATGCGCAGGAATACTTCCTCGGCGCCCTCGTGACACAGCATCGCAGCCCGATTCCGCGACGTACGCCCACCTCCATGGTGATCGACGGGCAGCAGCGGATCACTACCTTCCAGGTATTCCTGGCGGCGGCTCGTCGCGTTGCCCTCGAGTTCGGAGCACTCCATGCCGCCGATAGCTTTGCGGCTCTGGTCCGCAACCGTGTGAGCGTCGACAGCGAGCATCCAGAGGACCGGCTCAAGGTCGCACCCCTCGCCCACGACTTGCGAGGCTTCGAATGGGCGGTCCGCGATCCCGACGACGTGTCCTCCCCGCCGAGCGCTGGCCACAAGCTCGTTCGGGCATCCCTCTGGTTCGAAGACGCGGTCCGCGACTGGGTCAAGGAATCCTCGTCATCGGGCGACCGGCTCGACTTCCTCCACTTCGCCGTCGAGAACCGGATCAAAGTGGTGAGCATCTTCCTCGACGCGAAGGACGACCCGCAGATCATCTTCGAAGCCCTCAACCACCGCGGCGTCCGCCTGGACGCTGCTGACCTTGTCAAGAACCTGCTCTTCCAGATGCTCGACCGCCAGGGCGACCACCACCTTGAGCATGAACTGCTGAACGACCACTGGTCCGTGCTCGACAGCGGGCACTGGCGTGAGGAGGTCACCACAGGCCGCATCAAGCGAGTGCGGGTCGACATCCTCCTGGCCTACTGGCTGAGCGCGCAGCGCGGCGAGGAATCCTCAGTCGAGCACCTCTTCGAGGACTTCAAGCGCTGGATGCGTGCAACACAGGCCAGGGCTGCCGAGGTAATTCGAGACATCCGGGTCTACGCAGACACGATGGACCGTCTGCAACGGCTTCCGATGAGTTCCCCGGTCGCGCAGGCCCTCGACCGGCTGGACGCCACGAAGACCACCACGCCCTGGCCGCTGATCCTCTTCCTCCACGCCTCGTCCGAGATCCCTGATGATCAGGCCCTGATCGGCACGCTCGCAATCGACTCGTTCCTCATGCGCCGGGCGATCTGTCGCATGACCACCAAGGACTACAACCGGCTGTTCGGCACTCTCCTCGGTGCGATCAAGACCGGCGATGTCACCCGGGCCGGAGACCTGCTCGTCGCGGGTCTCGCGAGCCAAACGGCCGAGAGCCGGATCTGGCCCGACGACTCAGCATTCATCAGCGGGCTGATGAACAACAACCTCTACAACGACCTGGTCCGCGCCCGTCTACGCACCCTCTTGGTGGGACTGGAGAACCACCTGCTCACGAGTCGCGCCGAGCCCACCCTGCCCCACCGAGCAGCCAGCAAGGCCCTAACGATCGAGCACGTCATGCCGGTGAAGTGGGAGGAGAACTGGTCACTGCCAGATGGCGTGCCAGGGTCGGCCATCGAGCGACGCAACAACTCGATCCACCGCCTCGGCAACCTGACCCTGGCCACGCAGAGCCTCAACTCAACTCTGAGCAACCAGGCCTGGAACAAGAAGCGACACACGCTCCAGACCCATAGCCTCGCCCGTTTGACGACCGGATCGATCCTGACCTCCCCTGAAGGTGTCGACAACTTCACCCAAGACGAATGGGTCGCGACCTGGGACGAGGACCGGATCGGTCTCCGGGAGCTGGCTCTCATCAGGGGCGCACTCGCTGCCTGGCCCCGGCCGAGTGAGCCGGATGCCGACTTCGTCGACTTGGAAACCTTCCATGTGACGGAGGCGGCCCGGGCCGCGGAGGAACGGACACGAACGGACAACCTTGTACACGGCGATCTGCTACCGCTCATCGTGCGCGGGCTGGTAGTACCCGGCGACCGGTTGCGCCATCAGAAAGTGCGCTCCGGCACGGAATTCCATGCCACGGTAACGGGCTCCGGCGGTCTGGACACGTCGGCTGGCCACTTCCGCGCCCCTTCACCCGCTTTGTCGAAACTTGTCGGCAGTTCACGCAATGGCTGGACTGACTGGACGCATGCTCCGACCGGGAAGACGCTCGCCGAGCTTCGAGAGATGTTGCGCGAGTCGTTACGAGAAGGAGCAGAGGACGACGGAGAAGCCGATGGATGACACGACGTTCGCCATGGAGGGACACACGATCGACCTGGATCAGCTCTATCGAGCGATGCACGCCCAATCTGTGCTCGAGGGTGACATCCGTGTCTTCCATGGCAACAGCAACGATGTCCGCGCCGTGAAGCGGCTGCTCCACGAGCTCTTCGATGTCCCGGTGCGCGACACGATGCACCCCCTGAACAACCGCATCCGCAAAGAGGCTGAGATCCGAATGGCGGCCCTGGGCTGGGCAACCAAGGACCCCGGCCGGTCGGCCCGCTACGAGCTCCACCGAAAGCTGTGATCATGGCGATTCCTGACTCACGCCGCTTGGTCGACAAGCTCTGGTCGTACTGCAACGTCCTCCGAGACGACGGCGTCGGCGTAATCGAGTACACCGAGCAGCTCACCTACCTGCTGTTCCTGAAGATGGCCCACGAACGCGCCACCCGGAAGCTGAACCCGCATCAGATCGTGCCGGCTGAATACTCCTGGCAACGGCTCCTGGACGCCGAGGGCACCGAGCTCGAGGTCGTGTACACCCAGATCCTGGTCGGATTGGCGCAGCAGCCCGGCACACTGGGCACGATCTTCCGCAAGTCGCAGAACCGCATCCAGGACCCGGCCAAGCTCAAGAGGCTCATCGTCGACCTGATTGACCAGGAAAATTGGTCCGCGTCCGGCACCGACCTCAAGGGTGACGCCTACGAGGAGCTGCTCTCCAAGGGCGCATCCGACAAGGGCTCGGGGGCGGGGCAGTACTTCACCCCCCGAGACCTCATCGCCGGAATCGTCGACGTGATCGACCCTGAGCCCGGCGACACGGTGGTCGACCCGGCTTGCGGCACCGGGGGCTTCCTGCTCGTCGCGCATGAGCATGCAGCCCGCAACGCCGAGAACCTCACGCCCACTGAGCGCGCGCACCTTCGCGATGGGTTCGCTTCCGGCTACGAGCTCGTCGACGGTACCGCCCGGCTCGCGGCGATGAACCTGCTGCTGCATGGCATCGGCACGCCGGACGGCGACTCACTCATCCAGGTGCGCGACGCCCTGATCGCCGACCCTGGCCCGCGCTGGTCCGTCGTACTCTCCAACCCACCGTTCGGCCGCAAGTCGTCCCTGACGATGGTCGGCGCCGATGGCCGCGAGGTCCGCGAAGACCGCGAGATCGAACGCCAGGACTTCGTCGTCACCACGTCGAACAAGCAGCTCAACTTCGTCCAGCACATCATGACGATCCTCGACATCAACGGCCGCGCCGCCGTCGTCCTCCCCGACAACGTGCTCTTCGAAGGGGGCGCCGGCGAGACCCTGCGCAAGAAGCTGCTGGCCGACTTCGACCTACACACCATGCTGCGCCTGCCGACCGGGATCTTCTACGCCCAAGGCGTGAAGGCCAACGTGCTGTTCTTCGACAAGAAGCCAGCGTCCGAGCAGCCGTGGACCTCGAAGCTGTGGGTCTACGACCTGCGCACCAACCAACACTTCACGCTCAAGCAGAATCCCCTGCGCCGCCAACACCTCGACGACTTCGTCGAGTCCTACCTGGCTGGCAAGGACCGCACCGAGCGAGTCGAGTCCGAACGATGGAAGTCGTTCACGTACGACGAGCTGGTCGCCCGTGACAAGGCCAACCTCGACATCACATGGCTGCGCGATGAGTCGCTCGAGGACGCAGACAACCTGCCCGCGCCCGAGATCATCGCCCGCGAAATCGTCGAGGACCTCACCGCTGCGCTCGCCGAGTTCGAGGCTGTGGCGGCGGCCCTCGAAGCGGGCGCCTCCACCGAGTAGTCCGAAGAGTCCGGTCGGCGGGGCGAGCATCGACGCTCGCCTTCACCTCTCCACCGCCACCCTCACCTCGCCCCCCTTATCCGCTCTCACATTCCCCCTTCTCCTGTCCTTGTCCCTCTCCTCTCGCCCCTCCTCCCTCTCCCTCCGCTCGCCCTCCCTTCTCCTCTCATTCCCCACACACCTCTTTCATCCACAGCCCGGGCGGTGGCCACTCGCGTTCCGCGCGCGGCCGTTTGGGATGTGACCATGACGCTTCACAAGCTCTCGGCGGGGTCGGGGTATGAGTACCTGACGCGGCAGGTCGCTGCCCTCGACTCGACGGAGAAGGTCGCTATTCCCCTGGCCGACTACTACTCGGCGAAGGGCGAGTCGCCCGGGCGCTGGGTCGGCTCCGGGCTCGTCGGCCTCGACGGCCTGGAAGTCGGCGACGTGGTGACGGCCGAGCAGATGAAGCACCTGTTCGGCACCGGGTCGCACCCGCTCACGGACGAGCCACTCGGGGCGGCTTACAAGGTCTACGACAACACCGGCGTCGACGGGTTCAACGCCGAAGTCGCCCGGCGAGTGCGTGCCACGGGCGAGTTGAAGCCGCCGTACGACGTGCTCGCCCGGGTGCGCTCCAAGGTCGCGCGTGAGCGGTTTGTCGCCGACCACGGACGCGATCCGGCGACCGCCCGGGAACTGTCCGATGCGCTGGCTCGCTACTCCCGGCCACGGCAGACGGCGGTCGCTGGGACGCTTGAAAGTGAGGCAGTAGCGACGGTCGAAGACGAGGCCACCCAGCTCTGCGAAGGGGGTCGGAAGCGCGACCGCGGCCAAGCTGGTCAGGTCGATCGGCTCTGCGGCCCCGGTCATAGCACCTTGGACAGGAAGGCCTGGGTGCGCGCGTGCTGTGGGTTGCTGAGGACGTCCTTCGGGGAGCCGCTCTCGACGACGACGCCCTGGTCCATGAAGACCATCGAGTCGCCGACCTCGCGTGCGAATCCCATCTCGTGTGTGACGACCACCATGGTCATGCCGGACTCGGCCAGTTGCCGCATCACGTCGAGCACCTCCCCCACCAGCTCTGGGTCCAGGGCGGACGTGGGCTCGTCGAAGAGCATCAGCTTGGGCTCCATCGCCAGTGCACGTGCGATGGCGACCCGCTGCTGCTGTCCGCCGGAGAGCATCCCGGGGTAGGCCCCGCACTTGTCGGCCAGGCCGACCCGCTCCAGCAGGTCGAGCGCCCGCTTGCGCGCAGCAGCGGTCTTCTCCCTGCGCACCTGCACCGGTGCCTCCATGACGTTCTGGAGCGCGGTCATGTGGGGGAACAGGTTGAACCGCTGGAAGACCATGCCGATGTCGAGCCGTTGGGAGGCGATCTCACGCTCTCGCATCTCGTACAGCTTGCCCTTGCGCTCCTCGAACCCGACGAGCCGGCCCCGGACCCTCAGGGTCCCGCCGTCGAGGCGCTCGAGGTGATTAATGCAGCGCAGGAAGGTCGACTTGCCCGAGCCCGAGGGTCCGACCAGGCACATCACCTCTCCCTCGGCGACGTCGAGATCGATGCCCCTGAGCACCTGGAGGCTGCCGTAGTACTTGCGCACCCCGCGGGCCTCCACCATGGGTCCAGTCATCTGGTCCTCCCCAGTCTGAGGTTGGCGGCCACCTGCCCGAGCAGGCCGCGGGAACGGGTCGCGCGGGAGGTTCCCCGAGAGAACCGTCGCTCGAGGTAGTACTGACCCACCGAGAAGACCGACGTCAACACCAGGTACCACAAGGAGACGGTGAAGAGCAGCTCGATCACCATGAGGTTGCTGGAGTAGATGCCGACCGCGGAGAGCAGCAGCTCGTCGAACTGGACCGCGTACGCCAATGACGAGGTCTTGAGCATGTTGATGAACTCGTTGCCAGTCGGCGGGATGATCACGCGCATCGCCTGGGGCAGCACGATCCGACGCATGGTCTTCGTCGGGGACAGACCCAGCGCGTGCGCCGCCTCCGTCTGACCATGGTCGACCGAGCCGATGCCGGCCCTCACGATCTCGGCCATGTAGGCACCTTCGTTGATGCCCAGACCCAGCAGCGCAGCCAGGAAGGGAGTCATCAACGAGTTGGTGTCCCACGACGCGATGCCGGGTAAGCCGATCGTCGGGAAGACGAGCGAGAGGTTGTACCACACGAGGAGCTGGACCAGCACCGGCGTGCCGCGGAAGAACCAGATGTAGAACCACGCGACCGCGGACGTCACCGGGTTCTTCGACGTGCGCATCACCGCTGCGACCACACCCAGCCCGACGCCGAGTGCCTGCGCGAGCAGGCTGATCAGCAGAGTGTTCCACATCCCGCTGACGATCGTGTCGGCCGTGAAGTACTGCCAGGTCGTGCCGTAGTCGATGTTGCCCTGCGAGAACCCGTAGACCAGGACCACGAGCAGGGCGATCACGACCGCCGCGCCGACCCACCTGCCGTAGTGACGGACCGGGACCGCCACGATGTCGGCGTTGCCGGTCATCGAATCAACTCCCGCCGTTGACGGTCGCCTCATCGATAGCACCGAGAGGCGTGTCGTACTCCTCGATCAGATCCTGGTAGTCGCCGGAGTCGATGAGGGCCTGCATGGCCTGCTGGAGCGCATCCCGGAGCTCGGCGTTCTCCTTGCTCACGCCGATGCCGAGGGGGCCGGCGTCGATCTGGTCACCGACGACCTCGAAGTCGTTGCCGCCACCGGACGTCCGGGCGTTGTACGTCGCGACCGGATAGTCCTGAAGCCCGGAGACCGCCCGGCCGTTCTTCACCTGGAGCATCGCCTCGGTCTCCCGGTCGAACTCGAGAAGGTCGATCGGATCCTGGCCGTCGGCCTCGCACTGCTTGCTCTGGTCCTTGGCGTAGCCGGCCTGCGTCGTGCCGCGCTGGACGGCGACCGTCATGCCGCACAGGTCGGCGATCGAGGTGAGCCCCTCGGGGTTCCCCTTGGCGACCAGCAACATGGCACCGGCACGGTAGTAGTCGACGAAGTCGATCTCCTGCTGGCGCTCCGCGGTGTCGCTCATCCCGGAGATCGCGACATCGATCCGGTCGGACTTCAGCTGCGTGATCAGGCTGTCGAAGACGGCGTTGTTCCACTCGAACTCCACCCCTAGCTGCTCGGTGAGCAGGTCGGTGAGGTCCTTGTCGAAGCCCACTACGGTCGTGCCGTCGGTGTCGTAGTACTCCATCGGCGCGTAGGCGATGTCCGAGCCCACCCTGATCGCGCCGGAGTCCTGGAACTTCTGGGGCAGGGCGTCGAACAGCGGAGCCTCGGCGCCCGCGGCGTCCGGGCCGGAGTCGGTGTTATCCGAGCCGCCGCCACAAGAGGCGAGCACCATCGAGGCCAGGACCGACGCGGCCACTGCAGCGGTGATCCGGGGGGTGAGACGGGTCTTCTTCACGGGAGTTCTCCTGAGGATGCGTGCCTGGACAGCTGGGCGGATGGGGCGGGGCATGGTGCGATCAGGTGAGCGGAATGGTGTGTGTTGCCGTGGTCATCTCCTCGACCACGTCGGTCAGGACCTCGACTCCCAGCCCGGGTCCGGTCGGCACGGCGAGGTGTCCGTCGTCGAGCACGAAGGGCGGAGTGAGGTCGGTGGTGAAGTAGCGGTCGGACGCGGAGGTGTCGCCCGGCATGACGAAGCCCGGAAGCGCCGCCAGGGCCACGTTCGGTGCCCGGCCGATGCCGGTCTCCAACATCCCGCCGCACCACACGGGCACCCCGTTTGCGACGGCGACGTCGTGGATCCGGCGAGCCTCGAGGTAGCCGCCGACGCGAGCGGGCTTGACGTTGATCACCGAGCAGGCGCCCAGGGCGATGGCAGTGGCTGCGTCGCGTGCCGACGTGATGGACTCGTCGAGGCAGACCGGGGTGCGCAGGACTTCGGCCAGCGCGGCATGGCCCCGCAGATCGTCCTCAGCCAGCGGCTGCTCGATGAGTAGCAGGTCGAAGGGGTCGAGGCGGGCCAGGTGCTGGGCATCGGCCAGGGTGTACGCCGTGTTGGCGTCGACCTGGAGCAGCAGGTCGTCGCCGAACTTCTCTCGCACGACCCGCACCGGCTCGAGGTCCCACCCGGGTTCGATCTTGAGCTTGATCCGCCGGTAGCCCTGGGCCAGGTAGTCCGAGACATGGCTGACCAGCTCGTCGATCGTGTCCATGATCCCCACGGAGACTCCAGCCGGGACGCGGTCCACCACCGCTCCCAGGTAGCGGCCGAACGACATGTCCGCCGCACGCAGCTCGGCATCGAGTACCGCGGTCTCGAGCACGTGCTTGGCCATCGGGTGGCCCTTGACAGGAGCCAGGGCGGTGGGGACGCGGGTGGCGGAGAGGGCGTCCCCCAGGGCCAGGAGCCGAGGAACCAGATGGTCACGAAGCACCATCTCGGCGCCGGCCAGGAACTCCTCGCTGTAGAGCGGCTCGGGCTCGGCGGCGCACTCGGCCCACCCCTCGAAGCCCTCGTCGGTCACGAGGCGCAGTAGGAACGTGTCGCGGTCGTGAGCCGTCCCGAAGCTCGTGCGGAACGGGGTCACCAGCGGCAGCTTGACCCAGCGCAGTTCCAGGTGGGCGATCCTCATCAGTGCTCCTTCTCCAGGTGGTACCAGCCGGTTCGGCCGGCCGAGGTCGCGACGAAGCCGTCGGCGAAGGCGGGCCGCAGCCACGCGCCGACCGCTTCACGCCACGCGCTCGCCAGGCCGGGGTCGGTTCGGCGCAGGCTGACCACGTCGGTGGGGACCCGGCACCACGCCTCCCTCGTCGAGAGCTGCCAGGCCGGGCCGCCGTCGGGGCCGCATTCGACCGCCGTCAGGTCCGCCTCGGCGGGCGCCTCGGCCGGGACGGCGGTGCCCTCACTGGCACTCACCGCCCTCGCCGAGTCGAGCTGCCACTCGGCCACCAGCCGATCCGCGACGTCGTCCCCGTTGAGAGCATCCGACATGCGGCCGTAGAAGGCGGGTTCGTAGATGCACGCTCGCGCCCCGAGCTTCGAGAGGTTGAAGCGGGCATTGCGGCTGACGAGCGGGTCGAAGGTCCAGCGCATCGTGGTCAGGCCCTCGCCGAGCGCCCACGCCCGCTGGTGCTGCTTGAGCGCGAAGCCGGTGCCTCGATCGGCACTGCTCGGAAGGGTCGCGGCGAGATAGGAGTAGCAGGCAGCTCCGACCGATCGGCCGAGGACCGCCACGCCCAGGAGCCGGTCCGTCCCGTAGGCCGCCGACACCAGACCGCCGGCGTGCACGAGCGAGCGCATCATCTCGCGGGGCAGCGGTACGCCCTCCGGGGTGCGTCCCCACACCGCTTCGAGCAGCGCCGAGGCGTCGCGCAGGTCGGCGATCGATTCCAGGCCGGTGACGGTCACTCCGGCCCGCGCGGCCGCCGCGGACGCGGCCCGGCTCGCCTGGGCTGCGGTGTTGAAGCTCGTCCCCGAGGACGTTCCTGTCGCTCGCACACAAGGATCCTCGGCCACGGCGCCACGCCCTGGCTTTGGCGGGACGTCCAAATGGTCCATGCTGTGTTGATGCAATTCGACAATGCCCCCGTGGAGGTGCATGCGAGCGTCGGGGCGATCCTCGACATCATCGGCTCGGCCACCGTGACCCTGGCCTCCGATCCCGCCGGCCGCGACCTGGGCATCTCCCACCCCGTGCTGCACGATCCCCACGACCCGCCGCTCACGGTGACCCGGGGTCTGCTGCTGGCCGTGGGGGTGCGTCCGGGCCCGGGACTGCAGGATCTGTTGTCCACGGCCGTCGAGCGCGGCTACAACGCGGTCGCCGTCAAGGCCGGCGACCGCTCGTGCACCGACGCGGCGAAGGTCGCGGACGCCGCCGGCATCGCGCTGATGGTCATCGAGGACGGACTGGAGTGGCTGCACTTCGAGCGGCTGGTGGCCACCGCGGTGGAGGGCGCCGGCGGCGGGGCCTCCCCGGCGCTGTCCTCACTGGCGGTGGGCGACCTGTTCTCCCTGGCCAACGCCGTCGCGTCAGCCACGGGTGGAGCGACCGCGATCGAGGACAACCAGCGGCGCGTGCTCGCCTACTCCACGCTCCCCCACCAGCCGACCGATCCCGAGCGACGTGACGGGATCCTGGGTCGCCAGGTGCCCGACCTTGTCGACAACGAGCGGCAGTACCGCGAGCTCTACGCGGCCGCCGGTGCGGTCGCGTTCAAGGCCACGGACACGGCGCTCGGCCGGCTCGCCTGCGCGGTGCGCGCGGGCACGCAGCCGGTGGGATCGATCTGGTTGGTCGACGCGGGCGACAACCTCGTCGAGGATGCGGCTTCGCTGCTGGCGGGAGCGAGCGAGATCGCCGCACTCCACCTGATGCGAGCCAGGTCGGCCCAGGACGTGGCGCGACAGCGACGCTCCGACCAGCTCCGGGCGGTCCTCGAGAGGGGCGACTGGGCGGCCGCCCACCATCTCGGCCTCCTGGATGGGACGCAGATGTGGGTGCTGGGGCTGGACGCCCAGGACGGCCAGTCCGCATCCCTGGACCTGCTGCGCCTCGCCGACGTGCTGTCCATCGAGCTCGAGGCACGGCACGGCCGGAGCGGCTGCGTCGTCCTGGACGGGCGCGTCTACGCCGTGATCTCCGGGACACGGGTCGCAGCCGCGCAGACGCCCGACCGCATCCGCAAGGTCGTCCGGGCGGTCTCGGGGGTCATGGGCGCAGTCCTTGTCGGTGGCCTGGCGGGGCCGATCGTCTCCAGCTCGGCGCTGAGCGCGGCCCGCCGCGACGCCGACGCCGTGCTCTCCCTGGTGGCGCTGCGTCCGAGCCTGGGGCCGGTCGCCAGCGCCGAGGAGGTCCGCGACGAGCTGACGTTGCACTCCCTCGCCCGGCGACATTCGCCGGGAGAGCTGAGCAGGGTCGCGGAGCGAGTCCTCGCCATCGATCGAGAGCAGGGCACCTCGCATGCCGACCTGCTCCGCACCTGGCTGGGCTGCCTCGGCGACGTCCGGGAGACCGCGGAGCGGATGTCGGTCCATGCCAACACGGTGCGTTACCGCCTCGGTCGGCTGCGCGAGCTGGTCGGCCTGGACCTCGACCGTCCCGACCAGTTGGTCCTGCTGTGGCTGGGCCTGGAGTTGGCCGAACGACGCTGGTGAGCCGGACGCCCGGACGGCAGCAGGTCGGCTCCGGCGTGGCTACCCGGATGGGTGGGGCCGGTCTGGGTACTCCCGCAAGTGTCCGACGAAGGGAAGACGCGATGACCCACACCGAGATGCTCGAGGCCTACCCGAAGGACCTCGGCAGGATCGACACGAAGTTGCTCGCAGACTGCATCGCAGCCTGCTTCGAATGTGCTCAGACCTGCACGGCCTGCGCCGACGCCTGCCTCAGCGAGGACGGGGTCGCCGAGCTCACCAAGTGCATCAGGACGAACCTGGACTGCGCCGGCATGTGCGCGACCACCGGGAGCACGCTGTCGCGGCACACCGGCTACGACGCCAACCTCACCCGCGCGTTCCTGGAGGCCTGCGCGACCGCCTGCAAGGCCTGCGGCGACGAGTGTTCGCAGCACGCCGACATGCACGAGCACTGCCGGATCTGCGCCGAGGCCTGCCGTCGCTGCGAACAGGCCTGCCGCGACCTGCGCGACTCACTCGGCTGACGCCCCGGGCTCGCACTGCTCGGCGCGGCGCAGCAGGAGTGCCCGCTCGCTCTCGTTGCGGGTGAGCGCCGCCGCCTCGCGGAACGACGCGGCCGCCTCGGGGCTGCGTCCCGCCCGCGAGAGCAGGTCGCCCCGCACGCTCGGAAGCAGGTGCGATCCGGTGAGCGCGCCCACGGGCACGTCATCCAGTACGGCGAGGCCGGAGGCCGGACCGAAGGCCCGCCCGTGCGCGACCGCGCGGTTGACCTCCACGACCGGGCCGGGTGCGGCCGCGGCGAGCACGTCGTACAGGGCCGCGATCGCCGGCCAGTCGGTCTGGTCGCTGCTCGCCGCACGGGCGTGCTGCGCGGCGATCGCGGCCTGCAGGTAGTACCGACCAACCGGCGCGCCGCCCCGCGCGAGCACCTCGGCGCGCTCCAGTGCGGCCAGCCCACGGCGGATGAGCAGGGCGTCCCAGCGGCTGCGGTCCTGGTCGTCGAGGAGCACCGGGCGGCCCGCAACGTCGACCCGCGCCGGCCCGCGGGAGGCCTGCAGCTCCAGCAGCGCCTGCAGCCCGTGCACCTCGGGCTCGTCCGGCACGAGATCGACCAGCATCCGGGCCAGCCTGATCGCCTCGGCGGTCAGCTCGGGGCGCATCCAGTCGTCGCCCGCCGTGGCGGTGTAGCCCTCGTTGAAGATCAGGTAGACGACAGCCATCACGTCCTCGAGCCGGGCGCTGCGTTCGGCGCCCACCGGGAGCTCGAACTCGGCTCGGGCCTCGCTGAGCGTCCTCTTGGCGCGGGAGATCCGTTGGCCCATCGCGGACTCGGCGGCCAGGAAGCCCCGGGCGATCTCCGCGGTCGACAGTCCGCCGACCAGCCGGAGGGTCAGCGCGGCCCGCGACTCCGGGGTCAGCCGCGGGTGGCAGGACAGGAAGATCAGCCGGAGGACGTCGTCCTCGATGAAGTCCACCTGCGCGCTGAGATCGGGCATCCCGTCCTCCTCGCTGAGGCCACGGCCGAGCTCGTCGGTCTTGCGGCGCAAGGTCTCGGCCCGCCGGAACACATCCACGGCGCGGCGCTTCGCGGTGGTCATCAACCACGCGCCGGGGTTGGCCGGGACGCCTCGGGACGGCCACTGCTCGAGCGCGCTCACCAGCGCGTCCTGGGCCAGGTCCTCCGCGAGGCCGACGTCCCGCGTCATCCGCGTCAACGCCCCGACCAGTCGCGCGGACTCCGCACGCCAGGTGGCGGTGATCGCCTCCCCGGTGGTCGCGGCACCGGTATCTGCACTGCTCCCGGCCATGCGACGAGCCTAGGGCTCGCCGCACGGCGGGATCGTCAGGCGCCGGACGCCTCCGGCGGCGCGTCCGAGATCTGGCGCAGCGTGGCGACCATGGTGCACTCCGGCCAGTACTTCGCGTGCAGGTCGGCGAACTCACGCTGCCCCGCGACCGCGTCCTCCAGGCTGTCGTACTGCAGGATCGCCCACCCGCCGACGACCTCCTTGGCCTCGGCGTACGGGCCGTCCACCCGGGTCACCTCACCCTTGCGCACCAGGAAGTTCACGGCGTCCTCGGTGCCGAAGAGACCGCCCCCGTCGAGGAACGTCCCGGCCGCCGCCTGGGCGCCGATGTACTCGTCCATCGCGTCGAACAGCGCCTGCGGCGGCGCGCCCTGGCCCTCTTCCATCCTCACGAATCCCATGAACCGTGCCATTGACCCGCTCCTCACCGTTGGTGTCCACCGCTGCTCGGTGGTCGACTCATCCTCACGTCGATCGGCATCCTCCGCATTCGACATCGCGACCGGAACCAGTTCCGGCAAGGGACTGCCGGTCGAGCGACCGAGGCCGTGCTCCCCTCAGGCGTGCGTAGGCCGACCTCGCTCCCGGATCGCCCTCGGGGTTCATCAGCGCCCATCCTCCCGTAGGCTTCGGATCGCTCGTGGTGCAGGAACCCGGTGAGACTCCGGGGCGGTTCCGCCACTGTGACCTTTCTCTGTCGACGCAGAGAGGGGCAGCCAGACACTGGCCGCGGGCATTCCGACCGATCGAACGGGGCGAGAACCCCGGAGGAGGATCCCGCTCGTGCGGATCGCGCTGCTGTCCACGTCCGACACCGACCTGCTCTCCGC
This sequence comes from Nocardioides sp., assembly GCF_030019515.1. GTDB lineage: Bacteria > Actinomycetota > Actinomycetes > Propionibacteriales > Nocardioidaceae > Nocardioides. The sequence goes on along the minus strand of NZ_JASEEQ010000010.1, from coordinate 45,211 downwards.
GCGAGCCAGTGGCGCCGACTACGTGTGGGCCAATCCGTCTCGCTCGACCGACTCGGAGCTCCACCGCATCGTCGACGGCGCCGACCTGGTCGTCGTACGACTGCTCGGCTCGCCCCACGATCTCTGGTCCGGCATCGACGCGCTCCGTGGCGCTGGCGCACCGCTGGCGGTCCTCGGTGGCGAGCAGCAGCCGAGCGCCGAGCTGATGGAGCTCTCGACCGTCCCGATGGGAGTGGCCGCCGAAGCCCACCGCTACCTGGCCGAGGGCGGGCCGGCCAACCTCCAGCAGTTGCACGCCTTCCTGTCCGACACGGTGCTGCTGACGGGTGAGGGCTTCGAGCCGCCGGCCACCACCCCAGCATGGGGGTACGCCGAGCGATCGGCACCCACAGACGCGGAGCTCCCACGCGTCGGCGTCCTCTACTACCGCGCCCACGAGACGAGCGGCAACAGCGCCTTCGCCCACGCCCTGGCCGACGCACTCGACGCAACCGGTCGAGCGACCGGCGTGCCGATCTTCGCCGGCTCCCTGCGCTCTGCGCCCGATGACCTCTACGAGGCGCTCGGCACGTTGGACGCCCTCATCGTGACCGTGCTCGCGGCCGGCGGCTCGGTTCCCGCGGCGGCGAGCGCGGGCGGCGACGACGAGGCGTGGGATGTGGCGCGGATGGCCGCGCTCGACATCCCCGTCCTGCAGGGGCTCTGCCTGACCAACAGCCGAGCGGAGTGGGAGGAATCGGACGACGGGGTCAGCCCGCTCGACTACGCGAGCCAGATCGCGATCCCCGAGTTCGACGGGCGCATCACGACGGCGCCCTTCTCCTTCAAGGAGATCGACGAACAGGGCCTGCCCGCGTACGTCGCCGACCCCGAGCGCGCCGACCGCGTCGCCCGGATCGCTGTCAACCACGCCCTCCTGCGGCGCAAGCCGAACAGCGAGAAGCGCCTGGCCCTGGTGCTGTCCGCCTACCCCACCAAACACGCGCGCATCGGCAACGCGGTCGGTCTCGACACGCCTGTCTCCGCCATCCGCCTGCTGCGCCGGCTGCGCACGGCGGGCTACGACCTCGGGCCCTCCACAGGATCGACCACCGTGGGAGCCATCCTCGACAAGGCGGACGACACCGAGGCCGGCGACGCCCTCATCCACGCCCTCATCTCGGCCGGCGGCCAGGACCCGGAGTGGTTGACCTCGGCGCAACTGACCGATGCCCATGTCCGCATCAGCGCGGAGGACTACCGCGTCTGGACCAAGGACTTGCCGGCCGACCTTCGCGACGCGATGACCGCAGCGTGGGGCGAGGCCCCCGGGTCCCTGTTCGTGAACGACGCCGGCGAGATCGTCGTCGCGACGCTGCAGGCGGGCAACCTCGTGATCATGATCCAGCCGCCGCGGGGGTTCGGGGAGAACCCGGTCGCGATCTATCACGACCCGGACCTGCCGGTGACGCACCACTACCTGGCCGCGTACCGGTGGCTCGAGCACGGCTTCAAGGCCGATGCCGTCGTACACCTCGGCAAGCACGGCTCGATGGAATGGCTGCCCGGCAAGAACGCCGCCCTGTCGGCCTCGTGCGGGCCGGACGCGACGCTCGGCAGTCTGCCGCTGATCTATCCGTTCCTCGTCAACGACCCGGGCGAGGGCGCACAGGCCAAGCGGCGTGCCCACGCCACCATCGTCGACCACCTCGTGCCGCCGATGGCGCGCGCCGAGTCGTACGGCGACATCGCCCGGCTCGAGGCGCTCCTCGAGGAGTACGACAAGATCGCCACGATGGACCCGGCCAAGCTGCCGGCGATCCGCGGTGAGATCTGGCAGCTCATGCACGCCGCGCAGCTGCACCGCGACCTCGGGCTCGACGAGCGACCGGAGGACGAGGAGTTCGACGACTTCCTGCTCCACGTCGACGGCTGGCTGTGCGAGATCAAGGACGCCCAGATCCGTGACGGCCTGCACGTCCTGGGTACGGCCCCGCAGGGAGAGGCGAGGGTGAACCTGGTCCTGTCGATCCTGCGGGCCGCGCAGGTGTGGGGCGGCGTCGGCAGCTCGGTACCGGGACTGCGCACGGCGCTGGGCCTCGGCGAAGGCGCGGCGACCGCGGACGTCGATGCTTTCGAGGCGCAGGCCCGCGGGCTGGTCGAGGCGATGGAGAAGGCCGACTGGGACCCGGCGACGGCTGCGACGCTCCACGACGATGCCGACGTACGACGGGTCCTGGAGTTCGCCGCGACCCAGGTCGTGCCGCGCCTGGCCCGGACGACCGACGAGCTGGACGCCGTCCTCCATGCACTCGCAGGTGGCTACGTCCCGGCCGGTCCATCCGGCTCACCCCTGCGTGGCCTGGTCAACGTGCTCCCGACCGGCCGCAACTTCTATACCGTCGACCCGCGGGCCGTGCCGAGCCGGTTGGCGTGGCAGACCGGACAGGCGATGGCCGACTCCCTGCTCAAGAAGTACGTCGAGGAGACCAGCGACTACCCCACGTCGGTCGGACTGTCGGTCTGGGGCACCAGCGCGATGCGCACATCCGGCGATGACGTGGCCGAGGTGCTCGCCCTGCTCGGCGTGCGTCCCGAGTGGGACGCCGAGTCGCGGCGGGTGCGCCACCTGGTGGTCGTGCCGCTGGAGGAGCTGGGGCGCCCGCGGATCGACGTGACCGTGCGCATCTCGGGATTCTTCCGCGACGCGTTCCCCCACGTCGTGGCCATGCTCGACGACGCGGTGCGGATGGTCGCCGACCTCGACGAGCCCGCCGACCAGAACTTCGTGCGTGCGAACGCGCAGGCCGACCTGGCCGAGCACGGCGACGCACGCCGGGCCACCACGCGCATCTTCGGATCGAAGCCGGGCTCGTACGGTGCCGGCATCCTGCAGGTCATCGAGTCGGGCACCTGGCGCGACGACCAGGACCTGGCCGAGGTCTACACCGCGTGGGGCGGCTTCGCCTACGGACGTGACCTCGACGGCGCACCGGCGGCCGACGACATGCGCGCCAACTACCGGCGGATCAAGGTCGCGGCGAAGAACGTCGACTCCGCCGAGCACGACATCGCCGACTCCGATGACTACTTCCAGTACCACGGCGGCATGGTCGCCACCGTGCGCGCGCTCACCGGCGCGGACCCGAAGGCCTACGTGGGCGACTCGACCTCCCCGGACGCGGTGAAGACCCGCACCCTGCAGGAGGAGACCAACCGGGTCTTCCGCGCCCGGGTGGTCAACCCACGCTGGATCGCAGCCATGCAGCGGCACGGCTACAAGGGCGCCTTCGAGCTCGCGGCGACCGTCGACTACCTCTTCGGCTTCGACGCCACCGCGGGTGTCGTGCACGACTGGATGTACGACCGGCTCGCCCAGGAGTACGTGCTCGACGAGACCAACCAGGAGTTCCTGCGTACGTCGAACCCCTGGGCCCTGCGCGGCATCGTCGAGCGGCTGCACGAGGCGGCCGACCGTGGGCTGTGGGCTGATCCGGACGCGGACACGCTGGCCGCGATGCAGCAGGTCTACCTCGACGTCGAGGGTGACCTGGAGGACCGCGAGTGAGGGTACGCATCCTCGGCGTCGGCATGGGACCGCAGCACGTGACGGCCGAGGTGGCTGCGGCGCTCGGGGGCGTCGACTACGTCGTCGCTGCCGACAAGGGTGGCGACGACAACCTGCTCGCGGCGCGGCGGGAGATCGCCCAGGCGTACGGCGTCGAGGTCGTCGCCGTCCCCGATCCGGAGCGCGATCGCGACGACCCGGTGGACTACGGCAGGACCGTGCGCGACTGGCACACCGCCCGGGTCGACGCCTACGAGACGGTCCTGCGTGAGCGCGGCGGCACCGCGGCCTTCCTGGTCTGGGGCGACCCGTCGCTCTACGACTCGACCATCCGGGTGGTCGAGCAGCTCGCCACCCGGATCCCCATGGAGTACGACGTCCTCCCCGGCATCAGCGCGCCACAACTGCTAGCGGCGCGGCACCGCATCGTGCTGCACCCCGTCGGTCGCCCCGTGCACGTGACGACCGCGCGCCGCCTGCGCGAAGACATCGCCGCCGGGCAGACGAACCTCGCCGTCATGCTCGGCTCGGTGCCGGATCTGGCCGACCTGGAGGACTGGTCGATCTGGTGGGGCGCCAACCTCGGCACCGCCTCGGAGGAGCTCGTCGCAGGCCGGGTCGGACACGTGCTGCCCGACCTACTGGCCGCCCGGGATCGAGCGAGGGCCGCCGCGGGCTGGGTGATGGACGCCTACCTGCTGCGAGCGCCCGCGTGAGCGGCCTCCTGGTCGCCGGCACGACCTCCGACGCCGGAAAGAGCGTCGTGACCACCGGCCTGTGCCGTGCTTTCGCGCGACGCGGAGTCCGGGTGGCGCCGTACAAGGCGCAGAACATGTCGAACAACTCGATGGTCTGCACCGGGCCCGACGGGCAGCTGGCCGAGATCGGCCGGGCCCAGTGGGTGCAGGCGCTGGCCGCACGCGCGACGCCCGAGCCGGCGATGAACCCGGTGCTCCTCAAGCCGGGCTCCGACCGGCGCAGCCACGTCGTCCTGATGGGCCGGCCCGCCGGCGACGTGTCCTCCGCCGACTGGGAGGAGGGCCGCAGACACCTCGCGACGGCGGCGCATGCGGCGTACGACGACCTCGCCGCTCGCTACGACGTCATCGTGGCCGAAGGCGCGGGCAGTCCCACCGAGATCAACCTGCGCGCGGGCGACTACGTCAACATGGGACTGGCGCGCCATGCCGGCCTCCCGACGATCGTCGTGGGTGACATCGACCGGGGCGGCGTCTTCCCCGCACTGTTCGGCACGGTCGCACTGCTGGCTCCTCAGGACCAGGCGCTGATCGCCGGCTTCGTGATGAACAAGTTCCGCGGTGACCTCTCGCTCCTCTCCCCGGGCCTGGAGATGCTGCAGCGTGCGACCGGACGGCCGACGTACGGCGTGCTGCCGTGGGACCCGTCCCTGTGGCTCGACTCCGAGGACGCGCTCGACCTGGACGGGCGACGCTCCGCCGGGACTGGCGCGAAGCGCGTGGCCGTCGTACGGCTCCCCCGGATCAGCAACTTCACCGACCTCGACGCCCTCGGCCTCGAGCCGGACCTCGACGTCGTCTTCGCCTCCTCGGCGCGCGACCTCGCGGACGCCGACCTGATCGTGCTGCCCGGCACCCGCGCGACCATCAGCGACCTCGGTTGGCTGCGCGAGCGCGGCCTCGATCGCGCAGTGATCGCGCACGCGGAGGCGGGAGGCGCCGTCCTGGGGATCTGCGGCGGCTGCCAGATGCTGGGCCGCTCGATCTCCGACCCCGACGGAGTCGAGGGCATCAAGGGTGCCGACGTCGAGGGTCTCGGCCTGCTCCCCCACACCACTGTCTTCGGCGCCGAGAAGGTGCTGCGACTGCACCAACCTGCCGGCTACGAGATCCACCACGGCCGGATCACCGGCGCAACCGAGGACGGCCTCGTCTCCGGCACGATGGTGCACGGTCTGCTGGAGGACGACGCCCACCGAGCGGCGTACCTCGAGCGCGTCCTGGGCGTGACGTCGCGCGCGTCCTTCCCCGCTGCCCGCGAGGCCCGGGTCGACCTCCTCGGCGACCTCGTCGAGGCGCACCTCGACGTCGACGCGCTGCTCGATGTCGCCACCTCCGGCACGCCCGCCGGGCTTCCCGTGCTGCCGCCGGGCGGTGCGTGGTGAGGCTCCTGCTGCTCGGTGGCACCTCCGAGGCCCGGGAGCTCGCCGGCCGCCTGGTCGCTGCGGGAGTCGACGTCACGTCCTCGCTCGCCGGACGGGTGGCCGATCCCCGGCTGCCGGTCGGCCGGGTCCGGATCGGCGGCTTCGGCGGTGTCGACGGTCTGCGATCCGCGCTGCGGCAGTACGACGTCGTGGTCGATGCCACCCACCCGTTCGCCCGCCGCATCAGCGCCAACGCGGCCGCGGCCTGCGCCATCGACGGCGTGCCGCTGCTGCGGCTCGAGCGTCCGAGCTGGACGCCGGATCCACGGTGGCACTACGTCGACAGCCATGAGGAGGCCGCAGCTTCGGCGGCCGCACTCGGCTCACGCCCCTTCCTGACCGTCGGGCGCCAGGAGCTCACGCGGTTCGTACCGACCCTCGCCTCCCTCGACGTGCTGGCCCGGGTCGTCGACGCTCCTCCGGACGGCATCCCTGGCGACTGGACGATCATCCGGAGCCGCGGCCCCTACACCCTCGACGGCGAGCTCGCGCTCATGCATGAGCATGGCTCGAACGTGCTCGTCACCAAGGACTCCGGCGGGACCCTCACCTGGCCCAAGATGCGGGCGGCCGCCGAGCTCCGTCTTCCCGTGGTCGTCGTACGACGGCCGGCCGTCGACGACAGCGTGCCGACGGCCAGTGCCGTCGCCCACGCCGTCGCCTGGGTGCAAGAGCAGGCTGGCTCCTAGAGGCCGGCGGCCAGCTGTCGCCGCTCGGCCTCGGCGGTCTGCGCCGCGTACAGGCGCGACACGAGCCCGGTGAGGACGACGCCGATCACTCCCCACATCGTGGCGAGGGTGATCAGCGACGCGCGACGGAAGAACCAGAGCGTGTCGGCCGGGAAGGCGCCGACCTCGTTCACGGTGACGAACAGCTGCCCGGCGACCACCACCACAGCCAGGTAGGCGGCGATGCCGGCGACGACACCGCCGTACGTGCCGAGCCGCTCGCGCACCTTCAGGGCGCCGTAGGTCGAGGCGACGGCGGCGAGCACCGAGACGAGGACGAAGCCGAAGTAGAGTGCCGCCCGGTCACCGATGGTCTCGCCGCTGCCGACGGCCGGCGGGTTCCCGGGGTACTTCAGGAAGGGGACGAGTACGAACGCGACGAACCCGAGCAGTGCGACAAGTGCGGTCGACTGGCTCGGCGCCAGACTGCCCAGGCGGCCGATCGTGCTGGCGGCGACGAGCGCGACGATGCCCCCGAGGGCGAGACCGACGGTGAGGGTACCGGTGAGCAGGCCCCACGTCTTCTGGTTGTCGCGAGACACCTCGATGCCGCCCTCCTCCTCGACCGCCTCGTCGTGGGAGTGCGTGTGGGGCTGGCCGTCCTCGATGGAGACCGCGGTGTCGATGTGCGGCTCGCCGACGGCGTAGGCGACGACGAAGGTGGCGACCCCGGCCACGAGCCCGGCGATCAGGCCGCGGATGAGCAGAGCGCGTGCGTTCATGAACGGTCCGTCCGGAGCTGCGAGCGGCGTCAGTGGCAGGGGTAGCCCAGCAGGTGACGGCCGTCGTGGACCCACTCGTGGAGAGCGGTGCCGGACGGGATGGAGACGGCGCCTTGGTCGGCGGTCACGAAGAAGATCACCAGCACCCCGAGCAGGCCGTAGAACAGGGCCCACGGGGCGAGCTCCCGCAGCGGGATGGTGGGAACGGAAGCTGCGCCGGGAACGGGCAGGGCGGCAGGCTGCGACATGTGTCCTCCTCTGGGGGTGCGTGCGCCCCCGGTCAATGGGTGGTGACAGGCATTCGGGTCTGGCTCCACCTCGACCGGGTCTCCCCGGGGGACGTGTCACAGTAGCGCGACTGCGCCGGACTCTCACCGGCTTCCTCATACCTGCGAGGAGCACTGTAGCGGAGTACGGCGCTGGCCGGGTGGCCACTCGGCTAGCGAGATCTCGGCAGCCGGTGAGTCTCCACCGGGGAGCCACCGACGAAGTGCTCGCGGACGATCCGGGTGGCCGTCGCGGGGTCCACGCGTCCGTACCAGACGTCATCGGGCTGCACGCTGATCACGGGCGCCTGGTTGCAGGGGAACTGGCAACCGGTGTGGATGAGCAGCAGGTCATCGTCACCGAGATGGTGCTGCGTCAGCGCGAGGACCAGCGCGCGCAGGTTGTCGACCTGGCCCTTCGCCGTACACCTCGGCCCGCGGCAGACCAGCACCTGGTGACGGTGCCCGGTGACCTGCTCCCACGCCTCGGAGGTGAGGCCGGGTTCGCCGCCGGTGATGGGCTGTGTAGTCCGGAGCAGCGCGTCGATGTCGTCGATCGTCGTGGCCAACGCTGTTGCGACCTCGATGGTGGGCCTGCGGCCGCTGCGCTCGCGCCACCAGTGGGCGGCGATGCGGCGCAGCCACGAATGGCCGGGGGCGAGGGGCCCGGTGTCGATGCCCACCAGCGTGATCGTGGTCGCTCCCCCGTCAGCCAGGCGGGTGAGCTCGGCGGAGAGCGACGGGTCGGCCAGCTGCAGGAACGCGACCGAGCCATCGCGCCCCTGGGCGGCCTCGAGGAGCCGGTCGCGGCGGTCGACGTCGCTGACGGACATGCCGACGAGTACGACGCTCATCGCGTGCTCCTGAGCAGGGCGACGGCGGCTGCGGAGAGTGCCGCTCCCCCGCCGATCCGTGCGGCGAGGCGAGTGGCCTTCGGGATGTCGGCGGCCCGCGGGGCGCGGCCGACGCCCATGACCGCGCGGTGCTCCACGCGGTTGCCGTAGTAGCGGTTCGTCCCGCCGAGGCGGATGCCGAGCGAGCCGGCGAAGGTCGACTCCACGACGCCGGCGTTGGGGCTCGGGTGTCGATCCGCGTCGCGGCGCCACGCCGTCCTGGCATCGCGGGCGTTGGCGGGATCGGTCGTCAGCACGAGCAGCCCCGCCAGCCGCGATCCGGGCAGATTGAGAACGTCGTCGAGCCGGGCAGCGGCCCACCCGAACCGCTCGTAGCGGTCGTTGTGGTGGCCGATCATCGCGTCGAGGGTGTTGGCGGCGCGATAGCCCAGCAGACCGGCCGGGCCGAGGAGACCGCCCCACACCAGCGGCGCGACGACCGCGTCGGAGCTGTTCTCGGCGACGGACTCGATGGCCGCACGCGCGACCTCCGAGGCGTCGAGGTCATCGGTGTCGCGGCCCACGAGTCGACGAACCTGGACGCGCGCGGCCGCCAGGTCGTCAGCGACCAGTTGGGCATGGACGGCGGAAGCCTCGCGCTCCAGCGTGCGGCCGCCGAGCACGACCCAGGTCGCGGCGGCCGTGACGGCGGTCCGGGAGACGGGTCCGCGCACCGTCCGGTCCGCGGCCAGGCCGAGGGCGGCGGCACCGCCGACGAGCAAGGCGACGTGGGCGACACCGCGGGCCCGCGAGTCGCCGTACACCGCGTTCTCGAGGCGCCGTGCGATGGTGCCGAAGCCGGCGACGGGGTGCAGCCGGGTCGGGTCGCCGGCGACCCGGTCGGCGACGAAGCCGAGCAGGAGGCCGGCGGCGCGTGCCTTCATCTCAGCATCAGGCCTCGAGCTCGTCGAGCAGGGCGACGTCCCTCAGCAGGGCGACTGCGCTGCGGATCAGGGGCACGGCAGCGACAGCGCCCGAGCCTTCGCCCAGGCGGAGGCCCAGATCGAGCAAGGGCTCCAGCCCCATCTTGGCCAGGGCCAGCGACTGGGCCGGTTCGGTCGAGCGGTGTCCGGCAGCGAACCAGGCAGCGGCGCCGGGCTCGATCCGGTCCGCGGTCAGCGCGCAGGCAACGCTCATCAGGCCGTCGAGGAGAACGGGGACGCCGTCCTGCGCTGCGGCGAGCAGGTAGCCGGTCGAGGCCGCGAGGTCCGAGCTGCCCAGCGCGGTCAGGGTCTCGATCGGGTCCTCCGTCCGGGCGCCGGTGCGGTCCAGGGCGGCCTGGATGACCGCGATCTTGTGGGTGAGCGCGCTGTCGTCGATGCCAGTGCCGCGTCCGGTGACTTCGGCGGCCGGGAGTCCCAGCGCTGCCGCGACGAGGGCGGCTGCCGGGGTGGTGTTGCCGATGCCCATGTCGCCGCTGATCATCAGCTGGGCGCCCGCCTCGATCTCCTCACGGGCGACCGCGGCACCGGCTGCGAGCGCGGCTCGGGTCTCGTCGGGAGTCAGCGCATCCTCGAGATGGATCGCCCCGCTGGAGCGACGGACCTTGTGCGCGGTCAGGGCGCTCCGGATGCCGTCGTCGAGGTCGTGGAAGTCCTCGTCGACGCCGAGGTCGAGCACCCGGACGGCGACACCGTGGGCTCGCGCGAGCGCGTTCACGCCCGCCTTGCCGGCAAGGAAGGTGCGCACCATCGCCCCGGTGATCGCGGGCGGGAAGGCAGAGACACCGTGGGCTGCGACGCCGTGGTCGCCGGCGAAGATCACGAGGCGCACGTTGTCGACGGGGTGGGGCGGCACCTGGCCCTGGACGGAGGCGACCCAGACGCTCAGCTCGCCCAGCCGGCCGAGGGCGCCGGGCGGGGTGGCGAGGGCGGCGAGCCGCTTGGCCGCGTGGTCGCGGGAGATGTCGGACGGTGCTGAGACGTAGGGCATAGGTCGACCTGTCAGTGGGTGGGTTGCGGTGTGCGGATGTGCTCGAGGGCTTCGAGGAGCAGGACCGTCGTGCTCGGAGGACGAACAGCGATGCGGACCCAGGTCGCGTCGAGGCCGGGGAACGTGTCGCAGCGGCGTACGGCGATGCCGCGGTCGCGCAACGCTGCGTGCACGCCCCGCCCGACCCGGGCCAGGACGAAGGACCCGCTCGAGGGAACCGTCTCGATGCCGCGGCCGCGCAGGCCCCCCTGGAGGAGGTCCCGCCAGTGGGCCAGCGTCATCGCGCGCTCGCGGGACTCGCTCGACGCCTCGTGCGTGGAGCAGGCGATCATTGCGGCGATCGCCGGCGTGGAGACGGACCAGGGCGTCTGCTGGCGAGCGAGGTGCCTGATGCCGAGGCGGTGGCCGACGACGTAGCCGGCACGGATGCCGGGTATCGACCAGTGCTTGGTCAGGCTCCGGATGACGAAGACGTCGCGGAGGCGCTCACGGATCAGGGACTCCGTCTCACCCGGTACGGCGTCCATGAACGCCTCGTCGACCACGACCAGCCGGCCCTTGCGGCGCAGCTGCCTGATCAACCCGGCCGGGTGCAGGACGCCGGTCGGGTTGGTCGGGTTGCCGACGACCACGAGGTCGGCGTCCTCGGGCACGGCGGCGGGGTCGAGGGCGAAACCGTCCTCGGGGCGGCACAGCACGGTGGTCACCTGGTGCCCGGCCTGCTCGAGTGCGGCGTGCGGCTCGGTGAACTGGGGGTGGATGACGACTGGCCTCCGCCAAGGTCGCAGGTGCGCGATCAGGCTGAATGCCTCGGCCGCACCGGCGGTCGGCAGCACCTCGTCGAGCTTGCGGCCGTGGCGCTGGGCGATCGCGGCAGTGGCAGGAGCTGCATCCGGATAGGTGGCGATGTCAGCGAAGGACCCGCGAAGGGCCCGGTCGAGCCAAGGCGGGTGCGGGGCGTCGTACACGTTGACAGCGAAGTCCAGGAGGTCGGCGGCGGTCTCCGCGTCGCCGTGGTGGCGCAGCGGGTCGTGCACGGTCACGCTTCCCGGGACCGCGAGACTCCGCGAGTCGTCGGGACGGGCCAGTGCTTCGGACTCGTGGGGCGTCGCCCGGTGCACGGCGTCGGCGAAGCGTTGCGCCAGCTGCGGGTGGCCGGCCCAGTGCACGTGGAGGTACGACGCGTGGATCGTGTCGCTGGCGTGTCCGATCCGATCTCCCTCGACGATCCAGGCAGGGTGCTCGCCGCCGACCGGGTCGGTCTGCGTGCGGTGGAACTCGTGACCGGTGACCTCCTCGCCCACCCGGGTGAGCAGCGAGTCCGTGCCGGCCGTCGCGGTGGGGTAACGCAGGCTCAGCCGCTCCGTCATCGTGGCTGCGAACGGCAACGCGGCTGCCATCGGCACACCGTCGAGGCTCTCGGACAGGTAGAGCAGGCCCGCGCACTCCGCGACGGTCGGCACACCAGCACCGACGGCTCGTCGCAGCTGGTCGAGCAGTGGTCGGTTGGCGGCGAGCTCGGTGGCGTAGACCTCGGGGAACCCGCCGCCGAGATAGATGCCCCGCGTGCCCGGCGGGAGCGTCGGGTCGCTGATCGGGTCGAACGGGACGACATCGCAGCCGGCGGCGCGCAGGAGCTCCTCGGTCTCGGCGTACCGGAAGGTGAAGGCGCGACCACCTGCCACAGCGACGACGGGACGGCCCGCGCTCCCCGCGTGTACGTGGTCCGTGGGATCCCAGGGCGTCGCATCGAGACCGGGAGCCGCTCGGGCAACCTCGAGGATCGCGCTGAGGTCGATGCGCTCGGCCACCTGCGCGCCGAGCCGGTGCAGCATCGCGGCCGAGCCATGGCGCTCGGCTGCGGGAACGAGTCCGAGGTGGCGCGACGGGGTGGCGAGGTCCTCGTCGGGCGGCAGGCGCCCGAGGACGGGCAGCCCGGTTCGTTCCAGGGCTCTGGTGATCTCGGCATCGTTGCGTGCCGAGCCGGTCCGGTTGAGAACGACTCCGGCGATGTCCACGTCGTCGTCGTACGCCGCCATGCCGGCCGCGATCGCGGCAGCCGTGCGGGACATCCGCGCGACATCGATGACGAGAACCACCGGGGACCGGGTGAGGGTCGCGACATGAGCCGTCGAGGCGAACCCGTCGGTGCCGAGACGGCCGTCGTAGAGGCCCATGACGCCTTCGATGATGGCGACGTCGGCGTTGCGTGCGCCGTGGAGGAGCAACGGGACGATCTGGTCCTCCCCCACCAGGTGCGGGTCGAGGTTGCGGCCCGGACGGCCGGTGGCGAGCGCGTGGTACCCGGGGTCGATGTAGTCCGGTCCGACCTTGTGCCCGCTCACCTCGTGACCGGTGATGCGAAGTGCCGCCATCAGCCCGGTGGCGATCGTCGTCTTGCCCTGCCCGGTGGTGGGTGCGGCGATGACGAGACGAGGAAGGCCTACCACTCGATGCCCTTCTGGCCCTTCTGGCCGGCGTCCATCGGGTGCTTGACCTTGGTCATTTCCGTGACCAGGTCGGCGACCTCGATGATCTCGGGAGCGACGTTGCGACCGGTGATGACGACGTGCTGGTGGCCCGGCCGGCTCTCGAGGAAGTCGGCGACCTCAGCGGCGTCGATCCAGCCCCACTTCAGCGGGTAGGCGAACTCGTCGAGGATGTAGAGATCGTGCTCCTCGGCGAGGATCCGGCGCTTGATCTCGGCCCAGCCGTCACGCGCGACCTGCGCGTGGTCCTCGTCCTCACCCTTCTTGCGCGACCAGGACCAGCCGTCGCCCATCTTGTTCCACTGCACCGGTCCGCCCTGTCCGGTCTGCTCGTGGACCGTGTTGAGCGCGAGGTACGCCGACTCCTCTCCGACCTTCCACTTGGCCGACTTCACGAACTGGAAGACCGCCACGTTCCAACCCTGGTTCCAGCCGCGCAGTCCGAGGCCGAAGGCGGCGGTGGACTTCCCCTTGTTCTCGCCGGTGTGGACGATCAGCAGCGGCCGGTTGCGGCGCTGGCGTGTGGTGAGGCCGTCGTCGGGGACGGTGGTGGGAACTCCCTGGGGCATCAGGCGACTCGCTCTCGGACGGCGGAGGTCAACGCGCTGGCGCTGATCTCCGAGACGGGGATGTGGTCGGCACGGAGCCGGTGCGCCAGGTCGACGGCGAGTCCCAGCCGGAGTCGACCAGCCTCGCCGTCGATGACGACGGAGGCGATCTCCATGCCGGCGAGATGCTCGGCGGCCTGCCGCGAGCGGGGTACGGCATCGGGCCCGGCGGTCGCGCGGCCATCGGTGACGACGACCAGCAGCGGTCGTAGGCGCGGGTCACGGAGCCGCTCGCGATCCAAGGTCTTCGCGGCCTCCAGGAGGCCCTCGGCGAGCGGAGTGCGCCCACCGGCGGGGAGCTCCTCGAGCCGCACGGCTGCGACGTCGACGGAGTGGGTCGGCGGCAGCGCCAGGTCGGCGGAGTCACCGCGGAACGTGATGAGGCCGACCTTGTCGCGGCGACGGTAGGCGTCGAGGAGCAACGACAGGACCGCGGTCTTGACCTGGGTCATGCGCTCGCGCGCGGCCATCGAGCCGGAGGCGTCGACGCAGAAGAGGATGAGGTTCGCCTCGCGTCCCTCCCGGACGGCGACGCGCAGGTCGTCGCGCTGCAGCGAGATCCGGCCGGCTGTCCGACCGCGGCGTGCCTGGTGCGGTGCAGCGGCGCGGATGGTCTCCAGCAGGTGCAGCCCTCCGCGGCCGTCGGTCGGCGTGGTGGCACCGATCCGGCGTCCCGTGGTGGTGATCGCCCGGCTGCGCCGGCCGCTGGCTCCGGCTCCGAGGCCGTGGACCGTCAACAGCTTCGGTCGGTACGGCGAGCCAGCGGCCACCGTCGTCGCGTCGCCGGCGGCGTGGGCGGGCTGGGGATGCTGGGGGCGTTCGGGGGCGCCGAGGGTTGCGTCCGGGTCGCTCGGGTCAGTCTCGCCGTCGTCGGCATCGGTGTCGTCCTCGGGAGCCGGGCCGCGCGACGGCTCAGGCCCATCGGCCTGGGTCGCGTCCTCCGGCTTGTCGTCGGGCGCACTCCCCTGCGGCGGCTCGGGCGGAAGCTCGTCGCCGCCGAGGATCCGGTCGAGCAGCTCCTCGTCGAGGCCGGGCGCATCGAAGGGATTGCGGCGACGACGGTGGGGCAGCGCGAGGGTCGCGGCCCGCCGGATGTCGGCCTTGGTGACCTCGGTGCGGCCCTCCCAGGCAGCATGGGCGACGGCGGCGCGGGCGGTGACGATGTCGGCGCGCAGGCCGTCGACCTCGAAGGCTGCGCACACCTCAGCGATCTTCAACAGCGCCGAGGTGGAGAGCACGACGTCGGCGAGCGCTGCGCGCGCATCGTGGACGCGGCCGTCCAGCTCCTTCTCGGTGGCGGCGTAGGTCTCGGCGAAGGTGGTCGGGTCGGCGTCGTACGCCATCCGGCGGCGGACCACCTCCGCCCGGAGCTCGGGCGCCCGCGGCGCCGCGACCTCGACGGTGAGGCCGAACCGATCGAGCAGCTGCGGGCGCAGCTCGCCCTCCTCGGGGTTCATGGTGCCGATCAGGACGAATCGGGCGTCGTGCTCGACCGAGATGCCGTCGCGCTCGACCGTCACGCGACCCATCGCCGCGGCGTCGAGGAGCAGGTCGACCAGGTGGTCGTGCAGCAGGTTGACCTCGTCGACGTACAGCAGGCCGCCGTCGGCGCGGGCGAGGAGCCCCTTCTCGACCTCGATCCTGCCCTCGGCGAGCGCGGACTCGAGCTGCATGGAGCCGATGACGCGATCCTCCGTGGCGCCGATCGGCAGCTCGACCAGTGGTGGGAAGAGCGCGCCGAGCCCGCGGACGGCGGTCGACTTGGCGGTGCCCTTCTGCCCGCGCACCAGAACGCCGCCGATCTCCGGGGAGATCGTGGTGAGGACCAGCGCGAGCCCCATGTCGTCCAGCTGGCCGGCGACATCGCAGCCCAGGACGGCGGAAAATGGGTAGTGCAGTGGCATGTGAGGCTCCCGCTCGGTTCGTCCTCCGCGGCCTGCTGCCGCAGAGGCCAGGCGGGAGGCCGGTCTTCGGACTTGTCGAGTCCTCCCTGAAGGAGGCTCGGTTCACCGCAGCGGGCCTGTGCCGGAATCTCACCGGCTTCCCTGATTCTCCCCGTCCACCGTCACCACCGTTTCCGACGGCTGGGCGGTTGGGGCACCTCTCGCCTTGCGGGCCTCACGATAGCGTCTGGCCGCGTGATCATCGTGGTGGGTATCGGCGCCGACGGCTGGGACGGACTCCCGGGACCGGTCCGCGAGCAGGTCGAGAGGGCTGCGGTCGTGCTCGGGGGACGCCGCCAGGTCGACCTAGTGCCCGCCATCCAGGGCCAGCGGCGCGAGACCTGGCCCTCGCCGCTGCGCAAGGGGTTGGCGGCGCTCCTCGCCACGCTCGAGGGGCAGGACGTCGTCGCCCTCGCGTCGGGTGACCCGCTCGTCTCCGGCATCGCGACGACGTTGATCGACGCCGTCGGCGCAGATCAGGTCAAGGTCATCCCTGCCGTGTCCTCGGTCGCGCTCGCACGCGCGGCGATGGGCTGGCCGGCCGAGTCGCACGCCACCGTGAGCGTGGTCGGACGCGACGTCTCGCTCGTACGCCGCGAGCTCGCGCCTGGTCGCCGCATCCTGGTGCTCTCCTCCGACGAGACCACTCCCGACGCCGTCGCCGACCTGCTGTGCCGAGACGGATATGGCGACTCGATCGTGACCGTGCTCGGTGACCTCGGCTCGCCCGACGAGACGAGCAGCACCTCGGCGGCGACCGAGCGACGAGGCCCGTACTCGCGACTCAACATCGTGGCGATCGAAGCGACCGGCCCGGCGGCCTACGCCTCGTGGACCGCGGGCCTGCCCGATGAGGTCTTCGAGCACGACGGGCAGCTGACGAAGCGTGACCTGCGCGCCTCCGCGCTGGCCCGTCTGGCCCCCGTGCCCGGCGAGCATCTGTGGGACGTCGGTGCGGGAGCCGGCTCGATCGGGATCGAATGGATGCGGGCCCATCCCACCTGCACGACCACGGCAGTCGAGGCAGATCCCGAGCGCACTGAGCGGATCGGACGCAACGCCGCCAGACTCGGCGTGCCCGGGCTCGAGGTCGTCGAAGGCCGTGCTCCCGAAGCGCTGGCCGCACTGCGCACACCGGACGCGATCTTCGTCGGCGGCGGCGCGTCGCGACCCGGCGTCATCGAGACCTGCCTCGACGCCCTCCGTGCCCAGGGTCGGATCGTCGTCCACGGCGTCACCCTGGAGACCGAGCAGGTGCTCGCTCGGCTCTACGAGGAGCATGGTGGCGAGCTGACCCGGATCTCCGTCGAGTCGGCCGGGCCGGTGGGGACCTTCACCGGTTGGACGCCCGGACGTGCCGTCACCCAGTGGGCGTACGCGAAGGGCTCGTGACGCTCCGGTCGCGGTGAGCGGCGTAGAGCCAGGACTCGCCGCCGTCATCGGCCAGTGCCCGGCCGACCAGGATGACGGCCGCCTGCCGGAGGCCTGCGGCGTCGACGAGGTCGGCGATCGTCGCGACCGTGCCGCGCAGCACGCGCTCGCCGGGCTGACTGGCCCGGTGGACCACCACGACGGGACAGTCGGCGCCGCACTCCGGCTCGATCTCGGCCATCAGCGCCCGCACCCGGGTGATCGCGAGATGGAGGACCAAGGTCGCGCGGGTGCTGGCGAAGGTAGCGAGTGCCTCGGTCTCTGGCATCGCGCTCGAGCGTGCCCGGGTGCGGGTCAGCACGACGGACTGGCTCACCAACGGCACCGTGAGCTCGGTGCCGACGAGCGCGGCGGCCGCCGCGTACGCCGGCACGCCGGGCGTCACATCCCACGCGACTCCCTCAGCGGCGAGCCGCCGGGTCTGCTCAGCCAGGGCGGAGTACAGCGAGGGGTCTCCGGAGGTCAGGCGCACCACCTGCTTGGCCGTTCGAGCGGCGGCGATCAGCCGAGCGCTGATCTGGTCGAGGTCGAGACCCTGGGTGTCCACCAGCTCGGCACCCGGGCTCACGTGGGAGAGGACGTCGGGGTCGAGGTAGGTGCCCGGATAGAGCACCACGTCCGCCTCGCCCAGCAGCCTGGTCGCGCGCACCGTCAACAGATCGGCGGCGCCGGGGCCGGCCCCGACGAAGTGGACGATCGTGGCAGGCATCGTCATGCGCCAGCCTTCACGAACCGCGGCGTCCAGACCCGGCCGCGCGTGACGCGGGTCGACGTGGCGCCGACGATCAGCAGGCACTTCATGTCGATCGTGGCCGGGTCGAGGTCGCCGAGCGTGGTCACGGTGAGCGACTCCTCGGCCCGGCCGATGTCGCGACCGACGACGACCACCGTGTCCGGCTTCCGGTGCTCCAGGAGCACGTCGCGAGCCGTGGCGATCTGTCCGGTCCGTGAGCGCGAAGCCGGGTTGTAGATCGCGAGCACGAGGTCGGCCTCCGCGATGGCTCGCAGGCGTCGCTCGACGACCTCCCACGGCTTGAGCCGATCGCTGAGGGAGACGACGGCGAAGTCGGCACCGATCGGCGCGCCAGCGCGTGCCGCGACCGCCTGGACCGCGCTCAGTCCGGGCAGGACCCGGATCGTGACGTCGGCGTACGCCGGATCCTCGGCGGCCTCGAAGACAGCCGATGCCATCCCGAACACGCCGGCGTCGCCGCCGGACACCACGGCCACCTTCTCCCCTGCCCGGGCCAGGTCGAGCGCTGCACGGGCGCGATCGACCTCGACCGTGTTGCCGCTGGCGTGGCGCGTCAGGCCGGCGCGTTGCGGTACCCGCTCGACGTAGCGTCCGTAGCCGACGACATGGTCGACGCCGGCAAGCGCATCGGCGGTCTCCGGAGTCAGCCATCCGTCCGGTCCCGGGCCCAGACCCACGACCAGCAGCTCGGCCGCGGGCCTCTCCTCCACCACAGGTCCGGCATCGTGGAGGCCCACGCGCATGCGCTCCGCACTCGGCGTCTGCGCCGTGTCACCCGGCACGAAGACCAGCGAGAAGTAGGGCACCGAGTCCGGGTCCACCTCGGCCACGGGCAGCCAACGCTCCTCCGCCTGCGAGGCACGCTCGACGTACCACGCACCATCGAGCCGTCCGGCCTGCTCCAGCGCGGACCGCACGGCGGGGAAGGTACGACCGAGCTTCATGATGATCGCGCCGTCGGTGTCGGCCAGCCTGCGGGCCAGCTCGGGCTCAGGCAGCGTGCCCGTCAGCACCGTGAGGACGTCGGCCTGCCTGACCAACGGCGTCGAGACCGCAGCCGTCGCCGCAGCGAACGCAGGCACACCCGGCACCACCGCGCTGTCATAGACGTCCTTGAACCGGTCGTGCAGGTACATCGACGAGCCGTAGAACAGCGGGTCCCCCTCGGCGAGGAGTACGACGTCCCGCCCAGCGTCCAGGTGCGCGGAGAGCCGTGCGGCGCACTCCTCGTAGAAGTCGGCCATCGCGCCGACGTACCCGCCGGGATGGTCGGTGGTGCCGGTCGTCACCGGGTAGCGCAGCTCCTCCTCGATGACCCCGACGGGGATCACGGAGTCGGCGATCCGCCGCGCGTGGGACCGCTTCCTCACCCCCGCGTGGAAGGCGACGACCTGCGCCTCGCTGATGAGGCGAACGGCCTTGAGGGTCATCAGCTCCGGATCGCCCGGGCCGATTCCCACGACCGTGAAGGTGCCGTTCATTCGATCTCCTGGGCGAGTGCGTTGAGCGCGGAGGAGGTCATCGCCGAGCCGCCACGGCGACCGCGGACGGTGACGAAGGGGATGTCGATCCCATGCTCCCCGTGGAAGTCGACAAGGGCCTGCTTGGACTCTGCGGCACCGATGAAACCGACCGGGCAGCCGACGATCGCAGCGGGCCGGGGACCGCCATCGAGGATGAGCTCGAGCAGATGGAACAAGGCGGTCGGCGCGTTGCCGATCGCGACCACGGCACCGTCCAGGTAGGGCTCCCACAGCGAGACCGCAGCGGCGGTGCGCGTGGTTGCCCACTGCTTCGCGAGACCCAGGACCCGGGGATCGTTGAGGAAGCACAACACATCGTTGTCCTTCGGTAGACGGCTCCGGGTGACGCCGGTCGCCACCATCGTCGCGTCACACAGCACGGGCGCGCCCGCCTCCAAGGCGGTGCGCGCTGCGGACACCATCCGCGGATGCACGACGAGGTCGGCAGCAAGATCGACCTGTCCGCTTCCGTGGATCATCCGCACCGCCAGCTTCTCGGCGTCGACAGGGATCGCCGACAGGTCGGCCTCTCGGCGGATGGTGGCGAAGGAGTCGACGTAGATGGCCGGGCCATTGTCGACGTACTCGTAGCGGCACGGTGGGCGGGACAGGGTCATCGGGACTCCCCCGGGACGAGGACGCCGCGCCAGGGCGTGACGATCAGGATCTCTGAGACAGAGGTGAGCGAATCGACCAAGGCACGGTCGAGCAGCCCCTCGGGGACCTCCAGGTGGTGGCCGCCGGGCACCTCGCCGTACGCCAGCGGGCCAACGGATTGCGGAAGTCGTGGATCGGGTGCCGACGCCGCCGCGAGCTGGGACGGGAGCTCACGGACATGCCATGCCGCCGTCGGTCCGCTCCCCCGCCTGCTCAGGAACCGGAGCCCGAGCTCAGCCAACTCCTCGGCAGCATGATCGAGCGCGACGAGTGGGCCGTGCCCGTCCCCGATCCGCAGTTGGCATGTTGCGGCGTCGGCAGCGACCAGACCGAGGTCGCAGCGTCGATCGAGGAGGTCTCCCCTGCCGTCGTCGAGCACGAAGAGGAACCTGCCGGGCAACTCCCCCAGGGTCGGCTCCGACAACAGCGCCGCGTCGAGCGCAGCAGCGACCGAACGCAGATCCGCCCGTCCCCCAGCCAATCCTGTCTGCGGCGAGACCATCACGTTGCGGACCAGGTCGTGCGCCTGGCTGGGTAGCAGCCCCGTGGCCTCGACGGCCGCAAGGACCTCGTCGGGAAGTCGGCCGTCATGCGAGGGCAGCGCACGAATCTGCAGGTTGGTCCGCGACGTCAGATGGACCCGGCCGTCGCCGTACTCCTCGGCAACCGACATCAGGGAACGCAGACTGGTCGCGGAGATGCGCCCGCCGATCAGGCGCAGCCGCACGAGGAGGCCGTCCTCGGCCGGCCACGGCCGCAGCGCACCGGGACACCGATCGCTGCGCTTGCGGTAGGTGATCGCCACCGGCTGGTCCTTCGGGCCTGGGACCCGGGCGCGGGATCCGTTCGACCTGGCGGCGATCGCCGCTAGGGCCAGCAGGTCTTCGGACTCGGGATCGACCGGACGGGGCGCCTTCCCGGATCCCCATGCTCGATCCAGTGGCTGTATCGCTACGTGCCTCGCCCGTCACCCATACCGCTGCGCGTCAGTCCCGGCCTCTCACCGGGTTCCCTGGCTCCGACATCGGAGGTTGACTGGCAGGGGCACTCTACGGCCAACGACGCGCGCAGGCCGCAGCCGGACCCCTGACGGTCGGCCGATCACGACCGGACTGCACGACGTCGGCCAGGCTGACCCGCCATGCGAAGTCGGAGCCGGCGTCGGCCCCAGGCGGGAAGCTCGCCAGCTCCGTCGTGGTTCCCCCGCCGTTGCGCCGGCGACGGCGCTCGTGTTCGTGGCTCCGCTTCAGGTGCAAGCTCATGGGTGCCATTCCAATGCCAAGACGGATCCGCCGCAGGAGTCACCCGACGGTCTTGTGTCTGTTATCCCAGACACCAGGCCGGCCGAACGCGCGCTGCGCGATCACCGGCGCCTGACCTGCTGGCCGAGGGTGGCGTAGGAGAAGTCGACCAGGTAGTCGTTCAGGTCCAAGGCGCCCGCCTCCGCGGCGTCGGCGTCCCTGTCGAGGATGGCCTTCAGGATGGCGACGTGCAGGTTGGCACCGGCTTTGATCTCGGTGTCGACGTCGGTGACGTGCGTGAACCAGAACCGGCGGGAGAGGCCCTGCAACGGGGCCATCGCGTCGGCCAGGTACTCGTTGTGAGCTCCCAGCACGATGAGGTCGTGGGTGCCACGCACCGTCTCCGCGTAGCCCTTGAGATCGAAGCCGCCCCCCTCGAGCCGCTCCACCATGGCACCCATCCCGTCGCGATCGGCTTGACCGGCCCGCTCGCACGCCAGGCGAACCGCCAGGGACTCGAGGACGCGTCGCAGCTCGAGCATGCGCAGCTGCGCCTCCACCGAGGTGGAGGGGATGAGCACGCCCTTGTTCGGATGGATCTCCACCATCCGGTTGCGCGAGAGCCGCTGCAACGCCTCGCGCACGGGCGTGCGACCAAGCCCCGTCTGCTCCATCAGGAACGACTCGGAGACCAGGGAGCCCGGTTCGATCTCGCCGAACACCACCATGCGCTCGATGTCGCGGTAGGCCTGCGCAGCCTTGCCCGTCTCGATCATCGCTCTACGGCCTCCTTGGTCCAGCGATCCTACGGCCCACGCCCGGGCCGGACGATCGGCGCCGCATTGCCGGACGAGAATTTTCCGTCCGACCTCTTGATATGCCACCGATATACTGGTTGCATACGGACTCTACCACTGAGACGCTGCTCACACGACCGCACCAGCTCGGTCGAGTGAACGCCCAGAGATTAGGGACCGTCATGGCTACGAGCTCCAGCATCGAACAGCGATCCATCGACCACGTTCCGCTCGACGAGCGCCATGGCTCCCCACGCAGCCTCCTCTTCGTGTGGTTCGCCGCCAATACCTCCATCACCGCCGTGGTGACCGGCGCCCTCTTCGTCATCCTGGGCAATACCGCCCTGTGGTCGATCCCCGCCGTCATCCTCGGCAACGTCGTGGGCGGCTTCTTCACCTCGCTGCACTCCGCGCAGGGCCCGCGGCTCGGAGTGCCGCAGATGATCCAGAGCCGCGCGCAGTTCGGCTACTTCGGCGCGATCCTCCCGCTCGTCCTCGCGCTGATGATCTTCCTCGGGTTCTACGCCACCGGCCTGGTGCTCGGCGGCCAGGCGATGTCGCGCCTGTTCCACACGTCGCCCGAGGTGGGCTCGGTGGTCTTCGCCGTGATGTCCACCGTGCTCGCCATCTTCGGCTACCGCCACATCCATCGCTTCGCCCACCTCGCGGCCGTGCTCAGCGGGGTGGTCTTCACCGGCCTGTTCATCAAGCTGATCACCGAGCCCGCCACCACGGACGCCCTGTCCGACAGCACGTTCGCGGCCGCTCCGTTCATCCTCGGCATCTCCCTGGCCGCCTCGTGGCAGCTGACCTTCGGCCCCTACATCGCCGACTACTCCCGCTACCTGCCCGAGGACACGCCCAAGTCCGCCACCATCGGCTGGACTTTCCTCGGCAGCGTCGTCGGTGCCTCGGCCGCGATGATCCTCGGCGCGCTGGCCGCCGCGTTGGGCGGCGTCGACTTCCTCGGCAACCAGGTCGGCTTCCTGGCCGACCTCGGCGGGGCGCTCTCCGCCGTGGTGCTGCTCGCGGTGATCTGCGGCAAGCTCACCGGCAACACGCTCAGCTCCTACGGCGGCTACATGTCGGTGGCCACCATCGTGACCAGCCTGACCCGCCAGTCCCGCATCGCGCCTCGCCACCGGGCCGTCTACATCACCCTGATCTCCGCGGCCGCCCTGGCCATCGCGCTGGCCGCGACCGACAACTTCCTCGCGTCATTCACCGACTTCCTGCTCTTCCTGCTCTACTTCATGACCCCGTGGTCGGCCATCAACCTCGTCGACTACTACTGGGTCCGCAAGGAGAAGTACGACGTCGACGCGCTCTTCGACCCCGACGGCGTCTACGGGCGATTCAACAAGGGCGCCTTCGTGGCCTACGCGCTCGGTGTGCTGATCCAGATCCCCTTCATGAACAGCACCTTCTACGTCGGCCCGATCGCCAACTGGATGGGTGGCGCCGAGATCACCTGGATCCTCGGCCTCGTCGTCGCCGGCGGCCTCTACTACGCATTCTCCGGACGCATCCGCAACGAGGCCGCGGCACGCCATCTTCTCGCCACCGTCCATCAGTGATCCCAGACCTCCACCCGCAAGGACCTCCGCCATGAAGTACGACCCCGCCACCGAGAAGAGCCCGCTGCCCTTCTCCCCGTTCAAGAGCTGCACCGTCCCGCGGCCGATCGGCTGGCTGTCCAGCGTCTCTCCGGACGGCGTGGCGAACCTCGCCCCGTACAGCCAGTGGCAGAACCTCACCTTCGACCCCCCGATGGTGATGTTCTCCGCCAACCAGTACCCCGACGGCCGCCGCAAGGACACCGTCCTCAACGCCGAGCAGACGGGCTGGTTCGTCTGGAACATGGCCACCTGGGATCTGCGCGAAGCCGTCAACATCAGCGCGATGGCGCTCCCGCCTCACGAGAGCGAGTTCGACCGCTGCGGGGTCACCAAGGGGTACGCCGAGCTGGCGCCGATCCCGCTGGTGGCCGAGAGCCCCGTGCACTTCGAGTGCCGCTACCTCTCCACCCACCGCATGACCGGTGACTCCAACGTCGGCACCATCGACATCGTCTTCGCCAAGGTCCAACGGATCCACATCGACGACAACGTCCTCACCCCGGACGGGAGGCTCGACATCCCCCGCATCAAGCCCATCGCCCGCATGGGCTACTTCGACTACACCGTCGTCACCGACACCTTCGAGATGCAGGTCCCCAACGCCGACCCGGCCGAGGCGTTCGGCCTCGCCGGCCAACCCACCTGACCCTCTCCCCTGGGAGAACGCCCCCGAGCGTCCCCCTGGACCCGGACACCACGACCGTCCCCCGACCTGGTGTCCGGGTCCATCCCGTTTCGCAGGTCGGGCAAGGGCCATGGTCAGCGTGCCTGCGCGTCGACGCGCGCGGTGCGCAGCAGGGCCAGCACCACTCCCACGACGGTCGCCTGCCGAAGCCGCCCGTTGTGACTATTGCGGGACGCCCCCAGATCGTCGTTTGCTCGTCACGACGAATGTCCGCACCGCCTTCGTTCACCGCCGAAGCCGACGTCCGACCGTGACGACGGCGCCGGACGTGCATCGATCGCCACCGAGGGAGGCACCCGTCATGGTCGGTCCGGGTCGACGACGACTCCGCCCTGCCGACCGTCGACTGCGCCATCAGCGGGTGCGCGACGCCCTCACAGCCAACCTCCAGAAGGGCCGGAGAGCGGTGGCGCGGCCGCATCCTCCCCTGCCCAGGAGAGTCGGGCTCACCCCATCGATCGCGTGGAGTTGCCGCAGTGCACAAGTCCCTCGGGAGGAGTTGGAGCAATGGTTTCGGTCTGCGGGCACCTCTTCGGGACTGGGGACTTCAGCAGAGACGGTCGCCGACTGCCGCTGACGCCCGCCTCCACCGCACTGTTCGCGTGCCTCCTCCTGCAGCGCGGCACCCCGATCGATCGAGGTCGCCTGGCCGACGCGGTGGGCGAGCGTCCCGCCAGCGAGGGCCAGACCCGCCGGCGGCTGAACACGGCCATCTGGCGGCTCCGCCGCCAGCTCGAGCCGGATGGGGTGGCCCGTGAGTCGGTGCTGACGACCGCGGACCACGGGCTGAGGGTGGCGGAGGACTGCGACCTGTGGGTCGACGTACTCGAGTTCGAGTCGATGAATGCCAGGCTTGCGGGTTTCGACAGGTGGACCGAGCGCGATGCCGAGCTCGCCCAGCAGGCGCTCGACCTGTACCGCGGCGACTTCCTCCTAGGCCAGTTCACCGAGTGGGCGCTCGCGGAGCGCGCCCGCCTCGCCGACCAGCACTTCCAGCTGCTGATCCGGCTCGCTCAGTGGCACCAGCACCGCGGCGAGCCCGAGGAGGCCCTGCCCTACGCGCAAACCGCCGTCGACGTCGAGCCGCTGCGGGAGGACCTCCACCGCCTGGTCATGCAGCTGTACGCCGCCGCCGGGTTGCCGCAGCTCGCCGAGCGCCAGCTGCAGAAGTGCCGGCTCGTCCTGGCC
This sequence comes from Nocardioides sp., assembly GCF_030019515.1. Classification (GTDB taxonomy): domain Bacteria; phylum Actinomycetota; class Actinomycetes; order Propionibacteriales; family Nocardioidaceae; genus Nocardioides. The sequence continues at coordinate 20,006 of NZ_JASEEQ010000010.1, read as the reverse complement.
GAGGAGCTGGGGATCGAGCCGCTCCCCGAGACGGTCGCCGTCGCCCGGGTCGCCTCCGGGCCGAGCCGGCCGTCGACGGCGTCGTACGACCGGGCGATCCGCGAGCTGGAGAGCTCCAACGCCGAGCTGCGCCGCCTCTCGATGCGACTGCAGCACTCGCTGCGCGACCTGCGGCGCGAGCGCGACCAGCTCCTGCGCGACTGACCGTGACCGGCGCCGTGATCGGCGCCGTGACGGCCCGGTGACCGGCCCGAGATCACGGTGACCGGGCGGTGACCGGGCCCGCGTGATCATCGCGCATGGCCTTCGCGCCGAACCAGCCCGTCATCAAGCACCGCTTCCACCTCGAGCTCTGGCTCGAGCCCCGGGAGGTCGCGACCAGGATCCGTCGTCTGCGCGGCCGGATCCTCGACGTCCGGACCCGGCGCACCCACTCGGTCGGCGGTCTCGCCGACGTCGACGCCTTCATCAAGGAGTCGGTGGCCGCGCTCGAGGACGTCGAGGTCGACTGGGAGACAGGCACATGATCGACCTCGTCACCGACGCCCTGGTCACCTTCCTCCAGACGCGGGTCCCCGACGTCGGCACCTGGACGGTGCACTCGCTCTCCAACGCCGACACCGCACCGGCCAAGGACAAGCCGGTGATCGCGCTGATCGCCGTCGACGAGCACGAGCACACCCGCAACCGGCCGTTGGTCGACACCCTCAACGGTCTGCAGCGCCCGCCGCTGCAGCTGCGGCTGGAGTACCTCCTGACCTACGTCGGCAAGCACGACGAGGCCCAGAAGCGGCTGTCCCGCGTGGTCTCCGCGTTCCACACCAGACCCATCCTGGGCTCGGGCGAGCTCTCGCCGGCGCTGGCCGAGCAGGTCGAGCGGGTGACGGTCCGGCTCCGCAACACCACTGCCGACGAACGCAACCAGATCTGGAGCGCGCTGGGACGCAACGGCCGGCTCTCGCTCTTCTACACCGTCGACGTCGCGCCGGCGCCGCTCCTGCCCGACGCCGACGGCGAGCGCCGGACCCGGTCCCACGAGATCGACTACGTGGGGGCGCCATGACGCTCATCCCACCCGACCCCCGCATCGTCTGGCACACGGTGCGGGTGCGCCACGCCGTCACCGAGCGGCCGGTGCCCGGCCTGGCCGCCCGGCTGCTTCCGCCGACACCGTGGTGGTGGGCGGTCGCCACCGAGGGAGACGAGGTGGTCGTCCACGCCCCGACCCGCTACACCGTCGACGACCCCGGCCTCACTCAGGCCGAGCGCGACCGGCGCCGGCCGGTCGTCCGGATCAGCGTCGCCGACCCACTCGTGGCGGCGACGATCACCAACCCCACGACGGACCTCACGGTCACCACCGACGCCACGCTCGACCTGACGCCGGTGCAGCAGACGGTCACCGTCGTGCTGACCACCAGGGCGCCCGCGCCCGCACCCGGCCACACGGTCCGCCTGGTGCCGCCCGGGCAGCCGGCGATCGACACCGACCCGGTCCCCAGCTCCCCCGGCACCTATCGCACCGACCTGCGCGACTGGACCGCCGTCGAGACACCGTTCGACCTCGAGGTCGACGGCCAGCCGGCCGGCAGGTTCGCCCTCGAGCCGTTCCAGACCGACACCCGACTGCACGCGGTCCTCTCCGCGTGATCAAACCCCTGGAGGACAACCCGTGAGCACCTACTTCGCCCCCGGCGTGTACGTCGAGGAGGTCCCCAGCGGACCGCAACCGGTCGCCCCCGCTTCGACCAGCGTGCTGGCGGTCGTCGGCAGCACCAGGCGCGGGCCGGTACGCGTCGCCACCCGGCTCAGCGGCTGGACCGACTTCCAGCGGATCTTCGAGGGGAACGCCGCCGACGGCTACACCGCCGAGGCGGTCTACGGCTTCTTCGAGAACGGCGGTCCGGCGGCGTTCGTCGTCCGTGCCGACCCGTCCATCGCCGGGACGTGGAAGGTCAAGGACGGCGCGGCCGCCGACTCCTTCCAGGTCACGGCGAGCTCGCCCGGGTCGTGGGCGGTCGGCCTCGTCGTGGCGGCGACGCCGGACCGCGACAGCGGGTCCGCCCAGCTCTTCAGCGCCAGCACGCTCGAGACCAAGGCGTTCTCCGGCGACACCGAGATCAAGGTCGACAGCACCGCCGGCATCTCCCGGGGCGACGAGGTCCGGATGCTGCAGCCGAACGGCGCGGCCACGTCCACCGAGGCGACGGTCGTCGCGGTCACCGCCACGACCGTCACGCTGCACCGCACCACCGGCGGCGCCTTCTCACTGCCGGCCGGCTCGGTCATCACCGGCGTCGTGCCCGCGGCGGCCACCCAGTTCACCGTCACCGGCACCGGCATCAAGAAGGGCGACGTCGTGCAGGCCGAGCTCGGTGACCGCACCCGGGTCACGTGGCGGGCGACCGACGCCGCGCCGCACGGCTCCGGGCTCACGGTCACCGCCGCCACCTCGAGCGGTACGGCGGCCGCGGGCTCGCAGTTCACCCAGCGGGTGGAGCGGTTCCACGGAAGCATCGCGGCGGCCGGCTCGACCGACATCGCCCTCGGCGCCATCACCTGGCTCGAGAGCGCCGGGTTGGAGCCGGGCGAGACCGATCTCACCACCTCGCTGCACGCGTGGGCCAGCGACGGCAGCGAGGGCGTGTGGATCGCCGGCACGACCAAGGCGTTCCGGTTCCCCAAGCCGCCACCGGCAGGACCGATCGAGGTCGAGGCGCTGCTGTCGGTCAAGACGTTCGCCGAGACCCGCGACTGGACCAACCCGACCGTCGACCAGCTCACGACGGCGTACAGCTTCGTGCCGGCCGACACCAAGCTGCGGCTGGTGCCGGCTGCCGGCACCCCCGTCGTCCTGACCCGCGCGGCGTCCGGCGCCACGCCGGGCTTCACGATCGACGCCCCGGCCAACGCGGCGTCGCTGACGGCGTCGTTCACCTCGGTGCAGTTCGTGCCCGACACCGCGGACAAGGGGGTGCTGGTGCGCTGCGGCCGGGCACCGGAGAAGGGCGACCGGGTCAGCTTCAGCGCGACCGACCTGCTCGCAGTCACCGACGTCCAGGCGCTGGGCGGTGACGTCTACGTGCTGTCGTTCGCCGAGACGGCCTCGGTCGCCTCGGCCGCCGGCGGCACCCGCGCGGTGCGGCGCTTCGTCGCCACCCGGTTCTATCCGCTGCGCTTCTCGCTCACCGTCTCGGGGGCGGGCGTCGGCGAGCAGTTCCGCGGTCTCGCCCTCGACCCCGAGCACCCGCAGTACTACGCCCGCGACGGCGTGGTGAACGCGGTCTCCACGCTCATCACCGTGGCGGTGAGGGCGGGTGGCGCCGGGGCACCGAGCCCCACGACCATGCCGGCGTTCGCCGTTCCCGACATCGTCGGCCGGGACGTGGACCCCACACCGCAGGACTACATCCGCGCGGTCTCGGCGCTGGACCTCGAGCCGGAGCCGGCGATGGTCGCCTGCCCCGACCTGATCGGCTTCGGCGACGAGCTCGCGCAGTACGCCATGGTCGACGCGCTCGTGCGGCACTGCGAGAAGTTCCGCCGGTTCGCCGTGCTGGACGCCCCGAAGGGCGACGACACCAAGGTGCTCAAGTGGCGCAACACAGCGGTCTCGTCGTCCTACGCCGCCGTCTTCGCACCCTGGGTGCAGATCCTCGACCTCAACCCCAGGTCCACCGAACGCTACCGCTTCGTGCCGCCCAGCGGATTCGTGGCCGGCGTGATGGCGCGGACCGACCGGGAGCGCGGCGTCCACAAGGCCCCCGGCAACGAGCGGGTCAGCGGCATCGTCGGACTCGAGCAGCAGTACACCCAGGCCCGGCAGGAGGCCTTGAACCCGGCGTCGGTCAACCTGATCCGCAGCTTCCCCGGCCGGGGCAGCCGGGTGTGGGGTGCACGCAACGCGACAGACGACGTGACGTGGCGCTACATCAACGTCCGCCGGCTGTTCAATTTCGTCGAGGTCTCGGTCGACCGCGGCACCCAGTGGGTCGTCTTCGAGCCCAACATCGCAACGACCTGGCTGCGGGTCAAGGCGAGCGTCGAGGGCTTCCTCGACCAGCTCTGGCGCTCCGGCGGGCTCGCCGGCGACACCGCGGCCCAGGCCTACCGGGTGCGGATCGGGCTCGGCCAGACCATGACCGAGGCCGACATCGACAACGGCCTGGTCATAACCGAGGTGGCGATCGCGCCCGCGAAGCCCGCCGAGTTCGTCGTCTTCCGCTTCAGCCACAAGCGGCTCTCCGAGTGATCCCGAGCGAGTGAAAGGCCACCATCGTGTATCCCCTCACCACCCTCCACTTCCACGTGAGCTGGGGCGACTCCCAGAACACCTCGTCCTTCTCCGAGGTCAGCGGCCTGACCATGGAGGCCGACGCGGTCGACTACCGCGGCGGCGACGACAAGAGCCTCTCGGTCATGAAGATCCCCGGCCTGCGCAAGTACGGCAACGTCACCTTCAAGCGCGGGATCGTCCCGGCGGAGGCCGGCACCGGCCTGTTCGACTGGTACAACTCGATCAGCGCCGGCTCGGTCGATCGCCGGACCGTCACGGTCAGCCTCCTCAACGAGGAGCGCAAGCCGGTGATGACCTGGAAGATCCAGAACGCGTGGCCGGTCAAGATCGAGGGCCCGGGCCTCAAGGGCAGCGGCAACGAGATCGCCATCGAGTCGATGGAGATCGTGCATGAGGGCGTCCAGGTCGAGGTCGCCTGACGTGAGCGCCGTTGCCGTCCGCTCCTACCCGCATCTCGGCGCGCACTTCCGTCTCGAGATCGACGGGCTGGACGACCACACCTTCTCGCAGTGCTCCGGCCTCGGCGGCGAGGTGGGCGTCGAGGAGTACGCCGAGGGCGGGGAGAACCGGTTCACCCACCGGTTCCCGTCGCGGGTCGGGTTCGGCAACCTGGTGCTCAAGCAGGGCGCCGGCCCGGGGCTGGGCCTGTGGTCCTGGTGGAACGAGCTCCTCGCGACCGGCTCGGTCAAGCCCCGCGACGGCCAGGTTCACCTGCTGACCTGGCGCGACGGCGAGCTGGTGCCGGTGCGGGCGTGGGCGTTCACCCGCGGCTGGCCGGCGAAGATGTCGGGCCCCGACCTCGACGCCCAGTCGGCGGCGATCGCGGTCGAGACCATGGAGATCGCGCACCACGGGCTGCGCCTGGTCGGGCTGGAGGGCTGAGATGCCCGTCGTGATCACCGAGATCGTCACCGAGGTCGTGCTCTCCCGCGAGCCCGGCACGGCCGGCGCGGGCGGCGCCGCCGCGAGCCCAGCCGGTACGGGGCTCTCCGGGGACGACCTCGACCTCGTGGTGCGCCGCGCCAGCGAGCGGGTGCTGGAGATCCTGAGGCAGGAGTGGGACCGGTGATCCTCGACGAGCGTCAGCTGGCGAAGCTGGCCATCCAGCCGTTCTCCGACCAGGAGTTCCGGCGCCCGGCCGGGCCACCGTGGCTGGCGCTGTTCAACCCGACGCAGCTGTCCTTCACCCGCAAGAACCTCTACCGCAACACCCGCTCGACGGGGGCCAGCACGCCCGACACGTCGTACGCCGGTGGGGAGCCGGACCAGATCGCGCTCGACCTGTTCTTCGACGGCACCGGCGTGCTCGAGTCGGCGGCCGGGGTCTCGGAGCGCATCGAGGGGCTGCTGCGGCTGGCGCGGTTGCAGTCCGACACGCACCAGCCCTACTACCTGCACTGCCACTGGGGCGCCTTCGACTTCCGCGGCGTGCTCACCCAGGCCGACGTCACCTACACGCTCTTCGACCGCAGCGGGCTGCCGTTGCGCGCCACCGTCAAGGCGACGCTGCAGGAGGTCGTCGCCCCGGAGGTGCGCACGGCCACCGAGCGCACCAACTCCCCGGACCTCTACCAGACCTGGCTCGTCACCGAGGGTGACCGGCTCGACCTGATCGCGCACGAGGTGTACGGCGATGCCGCGTGGTGGCGGCCGCTCGCGGCCGCCAACCGGCTGCGCAACCCGCGCGTCCTCGACGTCGGCTCGGTGCTGATGCTGCCGCCGAAGGAGAAGTCCTGATGCCCGGGTCCACACAGAGCACGGATCGGCCCGCCATCGAGCTCAGGGTCGGCGGCTCCCCCGTCGAGCCCCGCCTCGCGCAGGACGTCATCGAGGTCGACGTGGCCGAGGAGGTCAACCGTCACGCCCGATGCACGCTGCTGGTGCAGAACTGGGACCCCGACCAGCGGGCGGTGCGGTGGTCGGACTCCGGCCCCCTGGTGCCGGGCGCCGAGGTCGAGGTGAGCCTGGGCTATCACAGCAGCCTCTCGACCGTCTTCGCCGGCGTGGTGACGGCGGTGACCGGCCACTTCACCGCAGATCAGGCGCCGACGCTGCGGGTCGAGGCACGCAGCAGGTCGATCCTGCTGGCCGGCCCCGCCCGCTCGCGGATCCTCGAGGAGACCACCGACGGCGACCTGGCCGGGGCGATCGCCAGCGACTACGGCCTGCAGGCCGACGCCGAGGCCGGTGCCACCCGCCCGATCGCGGTGATCGACCGGGAGCGGCCCTGGGAGATCCTGGTCGCGCGGGCGGAGCAGCTCGGCTTCGTGACCTACGTCCGCGACCGGACGCTGGTCTTCCGGGCACCGGCTGCGGCGCAGCAGCCTCCCGCACTGAGGTGGACCAAGGACTTCGTCGAGCTCCACGTCACCCAGGACGTCGCGACGCTCGCGGGCAGCGCGAACGCCGACGGCTGGGACCCGGACCAGCAGCAGCAGGTCACCTCGGCGGCCGCCTCGCCCACCGGCGGGCTGGGCACCGGCGACCGCAGGGACCACACGTCGGTCGTCGACGACCTCGGCTGGGCCCTGCGCGAGGACCACCCGGCGTCGCCCGCGATCGCGACGACGGCGGAGACCGACCTGCTCGCCACGGGCCGCACGCGTTGCGACGAACTGCGCCACGTGAGCGGCTCGGCCCGGATCGTCGGCGACGCCACCCTGCGCTGCGACTCCTGGATCCAGGTGGACGGCGCCGGCAGCCGCTTCGGTGGGCCGCTCTACCTCGGCTCGGTCCGTCACCGCCTCTGTCGGGGCAGCTTCACCACCGAGCTCGGGCTCGGCCACCCCGCCGCACTGACCCCGCCGGCGCCGCGCGCCGCGACGGGGTCGGGTCGCACGCTGGTCATCGGCGTCGTCACCGACCTCGCCGACCCCGACGACCACGCCCGCGTCAAGGTCGCCTTCCCCTGGGCCGGGGCGAGCGACGCGGTGTGGGCGCGGCTGGCGACGCCGTACGCCGGTGACCAGCAGGGCCTCTACGTGGTGCCGGACGTCGACCAGGAGGTGCTGGTCGGCTTCGTGGACGGAAGCACCGACGACCCGGTCGTGCTGGGCAGCCTGTGGAGCGGGGCGTTCGCACCGCCGTACACACCTGACAGCGACAACGCGGTGCGCACGCTGAAGACCGCGTCGGGCCACGAGCTCAGGCTCACCGAGGGCTCCGACGGCGGCATCCTCCTCACCACCTCCGGAGGACACGAGGTGGCCCTGTCGGACCAGGACTCGAAGATCACCCTGAAGGCATCGGGCGCGGGCAACAGGATCGAGATCTCCGACGACGGGATCGTCCTCGACGCGAGCCAGGGCGACATCAGCCTCAAGGCGGCCGGCGGCACGGTCGACCTCAAGGCGCTGAAGCTGACCGGCAAGGCCGACAGCACCGCGTCCCTGGAGGCGTCGACCACGTTCGACATCAAGGCCTCGGCGACCCTCGGGTTGCGCGGCGCCATGGTCAACATCAACTAGGAGCGCGACGTGCCAGGAGCAGCACGGGTCACCGACCCGACCACGCACGGCGGGACCGTGGTGGGGCCGGGCGTTCCCACCGTCATGATCGGCGGCCTGCCGGCAGCGGTGCTCGGTGACCTGCACGCGTGCGTCATCCAGCCCGGGCACCCGCCGAGCACACCGTTCGCCGCCGGCTCGGCCACGGTGCTGGTCGGGGGGCGCCCCGCGCTGCGCGCCGGCGACCCGTGCGGCTGCGGCGCCGGCGTCGCGGTCGGCCTGCCCACGGTGGTCGTGGGATGAGCCTCGAGCCCGCCACCGAAACCTGGGAGGGCTACCCCCAGGTCGGGACCGGCTGGTCGTTCCCGGTCCGCTGGGCCGACCCGCGGGACCACGACCCGACCGAGGGGCTGCGAACCTCCAGCGGCGAGAAGCGGATCGAGCAGGCGCTGGTGCTGATCCTGCGCACGGCCATCGGCGAGCGCGTGATGCGACCGAACTTCGGGGCCGGGGTGGACCGCTACGTCTTCGACCCACGCACCGACGAGGTCTGCCGCCGTCTCGAGGACGACGTCCGCCGGGCCCTGCTGCTCGCCGAGCCCCGGGTGCTCGTCGACGCCGTCACCGCCCAGGTCGCCGGATCCGCCGAGGACCGTGTCGACGTCCAGATCGACTACCGCATCGACCGGCACCGCCGTCCGCAGAATCTCGTGCTGCCCTTCCACGTCTCGGGTGAGCAGCGATGAGCCGCCTCGTCGACCCGCGGGACTCCGCAGCCGCCCTCCGCGAGATCGCCGTCCTCTCCCGACACCGGCCGGTGCGGATCCCCGGCTCCGACACCACCTGGCACGACCTGCTCTTCGACGACGACGAGCAGCCGCAGGACCTCGCGCGACCCGACCAGGCGCTCCTGGCCGCGACCGCCGACCTCGCCGCCGGCCTCGCGGACCACCTCGACCAGCTGCCCGCCGTGCTGCGCCGACAGTGGCTCAAGGACATCCTGCGGATCCCGGTCGCCGGGGCCGTGCCCGACCGGGTGCCGGTCGGCTTCGTCCGCGACAAGGGCGCCGCCAGCGTCGAGGTGCCGGCCGGCACGGAGGTGCGCGCGAAGGACGACGCCGGTCGCGAGCGCCGCTACCTCACCACCGAGCCGATCCAGGCCCACGGCATCACGGTGCCCGTGGTGCAGGCATCCCGCTCGCGGCGTCTCGAGGTCGGTGACCTCGCCGACCACGCGGTCCAGTGGGACGACCGGGCCGGCGCGTTCGTGACGTTCGCCGACGACCCCGGTACTCCCGGCGTGCTCACCGCCGGCCACCGGTTGCGGTTCGCCGACCCCATCCTCGCGACCGACGGCACGGGGTCGGCGACCGCCACGGTGCGCTTCGACGGCGGTGACGCAGCGGTCCTGAGCGGCGCCACCTGGCGGCAGTCGACGACCACCGGCCCGGCCACGATCTCGGCCGAGGCGTCGGTCCGCGACGGCGGCGCGAGCTCGGTGCGGGTGCACCTCACCGGCGCGTGCGCACCCGGCCCGGGTGAGGCCCTCCCGTGGCTCGAGGTGACGCTGCCGCCGGACGACTCGCCGCTCGACCCGGCCGCGCTCGGCTTCCGGTTCCGGACGGTGACGCTCTCGGTGCAGGTCACCGGGCTCGCCGCGCAGGCGGCGTACGCGGGCGACGCGAAGCTCGACCTGACCAAGGCCTTCGAGCCGTTCGGCCCGACGCCGCACGAGGGCGACGCCCTGGTGGTGCGCTCCGACGAGGCACTCGGCAAGCCCCTGACCCGGCTCGGCCTCGACGTCGGTCGCGCCGGGCCGAGCAAGGCCGGCGACCGGGCGACGGACTCCACGGCGCCGCTCGGGTCGCTGAAGGGGCGTAGCACCAAGAAGACGCCCACCAAGACCGGCACGGTCGCCGCAGAGCTGGTTGTCGAGCTGTGGAACGGCACCGGCTGGGACGACACCGACATCTCCCGGAGCGAGCTGAGCAACCTGGCCGGCGACCTGACCGGGCTGCCGAACCGGCCCAGCTCCGAGCCCCTGGCGTACGCCGGCGAGCCGGGCCACTACCTGCGGCTGCGGCTGCAGGACGGCGACTTCGGCTGGACCGCGTTCCAGAACGCCCTGGGCCGGCTGGCGGCGACCGCGGGCGTGCCGGGCGCCACCGGCAAGCCGACCGCTGCCGAGCTGGTTCCGCCCGAGGCGCCGCGCCTCGAGCGGCTCTGGCTGAGCTACACGACGGCCCGGGTGTCGCCCGCCGACGTGACGGCGTACGACGGCTTCCGGGTCCGACGGCTGCTCGCCACCGCGACCGTGGCACAGTCGGCGTTCGTCACGGCGGTGGCTCTCGGCGGCGCCGACGACGCCGCCCACCTCGACCTCGGCCTCGACCTGCCCGACACCGCGATCGGCGGCTCGGTGTCGCTCTACCTCGAGGTGGTGCCTGCCGACGTCGGCGCCTCGCCCGGCCGGAGCACCTGGCAGATCTCGACGGCCGCAGGCTGGCAGGACGCCGCGGTCGCGGACGGCACCCGCGGCCTCCGGCAGAGTGGGCTGCTGCGGGTGCTGGCCCCGGAGGCGTGGACCGCGGGCAGCACCGACGGCGGCGACCTCGACGGCAGCCACCGCTGGCTCCGCCTCGACTCGACCGAGCCAGGGCGGCTGGGCACCCTGGTGCAGGTCGTGCCCGACGCCGCCCTCGGCGAGCAGGCTCCGCGGCCCGGTCTGGTCTCCCCCGACGTCGCGCTGCAGGCGGGCCAGGTCAAGGGGCTGGTCGGAGCCGTTCCGGGCATCGCCAAGGTCGTCGGCCTGGCGGGCCTGCCCGGCCGCGCGGCGGAGGACGACGCGTCGTACCTGTGTCGCGCCTCGGGCTACCCGCGGCACCGCGATCGCGCGGTCTCCGCCTGGGACTACGAGCAGCTCGCCCGGGACACGGTGCCCGGTCTCGCCGCGGTCCGCTGCCTGCCCCACACCTGTCCCACCCTGGGCCACCGGCCCGGCAGCGTCGCACTGGTCGTGGTGCCGGCGGGACGCCAGCCGATGCCGGTGCCCACGGTCGCGATGGCCGAGGCCATCGAGGGGGCGCTGCTCCCCCGGATGCCGGCGACGGCCATGGTCGCGGTCGTGCCGCCGGCGTACGTCGCCGTCACGATCACCGCCCACCTCGTGCTCGCCCGCGGGGTCGCCTCGCTCGCCGGGCGGGCCGCGGTCCTCGACCAGCTGGAGCGCTGGCTGCACCCCGCCCTGCGGGCCGCACCCCGGTTCGGCGGCGGGCTCTACGCCTCGGCGGTGGTGACCTTCCTGGAGTCGCTGCCGGAGGTCGACCACGTCGAGACCTTCGACCTCACCCTGCCCGACGGCAGCCACGCCGATCCGGTGACCGTCGACCCGGTGCGCGGCCTGGTCGCCTCGGCAGGCCACCACGACGTGACCGTGGAGGAGCAGCTGTGACGAGCCCACCCCGCAGGCCCGAGCCGCTCCGGCTGGAGCCGCTGTCCGCCCCGGACGCCGACCACGCGACGCTCGTCCGGCAGGCCATGGCGCGGGTCAGCGCCCACACCCAGGACACCTGGACCGACCTCAACGCCAGCGATCCCGGCATCACCGTGCTCGAGGCGATCGCCTTCGGCTTCGCCGACGCTCACTACCGCGTCGCCGGCCGCGGCCTGGACCACTGGCCGACGGCACCGCTCACCACAGCGGAGGAGCGGCCGACGCCCGGCGAGCTGCTCACCCTCGCCCGGTTCCTCGCACGGCCCGAGCCCGGTGGCAGCGGGGTCAGCGTCGCGACGGAGCTCACCCGGATCGCCGAGGCCCACCCCGTCGCGGCCGCCCGAGACAAGGTGGTGCGACTGGCGCGCGACGCCTCGGTCGCGCTGACCCCGCGGATGGTCGACGCGTGCCTGCGGGTGCTCCGACGGCCGCGGCTGCAGGCCGCCGCCCTGGGCGCCTCCGACCTGGTGGCGGCCGCGATCGACGAGGCGACCGCCGGGCTGCCCGCGGGTGCCACCGACGACGACCGGGCCGCCACCGCCAGGCAGCTGCTCCACCGGCTGCCACCCCTCGCCTCCCTCTTCGCCGACGAGCTGGCGCTGCTGGTCGAGCGCGAACGCGACCGGCGCGCGCTGCCCGCCTCCGCGGCGCTCGCCGCACGGCTGGTTGAGCGTGTCGAGGACACCGAGCACGATCCCGAGAGCCACGAGGCGTTCGGCGCGACCACCGTGTGGCCGCCTACGCCCGACCAGGCGTTGCGCTGCGAGCCGGTGACCGGCGACGACTACGCTGCCCGCGCCCGCAACGCCGCCGAGGTCGCCCGGGCGTGGGCGGTCGCCGGCGCGCAGCCCGGCGTCGCGTGGCACGGCGACCGCACCGTCGTCACCGACCGGGCTGGTGTCGTCACGGTCGTCGTCGAGCGGGTCGCGCCGCGCGTCTCCGCGCGCACCGACGAGGCCTTCCTCAAGTCGGTCCTCGACGACATCCTCGAGGAGGACTACGACCGGTACACCGGTCTCGGCCGTCGGCGCCTGTTCGGCGACGAGCTCGGCATCGCGCTCGTGCGGCACTACCCGGTCGCGCTGTCCGGCCGGCTGCACACCCCGCTCGGCGTCGACCGCGCGGTGGTCATGGCCCGCGCTCGGGCCCGCGTGGCGGCGTACTTCGCGGCCGGACGGCCCGAGAGCCGCACCGCCGCGCGGTACATCGGCCCGGGTCGCGGCCCGTGGCCGACGCCACCGGCGTCGGTGGGCGGCTGGACGCCGGGTGCGGCGATCCCGGTGACGGAGCTGGTGCAGGTGCTGGCGGCCGACCCCTCCGTCCTCGGCGTCAGCGACGTGCGCGCCGTCGTCCACGACGGACCCGTCGTCAAGGCGCCGGTGCGGGTGCGCGCCGGGACGGCGCGGGCGAGCCTGCAGAACCTGGGCCAGCTCGACGGGGTAGCCCTCGCGGGCGGCGACCGGGTGCTGCTGACCGCGCAGGACCCGCCCAGCGACAACGGAATCTGGGTCGCGACGCCCGGCCCGTGGCAGCGGGCCGACGATGCCGCCTGCGACGACTGCGTCGTCAACGCGGTCGTCCGGGTCACGGAGGGCTCGGAGGCCGGCAAGGTCTGGGCGATGGTCAGCGACCCGCCCGTCCGGCTGCACACCGAGCCCCTGATCTGGGAGCGGACCGACCGATCGGTGCTGCCCGACGTCCGCGCCGTGACCACGACGCCGGTCACGCTCTCGGGTCAGCCGCAGGTCGGCGGAGTCTGGCTGTTCGCCGGTGACACCGTGCTCGTCACCGGCCAGGCCGACCCGGTCGCGAACGGCGTCTACACGGTCGCGGCCGGCGCGTGGACCCGGCTGGCGAACAGCTCGGCGCCGGGCACGGCCGTCCGCGTCGCCGCGGGCGTCGACTCCGGCAGCACCTGGTGGTCGGCGACACCCGCGCCCGTCACGGCCGGCACGACGCCCCAGCGGTGGGTGCGCAGCCTCAGCGGCCAGCCCGCCGACGGCCGGCCGTCGGGCGAGATCGTCGTGCCCGCGGGCGGCGTACCGGTGCTCGCCTCGCGCGACTGTCTCGAGGTCCATTTCGAGCTCGGGACGGAGGACGCCGATGCCCAGTCCTGACTACCTCCCGCTTGCGCTGGGACTGCCCGCGGTCTACCAGGACGACCAGGACGCCTTCGCCCAGCTGGACTCCTACCTCGACCTCGCCGACACCCTGCTGCGGTCCGGCCTGACCGCGCTCGACGACGTCGAGACCTGGCTGACCCCGGAGTCGCTGGACCACTGGCCCTCGGCGCTGCCCGGGGACGCCGGCGAGGACGCGCTGCTCCAGGACCAGTGGGCGGTGCAGGACGAGCTGGCGTCGTGGACCGGGTTCGCGTTCCCGCCGTCGTGGCCGCAGGGGGCGGCCGGGCTGCGGCGCCGCCGCGCCTACCTGCGCCGCGCCGTACGCCTGTGGCGAGAGCGAGGTACGCCGCGTGGCTTCGTCAACTGGTTCTGCCTGGCCTTCGCCGACGCCACCGGCGCGAAGGCGCCGGACCTGGTCGAGCACTTCCGGGTGACCGACCCGGTCGCCGCCGACGTCGCGGATCTCGACCCGTGGCTGCGCGCCACCCTGTTCGTCCGCGGTGACCACCGGTTCGCCGACTACGGCCGGCGACGAGAGGCGATCGCCTTCGTCGACCGCTACGCGCCCGCCCACGTCTCGGTCCGGGTCTGCTGGGTCGGCCGGGGCTTCACGCTCCCTCCCCTGGCTCCGGCCGCCACCAAGGCCCAGGTGCAGAACTGGCAGCAGGACATGCGCGACCTGCTCTGCTCGATCGTGAGCGAGGTCGACCACCGCCTCGGCATCCGGATCTGGAGCTGCGCCGACGAGGGACGGGCGCAGGACCGGCTCGACATCGGCGCCATCCCCGAGGACCACACCCCATGAGCCATCACCTCGTCGTACCGCAGGAGGAGCCGACATGACCGTCACCCCGCTGGGTCAGTACCCCGTCTACACCGCCGGTCAGACCCTCACCGCCGCTGACCTGAACGACGAGCGCGACCACCTCGTCGGCCGCGACCGGCTCCTGGGGCGCACCGTCGGGTTCGGCGTCGCGGCCGGGCTGGAGGGCACGGTCAACGGCGCCGGCGACCGGCTCACGATCGCGCCCGGGCTCGCGATCGACCAGCGCGGCGAGGCGATCATGCTCACCGCGGCCCAGTCCGCCGCCATTGGCGTGATTCCCCTGGAGCCGACGCCCACGCCCGGTGCGCCGACGTTCGACTTCATCGAGAGCGACCGGTCCGGGTACTCCGTCGTCCTGGTCGCCCACGTCGACCCGGGGCCGGCGCAGCACAATTGCACCGCCCAGGGGTGCGAGGGTCACGCGCGGGTCGACATGCTGCGGGCCGACCTGGTCGTCGTCCGCGGCCGGCTGCGGGTCGACACCACCGACTTCTCCGAGGAGGAGCTGCTCACCGACTGCGCACCGCTGACCTTCGCCTCGACCGGCGCCGTCATGGGCGGCTTCGTCTCGCTGCGCACCAAGATCGTGCAGCGCGTCGGCTCGTCCCTGTCGGCGGCGGCGCTGGCCAAGCTGCAGGACATCAATCTCGCCGGCACCGACCTCCTCGGCGTCCAGCAGTACAAGGCGGCGTTCCTCAACGAGGTGTACGTCGCCGCCCTCGACCTGCTCCGGTTCCGCACCCTCATGTCGGCGACCGTGCTGCGGACCGCCGCCGAGCCCGGCGTCGTCCTCGGCTGGCTGGACCACTCCGGCGGCAGTTGGGTCTGGCAGTGCCGCTACCGCCACCACTGGGAGCCACCGACGGGACTCACCCAGGCGCTCTTCGGCGGCTCCTGCCAGCACCCGGACCAGCTGCTCGTCGACCGGCTGGAGAACCTCGTCATGTCCTTCAACCCCCCGCTCACGCCGGCACCCGCAGACCCTCCCGTGACGTTCGACCCGGACAAGGTGCACCTGTGCCGCTACCGGGAGTGCATGATCCACCAGTACCCGGGCAAGCGCCTGCGCGAGAACTGGGCCGAGCGGTACGCCCGGCCGGGCTACCAGGACCGCATCGACCCGCTCTGGGACCCGGATCCGAACGAGTTCCTGCTCAACTCGTATGAGGACCTGTACCCCGACATCGCCGGCTCGGGCCACATCGAGATGAGCGGGTTCTTCGGCACCCCGGCGGACCAGGTCAAGACGGCCGTGGACGGAGTCATCAAGAAGGTTGGCATCGAGCCGCACACGGAGGTGCTGACCCTCGACCAGGCCAAGGGCATCCCGGGGCTGGTGTTCGCCAGCGGGGCCGGGCCGGACGACCAGACGTACCTCGTCAAGGACGACCAGAACAAGCTGATCGGAGTCGGCGTCGTCCCGGCGGCACTGGCCATCCAGCAGGTCGGGACCAACCTGCCGGTCGCGCAGCAGCAGGCGAAGGCCGCGTTCGCGGCCACGACGACCTTCGAGTCCCGGCTCGGCGAGTTCGCCGTCACGCTGGACACGCTCGACAAGGGGGTCATCGAGAACCGGCAGGTCTACGCCGAGCTGAAGAACGAGCAGACCCTGCTGGTCCAGCAGGTGGAGGAGATGCCGTCGGTCTTCCAGGGTCAGGTCGAGGCCCAGGTGGTGACCCTGCTGGCGAACAACCAGGCCTCGGTGGTCAACCACGTCGACGGGCTGATGCGCGAGACGTTCGCGGAGGTCAACCAGAAGCTCGACACCGCCAAGGAGGACATCTCCCGCCTCTTCGGCCAGGTCGGGCAGGTCGGCAAGAGCGGCTACCCCGGCGTCCGGGTTCGGCCGGAGGTCGGGTCCGGGACGGTCGACGTGCTCCGCAACGTCCGCGCGGCGCTGACCAAGGCGGCCGGCGACGAGGCCGTGATCGCACCGCAGCTCGCCGCCATCGACGACGGGCTGCACCGGATGGAGGTCACGATCGCCGCCGGAGGGAACGCGCTGGAGGAGAACCCTGCGGCGCTCACCTCGGTGCTCACCTCCATCACCTCCGCGCTCGGGACCGCCGGCGCCACCGCCTCGCAGCTGAAGGCGATCCGGTCGCGCACCGACGCCCTCGGGAAGCTGCTCGGCCCGTGACCACCGTCCACGAGGTGCGCCGGTTGCGCATCCGGCCAGGCCCCGGGTCGGAGGGGGCGGCCCTGGCACGGCGGCTCACCGACGTGGCCCACCGGCTGCTCGGCGCCGAGCTCGACGAGGCGCTGGCCGGCCTGCTGCCCGACGACGACCGGGCAGAGATCGCCGAGCTGCGGGTGCGAATCGAGCTGGACCCGGGTGAGCTCGACGAGCACGTCGTCGCGGTGCTGTGGGCCGGCCTGATCCGAGCCGAGGTCGCGCACCGGCTCGGCGCGACGACGACCGGCGCGCGGCCGGTCGACGGCTCTCGTGCCGCGCCCGCGCCGCACGAGACCCACCCGGCGGCAGCGACGCCGGCCGCCCGCGCCGCGGAGCTCGCCGAGGCGCTCGCGAGCACCGCCGCAGTGGGCGACGCGGGCGCGGCCGAGCTGCGCGCACTGGCCGCACGGGCCACCGACGACGCGGTCACCGTCGAGGCACTGGCGCTGCTGGCGCCGCACGAGCGGGCGGCCGCCCTCGCGCTGCTCCACGCCGCGGGCGTGACACCGTCACCCGCGCTCCTGGGTGCGCTGGGCCATCCCGACCGGCCCGACCCCGGCGGCGACGACGTGGCCTCGCGCCCTCCCGAGGGTGACCACCCGCGACCGGGGTCGGCGCGGGCACCGACAGCCACCGGCCGGGAGCCGAGCGGCACCACGCCACCCGGCGCCACCCGGGCGATCGACGACCGGAGCCCCCACAGGGCCGGGGCGCCCGGGCTGTCGGCGTACGGCGGCGTCGTACTCCTCCACCACCGGCTCCGCCTGCTCCTCGAGGCCGCGTGCGCGCAGGCTCCGGGCGCCGACCCGGTCGCCGTCCGGCTGGACGTGCTGTCCGTGCTGGTCCGACCGGAGCCGGATCCCGCCGACCCGCGGCCGGTGCGCGACGACCCGCTGCTGCGGCTGCTCGCGGGCGACCCGGGCTGGCACGACGAGCGACCGACCCCACCCGCCGCTGTCGCGGCCGACCCGGCGCCCGGCGAGGCCGCGCTCGCGGCGTTCGCCACCGACCTGCCCGGATTCGCAGGCTCGAGCCCCGGATTCGTGCGCGCCCACTGGCTCGAGCGGCGGGCGCTGCTCGTGCCCGACCACGGCGTCGTCCTGGTGCGGCTCGGGCGCCGCCCGCTCGACCTCGTGCTCGACCGGCTGCCCTACCCGGTCGGCGCCCTGCGGCTGCCCTGGACACCCACCATCCTGGTCGGCTGGGAGCCGGGGTGACCCTCGCTCCCGCCCACGTCGCCGAGCTCGACCGGGCCCTCGCGGCCGTGGAGCTGCTGATCGCCACGCGGCTTGAGGAGCGCCGCTCCGGCACCGGCCCCGACGGCCTGTTCGGGCGCCGCCCGCCGCGGTCAACGGGCGAGGGCCTGCCGCCGCTGGAGGAGTTCACCGGCTCCGGCCCGCTGGGTGAGGTCGTGCGGGCCGGCCACCTCTCGGCCGCCGAGGCGGTCATCGTCACCGCGGCGCTGGCCCGCGAGGTCGACGCGCGCTTCGACGCGATGTTCGCCCGACTGGCGGACCGACCAGGTGTCACCGGCCTGACCGGCGAGATCGCCCGCACCCTGGTCGCGCGTCACCCCGAAGCGGTGCTCGCGGCACCAGACCTGTTCGCCACCGACGCTCCATTGGTGGCTGCCGGGCTGGTCGAGCTCACCGCGGCGAGCCCGGTGCTGTCCGGCTCCCTGCACGCCACCACCGACTTCGCCCAGTGGGCGCTGGGCCGCCCGGTGGCGGTCGGCAGCCCCGACGAGTCGTTCCCGGCCCGCCCGCTGCACACCGTGCACCGGCTCGCGGATGTCGTCGTACCTGCCGCCCGGGCCGCGCAACTGACCGGGCTGGTCGACCGCATCTGCCACCGGCAGCAGGTCGTGGAGCGGTGGGGCTTCGGCGCCCACCACGACTCGGTCTCCGGCCTGGTCGCGCTGTTCCACGGCCCGTCGGGGACCGGCAAGTCGATGGCCGCCGCGGCCATCGGCCGCGAGGCCGGGTTGCCGGTGTGGCAGGTCGAGCTGTCCCACCTGGTCAGCAAGTACGTCGGCGAGACCTCCAAGCAGCTCGCCCGGGTGTTCGACCGTGCCGCCCGCGAGGGATGGCTGCTGCTGTTCGACGAGGCCGACGCGATCTTCGGCAAGCGCACCGAGGTCTCCGATGCGCACGACCGCTACGCCAACCAGGACGTGAGCTACCTGCTCACTCGGCTCAGCGAGCACCCCGGCACGGTCGTGCTCACCACGAACCTGCTGGCCAACATCGACGAGGCGTTCCAACGCCGGCTCCACGTCGTCGTGGAGTTCGAGGAGCCCGGGATCGCCGAGCGCACGGCGCTGTGGCAGCAGGTCGCACCGCCCGAGCTCCCGGTCGCCGGCGTCGACTGGACGGGACTGGCCCGCACCTTCCCGCTCACCGGGGCCCAGATCCGCGACGCGACCCTCGACGCGGCGTACAGCGCGGCGGCCAACGGCCAGGTGGTCACCACCGAGCACCTGCTCGCCGGCGTACGCACCCAGTTCACCAAGGCGGGCCGGACGATGCCGGCCGACCACGGCGGGAGCTGAGCCGTGCCGGCGGCCGCTGGTCCGACGCTCGCGACCGCCCCGGCTGCGGCGGCGCCGACGGCGAGCACGCCCTCGCGCCCCCGGGTGCCGACCCCGCTCGCCAGGCTGGTCCCACCCGCCGGCGGCGAGGGCAGGGTCGCGCTCGACGGCCAGGTCGTGGGCGGGCTGACCGCGAGGTACGCCGAGTGGCGGGCCGGCGTCGGCCGGCTGGTCGCCACCGGCGAGGGCCCCTGGTCGGACACGACCGCGGTCTTCCCACTCGATGCGGACGGCCGGGTGGTGGCGCCGGTCGACCTCACCACGGGGGTGCGCGTGGTGGGGCTGCCGATCGCCACCGTGCGTGCCCAGGTCACCGACTGGGACGGCTCGGCACCGGTGCCCCTGCCCGGCGTGGTGCGGGAGGACCAGACGCTGCGGGTCACGGGTGGTGCCGTCGAGGTCGCGGCCGGCCTCACCTCCTCGGCCGCCGACGGCGCCACGGTCATCACCCTGCCCGTGTCGCTGGCCGGACTCCCGGAGCCCGACACGGTCGCCACCGGCGTGCGCGACCTGCTCGGCGCGCTGCTCGGGGCCGACCTGTCGCGACTCGTCCTCGAGTTGGGCGACACGGGCTCGGCCGCCGCCGTGGTCACCGGTGACGTCGGCCTGGTGCCTCCCGGCACCCTGCCGCCCACCTCGCCGGCGACGGCCGGCGTGCTCGACGCCGTCGCCCGAGCCTGGCTGGGCCACCGCGACGGACCGGTCGACGTCACGGCGTCCCGAGCCGACCCGACCCCGCACGTGCCCGCCGAGACCGGGTCGCCGGGGAGCCCGACACTGCCCACCGCGCCGGTGCCGGACGCCGGCCAGACCGCCGACCCGGGCGCGGCGCCCGAGGCCGCTCCCGAGGCGGCGTCCGAGGGCGCTCCGAGCGAGGCCGCGGCCGGCGGGGCCGCACCGCCCGAGGACGTGCCTGTGCCGTCCGGCGAGGGCGAGGCGGTGGCGCCGATCGAGCTGCTGATGCCGCCGGCACCGGCCGAGCCCGGGCCGGCCCAGGTGCAGCGGATGGGCGCGGTCGGTGCCGGCGGCATCAGCAGCTCGATCGGCGCCACCGC